>JADKAE010000051.1 GCA_016715405.1 Saprospiraceae bacterium | reverse complement strand
TTAGTGAACTGTGAATCAGAACAGTGAACTGCTCCATGATCTGTTCACCGTTCACAGTTCACTGTTCACTGAACCATAAAATGCAGTTCTTCGAGGTGAGTAGTGCTGTCGTCCTTAAGTTTGATCACAGAATTGGTTTTTTCGACGATAATCCAATCGTCGTTGAGGTTTTCGAGCGGGTTGGTGGCGCCCATAAAAATGATCAGTTTATTGCTGCTGGAATTCACCTGCCAGGTACCGGTGCTCACCACTCCGTTTTTCAGTGCGTTTCCAGCACGCCGTTATCCTTAAAGAGGAGAATAGCCCGAAAAATCGTTGGTTTCGTCTTTGTCCTTATCCCAATAATACGACACCTTCCAATCGCCGCTGGTGGTCAACTGGTTGGTTACGTTGCTGTTGGGCAGGTTGTCGTCATTGCTGTTGGTGCATGCGTTGAGGGCCATCAAAGTAAGAAGTGCCAGGGTAGAGAAGAGCAGGCTCGCCTTTTTCATATCGTTGTCGTTTTTTTTGTTAAACCATTTGTAAATCAATACGACAAAGGTATGGCCGTGCGGGAGGGCAATCAAATTAATGGTGCTGAACGGGAAAAAAGGGAAGCTGAGTGGGGAATTTGGGACTTTAGGACTTTGGGATTGGGACTTTGCGACTTTGCGACTTTGCGATCGGGGACGAGTCGCCAGTCGTACAGTCGTACAGTCGTACAGTCGTACAGTCGCACAGTCGCACAGTCGCCTACTCCTCTGCCTCAACCCCGCCCTGGAGCCAGCGTTTAAAAACGGGAGAGCGTTCGGTGCTGACCACCGTATCGAGATCGCAGGGGGGGGACGAGTTCGAGTTTTACGCGCGATTTGGAATAGGCGTACATTTCCTTGATAGACTGAATATTCACAATAAACTGCCTGTTGATGCGGAAAAACGATTTTTCATCCACCAATTCCTCCACTTTTTCGAGTGAAAAATCGAGAGGATAGCGTTTGCTTTCTTTAGTGACAACAAAAGTGATTTTATTTTCGGTATAAAAATACGCAGCTTCGTTCATATTGACCACCCTGATCGTTTGTCCCAACTTAATGAGTAAGCGGCGCGGCTGGTTTTCCTGCTGCATAGCTTTAGCCAGTTGCTGGTAGTCAAAAACGGCATTGCTTTTCCATTGTTTAAATTTGAGGATAGCTTGTTCCAACTCGGCTTGCTTAATGGGTTTCAGCAAATAGTCGATTGCATTCACCTTAAAGGCCTGGATGGCGTATTGGTCGTAGGCGGTAGTAAAAATGACCGGTTTATCGAATTTCACATAATGAAAATCTCAAAACCGGAGCCGTCGGCGAGATGGATATCCATAAAGATCAACTCGGGTAGTTCATTTGTGCCCAGCCATTCCATGGTAGCTTCGATGCTATCGAGTTGGGCGATCACTTCAATCGTGGGATCGATATCCTGGATAAGCTTCTGTAGTCTTCTTGCCGCTGCGGCCTCGTCTTCAATAATCAGCACTTTCATGCCTGGTCGTTTTTGATAATTGGAATACTAACCTTAAAAATAACCCCGTCTTCTTCCACCTTGACAGGCTTATCGATCAGCAGGGCGTAGCGCGCTTTGATACTCTGCAATCCGAAGCCGGTGGAGCGCTCCGGAGTGAGTTTGGGTTGCAGGTTATTGCTGACCGACAAATACGCGTTTTCTTCAAGCGCTATATCTACGTTTAGCGGTTTGGTTTTGCTGATGATATTGTGTTTGACGGCATTTTCTACCAGTATTTGCAGCGTAAGCGGCGCTACGAAGGCGGTTTCGCCGTTAACAGACACATTCAGGCGAAAATTATCGCCGTAACGAGTATTCAGCAAAAAAGCGTAGGTTTTTACCAGTGTGATTTCCTCTTTAAGGTATGACTTCCTTTTCGCGGTATTGAAGGATACTGCGATAGAAGTCGGATAACTGTTCGACGTAAGCTACCGCCATTTTAGGATCCTCATCGATGATCGTGATGAGCGTATTGAAGCTGTTGAATAAAAAATGGGGATTGATCTGGCTTTTGAGCGCTTCATACTGGCTTTCAATTTTTTCTTTATTCAAAATGGCTTCGCGTTGCGCGCGATGCTCCCGTTGTTTTATAAGCCAGTATAATACCCCGCCGAATAACAAAACGGAGGAGAGCAAAAACCAGGGACGCTGCCAAAGGGGGGTTTTCACTCTGAAGCTATAACTCACCGCGGGCTCCTGGTCGAAAGCTTCGTTTTCGGTGGCTGACACAATGAAAGTGTACTGTCCGGGAGGTAGATTCGAATAAGTAGCCCTGGGATCTCCTGAAATAATCCAGTCGGGATTAAACCCTTCCAGTTTATAGCGATACTTCACCGTTTTGGGGTCGGTATACCAAAGGCCTACAAATTCAAAAATGAAATTATTTTGGTTGTATCTAAATTCGTTTTGCAACAAAATATTTACCGGTTCGAGAAATACCGACACACTATACAGGAGGATGCGCGGATGAATGCTCAGCTCTTCCTTCAGGGTGGTATAGCGAATTACCTGGTTTTGGGCGCCAATCCATACATTGCCGTTGTTGTCGGTGGCAAGTGCGTTGAGGTTGGGATCAATATTGCTTATCCCTACCTCTTCGTCAAAATAAATGAGGTGTCGTGTAATCGGATCGAGCAGATCAATCCCCGATTGGTGTACTACGAGAATATTGCCTTTTTTATCGGTGGCCAGGCTGGTTATGGCTTGCTCACGGATACCTTCTTTGACGGTAAGCTGGTAAAAGCGTTTGCCGTCAAATTCAAAAATGCCCTGTTTGGCGGTACTGAACCAGATATGCCCGCGTTTGTCTTCAGTGATAGCGTATACCGCGCTGAGGGGTACATCGCCGGCCTTGGCGTAATTGGTGATGCGTCCTTTTTCCAAAACGCTGATACCTCTGCCGTCGGCGCCAAACCAGGTGCGCCCTTTGCTGTCGACGAATACTTTGTAGATAAAATTAGTACCCAACCCGTTCTCCTGGTTGAAATTGCGATGGGCGGGGCCGGCAGTGGTGAGCAAGGGATCGCCCTGTAAAGTAAACTCGGTAACGCCGCCGAGTGTGGCCAGCCAAAGGCGTTCATTATAGCCGTCTATGGACAATACGCTACCGTTGGTAAGGCCGTCTTGTTCTGTAAAATGCCTCAACCGGCCGGTGGCAGGTTGAAAGCAGTATACGCCGTTGCCAAAGGTACCGATCCACAGGTTTTGAAAAGTATCTTCATAAAGACTCAGTACGTTGAGGGATAGATGCGTCAATTGGGGCGTGTAGGCGCCGTTGCCCTCGGGTAGGTAGCGGAACAACCCGCCCTGGGTACCCACCCACAGCCGGTTCCTGGAATCGGCCAAGACGGCCTGGATATTGTCGAGCCGGCCCGGAATAAACTCAAACTGCCGGTTGGCCGAGCAAATACCGTCAATATTGTTCAACACCCAAATATTGCCTTCGACATCTTTGTGCAGGTCGAACACTTTGGAAGCGAGCGATTTATCAGAACAAGCCAGCCGCTGAAGTTTTTCGGTAAGCAGGTCGAAGCGGAATAAGCCTTGTCCGTCGGCTCCTATCCACAATTCCCGGCCTTCAAACAATTCAAAACTGTTGATCACACCATACGTCCACGCTGTATAAGGATATTCAAATTTCCAGGTTTGGGTATTAAAATAACAAAAACCCTTATCATAGGTACCTATCCAGCAATTGCCCTTTTCGTCGGGCAAAATGGCGCGCACAATATCGTCGGGCAATCCCTGTGCACGGGTTAAATTGTATACCGATTTTTTGCCGTCGCGCAAAGCGCAAATACTTATACCACCGTCGGTAGCAGCCCAAAGCCTGCCGTTTTTATCTTTGACGAAAGCATAAATATCGTTACCCAATAGTCCATCGTCGGTATTAAAATTGTATAGCCGTTTGTGTTGGAAGTAGTAAAGGCCTTCTCCGTAAGTAGACAGCCACAACACACCGTTGTCGTCTTCCACAATACCTGTTATGGCTTTTTGGCAGCCCTTCTTGTGGATCCCAAAGGGTTAATTCACCGGTTTTTGGTTTGGTAAAAACCGCTCCATCTTCATAGCCGACCCACAGGGTACCCTGGCGATCTTCATAAATAGCGGTGGCTGCCCGCTGTACAGAATCGCCTGAAGGCCAGAAGATAAAATTGCGGCCGTCGTATTGAAAAAGCCCCCTGTCGGCGCCAAACCAAAGCAATCCGGATCCAGCCTCATAAATCTTGTTGACGCGCGTATCCTCCCATTCGCCGCCCATTGGATGGTGGTTAAAACGGGGCGTTTGTGCGTGTAGCGCCACCCCAAGCACCAGGCTGCATATGGTAAAAAGCAGTTTCAACGCCCTTGCATTGTAAAAACGGCCACTACTTTCAACTGAATTTCGTCGGCTATTTTCTGATACACAATTTTGGGGATGGCAATGCCGTGTTCTTCGAGGAGAACCGTAAAAATGGAGTGCACGCTGAGTTTTCCGTCTTTGGTAGAGATAGTCGCTTTGATGATGCGTTCTTGTTCGATACCGTGTACATTTAATTTGCCCTTGGCGCGCACTTCATATTCTCCGTCTTTGGTAAAATCAATCTGTTCGATGATTTTGCCATTAAATGTAGCCCTGTCGTATTGCGTGCTTTCCATATAATTTTCGTTGAAATGCTCGCGCTGCAAAGGACTGTTGAACCCCTCAAACGATTTGACGGGTACGGTGAAGGCAAATGTTTTTTTGTCGGCGTCGATGGCGCCCCTCAGTTCTTTTGATTGTGCTTTGATCACTTCCAGGGGCGCTTCAGAGGTAAACTTATCTCGCCACGCGAAGTTATATACCGGCTTTGAGCTTGTACATAACTCACTAATATACGAGCGCCAACAATGAAGAGGTACTTTGTTCCAGGTCTCATAATTTAATAAGTTTGCCAATTGACCATGCAATCTTCTAAAGAAACATCGCCATTGCGAAAAAATATATGCCGAACGGGAAAAAAATAGGTCTGAGCCGGGTATTGGGGGTCGGCGGGGGCGATGCCGTCGAGTAAAGCTTCAATGGGAGGTGCATGTTTACTAAACTTCAAAAGTTTAGTAAACATAGAAAGCTTAACTCGACGGCATTAGTTGGCAGTTACTCGGCCAGGTTGATCAGGGTTCGATAGTCGTCATAGCGGGCATCTTCGGTTTTCATCTCCAACAGGGGCATCAAGGCTTCACCGTAGTGGTCTTCGAGGTGTGGCAGGGTTTGTTCGCAGCGCACTTCTACCATCCCCTCTTTGATTTGCGACAAGCGCCAGGCATAGGTAGCTTCAAGCCGTTCCAGGATGCGTTGATTGACTTCTGTGTGCGCTACCTGTGGCGCCACTGCAACGGCTTCTTTGAAGGCCAGTTCATTGCGGGCAATGAGCTTGCCGCTTTCCATAATAAAATACGCGGTATGGGCCCAGGAATCGTCATTGCTCAACAGC
This sequence comes from Saprospiraceae bacterium, assembly GCA_016715405.1. Classification (GTDB taxonomy): domain Bacteria; phylum Bacteroidota; class Bacteroidia; order Chitinophagales; family Saprospiraceae; genus JABWBR01. The sequence continues at coordinate 90,401 of JADKAE010000051.1, read as the reverse complement.
CGGGCGTATAATACGAGTTGGAGGTCTTCTTCGTTGCGGATGAGTTGCTGGCGGTGCTGGGCGCCCGACCATTTGAGGTCTACGACTGCAATTTCGCCTTCTCTTTCGAGTACCAGGTCGGCCCGTCCGTTGAGGCGTATTCCGGCTATGCCGCCTTCGAGGGGGCGTTCGGTGGCCGACACGCGCCAGCCATTTTGCACGATCAGGCTGACCAGGCTCCAGGCGGCGTATTTGATGCGGTTAATAAAGGCTACCCTTTCCGGTTCGCGACCGTAAAGGAGCAATACAGCACCTTCTTTGTGCAGGAGCGGGTTGGCTTCTTTGTCCACCCATTGCGCTATATCGTGGCGGGTCCAGTTGTAAATATCCTGGAGCAGTAGCCGTTCAAAAAAGCGGTGCGCCAGATTGCCCATCAGGGCGCGATCTTTTACGACGCTTAGAATAGAAGAATTGACCAGCTTGATCTGGTGGCGGAATATCCACTGGTAGGGGTAATACAACAGGGAATTCAGGCTGGTAAACGTTTCTTCCTCGCGGGCTACCAGGCGATGGGCGGAGGGTAAACGCAGGAACGGCTGCGGGCGGCCCAGTTGGCGCGGTGGCAGGGGTGTAAAAACGGGAAGTTGTAAATCCCGCTGCCAGGGCTTATTTGCGGCCTGGGGGCCTATTCGCAGTGTAATAGGTTCAAGCTCGCCAAAAGTAGCCTCCAGGTCGCCCAACAGCGGGTGCGGGGGAGCAGGTTCCCCTTCTACCGATTCCGGAATAACGAGCACTACCCGCTTACTGGTCCACAGCAGGGGTTGTTTGCGTTGCCACAAGGCCAGCGCATTTTCTTCGTGGGGTTCAACGAGCCTGATGCCGGAAAGACCTAGCCAGTTTCGTTCGTGTTGGTACCATCGGGAGAAAAAGTGGGAGGTTTCCAGTTGCAGAAAATTCCACCACATGAGTTCATCGCAGGCGCCATATAGCGCCCCTGGCTGATGGATGACGGCGGGGGCGCCGATTTCAACGGCGTTGAATTGTGCAGGCGCCGGCTGGTAGATAGTACGTACGATGCGTTCCAGCGCCAGGTTGGTGAGGGCGGTTTCGGGAAGCGCTTCCAGTAATTCGCGTACTCGCCGGGCTTGTAGGTTGAGCGCCAGCAGAGACTGGTTTTTCCCGCCTCCTTCATCAAAGGTTTTCCAGGCCCATTGCTCCAGATAATAGAAAATGTCAATAGCTTCAGCTTTGGGCACGGCCTGGTGCAAATCGTAACGCTTGCGTTCAAACCAGAATTCGTATTGCTTGCGTATGGCGCCGGCAGAAAGCCCCCCGGGTCGGTTTCCGCTTTCCTCCAGTTCATCAAAATAGCGGCGGATCATTGCAAACCAGCTATCGCTGTTGATACCGGGAGTGGCCGCCATCTGGGCGGCGATGCGGTGAGAAAGTTCTTCGTCGAGCGGTTTTACCGGTAGCGACACAAATTCCATGATCTTATAGGGTCTACCGGTTGCCACAAAAAGGCGGGCACGAGTTTCAATACTTGCAACGTGGGCCGCGACAACGAAGTAGCCAACAGTCCCATACTGGGTAATCCCTCCTGTATCAGCGCATCGTCGAGGCTTCTCCGTTTGTCTGCGATGAGGCAGAGTGGGCGAAAGGATTCGTTGCGGCGCATGAGCTGCGCTACGTAAGCCGCCAGGTCGCTTTCGCGTTGGCCGCGCAAAATCAACAGGCTACCATCTGCTTTCAGCGGCACGCGCACAGTGGATGGCAACTGTTCGACAAGCCGGCGCTGGAATACGCCGAGGTCGGTATGCGCCGGCGCCTGGCCATCTGCACCGGCAGGTTTATTGATAGTCACCCCGCTTTTAGCCAACTCTTCAAATAATCGCTGGAAATGTGCGGGTAATTGCGCGGGCATTTCACACAAATAAACGGCCGAAAGATTGCAGTGGCGGCGATTGATATATTCAAGTACGGTAGTAAACCGGTCGGCATATCCTGCCGACAGCGACAGGTTGCCGGTATGCAAAAATTGTTCGATAGCTGCCATTTGGCGGAGGCGCGGCGGGGTGGTATCATTGATAACAAAATCCCAGCCCGACAGCACCAGTTCGTCGCGACGCGACAGCAAGTCTTCCGCAGTGGCCAATTCGTCGGCTTCAAAAGCACTGATGTAAAAAGCCTCCGCATGATCTTCGGCGTAGTGAAGCAGTGCCTGGCGGTATTGCTCTATACGCAGGTGTTCGTTGTCGGAATCGCGCATAGTCAATCCCAGGCGCGACTCCAGCAATCTGAGCAAGCCCTGGGGCCCCACAAAGCTGACGCCGCTACCCGTGTTCCATACAGGAGGGTAGACTTGTTCTTCAAAAGATAATCCGAAGTAAATTGTCATGCGATTCTGGTATATTTGTCATTGCCTTCGGCAGGTTTAGCGTTAGGGTTTAGTGCATGCGCAGTTTAGTGCATGCGCAGTTTAGCGATAGGGTTTAGTTTTCTAAACACACAGCTAAACCCTATCGCTAAACCCTATCGCTAAACCTCCTAAACAAATATCTCCATAAATATAACACATTGCCATGAAACCAATTATTTACATGCTGACAATGATTTTTGCATTAACAGCTGCGAGTAATGAGGCATATGGTTTTGCGGGCATGGCCGGCGGGGGGGCAAAAACGGCGGCTGCTGCGGGCGTCGGCGCCGGGCAATCTCGCAAGGCGTTGATAGCGCAGAAAAAGTGGCATAAGGTTAAGCAGCGTTTGGAAAAACTACAACGCAAAGCAGGAGAAGTATGGGATGACGGTAAGTTTCGCATCGGCGTTATCCTTTTGGGTGCTGCGCTTATCCTGGCGCTTGTTTCGATCATTATTTCGCTTGGTGGGCTGACAGACCTCATTGCCGGTATGTTGGCGCTGGGCGGCATAGTGCTGATTATATGGGGCCTGGTTACTGCTTACGGATAAGACTGTGAGACTTTACGACTGTAGGACTTTACGACTTTACGAACAATGATCATATAGTCGTACAGTCTTACAGTCGTATAGTCGCAAAGTCCTTCCCTCAATCCTGGCTGCCGGTTTCTCTTTGGAGGCGATGAATTTGGGTATCCCAAAGCTGGCGTTGGTCGGCCAGTTCGTCGCTATCACAGAAGTCGATTACTTCCAGTATTGTTTCGCCGGTAACGGGGGCTTCGGTGATCTTAAATTCGAGGTATTCGTTGTCGTATTCGGCTTCCGCCCAGCGAAACCGCACTCTTTCTTCTTCGATATCGTCAATAATTTCAGCAGTTTCGGTATAGCCATTCCAGGCAAAGGTGTAGAAATTGCCTTGAATATCCACTTCATCGCAGAACCAGCGCACGAGGCAGGAAGGCGTGGTAAAAAACTGATACAGTATAGTGGGAGATGCCTTGAACAGGTATTCCAATCTCAGTTTTGTTCTACCCATACATTTTGGCGCTTAATTGAGCATGCTATAAAAAAAATTTAATATCAGCCCGTTAAAAATTCAATGCCGCAATAAAAAATAAAAAATTGATTTATCCAAACATAATTCGCTGTGCTTACACAAACAACTTTTTTTTCTGATGGAAAACTATTAGCTACTTGAGGGTGTTTTCACCTTGTGTTAGTAAATAAACCGCCTTCCCACTTGACAGGCATAGGTAATTGACCTAATTTTGTGAGCCGAAACCCAAATATAAACATCCAGGCGTGATCAATCACAATTCGACTTAAACAGTTTGACATTCACTCCTGCCGACCAAATCGGCTTATCCCTGTTCATATCCATAATCTCTACAACTAAAAAAGGATTGCAATCCATTGTGAAATTAAACATAAAAGCGCTGAGTAGATGAGACAGCTTAAGATTACAAAATCTATTACCAATCGGGAAAGCCAGTCACTTGAGAAGTATCTGCAGGAAATAGGAAAAGTAGATCTGTTGACGCCTGAAGAGGAAGTAGAACTCGCCAAACGCATCAAGCAGGGCGACCAGGCGGCTCTTGAAAAACTAACCAAGGCCAACCTCCGCTTCGTGGTTTCGGTGGCCAAACAATACCAAAACCAAGGCCTTTCGCTTAGCGACCTGATCAACGAGGGCAACCTCGGCCTGATCAAAGCCGCCCAGCGCTTCGACGAAACCCGCGGCTTCAAATTTATCTCTTATGCCGTGTGGTGGATTCGCCAGTCGATCCTTCAGGCATTGGCCGAACAATCGCGTATCGTGCGCCTTCCACTCAACAAGGTAGGCTCGTTAAATAAAATCAATAAGGCATTTTCGGAACTGGAACAGGAATTCGAGCGCGAACCCTCTCCTGAAGAATTGGCCGAAATGCTCGAAATCCCCACGGAAGAAGTGGAAACCACGCTCGGCGTCGCCGCCCGCCACGTTTCTATGGACGCCCCCTTTGTGGAAGGGGAAGACAACTCGCTACTCGACGTGCTTGAAAACAGCGGCACCCCCCAAACCGATACGGCATTGGAATATATCGAATCGCTGCGCCGCGAAATCGAACGCTCGCTTTCTACGCTCACCGACCGCCAATGCGATGTGATCAAATTGTATTTCGGCATCGGCGTTGAGCACCCCATGTCGCTGGAAGATATCGGCGATAAATTCGGGCTTACCCGCGAGCGCGTTCGCCAAATCAAGGATAAAGCTATCAATAAGATGCGCTCGGCTAATCGCAGCAAGCTGCTTAAGCACTACCTGGGCTCTTAGCGCGCATGCGCGCTACCGCCGAGCGTCCGCGCTCGCCCAGTGCACGCGTAAACTCGTTGACATAGAGGTTGATATGGGCGTACATCACGCCCTCATCCATCTCTTGGCTGTGTGCACGTACAAAAGGAAGTGCCTCTGCGGGGTTATCCATTGCAAAGGCTACGCTACGCGTCATTACCCGCCCTATGGCCGCTTGCAGATCTGGCGGCAGTTGGTTTTTAACAGCAATACCTCCCAGGGGGATGGGCATACCGGTGTTTTGTTCCCATATTTCTCCCAGGTCTGCTAGTTTGACGAGGCCTTTGTCCTGGTAAGTAAACCTGTTTTCATGGATAATCAGACCTGCATCCACTTCGCCGCTCAATACGGCATCCTCAATGGCTGAAAACAGCATAATTCGCCGGTTGACAGCTTGTGGGTATACCTGGCTGAGTAAAAAATTGGCGGTGGTATATTGCCCGGGGATGGCAATGACGGCGTTATTGATTGCCTCATCGGGCATGGGTTGGCGGGCAATTAACAGGGGGCCGCAGTTGTTGCCCAAAGCCGCGCCCGATTCAAGCAGGTTGTACCGGTCGGTAAGGTAAGTATACGCGTGAAAACTGAGTTTGGTCACATCCAGACGGCCTTCGAAAGCCCAATGATTGAGTGCCTCCACATCAGCCATAACGACGTCGAAAGACAGCCCTTCGGTGTCTATTTTGCCATGCACCATGGCATCAAAAATAAAAGTGTCATTTGGACAAGGAGAAAATCCCAATGATATTTTCATAATTTTCCGCTTTTTTTCATACCACCACATTATGGAGGCCATTCAGGTTTTATACGAAGACAACCACCTTCTGGCAGTAAACAAGCCGGCGGGATGGCTGGTTCAAGGCGATGAAACGGGCGACGAGCCGCTCAGCAATTGGGCGAAAGCCTATATCAAATCGCGCTACAACAAACCCGGCGATGTCTTCCTGGGCGTAGTACACCGCATCGACAGGCCGGTGAGCGGAGTGGTTGTCATGGCTCGAACCAGCAAAGCCCTCGAGCGAATGAACCGCTTATTTCAGGAGCGCAAGATACAAAAAACGTATTGGGCTATATGCGCGCAGCGTCCCGAACCGTTCAACGGTCATCTGGCACACTATATCGCCAAAGATACGACCAAAAACGTGGCTAAGGCTTACGATCAGCTTAGCCGACGCGGTGCCGATGCCGATGCTAAACTAGGCGAACTCGACTACGAACTGCTGGCCGAAATAGACGGCCGTTGCCTGCTGGGCGTACATCCGCTCACCGGCCGGCCCCATCAGATCAGGGTGCAACTGGCCAAGATCAATTGCCCTATTGTGGGCGATGTAAAATACGGCTTCCCGCAACCGCTGCACGACGGCTCTATTGCCCTGCATTGCCTCAATTTATCGTTTGAACATCCCGTGCTAAAAACGCCTATTTCTATTAGCGCCGACCCTCCCCGTAGCCATGTATGGCGGCCATTCCTGCATTTACGCTAAACCAAAAACATGGAGAGCTTTACCTTGCTGGATGTACTGCGTGAGCCCCGACAACGGGCAACCGCTGCATATTGACGAGGCCACAGGCCAGCTCCTCGATCACAGCGGCGCTTTTAGCTACGCCCGCGTGGAGGGCGTCCCCGTTTTATTACCCCAAAATGCACAGGAACGCTTTGCCAAACCCGAGGCTTTTAAGCAATTCAATACCTCGTTTTATTATGTGACTCATTACCAAACCGATGCGGAAGCCTTCGATTATTTTGAAATACCCGAAAGCGCCGCCGAAAGACATGAAAACCGGCGCCTGCACGAAGCCATCATGGCAGAAACCCCAGGCACTACAAAACGAATTCTGGATGTAGGCTGCGGCAATGCCTGGGTAGCCCAACACTATTGCCCGCGGGGCGTTGCAGTATTTTCCATGGATATCTCAACCGTCAATCCCGTCAAAGCAATCAAAAACTACCCTTTCGACCGACATTTCGGCGTGGTGGCAGATGTGTATGCCCTCCCCTTTCGCGAAGGTACCTTCGATTGTATCATCGCCGCCGAGATCATCGAACACGTACCCGATCCAGCGGCGTTTATCCGTTGCCTGCTGGGTGTATTCAAGCCGGGCGGCACACTCATCGTGACTACCCCCTACAACGAAAAAATTGTGTATACCCTCTGTATCCATTGCAACAGGCCTACCCCGATGCATGCCCATTTGCATGCGTTCACGGAAAGCAAACTCCTGGACTTATTACCCGGCGATCGTCGACTTAAAGCCAATGCTTACGCTTTTCACAGCAAAGTATTGAGCCGCCTGCATATGCATATTTTACTGCAATACCTTCCATTTGTCATCTGGAGAGCAATCGATAACCTGGTTAACGGCATACTCTTCAAACCCTCCAGGTTGTTGCTCAAAGTAGTAAAATAATGAGCTGATGATAATATCACTTTTTTGATCAATTCTTTGTCCTTTTGGGCGTTTTATTCGGGGGCATTGTTATCTTTGTTTAAGACAAACTTCCCCACTATGAACAGTGTTGTAACACAGCGGTTTATCAAATGCCATGACAAATTGCGTGATGACAACCGCGTTCGTTCCAGTAGGCAGTTTGCCGTCATGCTCGACTACTTACCTCAAAGTTTAAGCGAAATACTTAAAGGCCGGCGCGATGTCACTATCGAATTGCTCCGAAAAGCCATAGAGAAAAATACAAGATCATCCCCGCCTATTTGCTCACCGGCGACGGCCCTATGTTCCTTACCGAAGAAGACCACAAAGATTTCCGCGTACTAACCGTTATGACTAACGCTGATGATGATGAGCGCATCGTACACGTACCTATTCCTGCCCAGGCGGGTTACGTCAGCGAATTGTCGAATCCGGTTTTTGTGCAGGAACTTCCTTCTTTTACCCTACCCGACTACAAATACAAGGTGGGCACGCACCGCTCTTTTGATGTGGCCGGCGACAGCATGGAACCTACGCTGTTTGAGGGCGATAAGGTGGTCTGTAGTTTCCTCGAACCCACCCTTTGGGAAACAGGTTTAAAGGATAATTATGTCTATGTAGTGATCACCCGGGCAGACGTGGTGGTCAAACGCCTGTTTAACCGTATCCGCGAAGATCGCTGCGTAGAGTTGGGCTCCGACAATTCCTTCTACGACACGTATCGCATACCCATTAACGAAGTACGCGAGGTTTGGTACGTTAGGGCCAAGATAAGCCCTTTCCTACCCTCTCCCCAAAACCTGAAAAACCACCTGCAAAGCGAAATCAAAGAATTGTCGCAAACCATTGGGCAGCAATCGAAGTTGATAGAAGAATTGCAACAAACCCTCAAGCATTTAGTGAACGGTCAAACCAAACATTAACAACCATGTCGAAAAAACGAGTTACTGCAACGGTGACTTATATCCCGCAAAGCGGCGGTTTTTGGGGCCTCCTTGGCGATAACGGTGAAGAATGGCGCCCTGTATCGATGCCCGAACAACTCAAATACAACGGCAAGAAGGTAGAAGTCGTAATAGACGATGCCGATGATGATTTCTCTATCTATATGTGGGGCACGCCCGTGGTTGTCGTTTCGTTTCAAACGCCTCTCCCCTAGCCTCCCTTCCGTGTGCATTTGCAAGATAAACGAAGGTTGGTCAGCTATAAATTTTAGGCTAGTTATCGCTATCCCTTGATTTTATTGAACTATTTTATTAACTTTGTTTATATATATTTGTTAATCCCCCTGTTTAGGAAATCACCCTCCCGACAAGTCGTTGCAGAAGCAATGCAATCTTGGGCAATCAAAAAGGCACTATCTACCTGATATTCAATTGATCATACATTACATGTTCAAGTTAAATTCCCATGAATAAGCGTAACACAACTGAATTAGCAACTATGAGAAAATTAATCATGACACTGGTGATAGCCACAGGTTTGGCTACACTTACATACGGACAAATGAGTATGGTAACTACAATTTCGAGTATGAACGGCAATCAAATTTGCTATGGGCTGGAGGCCGAAAATTGTGCGTTTATAAATCTAGTTACGCCTCCGCCATTGCCGGTGCCAAGCACGGCTGTACCAACTACATGGACAGTTAGTCGCAAGGTAGCTGGACATGGCATACCAATCACCGGAGCGCACGGTTCCTATTCCTTTCCTGGCGTATATACCATACAGGTAAAGATTGAATACGTGAGGCGTCATACCGGCAGACCGTTCGCAGCTTTTTGGTCTAACAAGCTTTTTGTGTCGGGTATCAACTGCGATTGAGCCGGCAGGATTAGGGTAAGTCGAGATGCTTAACAGCCTCCTTATAAGTTAATGGTGAGGGCGATTTTATTCGTAAATACTTTCACCTGTTCTGGGGCTACCCGTGCGTATTGGCGCAAGGCCCAGCCTGCCGCCTTGTTCACAAAAAACTCCTTACTGTCACTCCTGCGTGTAATACATGCAAAAAGTAGTTCCTCGTTGGTTTTTTGTTTGTAGGTCAACTGCACGAGTATAGCAGCCCTTTGGAGCCAGAAGTTGTCGGATTCGATCCATCTAAGCGCCGTAGGCGCCAGCAGATGGGGATGGGCGAGCAATAGTCCGCCGCACAATTTGGGCGACAGGAAATCGACCGTATCCCACCACGATTTTGTAACGATTAGTTCTTCCAGTAAAGGCAACCACGAAGGGTCCAGTTTTCGGGCGAGCGGTTCTACCAGGTCGCCAACTGCGTATTGCCACTCGCGCTCATCTTGCTGAAAGCAAAAGCGGCAGAATTCCTGCAATGCCGGAAGGCCGGGAAGCCCCTTCTCCTTTTTTATTTCTGTGATGAGGTTTTTGCGATCGGGGCTTTTTATGCCATAAAAATTGAATTGTTCGCGCATATAGCGCTTCATAAAAAACGCATTTTCCAGGTCGGCCTGGGCTTCAAATGCCTGCCGCAACTGCCGTCTCGAAATCCAGAATGTTCGCCATATCAGAGTTTGTTGAGATACGCAGCCAGGGAAGCGGCGTCAACTTCCTGCATATAAAGGTAATAAAATACCTGGCTGGAATTCAGCAGCGTTTCGCTGAAATAGAGTTTATCCCCTTCGTGCCCTACGGCGAGTAAGCGGGCCGGCAATTTCAGCGGTACATTGAAAGAGGAAAAGTGGTGTTTGCCTTCGTACATGCGCATAACGGTATTGGAGCGGTGCAAAGCCAGAAAAGCCGTCATTTGCGCCCCTGCTAAGGGCTCAGGAAATATGCACTTCGCGCTGATCATGTATTGTTTTCCTTTCACGGATACCGGCGTGGCACAACTCCACCAGCCGGTGGAAGTAATAGCCCCGTGCAAATAAATACGCCCGTGAATCCGGCGCAGCGACAGTTTTTCAGGCGTTGCCTTTTTCCAGTTGGGCAAGGCAGAAGACGCCGTAAACGACTGGAGGGAAGACTGGCCTGCACAGTATAATTGAAACGCAAACGGGTTGTATCGCGATTCATCGATGGGGATGTCTACCTCTACCGGGGTCTCAAAAAACAAAAAACTGCCGTCGGCGGACTGTGCCTGGAGGTGAAAAACCACGGCGCTTTCCAGCAGGTGATTTTCAGCAGCATTAGACATACCTGCCGCAATCATTTCGCCTTTATTGACCAATTCGGTGAGTTCCAGCCTGATATCGCCGCCGGGGGGCAGCCCGGTCGCATCACGGCAAGCTAAAGCGGGCAAGGTAATGCGAATGCCGCTTTGCCCGACTACCAGCGTACTTTTGCCTCCATCAATATAAAAACATTGGGTTTCGACCATCGTCTTTTCCAACAAAGACGATGGAGTAACGGGGGGTGAGTACATAGGTGTTTGCAGCCGTTCGGCCGGTAAGATCGTCATCTGTCGTGTGTTTTCTTTGTTAACAATAAACCAATCCTGGCACAAATGAATAGCCGCATTTGCCGCTGGGTAATTAGTTGGCTGTTTTTTATAGTATGTATGGCCTTGGCAAGCTCTGAACAGCTTGTATCGGTTCGGAATGAAATACAGGTATGTAGTAATTGCGTTTAATGGAAAGCCTCTTCAGATAGCGATAAGTCGATGGGAGGGTTGTGTAGACAAATGTAAGCCCTTATCCTTTTTTTTGCAAATTCTTAAACGATTAGTTGAAAAAAAATTCAACATTGTTGCCGCGTTTTGATAATTTGAAACCTGGAAAAGCTTGTATATGAGTGGGATGATACCATTGCAGAACGCATGCGGCCTACGAGCCTGGAGCAATACGTGGGCCAGCAGCACCTGATAGGGCCGCAGGCAGTACTCACTAAGGCACTGGCCACGGGCAGGCTGCCTTCTATGATCTTGTGGGGCCCTCCGGGAGTAGGCAAAACAACCCTGGCTCGCCTTTTGGCCCAACAGGTGAAAAGTCCGTTTCACACGCTCAGTGCGATAAACTCGGGGGTCAAGGACGTGCGGGACATGATTCAGCGCGCCCGTGGACAGCATTTTTTTAATGCTCCCAAACCTATTTTATTTATAGATGAGATTCACCGCTTTAGCAAATCGCAGCAAGATTCGCTGTTGGGCGCGGTAGAAGACGGCACGATCACTTTGATCGGCGCCACCACGGAGAATCCTTCTTTTGAAGTGATCCCCGCGCTTTTGTCGCGATGCCAGGTATACGTGCTCAACTCCTTATCGAAGGAAGAGTTGATAGGCTTGCTCGAAAATGCCTTGCACCACGACGAAGAATTGCAAAAGCGCGAAATCACTATCGAGGAAAATAATGCGCTGCTGCTGTATTCCGGGGGCGATGCCCGCAAATTGCTCAACGCCATCGAACTAGTGTCAGACACCATGCCTGCGGAGGAAAAACTGACGGTGACAGACGAGTTGGTCACGCAAGCCATTCAGCAGCATTTGGCTATGTACGATAAAGGAGGCGAACAGCACTACGATATTGCTTCTGCGTTTATCAAGTCGATCCGTGGCAGCGACCCCAACGCCGCCGTATATTGGCTGGCCCGCATGTTGGAAGGCGGTGAAGACGTGAAGTTCATAGCCCGCCGCATGATGATTGCCGCGGCTGAAGACGTCGGACTTGCCAACCCCAATGCGCTATTGATGGCCACTACGGCTTTTCAGGCCGTTCATACTATCGGCATGCCCGAAGCCCGCATTATTTTATCACAAGCAGCTATTTATTTGGCTACCAGCCCAAAAGCAACGCGGCTTATGTGGCCATCAGCGAGGCTATGGCGCTGGTGGGTCAGACCGGTTCGCTGCCAGTGCCGCTGCACCTGCGAAATGCACCTACTTCACTCATGAAGCAACTTCAATACGGCAAGGGTTACAAATACGCCCACGATTATCCCGGCAATTTTATTGAGCAGGAGTTTTTACCCACCGAAATAGCAGGAAAACGCTTTTACAACCCTCAACACAATGCTGCAGAGGATAAACTACGCCAAAAGCTGAAAGCGGAGTGGAAGGAGAAGTATGGGTATTAGGGAGTGAACAGTGAACAGTGAACTGCTCATAGATCTGTTCACAGTTCACAGTTCACTGTTCACTCAAAAACTATTCACGATAGCTACAAAATCCTCTGCCTTGAGCGAAGCGCCGCCGATCAGACCGCCGTCTACGTCGGGCTGGGCAAATAACTCGCTGGCATTGGAGGGGTTGCAACTACCGCCGTAGAGTATTGTGGTTTGCTCGGCCAGTTCTTTGCCGTATTGCCGGGCGATAAGGCTGCGAATATGGTGATGCATCTCCTGGGCCTGCTGTGGGGTGGCCGTTTTACCGGTGCCGATAGCCCATACAGGTTCGTAAGCGATGACTACGCGGGCAAATTCTTCGGCGGAAAGACCAAACAAACCTTCTTTTAATTGCTGTGCCACCAGCGCTTCGTGGGTTCCGGCTTCCCTGATATCGAGTTTTTCACCGCAACAAAAGATGGGCAACATATCATTGGCCAATACGGCTGCAACTTTTTTAGCCAGCAAACCATCGGTTTCACCAAAATATTCGCGCCGCTCCGAATGACCGATAATGACGTAGTCGACACCCGTGGATTTCAGCATGGACGCAGAGACCTCACCGGTATACGCCCCTTTTTCTTCCTGGTGGCAATTTTGGGCGCCCAGATAGAGGTGGGTCATATCCTGAATGATATTGCTCACGCTTTTCATGTGTATGAACGGCGGGGCAAGCACCACTTTTACCTCGGTGGGTTGCAACAACCTGATGATATCGGTAGTTAGATCGCGGCCTTCCTGGTAATTTTTGTTCATCTTCCAGTTACCCGCTACCAAACGCTGACGTGCTGACATAAAACCTGTTAGGTTATGGGCCAAATATAAGACTTACCGTTTAGTCCAAGTCATTAAATCAGCTCCACGAGGGTTTCTTTCAGGCTTAGTCGCTTTCAAAGCGTATACCATTGGCAATTTGCCTTCGTATCCTTCGAGATACCAGCCACCATGGGGCGCGGGAGTCATGCGGGGAAAACTTTTGTAGGGCGACCAATCGTATTCGGCAAAATGCTCGATACGCAGCCCTTGGCGTAGCAGCGTGCCCAATACCTGGTCGAGACTGTGATTCCAACTCACCGACGTATTTTTGATGGGCGCGTCGCGATCAGCATAGGTGCCTTGTATTTCTTCAACGATGGCCTCATGCTGGAAATAAGAATAAGCGATGTACTTAAAGTCGTCGTCGAACATCCAGATCACAGGGTGGAATTCAACGAAGTGAAATTCGCCGCCAGGTTTGAGCATTCGATTCACGACTTGCCCCCATTTTTCGAGGTCGGGCAGCCAGCCGATGGTACCGTAAGAGGTAAATACGATGTCAAATTGCTCGTCGATATGTTCGGGCACGTCGTAAACATTGCAGCAGACAAAGCGGACATCGAGGCCCAGCTTGTCGTTTAGCTCACGAGCAGTAGCAATGGCTGCATCTGAGAGGTCGATGCCGGTAGCGCGGGCGCCCAGGCGCGCCCACGAGAGCGTGTCCTGCCCGTAATGGCATTGCAGGTGCAACAGCGTTTTTCCTTTAACATCTCCAACCTGTTCCAATTCAATAGATTGCAACGAGGTCGCGCCGGACATAAAGGCTTCTTGCGCGTATAGCTCCGATTGCAGGTGGTAAGGCACCTTAGCGTTCCAAAGCTCGCGGTTGAGGGAGAGGTAGTTGTCCATGTTGTCGGTTGTCGGTTGTCGGTTATCGGTTGTCCGTTATCAGTTCTTTTTCCTACTAATAGCTCTGAAACCGACAACCCACAACCGACAACCGATAACTTTAATTCTTCACTTCCGCATCCGCCTTACCGGCCAGGTCGAGGATAAAGGCGTATTCCAACGCAATTTCCTTGAGGCTTTCAAAGCGCCCAGAGGCGCCGCCGTGGCCGGCATCCATATTCGTATGCAGGAGTAAGGGATTTTTATCGGTTTTGATGGTGCGCAATTTGGCTACCCACTTGGCAGGTTCCCAGTACTGCACCTGCGAGTCGTGCAGGCCGGTGGTGACCAGCATAGCGGGATAGTCTTTGGCTTCCAGATTGTCGTAAGGCGAATACGACTTGATATAGTCGTAATAAGCCTTGTCTTTGGGGTTACCCCACTCGTCGAATTCGCCGGTAGTGAGGGGTATGCTTTCGTCGAGCATGGTGGTGATTACATCCACGAAGGGCACTGAGGCCACCACGCCTTTCCACAAGTCGGGGCGCATATTAACCACGGCGCCCATCAGCAGTCCGCCGGCGCTGCCGCCCATGGCAAAGAGTTGATCTTGGGCCACGTATTTGTTTTTCACCAGGTATTCGGCGCAGTCGATGAAGTCGGTGAAGGTATTTTTCTTTTTCAGCAATTTGCCGTCGTCGTACCATTGGCGGCCCATCTCTTGTCCGCCGCGGATATGCGCAATGGCATAACCGAAGCCGCGGTCGAGCAGGCTGAGGCGCGTAGAGCTGAAGTAGGGCTCCAGCATGCTGGCGCCGTAAGAGCCGTAGCCGTATAGCAGCAGCGGGGCTTTGCCGTCTTTTTTATATCCTTTGCGATACACGATGGATACCGGCACTTTGGCGCCGTCGCGGGCGGTCACGAAGATGCGTTCCGACACATAGTTGGCGGCGTCAAAACCACCGAGTACCGGTTGCTGCTTGAGCATATCAAAAGCCTTGGTCGACATATGGTAGTCGTAGGTTGTTGCCGGCGTGGTCATCGACTGGTAGCCCAGGCGCAGCAATTCGGTGTCGAATTCGGGGTTGGTGCCTACGTAGGCCACGTAGGCGTCTTCGGGGAATTTAATATAGTGCTCGGCGCTGTTGTTCCAGGGGCGGATGCGCAACTGGGTGATGCCGCCCATGCGCTCGGTGAGCACCAGATAATTTTTGAAGATCTCTATACCCTCCAGTAACACGTCTTCGCGGTGGGGGATCAGATCCTTCCAGTTTTCTTTGGTGGTGGCCTTTTCGGGAGTTTCCATCAACTTGAAATTCTTGGCATTCCAGTTGGTGCGGATGTAAAACTTATCGCCGTAGTGGTCGAAATCGTATTCGAGGCCGCGTTCGCGGGGCTGAATTGTACGGAATTTGCCGTCGGGTTTGTCGGCTTCTATCACCTGGTATTCCTGCGAAAGCGTAGCGTACGAGGCGATCACGATATACTTCTTCGATTTGGTTTTGTACGCCACGGTGCCGAAGGTTTCGTCTTTTTCTTCAAAAATGGCTACGTCTTTGGCCGTCGGGGTACCGAGTTTGTGTTTCATGATCTTGTAGCCGCGCAGCGTGGTGGCGTCTTTCAGGGTGTAAAACACCGTTTTGTTGTCGTTGGCCCAGGCTACGCTGCCGGTAGCGCCGGGGATTTCGTCGGCCAGCATCTTGCCTGTTTCCAGGTTTTTGAATTTGATAGTATAAATGCGGCGGCTGAGCGTGTCTTCGCCGAAAGCCAGGATTTTGTTGTCGGGGCTCACCGACAATCCGCCGACATTGTAAAATTTATAGGGTTTGGCCATTTCGTTGACGTTGAGCATGATCTCTTCTTTTGCGTCGAGACTGCCTTTCTTGCGGGCGTAAATGGGGTATTCCTGGCCCTGTTCAAAGTGGTACGGGTAATAACCGTTGTCTTTGTAAGGCACCGACTGGTCTTCTTTGATACGGCCTTTCATTTCCTGGAAGAGTTTATCCTGGAAGGCTTTGGTGTGCGAAGTAATCTGATCGAGGTAAGTATTTTCGGCTTTCAGATACTCGATCACATCGGGGTTCTCGCGGTTGTTGAGCCAGAAATAGTTGTCGATACGGGTATCGCCATGAATTGAGAGCTCTTTGGGCTCTAATTTGGCAGCCGGCGACTGCAGGCTGTCGGCTTTGGCATACATGGGTGACATATAAGATTGGTTTTCGCTTTCGGCGGTTTTATCGCCGGTACAGGCGGCAAAGAAAGCGATTAGCGGCAAAAGCAGGAAAAATGGTTTCATAATTTTACTTTTTTATGTCGGGTGAAAAAAACAGTAAAAGGTAGGTTGTTTACTGCAAACGTTAATGTTATTTCGACGAGGGGCGGCTTTTACCGGTCTGACCGCTGGTAGCGGCTACCGGTCTGACCGCTGGTAGCGGTCTGACCGGTAGGCCGCTACGTATTCCGCAATCCCCGCTTCCAGTGAGTAAAAGGGCTTATCATAGCCGGCGGCGCGCAGTTTTTCCATATTCGCTTCGGTAAAATACTGGTAGGTCTCACGAATATCTTCGGGCGTATCGATAAAGGTGATATTTGGCGAAAGCCCCATCGCTTTAAAAGTAAGCGTAGCCAGGTCGAGAAAAGTGCGAGCCTGGCTGGTGCCCACGTTATACAAACCGCTTTCGGGTCGTTTTTTTATATAAAAATAACACACCTCTACCACGTCATTCACATAAATAAAATCGCGCTTTTGCTCGCCGTCGCCGATGCCGGCGCGGTGCGAGCGGAACAGCTTCATTTGTCCGCTGGCCTTGATCTGGTTCAGGGTGTGGAATATCACCGATGCCATGCGGCCTTTGTGGTATTCGTTGGGACCGTACACGTTGAAAAATTTGAGCCCGTACCAATGCGGGGGCGCATTTTTTGCTGTAAAGCCCAAATATCGAAATCGTTTTTGGAGCGGCCGTAGGGGTTGAGCGGGTGCAAATCATTTACAATATCGTGGTCATCGTTGTAGCCGTGTTCGCCCATGCCGTAAGTGGCCGCACTGGAGGCATACAGCAAGGGGATGCCAAACTGCGCGCATATATTCCACAGCGTTTTGGTGTAATTGAGGTTCAGTTGGTCAAAAATGACAGTATCCTGCTCGGTGGTATCGGTGCGGGCGCCGATGTGAAATATGAATTGGATATCGGCGTGCATCCGAGATAATATATCGGGGAAGTCGTCGCGGTGAAATTTGGCGATATATTGCTTGCCCAACAGATTGCGCTGCCGGTCTTCGCGGCTAAAATCATCCACGAGTAATAAGTTGAGGTGTCCTTCCTCGTTGAGTTTTTGTACTAAACAACTGCCGATGAAACCTGCGGCGCCGGTGATTACTATCATGTTTATGATGGTTTATGAGGGTTTATGAGGGTTTATGAGGGTTTATGAGGGTTTATTTATCAACTTTCATCAACCCTCATCAGCCCTCATAAACCTTCAAAGAAAGTCCACATCCACGTCATAGGGGAATGTCATAAGAAATTCTAAGGCGCGGTTGATATCGTAATTTTCAAAAACAATTCGATAGAGCACTTCTATAATGGGGAGGTGCAGTTTTGCATTTTTGGACAGGTGGCGGGCAATTTGGAGGGTGCGCACGCCTTCGGCCACTTCGGGCATCGTGTGTGCGATTTCCTCGCGGGTTTCGCCGCGGCCGAGGCGGTAGCCGAAGGTAAAATTGCGGCTATTGCTGCTGGTAGCGGTGGCCACGAGGTCGCCGATGCCGGCAGTGCCGAAAAAAGCGGAGCTGTCGGCGCCCATCGCATCGCCAAAGTGCACCATCTCGGTGAGGCCGCGGGTAATCAGCATCGCCTGGATATTTTTGCCCAGACCTTTGCCGGCCAGGATGCCCGAACCAATAGCTATAATGTTTTTGAGGGCGCCGGCCAATTCGGCGCCTATCAGGTCGTGGGAGCCGAATACGTGGAAATGCCTGCTGTTGAGCACCGCTTTGCCCAGGTTGATCACTTCTTTGAACTGGCTGGCGATGAGCGTCGCGGTGGGTTGGCCTTCCAGTATTTCGCTGGCCAGGTTGGGGCCCGATAGGCAGCCTACCCTTACAGCTACGCTTTCCTGGCGCATCACTTCACTCATCGTATGTACATCCTGGCGGCTGATTTCCTGAAGGGTATTTTCGTCGTCTTCCATGCCGTGCACGTCAAAACCTTTGGTGCCGTGAATGAGGATATGATAGGGCCGCAAATGTGGTCCCAGGTTGCGCATCATCCGACGGAAGCTGGCTGAAGGCACGATGGGAAACAGCAAAAAGCAACGCTCGGCTATTTCCTGGATATCGGAGGTGGCCTGGATGCGATTAGATAATTTGACATCCAAATGCCGGTGGTGCAGGTTGACTTCTTCTACCAGCGATGCCCGGCGACTGAAAAGCAGCACGTCGACGTTGTGCGCCAACAGGTTGGACACTGCCAGTCCAAAGCTGCCTGCTCCGATCACTCCCACAGTTGAAATAGCCTCTAAATCCGGCATAAGTTAATCCTTTGTCATAAAGGTAAGGCTTGTTGCGCAACTAGAGCCACTGCACCAGTAGAAAATCCTGCCGGTGAGCCAGCCATTCCTTTTTGGGAAATACCCGGAAGCCGTATTCGTATACGCCTGTCATGAGCGGATCTACCTCGCAGGTATAGGTGGCCACGTGGCGCGCTTCGCCGGCGAATGCCAGTTCCTGTACCATCCTGATTTCGAGCTCGTCGTCGTTGATGCGTTTAAAAAAGACGATTTCCACGCCTATTTCCTGGGGATTCAATCCATCGACCCGCAATTGCAGTTTTGCATAGAAGGGTTTACCCATGGGCAGGGCGTGGTTGTCGGTATCAAACGCGTCGATGCCGGCGAGTTCTATTTGCGGCCATTGCTTTTGGAACTGGCTTTTCCAGGCGCTGATTTCGATGGCGCGGCTGTTGTTGGCCTGTTTTAATTGGCGGAAACGCTGGGCAAGTTTGTGGTAAAAGCGAGAATAATAGTCGTCGAGCATGCGCTGCATGGTAAATTCGGGCGCAATTTCGGCGATATTATTTTTGATAAATTTCACCCAACGCGTGGAGATGCCCTTTTCGTCGGTATCGTAATAGGTGGGTACAATTTCGTTTTCCAAAATATTGTAAAGCGTTTCGGCGTCGAGTTCGTTTTGCAGGTGGGCTTCCGTGTAAGTATCTTCCAATGGCAGGGCCCAGCCGGCGTCGGGGCGATAACCCTCTGCCCACCAGCCGTCGAGTACGCTGAAATTCAACACGCCGTTGAGCACAGCTTTCATGCCGCTGGTACCCGAAGCTTCCATGGGGCGGGTGGGCGTATTGAGCCAGATGTCGACGCCCTGCACCATCAGTTTGGCGATTTCCATGTTGTAATCTTCGAGGAAGAGCACCTTGCCGGCAAATTCGGGGCGTTTGGAAATGTGTACGATCTGCCTGATGAGTTCTTTGCCGCCGCTATCGGCGGGGTGGGCTTTGCCGGCATACATAAACAAAACGGGGCGCTTGGCGTCGTTGACGATCTCTGCGAGGCGCTCTATGTTTGAAAACAATAGTTGGGCCCGCTTGTAGGTGGCAAAACGGCGCGCAAATCCGATGATCAGCGCGTCTTCTGTAATATTGTTAAGCACTTCGAAGATGGCCCGGGGGTTCTCGCCGCGCCGCGTCAGGTCGTCCTGGATTTTCTGCTTGGCATACCTGATCAGTTTTTGCTTCAAAACCCGGCGGATGGCCATGATTCGCTCGTCGGCCACTTTATGAATCAACCGCCAGTGTGTGTGGTTGTATTGGTCGCGAAGGAATTTTTTGCCAAATGTTTCTTCGTACAAATCGTGCCACTCGGGCGCTATCCACGTAGGATAATGCACGCTGTTGGTCACGTGCCCGATGTGGAGTTCTTCGGGAATATATCCGGGGAATAAGTTGTTAAACATCTTACGCGACACCTCGCCGTGTAGTTTGCTCACGCCATTGATTTCCTGCGACATACGGATGGCCAGGTGGCTCATCGAAAACAATTCACCGGGATCGGTGGCATCTGCTTTTCCCCAGGCCATCACCCGTTCCCAGTTAATACCCAGGTCTTGAATGTATTCGTAAAAATAGGGTTTGAGCAGGGCTTCAGAGAAATAATCGTGGCCGGCAGGTACGGGGTATGCGTGGTAAACAACGAAGAGGCGCGCACCAATTCGATGGCCTCGTCGATATGCAGGCGGTCGTTATTGATGTAGTTGCGCAGGCGTTCGAGGCTCATAAATGCCGCGTGGCCTTCGTTGCAGTGGTATACGTCGGCCTGGATGCCCATAGCTTCCAATGCCCTGATACCGCCGATACCCAGCAGGATTTCCTGTTTCAGGCGGTGTTCGTTGTCGCCGCCGTATAATTGGTGGGTAAGGCTGCGGTCTTCCCAGCTATTCTCGTCAATATCGGTATCGAGCAGATAAAGGGGTACGCGCCCTACTTTGAGCTGCCATACTTTGGCAAACACTGCCCTTTCTTTCAGGTTGATGCGGATTTTCAGCCATTCCCCCGAATCGTCGCGCACGGGGTGTATGGGCATTTTGGTAAATTGCTGGGGCGGGTAGTTGTTGATCTGGTCGCCGTTGAGCGAAATCGACTGCTGGAAATAGCCGTAGCGGTACAACAAGCCCACCGCCACCAGGTTGGAGTTGGCGTCGCTGGCCTCCTTGAGATAGTCGCCGGCCAATACGCCCAGGCCGCCGGAATACAGGCGCAGCGAGATGTGCAGGCCGAATTCCATGCTGAAATAAGCTATTTTAGGGCTTTTTACGTCCGGTTTCTCTTTGAGGTAAGCCGCAAATTCTTTTTCTACCCGTGCCAGCCGCTCCATGAACGATTTATCTGCCAATAACTCCTGGGTGCGCTCGCCGCTGAGGTCGTCGAGCAGGGCTATCGGGCTGTAGTTGAGTTCCTTGAACCGCTCGGAGTTGATGGTGTGAAACAAGGCGGTGGCTTCTGCATTCCACGACCACCATATGTTGTGCGCAAGCGCTTGTAATGGCGCCAGCGCTTCGGGCAGACGCGATTCTATGAATATGCGTTTGAGTTTGATATTGCTATCCTGAAGTTGTCCGATCATGTTTTTGTATTAATTAAGAGGGCGCAAATATAAGGCGACTTTGAGACTTTACGACTTTACGACTTTACGACTTTGCGACTTTACGAATTGTATATTGGGTTCGTACAGTCGTACAGTCGTACAGTCGTACAGTCCTAAAGTCCTACAGTCCCAAAATGCCCCTTTCCTCCAAATCCTCCCGCAATTGCCCCGGCGATTGAAAGTGGACGGCCTGCAACCCTACTGCCCGGGCCCCTTCCACATTCTTGGGATTATCGTCAATAAACAGCGACTTTCCGGGATTGAGGCCGTAGCGGTCGATGAGCAAGTGATAAATGCGCGGATCGGGTTTGATGAGTTTTTCATGACCCGACACGAGAATTCCTTCGAAATGGTGCAAAAAGTCAAACATTTCCAGGGCTGTGGGGAACGTCTCCGCCGACCAGTTGGTGAGCGCCAGCAGCCGGTGGGAGTTTTGCTCGCGCAATTGGTTCAATATCTCTACGGTTTCGGGAATAGAGCCGCCGAGCATTTCCTGCCAGCGGCCGTAGTACGCGCGGATTTGGGATTCGTAATCAGGAAAACGCTCTACCAGCCATTCGGTGGCTTCCTGCATTGTACGGCCGGCGTCCTGTTGTTCGTTCCAGTGCGGGCTGCACACTTCGGTCAGGAAATAGCGCCGTTCGGCTTCGTCTTCAAAAATTTGGCGGAACACGTATTCGGGGTTCCAATCGATGAGTACACCGCCTAAATCAAAGACGACGGTGTTTATGGTTGGCTGCGACATAGGTTGATTTTGTTGTTTCGGGGGCGAAGGTAGGGAGTTGTCGGTTGTCGGTTGTCCGTTGTCCGTTCTTTTTTGAAACCGATAACAGATAACCGATAACAGAAAACTCTTACTTTACCCCCAAAAAATGCACCTCAGCGAAATACTTACCCATCTGGGAGAAGAGCGCGAACAGTACTTCCAGGCTGTGGCGCCTCCGGTGATCCAGACCAGCAACTTTGTTTTTCCTACACTGCAAGCTTTCCGCGAAGCTTTTACCGACGAATTGTCGCACCACGTATACACCCGGGGCAACAACCCCACGGTGGCTATGTTGCGCGCCAAACTGGCGGCGCTTGAAGGCGCCGAAGATTGCCTGGTATTCAGCAGCGGCGTAGCGGCGGTGGCGGCGGCGGTGATCGCCAATGTAAACCAGGGAGATCACGTAGTTTGCGTGCAGGCGCCGTATTCGTGGACCAAAATCCTGCTCACGACTTTTTTGCCCCGATTTGGCGTAAGCCATACTTTCGTCGATGGCCGCGATATGACGGAAATCGAACGCGCCATCCAGCCCAATACGAAGGTGCTTTATCTCGAAAGTCCCAATTCGCTCACCTTCGACATACAGGACCTCGACGCCTGCGCCCAGCTGGCCAGGTCGCACAAGCTGGTAACCATCATCGACAACAGCTACGCCTCTCCCCTATTCCAGCAGCCGATCAGCCACGGCATAGATCTCGTGGTACATTCGGGCACCAAATACCTCAACGGCCACAGCGACGTAGTGGTGGGAGTGGTTTGCGGCAGCAAAGCCATGATCAAGCGCATTTTTGACCTGGAGTATATGTGCCTGGGCGGCATACTGTCGCCGCACGACGCTTCGTTGGTAATCCGTGGCCTGCGCACGCTGGAATTGCGCATGCAACGCAGCGATGCCAGCGCCATGCAGATCGCTACCCATCTCGAAAAACACCCCAAAATAGAAAGGGTACTACACCCCCTCCTACCCTCTTTCCCACAATACGAACTGGCCCGCAAGCAGATGAAAGGCGCCGGCGGTCTTTTTTCAGTATACCTGAAGGCCGACAACATAGAAAAAGTAGAGGCATTTATAGGTAGGCTAAGGCATTTCCTCATGGCCGTTTCCTGGGGCGGCCACGAATCGCTGGCGCTGCCGATGGCCGGATTTTATAGCATACCCGGGCGCCCCGATAGCAGTCAGCCGTGGAATCTGGTGCGCTTTTACATTGGATTGGAAGACCCGCAATGGCTTATCGAAGACCTGGAACAGGCGCTGGAAGTTTTGTAAGCGACAATTTTCAGGCTTTAATCGAATATTTTTCACCAAAACCCAAATTCATAGCTATTTGTTAACTAAATTGAATTCGAATCACCAAATACCAAAATATCATGGTTTCCGCTTATTTTTTTATACTCCTGTTTTTCGCCCTGTTCATTCTCATGTCGGGCGTTTTTACCGTTAAACAAACAACGGCCGCAGTCATAGAGCGATTCGGCAAGTTTTACGGCGTGCGGCGGCCGGGCCTTCAATTCAAAGTACCCATTATTGACCGCATTGTAGGCCGAGTAAGCCTGAAGATCCAGCAACTCGACGTAATTGTGGAAACAAAAACCCGCGACAACGTATTCGTGAAGCTCAAAGTGTCGGTGCAATTCCAGATCCTGCCCGATGCGGTATATGATGCATTTTACAAACTGGAAAACCCGTACGAGCAGATTACGGCATACGTCTTTGACACCGTACGTGCCGAAGTGCCCAAGCTCAAACTCGACGACGTATTCGAACGCAAAGACGACATCGCCGTGGCTATCCGCCGCGAACTCGAAGACGCCATGAATACCTACGGCTACGGCATCGTGAAGGCTCTGGTGACCGATATCGACCCCGACCATGCCGTAAAACACGCTATGAACCGCATCAACGCTGCCGAGCGCGAAAAGCTGGCCGCCGAATATGAAGGCGAAGCCGAACGCATACGCATCGTGGCGAAAGCCAAAGCAGAAGCCGAAAGCAAGCGCCTCCAGGGCCAGGGTATCGCCGACCAGCGCCGCGAAATCGCCCGCGGTCTCGAAGAATCTGTAGAAGTGCTCAACCGGGTAGGTATAAACTCACAGGAAGCCTCTGCGCTTATTGTGGTCACCCAACACTACGACACTCTGCAGTCGATGTCGCAACACACCAACAGCAACCTGATACTGATGCCCAACGCGCCCAGCGCCGGTCCGGATATGCTATCGCAAATGGTGACTTCATTCGCTGCTTCCCAAAAAATCGGAGAAGTATTAAAGAAACCCAGCGAACAGCTAAAACTCGACCAACCGGAGAAGGTGAAGGCGCCGGTGAAGCGAGAAAGCTGAGAGAGAGTGTGAGAGGGTGAGAGTGTGGGAGGGTGAGATCAAACTGTTCTCATTTCCCACACTCACACCCTCTCACACTCCCACCCTCCCCACATGGTCTGCCAGCACCAATGCCGCCATCGCCTCTACGATAGGCACCGCCCGGGGCAACACACAGGGATCGTGGCGACCGCGGCC
This sequence comes from Saprospiraceae bacterium, assembly GCA_016715405.1. GTDB lineage: Bacteria > Bacteroidota > Bacteroidia > Chitinophagales > Saprospiraceae > JABWBR01. The sequence continues at coordinate 66,118 of JADKAE010000051.1, read as the reverse complement.
TTCCACGACTGTTTCCTTTCCTTCTATATCTACTGAAGCTTGTGGCGGAATAATTGTAGCCACGGGTTTGAATGCCGCCCTAAAATAAATATCCATTCCATTCGAAATGCCGCCCTGGATGCCGCCGGAGAAATTCGTGCGGGTGCGGATGCGGCCTTCGTCGTTGTAGAACAGATCATTATGTTGCGAGCCGCGCATCGCGGCGCCTTCGAAGCCGGAGCCGTATTCAAAACCTTTGCAGGCATTGATGCTGAGAATGGCTTTGCCCAGGTCGGCGTGCAGCTTGTCGAAGACGGGTTCGCCGAGGCCGGCAGGGACTCCCGTGGCCACACAGCTCACTACCCCGCCTATCGTGTCGCCATCTTTGCGCACGGCTTTGATGAGCTCAATCATTTGAGCGGCCAAAGCCGGGTCAGGGCAGCGCACTTCGTTGGTTTCGGTCAAGGACAAGTCGAGCGCCGTATAGGGGTTGTTCTAGTTTTAAATGCCCCACCTGGCTCACATAGGCTTGAATGTTAATTCCTGCTTTGCGCAATAGCAACTTGGCCACGGCGCCTGCCGCCACGCGCGCCGCCGTCTCGCGCGCGCTGGAGCGCCCCCCGCCGCGGTAATCGCGATGCCCGTATTTCACCTGGTAGGTATAATCGGCGTGCGACGGGCGAAACTTATCGGCGATATGGCTGTAATCGTTCGAGCGGGCGTCGGCGTTGTGGATTACCATGGCTATCGGCATACCGGTGCTGAGCCCTTCGAATACGCCGGACAGGATTTGCACCCTGTCTTCTTCCTTGCGCTGGGTGACGATAGCCGATTGTCCGGGCCTGCGCCGGTCTAATTCGGATTGAATAAAATCTTCGTCAATGGCCAGTCCCGCCGGGCAGCCGTCGATCACTACGCCTATCGCCGGCCCGTGCGATTCGCCGAAGGTGCTGATGCGGAAGGATATGCCGAAAGAGTTGCCTGGCATGTCTTGATGTTATCGGTTGTCAGTTGTCGGTTATCAGTTAATAACAAAGATGTATTTTTTCCCAGTCAATGGAACTCCCCCGGGGCTATATTTGTTTTAATAACGCGTAATTTTGCACGGCGCCTGAAGGGCATTGTCGTTGAGTTAAGCGACAGAGACGTTTCATGTTTACTAAACTTTTGGAAGTTTAGTAAACATGAGGCTTAACTCAACAGCATTATTCCCCTGAGGCATATAAAAGCACAACATGGAACTCGAGCCCAGAGATTTATACGAGAAGCTGGAATTTGACAAAATAATAGAACTTATTGAAAAACAATGCCTTGGAGAGCTCGGCATTGAAGCGGTGCGGCGTATCAAACCCCATACGGATCTGGCGTATATCGAGAAACTGTTGGATGAAGTCAGCGCTTACAAACTCACCATAGAAAAACGACCGCTTCCCGATCAGCCAATACCACGATATCAGCGAAGATATCAAACCCCTGGAAATTGAGGGTTATGTGCTACCGGAAGAAGCTTTCAAGCGTATCAATACCATATTATTGCTGGTGCGCGAAATCTTCCGCTTTTTCAACGGGGGTCGCCAGGCCGCCTACCCCAGCCTGTATGCCCTGATCAGACCTATTTCGTTTGACGAATCGCTCATCCAGGCCATCGAAAAAGTGATCGACGCCGATGGCAATATCAAACCCGACGCCTCGCCGCAATTGCTCAAAATAAAAAAGGAAATCGGCAATAAACAGCGTGAACTCGACAAGCAATTCCGCATTATTATTACCGAATACCGCAACAAAGGCTGGCTTACCGACAACGTAGAAAGCTTCCGCAACGGCCGCCGCGTACTCAGCGTGCCCTCCGAACACAAACGCAAAATCAGGGGTATCATCCACGACGAGTCGACGACCGGCAAAACGGCCTTCATCGAACCCGAGCCCATCATCGATATCAACAACGATATCTTTGACCTCGAAACCGAAGAACGCCGCGAAATCTACCGCATCCTCAAAGAACTCAGCGCTACGATAAGGCCCTACGCCCACTCCATCAAGCTTTACCAGGATATACTCGTCTCTTTCGACGTCATACAGGCAAAAGCGAGGCTGGCCATGCAAATCAACGGCTACAAACCCGTGTTGGCCGACAAACCCCGCCTCGGCATCATCCGGGGTTTTCACCCTTTATTGTATTTAAAAAATAAAACCCTGGGCAGGGCTACGATCCCCTTCAACCTGACCTTGTTGCACGATAACCGCATCCTTGTGCTCAGCGGGCCCAACGCCGGCGGCAAGTCGGTGACGATGAAGTCGGCCGGGCTATTGCAATTGATGTTGCAATGCGGCCTGCTCGTCTCTGCCGATCCAAATTCCGAAATGGGTATCTTTCACCACCTGTTTGCCGACATCGGCGACCAGCAGTCGCTCGAAGACGACCTCAGCACGTACAGCTCCAGGCTGGCCAACGCTAAAGTTTTCCTCGAAAAATCGGACAAACGCACGCTGGTACTCATCGACGAATTCGGTTCGGGTACCGACCCCAAGATCGGCGGCGCCATCGCCGAGGCCATCCTCAGAGAGCTCAATGCCAAAGGCGTTTTTGGGGTTATTACGACCCACTATTCCAATTTAAAAATATTTGCTTTTAAAAACCGGGGGCTGGTGAATGGCTCTATGCTTTTTAACCAGGAAAGCCTGTCGCCCACTTACGAACTCAAAGTAGGCCGCCCGGGTAGTTCCTACGCCTTTGAAATTGCCGAAAAAACCAATTTAGGCCAAAACGTACTCCAGTACGCCCGGCAGCGCATCGGCAAAAACGAAAAAGCCGTTGACGAATTGCTCATCGACCTGCAACGCGAAAAACAGGAAGTAGAAGACAAGCTGCGCTACCTCACCGAACAGCAGAAAACGCTCGAAAAGCTGATCACCAATTACGACCAGTTGCACAAAGACCTCGAATACCGGCGCAAAAAATTCAAACTGGAAAGCAAAGAACAGGCCCTGCAACTCAGTGCCCAGCAAAACAAAGAACTCGAGGGTATGATCCGCGAAATCAGGGAACAAATGAACCTGGAACGCGCCAAAGAAGTTGCCGCTAAAGTCAAAGAAGAAAAACAGCAATTAACGCAGGAAGTCGTATCGCTGAAAGAAGATATTTACCACCAGCCCGAAACGGCATCGTCGCTTGCTAACCCTATTAAAGTCGATGATTTTGTCAAACTAAAAACCGGCGGCGCTACCGGCCGGGTACTATCCATCTCCAAGCAAAAGGCCATGGTGCAGATAGGCGATATGCGCATGACCATTCAACTGCGCGACCTGCAACACGCCGGCGCCCCGCTCGACGTTCAATCGGGGCGCAGCATTCAGACCGACATCGACCAGGCCGCTTCCTTCCAACCCAAAATCGATATCGGGGGTATGCGCATGGAAGAAGCGCTGCGCATCGTCGAGGCGTTTGTCGACCAGGCCCTCATGACAGGTACATCCAACCTCCGCATTCTGCACGGCAAAGGCGACGGCGTATTGCGCAAAGCCGTCCGCTCCAAACTCCGCGAATACCAGGTCGACATGGCCATCCGCCACCCCGAACCCGAACTCGGCGGCGATGGGATTACGCTCGTGGAAATCCGTTGACGCGGCGACATTTGTCATTTGTTTCTACTTGGTATTGATGTAGATTGGTATTTGGTCAGTTTACGGGTTTATGGGTTTATCAATAAACGCATAAACCCATAAACAGACAATTCAATTACCAAATCATACAGCCATGAGAACGCGTGACTTGTTTGCCGTTGCCTTATTGCTAAGCGGCATATTACTTTGGAGTGGTTGCGCCTCGCTGACAGGCTTCCAGACCGGCAAAACGGTGGGCGATGAAAAAGGTGAAATAGCTATGTCTGTCAACTTTGTCAGCGCGCCCAATTTTGACCCCGACGAAGACGAAGAGCCCGATGGCAACCTCGTGATTAGCAGAGTGGCCCTTTTTGAGTTTGGCGGGCGCTACGGCGTAGCCGAAAAGATAGACGTAGGCATGCGCATCAATACGGTATTAAACTTCCTGGCCGACGTCAAAGTGCAGGTAGTGGGCGATCAAACTTCCGTTTTTGCGATGGCCCTGGGCGGCGGAATCGGCGGTTTCGGTTTCGTCAGCACAGATGGCATGCTGCTCAATTTTCAGGTGCCCGTTTACTTTTCTATTCACCCCAATGAAAAATTTGCCCTGTATGCCGCACCGCGATATATCGGTCAGTTTGGCACCACATTCGAGAAAAACTCGGGTATGCTCAATTACTTTGGCTCGAACTTCGGTTTCGAAGCGGGCAAAAAAGTCAAGTTCGGCCTCGATATCGCCTATTATAACCTATGGAACGACGGCGAAGAGATCAACAACTCGCTGTTCCAGATCGGGTTTGGCGTGAAATTTACGCTGGGAGGGAAGGAGTGATGTTTGATGTTTGATGCTTGATGTTGGATGATTTTTTACTCAATCATGTAGTAATTCAACATCCAACATCAAACATCCAACATCATTAGAAGCGTTCCAGCTCCGAAAAGAAAAACAGGCCTTCGATGGCTGCATTTTCGTCGGAATCGGAACCATGTACGGCGTTTTCGCCCACGTTGCGGGCATACAGTGCACGAATGGTGCCGGGCGCCGCTTTGGCCGGGTCGGTAGCGCCGATGAGCGTGCGGAAATCTTCTACTGCGTTATCTTTTTCGAGAATAGCGGCCACAATAGGTCCTGAAGACATAAAGTCGACCAACTCGCCGTAAAAGGGGCGTTCCTTGTGCACGGCATAAAAAGCGCCGGCTTTTTCCGTGCTGAGCTTCGTCATCTTCATAGCCACGATGCGGAAGCCAGCCTCGTTAATTTTGGCCAGAATATTGCCAATATGCCCCGATTGCACGGCATCGGGTTTGATCATGGTGAACGTTCTATTTCCTGACATGTTATTGCTTTTTAAATTTGAGGATGCAAAAGTAAGTAATACCGCATACTCCCCATCAAAGGGCGTATTTAATTTTTGGTTAAATTGGCTTTTTTTGTCAACTTCGCAGCCTCATTTCAACGGTTAATGGAAAATCTGGGTCAATTAAAAACGCTGCTTTCAATTCCAAAGGACGTAGTGATCGTCACGCATCGCAATCCCGACGGCGACGCCATCGGATCGTCGCTGGCCTTATATCACTATCTATTGCGCAACGGCCATGCCGTTCGCGTCATAGCGCCGTCAGAATATCCCGACTTCCTGGCCTGGATGCCGGGCATTGAAGAAGTCGTCATTTTTGACAACGACCCCGACCGGGTTAAGGGATTATATCGAACGCGCGGGTTTGTTTTTTTGTCTCGATTTCAACGCCCTCGACCGCGTCGACAAGATGGGAGAAATGATCCAGTCCCTAAAAAAACCGGTGGTCATGATCGACCACCACCTTTTCCCCGAGCCTTTTGCCGATTTTGAACTTTCCGACCCCACCGCCAGCTCTACCTGCGAATTGATATACGATTTTATCGACATGCTGGGGCACGCCGACCAGGTAGACAAGATCATCGCCGAATGCATATATACCGGCATCCTCACCGATACCGGTTCGTTCAAATACAGTACTTCGCCCAAATTATTCCGCCAGGTGGCGATCTTGCTCGAATGCGGCGTAGACGATTACATGCTGCAAGACCTCATCTTCAACAGCATGGACGAAAAGCAGCTGCGATTGTTAGGACATTGCCTGCACAACCGCCTCGAAATCCTACCCGAATTTTTTACAGGCATCATCGCTCTTACAAAAGAAGATTACGAAAAATTCGACATACAACGCGGCGACACCGAGGGCATCGTCAACTACCTGCTCAAATTGAGAAACGTACGACTGGCTGCCTTTATCACCGAACAACCCACCATCGTCAAGCTTTCACTGCGCTCCAAAGGCAATTTTGACGTACAAGAGATCGCCAGAAAGCATTTCAAAGGTGGCGGCCATAAAAATGCCGCAGGCGGCGCCTCCTTCCAACCACTACGAGTTACCGTGAGAAAATTCAAGGATTTACTCCCAGAATACGAAGAACAATTGTCTGATGAAAAAAATTTCTTTTAATCTTAATCAATTTTTATGCGTTTAATGCTTTTTGCAGCGCTATTCGCGCTGTGTTGCTTCGGCTGCCAAAAGGAGAAGAAGCTTACCACACCGGATGGCCACGAGTACATCCAGCATACCGACCTTGGCAAAGAAAAGCCGAAGCCCGGCGATTACGTATACTTTCACGCCCAAATCAGGGATGGCGAGCGCATCTTGCGTTCCAGCCGCCAGGACGGCGTGGCGCCCGTAATGCAGATCCCCGTTACTGATGAACCCGGCCGCGAATTGTCACCCGTAGAAAGCGTGATCAAACTCATCGGTCTGGGCGATAGCGTAACCGTACTGATCGAACTCGATTCTGTGCAACAGCAGCAGATGGGTATTACCACTGGGAATATCATGTACTACGACGTGGTGCTGACCGACATTGAAACCGAAGAAGAGCGCCAAAGCCGCCTCGACGTGGTTCGCCAACGCGAATCAGAAATCGCTGGCAAGGTGGGCGCAACGGCTCAGCAGTATTCCGCCGGGCAACTGGCCAGCGAAATCAAAACAACGGCCTCGGGACTAAAGTATATCATCCACGAAGAAGGTAGCGGTGATGTACCCAAACCGGGCAATAACGTATCGGTACACTACTACGGCGTACTCACCGACGGCAAGATGTTTGATACGTCATACAAAAATGGCGAACCTATCTCGTTCCCCATCGGCATGGGCCGCGTTATTCCAGGTTGGGATGAAGGCATCGCCCTGCTGAAACCAGGCGGCAAAGCCACCCTCTTTATCCCCTCACAACTCGGCTACGGCGAACAGGGCAGCCCCCCGGTTATTCCGCCCAATGCAGAGTTGATTTTTTATGTGGAAAGGGAGAAGTAGTTCTCTGTTGTCGGTTGTCGGTTATGGGTTATCTTGTTATAGATAGATAAATAAAGATAAGAACTGACAACCGACAACCGACAACTGACAACATTTTTCACCATCTAAACCTACCATACCATGACGGCAGAGCAACTACGCGAGCTCAAAGACCGACTGGTATCTCTCAGGAGGTATCTTTGACGTCGATAACCGGCTCATTCAAATTGAAGATAAAGAACAACAAACGCTGAATCCGGGCTTTTGGGATAAACCCCAGGAGGCCGAAGCGACCCTCAGGCTTATCAAAAGCCACAAGAAGTGGGTGGCGCAATACCAGGACGTAGCTACGCTGGCAGACGACGCCGAAGTATTGCTCGACTTTTTCAGAGAAGGCGAGGTATCGGAAGAAGAACTCGACCAAAAATACAACGAAGCGCTGGCTGCCGTAGACGAACTCGAATTCCGCTCTACCCTCAACCGGCCCGAAGACGAGCTGGGCTGCCTGCTCCAGATCAACGCAGGCGCCGGCGGCACCGAAGCCTGCGACTGGGCCGATATGCTGTACCGCATGTATCTCATGTGGGCCGAAAGCAAGGGTTTCAAAGTGACGGAACTCAACGTGCAGGGCGGCGACGTGGCGGGCATCAAGTCGGCAGAACTGGAAATCAACGGCGATTTCGCCTTCGGATTGCTGCGCGGCGAAAACGGCGTGCACCGCCTGGTGCGCGTGAGCCCCTACAATTCCCAGGGCAAACGCATGACTTCTTTTGCCTCCGTTTTTGTGCACCCCCTGGTAGACGACAGCATAGAAGTGGACGTGAACCCCGCCGATATCGAGTGGGATACCTTCCGCTCAAGCGGCGCCGGCGGACAGCACGTCAACAAAACCGAATCGGCCGTACGATTGCGCCACATCCCTTCGGGTATCGTGGTAGAATGCCAGCAGGAACGCTCTCAGCAGATGAACCGCGACAAAGCGATGCAGATGCTCAAATCGAGACTCTACGAACAGGAGTTGGAAAGGCAACTGGCGGAAAAGGAAAAACTGGAGGCTACCAAGATGAAAAACGAGTGGGGATCCCAGATCAGGAGTTATGTGCTCGATGATCGCCGGGTGAAAGACCACCGCACCGGCTTTCAGACGAGCCAGACGGATGCCGTATTAGACGGCGATTTGGATGGATTCCTGAAGGCGTTTTTGATGCACCATATCACGGAATAACAAAGAAAGAGGGAGAGAGTGTGGGAGTGTGGGAGTGTGAGAATACAGTGAGTACAAAAAAATCTCACCCTCCCACTCTCTCACCCTCCCACACTCAAACCGAGTTATTTCGCTGAATCCAACACAGCCTTAAACACCTCGGGGTGGTTCAGTGCCAGGTCGGCCAGTACTTTGCGGTTGAGGGTAACGCCGTTTTGAGCCAGCTTGAACATCAACTTGGAATACGTAGTGCCATTGAGGCGGGAAGCGGCATTGATACGGGCGATCCAGAGGGCGCGATAAGCGCGTTTCTTGTTCTTACGGTCGCGATAGGCGTATTGGAGGCCTTTTTCAACCGTATTTTTTGCTACGGTATAGACTTTACCGCGGGCGCCAAAGTAGCCTTTGGCCATCTGCATGATCTTCTTGCGCCGTGCTCTTGATGCAACGGCGTTTACGGAACGAGGCATAATGTTTTTTTTAGTCCAACGCAGGGGGTTTTTTCAAACCGCTTCTATCCTGCGTTCTCGTTAAAAAATAAATAGCTTACACGCAAAGCATGCGCTTTACGCGTCCTTCATCAGCTGGGCTCACCAGGGCGGAATCGCGTAGGCGGAGCTTGGCTTTGTCGCTTTTCTTGCGCATCCGGTGCGACGTATTCGCTTGGAAGCGCTTGATCTTGCCGGAGCCAGTCACCTTGAAACGCTTCTTGGCGCTGGAATGTGTCTTCATCTTAGGCATCGGTACATTATTTTAAACGGACTGCAAAGATAACGCAATATCGGATATACTATCTACCCGGCCTTACTTTTTTTTGCAGCCTGTGGTAGCTTACTTTTTGACTACTTTTTTGGGCGAAATCATCACGATCATCCGGCGGCCTTCCATTTTGGGCATGGCCTCGGGAGCGCCTACTTCTTCAAGTTCTTTGAGGAACTTGAGCAGGAGGAGTTCGCCTCTTTCCTTAAACACGATAGCGCGGCCTTTGAATTGCACGTAGGCTTTCACCTTGGCGCCTTCTTCGAGGAAAGTTTTGGCGTGGCGCGACTTAAACTCGAAGTCGTGGTCGTCGGTATTGGGACCGAAGCGGATTTCCTTGATAACGGTTTTAGCTGCTTTGGATTTAATCTCCTTTTCTTTTTTCTTGCGTTCGTAGACAAACTTATTAAAATCGACGATACGCACTACGGGGGGGTTGGCATTGGGAGAGATTTCCACCACGTCGAGTTCCGATTGATCGGCCCATTCGCGCACTTTGCGTGTGGGATAAATACCCGGTTCTACGGGTTCGCCTACTATTTTACTTACTTCTTCCAGGTTGTCACCCACGAGTCGCACTTCGGGAATCCGGATCTGGTCATTCACGCGGAACTGCAATCTGGCTGGGTCTTGTTGAGGGTGTGGTCTCTTATTCAATACATTTTTTTTAATGAAATAATAAAAAGGCGCTTTCCGCTTAAGGTTTTTACTTGAGAACTCCCGGCGGTTGTGACTTTGGCCGACGGGTAAGCGGAACCACGCCAAATCTAAACAACGAAATTCATAAAAAAGAAGTACACCTGCAATAGTGCGGGTGTACTTCTTTATGATTAGTTAAAAAAATCCTTTTTACTGCACATCCGAATTGACTGGTTTAGCCAATGCGATGGCCAGGCTTTCGCCGTCTTCTTTGAGTACGGCCTCCAAAGTGCTGCCTTCGGGCGGATTTTCGTTGAGGATAAACTCCGCCAGGGGATCTTCGATATACTTCTGGATTGCGCGGTGTAGCGGACGGGCGCCGAATTGCGGGTCGAAGCCTTTTTCGGCCACGAAATTTTTGGCTTCTTCCGTGAGTTGCAGGGAATAATTCATACCCGACAAGCGCTTGTGGACGTCTTTGAGTGAAATATCGATAATCTTGAAGATCTCTTCGCGGCCGAGGCTGTTAAAGATCACCACGTCGTCGATACGGTTGAGGAATTCGGGCGAGAAGGTACGCTTGAGGGCATTCTGGATCACGCCTTTGGTATATTCCTGGGCGGCATCCTGGCGGGCTTTGGTATTAAAGCCCACGCCCTGGCCGAAGTCTTTCAACTGGCGCACGCCGATATTGGAAGTCATAATAATCAGCGTATTCTTGAAGTCGACCCTTCTGCCGAGGCCGTCGGTGAGTTGGCCATCGTCGAGTACTTGTAGCAGGATATTGTACACATCGGGGTGCGCTTTTTCGATTTCGTCGAGCAGCACGACCGAATAGGGCTTGCGGCGCACCTTTTCGGTGAGCTGGCCGCCTTCTTCGTAGCCTACATAACCCGGAGGCGCGCCGATAAGCCTGCTCACGGAGAATTTCTCCATGTATTCGCTCATGTCGATGCGGATGAGGGCGTCGTCGGAGTCAAAGAGATAGCGGGCCAGCGCCTTGGCCAGTTCGGTTTTGCCTACGCCGGTGGGGCCCAGGAAAATAAACGAGCCGATGGGGCGGCGGGGGTCTTTGAGGCCCACGCGGTTGCGCTGGATAGCCTTGGCGATCTTGCCGATGGCTTCGTCCTGACCGATAATCACATGCTGGAGGTCATTTTCCATGCTCACCAGCTTTTTGCTTTCGCTTTGGGCTACCCGTCTCACGGGGATGCCGGTCATCATCGACACCACTTCGGCGATATCTTCTTCGCCAACGGGGTAGCGCTTGGTTTTGGCCTCTTCTTCCCACTGAATCTTGGCAAATTCGAGTTGGCGCACCAGCTTTGATTCTTTATCGCGCAGGTCGGCGGCTTTTTCGTATTGCTGATTCTTTACTGCCTGATTCTTGAACTCTTTGAGTTCCTCGATTTTCTTTTCGAGTTCTTCGATATGCTCGGGCACGTGAATATTTTTCAGGTGCACGCGGGCGCCCACTTCGTCGAGTACGTCGATAGCCTTATCGGGCAGGAAGCGGTCGGTGATATAGCGGTCGCTAAGGCGCACGCAGGCCAGGATAGCTTCGTCGCTGTATACCACGTTGTGGAACTCCTCGTATTTCGACTTAATATTATTGAGAATGTGGATCACCTCGTCGGGCGCCGGCGGATCGACCATCACCTTCTGGAAGCGGCGGTCGAGGGCGCCGTCTTTCTCAATATGCTGGCGGTATTCGTCGAGCGTTGAAGCGCCGATGCATTGGAGTTCGCCGCGTGCCAGGGCCGGCTTGAAGATATTGGAAGCGTCGAGCGACCCCGTGGCGCCGCCGGCGCCTACGATCGTGTGGATCTCGTCGATAAACAGGATCACGTCGCGCGATTTCTCCAATTCGTTCATAATGGCCTTCATGCGCTCTTCAAACTGGCCGCGGTATTTGGTGCCCGCCACCAGCGCCGCCAGGTCGAGCATCACGATACGCTTGTTGAAAAGCGTGCGCGACACCTTCTTCTGGATAATGCGCAGGGCGAGGCCCTCTACGATAGCCGTTTTGCCCACGCCGGGTTCGCCGATGAGGATCGGGTTATTCTTCTTGCGGCGGCTCAGTATCTGAGACACGCGTTCTATCTCGGTTTCGCGTCCGATAATCGGGTCGAGTTTGTCTTCTTCTGCCAGCTTGGTAATATCGCGGCCGAAATTGTCGAGTACCGGGGTTCTCGACTTCGTAGCGCCCTTACTGCGTTGCTGGAAGCTGCGGGATTGCGCATCCTCGTCTTCGTAAGAGTCATCCTGGTCGGAAGGCGCCTGCGAATAGGGATCGATGCTGCTGCTATTGGACGTAAAGTCCTGTTCCTGGCGCACGTATTCCAGTTCAGCCTTGAAGATATCGTAATCCACCTCAAACTGGCCCAGCACTTTCGAAGCGGGGTTGTCCTTGTGTTTGAGGATTGACAGCATCAGGTGTTCGGGGCTCACCTCGTCGTTTTTCAACGCTTTGGCTTCCAGGAAGGTCACTTTAAGTACCTTTTCGGCCTGTTTGTTCAGGGGAATATTGCCCACATTGAGACTGGCGGCGGCAATCGGTGTGCGTTGGATAGATTCCACCAGGGTTTGCCGCAGCTCGGTAGCGTCTACTTCCAGAGATTCGAGCACCTTCATGGCCAGGCTCTCCTTGTCAGACATCATGCCGAGGAGCAAATGTTCGGTGCCGATAAAGTCATGCCCCAGCCCGATAGCCTCGTCGCGACTACGGGAAATGATCTGCTTGACTTTTGGCGAAAACTTGTTACTATTCATATTGAATCGGTACTTAGCCTTTAGATGATGCAATTTTCCAAATAATGCAGGTGTAAATCAAGGTGTAAGTTGAAAAATTTCTCAATAACGGTGTTAAATTATAGTGAATTTTTGAGATTAGTGATGACAAATATTACTCTTTGATGGTAACAAATGCAATAACAAATGAAGGAGGCGGTTAGTTTAGCAGTCAGCAGTCAGCTATCAGCTATCAGCAGTCAGCGGTCGGCGGTCGGCTGACAGTTCAAAAAATCTGACTGCTACCCGCTATTATCCTTTATCAGCAAATTAGCAAATCAGCACATTAGCAAATTCACACAGAATTGGTACTTTTGCAGTGTACATCACCATAGTAATAATTTCAAGATGAAATTTTCCATAGACAAAGACAAAGACGGAAGATACGCCGTCATCAAATTGGAAGAAAAAACCTCAATTCCATCGTTGCGCCCGACCTGAAGTCGGAGTTCGTCATTTTGGCTAATGAAGGCTTCAACAACCTGATATTTGATCTTTCTGCCGTTGAATATATCGATTCATCGGGTTTAAGCGCCATCCTTACGGCCAACCGCTTGTGGAAGACCATGGGCTCGTTTATCCTGACGGAAGTCTCGCACCCCGCCGTGCAAAAACTCATCGAGATTTCGCGCCTTAGCGCCGTGTTGACTATTCTTCCTTCGGTATCGGAAGCGATCGACCTGATTTTTATGGAGGAGATCGAACGCGAGTTGAATGCCGGCCTGGATGAAGGCATCGAGGAAGAAGACGAACGCTAATTGGGCGTGACCAGGTTTGAGGTTTTGCTGCTGGGCACGGGCGCTGCTTTGCCCGACAGGGGCCGACACCCATCGGCACAGGTGCTTCGATATGAGGAATGTTACTACCTGATAGATTGCGGCGAAGGTACCCAGATGCGCCTCTCCGACTGCAAGGCGCCCAAGCAGAAACTCAACCAGATCTTTATCAGCCATTTACACGGCGATCACGTGTACGGCCTTATCGGCCTGCTCACTTCGTATACGCTGTTCAACCGGCAAACTCCACTGGATATTTACGCCCCCGAAGGACTGGAGGAGATGATCGCGGTGCAGCTGCGCTGGAGCCAATGCGCACTCTCCTACCCTATCACTTACCACGTTGTCGATACCGAACGCCATTATTTGCTTTTTGAAGACCGATACCTGCAGGTGTATAGCCTGCCGCTGTCGCACCGCATTCCCACTTCGGGTTTTTTATTTTGTGAAAAACCGCGCCCACTCAATATCCGCGCTGAAAAAATCGAGGAATACGGCCTCGATTTTACACAAATCAAACAGGCCAAGTCCGGCCAGGATGTGTTGCTATCCGATGGCAGGCTAATCCCCCATACCGAACTGACTCACCCACCGGCGCCGCAACGCCGCTATGCCTATTGCTCCGATACTGCTTTCGACGAGCGCCTGCCCGGCTTGATCCAGGGCGTCGATCTGTTGTACCACGAGTCTACTTTCGATAATTCGCACGAGTTGGAGGCCTCGATCAGCCGCCATTCTACTGCCGCCCAGGCTGCCGAGATAGCCCGGCGGGCCGATGCGAAGCAACTGCTCCTGGGCCATTTTTCTCCCCGATACCCCGATGAAGGCCCCCGGGAGGCGGAGGCCCGGGTTGTCTTCCGTGACTCCAAGGCGGGCCGGGAGGGAAGGTGGTACCCGGGGGGAGGGGGCGAGGGGGTGAGGGGGTGAGGGGGCGATCAAGGGGAGACTACGAAAGCCTTCGCCGTTCTGAACCCTGTTTTTCCTGCCTCGTTGCCTTCCAGCACAAAAGCGTAAACTCCTTCTGGGATATCCTTTACCGACAATGATATTGATGATCGCCGGCGGGCATGGCGCGGTTTTCCAGCACGCGGATTAACCGGCCCTGGGCGTTGTAGAGCGACAGTCTGGCGCGGGTGGGCGCCGGCAATTGCCATTCTATCGTGACCATATCACTTGAAGGATTGGGATAGGGCGCTTTGAGCAGCAGTCGTTCTTTTGCAGGCTCGTTGCTCGAAGTGACGGGCGCCTCTGCCAGATCTACCTGGTATACGCCCAGTCCGTGCGTGGCTATGCGCAGCTTGTCGTTGGCGGGAGAGTGGCTCAGGTGCATCACCATGACGGCGTCGGAGGGGCCTTCGCCGTAGGGTTCCCAGTTGTCGCCGCTATCGTACGAAATATACAAGCCTACATCATTGCCCACATACAGATGCTGAGGGAAATCGGGATCGATAAACAGCGTATTGGTGGGCACATCGGGCAGTCCGTTGTCGATGGCGGTCCAGGTGGCGCCGCCGTCGGTAGTGCGGTAGACGTGCTCGGTATTAAAGCCGGAAAAGACCACGAAGACCGTTTCCTCGTCATCGGGGTGGAACACGATATCCATTGCCGTGCGGTTGGGCAGGCCGTTGATATACGTCCAGGTGCTGCCGCTGTTGGTACTTTTTAAAATGCGGGGGTCGTTAAAATTGGGCGAGGTGCCGATATAGATCACGTCTTCATCAAAGGGCGATATAGCTATCGTGAGGATGGAGTTGCCTCCGTCGACCAATGCCGTAGTAGTAGCCGCCCAGTTGGCGCCGCCGTTGGTCGACCGGTGCAGGCGTTGGGCACCGGCGAATATCAGGTTGGGGTTGTTGGGCGCCAATTCATAGGGGGCATTGAAATTTTTGGCTTCGCCGTTGGCGGAAGTCACGGCGGCGGAGCTAAAAGTTTGCCCCCGGTTCATTGAGCGTTGCAGGTTTAGATTTTGCGAAGTGCCGTACACCACCATGTCATTGTCGGGATTAATAGCCGTGCTCATACCGTCGCCGCCGATGACGCGTCGCCAGGCGTCGCCGCCGAGGTAGATGGCCGTGGCGTTGTCCTGCATGCCGCCGATAGCGAAACTTGAATCGGTGCTTGAGTTGGAGAAATTGGCATAAAACTGCTGGCTCTGGAAGCCGCCGTTGCGGCCTTCCCAGCTTTCGCCGGCATCACCCGAGAACAATACACCGCCGTCGGTTACCGCAAATGCCTGGTGGGAGTGGTGGGGTGAAAAATAAATGCCGTGAATATCGGCGTGAACATAATCAGGAGGGCCTTCGGGGCCGCCTACTGGTGTTACGCCGAAATCCCAGTTATACCAATAGGATTTTTGCAACGGGTTAGCGCCTCCTGTGATAGATTTGTGCATATCAATACCCCCGTACAACACCAGATTGGGCACGTTGGGCATCACGGCCACGTCGTGGGAATACCAACCCTGGTAGGCGGCCACGTCCTTGGTGCTCATCAATTGCCAGTTGTCGCCGCCGTCGGTAGAGCGGTACAGTCCCCGGCTCACAAAGGCGTCGGCAACGGAGGCGTACATCACCTGCGGTTCGTACGGGCTTATGGCCAGCATGGTTTTGCCGGTATAGTCGGAGGGCAGTCCCGGCGACAGGCTCCAGGAGTTGCCGCCGTCGGTAGAGCGGTACACGCCGGCATCGGGGCTCAGGTAGGCGCCATGGATACCCAAATTTTCGTAGTATCCTGGGGATGCATTTCGATATCCATAGCCATTTCCAGGTCGTGGGCGATTTCCCAGTTCTGGCCGGCGTCGTAGCTGCGGTAGAGTCCGCGGGTAGTGGCTGCCCACACGGTGGACGGGTGCTGGGGGTTGATCACCAGGTCCCACACGCCGGTAAGTTCGTCGAGCGACCAGTCGAGCGACTTGGTCCAGGTGGCGCCGCCGTCGGTAGTTTTCAGTATGCCGATGCCGTAAGAGCCGCGGGTGAGGCGGTTGTAGACGTTGGGGGCGGCGGCGGTATAGTTGTATACTTCGCCGGTGCCGATGTACATTTCGTCGGGGTCGTTGGGGTTGATGGCTATGGCGCCTACGCCCAGCACGGGGTAGCCGGTAGAGATGCGTTCCCAGGCGTTGACGCCTATGCCGGCTGTGGTGGTGCGCCAGAGTCCGCCGCTGGCTGTGCCCACGTAGATGATATTGCTATCGAGGGGGTGGAAGGCCAGGCTGATGCTGCGGCCGCCGATATTTTTGGGCCCGAGGGCTTCCCACTGGGGGTCGTCGGTGCGAAAATCGAGTTCGAGGTTGCGTTGGGCGAGGGCTACGCTGAGGTGTCGGGCGTAGATGCGGCCGTCGGGCCAGGAGCGGGCGAGGCCCCATTGTTCCATGGCCAGTCCGGCGCCGCTTTGGCGGGGGCTTTTGATTTTTGCGCGCAAGCGAAAATACCCACTATTATAGTTAGGAGCGCTGCATATCTCAGAGAACGATACATTGTCATGGGTTTTATAGATAGTTACGTATTTTGAAAGCACTAAGATATGAAAAAATCAGCAGTCAGCAGTCAGCAGTCAGCAATCCGCAATCCGAAATCCGCAGTCCTAAATCTGAAATGGATATCGTATTTTGCAGCAAGAAAAAACCAATCTATGTCCTCAGAGGCGTTAGCCGTTTTATTATTTAAAGAAATAGAAAAAATTGCCCGCAACCAGGAGTTGGATACTGTGGGCAAAACGGACGCCCTGTACCGGCTGTTGAGCCTGATATTCGTAGAAGCCTCCAAAAAAGAGCAGTTGCTTTTTTCCACTTTGTTTGCGCGAATGGCTTATGTGTGCCACCAGCAACAAATTGACCGGCGGCTGCAATACTATTTGCACGCCTTCCGGCGGATGGCCACTGACAGGCGCCAGGGGCAGGAAGCGGCCACCGTGGCGCTGGGGTTGAAAGTCAATGCCGCTATCATTGAGGTACTGTGGCAGACGCCGGCGCCCGAAAGCCTATCGCTTTTGTTACCTGCCGACTGGCCCATCCCATTTGCGAGCTCCAAGGCTCAGAGCTTTCGCGCCAAAGCCCGCGTATTGGCGCTTTCCGACGAGCCCGAAAGCAATACGCTGGTTGCCCGCGACGAAGCGCGCCCCGAAGACCCAATCCGCATATCGTACAACATCACCGGCCACAACGACAATTTTGAACTCACCATAAAAACCTTGCGCAGCGTATTCGGCTTTCCCACCGCGCTCAATCTGCTTGACGTAGAAATCGACCAGGAAGGCGTGTACCGACCCAAAGCCATCGTGATAGCGCCCGACTACCTGCTCGACGTGTCGGCTGTGGCCGAGGCCTTCCGCGACGGGCAGGTCGATCCCTGGGGTTTTCTGCTGAAGCGCTTCCTGCCCTTTGCGCCTTCTGCGGCATTGGTAGTGGGCAACATCGCCAACTACTTCCTCGACCAACTGATGACCTTCCCGGCATCACCTTTCCCGATTTGCGCCAGAAATTATTTCACACCAACCCCCTCGCGTTTTGCCTGTTTTCAGATGGCGAGATCAAAGCCATTTTACAAAATATTCAAAAACACTACGTTACATTAAGCCAAATGACCAAAGGGGGCTTTCAGACTGAAAACATCAGCCCCGAAGATTGCACCCTGGAGCCGACCTTCTTCTCAGAAACCTACGGCCTGCAGGGCCGCCTCGACGTCTTTTACCGCGACCCCACGGGCAGTTCGCGCTCGGCCATCGTAGAACTCAAAAGCGGCAAGCCGTTTATGCCCAATGCTTACGGCATCGGCGCCTCGCATTATATACAAACCCTGCTTTACGACCTGCTCATTCGCTCGGCCTACGGCAAACAGTTGGATCCCATTTGTTACATACTTTATTCCGGACAAGAAGAAAAACCGCTTCGTTATGCACCGGCGGTCAAATCCCTGCAATACGAGGCTTTGCAGGCCCGCAACCAGTTGGTGGCTATCGAGTGGCTGTTGTCGGGGCTCAGTGCGCAGGGCGACGACATCCTTGATGCCGGCAGGCGGTTATTCGGCAAACTCAACCCCCAAAATTTCAAAGGTTTTGTACAGCGCGACATGGCCGTGTTTTATCAGGCTTATCAAGCGCTGAGCGCCCTTGAGCGCAAATATTTCGTCGCTTTTTCGGGGTTTATCGCCCGCGAGCAGCAACTGGCCAAGACCGGGCAGCAGGGCATCGACGCGCCCAACGGCATGGCGGCACTGTGGCTCAACAAGCTGGAAGAAAAACAGGAAAACTTCGAAGTGCTCAGTCACCTGCAGGTGATCAACAACCGGGCCCGCGAAGAAGACCCGCTAATCATCTTTTCGCGCACCACCAAAACCAATGCCCTCGCCAATTTCCGCAAGGGCGATATCGCGGTCTTGTACCCCCTGGCCGACGACGTCTTGTCGGGGCAGATCTTCAAATGCACCATCGTAGAAATGGTCAACAACGAGGTCATCGTGCGGCTGCGCTCGCCCCAGTTTAACGACCGCATTTTCAACGAAATAGACTACTGGAATCTCGAACACGACCTGCTCGACAGCAGCTTTAACTCGCTGTATCGCAGTTTGTTTGAATGGACACTCACCACTCCTGGAAAACGCAGGTTATTGCTCACACAGGAAGCGCCTCGCCAAGGCCCTCCCATTGAGATGCCCTCCATTGAAGAGCTCACCCCGGAACAATACGACATTCTGAAAAAAGCCCTCGGCGCGCCCGATTATTTCCTATTGTGGGGCCCGCCGGGCACCGGCAAGACCAGTCTGATGCTCAAACACATGGTAGGCTGGTTATTGGCGCATACGCGCGAAAACGTGCTCCTGTTGGCGTACACCAACCGGGCGGTAGATGAGATATGCGCTTCCATCGAAGAATTGGGCGGGGATATCCGCCGGCATTACCTGCGCATTGGCTCGCGATATTCCACTGAAGAGCGTTTTCTGCCGCAATTGCTCGATGCCAAGACCTCAAAGGCGCGCACCCGCCAGGAATTGCTGGCCGTCATCGAAGGGCACCGCATCGTAGTGGCTACCGTGGCGGGCATCATGGCCAAACCCGAATTGTTGCAGCTCAAAACCTTCCAGCGCGTCATCATCGACGAAGCTTCGCAGGTGCTGGAGCCGGCGCTGGCGGGTTTATTGCCTCGTTTTGAGCGATTCATCCTCATCGGCGACCATCAACAGCTGCCTGCAGTGGTCGCCCAGTCGCCGCAAGCCTCTGCCGTCGACGACCCCGATTTGCAGGCGCTCGGCATGTTGAACCTGCGCAATTCGTTTTTTGAAAGGCTATACAAGCGCTGTCAATCCGAAGGTTGGCATTGGGCCTTTGCGCAATTGAGCCACCAGGGGCGGATGCACAAAGACATCATGACCTTTCCCAACCAATATTTTTATAATAAAACCTTCCAAACACTGCCGCAGGGGACCCGCACCCACGAAAGGCAAAAGGCGCCACTGCCCCACCCCGACCTGGGCGGCCTCGACAAGCTGGAGGACCTGTTGTGCCGGGAGCGCAACATATTCTTGTCAACACCGGTAGATGAAAGCAGTGCCAACCAGAAAACCAACGTACACGAAGCCACGCTGGTATCCGACCTGGTGGCGCGCATCCAAAAGCTATACGCCGCTTCCGGGCGCGATTTTAGCGCCAACAGTCTGGGTATTATCACTCCCTACCGCGCCCAGATCGCCCAGATCAGGAGCGTACTCGAAAAACAGGGCATCAACCTTTCTTTGCTCACCATAGATACCGTAGAGCGATACCAGGGTGGCGCACGCGATATCATTCTGTTGTCGCTGTGTACCAATTCGCTCAGTCAGCTCAGCGCGTTGATTTCACTATCCGACGAGGGCACTGACCGGCGGCTCAACGTGGCGCTGACCCGGGCGAGGGAGCAGGTGATTATACTTGGAAACCGGGAAATATTGGGCAATAGCCCGCTGTATGAGGCTTTGATGGCGGACTGTCGGGGGTGGTGAGGGGGAGAGGGGGAGAGGGGGTGAGGGGAGAGGGGGTGAGGGGGCGACTTGGGGAGGGGGAGACTTGGGGAGGGGGCGACTGTAAGATTTTGGTCTCTAAACCCAATCGCTAAACTGCGAATGCACTAAACCCTACTAAACCGTATTTAAAAACACAAAAGGCGGCCCGATGAAGGTGCCGCCTCTTGGCATGCTTTGGATATGTTAACAGTAATAGATGTCGGTTAATTCAGTTGAAAACCTTGTACATATTGATATTGTGAATTGGGGTTAGAAACCAGGTCGACGTTTACGGTACAATTTTCGAATTGCACGGCATACGTTTGGCGGATATGGTTGCTATTGAGCGTCGATTTGTCTTTGAGTACTGATCCGAGGAAAGCGCCTACTTCCTGGAATCCCTGCATCACTTCTTTTACAAAGTAGATGGCGTTATTGCTTGCTTCGGCGTTCATCAGGCCCACGGTCAAGGCCAGTTTAATTTTGCGGTTGTTCATAATCGGGATATGTTTTAGGGTGCATGGGAATTAAATTCGTCGTCTTTACCTTAAGAACTCTTTTTTCTCCGGATGTTGCTTCATGTCCATTTAAAGTAATGTTAAAACTTTTTAGTGCGGATCATTTAGCAAGTGCCAGACATTCAATTGATACTACAAAGTTGGGTGATGTTACCGATACGCGCCACTTTTTTTCTATGAACGGTAATTTTTGGGGGCTGAAAGGGCTTTTTTCAGCTCTCAGCAGTCAGCTATCAGCAGTCAGGACTCAGCTACTATGACCTGACTGCTGATAACTGACTGCTGACCGCTAAAAAAAAAGGGCTATACCCGGAAGTACAGCCCCTGATGAATATCCAATGCTTATTCTGGACTAATCTACATTGTCGTGTAAATACGAATTGCCTTCCTTAAACTCGGGTTCTTCGTCGTCGCTGATCACCCAGCGCGACATCGAGTGGTCGCCGGAGTTGGGCACATCGTCGAGATGGACACCGCGGCGCAGGTAGGCCGGTTCGCTTTCCAATTCATTGATCGTTTGCGGATTATTGAGCTTGAGCGTTTGCACACGCAATTTTTCGCGGCGTTTAGATTCGCGTTCCTGCATCTTGCGGCGTTCTTCGTCTTCGCGCTCTTTATCCTTATCTTCGTTTCTCACGTAGGGTTCTTCGTAGGAATAGTGGTGGCGCTGGTGGAACTTATCGTACGCATTGCGGACATTATCAAACTCGAACGTATTGGCGTCGGGTTTGTCATTTTGTTCAAAACCTATATCCGATAGGGTAATGCGCTGTTCCGGGTTATTCCTTTTTTCATCGTCATCGAGCGAAACCACGATGCGGTCGGTGGTTGTCGTTTTTGTGCTTTGAGGTCGTCGTTGTGCTCAAAGCCCGTAGCGATCACCGTCACGCTGATCTTATCGCCCAGCGATTCGTCGTAGCAGTTACCCCAGATGAGGTCGGTGCCGTAGCCTGCTTCCTCCTGGACGAACTCCGTAATTTCGAAGATCTCGTCCATCGTCACCTCTTTAGTGCCCGAAGAGATATTGAGCAGGATATGCTGGGCGCCTTTGATATGGTTGTCCTCCAGCAGGGGCGAATGCAGGGCTTCGTCCACGGCGCGTTTGGCGCGATCTTCGCCGGCGGCGGTCGCGGTGCCCATGATAGCTACTCCGCTATCGCGCATCACCGTATTCACGTCTTCAAAGTCGACGTTGACATAGCCGGGTACCGTGATAATCTCGGCGATACCTTTAGCGGCAGTGGTGAGGATATTATCGGCTTCTGCGAAGGCTTCCGAGATAGACAGATTGCCGTAGATCTGACGCAGTTTATCGTTAGATATCACGATGAGCGTATCTACGTTTTTGCGCAGTTCCGAAAGGCCGTCGGTGCCTTGTTCGGTACGGCGGCGGCCTTCAAAAGTAAAGGGCAGTGTAATGATACCTACCGTGAGAATATCCATCTCGCGCGCCGTTTTGGCAATGATCGGAGCGGCGCCGGTGCCGGTGCCGCCGCCCATGCCGGCGGTGATGAACAACATGCGGCAATTATTTTCGAGATACTTGCGCACATCCTCGATAGATTCCTCACAGGCCAGCTTGCCGATATTGGGCTTGGAGCCGGCGCCGCGACCTTCGGTAAGGAAGGGTCCCAGTTGAATTTTAGTAGGAACCGGGCTCATTTCCATGGCCTGGGAGTCGGTATTGCAGATGGCAAAATCTACGCCGACGATACCCTGCTTGAACATGTGGGTAACCGCGTTGCTTCCGCCACCGCCTACGCCGATGAGTTTTATGATCGGGCTTTCACCTTTTGGCAAATCGAATAACATGGCTGCTGTTTTTTGTGAATACTGCCGCTGGATGTCCGCAAGGTTATATTAGTATCAGTAAGTGGGGCATCCAATGGACAAAAATCAAAATATCAACTCGCTGGGGCGCCCGTTGGCGTCCCGGGGCTAAGGCCCGGTCAGAATTCTGAATCGGGTTCTGCTTCAAACCACTCTTTGGTTTTGCGGAACAGTTGTTCGTACCATCTGCCGCCGGCCATCGTGGCTTCTTCCTCTTCTTCCTGGTTGGGCTGTCTCTCTTGTACAGGAGGCGCTTCGATGCGCACCTTGCCTGCTTCGAGGTCTTCAATGCCTTTGAGCAAGAGGCCGATAGCCGTAGCGAAAATCGGATTGCTCAGTTGTTCATTGTAGCCGTGGGCCAGGTGTTCAATGGGGATGCCGATGCGGGTAGGCAGTCCTGTGTGGTATTCCGACAACTTATCGATATGGTTGAGCAAGGCGCCGCCGCCTGTAAGCACGATGCCGCCGATAAGCTTGCGTTCGTAGCCCGAGCGGCGAATTTCCCACACCACATAGTCGAGGATCTCCTCCACGCGCGCCTGGATAATGCGGGCGAGGTTTTTCTCGGAGATCTCTTTCGGGTCGCGACCTTTGAGGCCGGGTATGGTAATGATTCGGTTGTCGTAAACCTCCTCTGACATAGCGGAGCCGAATTTGACCTTCAGCTTTTCTGCCTGCTGCACCATCACATTGCAGCCGTCTTTGATGTCTTTGGTAATCACATTGCCACCAAAGGGCACCACGGCGGTATGGCGAATGATACCATCCTGGAATATCGTGATATCGGTAGTGCCTCCGCCGATATCTACCAGGGCTACACCGGCTTCTTTTTCTTCATCGCTGAGTACGGCGGCAGCCGAAGCGATGGGTTCGAGCGTCATATTGGCAACGCGCATGCCCGATCGTTCCACACAGCGATGGATATTATTAGAAGCGGTAATCTGGCCGGTAATAATATGGAAATTGGCTTCCATCCGGATGCCCGACATGCCGATGGGGTCGAGGATGCCCTGCTCATTGTCTACCGTGTATTCTTGCGGAATCACGTGCAGGATCTTGTCGCCGGGCGGCAATACCAGTTTGTGCATATCGGTAATAAGCCTGTCGATATCGCGCTGGCTGATTTCGGTATGGTCGTTGTCGCGGGTTAAGATACCGCGGTGTTGCAGGCTTTTGATATGCTGCCCGGCAATACCTACGTGTACCACTTTGAAATCTACGCCGGTGCTGCGCCGCACAATGCCAATGGCATCAGAAATGGCGTTAACCGTTTTTTCGATATTTGAAACGACACCGCGGAGAACTCCTTCCGAATCCACTTTTCCCACCCCTAGTATCTCCAGTTTGCCGTATTCATTGCGGCGCCCGGCGATGGCGCACACTTTTGTCGTACCTATGTCCAGGGCAACGACTACATCCGGTCTAAAAGCATTGGTTTCCATCATAAACATGTTTTGGTCAAGCGCGGGGTTTCACCTCGCAATTAATAGTTTGTCAGTTATCTTTTACAAACTACCTGTCCTTTATATCGCAGGTCGACGGCGTCGTATTTGCGCCAGCCCTCGTAGGGCATACCTTCTTTATAAAAGATTTTGAGTCTGTTGAGTTTATCTTCCATATCGTGCATTCTGCCCAATTGAATCAAGTGGTCTCCAATTTTGGGTACCAGCGTAAACTCGCCCCGATTGTTCAGGTGGATTTGTTCGATCATCGCCTGTAGAAATTCGTCGTTTCTGATGAACATGGTCAGTTCGAACAAATCTTTGAGCAGGTGGCGTTTGCGCTGCATAAAATCGGGCGTGTGGGGCGGTATGTTGCCGGTTGCAACCAACACGCGCGGGGCGAAGTGTTTGGACATCGGCATTTTTGCGCCATCGACATCGAGGTAGTAGTTGAGCCCGTTGTTGTCGATGATACGCAACAAGGGTTCGCGTTGTTCGATATCTATGGTTATCGTATTGTCGGCGCCGATAAAGGCGTCGGCATTGGCAATAATGGGGTCACTTTCTAATACCTTTTCCAGGCGTTCTATATCCACTTCGCCCACAGGAAGTGCCGTAAGCGGATAACCGAAGCTGCGTTCGATCGTATTCAGGATATCTTTGTCATTGAGCAGTGAATTGCCGCTTTCCAGCGGATTAATATTCACTTTGATTTCGACTACCTCGCTCGACTCCTTGCGTTCCACGGCAGAAATAACCATCACCCCTGCTGCGAAGAGCAGTGCGATGCCCGTGAGGCGCCTCAGTATATTGTTCAGTTCGGCAGTCATCCTACTGTTGTATTATGAACCCCTTTAGTAGAAGCCAACATAGCTTCAATAGGGCTTATAAATGTATCTATATCGCCGGCGCCTATGGTCATAAGCACATCGAGGCGCCGCTGCGAAAGCGCTTTCATCAGGCTGCCCTTGTCGAGCAGTTGTTTATGGGGGTTTTTCATTTGGTTAAAAACTATTTCAGAAGTGACACCGGGTATAGGCAATTCGCGTGCGGGATAAATATCCAGCAGGAGTATGTCGTCGAAGCCGTCGAGGGCTTCGGCAAAACCGGCGGCAAAATCGCGGGTACGCGAAAACAAGTGGGGTTGAAAAACACCCGTCAGTTTTCTTCCCGGTAACAGTTGCCGCGCTGCCTGTACCACCGCTTTGATCTCTGTGGGGTGATGCGCGTAATCGTCAATATACACTGTGTGTTCGTCGCGATAGATAAATTCAAAGCGGCGTTTTACACCTCCAAAAGTGGCCAGTCCTTCTCTGATTGCCGAGACATCGACACCGGTGTGCAAGGCCACGGTGATAGCCGCGGTGGCGTTTTCTACGTTGTGGCGGCCGGGCATGGGCAAACGCAATCGCTCGATAGTGATTCCTTCGCCCACGTAGTCAAACACAAAATAACCGTCTTCAACCCCTACGTTTCTGGCCTGGCGTTGTCCCTGATCGATGCCAAATCCACTCACATTGTCGAAACCCGTGAATTGGGGCATCAGTCCGTTTTGTACCCAAAGCCGGCCTCCCGGTTTTACCTGTCGGGCAAAAGCCATAAAGCCGGTATCGAGCAGCGTTTGGCTGTCGCCGTAGATATCGAGATGGTCGGCATCCATAGAGAGGATGACGGCGATATCGGGCGACAGGTGCAGGAACGAGCGGTCGTATTCGTCGGCTTCCACCACCACCCAATCGCTTTTGCCGATAAGGAAGTTGGACTGGAAGTTTTTCACGATACCTCCCAGGAATGCCGTACAGTCGATACCACCGGTGCGCAACAAATGCGCGGTGATCGAAGAGGTAGTCGTTTTGCCGTGTGTGCCGGCGATTGCGGCCGTTTTCATACCCCGGCTGATGATCCCCAGCACTTCTGCGCGTTTTTTGATGGGGTATTCATTTTTTTGAAAAAACACCAATTCGCTATGCGAAGCCGGAATAGCGGGGGTGTATATCACCAGGTCGATTCCTTCGGGAATAAAAGCAGGATCGTCGGTATAGTGTATAGCTGCGCCTTCGGCCACGAGTGCCTGGGTGAGGTTCGTTTCGGTGCGGTCGTATCCATAGACGGCCACGCCACGGCTCAGGAAATACCGGGCTATGGCGCTCATACCGATGCCGCCGATGCCGATAAAATACACTTTATGTAAATCCTGCAAATTCATTTTATTGAAATAAGTTTAGTAGGGTTTAGCGATTGGGTTTAGCGATTGGGTTTAGCTAAACTGCGTATGCACTAAACCGTCACAAACAATCATCGTTTTGCCGCTAGTTGCAACACCTCGCCGGCGATTCGTTCGGCGGCGTCGGGGTGTGCCAGTTTGCGAGCATTTTCACTCAAGTTATTCAACAGCGCTTTGTCGGTCAGCAAATGCAGGGCCTCTTCGATCATCTTCTCCGGCGCGTCGTTATCGCTGATCATCAGCGCGGCGCCGTGGTTGACCAGGGCCTTTGCGTTTTTCGTCTGGTGGTCTTCGGCTACATTGGGCGAAGGCACCAGTATCGCCGGCTGTCCCAGCAGGCACAACTCAGAAATAGTGAGGGCGCCTGCCCGGCAAATCACCACATCGCTGAGGGTATAAGCCAGGTCCATTCTTATGATAAAAGGCCGGATGCGAACATTAGGCAACTGGGCCGTCCCGCTTTCTTTAAAGCGATCGTAATATAAGCTGCCAGCCTGCCAGATCACCTGCACTTCCGGGTGTTGAGCCAGGAGCGCCGCGTTGGCTGCCATCGCTTCATTGAGGCGATAGGCGCCGAGGCTTCCGCCGAAAACAAAAAGCGTTGGCTTGTCGGGTAAAAAATCGTAGTACCTGGCGGCCTCAGCCTTATCGGGGTGTGCTTCGCGCAAATCGCGGCGCACCGGGTTGCCGGTCAGGACGATCTTTTCTTTTGGAAAATACCGCTCCATCTGGTCATACGCCACACAAATACGCGACACTTTTGCCGCCAGCAGGCGATTGGTTACACCTGCGTACGAATTCTGCTCCTGGATCAGACAAGGTATTCCGCGCCGTGAAGCCACCCGCAAAACGGGGCCGCTGGCATAACCGCCAACTCCTACTGCGACATCGGGCTTAAAACGGCGCACGATGTCGCCGGCTTTCCACATGCTGGACAAAAGTTTGAAGGGGAAAAGCAAATTCCTCCAGTCCAGACTGCGGTGAAACCCGCTGATCCACAAGCCTTTTATAGGGTATCCCGCTTTAGGGACTTTCTCCATTTCCATTTTACCTTTCGCACCCACAAACAAAATCTCCGCATCAGGCGATTTTTCCCGGATGGCATCGGCAATAGCGATAGCCGGGAAAATATGGCCGCCGGTGCCTCCTCCGCTGATTAATACCCTTATGGGGCGCGATATGTCGTTTTCTCGTTTCAAAATACAATCTGCATTATTCTTCTTCTACCGGTACGGGGGCCACCGTTTCAATATACTTGCTCACGCTGAGAATAATGCCCAGCGAGATACAAGTGAAAATGATCGACGTACCGCCCATGCTGATAAAGGGCAGCGTAATACCCGTGACGGGCACCAGGTGCACCGCCACTGCTATATTGATAAATGCCTGCAACACAAGTAGTATACTTAAACCCATGGCCAGCATGGCGCCAAAAGCTTTCGGACTTTTCGTCACCAGGCGCGTTACCCTGAAAAACAACAGGGTATACAGCGAAATCAGCAAAGCTCCTCCCAGCACGCCATACTCTTCACAAATGATGGCATAGATAAAATCGGAGTAGGAAGAGGGCAAAAAATTGCGCTGGATACTATTACCGGGGCCTTCACCCAACCAGCCTCCGTTAGCTATGGCTATTTTGGCCTGTTGTACCTGGTATACGCCGTCGGGGTTGGCCAAAAACTCTTGTATTCGGGATGTCCACGTGGTTGATCGGATAAAGTCGGGGAAAAAACTCCCCATCAAGAACAACACGGCAAACACCACTACCCCCAGCATAATCAGCAAAACAATATACTTAAGGGCCACCCTGCCCACAAACATCATACCCAGGCAAGCGGCAAACAACACGCCGGCCGTAGATAAGGCGCTGAGGGCTATCAACCCGCAAATCAGCAGCACGGGCACTATAATGGGCAAAAAGGCGCTGTTAAAATCTTTGATATACTCCTGCTTGGTAGAAATAGCCCGCGCCACATAAATAATAAGCGCCAGCTTGGCAAAATCGGAGGTTTGGATCGTGAGCCCCACAAAAGGCAACAAAATCCAGCGCCTGGCCTCGTTAATATTGGGTCCGAAAGCGACCGTATAAATCAACAGGGGCACAGCGATAGTAATAAGCGCAGGCGCCCAGCGCGAATAGCGCATATAGTGCAGGAGATGGGCCACGTAAGTGAGAAACAGTCCCACCATCAATACCAGTCCGTGTTTTAACAGGAATGCCTCGGTATTGCCGCCGCGCTCCCGGTACGCCAGCATACCGGTAGAGCTGTACACCGCCAACAAAGAGAAGATAGCCATCACGGCGATAATCGCCCAAATGGTACGGTCTCCTCTAAGTTCGGAATAAATTCGTGCAGCAAATGTGGACATAATCTTACTGTATCAAATTGTTTACTTCGTTTCTGAACTGGTCGCCTCTGTCTTCGTAATTTTTAAAAAGGTCAAAACTGGCGCAGGCCGGCGACAGCAGCACTACGTCGCCCCTGGCGGCTAAATCGCGCGAGGCTTCGACGGCTTCGGCCATGCTTTGTGTATCGACGATAGACCCGTTGACCAACTCGTTAAAAGCATGGAACAACTTGCTATTATCGACGCCCAGGCAGACGACAGCTTTTACCTTTTCTTTCACAAACGGCAGCAGTGGGGCATAGTCGTTGCCTTTATCCTGCCCTCCTACAATCCAGACCACGGGCTTTTCCATGGCCTGCAAGGCGTAGTAGACCGAGTCTACGTTGGTGGCCTTGCTATCGTTGATGTATTCCACGCCGTCGATTTCCGCCACTTTTTCGAGGCGGTGCGGCACGGGCACAAACGTATTCAATCCATGCTGGATCAACTCGGGCGCTATCCCCATTTCGAGGGCCCTTTGATAGCAAACAACGCATTCATGGCGTTGTGGATGCCTTTCGACTGGGTGCTGCCGAGGTCGAAACGATGGTGGCCGACGCTAAGCGTTTTTCCATCGATCAAACCCTGGTGCAGCGCTTCGGGTTCCACCGCAAAGCTGTTACTTTTCAAAAATGCTACCGTATTGGCATCGTCGCTGTTGTAGAGAAAGATGTCGCCGGCTTGCTGATTCATCGCGATGCGGAACTTTGACCGCACGTAGTTTTCCAACTGGTATTCGTACCTGTCGAGGTGGTCGGCTGTAATATTCAGCAACATGGCCACCTTTGGGGCGAAAAGTACGGATGCCGTCGAGTTGAAAGCTGCTCACCTCCAGCACATACCAATCGGGTTGGTGGCTGTCGGCTACGCAAGCGGCGAAACTAAGCCCTACATTGCCTGCCATAACGGCGTCTATACCGCCTGTTTTTGCCAGGTGATAGGTGAGCATCGTGGTCGTCGTTTTGCCGTTGCTGCCCGTGATAGCCAGGACATTTGCCCTGGTATATCGGGCGGCGAACTCGATTTCAGAGATCACCGGTATGCCGAGCGCTGCAAATTCTTTTACCAGCGGCGCTTTATCTGGTATGCCGGGACTTTTACCACTTCATCGGCGTCGGCCATTTTCTCCCAGGTGTGTTGTCCTTCTTCAGGGGAATAGCCCTCGCCTCCAATTCACGTTTATAGTTGTCTTTGATCTGACCTTTGTCAGACACAAACAGGTCATAACCCAGTTGTTGCGCCAGGATGGCTGCTCCTACTCCACTTTCCGCCGCTCCGAGAATGACTACTTTCATGCCTAACTTTTTATCTGATTTTCAGGGTAATAATCGTAATCACTGCCAGCAAAATCCCCACAATCCAGAATCGCGTTACGATTTTTGTTTCTGCCATACCTTGTTTCTGATAGTGGTGGTGAAGGGGCGACATCAGAAAGATGCGGCGTCCTTCTCCGTATTTGTGTTTGGTGTATTTAAAATAAGCTACCTGCAATACTACCGAGAGGTTTTCTATCAGGAAAATCCCGCAGAGTACCGGTATGAGCAATTCTTTTCTCAGCAAGATGGCCATAGCGGCAATTATACCGCCAAGGGTAAGACTGCCTGTATCGCCCATAAAAATTTGAGCAGGGAAAGAATTATACCATAAAAACCCTAAACAGGCCCCTAAAAAACAAGCGGCAAAAATCACCAGTTCAGCGGTACCGGGTAAGTGCAGGATGTTGAGATAATTGGCTGCGATGGCGTTGCCCGATACGTAGGCAAAAATCCCCAAAGTAAGTCCGATAATCCCCGATACTCCGGTAGCCAGTCCGTCGAGCCCGTCGGTGAGGTTGGCTGCATTCGACACGGCGGTCACAATAAAAACCACCAGCGGGATAAACAGCAGCCACACCCATTTGTGGGAAGTAGGCTTGTCAACGCCGGGTATCAGCCAGGCGTAGTCGAGGTGATTCCCTTTGATGAAAGGAATATTGGTTAGATTAGTCTTGTAGTCTCCTTTCATTTCGGGTTTTCCTTCCAGTGAGTTGATCACGCGCGTATCGCCTACCTGAAACTGGTCGATTTCCAACGCCTTGGCTTCTTTTACATTCATGCGTACCACCACCTGGTCGCTGAGCAGCATCGTCACGCTAATAATCACGCCTAGCACTACTTGTCCCATTATCTTAAACTTACCGCTGAGGCCCGCTTTATTCTGGCGGAACACTTTGATATAGTCGTCGATAAACCCGATGAGTCCCATCCAGGTCGTGCTGATCACCATCAGGATGATATACACGTTGTCGAGGCGGGCCATGAGCATGCAGGGGATCAGGATAGCCATGATGATGATTACTCCACCCATCGTGGGGGTACCTTCTTTCTGCTTTTGGCCGTGCAGGCCGAGGTCGTGCACGTTTTCTCCGATTTGCAGGCGGCGCATATAATTAATGATACGCCCCCCGAAAAGCATAGAAATGATAAGGGAGAGAATCGTAGCGACGCCTGCCCGAAACGTGACATACTGGAACAAACCCGAACCCGGTATTTTTCCGAAAATTGAATTGAGCCATTCTATAAGTTCAATCAGCATAATCGTGCTTTTTAGAGCGCTAAATATAGCAAATCAACCGGGTTGAGAAGGATCTGCCAATAGTTCGTTTTTCAACATCTCTTTGTCGTCGAATGGGTATTTCACGCCGTTAATCTCCTGGTATTTTTCGTGGCCTTTGCCGGCCACCAAAATGATATCCCCATTTACAGCCATTCTGCAGGCCGTTTGGATAGCGGTACGCCGGTCCACCAATGTCAGTGTTTTGCGGATGGCATCGGCAGGAATACCGGCTTGCATATCGGCCAGGATCTGCTCCGGCGGTTCCGTTCTCGGATTGTCGGAGGTCAGAATAACCTGATCGCTGAGCCGGCAGGCCACCTTGGCCATTTCGGGCCGCTTGGCGCGGTCGCGATCGCCGCCGCATCCTACCACCGTAATGATCCTCGCTTTGCCTTTGCGCAGCCGGCTGATAGTATCCAGCACTTTTTCGAGCGCATCGGGCGTATGGGCGTAATCGACGATAGCAGAGATATTGCTGCCGGGGTCGATCAGGTAGTCGAAGCGGCCTTCGGCGGCGCGCAGTTGACTGAGCGCTACCAGGGTTTCGGTGCTATCCTGGCCCAACAAGGTAGCGGCGGCATACACCGCCAGCAGGTTGTAGGCATTAAATTCCCCAATCAGACGGGCGTGAACTTGTTGACCGTTAATACTGAGGTGCAGTCCGCCGATGCCATTGTCGAGCACTCTGGCTCTAAAATCAGCCATAGCGTGCAGGCTATAGCGATAAACATTGGCAGCGGTATTCTGCACCATCACATCTCCTCGTTTGTCATCGATATTGATCAGTGCAAATGCCGTCCTGGGCAATATGTCAAAGAACCTTTTTGGCCGTTATATAGGCCTGAAACGTCTTGTGATAATCTAAATGATCATGCGTAATGTTAGTAAAAATGGCGCCGGCAAAGTCGAGTGCGTCAATACGCCGCTGGTCGGCGGCGTGTGAACTCACCTCCATAAAGGCGAAGTCGCAACCCGCATCGGCCATATCGGCCAGCAGACTATTAATACTTAGTGCGTCGGGCGTGGTATGGGTAGCGGGCACCACCGTATCGCCTATTTTATTTTCAATAGTCGACAGCAAGCCTGCTTTATACCCCAGCGACCGGAACAACTCGTAAAGCAGCGTGGCGGTCGTTGTTTTGCCGTTGGTGCCGGTAACGCCCACCAGGCGTAATCGCCTGGAAGGAAAACCGTACCAGTTGGCGGCCATATGTGCCAAAGCCGAAGCGCTGTCACTTACCTGAATATACGTCACCTCCGGGTTTAACACGGCGGGAAGCTCTTCGGCAATGACGGCCACGGCGCCCTGTCCGACCGCCTTTTCGATAAAGGCATGGCCGTCCACATGGGTACCCCGAACTGCTACAAAGCGCTATTTTCAAGGACTTGACGGGAATCAAAATCAATTCGACTAATTTCCCTGTTCAGGTCTCCTTTCGCTTCTTTTAGCGAAAGGTTTTGAATGATTGCCTGTAAAAGCATGTGTCCTGCTGTGCTACTTATGGTGTAACTCTTCTCAATTCAGCCTGATAGAGACCGTTTGCCCTCTGGCTCTTGTGCCGGGCATAATAGACTGGGTGACGACCTTGCCTACCCCGCTGATGCGGACGCGCAGTCCACGGTTTTCGAGGGCGTAGAGGGCGTCTCTCAGTCCCATGCCTATCACGCTGGGTACTTTGTCTTCGGGTAATCTTCTATTATCAATAATCAGACTGTCGGATTGCGCCATGACCACGGCCATTTCCCCGTCGGCACTGCCGAAATAGGGCAGTTCCAGGAAATTAAGTACGCTCAGCAATTCCTTTGAATTGCCCGCATGACCGCCCGGCAGGTTAGCGCCGGCCAACACGGGGCGGGGCCCATTGTTGAGGGGTCGTGCAATTCGATAATCGAATAATAGCACTTATCGGCAATTTCGCGGAATACGGGTCCTGCCACGTCGCTGCCATAAATTCCGTGCTGGCGCGGGCGATTAATCATGACTATGCAAGAGTACATCGGCGCTTCTGCCGGGAAATAACCCACAAAAGAAGCCTGATACCCCCCTATCGTATTGGCGCCGCCTTTGCGACGCCGGTAATTGAGCTGAGCGGTGCCCGTTTTGCCGGCAAACCGGTATTGATCGGTAGCCAATTTATAGGCCGTACCGCGTGTCACAACGCCTTCCAGCAGCTCTTTGGCTTTTTGTATCGTGCGTTTAGAAGCTATGCGGCGCTTGATCACGGTAGGCTTAAACGCCTGCTGGGTGTGTCCAAAACGCCTGATCTCTTCTACCAGCATAGGTTTCATCATCTCGCCGTTGTTGGCCACTGCATTATAAAACGTGAGCAGTTGCAAGGGCGTGATACGGGATTCGTAACCTATCGACATCCAGGGAAGCGTAGTGCCGCTCCAGGAGTCTTTTCGCTGAATGCTTCTTTGATATAAGGTGAAGCTTCTCCTTCTATATCGATACCTGTGGGTAAATGCAGGTTGAACGCCTTCATATGTGCGATATACCTGGCGGCGCCTTCATTATTGTTGAGGGCGTTGCGTTCGCCGTAGGCTTGGGTCACCATTTTAGAAACGCCTACGTTAGAAGACATTTCGAAAGCTCTGCGGACCGTAATTGTATCAAGTTCTTTGCTTTCAGGCGAAGAGTCTTCCAGCACATCCTCATAGTACTGTGTAACGCCGTGTTCAATAGAGACCGAATCTTCCAGGTTTATCATGTTGTCTTCCAACAACGCCATCATGGAGGCCAGTTTGAAAGTAGAACCGGGCTCGGTGGCGTAACCTACTGCGTAATTGTAGGTTTCGAACCAACCCTCTTCATTTTTCCCCAGGTTGGCGATAGCGCGAATAGCGCCCGTTTTTACTTCCATCACCACCGCGGTGCCCCAGTCGGCATTGTGGTATTGAAGGGCGCGCAAGAGGGCATTTTCGGTAATATCCTGGATATTGACATCGATAGTGGTGACGATATCGTCGCCACTTTTGGGTTCAATCGAGGTGAGGTCTTCGGTGGGAATCCATAAATCGTGTTTTCGATCTACGCACACCATAAACTCCTTGCCGGGTTGACCGCCGAGCACATCGTCGTAATAGCCTTCCAATCCGATGGGTTGGGCATCGGTGCGCACATAGCCGACGGTGCGCCGGGCCAGCAACCCGAAGGGGCGTTTGCGTTCGCTTCGTAAATTTAAAAGCGGGAATTGTTCGATCCGTTTTTTCTCGGTATAAGTGGCTTGTTTTTTAATCAGGATATGGCGGTTGCGGTTGATATTCGTATCGCGCAATTCAGTTAAAAACTGGCGCATACCGCCCACGGTGAACGAGCGATCGACATAAGTAGCCATGCAATACGCCAGGGAGTCTACATTTTTTTGAAAATCTTCCTCCGAAGCGGCATAAGGGTCAAAATATATGTCAAAGAACGGTACGGAAGTCGCCAACAGGCTGCCGTCGGTGGCCAGGATGTTGCCGCGTTCCGCTTCAATATCGCGTTCGCGCACGTAGCTGTTTTGACCTTCGGCACGCCAGCGTTCTCCATCGATAACAGCAATATCAATCGTTCGGTAAATCACTATAATAGCCGCCGGAATCACCATTCCGAAAAGCAGGAAATACACCCGGTATAAAACTTCGTTTTTAACATCCATGCTAACGGCAATTATTCTTTTTCCACTACGATTTTATTGGGTTTACTGCGAAACATGCGAAGTCCTTCGTCTTTCACCCTATCGGCCACGATAGACTGCATGCTGTTGAACATATTTTCGGACTGCAGGGACATAAACTCCCAGCGCAGGTCTTTAATTTCTTTGCAGCATCTGTACGTTGCGCACATTGCGTTCGGCGTAGTGTGCGTTGGCGATATAGATGGTAGCCAGCAATCCAAGGAATGCAATAAAAGCCAGGTTACTCAGGATGAGGTCGGAGGCCAGAAAACCCAGATTATTCCATGTCAATCCTTTTTTTGCCATTTTCTTTTATAAGGTTTATGGGTTTATGAGTTCGTTTGTACGTTCGCCGGTTCTCAATTTGGCGCTTCTGGCGCGTGGATTTTGGCGAATCTCATTGTCGGACGGCAGCATGGGTTTTTTATGTGTCAGCTCAAATGGGCGTGAAATATGCCCGAAGAAGTCCTTACTGGGTACGCCTTCTGCATTGCCTGCTTTTAAAAAATGTTTAACCAGTCTGTCTTCGAGCGAGTGGTAGCTAATCACTACCAGTCTGCCGCCGGGTTTGAGCGCTGCGGTGGCCTGTTGGAGAAACTCCTCGAGGGCGCCCATTTCGTCGTTTACGGCAATGCGCAGCGCCTGGAATACCTGCGACAGGTAGCGGATGCGTTCGCCGCGGGCGAGGGGTTCTGCTACTGCCAGCAAATCGCCGACCGTGCGTAGTCGTTGATTATTGCGGGTATGCACGATAGCGGCGGCCAGTGTTTTGGCGTTGCGCACTTCGCCCCATTCGCCGAACACGCGTTGGAGTTCATCGGCGGAATAGTTATTCAGCACGTCGGCGGCGGTGATTGTCGACTGGCGGTTCATGCGCATATCGAGTTGGGCGTCGAAGCGGTAAGAAAAGCCGCGTTCGCCCTCGTCGAACTGATGCGATGAAACGCCGAGGTCGGCCAGCACGCCGTCTACCTGAGCGATACCGTACACGCGCAGCCATTGCTGGAGGTTGCGAAAATTGTGCGGTATAAAAGTCAGGCGCGGGTCGTTGGGCACATTGGCCTGTGCGTCTTCGTCCTGGTCAAAACCCAAGAGGCGACCTTTGTCGCCGAGGTGTTGGAGGATGAGGGCTGCGTGCCCGCCGCCTCCGAAAGTAGCATCGACATAAATGCCGTCGGGATGGATACGGAGCGCTTCGATACTTTCCCTGGCCAGGACGGGTACGTGGTAAGCCATCGTTAGAGGGGTAGATGGGGTGGGTTATCCAATTTGCCAAGTACATCTTCGGCCAGGTCTGAGAAATCGCTGGGTTCTTCAGCCAGTAAGCGATCGTATTCTTCCTGCGACCATATTTCGATACGGCCGTTGTAAGCCGACAAAATAATGTCTTTGTCGATTCCTGCGTATTCGAGCAACCGCTTGGGGATTAGGATGCGATCGGCGCCGTCCATTTCCAGTTCTTGTGCGCCCCGGTAAAAGTAGCGTACAAAGTCGCGGTTTTTCTTATTGTAAATATTCAGCTGATTGACTTCCAGGGAAATCGATTGCCAAATTGCTTCGGGATATAACATCAGACATTTTTCAAAACCCCGGTTGATAACGAAGCGTTGCTGCTTGGCTTCTCCCAGTCGGGCAATGAGCCCGCTGGGCAGTCGCAAGCGCCCCCTTTGGGTCCAGCTTGCACTCATATTCGCCGAGCAGTTGTCTGTTTTCCATGTTATACTACACCTTTCATTATTCAAAAGTATATTATTTTGACACATTTTACCACTTTCTCCCACCTATTTTTATAAAAAAGTTTTCCACAATGCGTTCAAAGTCAATTTTTAAGCTATTTTGTCATTAATTTGATGAAATAATAACACCTTTGTATTGACATATTGAAATAATTGCCCAATAGCAAAAAAACCTAACCGGGCTATTAAGCCTGAAAAACAAGGGAAAACGCGTAAAAGGCAAGGTTTTTCTGTAGTGTGGTAAAAAGGGGAAAGGGCGAGGGGGCGGGGGGAGAGGGGGAGACTTGGCGAGGGGGAGAGGGGGTGACTTGGAGAGGGGGAGAGGGGGGTGACTTGGAGAGGGGGAGAGGGGGTGACTTGGAGAGGGGGAGACTTGGCGATTTTACAATAATAAAAAAGAGATTATTTTAAATGAGTAAAAACAAAACCGGATACAACATTTTTTGTTTTAGAAAATAATAATACTAACTTTGTTACGAATACATATAACTAAGGCGTATGAAAAAGCAAGCCATTCACAGGTTGTACAATTTTCCGGATGCCGATCTGTATGTACAGTGCATGGAGCGCATCAAATACGCCCAGCGCGACCAGTCTTTTTTCAGCAATACGGTTATGATACTGGTCGGTTGGCGGGGTTCAAAAATTTGTGCGACAAATTCAGGGCATTGCCTGATGACGACGAAATTAGGGGCGACCAGATGCTGGCCACCGAAAAAAAAAGACGCCTCTGCCGAACGGCTCAAAAGCGCCATACGTAGCCTGATGACCCGGGTGGCCATGAAATACAACAACCGCAGCGGGCGGTACCGCAAATTCGGCACGGCCAAAATGGGCGACATGACCGACGCCCAACTGCTCTTTGCGGCAGGCGGGTAGCGCGGGTAGCGCGCCAGCAGATAGACTTTCTGGCCGACATGGGCGTTAATGAAACGGTGATCAAAAAGATCACCGACGCCTGCACCGATTTCGAAAATGCGCTCAATATTCAGCAGGACAAAGTCGCCGACCGCGATATTGCCGTAGAACGCCGCATCGAACAGGGCAACAAACCTACCAGGAATTGATCGTACTGTGCGATATCGGCAAGGATATCTGGGCCGAACGCGATACGGTGAAATACGAAAACTACTGCATCTACGAAAGCAACAACGATCAGAAGCTCACGCGCAAAGCACGCCTGGCCTCCGCTCCTGCCGCCGATCCCGAAGCGGAATAAATGAAAATATTTTTTTCAACCTGGAAACTTTTTTTAGGCGCCTGCCAGGTTTTGTACAGGAATCCGGCAAGTGACAAAAGCCTCAAACTTGCGTCATAAACTTGAAAAATAAGGGCAACGGCCCTTATCAAACTTGGAAAATGGGGACGTATTGGAATCGACAGGTAAGAATCTGTTGGTAAGCATGCCGGAGCAGGATAGTTCACTCCGTTAACAAATGTACTGTCAAACCATAAGTGGCAACACTTCTTTGCTATGGCTGCCTAATTCTAGGAATTAGAAGGCCTTTGTACGCCGATGCACGCGCTACGTGCGCCTCGCCTTCCGCCTGACTGGGGCCGCATCCGTACATCAACCACAATCAGGCTGGAATACTGCGCTGGCCCGGCGCAGCATTCGAGATCCAGGGCTGGGTTCCGGGTTTGGTAAGCTTTCCGACCTCCCCCGGCGCCGAGACACCAATGGAAAGATAAGCATGTAGAAGGCCATTGGATGCTTTCTCTGGACGCGAGTTCGACTCTCGCCGTCTCCACAACGTTAAGACGCAATATTCCCGGTTTCTTCCCGTATATATCAGGAAAGAAAACATCCACCTTATGAAGAAACCACTGATTGCGCTTGCGCTATTTCTGGTCGCAGCTACTGCTCTGACCGCCCAACCTACTTTCCGCTGGGGACTAAACCTCTACCCCAACATCACCAACCGGCGGCTCGTGGCCCTGACTAACATCTCGCAGCCGGCCATCGACTCTATCGAAAAACGCGAGGTCAGCCGTCCTTCCTGGTCGGCAGGAATTACCGCCGGCTGGCGCGGCAAAAAACTGGGCTTCCACACCGGCATCAATTACATGGACGCCGGCTACCGCACCATGAAAGAAGACACCCCGAAGCCGATCCCAACCTGCCTCTGGGCCGCCAGCGGCGCTTTGCGTTCCAAAACAGCTACCTCGAAGTCCCCGCCGAAGTCAACTTCTACCAGTCGCTGGGCGAGCGCAGCGCTTTTTATTTTATGCTGGGCACGGCCATCAGTATTAATACTACCAACCGATACGATACGATTTATTACAGCAGCGAAAAGGTCATCAGTACCAGCCAGCAAGCCGACTCCGACGATTTCCGCACCGTCAATTACGCCTTCCAAACCGGTATCGGCTGGCAATACGCCTTCAGCGAACGCTTCATGATGGTGCTCACCCCTACGTTTAAATTCTGGATGCGCGGCGTGCTCAAAAAGAAAACGACCTCAACCGCAATCTCTATTCTATCGGGCTCAATGCAAGGTTGATGTTTCAATCGAGTTATAGGGAGTAGGACGTTGTCTGTTCTCTGTTCTCCGTTCTCGGTTGTCTGTTATCAGTTCCTTATCTTTGCTAATTGTACTTTAACAGAGAACTGATGAAGCTTCGGCTTCCATACGCACACCCCCAGCCCCTAAAGGGGAGAGCCCTCCTCAGCAAGGGTTTTCTCAGCTCGCAGCTTGGGTTCCCCTTTAGGGGTTACTACTCTATGCACACAACTTTCCCTTATCGAGTTTGTTCAGGCGGGCCCTGGCTTGGCCAATCGGCGAATTGCCGAGCCAGCCTCCAACCCTCGAAGAGTTGCTGGAACTTTGTGAGCCCTCGGAGCATGGTAATAGGGCCGGGGGGAGATTCTGAAGGGTAGCCCTTCCAGCCACCTAACCTTCCCATGGCCCAACTAGCCCAGGCCAGGCTGTTTTCAGGATGGGGGTCCTGCTGCAAGGAAGTCTTCCCATTGAGCTTCGTCAAAATCAGGGCCTTCATAAATATCAATTCTTCTTTACTGAAAATAATTGTTGCCCGCTGTTGGCTTTCATTATCCCGATCTGCAATCAACTGCATGATTAGAAGGGCAGTTTGCAAGGCCATGACGCATAATTTCTTTAGCGCGATCCCGCTTTCTAACTGGCTGCGCTGTATTTGCAGCCCTTCTGTTTTAAGGATCCGGAAAAGCTGTTCAATATTCCAGCGCCAAGCATACCACTGCACGATTTGCAAAGCCTGTCCGGCGTTATCTACCGGATGGGTAGTCAATAAGCGCCAAAGGATGGGCTCTTCGCCTTTTGGCACGCTGTGGGCAAGTTCTCGGACTTCTACAACGTAAAGCCCCACGTGATCAGGCAATTGCTTGTTAGCATTCTTGGGCCGTTGAAGCCTCACCTTTAAAAAGCGTACTTCTAATTGAGCTGTCCGGTTGCAGCGCTTCTTGTTGGCCTTAATTTCTAATGTGATGCAAGCAGCAGCCGGCTCAGCGCCTATTGCCTCAAACAGTTTATCCGGGCGCCCATGCAACTGGCGGTTCGATTTTGAACGGATCAACAGGTGAGTCTTTTGATCAGGCAGCAAGGCAAATTCTTCATAGATGTCTGCCTCCCGGTCGGCTATAATAGTAACCTGCCTGGCTTTGGCTAACTGCTCCTTGGCTGCCGCAGCTCTTTGTGGCCAGCGATAAGATTCTTTTTCCTCGATGGGTAAGCTGGCGTAGTTGCGTCCATGCTTATCTTCCTTTCCAAACTTGCGGTTCCATATATATATGTCTGCCAATGCCAATGGAAACCCTGTGCCAGCATTCAAAACCAAACTAGGGTGAAGCAGGAAGCCGCACATCGTCTCTTTGGTCAGCGGCCCAAGGTCGGGGTCAGACAAACGATACTTGCCCGAATTATTTGTCAGCTCTATTTCCGACGTATCTTGAATGCATAGTACGTCTTGGCCTTGGACTGCCTCCACGCTTGGGATTACGCCTATTTGTATTAAGTTCTCCAAGCTTACCTTTGGGTTGTTGAAAAATCGGCATGCGCCTACATAATCTGCACGGGTATCACAAAATTGGTTCAGGATGGCACTCTGAGACTCGAACATGGCAGAGGTGATTAGAGCCCCCTTTTTACCAAGCGAGCCTCCGGTAGCTGGTTGGTCATAATCATATTTTTTTAAAACGCAAGTTAACATTTTATCTTTGTAAAAGTTGTGTGCATAGAGTAGTTTAGGGGTTAGGGTGGGGCAGGCAGCAGGACAAACAGAGAACAGACAACAGACAACAAAAACCACAAACATGGAATACCGTCGACTAGGCAAATCGGGACTACAAGTGAGCGCACTCTCACTGGGCTCCTGGCTCACCTTTGGCAAACAGATTGGCGACGACGTAGCGGAAGAGCTGATGATCAAGGCTTACGACAACGGCGTCAACTTTTTCGATAACGCAGAAGCCTACGCCCACGGCCAATCGGAGATCGTGATGGGCAAAATCCTGCATAAACTGCAGTGGGAGCGCAGCTCCTTTGTGGTGTCGAGCAAAGTATATTTCGGCGACGGCGGCAAAAAGCCCAACCAGACCGGCTTGAGCCGCAAGCATATCATCGAGGCCTGCCACGCCGCCCTGCGCCGCCTGCAGGTCGACTACCTCGACCTCTTTTTCTGCCACCGGCCCGATAAAAAAACGCCCATCGAAGAGACCGTCTGGGCCATGAACCACCTCATACAGCAGGGCAAAATCCTGTATTGGGGCACCTCGGAGTGGTCGGCGCAAGAGATCATGGAAGCACACATGGTAGCCCGCGAGCTCCACCTCATCGGCCCGGTGATGGAGCAGCCGCAGTACAACATGTTCCACCGCCGGCGTATGGAAGTAGAATACGCCCAGATCTTCAAAAACATCGGCATGGGTACCACCATCTGGTCGCCGTTGGCCTCGGGCGTGCTCACCGACAAATACCTCAAAGACGCTCCCGACGATACCCGCATGAGTATGAAAGGCATGGAATGGCTCCGCGAACGGGAACTGACCGCCGACAGGCTGGAGGCCGTCCGCCGTTTTCAAGTCCTTTCCCAGGAATTGGGGGTTTCCCTGGCCAAGCTGGCCATCGCCTGGTGCCTCAAAAATCCCAACGTAAGCACGGTGATCCTCGGCGCCTCGAAGG
The DNA here is from genome assembly GCA_016715405.1 of Saprospiraceae bacterium. Classification (GTDB taxonomy): domain Bacteria; phylum Bacteroidota; class Bacteroidia; order Chitinophagales; family Saprospiraceae; genus JABWBR01. Next base: position 24,525 of record JADKAE010000051.1, on the reverse strand, counting down.
TGCACCAATTCGAAGAGACGCTGGAGTCGTTCACAGTAGTGCCCTTGCTTACACCCGAGATAGACAGCCGCATTGAGGAAATACTGGGCAATAAGCCGGTGCAGCCGGAGTGGTGAGTGTGGGAGGGGAGAGGGAGAGAGGGAGAGAGGGGAGAGACATTGACTTGACTTGTCACGATAGCAAAACCGCCGCAGCGCCCAACGGGCGCCTCCTATCCCCGCTCGCGGGGGTGTCGCGCGAAGCGTGACGGGGGTGGGGCCACCCCCGCGCCGCGCCGCCGGCGCGGCATCACAAGCCTTCGGTGAGTACACTGCCGTTTCCGGCACGGGATTTTTGAACTAGGATATGTGTGATACGGAAGGATGGGTAAGGATGTTGGATTTTTGATGTTGGATGCTTGATTTCATTAAAATAACCGATAACCGACAACAATCCGTGGAATCCCAAAAATCCGTGGAATCCGTGATTCAGACAGCGGTGTTAGAATCACGGATGAACAGATTGACCGGATTTCACGGAAAGGAAAAACAAGTTGCAAAGAGGTGTAATCTTTTCGAAGCATGAGAAAAGGTGACATCTCAAACCTGACAGCGGAGAAAATTCAGGAGGTGATTTCAAATCACCTCCTAACTATCCTGTTATCGGTGGCCGTTCAGTGAACGAATTGTTGGACTATTAGACTGTTGGACTGTACGACTTTCCCTCCCTCTCTCCCTCTCTCCCTCTCTCTCAAACTTCAAACTTATTCTCCAAATGAGCGGAGTCGAAACGAACATCCATGTTGGCGGAGTCGGCACGGGAGGCCGGTCGCACAGTCCCAAAGTCGCCCAATCGCCCCCCAGGCCCGAACAAGGTAAAAAGGTAAAAACCAAAACTAACGAGCCGCCCTGGCAAGGCGGGAAGCCGAGGTCGATGCTGCGGAAGCCCGGGGTGCTGCGGCTCCGGAAGCGCAACGCGCGTGGACGGGGTAGTCGCTCCACGACCCGCCACGGTAAACCCGGCGGGAGCCACTACCGGGGCCTTGGGGATCGGTTTGGGAACTTGTTGGATAAGTACCATACCAGTCCCAGCACAACTCCCATACATTGCCGCTCATATCGTGCAGGCCCAGGCTGTTGGATGAAAAGTTGCCTACGGGGGTAGTTTTTTGGCGATATTCGCCCGTTATGAAATATGCCTCTTTTCCATTAATACCATCAAAATTAATCTCCTCGCCAGTCAGCAATATCCTTGCCGTTGCCAAAGCGCACCTTGCCGCCGCCCTTGCCGTTCACTGCACGGGCGGCATACTCCCACTCCGCTTCAGTCGGCAGACGGTAGCCGTTGGCGCTCCAGTCGGCGCTTCTTTGTGCCGTTAATGGTTTTACCGGCTTCAATTTGCCTGTCGGCTGCGCCAATCGTACTCCCTGTCGTACCGTTTCTGATCGGCCGCCCGGCCCCAGCCCTGGTCGCTCGGTTTTTCTCTGCGGCCACAGTAGCGGTCGTATTCTTCGAAAGTTACCTCATAAGGCGAGAGGTAAAAGGTGCCTACCGTTACCGGGTGCAGGGTTTCGTTATCGTATTCTTTATCCCCCATAATATCCCCCATTTGGAAGGTACCGCCTTCGATTTTTACAAAGCGGTCGGGGGCAGTATTTTCATCGGCCAAGGGATTTTCTTGGAGTGGGGGGTTGTACTCCTCATTTCCCGCTATTAGCTACCCATATTGGCGTGCTACCACAATGACGGCCAATACAGCCACCAGCACATATATGCGGGTGGGTGCGAGGGGTGTATTTTCCCGAACCGGGATATTTGTGGCCTGCTGTTGCAGTTGTAGCGCCGGCTCGTCGCCCGGCTTTAATCGTAGCGCCTGTGCCGCTTCGGCGGCGGCTTTGGGCCAGGCCTGGCGTTGCAGGTGGCGGCGGGCATTGTCGATATGCCGGACGTAATCTGCTTCACTTTGCAGGGCCTGGTCGCATTCGGCAATGCGGCTTTGCAGCGTTGCGGAGGCGGGTTCAAACGAGGATTGCCACAAAGACAGGGCATCGGAATACTCCTTGCGGGCTTCGGCCCAGCGCTGCTGCGCATACAGGTGGTCGGCGGCCTGCACGGCCGCGGCGTACTGCCGGCGTTTCCTTCAATATCCCTTTAATCCGGTTTTGCTCCAGCGGTACGTTTGGGTGATTTTGCCCGGTATTTGGCCACGTCGGTGAAGGCTTCGTCCTGGGCGGCCAACGCGTCACCGGTTTGGCTTGTGGCCGCGCTTCAGAGCGATGGGGGTGTCTTCCCACAAGGCAGGCGCAAGATGACCGGCACCACCACCGCTTCGCCTTTGCATGGCGCTGAGCGAGACTTTACTCTTTGCCGTAAAATAATCGGAGTCGAGCGAATCAGGACTGTCCAGCAACAGGATGACATCGGCGCCGTATAGCCGTCTTTGATCTCGGCCTCCCACTCGCCCGGCTTGATGTCGCGATCATCCCAACTTTCACTTGCCCGGTGAGCAGCGGGCGCAGGATTTTTCAACTGGTCGTTGTAGATCAGGTCGTTGTGCAGTACGCGTAAATATCTACGGACGTTTCAGGGGTCGATGTAGTTTTATTGGGCTTAAATTTAGTGTTTTTAACGCATGACAAAATTTTCAGGGGAAGGTGACGGCGGGGGGCCTCAGGGGTGACAAGGTAGCGCAAACAATTCGTGGATCCCCAAATCCGCGAGATCCGTGATTCGGCTACGGTGTTAGAATCCGGATTCCTGAATTAAACGGATTTCACGGAAGAAAAAAACAGAAGAAACAATCGGTGGAATCCAAGAATTCCGCGAAATCCGTGATTCAGACAACGTGGCCAGAATCACGGATCTCTCCCTCTCCCTCTCTCCCTCTCACACTCTCTCGCTGCCCAATCCGAGTGCTCCGGCGAGCGCCAGAGGCTCGACAGGAGGAGTTCGCGCATGAAGAAATATTCTTTGGGCAGGTGGTCGTATAGTTGCGAGAACAGCTCTTCGTGGGCGAGCAGCTCTTTTTTCCAGGCTTCTCGGTCGATGGACATGATTTTGACGAATTCTTCTTTCGAAAAATCGATGCCGGTCCAGTCCATATCGCGGTAGCGGGGCATCCAGCCGATGGGACTTTCTACGGCTGAACTGCGGCCTTTTACGCGGTCGATGATCCATTTCAACACACGCATGTTGTCGCCGAAACCGGGCCAGACAAAGTTGCCGTCTTCGTCTTTGCGGAACCAGTTGACGTTGAAGATGCGGGGCGCGTTGGGCAGGTCGCGGCCAAACTGGAGCCAGTGGTTGAAGTAGTCGGCCATGTGGTAGCCGGTGAATGGCAACATGGCAAAGGGATCGCGGCGCACTTTGCCTTGCTCGCCAAAGGCGGCGGCGGTGGTCTCCGAGCCCATGGTGGAGGCCAGGTATGCCCCGAAACTCCAGTTGAACGACTGGTATACAAGCGGCACGGTGGTGCTCCTGCGGCCGCCGAAGATGAACGCGCTGATGGGCACACCCTTCGGATTTTCCCATTCGCTGTCGATGCTCGGACACTGATTGGCCGGCGCCGTGAATCGCGCGTTGGGGTGCGCGGCGGGTTTGCCGCTGCCCGGGTCGTAGGGCTTGCCGTGCCAGTCGGTGAGGCCTTCGGGGATTTCTTTGGTCATGCCTTCCCACCATATATCGCCGTCAGCAGTTACCGCCACGTTGGTGAAGATGGCGTTTTTGCTGATGGATTCCATGGCGTTGGGGTTGGTCTTGTAGTTGGTGCCCGGCGCCACGCCGAAATACCCCGCCTCGGGGTTGATGGCATATAGGCGGCCGTCTTCATGGTGCCTGATCCAGGCGATGTCGTCGCCTACGGTGGTCACTTTCCAGCCATCCATTTCTTTGGGCGGAATGAGCATGGCGAAGTTGGTCTTGCCGCAGGCGCTGGGAAAGGCCGCTGCTACGTAGGTTTTTTCTCCCTGAGGCGACTCTACACCCAGGATGAGCATGTGTTCGGCCAGCCAGTTTTCGTCGCGGGCGATGACCGAAGCGATGCGCAGGGCAAAACATTTTTTACCCAACAGAGCGTTGCCGCCGTAGCCGCTGCCGTACGATACGATGTAGCGCTCTTCAGGGAAGTGTACGATGTATTTGGTATCGGGATTACAGGGCCACTTGGCGTCTTTGTCGCCCGGTTTCAGCGGCGCGCCTACTGTATGCAGGCATCTTACAAACGGACCGTCGCCGAGCTGTTCCAACACTTTGCTGCCCATGCGGGTCATGATTTTCATGTTGACGACCACGTATTCGGAATCGGTGAGTTGGATACCAATACGCGACAGCGGCGAACCGAGCGGCCCCATGCAGAAGGGGATCACGTACATGGTGCGCCCGGTCATGCAGCCCTCCATGAGGCCTTCCAGCGTCTTTTTCATCTCTTTGGGCTCCACCCAGTTGTTGGTAGGGCCGGCGTCGTCTTTTCTTATGCTGCAAATGAAGGTGCGGTCTTCTACCCGCGCCACGTCGCTGGGGTCGCTGAAACAGGCAAAACTGTTGGGGCGTTTTTCGGGGTTGAGGCGGATGAAAGTGCCCTTCTCGACCAATAGGCCGGTCATTTGGTTGTACTCTTCATCCGATCCGTCGCACCAATGGATGTTGTCTGGTTTGCAAAAATCGGCAATGCGTTTTACCCATTTAATACTTCGTAACTGGCGGTAGGGCCGGTGAAGTCCTTGATAACCGTCTTTTCTTTGAACATGGCATAAATTGGTTAGTGATTGACTGTACGACTGTACGACTGTATGACTATACGACTGTACGACTGTATGACTGATATGAATAGAGATAAAAGTCGTATAGTCGAATAGTCTCAAAGTCGTACAGTCGCATGTCAGTCGCACATGGCAAATTTACAATATTCTTTTCCCCTCGCCCAAACATATGTCTCCCCCCTTGGTGATTTTCTTCAATGTTTGAAACTCAAAATATCATTAATCTTTTTAGATTAATCTAAATTATTATTTTTGTAAATAAAATTAAAATATTCAATTGGCCAAATATGAAAAAATGGCGTTTTTTGCTCCTGTTTATGGGTTTTCAATGCTTACTCCCCGCACAATCCGAAATCCGAATTCCAAATTCCGAAATTGTCCAGGATACTTTGTTGATGCCCGAGATGACCCTGGACTTATCAGAAGTAGTGGTTAAAGCCGAAAAGAGGACCTCCTATACCGACCCCTCGCCGGTGAAAACGCTTGTATTCAGCTCGGCCTACCTGGAAAAACGCGGCTCGCCGGTCAACCTGATCGAAAGTATCAAGATGGTCAACGGCTTACAGGAAGTGGTAGCCTGCGGCATTTGCGGCACCAACAGCATTAGCATCAACGGTCTGCCAGGCGCTTACACGGCGGTGCTCATCGACGGCATGCCCATGTACGGAAACCTGGCCGCAGTTTACGGCCTCAACGGCATCTCCCGGCTGCTGGTGGACCGGCTGGAGGTGACACGCGGCCCCGGACAAGCTGCCTACGGATCAGAGGCGATGGCCGGGGTGATCAACGTGCGCACCAAACAAGCTGCGCAGTTGCCGCCGCTGTCGTTCGACGTCACGGCTACTTCCTACGGCGAACTGTACGCCGGCGCCATTTATAGCCATGCCGGAAAACGCCGGTCCGCCCTGCTCGGCTTCGACGCCGGCTATTTCAACCGGTTTGCCGACGCCAACGCGGACAGCTTCGGCGATGTGGCCCTCTTCGACCGCTTGTCGCTATTCGGCAAATGGTCGGGCGCCTCCGGCACGCGCAGCACTTGGAATCTTTTTGGCAAATATTACTACGAAGACCGCCGCAACGGCGTAAGAGAAGGATATGGTGACCAACGCACTTACCGCCAACTGCGCGGCGACGGGGCCGTCTACGGCGAAAGCATCTATACCCGCCGGGCAGAACTGCTCGGCAACTGGGAATACGCCGCCCCCCTACCCTTCCGCCTCGACTTGTCCGTGAGCTGGCACGACCAGGATAGCTACTACGGCGATGCTTTATACCGCGCTACCCAGGGCATCGCTTTTTTGCAAAACTCCTGGATGTATCGCACCGGCAAGCAATACTGGACGGGCGGGCTCAGCGCGCGCCTTCAGTATTACGACGACAATACCGTGGCTACCGCCGGACGCGTGGAGCGGCAGTGGCTTCCCGGCTTGTTTGTGCAAAACGAGTGGAATTTCGCACCCCGCTGGACCGCCCTGGGCGCGGGTCGACTGGACTACCACGCCAAACACGGTTTTATTATATCGCCCCGCCTGCATCTCAAATTCAAACCCGGCGAGTGGACTACCCTGCGGCTCAACTACGGCACGGGCTTCCGCGTGGTGCACCTCTTCACCGAAGACCACGCCTTCGTGAGCGGACAGCGCGAACTGGTGATCGACGGCGACCTGCGCCCCGAACGCTCCTGGACCCTCACCGCCAACCTGGGCCACGTATACGAGTGGGGCAAAAGCTCGGGCAATATCGACATCGACTTGTTTTACACCCGGTTTGCCAACAAGATCATCCCCAATTACGACAACCCCGGGCAAATTATTTACGCCAACACCGGCGGCCACGCCGTGTCGAGGGGCATCAGCGCCAATGTGAGCCACCGGTGGACCTTCCCCCTCTCGTTCGACCTCGGCGCCACCCTGCAGGCGGCGACGCGCACCGAACCCGGCGACGGCGGCGTTTTGCAGCAAAAAGACGTAGAATTCGCCCCGCGCTGGACGGGATTGGCCTCGCTCAACTACACCTGGAAAAAACCGTCCATCACGCTGGCCTACACCGTCAACGCCACCGGCCCGATGGCCCTGCCCGCGGTATTCGACCTCGACGCCGCAGGCGAGCCGCTGCCCGCGCCGCGATCGTTGACATCCAAGCCTTTCGCCCTGCACCAATTTCAAATACAAAAAGAAATCGAAGCCATCCACGTGGACTGCTACGCCGGTGTGCGCAACATCTTTGGTTACCGGCAGCCCGGCAGTCCCCTGGCCGGCTTTGACGACCCGCGTCACCCGGCGGGGTTTAGTCCGCATTTTGATACGGCATACGCCTACGCTCCGCTGCAAGGCCGGGTGTGGTATGTGGGATTGAGGATGAGCCATTGAGGGGGGGCGAGAAGGGGTGATTCTGCGACTAAGCCGGCACTTAATACTACTTTGCACTTTAAACCCGGCACGCTTTACGCTCTCCGGTTTTGAGTTCTTGCCGGTTCTACCAATATTTCGGCCCTCCGGGCCTAAAGAGCCAGCCGGCGTACCTATTGGTAGAAAAATCATGAACATAGCGTGTTAAGCCCCAGAGGGGCGCAATATGTGAACATGTTTCATTCGAAATTTTAAAGTGACAAAGTAGTATTAAGCCGATTATTTCACCACGGAGTTTCACGGGTTCACACAGAGTTACAGGGGCCCACATCTAGCTCTGTGGAACTCCGTGGAACTGGTCTCTGTGTAAAAAATACTATTATGTCCTTATTTGGATAAAAAACCGCAACCATGCCGCAAAAAACGATTTTCCTGATGGCTACCTGCCTTTGCCTTTTGTTTGAAAATACCGGCGGAGCACAAGAAGTAACTCTTTCCCTTCAAAAAGACGTATCAATCACCGAAGAATTTAAATCATTCAGCCCGGATGGGAGGTACATGGCCGGCGCTGATATGATCGGAAACTTCAGCATATACGATATTCAAAAAGGCGTATTGCAAAGCGCGTATACTAACCAGGGTGTGGAAATGCAATTTCTGTCAGATGGACAGCACATTGCTTCATGGGGGATATTAAATTCCAATTTGAAAATAATAAATTTTCTCACCGGCAAAGAAATCGGTTCGTATAACTACCCTATTCAAACGCTAAGTGCCGGAGGCGATCTGCTGGCGTATCATATAAAATCATCGTGGCGGGATTCCATAAACTATTTGCGAAGCGACATATTGTGGCAACAATGGGAAGAAGAGGGATCGGTTACGTTTACCGACACGATGCAGATAAACAGACTCAAGTCACTTGATCAGCAACAAATCGATCAATTATTTCAACATTACTACAATGCCCTGAAAGAAAACCCAGGTGATATTATACAACTCCTCGATCCAATAACAGGAACGCCGGTGGGTAAAGTCCGCTCCGGATTCGACGAAGTTCAGTGCATTGCGATAGACCGACAGAGCCGGCAAATTGCGGTGGTGGGCGCCTATTTAATAGATACGCTAAATTCAAACCGAAGCAGTTGTATGTTACGCGTTATTGATATCAGCACCTCTGCAATTATTTATGAAAAATCAATATCTGATTACTGCAATTACCTCCAGGTTTTGCAATTCAGTTCTACCGGGCGTTACCTTGCTTATTCTCAAGAGAAAGGGCCCGCAATAATAAATATTAAAAGCGGCGAAGAAATGGTTCAGTTAGAATCCATAGGCTCCAAAAGTCATATCCGTTTTAGCAACGATGACCGCTATTTATTAAACATACAGCAGGAAGAACAAACAGATGCATCCATTTATGCGCTACCCAAATACCGGGCTCAAATTATTGATCTTCTTACCGGCAAGGAAATTCGACGGTTTCCGGTGGGTATTTATACTTTTGATATCCATCCGGATTTCAGAGAGATGGTCTACTGGGCATATACCCCGGAATATCCCAAAAAGACAGACCGCAGGATTGTCTTTGTCAATATGGAAACCGGCATTGAAAAACCCTTATCTATCCCCGGCGATTATGGTTCTCAAGGTATTATTTATACGCCCGACGGGAAATATTTGCTTTTTGCCCGCAGTGGCAAATTGGCGTATTGGGGCCTGCACCAAAGCAAAGAAATCAAAAAAAACGACGAGCAGGGTCTCCAAATCTTGTCCAGTTCTTTTCATGCCGGACGTAATAATTTACTTTTAACTACCAATAAAGGGGTGTGGTCGATACAAATCGACAAAGAACTTACCATCAAACGCTTACCTATTGATTCGGCATATTATTGCGATACGGACGAAAATGGAAAGATGTTGATTTACTCCAAATATTTGCCCGATACCAAATGTGTCATCAGCGCTTATTCCATACCCGAAGGAAAAAATCAACAATATTTTCAACTCGATAGCGGAATAATATCAACCAACCTTTCCACTTCGCCCTCGGGCCAATTCTTTGCTGCTACTTTATACCAATGGTATGTGAATGGGTCCGATTCCTGTATGGGTCGAACCTATCTCAGCATAGGCGACACAAATAAAGGGAAATCATTGGAAATGTCCCAATCGCTTTGAACGCCACCCATGCAAGTAATTTAATCTGGGCCAAAGACGGCACCCATTTATATTACATCTCGGACCAAGCAAACGATAAATGCCAGGGAGTAGCTTTTCAAGAACTGTTATTCAAAAAATTTTCCTCAGCCAATGAACAAACATCGTACATTCGAAAAGCAGACATAACAACAGGCAAAGTCGTGGCTTGTTATGGAGACCTGCCATACATTTCAGCCTTTCAGTCATCCATTTCCGGTAAATACCTCGCAGTAGCTCATGTTGAATTCACTCCACAATATCAGAAAACAATCCTCATTTTAGACAGCGAGCTGAAATTGCATACAAAAATATTGCTACCCAAAACACTCGATCAATTATTTAATGCCGTATTCTTTCACGAAACCGAGGATTCACTCACGGTATTTTTATCCAATAACAACGAGTCCCGCATATTGGCCAAAACCTATTCTATTTCAAGTGGATTACCCGGTACGGAATACGAAATAACAGGCGCTGATTTTAGTTTAACTAATATGGTATCTGTTATCGGCCATTACTTGTTGGTACGCAAAATGAATGGCGAGATCAGTTTTTTTGACTTGCAACGAAAAGAACTGGTTTACCGGCTCAACCTTTCCGGGTCGCAGGATTATTTGTTATCAACACCCGATAATTATTACCTGGCTACCAAAAATGCCATTAATTCCGTCCGTTTTACCATAGGGGCTGTTTCTTACCCTTTCCGGCAATTTGACCTCATTTACAACCGGCCGGATATCGTCTTATCCCGTCTGGGTAGCGCGGATCCGGCATTAATCGAAAGCTATCGCAGGGCTTATGAAAAACGCCTGAAAAAGATGGGGTTCCGGCAAGATCAGCTCTCCGCAGACGCCCAACTGCCGGAATTAAAAATAACCACCAAAAACCTGCCTTACGAAACCACACAACCTGAGTTGACCTTGCAGGTGGTGGCCCGCGACAAACAACACCACTTAGACCGCATCAATGTATGGGTCAACGATGTTCCCCTGTTCGGCCTCAAGGGAATTGTGCTGGCCGACAAAAAACAACACGAAGTCGTCCAGGATATTACCATTCCACTTTCCTCGGGTAATAACAAGATAGAGATATCCTGCTACAACGAAAAGGGCCTGGAAAGCCTCCTGGAAGAAATCGAGATCGATCAGGTAAGCCCGCCTGCCAAACCCGGACTTTTCCTGGTTGTGCTCGGGGCTTCCCAATATGAGCAGACAGACATGAACCTCCAATATGCCGAAAAAGACGCCCTCGACGTAGCGGCCTTATTTGAGAACAAACAAACCGACTATGCATTTATTAAAATAAAAAAATACACCAACCAGGAAATAACCCGCGGGAAGTTGGCAGAAATCAAACAATGGCTGAATCAATCGCGGGTAAACGACCATGTGATACTCTTTTTTGCCGGCCACGGATTGGTCAGCGACAGCCTCGATTATTATCTGGCCACCTATGATACCGATTTCGCACTTCCCTCCGGCAAAGGCATCTCGTATGAAGCTTTTGAATCGGTGCTCGACGGTATTCCTGCGCGCAACAAGCTCATCTTTATGGACGCCTGCCACTCCGGAGAAATAGACAAAGAAAGCGTAACACTCCTCCGCGAGAAAAAAACCGCTGAAGGCAACGTTAACTTCCGCTCATTCAATGCCCTGCAGAGCAATTCCCAGGTAGGCCTGGAAAATTCCTTTGAATTGATGAAATCACTTTTTGTAGACCTGCGGCGCAGCTCGGGCGCCACCGCCATTGCCAGCGCCGGCGCTGCAGAATACGCCGTGGAAGGAGATACCTGGCAAAACGGCGTTTTCACTTATTGCCTGCTGAAAGGCCTTCGCGAAAAAGAAGCCGACACCAATAAAGACGGCGCGGTGATGCTCTCGGAACTCCAGCCCTACCTGGCTAACAAAGTAACCGAGCTAACCGAAGGCCGCCAGCGCCCTACATTCCGTATTGAAAATATTTCGAACGACTGGCGAGTGTGGTGATAACCAACAAAATTAAACTTAATTTCTTAATCATATCTTATAAATTTGATGTAATTTTGCGAATAAATAAACATAATCCTGGCTAATGATAACCAGAACCATTACTGCCCAAATCAAAAACGACCTGCTGAATTACCGTAAAATCATACTGGTATACGGCCCAAGGCAGGTAGGAAAAACTACACTAATTAGGGAAGTATTGTCCGGCCTTCCTTTGAAAAACTGGAAATAAATGCTGACCAATTAAAATATATCGACGTACTATCCAGCCGGGATTTAACAAAGATGGAGGAACTAATCGCAGATAACGAATTGATCTTCATTGACGAAGCTCAAAACATACCTGATATTGGCATCAATTTAAAAATCATACACGACAGCCTTCCCAATCTGAAAATTATTGCCACTGGTTCCTCCTCTTTCGACCTTGCTAATCAAGTACAAGAACCCCTTACCGGTCGTACCATCACTTATCGGCTTTATCCCATAGCCATACAAGAGTTGCCAAAAGCAATTATCGCCTTTTGAATTGAAAGACCGGTTGGAGCAATATTTACTCTACGGCATGTACCCTGAAATATTGGGCATGAAAGACAGCGAGGCAAAGATCCGCCACTTGCGCGAATTGGCATCCGCTTATCTGTACAAAGATGTGCTTCAGCTTTCCAACATCCGAAACTCGGACAAAATAGCCAAGCTTCTGAAATTGCTTGCTTTTCAGTCCGGATCGTTGGTTTCACTGCACGAATTGGGTAAATCGCTTGAAATGAGCCACGAGACGGTCAATAACTACATCGATTTACTTGAAAAGGGCTTTATTGTCTTCCGCCTTTCCGGCTACAGCCGCAATTTGAGGAAAGAAATCACCAAGATGAATAAGGTCTATTTTTATGACAATGGCATAAGGAATGTGTTACTCGACAACTTTAATTCCCTGGAATGGCGTCAGGATACAGGCGCGCTTTGGGAAAATTTTCTTATTTCGGAACGAATTAAAAAACTGGCATAGGTTCCCATTATGCAAATGCCTATTTCTGGCGCACCTATACCGGCGTTGAGCTTGATTATGTAGAAGAAAGTGCCGGGCAATTGCACGGCTATGAGTTTAAATGGAAATCCGACAAAGCAAAAACTCCCCCCACCTGGCTGGAGGCCTACCCTAATGCATCATTCCAGCTGATCAACAAGGATAATTTTATGGATTTTGTGGGTTAATTTTTTTATGTGGTGAACGACAAACGTTCACCCTACGGAAACTCCAGCCTCGCAAACCGGAAATTCCGCCGCCTTTCGCCGTCTACCAACATGCGCCGACTGCCCGTCTGGCGGCATACCTTGGGGCGCGTGATGATATCGGCGTCGTTATGGGCGAACAGCGGAAAGGTGGTTTGGCGCCGTCTTTGCGCACCTCGGTGATGGCTACTACGGCGTTGCGACTGTTGAGGTTGTAGCGCCGGTCGCGATCGCCTTCCGAAGTGATATTGCGCATATTGTCGTTGTAGATAAAATAAAAGCGGTCGCGCACCGTGGCCATGGCATAGGAGGAATACATGCCTTCGTCGTTCATCGTTTCCTGGCGCTTGGGGATGCGGGTCGTCCATTCGATTTCGCCGTCGGGCCTCACGTTCACTACTATGATGTCGTTATAAAAATAAAAATAATCGTAGCGCAGGGTGCCGTCCCAATAGCGGTAGATACGTTCGCGCACGAAATATTGCTCGGCCACCAGCACGGCGCCGCCGTCACTGCGCAGGATAAGCTCGTCGAGGTTGTAGCGATAGAGCTCGGGGGCGCGGTCTTTGTCGCCGCGCTCTTCGGCTTCGCGGGCGCGCTCGCTGGCGCCTTGAGTCATGTATTCGGTGAGGAAATCGAGGTCGAAGGTTTTGGTGGTCGATTGCAGCACTTCTTTGGTGAGGGCGTTAAGGCGCAAATAATAGGTGCCCTTGATGCTGTAATTGTTTTTTTCGGAAAAGAAACCCGCGCACACCAGGTTGCCTTCGCGTTGGGGGCGGAAGGTGAGGTCGGTGATGAATTTGTCTTTGAGGTCCACGCGCACCTCCTGCACATCCTGCCCTTGTTGACTATAAGCGATGATCGTATACTGATACGTGGGTCTGCCCTGGCGGCGCGTCCGCGAGCGGTCCTGGTAGATCACGCCGAGCAGGTACACATTGCCGTTGTCGTCAATTCGGTATTCTTCTACCGCGAAGTTGTCGTCGCCGTAGGGCAGGGCTACGTTTTTCTGCCATAATTCTTTAAACTGGTTGTCAAAGACTTGCAGCGAAAAACGCTCGGGTTCGTCTTTTTTGCTGGGCAGTTGGGTATAAACGAGCATATGGCTGCTGTCGCGCGATATCGACACGTCGAAAGCGCCTTCGCGGTAGCGGTTGATGGCGTCGACTTCCCCGATTTTGACCAGGTCGCCGGAGGCTTGCAGGCGACTGTTTATTTTTTGGTAAAACAGGTAGTTTTTTTCCTTGGCCTGGTTGTTAAAACTCACCAGCAGGTAGAGTTGGCCGTTGAGCAGGATAAAATCCTCGTAGTCGAGTTTTTTGCCGCTGTATTTGAGTTCGTAAGATTCGGTGCGCTTGAGTTTGCCGTCGATATCGTAGTATTCAAAAAACACCTCGCCGCCGGGGTTCGCGTCGTTGCCTTTGCGGCGAATGGCGTAAAAGCCGCTTGTGCCTGCGGAGACGACTTTGTGAATATAGGAGCCGGAGGGTTCCTTGAGCTCGTCGCCCCAGATGACCTTAGCGGGTAGTTCAGCTTGTTGCGAGATGGCCAAAAGGGGCATGAGCAGGAAAAAGAAGAGAGGAATTCGCCAGTACAGCATAAGCGTGTGATGGATTGATTTGAACGACAATATTAGCGCTTTTTTAATAACGATGCCAGAGCTGCGCTTGTTCAGAAATCCTATCTTTGTCGGCAAACCCGCACCGGCATGAGAAAAATTACGGCAGATTATATTTGTCCCGTCGACCAGGCGCCCATCCCCAACGGCGTGGTGGTAATTGATGAAAATGGCCTTATTCTGAGTCTGGATACCGGCGAAACCCACGACCCCGCGAGCCTCGAATACCACCACGGCATCATCGTACCCGGCTTCGTGAATACCCACTGCCACCTCGAACTGTCGCACATGAAAGGCCGCGTACATACCGGCACGGGACTGCTGCCTTTTCTGCAGAACGTGGTCAAATTCCGCGAGATTCCCATGGAGGAGATCCTCGACGCCATCGAAAAAGCCGACCAATACATGTACGACGCCGGCATCGTGGCCGTGGGCGATAGCGCAAAAGCCGTGTGCCCCACGCGCCGTATACCGTGTCGGAAAAGCTGTTCCGCCTCATCCGCGAAGCCAACGGCGACGCCGATCAGACGATCAGCATCCACAACCAGGAGACGACCCACGAAGACGAGCTATTTCTGCTTCGCAGCGGCGGGTTTATTGATTTCTATAATTCATTCGGCATTCCCTTCGAAGCTTTTGAAGCCACCGGCCAAAATTCGATTTATTACGCCCTTGCCCACCTCAACCCGGCCTGCCGCACGCTTTTTGTGCACAATACGATGACCGGCCCCGCAGATATCCGCGCCGCCCATAGCTGGAGCGACCGCGTATATTGGGCCACCTGCGCCAACGCCAATTTGTATATCGAAAACCGCCTGCCCCACTACCAGCATTTTCTCGACGAAAACGCCCGAATGACGATAGGCACCGACAGTCTCACGAGCAACTGGCAGCTATCGGTGCTGGATGAAATGAAGGCTATCGCCAAATACCAATCTTACGTGCCCTTCGACACGCTCCTGCGCTGGGCTACCCTCCACGGCGCCGAGGCGCTGGGCTTTGAGGCCGACCTGGGTAGCATTACGCCCGGCAAAACGCCGGGATTGAACCTGATTACGCACACGGGAGGCCTGCGGATTTCGCAGGAGGCACAGGTGAGGAGGCTTTGAGACTTTAGGACTGTACGACTGTACGACTGTACGAAGTTTCCCTGATCGTAAAGTCGTATAGTCGTACAGTCCTACCACAACCTGCCCCACACCAGCCCATTCCGGCCATGCAGGGGCCACGTCCTTTTTTTATCGCGTTTTGTCGCTGTGCCAACCTTTAGCTGACGTCCCGGCAGGCCGGCAGCGAACAACTCCCGGGTGATTTCATTGGCGAGTTCGTGGGCGCTGTGGGAGGGATGGTCGGGTATGACAATCTCCAGTTTCCAGGCCGTAAACGACTGGAGCGCCTGTGCGATAACCCATAGCGGAACATTGGCCTGGCGGTCGACGCCATGGGGGTCGGTAAAATATTCGATGGACAGTTGCCCACTGGTAGAGTCTAATGTCAAAGCCAGCAATTGGGCCTGGATCAGCGCCTCCAGCTCGTTAATATTGGACGGCTGCGAAAAAACCACCTTTCTGACCGCTACTAACTTTTCGCGGGATTCGCAATCCAGTTCAAATACAGGAGACGCGGCATCGAGGAGCAAACCGCCGTTGTAAGGTACCTTTTCGGGCAAATAATACGCCTCGAGTACCAGGTTGTGTACGTCCTCGAAGGGTTGAATTTGAAACGTATATTTTGTCCAATCCGTCGACTTGACGGGTGGCGAAGCCGCCAGGATTTCCCTGCGGTCGCAGCGGGGGCCGCCTCCCCAGATGCGGAGGCAAGTCGGCCTAATATAGTTATCCAAAAAGCCGGTGAGCCTGCTCGGACTTTGGTAAATGACCGGCCGCGCCAGAAAAACAGAAAATTCATAACACTTGCCCGCTTTCAGCGGCTGTAGCAAGCGCTGCCCCACGGCTTCCCAGGTGTTGTTATCCCTCACCACCATAGCCAGGTAGGAATAGCCGTGGTGGGCGTCCTGGTTTTTTCCAAAAACCTCGTTGGGCTGCACATCTGGCGGGGTTTCTTCGGGCGGGCCGCAGTAATACCATTCGCGGGGGGGCTGCGAGATAGCGGGGTCATCCTCGAAAGAGGCGTTGCGAAGCAGAATGGGCGTGGGTTGGGCGGAAGCTGCCGCAGACAGGCTCAACAAAAGCGTGAGCAATCCCCACTTGTTTTTGATACAAGGGTAAGGCATGGTGTTTGATTAGCAATCTTAGGTAAAATAATTCCCAGTTGTATAGCGTTATTCAATTGCTTTATTGGTTAAAAGGTCTATTTAAGCGTTGGTTGGACCAACCAGGGATTTTTCAGTTGCTAAAGCTGTCCAGGTGCTGCATCAGTTTCCTGAAGTTTACTGCCGTTAAACTCTCACCCTATAAAGGTAGTTTTCTCAATGGGTAATGGAACCGTGCTTTTACTGTGTGGTTTCTCATTTACTTGGGTTTAGTGGGGTTCCGTCGGATTTCAGCTTGGCTATATACCTAAATTCGGAAGCCATGGCAAAAAAAGGAATGCCAAGCATGCGTACCTACATCGGCCGGAACTCCATTGACCTACAGGCTTGCTTTACGCTGCGGCCCATCCTCCGTCGGGCTAAGGCCAATGTGCCCCCAGGTATGCTGTAGTCCAATGATTTTATTGAAAGATCCTGGTTTTAAGTGCCTTCATAGCCAGACGGTGTCGGTCACCTTCGCCCTTTGGTGGGCGCCGGCGGTGGAAAAAAACTGGCTTTTACTGCGAGTTTGGGTAGCCTGCATCATTGGTGGACATCTTGTGCTTGAAAAAATTATGGAGGCCAACAGCACACAGGGGCCCGGCATCGGAATGGGATATATATGGTTTTCGGTATGATATTTGTATTTTTATGGCTCGTGGTGGGTAGTATTTTGTGATAATCAAATTTTAAGCGCATATCACTATCTTCGGTCGTAAAAATACTAAACCCTGCTAAACTGCCGAAGGCACTAAACCATCCTAAACAGTTACACATGACCTTACTTGGCAATTTTTTTCTCGTTATAGCTGCGCTGGTATCCATCCTGCTAATCAACCTTATTTATGGCCACCACAACCGTAGCGGCGACGCCGGCGTGGGTTATGCCTGGGCGCTTCTTATAGCGCTTGGGGCATTTGTGGTGTGCATGGGTATTGTGGCCCTATCAATCGGCGTGAAGGGCGGGTATGCCTGGGTAGGCCCCAGCGGCGCTATGCGAACGGTATGGGTGTTGGGAGGATTCGCTTTGTCCATGCTGGGGGGTGGTTTTTCTTGCTATGGGAGAGGGGCATGGGCGGACTACCAAGGTTTTTATACCAAATTATGAAATCCGCACCGCTTTTGGCGATTTTGTCGGTACTGGCAAGCGCATTGCTATTGCTGAACGAGCCTTGCGCACCAACCTCTGCGGCAATGGGTTTTATTTTGGCGGCAAAAGCACGCAATACCGCCGCGATGGCAAAGGCTGCCGCCGAATCCGAAGACAGTTTCTACCAGGGGCAACTGAATCATGTGGACACCACCGACGTGATGAAAGACATGGTATTCCTGCTCGTTTATACCGATGCCAACCAGAAGAAAACCCTTCGGGAGAAAGCCCTTGCCAAAATCAAGTCGCGCCCCGACTGGCAGGAGGAACTTGTGCGCCGCCTCCAGAACGACTGGGCCCCCGAGGCCTTTACTTTCCTCGCCTCCAATGAAGTGGAAGACAAGGCCATGTTCGCCGAGCCCATCCGGCAGGGCGTCCTCATTCAGGCCAGGCTCGTGCGGGAAAACATCAGGCAGTGCCGGGATAAATACGACTTGTACGAAGGCAAGTTCACCTGGGAGGTAGATCGGGTATTGCGCACGGTAGACAAATTTCAGGGAATGGGCGCCGACTACCGCCCGGCGGTGCAGGAACTTCGCAAAGCACTCGACGAGCCGGTGAGCTTTGAAAAGCCGAAACTACCCGCCAAAACAATATTGGAGAAGTGGTTGGAAAAACATTGAACGTCGTGCGCATTGTTATGATTCGCCATTGGTTGTTAATTCGAATACTCCGCTGTCCAACTGCGTAAATGTCCGCAATCTGCATTTATACTTCGCGCCGCTAAGTTTTGGGGCATGACCCGGCCTCGGGCGCGAGGATAAGCCCAGCAGGAAAAGTTGCCTTAACTTGACGGGGCGGGTATAACCTAAGTAACTACCAAGAAATTTTGCTCCATTGGCAAGAATAAAAATTAAAATAATACTTGACCATTTTGACCATTCAACTGCCCCTGACAATAATAAAACCAATATGTCCAACAATACATAAGTGAGTGGAAAAGAAATATTAATTTGGATAAATTATGGTATTCTTTTTTCTTCCAATGTCTTGCGACGAGGAAGAAAAGAATAAACCCAAAAATACCTGAAACATAAGGTGCAGAAAATTCAGCGTGTGCTTCATACACACTAATTTCATGTCCGGGATTTACGAGATAAGAATATACTGCAACTTCCAGGATTGAAATGACAATTAAAGTTATCATAACCAGCATCGCCAATCCAATTAATTTTAAAACGATATATTTTTGCATTGGATTATTGTTTAGTCATGTCAAAGTTATTAATTTTTTTGTGTCGTTTGTATTGTCGTTCGTTACAATGACCACTAACGTTTCGTGTACACCATACACATTGTTATGCGTTCATTATTTCATCTTACTTCCATGGGCCTTCCTGAGTAACATTAATAATGGATGAACCGTTAAGGCGAAAAAGTCCTCCGGAAAAACCGAACCAGAGGGTTCCATTCCTATCTTCCAAAATACTTTGCACACCAAAACTATTGGTCAAGTCCATACGGTCAGTTCCTTTGTAAACTTTGAATGATTCTCCATCGTAACGATAAACCCCGACACCAGTTGCACCAATCCAAATGTTCCCATTTTATCTTCATGATAGAGTAAATGTCATTTTTACTAGGCCTTCAAATGCTGGATATTGAATAAATGTTTTACTGTCATATCGGCTAGGGCCTCCCTTCTCCAGTTCTTTTATCGGCATCGGGATGGTCTTTTTCTGCGACTCTCGTACCGAACCAAATATTGCCCTGCTTGTCCTCGTGAATGGCTTGCACACAATTGGAGGGAAGACCATCCTTTTTGGTGAATAGTGTGAAGGAGTTTCCATCATATTTACAAGCACCATAGCCACTTTCAAACCAAATATTCCCTTGTTGGTCTTGCATGATTTCTGAAACCCAATTTGTGGTGGCTTGATAACTTGGCACTTCCACATCAGGTGTGGAAGGGGAAATGGAGAAATCAGTGCCGTTAAAGCAAACAAACTCCGCCCATGTACCCACCCAAAAGTTACTGGCTTTATCTATCAGGATATTGGAAACACGGTCATTACAGGTCCTCTTGCTTGTGAAATTCGTAAATGTTTTTCCGTCATATTTGGAAAGACCAGAATGAGTGCCAAACCACATATTCCCTGCTTTGTCTTCCACAATGCCCGTAACCGTATTTCCACATAATCCGTCTTTTGTGGAAAAGTAGGTAAGCGATTTTCCATCATACCGGGCAACACCCTTCTCTATGGTTCCAAACCAGAGGTTTCCTTTTTTGTCTTCAAATATATTTACCACATATTCAGCTATTTGCGCGCCAGTTTTTGGAGTTGCTGTTAATTCAGGATTGTTGCTTCCCAAGGTATTTGACTTGAATTGTCCGCTGCAAGAAGTCAGAATCGCCAAAATGAAAATCAATGGACAGGCATGTGTGTACAAATAAACTTTCTTCATTTGCTGAATTTTTTGTTTTCAAAGGTAGGTTGAAGCGCTTTGTTTGGGCTTTATCAATTGTAAAAGAATATGAAAATGGAATGTAAATGTTTCAAAGGGTGGCTTTCGAGCTTTAATTTTAGTCGTTTTAATTTATTTCCGGAATCCAACAAATCTTTTGCCAATATATTTAGGGATTCATCTATCTCGAAATCGTCCTGAAGTCAAATAAACTTTTTTGAAATGCCGGCTGACAGGCTGAACTTTCGCGAAGCGGTCAAATAAAATTTGGCGC
This sequence comes from Saprospiraceae bacterium, assembly GCA_016715405.1. Classification (GTDB taxonomy): domain Bacteria; phylum Bacteroidota; class Bacteroidia; order Chitinophagales; family Saprospiraceae; genus JABWBR01. The sequence goes on along the minus strand of JADKAE010000051.1, from coordinate 4,322 downwards.
TTATAGCCTATTGGCGGAAGTCAAACAAAGCACTATATCATGTGTTTTATTTGGCGTGGATTGGGCTCAGCGAAAGAAGAAAAACTTTAAACACTCGTCACCCCACCATTGCAGAAACAATTTGTTGGCGGCCGGTTAATTTTCACTCAATCCAAACCTCATCGATTTGAATATTGTCGGGGAAATTGTTAAATGACTTCCTGTCGATTTTAATTTTCTTGAATTTGTCAGTCTTCTTTAACCAAAGGTTTCAATTTTATAGCTCACTGTCCCGTTGCCAAAAGGGTTATTCTCGTCAATACTTGACTCTTGTGTGAATTTGCTTTCTGGTATGTCAAGTCCGTTATCTTTTAAAATCTCTTTCTTGAATTCAGCATGTAACACCTTCCCGTGAGTCATAGTTGTTCATTATCGAGATTTCTTTTTCTCTTTTCCATTGGTTCCGAAATTCTTTGCTCAATAATTAAATATTTTCTCCATTGAAAGTCTAGAAGTCAAGACCAAAGTCCATCTTTAATATCGTTAGATAATTTTGGTAAAACTGTGGCTGTTATAGAAGTCTGTCTCGTAAGGCGCCTTGTCTGCTATTTACAAACTTGAAAGGATACGTAGTCACGGGATATGACTCTGTTAAAATTTGTGTCAGTGTTAACCTTCTCCAATTTTTCTTCTTTGTCCTCAAGGGTGATACCAATCAATTTCGTCCCCTTCTCTTGGTGCAGGGTTATTAATTGTCAACTGTGACTGTCCATAAGTCCACGTTGAAAATAATGTCATGATAAGAAGTACTCATTTTTGGAATTTTTTTCTGCTAACGTCAGACTGTGCCTTGCACATCCCCCTTGTCTCCGGGTCAGAAAAATGCGTAAGTTGAGTGTCTGAAAACGACGACTATATGAGACCCGGAAACACGGCGCACAGAGAACCGATTATCAATTTGGCCTGCTGGATATGAAGCCATAGGGGGCGGATGCGGCTTTGTTCGTATCATGGACTTGTTCGTGGATCGGCTGGGTGATCTGACCAGGCTGGGGTTCAGCGCAGCGCCGGATCGCGAGGAAAAGGCGTTGCGCCTGCCTATTCCTCAGCGCCCTGCTCAAATGCTACCTATATGGCTACTACTGCGGCATACGTTCTTCACGCCGCCTGGCTGGCAGTGCCGGATTACTCCGGGAAATGGCCCGCCTATGGCTGATGGAGAGCGCCTGCGGCCCGGATACCACACCTAAGCGATTTTCCCTAAAAACCACCCCCAGGCGTTACCAAATGGTGTTCCTTGCATTTAACGAGTTTCTCAACTAACAGAACTTGTTTGGCAAAGAAACCATCGCCATAGACGGAGTAAAAATCGGGCACAAAACTCCAAGAAGAACAATTACAACGAGGACAAGATCAATGAAGCGCCGGGGAATACAACGCAAAAAAGACGGCGGAGTATCTCAAAGAAATGGAGGACTGGACAAGCAGGGTGCGGAGACGAAGGATCGAAAACGAGTCACCGTCAAGCAGAACAAGCAAATAAATAAGGCGCTGGAAGCGCTGAAAGAGAGCTCAAAGCCAAATACGGATTGCTCGAAGCACAACTCAGGAAGCGAAAGAAAGGCGGACAAACCCGGATCAGCTTAACCGATCCGGATAGTCGGGCGCTACCGAGCACATGAACATCAGTCGCGGAGCTGCAATATTCAGAACCGAGGGTAAGTGCAAGGCTTCCTGCATTGCGCACTTTGAAGTAACCAGAAATGTGAAGATATCAATGCCCTCCGGGCAGTTTGCCTCACGACACGACTACGGCAACGGGAACGACCATGGAGAGCAACTCAATGCCTTGCCGATGCGGGATGCCATAGTGCGCAGGGAGTTGGCATTTTGTGGTGCAGAATAACCTGCTTACCTATGTGGCACCTGTTCAGGGCGGTACGATGCGGGAGGAGGGTTTCCGAAAGAAGTTTTCAATGTGGAGCCCAACGTCAATGCCTATATCTGCCCGGCGGGCGGAACCCTCGTTACCAACGGCCAGTAATTTTGAGCACAGAATCGACATGGGCAAGCCATATACAGTTTTGTGCGCTATATTGCCGCAAAAACATGCCTGGCTTGCCGCTTGCAACCATGCCTGGGCGAGCCAGACCCAACAAATGCAGAGGGGCGCAGTATAGAGCGGTCCCCATACGAAAGCCCTGGAAGCCAATCGCCGGCGGGTGGAACAAAGCAAAGACCTATACCTCCGCCGCCAGAACCATCGTCAGAGCGCCCTTTCGGCACCGTAAAGCGCGCTGGGGAGTTCACCTACACCTTGCTGCGGCGCATACGCAAGGTCGCCGGAGAGTTCAGCCTCATATACATGGTCTACAATATGCGGCGTAGTGTGTCCATCCTTTCCGTCAAGGGATTGATGGAAGCCCTTAAAACCTGGAATTTGAATCTGGATTGGATCAAAAACGCCGGCTTTTTCATATTTTCGCTCTGTGCGGCTCTACGGTGGCTCATAATGCCAGATAAACGAAGTCTTGGAGCTAACCAGCCGGAGCCTCGCCGTTTGCGGTTGGCGCTTATCAGGCGTTATGACGGATATGGTGGGGTTTTGCACAGACTGACGTTTTGTGCTGACGAAGGTGCGACGTTTAGGAGCAATTTTCGGTAGCACTTAGTTGTGCGCATTTTTATTATTATCGATTGAGCGCCAGTATGCCTTGAGCGGCTTGGGATGACGAGTATCTTGGCGCGATCGGAGTGATTTAATAATTTAAACTAACGACAGAATAACGAGTACTGTCTAAGATACATCAACATAAGGATGTCCTGTAAAGGCAATAGTTAAATGAATCCAACATAAGATATATATTGCCATTCTCGTAATGTATCTTCCAAGGTTTTCCTTTCCGGCAGATTGCCCTGAATTGCCGTACGATAAAGATGCTCCTGTCAATGCCGCAGATATTGTGTTTTTATGGCCTGCTGAATATGTACCATCTTCATACAAATATGTCTTGATTTTGAGTTAATCCGTCATTGCTGCTCATATGAATTAATTGCTTGTTTTCAAACCTTCTGTTAAGAAATTTACTCTAGCATTGAAATACGCAAGAAATTTTCTATAAAATCTCAAACCTAGAGTTGAGGAAAGATTTGGTGGTGTAAAAAAAGAAGCCGTAATTTCCCTACCCCCAAGAAATCAAATGTATCGCCATCATCAAGACGATATATTGGTTTAGAATTACTATCGCCAAAACTTTAAATTTTCGCACATCATTACTTGTTTCCATAGTACGTGCCATTATTTGAATCTATGAATGTGAGCATTAAATCCCCGCTTATATCTACAAAATTTATAGAGATATGACATGATTGCTTAAAATTTTGAAGTGAATAAAATAATAGTTCTTCGTGAGTGGAAACCATCAACTAAAATTGAGCCGATTTGAGCTGATTATTTTTACTAGTCTTGCCACGAACAATTAGTATGTCGTAGTTTTGGAATTTTAACTACTGTTTGCAAACAACAACAACCATTATGTGCTATTGACGAGTAAATTCACTTTGTCATCGTAATGTTTACCTCTCCAGGTCATCAGTGTCATTGCACCTTTACTTGAGTCGTCTATCCAAACCCGCATTGCACCTTTACTTTGTCGGCGTATCAAATCGCTAAATCGCCTACCGGGCGCCTGATTTCATCAAGCCCTTAAAGTGTTTGAAATAAATAATTGCAGACTTCCCCTGCCCGGCAGCTACACTCGCCGGCAAATCAGAAAATACCACCAAGTACAGAACTTGCCTAATGAGCGCAGAAAAAGAAGGATGGAGAAATTTTGGAGAAACGACTATGTGCAGATCGTTTTCACTGGCATAGGCGATATACAATTTTCATTCGGGGTATTGGTTTTATAACAAAAATAATATATTTTTATTAAACCATTACCAATCCATTGTGTTTTCATTAAAATCATATCATCGCTAAACACAGAGCAAGCGTTACTACTTTATGCCTTGTTTTTAACCGCAGGATTACACGGGTTTCGCAGAGGTAACGCAGAGTCAGTTATTGGCAGTCGGCAGGTCGGCTGCTTGGAGGCGTAGCATGGTCCCCATGCCTCAGGCGAGATGACACCTTCGTTCGTACCTCACGAAGATGTCACCTCTTTCGCACAGTCGTAAAGTCGTACGGTCGTATAGTCGCAAAGTCCCCTATTCCATCACGCGCACTTCCCAAGGCGCAAATATCGCCAGCCAGGCCAGGCCTTTGATCAAAAAACATAAAGCCAGCGAAAGCCGAGGCGCTTTAGCCAGGTGAATCGGCGCAGGCCGGCGCCGGAGTCTTT
>JADKAE010000050.1 GCA_016715405.1 Saprospiraceae bacterium | reverse complement strand
TAACCTTAAAACCAACGCCTACTGTACGCAGGCTTTTCCACAACTTTCTCAAGTATTCCTGATCTTCAGAATCATTAAATTGTGGATAAGCTTTTTCCAGACTCTTTGCGATACTGGTAATTAAATCAAACCTTTTCTGTCCCAATTCATCCGCAGAAGACATTTCCTTCAATTTCAGCAGCTCAGCAATAATGACCTGATAACAGCTATTTTCCCACCTCACTTAATTGCGGAATTTGTGGAGGTGATTGTCTGCAAATCTTCGGAAAAAACAAAGGGGATGTGAGTTATTGAGTTGGTTGTTGATGCTTTTTTGACCGAGTTCTGTCAGCTTCTTATTTACTTTCGATATGGCCAGGTTGAAATCTTCTTCGAGGTCAATGTAAAGGTGTTGGGACTTATACTTAAGAAACTCCTTTGCTTTATTTATCAACAAAGCAATATAATCGCCGATGCCTAAGGCTTTTATCCTGGCCTTTTACAAAATCAGCTAGTATGGAGTAGATCGTTACTTGGCTTTCCTTATACTTTTTCGGTCGGAATTGATCTAATTCTGCCTGGTTTAGCGAAAAGGAGTCCAAGATGATTTCGTCGAGATGAATTACCTCGAAGCCACTCAAAAGCGTCTGAATCTTCTCCTTCAATTCGTCCAATTGGGCCAGTTCCTGCTTAGCTTTATTATCGTCTATAGATTGCTTGCTAGAAGCTCTTGCCATGACAGACAAGTCATTCATCAGACCTGAGAAAACATTAATAAAGTCTTGCCAAAGGTTGCTTAGTACGCTTAATTCCTTGGGCTGCTGCATTAGGCTACCACAAGCCAGGCCATAAAGTATGCCTCTAGCTTTGTTTAGAGCCTGGTCTTTTTCTAACTCTTGGTAGGGGAAGCTGTGTAGATCAGTGATACCATCAATAAATTCGCTATTCCATTTAATGACCTGCTCATTTCCTAACTCCTCTATTAACTTGATCTTTTTCTCATAAAGCCCAGCATGTTTGACTTCCAAGCTTCTTTCTGATGTGACAATTAACTTTCGCCTTTCCAGATCATCCCTTGCTACCAGAAAGCACTCCTTATATTCAGGTAAATAGGGCTAAAGACCTGAGGATTCTGACAGAACCTTGCTGGTATTCTTTTTTGCTCAGGAAGCCGTTTCTCCGGGATTGCAACATAGAACGGAAATTCCTCCCGAATGCTCGGGCCAAGTTCAAGGATCGGCAACTTACTGTATGCCAATAGCGAAAACCTGAAGGGATTGACTATCAATTCTTCAAACCTTTTGAAACCATATCCCCGCTTTTCATAAAAAGCAGGAGGTGACACACTTTCCGTGGAAAGCAGATTGTTGAAATTCAGGCTATTGATTGGTATGTATAAATAGTTATTCATATCATCAGTTAAAAAGGTAGATTGTCGTCATTAAATATGGTCAAATCTACAAGTTCAAATAGACTTTTGGGCACCGATTTAACAAAGGAGAGGCTGCCGGAATAAAGAATGAAAAGATCTTGGTATGTCCTAGTCATGGCCACATATAGCGGATTCACATTGTTTCCAGGTAAAGAATCCATTTCGCACCCCGGGATGAAAACCGCCTCAAACTGCAAGCCTTTTGAACTATGGTAGGTCATCAACTTAGGGTTTTGACTATAGAAGTTCAGGTTAAATTTGACGTCATCTGGCCAGTTAATATCGTACTTGGCTTCTACTCGGGTTCCTTTTTTAGCAAAGTATTCATCTGCATTTTTCACTAATTGATTATCCTGGCATAATATTGCAGCGTCAGTATATCCACGCTCCTCAATTGTATCGATGATAAAATCTAATTGTTTCTCCCAAGAGTGAGATTTTACGAGAAAAGGCTTATTAGCTCCCTCTTTCTTACAACGGCTTTCCAGAACATCTCCAGTTGTATTAATTGGCTCAGCCACACGGGCAATTTTCTTTGGAAGTCTATGATTGAGCACAAGTTGCTCCATTGAAAGCCCCGTATGGTGCGCAATTTGCTCCATGGTCATGAGGTCTTTTTTCAAGCCTTTGTAAAGCTGTTGGGCGGAATCCCCAAAAAGGATGAAGGCCTTTTTTGCTGATTGTTGGAGTTCAGATAGTTCTTCCCGAGTGAAGTCTTGTGCTTCATCAATGATGACAAAATCAGCCTTTGGCTTTCGTAACTTCTGCTTCCATTCGTAGTGATGTGTCACCCTATCATGCGATAAACCGGTTTCCTCAATTCCGTCATTGATGAACTGGCGTAGTGCTTTGGTGTAAACAATTACATAGTAGCTCCCCAAACCTGTGCGAGCAATCTCACGTGCTTTCCAAAGCGCCAAAACTGTCTTTCCGGATCCAGCGCACCCTTTTACTACAAACGAGTTTTCCATTTTTTTGGATGATGGGAATCTGATAATCATCCATCTCCGATTCGTTAATGTACCATGCTTCTCTGGCCATTTTCCTGCTTGTTTAGTTAGAGAAAACGCAACACAATTTGTGAATACGGTAGTCTTTAGCTTTAGTTTTTAGTATAGTCACTTGATCATTCTTCAATCTCTTATCTGCCCCACATCAATCCAATCAAACTCCCTAACCTTCTTCTTCGTCGCCTTATCATTCAAGCCGCCGACCTCCTTCACCGCCTGCCCCAGCTTGTTGTAGTTGACGAATACGCCGTCGTCGAGGTCGAGGGCGATGCGCTCGGTGGCAAGGGGTAGAGGATGTCCCGTTCGTACTGCTCGCAGTCGAGGAGCATTTTTTCGAGCTGGTCAATGCGCTTGATGGCCTGGGTCTGCTCGGCAGTGGAGCCGGAGATTTTTACCTGCTCGAAATGGTCGCGTTGCGCCCGCAGCTTCTGGATGAACTCCCGCAGGTAGCGGTTCAGGATGTTGTTGAGGGTGTCGGGGGTGTAGCGATGCAGATAGACAAGTACGTTGAAGCTGCCCTTGGGCGAGCTGAACAGCCAGTATATCGGGCGCTTTTTGTAACGCTGCACGTGGTCGCTGTAGAAGTCCCTGACGAAGTACTTGCGGATGTCCTTGCCGAGCTTGACTTCAAGGAAGGCGAGGTTGCGCCGGAAGTCCCGCTCCCCGAAAGCGGCCTTGAGGAAGGCATGGAACCTGCCCACTATGTCGTCCTCAAACCACTCGTCGTCTAGCACGGGGATGATGGCGTCCTCGTCTGGCTGGAATTGCAGCTCGCTGAGCGGGATGCCCAGTTTCTCGGTGAAATCCGACAGTGTCTCCCCCTGGTTGGCGAGGATAAGCCCCTCCTTGTCCAAGGAATACCGCCCCATCATGCAGCCGACGGCATAGCTGACGAACTGCGCCATGACCTCCTGCGCATCAAACACCAACTGCCCCTGCTCGATACGGGTCTCTTCTTTCAAAATGGTGATGTCTTCCAGCGGCACATCGGGCGTGAGTTCGTCCTGAAGGCCGTATATTTCGATGAACTGCCGGTTCAGTTCCTCCTCGTTGCGGTGGAGCTGGTGGAATTTCTTGGTCCAGTATTGGCAGTATAGGTCGTAGCTCTCTTCGAGGTCTTGGCCCCGGAGGCGGAGGAGTTCGGATTGGGGGAAGTCCCAGGAGGTTTCACGGGAGTCCCAATCGGACTTGGAGATTGATAAATTTTCTTCCACATTCGATGAAATCGTTTCACTTAATTTCTCATCGTAGATAACTGCAATTTTCTCAATGTCGCCTACATTTGAATTAATCGTAGGATTAATTATTGAAGAGAATGATTGAGTTAGTTTGGAATTCAATAATCCAAGTAGGTAGTTAAAAATGTTCTCCTCCGGGAAAATTGAAATTCCAGCAACATTAAACATGAAGTTTTTCGGGTAATACCTTGCACAGAATAAACCGGAGGTAACCAATCCCCAACTGATTGAGTTGTGAAAATTCCACTGTAGATTTTGTGGTCTTGAACGTTGACGTCCATTTTTATCTACAAGATTTACAATCTCTTGACCATCCGCATTCCAATTGACGACGTATTCATGATTACCATACCATCTTCTAAACTCGCCTCCCTTGTTGATTGGAAACCATTTTGTTGGATTGTCTTTGAAGTCACTTGTTACTTCTTGCCAATACCTTAGAAATCTTGTATTATCGCCAGTGATTAACCCTTGTTTTGCAGATGAATATTCACCAAGTTTTTGGTTTTTAGAAAAACATTAAACATATTTCGTGACACCCAATACCCAATCGGGCTCCCGGTATATTTTCAAAATCTTTTGGCTGGATTTATAAAATTCACCCTTTTTAATCTTTACTTCAAAAACCAGTTTTTTATCGGCGGATTGAGCTGCATCATTCAAGTTTACGTAAACGCCTTTTTACCAACGTAAGCACTTTTATTGATAACGAAAGTGCAAGCCTGAACAACTTTTGAGTTTAATTCTGGGAAGGAATTATAGCCAACCTGCACCAACGTTTCAATAAAATAGTCGCTGATAATTTTCTTTCGAAGCTCCTCATAGCTGCTCAAAAACATCCATGATTGCTGGTTTATCATGCCCAAAAAACCATTGGGCAGCAAAATATTCATGCCCGCCTCCATAAAACAGGCCATTAAATCCGCCTTGCCATTCGGGTAATGCGTTTTCACAAAATCCGCCAGTTTCGGGTTCATGTTCCCGCTGCCCATATAGGGCGGGTTGTCCACCACGCAGTGGAATTTCCGGCCCAGCAGTTCCATTTGCCGGAAGGCGGTCAGCAATTTCTGGTGGGGTTCGAGCAGGGAGAGGTCGGGCATAGGCAGTTCCCGCTGCACGTAAGGCAGGCCTGGGGTGCGTATGCGCATCAAAGAGCCGTAGTTGGTGGCCTGTTCGAACTGCCGCAGGTCGGCCAGCAGGTCCTGGCTGAACATATCGAGCTTCACCTGCCGCAGGTAGTTTTCGAGTTCGCCTTCGGCGAAGGTCACGTCTTCGAATTGCAGAATATGCGGCACGGGGGCTTCTTTTCGGAACAGGCGGCGGTAGTATCCCCTGGCCTTCATCAGCAGGGCAAGACCAGCGAGTTGGGCGGCTCGTCCGTCTATCTCGAAGCCGAAGAGGTTTTTTTCGAGGATAAGCTGTGGGATGTCGGCGGGGTTGTAGCCCTCCTCCTCGTAGATTTTGGTGAGCAGTTCGAAGGCATATACGAGGATGTGGCCGCTGCCGCAGGCCTGGTCGAGCAAGGTGATGTCCTCTGGTGAGGATACCCGCAGGTAGTTGCCCGCCTGCTGCGAAGCCGATTCGATAAAATAGGGCATATGTTCCCGCAGGCGGGAATTGGGGCGGTTTTGGAGCCAGAGCTTGCCGAGGCTATTCTGCACCATGTACTCCACAATCCAGCGGGGCGTGAAGAGTTGGGTGGCGGCGGGAATATCCTCTTTTTTGACCTTGTCCTTCGAGGCAAATACCTCGTCCTTTTTCTCTGAGATATAGAACTGGTAGAGCCAGCCGATGATTTCCACCTGTTGGCAGTCGTCGGCGGACATACCCTGCACCACGTCGTGTACGATGGAGAACTCGCTGGTGAGGTCGTCGGGCAGCAGCAGTTCGGTATAGTCGTTGATGCGTTCGAACAGGAAGGGAAACTGCCGGTGCAGGGCATTGCAGGCGGCAATAAGCAGGTAGCGATAAGCTTCGTTCTGTGGGTTCGAGCTGGGCAACTTCCCATCCAGCAAGGCATGTACCCGTTCCATCACTTCACTACCCACTCCCCACCATCCACCATCCACCATTCCCCCTTGCTTGGCCTCATCGAGCAGTTGGGGGAGGGTGAAGCCGTCTTTCGGAGACACGATGCGGACGCCACCGGGCTGGAAGTCGTTGGCATCCATAAAGCGCAGGGCCATCAGGCGGTTGAACCAGGTATAGGCTACTTTTTCAATGAGATGGGTTTTGCCCGTGCGAGCCAGCTCGTCGCGCAGGGATTTGATCTGGGGAGCTTTTTCCCGCAGTTCGGCGCTGTCGGTGCTGAGCACGTATTCGAGCTTCGCGCCCACCTGCGCGAGCAGTTTTCGGCGGGCGTCCTGGGCAAATTTTTTGAGCTGGTTGGTGTTCATGTCAGAGCTTAATTCTTCGGTTTTGCTGTAGATACATGAGCATCTCTTCCCTCATGATGCGAAGGTACTCGTCCACGTCGGCTACGGTAGACAGTTCCGTTTTGTTGAAATGTATTTTCACATTGCGCACGGGCACGTAAAGGATTTGCTCGTCAGGGTGCACGAGTTTCTGTAAGGCAGTCAGTTGCTCGGCCACCATATCGGGCACCTGGTTGGCGTACTGCCGGAGGGTGGCGATATAGCGTTGTTCTTTCACTTTGTCGGAGAGTTGGTCCATCGGGGCGGTCACTTTCTGCTGTTTGGCCGGTTCCAGTTTGGTAAAATCATCCTGGGTGACAATCTGGTCTCTTCCTTCGGCGATTTTGTGCAGCGTTTTTTCCTTTTCGGCTTCAATCTGTTCCTGCACCTTTTTAGTGAGAGCCTCCATGGCCTCTTTGGCTTCCCTGATGGCGTTGCCCTCGTAGGGTTTGGCGTTGTTGCGGATATTGCGCAGCACTTGCAGTTCGGCGGCGTCCACGAAATCGAAGTTGGACTGGTCACCGTTGAGAAAGGTATTGATGCGGTCGAATATTTTTTTCTGTTCGCCATTCCAGAATTTGCGTATGGGGTCGAGTACGGCCTCCTTTTGGTCGAGCAGATTGTCTTCGAATTCAGGCAGGTTATTCAGCAGGACACTGTAATCCATACCGGCCAGTCTGTCGAGTGTATTGGCGATATCTTCCAGATTTTCCAGGAAAGGGTACTGTGCTTTGTTGCCGATGAGCTGGTGCAGTTCCCGTACTTCTTTTTTAGCCCTTTCCTTGAAATGGTTGGCTATGTCGCGGGCTTCGGTGGCGGGGCAGGTCTCGTCGAACAAATCCTGAAACACCTCCTTCATCTGGCGCACGAGGCGTTGGTCGAATTCCATTTGCGGTTCGAGCAGGGTATTGCTGAAGGTGCGGTTGTTGAGCAGGTTGGCCAGGAAGTCTTCGTCGGAGAGCAGGTTGCTGTCCTGCCGGGCTTCGATTTTACCCCGTTTGTAGAGGCGAGCAGTCACACAAAGAGTGGCATTCATGTACCAACCATACGGTTTGCGGGAGAAGTGGTCGCGCAGGTCGGCAATGGAAGTGCGGTCGGACTGCCTTTTTCTCCTTACGATAAGGTTGAACACTTCCGATTCCGCCTCGCTGATGGTAGTTTCATCGGCGCCGAAGAGGTCGTCTTGCCGGGATCGGAGGATGTTTTTCAGCACGTCCTCATTGTAAGCGATATCGCCCAGCATTTTGAGGTTGGGGTAGGCCAGTTTCACCAGATCCTGAAAGGCATTGATAACCTTGGTCTTGCCGTCGGCGGTGTTGCCGGTGTCGTGCTTAGAGCCGTTCATGTACACCGCGGCTTCGCTGAGCAGGCGCCCCAGCAGGGTGGTCAGTTGACGCTTGCGCTGCACGTTTTGCTGCTGTTTCTCGAAAATGATGCGGCTCAGCGATGGGTTGTTGGTGGAGGAGATGTTCTGCTTGTAGTATTTTTCGGTCTTGATGTAAAGCCGGATGTCCTGCACCAAGCGGTCGGCCTGCGGCAGTACGAAGAGCGCCAGTGTATTGTATCCCATCGTATTGGCCTTGTAAAAATCCTCGTGGCCATAGTGGTCGGAGTTGGGCGTCAGTATTTCGAGGATAAGCTCTTTTCCCGCCCAACGAGGGTGCCGTCTATTTTCTTGGTGAACTCATAGTCCTGCTTGTTCGCTTGGAAACGGATGCGGTTGTCGCCGATGACGCTGTCGAAAAGGATTTCGTTGAACAATTGTGTAACCGCCCCACCATCAATATCGGTGGATTTAATTTCGTTTTCCACGTCTTTTTCGTCGTCGGTCAGGAAGACGTATATATCGCCATTGCGCTGAATGTAGGTCTGACTTTCCAGCAGGTTGAGGGCTTCCTGCACCTGCTTTTCGTGTTCTTTCAAATCCACTTTCGTAGAGGGGAGCAGCAATACAGAAATATTTCGAGTGGTGGTCTTGAAATTGGTGAAATATTTTACCAGGAACAGGGTTTTCAGGGTGCGGAGGGCCACTTCGTTGATGATATTTTTTTCGGCAAGGGTAATCGCATTTTGTATTTCCCCCCGGATAGTAGAGCGTATACCCTCGAACATCTGGTCAAAGCTGACTAAGGTATTGGTGTCTGCCATACCGAGGTTGCGCAGTATCTGCTGGAATACGCCGAGCATAGAACGCTCGCCCACGGAGGCGTGGCGGCCTTGGAAGGCATTGTGCTTGGAGAGTTCCTTGATACATTGCTGGAAGAGGTCGAACTGGTAGGGTACGAAGGGGAATTTGCTAACGTAATCACGTTCGCCGGCAAATTTCCGGAACTGCACCCCGCTTCCGAGAAAGAGAGGATGGTATTCAAGTTGGCGTGTTCCGTTTCCCAGTTTTTGGACAGAAGCTGGGCGGCATCGGCGGTTTTGGCGAGCAATCTTTTTCTCGATGACTTCGTCTACGTTGGCGGAAGTGAGCGATATCCGCGCCTTGAAGCGTCCCTGGATTTTGGAGAAGTCATCGCTATTTACGGCAGACTGGTCGCCGACGATGGCTTCAAGGTCTTCCTGGGCCGTGGCGAAGACCCAGGAATGGCCCCTGCACTTGGTGGCCAGTGTTTCGACAATGGTTTGAAGGTTGAGCATCAGTTTTGTATTCTCGCTGATAAACTGCCCTACTTCGTCCATAAAAATTGAGGCGGAAGCCGTGGTCTTTTTTATGAATGTATTCCGCCACTTTTTCGCAGAAGTCCTCCACGGAAATGCGGTTGTCTTTGCGGAGCGTGTCAATGATGTCATTGTATTTGGCAGGGTCGTCATTGTGGATTTTGCCCAGCGCTTTGGCAATGGCTTCCTTTGTAGCGGGTGCGAAGTATTTGCGGCGGCCTACCGTCCAGTGCTCGCCGGCAAATTCTTCATATAGTTCCATGAACTGGGAATAGAAGCCATCGTTGTCGAGCCAGCGTTCAAATTCTGCCACATGCCGCTGTGCGCCGAAGTAGCCCAGGTGATCGTTGAAGACCTTGTAGAAAACATTGAGGATCGCATCCTCGTCGGATTTGGAGGTAATCTGCGCCTGCTGGTCAATATTGAACAGGATGGATTCAGATGGGATGCGGGTAGCGCGAAGCACGTCGCCCCGCAGCATTTCGTCGTCTTCAATTTTGGCGGCAAAGACTTCGCCCAGTTTAGCGCCGTTGTATTCCTTGTTCTCCAATACATAGGAGAGTATTTTCAGCAAGTGCGACTTACCGGAACCGAAAAAACCGGAAATCCACACGCCATTTACACCTTGGTAGTCATTGTAGGAAGCGAAAAAATCCACCACTTTTTGGGCGATTTCGCGAGTCACCACGTACTCTTCTACCTCGGTGAGCACGTGCTCCTGGTCATCGGCTTTAATGACGGTTTCAATGGGCCGGTGCACATTTTTCAGAAAGAGATCGTTCAGCTTCATAACTTATAATTATCGAGGTTGAAAGCCCGGTAATAGTTGTCGTCTTTGAGTTTTCCAAATAGTTCCAGGGATTGCCCTGTGTACTTACCGGGAAAGAACATCACCGTTGGGGCGTCCTTGGCGATATTTTGCAAATTGTTCAAAATGTTGTGCGAGCGGATAAAAGGATATACGTTGCCCACGCCGGTCAGGAAATACACCTTGGCTTTAGTGGTATCGATGATGCTTTTTATTCTTGGCATCAGCACTTCCGTGATGTCGAGTACAGAATGAAGCGCGTTTTTAAATTGCGCTTTGTCCATTTGTTTTTCCAGTTCGAAGATTTCTCCTTCGCCAAGGTGCTTGTTCAGCAGGCCGATGACGATGTCGTACAGGTTTAGTTCCAGCACTTCGATTCCGATTTTCTCCAGTTTATTTTTCAGTCCGTGAATAGCTTTCACGATGTCCAGCTCCTGCTCCGGGTTGTAAGTGGAGATGAAAAAAGGAATTTCCCCGCCGAGGGCCTCCATATGAAGGAATTTCGGCATTTGAATCACCGTAAAAAGGTCCTGGTATTTTTTTGCTATGTCGTCTTTCTGCATCATACTACTGCTCGTTCTTTGATATCCCTGTCAGACAATAGGAAAATTTTAAGCGGTGCCTGATTGTCAGCTGCGCCACTGCATGGATGACCCGCTGGTTAACAAACTGCGGAGAATAACCCGGTCTTTGGTGTTATCAATCAAGCCGGCTTCTTCGAGGATGCGCCATGTTACCTGCCGGGCTTTTTGGTGGTGGATTCGGCGAATTCTTCCAACTCAGGATGTTGCTCCAATTTACGATTGTAAAACGAGAGGTAGTCGCCATCAGTCAATTGGAAGTCGAGCGATAGAAACTTCTCCCGCACTACTTCCACGATGAAATCACGGAGGAAGGAGTATACCTTGCAGATGGCGAGCAGAGCGAGGTGTTTTTGGCTATTGGTATCCATTTCTATAATTAAAGCTCTCTGTACAGGGGTCAAATGAAGGTATCGTTTAATTAACTCCTGAAATTCCCTTTTATTGGTCCGGGTCATTTCCCCGGCGCATGATTTGTTTGGGCTCTGGCACTGCTTTCTATATCCAGTTGGTTATCAACAACATAGTTGGCCAGCCAAATAAAGTCGTGGAACTTCATAGCTGCACCGGTGAAGGAGAAGTTGTAGGTGATGTTGTCGTTTGTCATAGTAAAACCGGAGTGATTAACAATGAATTGGGCTAGCAGTAGCGACAGATAGAAAATCGATTTAAACTTGACAGCGTGTAGTATATATATATTATTTGGTGCTAAAGAACTATACGTAATAATACGATTTTTATATTATATTCATACGGCCTTACCATTGTTTTGTTACACAAAGTCAAAAGTATCTCCGTTTCCCCACGCGCTCTCGGTCGCGATGCAGTCTCATACCCATCGCGGAGGAGGAGAACACCGGGTGTCTTTTAGTTCAGATCTTTGAAATTTTAATAGAAAATATTTTCCACTATTCGCATTTTAATGGAAAATATTTTCTAAATTTATACATTCAAAGCTCATTAATGGAAAAAAACATACCCTTTCGCCTCCAGGAAGTCGTCTTTTCATCAAGCGACCCAAGCATCAGCAAGCGACTTGCAATGCTTGTGAACACGGGTAAGCTTCGCAAGATAGCCCCACGTATATATACCCCCAAATCTTACGGACGACCCCGCGGCAATAATCAGACGTAACTTATTTAGTATAATAGGCAGCTTATATCCCGGCGCTGTGTTGAGCCACCGGTCCGCTCTAGAATTTCAACCCACCGCAGATGGGAGCCTGTTTCTCACTTACACATATACCAAGAATATAAAATTACCCGGCATCACGCTCCGGTTTATTCAGGGGCCCGGCCGCATTGATGGCGATAATCCCCTGTCAGGAGAGCTCTATGCTTCGCAGTTGGAGCGGGCCTTACTTGAAAATTTACAACCATCCAGAAAATCCGGACAGGAACTAAAGACAAGCCCCCGGGCCGAGATAGAAAACCGCCTGGAGCAAGTGGCTCGCCTTAAAGGAGAAGCCGGGCTGAATGATTTACGCGATAAGGCAAGGTTTATTGCCGGACAAATTGGCATGGAAAAAGAATTTGCGAGACTCAACAAGATAATCGGCGCCATGATGGCCTCTCAGCCTGCTCAAATTCTTTCTTCTCCACTAGCTATGGCACGGGCGTTTGGGCATCCCTTTGACCCTGTCAGAGTAGAGTTATTTGAAACGTTGTTTATTGCGCTTAAACGCCAGGAATTTGCTGACTTGCCACAACGGAATACTTCAGACACCTCTTTCCGCAATTTCGCTTTTTTTGAGGCCTATTTTTCAAATTACATAGAAGGCACTGAGTTTGAATTGGAAGAAGCCATGCGAATAATTGAAACTGAGGCGCCCTTGCCCGCGAGGAATGAGGACTCGCACGATATTTTGGGTACCTGGAAGCTGGTAAGTAATAAAGATGAAATGAAGATCACACCAGAAAATCCAGATGCCTTACTCGATATATTAGCATTCAGGCATAAAGTATTATTGAGTGCGAGAGATTCAAAAAATCCGGGGCAATTCAAAGATAAAAACAACAGGGCGGGAAATACCTTTTTTGTAGATTATTCACTGGTTAAAGGCACCTTGATAAAGGGCTTCGATTATTATATGGCACTAACGCATCCTTTTGCCAGAGCCGCATTTATGATGTTCTTAATTAGCGAAGTTCATCCTTTTTTAGATGGCAACGGGCGGATAGCGCGGGTTATGATGAATGCTGAACTGGTTAAAAACGAACAATGCAAAATTATTATTCCAACTGTATACCGTGATGACTATATGGGGGCCTTAAAGCGTTTATCCAGGCAGCGCGACCCCGCTGCTTATCTACGAATGCTTGAGCGAGCACATAGATTTAGCGCCACTATCATTGGCGATAGAATGGCCATGATGCAAGATATGCTGGAAAGGAGGTAATGCTTTTCAACCACATGACGAGGCACAATTGATAATTCTGGATTAGGGGCGTTAAGAGAAATGAGAATCATACTATTTTTATAAAACGGTAGTAGCTGAGCTCTTTGCCGGGATCGCCAGGTTTGCTATGATGCTTGATGTCGGAAAAAAATCAAAAATCCTTTCCCATCCTTCAATAATCCCACATATCCTAGTTCAAAAATTCCGGGCCGGAAGCTGCCAACTCAGTATGCCGTGATACCCCGTTTTGCCGGGATCGCCGGGTTTACCATGATGCATCGGGTATAAAACCCGACGCTACGGAGCGCCGCGTTTCCGCCTTGCTCCGTAAGAACGCCATATAACCTGGGTAATATTTCGCTCCTCCGGAGCTTCTTGTTCTGCTCTCTTTTTTTCTACCAATAGCTCGCCCTTCCAGGGCTTGCCGTATTCTCTAGAACTGGTCACGGCTTGTGACCAGTTCCAGAAATCAGGGGGACACCAAAAAAAATCCTGTCCATCCTTAAATCCTAAAAATCATGTTCAAGACACCCCGCCGCAAACGTAACAGGTGTAGATGCCCTGGCGGAAATGACAACCAGGGGAGGCGGTGGTTATTCGCATGCTTCTTAAGTACTCCAAATGGGTTGACTTTGCCAGTTTGAGGGGAACCCCATTTTATATAAAGGAATGCTGGGGAATTGTTGAAAAAGGTCAAATAACTCAGTTTTTAAATGGTGCCCCGGACTAATCTGGTCGTTTAAAAACAGGATTGCAGAAAGTATCGGGAAAATTTTCCTTCGTTGATAAGTATCACTGATTAAAAGCCCAAATTCTTTAGCAATTATGCTTTTTCAGGCAACTGATGGTCAAGGTTGCTATATAACTTCGATAAGGAGCCCAAAGTAACCACCTCTAATGCTTTCCATGCTTCAGGGGTTTCCTGTGGATGATTTTTGTAATGCTTTATTATAAACTCTTCGCTACTGTCAGACAGCTCGCTATGGATTTTGTGCTTAAAATCGCTAAAGTACTTCTTGTTGGGAAACAATGATGAATCCAGATACCATGCTGCGCCATAGCTAAGCGCCAAATGGTATATCATTTTGGTACGCAAGGCGATCTCAATACGCTCAATGGCATTAAATACGATCAGCCGGAAATGACGGTCGAAGTTATACAGATCAATGACGTCCTCAAAATAGCTGTCTGGAGCAAACCAATGGTTAGCCTTATCTGTTTGCATTTCCCACCAATATCCCTTCAGACGGTAGTAGCTGATGTTAGCCAAAAATGGGCAGCTGATATTTCATCCCTGAACCCCATATTTCGGCTTTTCAGCAATGCAATTTGTTCCATTATGGTTTTGGGTGGTTTAACCATGGTAACTCCACTTTACGAAAGAGATGCGATAAATGGGCCGGCCATAAAAAGAAGACCCGCGTGCAGATCTTACGGGATGCAACGCAGGTACGGTTGATACAAATATACGAATTTGGCCGATATCGGCAAAATATTTTTCAAATTAGCTCTTTGCCGGGATCGCCAGGTTTGCTATGATGCTTGATGTCGAAAAACATCAAAAATCCTTTCCCATCCTTCAATAATCCCACATATCCTAGTTCAAAAGTCCAGGGCCGGAAGCTGCCAACTCAGTATGCCGTGATACCCCGTTTTGCCGGGATCGCCGGGTTTACCATGATGCATCGGGTATAAAACCCGACGCTACGGAGCGCCGCGTTTCCCCCGCTTGCTCCGTAAGAACGCCATATAACCTGGGTAATATTACGCTCCTCCGGAGCTTCTTGTTCTGCTCTCTTTTTATTCTACCAATAGTCCGCCCTTCCAGGGCTTATCGTATTCTCTCAAAAAGTGCACACCTCCAATCCTGTCCATCCTTACATCCTAAAAATCATGTTCAAGACACCTCCGCAGCAAGCGTAACAGGTGCAGATTCCCTCGCGGGAATGACAAATTTGATGTTGAATTTGATGATTAATGCTTGATGCCGGAAAAAAAATCAAAAATCAAAAATCCTTTCCCATCCTTCAATAATCCCACATATCCTAGTTCAAAACTCACGGGCCGGAAGCTGCCGACTTAGTCGGAGCGACTTGGCGAGGGGGCGAGGGGGAGACTTGGCGACTTGGCGAGGGGGAGATCTTTGCTGTTCGTTGAGCGGAGTCGAAACGAACAACTGGGTGGGCTGGGGCAGGCCTCGATAACTAAAAATTAGTGGAAAAAATTTTCTGCTTTTCAACATACAACACCTCATTATTAGAAAAAAATATCCCATATCCCCCACACGAGGCACCAACAAAAAAAGCCCGCCGGCAAACGCCGGCAGGCTTTTTTTAGTAACTGTCTAATAGAGTTTAATAGAAAAAAAACTAAACCCTCCTAAACTGCCGAAGGCACTAAACCCTCCTAAACCTTTAACTCTTACACCTCTTTAACCCCACGCACCAGCAGCGACACATTGTTGTTGAGCACTTCTACAAAACCGCCCGCGATTTTAAAAGTAATCGTGTGGCCGGCTTCCGTGCCGTCTTTAACCGTGCCGCTTTCTTCGTCGTAATAGCGGTAGCTGCCTACAGCGGTAACGATATACACATTGCCTTCTTCCAAAGAAGAAACAATGGGGGCGTGGTTTTTAAGAACTTGAAACTGACCCAAAGTACCGGGTACTTTTACAGAGGCAATAGTGCCGTGAAAAAGTTCCCTGTCGGGTGTGAGTACGGTGATATTCATATGCCTTTACGAGCTTTGAACAGTCAATAAGGATTAAGCATCTACTTCCGCGAGCATCTTCTTGCCGGCCTCGATTACCTCGTCGATAGAACCTTTGAGGTTAAACGCTGCTTCGGGGTATTCGTCCACTTCGCCGTCCATGATCATGTTGAAGCCGCGGATCGTCTCATCGATGGAAACCATGGTGCCGGGGATACCGGTGAACTGCTCGGCTACGTGGAACGGCTGCGAAAGGAAGCGCTGCACGCGACGGGCGCGGTGTACGATTAGTTTGTCTTCTTCCGACAATTCTTCCATACCGAGGATGGCGATGATGTCCTGCAATTCATTGTAGCGCTGCAGGATGTTTTTCACACGCTGGGCAGTGCCGTAGTGTTCTTCGCCGATGATATTGGGATCGAGGATACGCGAGGTAGAGTCGAGCGGGTCCACAGCGGGATAGATACCCAGGGCGGCAATTTTGCGGCTCAATACCGTGGTGGCGTCGAGGTGGGCAAAGGTCGTAGCCGGGGCCGGGTCGGTAAGGTCGTCAGCAGGTACGTATACGGCTTGTACCGAAGTAATGGAACCGCGTTTGGTAGACGTAATGCGCTCCTGCATGAGGCCCATCTCGGTGGCCAGCGTGGGCTGGTAACCTACTGCCGAGGGCATACGGCCCAAGAGTGCCGATACTTCCGAACCTGCCTGAGTAAAGCGGAAGATGTTGTCGATAAAGAACAGGATGTCGCGGCCGCCGTTGGGGTCGCTGAGGTCGCCGTCGCGGTAGTATTCGGCTACGGTAAGTCCCGACAAAGCCACACGTGCGCGGGCGCCGGGGGGTTCGTTCATCTGTCCGAAAACCAGCGTAGCCTGCGATTCGCCGAGGGCTTTGTGGTCTACCTTGCTCAGGTCCCATCCGCCGGCTTCCATGCTATGCTTGAATTCTTCGCCGTATTTAATTACGTTAGATTCGATCATTTCGCGCAGCAAGTCGTTGCCTTCGCGGGTGCGTTCGCCCACGCCTGCAAAAACCGAGATACCTTCGTAGCTCTTGGCGATGTTGTTGATCAACTCCATGATGATAACGGTCTTGCCTACGCCGGCGCCGCCGAAAGGCCGATCTTACCGCCTTTCATATAGGGTTCGATCAGGTCGATCACCTTGATACCGGTGTAGAGGATCTCTTTGCTGGTAGAGAGTTCTTCGTAGGTGGGCGGTTTGCGGTGAATGGGGTACACCTGCGTTCTGGCCACTTCGCCGATGCCGTCGATAGCCTGGCCTACTACGTTGAACAGGCGGCCTTTGATGGCATCGCCCACAGGCATGGAAATAGGAATGCCGGTGTCAACCACCTCGGCGCCGCGCGTGAGGCCGTCGGTAGAGTCCATGGCGACGGTGCGCACGCTGTCTTCACCCAGGTGTTGCTGTACTTCCAGCACCAACATTTCGCCATTGGGGCGCTTTACTTCTAATGCACTGAGGATTTCGGGCAAAACGGAATTTTCTCCCGCAAAGCTCACGTCCACTACTGGTCCGATAATCTGCTTAATGTGACCGATATTAGCCATATATGCCGAATTTGATCGTATGATGATAGGGTTGTTAAAAAACGCTGCAAAGATAGGCTTTTGTGATTGATTATCAAAAGAAAAATGACTTTATACACATCCCTTATTGGGCAGGAAGCGATCGGGGTTCCGCAAAAAAAAAAGCTATCGCCGGAAGATTGCAAATAGGGATAGGGTAAGAAATTGAGATCGCAGAATTTCGTTTTGCGCGAAAGCGGTATAAAAATTTTATTATGCAAATAAATTTCCTTGCCGCGCAAAGCTCTTGGGGTTCTCCAATTCCAGCAGTCGGCGCTTCATATCAAGGCCGTAGAAGTAACCTTGCAAGTCGCCGCTTTTGCCAATGACCCGGTGACAGGGCACGATGATGGCAATAGGATTGTTGCGGTTGGCCAGCCCCACCGCCCGCACGGCATCGGGGTGCCCTATCAGCTCGGCGATGGCAGAATAAGAGGTGGTATGCCCGTAAGGGAATGAGCAGCAATTGCTCCCAAACCGATTTAGTAAAACTCCGGGGCGCCGCCCCAATCCAGCTTGAGATCAAACTCGCGCCGCTCCCCGCTAAAGTATTCTTCGAGCTGGCGCGCACAGTCCCGCAACAGCTCCGGCACCGCGCCACCCGGGCACGAATCGCCTTCCACCTTGTTTACCCTGGTGATGCCTAATTCGCTGCCTGCAATTTCAAAACAGCCAAAAGACGTAGGGATGCGGGTTTGTTGTAGCATGGGCGGTTGTCGGTTGTCGGTTGTCGGTTCTCTGTTGTCGGTTCTGGGTTTGTGTTGTAAATATACTAAATCTCACGTAAATTTAAAAGAGAATGGAGAACAGAGAACAGAGAACAGAGAACAGAGAACAGAGAACAGAGAACAGAGAACGGAGAAACATAACAGAAACTTGACCTTTCCTTCACCTTCAATTAACCTCTGCTTGCCATCTTTGCCCTGTCAAACGCAAGATGTTTGCTGTCATTTTCTCTCAGCAGCTCATCTTTCCTGCAAACAAAAGTCGCTTTCTTACACGAGGCGGCCTCAGCTCCTGAGGCCGCCTTAGTGTGTTTGTAAAAAGGAATGTTATTGCCCGTTGGAGCCGTTTTCTCCGAAATGGGAAAGAAAATAGATAGCCTGGTCCAGGCTTTTCAGGATTTGCACGTTGGCGGGAGGCTTCACGTTTTGGGATACCACCTGGTAGCCCGACAGCAGAATATTATACTGCGGGAAGGTCTGCGCAAGTCGGTCCACGTAGCGTTGTACCGACTCCTTTGCAAACGTTTCCGAAATCATCGTAAAAATATAATCGGGCTGGTGGATATGGCAGGCATCCTCCAGATCGGCCACCGAGATATCCTGGCCGAGGTAAATCACGTGGTTGCGCCGCGACTTGAGCAGATAATGCATAAATAGCAGGCTCAACTCCTGTTTTTCGCCTTCGGGCAGATAAATGATGAATTTCTTGGTGTGTTTGCC
This sequence comes from Saprospiraceae bacterium, assembly GCA_016715405.1. Lineage (GTDB taxonomy): Bacteria > Bacteroidota > Bacteroidia > Chitinophagales > Saprospiraceae > JABWBR01. Next base: position 93,860 of record JADKAE010000050.1, on the reverse strand, counting down.
CGACACCAGGGGTTCGTGGTCAATAGCCACGATCAGCTTTTGTCGGATGAGATAGCTGATGAAGTTTTCCTGTACGGGGGTGATAGACCCTGTAAGCCACAAGATGCTCAACTTCTCGAGGAACGGGTAGATGACCTCCAGCATCGTGCGTTCGAAACCGAGCTGGTGAATATTGGTGGTAATAATGCGGTCAAACTTGTACTCGTCCATTTCGATCATGGAGATCGTGAGCGCATCGAGTTGGGTGCTGTGCTCGAAATTGACTTCCGGAAATCGTGGCCACCTTGCCGGCAATCTCCGATTTGTCCATCCTGGCGATTTTGGAGATCTTGACGCCGTTTTTGTTCAGCAGCGCAATATTGAGGATGAGCTTCAGGTCTTCGTCTTCAAAAAAGCGAATGTTAGTTTTGGTCCTTTTGGGCGTAATAATACCATAACGCTGCTCCCATATCCGAAGGGTGTGCGCCTTGATACCAGATAACTTTTCCAGGTCTTTTATGGAGTAAACCGCCACGATTAAAGGATTTACACTAATGTTTTAACAAATGCTCAACAGGATACAGGCCGAAATGTTTAACGAAAATGTAAGTTTGGCGACGAATATTCCCGCTGTTTGCCGCTATACGCAAGTACTCGAGCAGGCAGGTTGCGAATTTTTATTAATTTTATAGCTTAATTGCCCTTAGTTTTTTACGGCGATTTATCGCAAAGCACTAAAAATCTTAATTTTATGAAGAAAATCTCTACACTGGCACTATGGCTTATCTCAATGGGCATGGCAACAGGGGCTTTCGCCCAGTTGTCGTGTGAATATAGATTGGATCTATTCGACAGTTTTGGAGACGGCTGGAACGGCTCCGTACTGACGATTACGATCAATGGCGTTCCAACCCAGTATACGCTTGACAACATTGCCGACGACGGCTACAGTAACTCGTTTAATATTCCGGTTGCCGGCGGATCAGCGGTTGTGCTGAACTATTCGCCGGGCTTCTATGAAAACGAAGTCACGTATTTTCTGTACGATGCCGACGGCCTGCTTCTTTTTAACGACGGCCCCTTCCCATTTATCGGCCAGGCTTTTGACTTTACTTCCAGTTGCCCAAGCTGTCCGATACCGCCCACGTCAGGCGTAACTATCGACGATGTTCGGGCCTTTTACGCCGATATCAGCTGGCTGCCCTCCGACCCCAACGGCACCTATGTGATCGAATACGATACCGCCGGGTTTGCCCAGGGTACGGGCAGCGTATTAGCCGTTACAGGCGAAAGCGAAGCCCGCATTAACGGCTTGCAACAGCATACGGCCTACCAGTTTTATTTGTCGGTTGTTTGCGAAAACGGCGATACGAGTACCATTATCGGGCCTTTTGATTTTCACACCCTCTGGGCCAACGACGTAGGCGTGATCTCGGTAACAGGCCCTCCTACCCAATGCGGCCTCACCGCTTCGGAGATCATCGGATTTGAAATTCAAAATTTCGGCGGCAACCCGCAATCGCTGATTACCATTAATATGAGCGTGAACGGCAACCCCGTGAATATCAATCAACCGCTCGACGGCTTCTATACCGGCGTATTGGGCAAAGACAGTATCGCCAATCTCGAATTCGAACAAACGATCAATTTGTCCGAACCCGGCCAATATGTGATCGCGGTGTGGACCGAACTCGACGGCGATAGCGACCAGAGCAACGATACGACTTACCTCACGCTTTGCAATATTCCCACTATTGCCGAATATCCCTATTTTATCAATTTTGAAGACGGCTCGGGCGGCTGGACCGCCGCCGACTACGGCCAAAATTCTACCTGGGAATTTGGCACACCCACCGGCTCATTTATCAGCGCCGCCGCCAGCGGCGAAAATGCCTGGGTCACTAACCTCGATGGCGTGTACAACAACGCCGAATTGTCGTACCTCGTATCTCCATGTCTCGATTTTAGCGCGCTGGCTACCGATCCCAAAATCAACTTTTCACTGATTTTTACAGTGGAATCCTGCTGCGACGAAGCCTGGCTGGAATCCAGCATCGACGGCGGCCAAAACTGGACCAAAGTGGGCGCCTTCGGTACCGGCATCAACTGGTATAACGATAATTTCAACAACTGGTGGGACGGCACCGGCGGCTTCAACGGCTGGGTTACCGCCTCCAATATCTTGACCGGTACTGCCGGACAGTCTTCCGTGCGCCTCCGCTTTGTGTTCTCTAGCGACTTCTCTGTGGTGCAGGAAGGCATGGGCGTCGACAACGTATTTATCGCCGAACCCCAGGCCAATGACCTCTCCGCTATTGGCGCCAGCAACGCCAATACCAGCTGCGGTTCGGCCACGGATCAGGTAACTATCCGGGTTTTCAACAACGGCCAGCTAACACAAACGGGCTTCGACGTCGGTTACCAAATAAACGGCGGCGCTCCCGTTATCGAAAACGTGGGCAGCCTCTCCGTTGACGCAGGGCAATTTGTCAATTATACCTTTACCACGCCTTTCAACTCGAGCGTGCCCGATGTCTACGAAATCGTAGTGTGGACCTCGCTGGCCGCCGAACAATTTGTGGCCAACGACACTACCAGCACCAGCTTTGCATCCGCCCGCAGCGTGCCCTTCTCCGAAAATTTCGAAGGCGGCGTGTTCCCCGCCGGCTGGAATATCGATACCGACGTGCAAAATCACGAACTTCCACAGCAATGTGTCTTTCGTAATGGCCGACAACCTCTGGACGGCCGACCAGGCCTTCCAGGCCAGCACACCCGCTATCGGCGCTATCGCAGTAGGCGACTCCCTGTTGTTTGACTATCGTTTTGTGGACTTCTCCGGCAACGGCCAAACGGGTACCACCCTTAGCACCGGAGACCAGTTTTATATTGAAATTTCTACCGACTGCGGCCAGAATTTCACTACTATTCTCAATATCAACAGCACCAACCATATCACCTCTAACCTGTTGCGCCGTATCTCACTGCCGCTCGACGACTACGCCGGACAGGCCATCGTGGTTCGATTCCGCGCTACCTGGAGCTCGGGCGACTATTATCTCGATATCGATAATATCAACATCAAACGCTGCCCGGCTTCGTTTGACGTCACCGCCGATGTAACAGGCGCCAGCAGTTCGACAGCTCAAAACGGTATCGCCACTGTTATTCCCGGAGCGGGCGTTGCACCTTATACATATGAATGGAGCGACGGCCAAAGTTCCGCTACGGCTATCCTGCTCGGTGTGGGTACCTACACCGTGACGATAACCGACGCCGTTGGCTGCCAGGATGTGGTAGAAGTAGAAGTGGATATAGCAGTCGGGACCGACGATATCGCTGATCAAATCGGCCAAATCGACGTGATGCCCAATCCGACTACCGGCCTTACACAACTCAATGTCGCATTCCGCAGCGCCGTAGACGCGCGCATCCAGGTGATCAACTTGTTGGGACAACCCCTGATGCAAGCTTTCGAACGCAACGTGACCAGTGCGCAATATCAACTCGACCTGAGCCAATACGCCAATGGCATCTACCTGGTACAGATCGCTGTCGATAATGAAGTGAAGACGGCTAAGTTGGTAAAAATGGATTAATCTTCCCGTCTCAACCATTTGTGGTCTAATATTATTTATATGTATGGTAGGAGTGAGGTTTTCCCTCGCCCCTACCATACGGACCACAAATCAATGTTTCGCATGAAAATAGGTCTCGTGTGTTATCCCACTTATGGAGGTAGCGGCGTGGTAGCCACCGAGTTGAGATTGGGTCTTGCCGACCGCGGGCACGCAGTTCATTTTATCACCCATCGCCGCCCTGCCCGGTTGAGCACCTTCCAGGAAAACGTGTATTACCACGAAGTCTCCGGCGAAGATTACCCGCTTTTCGAATACGCCCCCTACGATACTGCCCTGACCAGCAAGCTCGTCGACGTGGTCAAATTTGAAAAATTGGACATTCTCCACGTGCACTATGCCATCCCGCATGCTACGGTGGCGTATATGGCCAAGAAAATTTTGCTTACCCAGGGTCGCTATGTGCCCGTGATCACTACCCTCCATGGCACCGATATCACATTAGTTGGCGCCAACAAGGCCTTCGCCCCGTGGTGGAGTTTTCTATCAATAAGTCCGACGGCGTTACGGCCGTTTCTGAAAACCTGAAACAACAAACCCTCGACTTATTCAATATCAAGAAGGACATTCGGGTGATCTACAACTTTATCGACTTTTCCCGTTTTAAAAAAATAGATAAAGACCACTTCAAAAAAGCCATCGCCCCCAATGGCGAGCGCATTCTGCTGCATACCTCTAACTTCCGCAAAGTGAAGCGCGTAGAAGACGTCATCCAGGTTTTTAAACGGGTGCACGACCATCTGCCCTCCAAGTTGTTGCTCATTGGCGACGGCCCCGAGCGCGCCCACATGGAAGAATTGTGCCGCCAATTAGACCTCTGCCACGAGGTGAGGTTTTTGGGCAAACAAGACGCCATTGAAGAACTGCTGGCTATCTCCGACCTGTTTATAATGCCTTCAGAAAGCGAAAGCTTCGGGCTTGCAGCCCTCGAAGCGATGGCCTGCGAAGTACCCGTGATTTCCTCTGATGTGGGCGGCCTGCCCGAATTGAACGTACACGGCAAAACCGGTTATTTCAGCCCCGTGGGCGACGTAGACGGCAGGGCCAGGCGTGCAATAGACATACTCAGCGACGAGGCCGTTTTGCAGGAATTTCGCAAAAACGCCCTGGCACGAGCTCACCTGTTTGATATCAACATTATATTGCCCCAATACGAAGCCTATTACGAAGAGATTCTCAGCACTGCCGTTTACGCCCACGAGGAAAATGATTAATCCGGGCTATTTTCCACCCAGCCCATGGGCGTTCATCCACTGATGAATATCCTGCCTGTTGATGGCCGCAGCCATCAGATCGGGGAATAGATCGGGCGTACAGGCAAACGACGGTATATCGAGCAGGGCCAGCGATTGGGCTACCTCGCGGTCGTAAGCCGGCGCTCCCTCGTCGTTGAGGGCCAAGAGGCAAATGAAATTCACCCCCGAAGCCTTGATGGCCGCAATACGCCTGAGCATACCATCCTGGTTTCCTCCTTCAAATAAATCACTGATCAATACCATGATCGTATTGGCGGGCGACTGAATGAAAGGTTGCGCATAGGCTAACGCTTTATGGATATCGGTACCCCCTCCCAATTGGGTAGCAAACAAAAGTGATACCGGATCGGAGAGGTGTTCGGTCAAATCCACCACTGACGTATCAAACGCGACAACACGCGTGCGAAGCGACCGGGTAGAAGCCATAATACAACTCAATACCCCCGCGTATACTACAGAGGTAGCCATCGAGCCGCTTTGGTCGATCAGCAAAATAACGTCGCGCAACTGGTTGGCCTGGCGGCCGTAGCCGATCCATTGCTCGGGGATGACGGTTTTTAACGTGGGTTGGTAGTGTTTCAGGTTGGCGCGAAGCGTTTGCAGCCAATTGATATCGCCCGGACGCGGCCTGCGACGCCGCTCCGCCCGGTTCAACCTACCGCGAAGCGCTACCTGCATAGGATAACGCAGACGCGCTTCGAGGGCTTTCACCACTTTCTCTACTACCTCCCTGGCAGTGGCTTGCGTCTGAACGGGCAATACTTTACTCAGCGACAGCAACGCGCTCACAAGATGCACATCGGGTGTAACGGCTTCCAGCAACTCAGGCTCCAGTAGCATACGCTGCAAGCCCAGTCGGTCGAGCGCATCTTTTTGCATGACCTGCACCACCGGCGCCGGAAAATAACGCCGGATATCGCCAAGCCAGCGGCTTACATTGGGCGACGAACTTCCCAGACCTCCCTTGCGCTGACTGTCGTACAGCGCTTCAAGTACCTTGTCCATGCCTTGCTGTTGCGCAGACAAAGTAATCTTCTCCTCAGCCCCGGCCTCTTCTGCCTGCTGACCCAATATCAACCGCCACTTCTGCAGACTTTCGTCCAAAAGCTATTTTTTTATCTTTTGCACCACCCACACCAGCAATGCCGCACCCACGGCAGCCATCAACACGGAACCCAGGATCCCGTCGGCTTTAAGCCCGATCAATGTAAATAAAAAACCGCCAACCATACCGCCGACTATGCCGAGCAATATATTGCCGATAAACCCGTATCCCGAGCCTTTCATTACTTGACCCGCCAGCCAGCCGGCAGCCCCGCCGATGATCAAAAACCAGATCCAATCTGCCATGTTGAATGATTTTAGTTATTGTTTTAAAGATAGTATTTTATTCAAAATCGATTGACTTCAAGAAAAGAATTTGGAAAACAAGAAAAAATATTTATCTAAAATATTATTTAGATTAATCTAAAAATTGTATATTTGCATATAGATACCTGAGCCATCATGGATAACATTTCACATACAGAAGAGAATTATCTCAAAGCTATATTTAAAATAGCGGAAAAAGAAGAAGGCCGGCCGGTTAATACCAATGCTATTTCGACCGAAATGAAAACTACAGCGGCATCGGTAACCGACATGCTCAACCGCCTGTCAAAAAAGGAATTGATCCACTACGAAAAATACAAGGGCGTGACGCTCACCATTAAAGGCGGTCGTACGGCCACCCGCCTGGTGCGAAAACACAGGCTATGGGAAGTTTTTTTGGTAGAAAAATTGCACTTCTCCTGGGACGAGGTCCACGATATGGCCGAAGAGTTAGAACACATCCAATCCGAAGAATTGGTTGAGCGGCTCTACGATTACCTGGGCCGGCCCAAGTTTGACCCCCACGGCGATCCCATTCCCGATGCCGAGGGCAATTTTACCTTCCGCAAGCAGGCGCCGCTGGCCGACCTGCACCTGGGAGAAAAGGGTATTGTGGTGGGCGTGCAGGACCATTCTGCAGCCTTTTTGCAATACCTCGACAGATTGCAATTATCGCTGGGCGCCCAGGTGACCGTCATAGAGCGATTCGACTACGACGAATCGATGAAAATCACGCTCAACGGCGACAAAGAACACATCGTATCAAAAAAAGTTAGCCAAAATCTATTTGTCGAAAAACAATAACTATGAAACCGCTTCTAGTAGCCTTAGCCGTCCTTTTGGCCATACAAACCAGTCAAGCTCAAGCTCATCAAAAACCACTGGTAGTGGCCACTGCGTCTATTTTTGCCGACATGGCCGAAGTAATCGGCGGCAATATGATAGAAGTGCGCAGTATTGTGCCCATCGGCGGCGATCCGCACCTCTACGAACCCACCCCCGCCGATGCCAGGCTGGTTGCCTCGGCGCAACTCATCCTCAAAAACGAGTTGACTTTCGAAGGCTGGCTCAGCGAGTTGATCAATAATTCGGGCACAAAAGCCAGAGTAGTCACGATCACCGAAGGCATCACGCCCATAGCCAGCGAGAAATACAAAAACTCTAGCGACCCCCACGCCTGGATGAGCGCCGCCAACGGATTGATATACATCGACAACATATTAAAAGCCCTTTCCAAACTCGACCCCGCCAACGCAGAAAGCTATGCTTTTAACCACGGCATCTACAAACAGCAACTCGAAGCCCTCGACCGTCAAATCGCCGAACGCATCAAGGCCATCCCCGAACCGCAGCGCATCCTGATCACCTCGCACGACGCCTTTCGCTATTATGGCCAACGCTATGGAATCCGGGTAGAAGCCGTGTTGGGCACCTCCACCGACTCCGAAGCCCAAACCTCCGACCTGGTGCGCCTCAACAAGATCATCAAAGCACAAAAGGTGCCCGCTGTGTTCATAGAAACCACCGTAAACCCCAAACTACTCCAGCAACTGGCCACCGATAACCACATTTCGATAGGCGGCAAGCTCTTTTCCGATTCTATCGGCGATAAAAACAGCCCAGCGCCTACGTATATCGATATGCTGACTTATAATACGGAAACGATAGTAAATGCCCTGTCCGCCCCTCCCAAAAACCTGTCCGCCGACCCCAAAGTAGTAATCAAACCCCGCCCCGGTATATTTATCTGGGTTGCCCTGGCAATGGCGATGCTGGGCGGCTTTTTCTTTGTGCTCCGCCGTTTAAATGCGGGGGTTAGGTGACGAGGGACAATTACGAGTGACGAATTACGAATTACGAATGTTTCATCAGCACATCAGCAAATCAGCACATCAACATATGCCGGCAATTTCCATACAAGGCCTTTCCGTTTCTTACGAACGCAAACGCGTGCTCAGCAACATCTATCTCGACATAGAAGCGGGGCACCTATACGGCATCATCGGGCCTAATGGCGCGGGAAAATCCACGCTATTCAAAGCCGTATTGGGGCTGCTGTCTGCCAATTCGGGGCAGATATTCATCGAGGGGGCGCCCCTGGCCCAGATGCGCCGGCGCATGGCCTACGTGCCCCAGAAAAACGACGTCGATTGGAATTTCCCGGCTACGGTAGCCGATGTAGTACTGATGGGCCGCTATCCCTACAAAAGGTGTTTGAGCGGCTCTCAGCCGGCGACAGGCAGATCGCCCGAGAGGCTATGCAGGAACTCGACATCGAGCACTTCGCCAACCGCCAGATCCGCGCCCTCTCCGGCGGCCAGCAACAACGCGTCTTCCTCGCCCGCGCCCTCTGCCAGCAACCCGACATCCTCCTGCTCGACGAACCCTTTGTAGGCGTGGACATGACCACCGAGGAAAAGATCATACAACTCCTCAAAAAACTGGCCGCCGACGGCAAAACTATACTGGTGGTACACCACGACCTGGCTTCCGCCCCCCGCTATTTCGACCGCATCGTGTTTATCAACCAGCGCCTCATCGCCCACGGCGATACCAACACTACTTTCACCCAGGAAAATATCGCCAAAACCTATACCAGCCAATTGCCTATTTTGCACCAGACGGGGATGCTGGGGGGGTAAGGTTGTCGGTTCTCTGTTCTCCGTTATCCGTTCCTTATCTTTGCCAGTTATACTTGAACAGAGAACAGAGAACAGAGAACAGAGAACAGAGAACAGAGAACAGAGAACAGAGAACAGAGAACCTCAAAATAAAATTCCCCCTTCAACTCCGATTCAATTCATTTCTCCTCTGTAAATGTTAATACACAACATTTACATCACACTTCCGTTCTATTCCAATCTCCCTATGCCTTAACACCTTTTTTGGATTCGCTTCACACAATTAATTTTTCAAACCTGTAAATCAACAGCTTATGAAAAAAACGGTATTTCTATTGTTGCTATTGGCCTCCTTACACACACAAGCACAGGAGGATTGGAAAAAATCTGTGTATTTCGACACCGACCGCCACGAATTGCGCACCGACGCCCGCCAGTTGCTAGACGAATGGTGCCGGCAACTGCTTGAATTGCCCGACTACGCTGTGGAGATCGAGGCCCACACCGACAGCCGCGGCTCGGAAACCTACAACCTGCAACTCGCCGAGCGCAGAGCCGCTACGGTGAGCGCCTACATGGCTACACAAGGCGTGAAGGTGACCAAGACCACCACCAAAAGCCTGGGCGAGGACCAGCCAGCCTTCGACAACGACAGCGACGAAGGCCGCCAGGGCAACCGCCGCGTAGACGTGGTAATCCGCGCCGTTTATTTCTCGGGTATCGACGAACTGGCCGCCGGGCTCAAACGCCACAACCGCCAAACCTACCGCTTCGATGCCGGCAAATCGGTGAAAGTCACCGCCAAATCGGGCACTCAACTGTGGGTCGAAGCCGGCTCTTTTACCCTGCCCGACGGTAGCAGCCCTAAAGGCAATATCGAGCTGTCGATAGAAGAATCGTACAACCTGCCCGATATGATGCTGGCCGGATTGCACACCACTTCTAAAGGCAAAATGCTGGTGAGCGGCGGCATGATTTATGTGGAAGCTACCGCCGGCGGACAACCCCTCGCGGTAAAAGACGGCGCAGCCCTGCAACTGGCCATGCCCACCAATATGCGCCAGGAAGGCATGCAGCTCTTTTACGGGGCTCCCGGCGCCGGTGGCAACCTCAACGACTGGATCTCGACCCAGCAAATGGCCGCTAGTTCGCTCCAAGAACGAATAAAGTCGCCACCCCAACCCCCGTTGCCGGTGATGCGCACCGTCGCACAAGTCAAAACCAATTACGTGGGCAAGGCGCCGCAGAAACCCGAGAAGCCCAGGGCCTTCACCCGCCGCGAACCCACGCCGCCCAACCGCGACAAGATCAAATACGAACCCGGCTTTTTCGAGCGCATCTTCACTTCCAAAACCAAACTGGAAGCCAAAAGAGAAGCCAAATATCAGGTTGCCGTACGCCGCTACGACGACCGCCGCGAAAAATACTGGGATGGATACAAATCTCATGAAACAGCCCTGCAACGCTATGAGCAACAATTGGCCGATTACCAGGTAGCCTACAACGATTGGTTTGAAAAGCGCGAGGCTGCGGTGAATACCTCCCAGCTAAGCGAAGAAGAAAAAAAGCGCATGATGGCGCAATACGAAATCGATATGAAAAACTTCAATTTGCAAATGGCCGCCTGGGAGGAGGCGCGCAACAAAAGATTGCAGGAGTTTGAAAACAATTTCACCGCTGTAGGAAAAACCGATGCCGCATCAGTGGACTACTACTTCTACGCCGTGACCCGCCTGGGCTGGATCAACTGCGATTTATTCTATAATATCGAACCCGAGGACCAAACCACCCTGGTAATCCACGATAACGACGACGCCGAAGAACGCGTCTTTGTCATTTTTAAAGAAATGAAAAGCATCATGCCGGCTACGCTGGTTGATGGCAAATACCAATCGGGCAAGGTGCCCAAAAAAGCCGCCGTCAAGATCATCGGCTACAAGGTGCAGGAAGGTAAAGCTTATATGGCCGTACACGAAACCGTGGCCGGAGAAAAAGACAGCTATGCGCTCCATTATCAGCCCAGCTCGCTGAAAGCGATCAGGAAAGAGTTAGAGACACTGTAAGGCCTGCAACCCGTTCAATGCCATTACCTGTTGCCCGTCTTATCAATGGGCAGCAGGTAACTCCTCTTCTTCCACTTTTTTGCCATTCATTATTAACCCAGCCATCATAACCAATGCCGTCATCACTATAACTTGTGTGATTAGGGACTGATTCACAAGGGGGATCATCTGCTCGGGAAGGATTGACAAAAATAATAATATCGTAATCAATCCTCGTGGCGCGATAAATAGCAAGGGCATTAAAAGGGTTCCTGTCAACTTCAATGCCAGTGCACGAATAATAAAAATTAGCGCAACAATTGCCGCTGACCAGACGGCAGTGCCGGGATCTAATAACTCATAAGTTTCAATTAAATATCCAAATATTAGAAAAAATAACACCCTGATTAGAAAAGTCGCTTCAATCGTAATTTCTTTAAACTTATCTGCTTCTCTATTTAATATCTCGGGGCGCAATTTTTCTATCCATTTTATATTTGTCAACTTATCAAAATTATTTAAAAAAAGTCCAAAAACCAAAATAAAAAGCAAAGCAGGTAAATGGTATATTTTTGAAATGGCATAAATCAATATGATAAGAATAATAATGGGCGCAAATTTAACATGATGGTCAATTCTGCTAAGCAAAAAAGAAAGCCCCATGGTGGCTATAAAAGAAATCACCAATATAATCAAGAGTTGTATAAAGAAATTGCCAACAGATTGTAAGTTTATAATTTCATTTAAAGCCATGAAATTAAAAAACATAACACCTAAGATATCTGACAAGCTGCTTTCGTAAATTACGTATTCCTTGTTTGCCCGGCTAAGATTGGCCACACTTGGGATGGCGATCGCACTACTGATTACGCAGAGCGGTATAGCATTGGTCATACTATCCTTAAAAGGATATCCCCCAAATCATTAAATAAATACGCCAAAATAAATGCCAGTAAAAGCATCGGTAAAAAAGCTACTAACACAGTTTTTTGAGAAGCGGGATTTTGATGCATCCAGTTCGAGTTCTAATGATCCTTCCAGTACAATCAAAATAAGGCCAACGGTACCCAAAATGGGCAAAGCCGGCGACAGGTCGGGAAGAGGGATTCCGAATAAAACGGTTAGCTGTCGTACTCCCCAACCCAATAAAAGCAGCAGCAAGACCGAAGGTATTCTTGTCCTGGGCGATGTAAGGTCAAATATATATGCGATAAGCAGGAGAATGCATATAGTAATAATAATAGAGGTTGACATATGTGTATTTTAAATACGCTGTGATTATTTCAATTGAGATACCATTTCATCAAATTTCGGTACAAATTCAGGATGTGTAATCCATTTCAAATTATTACCATCGCCCTTTTTTCTCGGAATTATATGAAAATGAATATGGAAGACATCCTGTTGAGCTGCCCTGCCCGAATTACTAATAATCTGCACGTCTTTCAAGCCTAGTTTATCCTCATATAATTGAACAACCTTTTTTAGTGCTTTCATTATTTCCAGCAATTCCTCTTCCGGAACATCAAAAATATTCACGTAGTGATTTTTTGAGATCACCAGTGTATGGAATTCGCTTATGGGATTAATATCCAGGAATGCGCATGCCTTTTCACTTTCAAAAATCCTCCAGGATTTTGCTTCGTTCCTGGCAATTTTGCAAAAGATACAGTTATCCATTTTTAATTTATTTTAGCATTAGTTGCATTTTTTCTCATTCGCTTGGGCCCATACCACAGCCAAAATCCGGTAATAGTAAAAAGCAATAACGCCAGCCCTAATACGGTTGTATATGCCAGTTTTATTTGGCTATTAGAAGTGCCAAAATAGTAATCGAGTATGGAGCCGTCGTGTAATTTTTCAATAAAGTCGGCTCGTCTTCGTTCGATAGCAAGGATATCCCCCGTAGCGCCGTCGAGTTGAATACCCCAAAAAGAATCTTCAAAGACAAATTTAACCATGCCTTTATTCTTTCGTATATCGATTCGATCCAACTCCAATGACAAATCAGGAGAGACCGAGTCGTGCAATATTTTGCAGGCACGATCATGCAGGCTGTCAATGGGCAGCCAATCTTTCAAGTCGGTAGAAGTCCCTGTATAGGATTTAGCAAGGAGCACTCCCCCGCTGTGTTTTTTCCAACCCAACAAAAGACCGGTAACAGCAACCAGAAAGAAAAATGCAAATAAAAGCGCGCCCGTCCACCTGTGTATTTTTCTAAATACGCGAAGTACGCTTGCCTGTTGTTGTCTACGTCTATTCTCCGTCATTCCATACGCGTTAGGGTGTATTACAGGGCACGAAAACCCGGCTTTCTTGCGAAGGTCTGTTTTTTTGGCGAAAAAGCCAAAGCGGGCAAAGGCCGCAATAATAGCGCCCTTTGCCCGCCTTTTTTGTTATGATGCACGTTGAGAATTAGTGCTCCTTGTTTAAACGGGAGGTTATTTTAGAAATTGCACTATCTGAGTAAGCGCCAAAGGCATTCACGGTTACCCCCTTCACGCCATGTTGCTCGGAAGAAATCGCCATCACGATCATTTCGTCGCCGGGATCGGTCATGCCTTCAAAGCGATAAATTTCGTCTATTTCGAATTCATCCGGAGACAATGCCAGTGAGGGGTTTTGGCAAATCAGGCAACCTTTTTCTGCCCAAAGCGAAAAGTTGGTGGTATATCCCCTTTTTTGCAAATCGTTTACCGCTTCGCTGACGGTTTCATATGATAATGGTACCATATATGTGCTTATTTTCTTTCGTAATAATGGGTAAAACAATCGAAACACCGTTCGTACAGCTCAAGCGTTGAATCGTCCACTTTAACAGCATATTCCGTACCAGTTGCAAGGACAATATACTGATTTGTGCCGAAAAAATCCTCATCCCTGATATCCAGGTCGTATTCTACGCGCTGAACTAAAGAGTCATTGACGTATTCTTCGTAGAAAAGATCGTCAATTTTGAGCGTCTGGGTTCTCATTTTGCTTTCCGGGGTATCCGTCCACCCTCCAAAACCGCCTACTGATTTCTTCCATACCCATTCGCCTTGAATGCCTGTTGGTTGCTCGCATGCTGTTTCTTTACGGCAAGCTGCCAGTACAAGAAACGTTCCCAATACTAATGCCAATACTCGTTTTTTTTTCATACGCTACCTGTTTAATCGCTTATCGCGAGGTGAATAATCTATTGATAAGACGGGCAGGTTGAATGGTTTCGTTGGGTAGGGGGGCAGTTAGAAAAAGAGTGAATTACACAATTCTATTCCATAATTGTGTAATGTCTTCCATTTGAAACAAGCTCATCTTTGCATTAGAATAATGCAAGCATGCGTTATAATTACAGCGCCGTACACGCGACTGAAATTGAGCAATTATGCCCGCCATCTATAAACAAATTACACTATGAAACACTATTCCTTCACATATGCCTTGATAGGTCTCTTTTTAGTTTTCTCAGCTATTTTACTGGTAAACTGCAATGGATCCGCCGGCGATAAAACGCCTGTGACAGAAGAAAAGGCTGCACTTACGGACACAACTGCGCTTACCAACCCGGTAGTGGCAATAGAACAACGGGATACAATCGCAAAAATAGTAGCCCCTCCTCCCGCTAAGCCTGCTCCAAAGAAAACGCCCGTTGCTAAAAAAGCCACCCCCGCAAAACAACAAACAAGCAAAGTAACACCACCCGCTACCCAACCGGCAAAGGAAAAAACCGAAGTTGTCATCCCCGCAACCACCACAACCCCCAAAGAAGAGACCAAACCGGCGCCTCCCCCTCCGCCTGCGCCTAAAACGCCCGTAGTAAAACAGGTCGCCTTCACGTTGAAATCTACGAAGGCCGTCATAAAAGGCTCCTCTACCTTGCACCCCTGGGAATCGAATATCACCCAAATGGAAGGCAAAGGCTCCTTTGAGACAAAAGATGAGGAGATTGTTGCGGTAAAAAACGTGGAGATAAAAATTACAGTAAAAGGTATCAAAAGCAAAGAAGGAAAAAAGATGGACGACAAAACCTTTGATACGTTCAAGTCTGACGACAACCCTTATATTATTTATACGCTCAGCAATGCCGCAGTAAAAATAAATGATTCGAATGCGGTTACTATCGAAGCAAATGGCAAACTTACCATGGCTGGAAACACCCAATCCGTCCCGCTTTCTGCAACTGGAAAAAAACTACCCAATGGCGATTTGCAGTTGTCCGTTTCCAAAAAATTAAAAATGACCGACTTTAAGATGGAGCCGCCCGTCATGATGCTCGGGACCATTAAAGTAGGGAATGAGGTTACGGTGGTGTTTGATTTTGTATTGGAGCGGTAATGGGGTGAAGGCTCAGGAAGCATACCTGGTGGTGACGCGTCACCTTGTCACCTTGTCACCACCCCGGGATGGTCCCCGGCCGTCACCCCCCAAGATGCTCCGTAGCCCTCACCTCCACAGGTGATCCCCGGCCGTCACCTCCAGAGGTGGTTCCCGGAGGTCACCTCCCAAAGCGCTCCTCCCGATTTTGGCCTTCCTCCTTGCCTGCCTTGACTTTTTGGCAAAAAATCCAGACCTTCGCAATTAGACGAACAACCGGTAATAGCGCTTACTGTCGGTTATTCGTGGCTTGGAGGTGTTGCGGGAAATAGGAGTTGAGGCGAAATCGAATACAAAACAAAGTGACTTGTCTAAGAAAAGTATTTTAAAGACTGTAAAACAAGGATATAAACATTAGAACACACACAATATATATTTTATTAACTGCGTTTTAATACAAGGAAATGATGTCAGAAAAAACCACCTTCAGTTTAAAAGAAAAGTTGACTGATTTTTCCAGGCATATTAATGTTATTCTTGGAACACTAGTCACATTATTTGGACTTTATTTAGCTTTTACTGCAAATAATTTGTCAAAACAGGGTAATAATTACTCAGCTGCTGCTTTAACTCTAGCAATAAACGACACAAGCCAACAGAACCAAATAAACAAGTTAGCAGATATAATAATTAATCAGAAAACTCAAATAGACACTTTAGTAGAAATATTTAATGAGTTAAGAGAATTAAACATTTCATCAAAAGAACAAATTCATCAATTAACTTATCAAAAAAATTTATTAGCTGTTAATTCAAAACCCTTGCTTAAAGATGTCGACTATCGGTTTTTACCCAAGGATGGAGATGATCTTACAAAAGAAATTAATTTCGTTTTTTACAGTTAAAAATTTTGGCCAGAGGCCAGCCTATGACTTAAATATATCAGTTATATTTTTAAAAATAAAAGATTTGAAGGTTATGTCACATGGAAAGCAAAACACAAACATATCTGCTAAGTATCAAAATGTTTTATTCCCCGGTGAAGTAAAACAATATAAACAAGAAAATAGATTATCAAAAAATGGTATAAATGATTTAAACAGCTTAGTGGCTGTGTTTAGATTTACCTATTTAGACAAAGTAATGAATCAACATGAAACTACCAGTTTCTATTATGAACATGTAGTATTAAATGATCATTCATATTCAATTATAACAGCAAAGCCAAAAATTAAGAAAATTGTTGACGATTACTTGAAAAGTAGAAAAATTTAATTCGATAAATATCCATTAACATCGGCGGTAGATGATCGCGGATATCGTAGTAATTGAATAAATTTACATAAAAGGAGTTGCAGCTATTTGGATGATATAAAACTTGAAGTACCACTACCTACAAACCCGTTCGTTCTTCGCATCGAAAGAAGAAAAAACATGGTAATTATATATGCCCAATAACCCAAGAAACCGCACAAATACTACTTAATTCAAGGCGAAGGCCGTAAAGAACGCTATATTTTTTTCATAAACCCCAGCAATCATATTACCATCACTTATTACGGTCTCTAATCCAATTGCTTTGAAAACAAGTATAATTGGCTGTGCTAAACAGTTACTTCTTATCTTAGCACCTGCATCGCTTTTCAATTTTTCATAGGTAACTATTTAGGTCACCTCCTGGCTCGGCATTTTAGCCATTTGTTTGCCCCACCCCAGCCCTGAAGGGAACAAAAGCCTAAAATGCCTGGGTTCCTTTTAGGGTTAGGGCAAAACTAGGCATTTTAGGCACTTCAAGGAAGGCCTACTAAATAGTTACGTTCATAGTTAATGATCTTTTCAGGCGCTCTTCCCAAATTTTTTCCTCCCAACCTGCCTTGACTTTATGGCAATAAATCCAGACCTTCGCAGTTATGCGAATAACCGGCAATAAGCAGCTATTCGCACTTACTGTCGGTAATTTGTGGCTTGGATGTATTACGGGAAATAGGAGTTGTGCGGTATTAAAAAAATAAAAATGGATGATATTTTGCAGAAAATTCTAATTGCAATTCTGTCCTTGCTAAGCGGAGTTGTTCTTGGCTTTGTAAGACACTTTCTTTCCAAGAGATGAGATTTGTATAACAAGAAAAAAGAAATTAGAATAAAATATTTGATTAAAGATTACAAAAGAATCGAGAGGATCTATGCCAGTTTCCAAAAGGTATGATAAAGGAGAATTCGAGGAAGCCATTGCAGATATTCCGCTTTTCGGAAAATCAAAACAAGTAAAAATTGCTCATGATTTTGCAAGGTTAGCAAGCGAAGGAAATGGGAATTTACAAAAATTACTTGAGAGCCTTTCAATCACGCAACAGCATACCCCCGATTCTGCCCGTAGTTCAGGATACTAAAGACCCAGCACAATATCATTTTTGTCTACCCCGCGTTCAACTAATTCCTTGGCAATTAACACATCCGTGCGATTTTCCTGTAGCCATATTTTCCCATTTTTAATGTCAAAATGGAAAATAACATAAAACTGATAGTCATCCTTCCGCCAGCCCATGTTGAGCAATTGATAGTGCTTACCCTCTTTGTCAACTATCAATTTAGCTTCAAGGCCGTCCTGCTGCTTGTTATACATTTCGGCATACTCGCTGAGCGTCTGGATGATAATTTGTTCGTACCGGTCTAGTTTTGTAGCCATTGTATGATTTCTTCTGATAGTGGATCAAAAATAATCAATTTTACGTCGTATTTGTCAAGCGCTTTGAGCAAAATAGGTACTTTTTGGATTTTGTTGTAAATCTTTTCAGGGATGGCCAAAAAAATGGCCCTATCTGGTTCCTGCTCTTCTAGACCCAATTCATAGTCCAAATATTGTCCTAAAGCGGTATGGAATTCATTGGGGATGCTCTCAACTGCAAAACTTTTTATTTCAACCAAAATTTTCTGACTATCCTTTTGGGCCGCTATCATCTTTTCCGCACCGAGGTCGACCGGATAGTTGACACCTTCCAATTTTAAAAAGTACGGATCATGCGTAATGCGCCACGAGTCTTTTTCGAGCGCTCGCCGAACTTGGTCATGGTATTTATCTTTTGCCGGCATAAGGTGCTATTTATATTTTAATAACAATAACCTCGCTGATAAGTTTTTCTATTCAGGTTAGCTTAAAGAAATTAGTATCTTAGCACCAGCATCTCAAACCACCCACCATGCAAAACAAACACACCTACGACGCAATCATAATCGGCAGTGGCATCAGCGGGGGCTGGGCCGCCAAAGAACTCTGCGAACACGGCCTCAAAACGCTGGTGCTGGAACGCGGACGGGATGTGAAACACCTCATCGACTACCCTACTTATAATACCCCCCCTGGGAATTGCCCTACCGCGGTCATATCGCCCGCGAACAACGCAAAAAAAATCCACTGATATCAAAAGCTGCCGGCTATGCCGCCGATACGGCGCACTTTTTTATTGAGGATGCCGACCACCCCTATGTGCAGGAAAAACCTTTCGACTGGATACGCGGCTACCAGGTGGGCGGCAAGTCACTGACCTGGGGGCGCGCCTGCCAGCGCTGGAGCGATTTTGAATTCAGCGCGCCGCAACGCTACGGCTATGCCGTCGACTGGCCCATCCGCTACGACGACGTGGCGCCCTGGTATAGCCACGTGGAGCGGTTTATCGGAGTATGCGGTATCAAGGAAGGTATCGAGTCGATGCCCGACGGCGAGTTCCTGCCCGGCTACGAACTCAATTGCGTGGAGCAGCATATCAAAGACGTGCTCTGGAAAAAATTCAAGCGCCACTACGTCTCCGGGCGCTGGGCGCATATCACCCAACCCCAAGAGATCCACACCCAACAAGGGCGCGGACAATGCCAAAACCGCAACCTCTGTATGCGCGGCCGTCCCTACGGCGGGTATTTCAGTTCGGTGACTTCTACCCTGCCCTGGGCCCAGAAAACCGGCAACCTGACGGTGGCCCCCATTCGGTGGTGCATTCTATTATCTACGACGAAGAAAAAGGTCGCGCTACGGGCGTACGCGTGATCAACGCACAGACCAACGAGGCGACGGAGTATTTCGCCCGCATCATCTTTGTGAACGCCTCGGCGCTGAATACCAACCTGATTTTGCTGAATTCTACCTCCAATCGCTTTCCCAACGGACTGGGCAACGACAACGGGCTCCTGGGCAAGTTTATCTGCTTCCACAACTACCGCGGCAATATGGGCGGCGATTTTGAAGGGTTTAAAGACAAATACTACCGCGTGACCCGCCCCGTGGAATGCATCATCGCCAATTACCGCAACCTGCACCGGCAGGAAACCGATTTTATCGGCGGCTATACGATTTTTTCGGGCGCTTATCGCGAAAAGCTAAGCGACAAAGGCATCGAACCGATGCTGGGGGCCGCCTTTAAAGAGGCCATCAGCGAACCCGGTACCTGGGGCGCTTATATGTACATGCAAGGGGAAACGATACCCAAAGCCTCCAACCACGTGCGCCTCAGCGCCGACCAGCGCGACCAGTGGGGTATTCCGCTGCTGGTCACTTCGGTAGGCTACGACGACAACGACGAGAAAATGGTGCAGGACTTCCTGGAACAAGGCCGCGCTATGCTCGAAGCCGCCGGCGCCGTCAACATCCGCACTAATGACACTAAGCAGCCGCCCGGCCTCGATATTCACGAGATGGGCGGCGCCCGCATGGGCCATGACCCCGCCACTTCGCTGCTCAACAAGTGGAACCAATTGCACCACTGCCAAAATGTGTTCGTGACCGACGGCGCCTGTATGACCAGCACGGGCAATCAAAGTCCGTCGATATTGTATATGGCGCTCACCGCCCGCGCCGCCAATTACGCCGTTGAGCGGTTGAAGAAATCGGAGATTTAGTTGTCTGTTCTCCGTTATCCGTTGTCGGTTATCCGTTCCTTATTTTTGCTAGTTATACTTAAACAGAGAACAGAGAACAGAGAACAGAGAACAGAGAACAGAGAACAGAGAACAGAGAACAAACCTGATATTATCCAGCTATGAACCGCAGAGAATTGCTCAAACATATCGCCGTATTGACCGGCGCTTCGGTGGTCGGCGCCGATTTTTTCCTGACGGGTTGTGCACCCGACGGCAAAGACATCGGCCTATTCAGCGCTGCCGACGTGGCCCTGCTCGACCACATCGCCGAGACGATTATCCCCCGCACCGCGACTCCCGGCGCCAGGGACGCCCAGACCGGCGCTTTTATCGCCGATTTTGTGACGCATTGCTACGACGACGACGAGCAAAAGGCTTTGATCACCGGGCTTGCGGCGCTTACTGCTGCTGCAAAAACGCAGCATAACCGGGCTTTTGGCAAACTAAAGCCAACTGAACAGCTTGAAGTTTTGTCCAAAATTGCGGCGGAAGCGAAAGTGTATAACGAGCAGCAAATTGGTGATTTTACCCCGCATTATTTTACGCTACTCCAGCAACTGACCTTGCTAGGATTTTTTACTTCTGAGCAAGGCTATACGCAGGTACTGCGCTACGAGATGATACCCGGACCGTATAAAGGGTGTATTGATTATAAAAAAGGCGAGAAGGCCTGGGCGAATTAGGGAAGACTTTGCGACTGTAGGACTATAAGACTATACGAATACAGTCATAAAGTCGTATAGTCCTACAGTCTTAAAGTCCCAACTCAAACAGCCCTTTCACTCCTTTAATCCAGGCTGCTGCCTGCGGCGTGAGTTGGTTGGGACTGCTGGTTACCCGTTGTTTTAGAATTAAAGCGCCAACCTCCTCTCCTTGTGCAATACGGGTATGAGTGCCCGAGACATTCAGCCAGAAGGCTTCATCTGTATCATTCACATCTCCAAAATCAGTAGCAAAACGACTTGGGGCAATACTGCCGTCAGATCGTAGTTGATAAATACCTGTAGGAGGGGCCTTCACTACCGTATCGTCTACATGACAAAAATAAAGCAGCGACAGGGGCTCGAGGTTTTTCGGATTGGCCCAGCGGGCGTTGAGGGCGGCCACGTCCAGTTCGTAGTCGACATCCATCCATTCCAGCAGGTGGAGTAGCATCAGGGGCAGGTCTTGCTGTACAAAGCTGGCATTATTAGTGAGCGGCGATATACCGGAAAAACGGGGATTCATCTCGCCGAGGAAAAACTGTCCGTCGTCGGTATCAATTAAAAAATCGAGTTCAAAATAACCTTTATAACCTTCTTTGCGGAGTTGCTCGCCCATGCGGATGGTATAGCTCATTGCCTTCTCGTTGATCTCAGGCGGGAAAGCATGGGCGTACATCTCATTGCCGCACCAGCCGCCCTGGTGCTCGGTGAGTTCGGGGAATCCTATTAATTCAGCCGTCAAAGGCGTCACCACGACGCCGTGGCGGGTCACGCAGGCTTCGAGTCCGGTACTGCGGCAGTTGATGTATTTCATAATCTTCAACTCTTCCCCGCAGACGATGTCTTCCTGGTGGGCGATAAAATCGGCTTTGCTATTGATAAAATAGGTAGTAGCGCCTGAGTTGCCATAAGGCCGCTGCACGACGAGTTTTTCGCCGAGATGGCCGGCGATGCGGCGCAGTTGATCATAGCTATGCACCACAGCCAGCACGTAGGGCACGCAGGGCACCCCTGCTTTTTGAGCAATACGGTTTGTATTAGCTTTGTGGTCGCAGTATTGGCGCAGCGCCACCGGAGGCAAGCATACTTCGAGGCCGAGTTGGCCGGCCAGTTTTTCGGTTTCCGCATCCAGCATCATAAACATAGCCTTGCCGGCGTCGCCGTTGTGGCGGTGGCGGTCGATGTATTGGCTGATTGCTGTATTGGAAACCAAAAGCCGGTTGACTTTTTCGAGGGCATCCTTATTTACGTATGGAAAAGTATCGGAGGAAACGATCCGGGGGTGTTGACCGCCAAAATTGTCAATTGCACAAACAAATTGTAAAGAACTTATCCATTTGTCCATGCCTACTGCGGTGAACAAGCACCAGTCTATAAAATAAACCGGAGTTTTATCGTTGAGAAAGAAGTCGCGGATGGCCTGTATACTATCCAGGCAGAGCGGTGTTCCCATTTAGGAGTTGAGTCTTGCAATTAAGGCTCGAATCTCTGATTTTTTTTAAGTAAAAACAATAGGGATGTATTAATCCGTTTTTATTATTCGCCTTACCAAGGGACCGAGTGTCAGGCCCTGTCCGATTATTGAAAAAATTACAATTATATAAGTTATCGTTAGAAACAAATCACGCCCCATTTGTGGTTCCAGAGAAAGCGCAAGGGCGATTGAAATGCCCCCGCGAATGCCTCCCCATGTCATAATAATACTAGTGCGCGGAATAAATTCCAGTCGCTTGCGAAATATCGCGATGGGGCCTACCAGGGCAATATAACGAGCCAGCAGCGTGATAGGTATAGCAATAATTCCTAAGGTGACATAAGTAGCATTAAAAGTGACTATGAGCAGTTCAAAACCGATCAACACGAAAAGGATAGCATTAAGGAAAACATCTATCAGTTCCCAGAATTTATCCACGTATCCCTGCGTAATTTGCGACCAGGCTACCGAAGGCGATTGATTGCCAATAAATAGGCCGGCAACAACCACGGCTAGCGGACCTGAAAAATGCATATAACTGGCCAGTTCATATACCCCCATCACCAAAGCCAGTGTAATCATTACTTCTGTTTCATAGTGATTGATCGTTTTCATCAACCGAAAACCAAGCCATCCTGAAATCAGTCCCAATACGATACCGCCACCAACTTCTTCCAATAACAGGGTACTGATATGAGAAAACGTCACGGCCTCTACGCCTTCTTTCGCCATTCCAAAAATCACCAAAAAAAGTACTACGCCTACTCCGTCATTGAACAAAGACTCCCCTACGATTTTTGTTTCCAACTGCTTTGGGGCACGGGCTTCTTTAAGTATTCCCAGCACGGCTATAGGGTCTGTTGGCGATATCAATGCACCGAAAAGCAGGCAATATGTATAATCGATAGGATAATTAAAAACCTGCATTAGGTAATACATGAGTGTGCCGACTATAAAAGCCGATAAGACCATGCCTAATGTGGCAAACATCGCTATGGGCCATCGATTTTTTTTGAGGCCTTCCAATTTGGTATGTAGAGCCCCGGCAAATAACAGGAAGCTCAACATGACGTCAAGCAGCACTGTTTTGAAATCAATGGCTTGTATTAAGGCTTTTGAGTCCTCTAATATGTCGTTCTCAAACCATCCCAGCAACAAGATCAGCAGGGTGAAAGAAATCGCTATGATCATCAACCCAATGGTGAAGGGCAATTTCAAAAACCGGGTATTGATATACGCGAATGCCGCTGAAAGAACCGTTAAAATCGTAATGAGCGTAAAAATTTCCATTCGTAAATATAAATTAATACATCAATGAAGCATACCCGGCAAGTCAATTTTCGTCCCTATGAATCACCTCACAATACGTTTTGCAAATATTTCATTTCCCGCCTGTACCACCACCAGATATATGCCTTGCGGCAAATAATCAAGCGGGATGGTGTGCATACCTACGCCCACTTGCTGCGATAATAATTGCTGCCCCTGTATATTGTAAAGCGAACAAGTCGCAGCGGGGCCGGTAGTGAGCGGGCAACCCAACAAAAGCAAAGCCTGGCCGGCCTGCCAGGAAAGCCGGCAATTGATATCATTGCCCTCCAATATGGCCGTACGTATGGGCGAATAGGATTCCATACCGTCGTAGTCCAATTGTCGCAGTCGGTAGTAGTAACGCAGCCCTCGCTGAGCGGTGCGATCGCTCCATTGATAGCGCTGCGAGACGCCGCCATTTCCTTTGGTATCCACCCATTCCAATGGCGTAAATTCCGATTCCGTCTGGGACTTGCGCTCGATGTGAAAGCCGGCGTTGTTGAATTCGGCAGCAGTTGCCCAATCGAGAACAATAGCGGACCGGTCTTCCATGGCCTTCGCTTCAAAAGAAAGCCACTCTACCGGTAGCACTGAGCTATACCCCGAAGGACATACCCTGATACCCCAGCTTTGCAACTCCCCACCATCTTCTCCGAAAACATCCTGTATTTGCAAGGTCCATTGGCCTGTCATCGACTGACCATTTATTGTCGACAGAAATCCTGCCGGGCGATAGGCGCCTCCTGCCGTGGGTGGGCAGGGTATCGTGGCCGAAGCTGCCTGATCGTTGTAGTTGAGGTTAAAATTGTCATTGTTGGTGCACAATTGATCAAACAGGAGAACTGACGTGCCCAATGGGCTAATGAGGTTTATGATCAAATCACTCACCCAGGTATGCGTGCCGGTTAAGTTTACTACGTTCACATCGCGCAAAGTGCCCGAATCGGTGATATTAAGCGTTGAGGTTATAGTGGGAGTCCCCGTGGCGGGTATCGTCTTTGGCACGTCGGCACTATTATATATAAAACAAGGCACCGTACTGAAAGAATATACGGTCGACCAATTGCTGGTACAGGTGCTGTTTAATCCGCGAACCCTCCAATAATAGGTGGTTTGCGGTTGAAGTTCTATTGTGGACATCCAAGAGGTAGACGAGGTTGTCGTACTGGTTATTGTGGTAGAAAATGTAGAGCTGACAGAAAGTTCAAATTGGTATTGAGTGGCATTGGCAGCCGAATTCCAGCTAAACGAAGGTACTATAGTATGATCCAGGGCGCCGTTAGAAGGGCTGACTGGACTGGGAATACCTGCTTCCACGCCTATTGTCAGTGTAATATCGACTATGCGGGCGCCTGGCAAGCCGACGCCTGATGCTTGCATATTGTAGTCGCCGGGAGTTGCAGCGGCGAGGTTGTTGATGGTGAGATTACTTGAATTTCCGGCGGACACAGGGTTGGGCGAAAAACTATAGGAGACTCCGGCCGGAGCCCCACTCAGGGAAAGCGTGATATTTCCTGAAAAACCACCAATTGAGCTTGTTTGAATAGTAAAAATGGCATCGTTGGGAGGACAAACACTCTGCTCGATTGGAGTAGTACCCATGGTAAAATCAGGCGCTGCGCCGGCAATTATCGAAAAATTGAAATTGGAAATATCAAAAAAGATATTACCCTCCGCTTTTACCATTACACGAGCGGTAGTGGTAGTACCGGCAGGCACGGTTACGGTTGCCGAACCGCTATTAGTTACATTGTTGGCCAATTGAACGGGGTACGTAAACCCACCGTCGTATGAAAGGAAAATGTCTACTGTGCTGCAACTCACGGGAGCAGAGGTGGTATTGGCTACATTCCATGTCACAGCTGCGGATTGGCCCTCCGTCCAGGTAACTCCGACGGTATTGGGCGCCGTAACAACAAAGGGGCCGATGCCGTCAACGGTAGTAACCACCATGTTGTCTTCCTCGGTGCATCCGGCCGTGCCGTTGTTGTCGCGTACTGTGATCCTGAATTCCATGTCGCGACCCACCGATGGCAATACTTCCCACGTAGGCGAGACGTTGTTGACCAGATCCTGCAAGCGCGGGAAATAGCGAATAGGCGAACTATTGGGGTCAAACGAGCGGAACATAGGCCCCACTGCGTTTGTCGACTGCGGGGCCATGACGCCTACCTCATTATCCCACTGCTCCCAACAATATGCAATCGGATGGCCATCGGAGTCATTCGCCGCAGCAGTAAGCATAAAGGGGGTGGAAATGGGTATTATGCGATCATTACCCCCGCTAACAGAAGGTGGACTATTGATAAACGGCAGCGGCGTATCGCAGCTATTGCCATTGCCAAAGGCTACAAAATTGCCGATTTCCTGTATGCTAATACCGTGCAAATAATCGTCGCTGTTGTTCTGGATATTAGGCGGGCAAATTCCGGCATATCCCATGATGGTAGAGGCGCTGCCAGGTTCCATAGCGGTGGCGTCAGTCCTGTTGCAGCTATTATTTTGCGTATGGTGTGCTCCGAATTGATGCCCCATCTCGTGGGCTACATAATCGATATAAAAAGGATCCCCAATGGGATTGCCCAGGCCGGTTACGCCCCTGGCTTTTAAAGTTGTCGAACAAGGGCTATTCAAATTTGCCACTCCACCACCGCCAGTACTAAACACGTGCCCCATGTCGTAATTCGCCGTGCCGATAACCAAGTCCATATTGGCTTGGTTTTCGCCCAGCATAGTGCCGCCATCGTTGTTGGTAAAAGGATCTGTGCCCGGAACGTAATAAAACACGTCATCGGTATTGGCGATGAGGATCATCCGGATGGTCACGTCTTTTTCATAAACCTGGTTGACGCGATTGACGGCGGTGACCACGGCAGACAGCACCAATGCTGATTCTGAGGGATCATCGGCGCCGTGGAAATTGGAGTATTCCCCCGTGGTAGCTACAGCCAGGCGGTACGAGCGAAAGACACAATCGCCGGCCTTTTCTTCCTCATTTCCCTCCTGCTGCAAGCCTGAGTTTATTTGTTCTTTAGTAATGTGACACTCGAACGGCTCGGTGGGCGCCGGATAATCGCTGGTGTAATAACTCACGTAATGCAACACATTGTCAAAACAATAGGGGTCGATAAACACCTTGCCTCCCGGCGAAGTGAAAGCGGCGTGAAAACCCCGCGCCGTCCAGTCGAAGCGAATGAAGTATGGATTTCGGCCCGTACTCACACCAAGGAATGTCATAATACCGGGATACCGCGCAGCAAGCCCGGGTTCCATCATATCGTAGCGTACGATGCGAAATTGCAGTACATCACCCTCGGGGGTGGGTACGGACAGGATCGTTGGGCTGTCAAATGACGATATGTCTTGTTCGTGGGGCGCCTGCCGCAGCGTTTGCATTAAGAGGGTGGTATCAAGGGCCAACGCTGCGAATTTATTGGGCGTGATATACCGAGGGCCACTTAGCGGAATATCTTCTTCCGGGAAGGGAGTCCAATAATTCTGGCTATATCCCCAATATGCCGGCAATAACCAGCAAATCACCAACATTATTTGTTTCATGGCAACTCTATCTATGTGAACGAAGCGACACCTATTGCTTAGCAAAAGCAAATAATCAAAGTTTTCTACAAAGAGTATGTTGATGATTTATAACAGGGCTTGCAATATGTTTTCAAATTTATGCTATCTTAGTCACTTATCCAACAAAACCCATAATTCATGAAAGCGCTGGAAATTATTATCGGCCTCATCTTTACCTACTTTTTGCTGAGTATTCTGGCTTCCATTCTTCAGGAGATTTTTGCCAATTTTACTTCCCTGCGGGGCAAACTTCTGCTCAAGTCGGCAGCAAGTTTGCTGGAACTCGAATCAAAAGAAGCACAAAAAGAACTCATCGACAAATTTAAGACCAGTACGGTATATAAAAAATACCTTACTAAAGGTCTGATGAGCAAAACACTGCCCGCTTATTTGAGTCCTACGCAATTTGTAGCGGTAGTAAAAGATATGCTGGAAGGCCCTACACCTCCCGATGGCGAACGTTCACTCGATACGCCCTCAGGCAATGAGGGGGTGAGCCTCGAAGGTGTAAAAGACAAAGACCTGCGCAGCCACCTCGAAACGCTGAAAAGCCAGGCAGCATTGAGCTCGCGGGATGTTTCCGATGAATTTCAGGCAGAAATAAATAAAGCGGAAGAGGCTATCGCCAATTATTTCAATGAAATGATGTCGCTTACTTCAGCGTGGTATAAGCGCAATGTACAGTATCTCATCTTTTTTATCGGTTTTACCATCGCCGTGAGCCTTGATGCAGACACGTTTGCGATGTATCGCTCGCTATCTCAAAATTCTACCGCCCGGCAGGAAATCCTGCAAATAGCCACCGATTTTGTGGATAGCGACCGAAGTGCAAACTATGAAACTACCCCGCTGGATTCAAATGCTACCCAGGAAGAGATAGCCGATAACCTGGGCGATTTGAAAACTAAACTCAATACATTGATCAGCGAGGACCTCGAAGGCGCCGCCACACCGCTGGGCCTGGGCTGGGAGGCATCTGATTACCAAGACAAGAACATTTTGGACTGGCTGCTCAAACTACTGGGCTGGGTCGTCACCGCACTTGCCATTTCTCAAGGCGCCCCTTTCTGGTTTGATTTGCTCAAACTACTCACCCGCACAGGTAGCCCAGGCGGCCAGCAACCTGTGACGATAAAGGTGGAGACGACGACGAAGGAGGAGAAGTAGACTGATTGTGAACAGTGAACTGTTTGTTCACCAACTGTTCACCAACTCATTCCCGGATACGCTCTTTGCATAAACTGCATATCGGAGAGCATATGGCCGAGGAATTCGGAGTGACGGCCTTGCTTGCCGCCGGATTGCATCCATGGATTTTCGGGGATGCGAAGCGTAGCTTCACTGATTACATCCCGCCGTTTAGCATCTACAAGGGGTTTGATGGCGTCGAGGTCGGCGCCGATGCCGAGGTCATGCATAAACTTGTCCAGGTCGTCCATCATTAGTATTTCACCCGAAAACATCCAGAGGTCGTCGAGGGCGGTTTGCATTTTCTGGTGACTCAGCTCGGTGCCGTCGCCCAGGCGGATCATCCACTCCGAGCTGTAGCGCAGGTGATAGGTGATCTCTTTAAGCGATTTTTCGGCAATGGCTTTTATCTGCTCGTCGCTGCTACGGGTAAGCGACTGGTATAAGTAATAATTAGCGGAATCGAATAAAAACTGGCGTACGATGGTGTAAGCCCAGTCTTCGTTGGGTTGTTCTACGAGTTGTACGTTGTGAAAATCCCAGGCATCGCGAAGGAAGGCAATGTCATCTTCGGAGCGACCTTTGCCTTCCAGTTCGGCAGCGTAGGCATAAATCGACCGCGCCTGTCCGATGTGGTCGAGCGCGATGTTAGTGATGGCGATGTCTTGCTCCAACACCGGGCCATGACCACACCATTCCGACAAGCGCTGGCCGAGAATCAGGGCGTTGTCGCCCAGTCGGAGTAAGTACTCGAAGCGGGCTTGTGGCAAATTTGCGGTGGTCATGGCAAAGCTTGATTAATATGGCTTGGTTAAAAGGCTGAAGTTTCTTAAATGTGTTTCACCTCATCGGGCAAATTGTAAAAAGTGGGGTGGCGATACACCTTGTCGTTGGCCGGGTCGAAAAAAGCGTCGCTGTCTTCGGGGTTGGAAGCCGTGATATATTTAGATTCCACCACCCATATGCTTACGCCTTCGTTGCGGCGGGTATACACGTCGCGGGCATTTTCGATAGCCATAGCCGCATCGGCGGCATGGAGGCTACCTACGTGTTTGTGGTTGAGTCCGTTTTTGCTGCGGATGAATACCTCCCACAAGGGCCAGTTATTTTTCATGGTGACAACTGTTTTGCTTGATAAAAACTTAAGCTACGCTGGATACTTGCTCCTGGCGCCGGCTGCGTTTTTCGGCATAAGCCATAGCTGCTTCGCGCACCCAGGCGCCCTCTTCGTGGGCTTTGATGCGGTCTTTCATGCGCTGGCGGTTGCATTGGCCGTTGCCTTTGAGCACATTGCGAAACTCTTCCCAGTCGATAGGCCCGAAATCGTAGTGGCCGCGCTCTTCATTCCATTTGAGTTGCGGGTCGGGGACTACCAACCCGAGGAAGTCGGCCTGGGGCACCGTCATATCGATAAAGCGCTGGCGCAGTTCGTCGTTTGACTGGCGTTTGATGCGCCATTTCATTGATTGCTCGGAATTGGGCGAATCCGTGTCGGGCGGGCCGAACATCATCAGCGAGGGCCACCACCAGCGGTTGATGGCATCCTGGGCCATGCGTTTTTGTACTTCCGTACCGCGGCACAGACTGAGCAATATTTCGTAGCCCTGCCGCTGGTGAAAGCTTTCTTCTTTGCAAATGCGCACCATAGCCCGGGCGTAGGGGCCGTAAGAAGTACGGCATAGTGCCACCTGGTTCATGATGGCAGCGCCGTCAACCAGCCAGCCGATAGCGCCGATGTCGGCCCAATTCAATGATGGGTAGTTAAAAATGCTGCTGTATTTGGCTTTGCCGCTGTGCAGGTCTTCGATGAGCTCTTCGCGGTCTATGCCCAGCGTTTCGGTGGCGCTGTAGAGGTAGAGGCCGTGCCCGCCTTCATCCTGAACTTTGGCCAGCAAAGCTACCTTGCGGCGCAGCGAGGGCGCGCGCGATATCCAGTTGCCTTCGGGCAACATGCCGACAATTTCGGAGTGGGCGTGTTGGGAGATCTGCCTGATCAGGGTTTTGCGATAGGCATCGGGCATCCAATCTTTGGGCTCTATTTTGAGATCCGCATCGATTTTTGCCTGAAATTCTTGCTCTAAGGTCAACTCATTCATAGCTGCCGCGGCTTTTTTACGGTACAAATATAGCGCTTTTTATATAAAAACGAACATTCGTTCGTATTGTTCGGAAACAAGGGGGGTTACTGCTGAGATTTATCGCTTATGCTGATTTCCGGAAAAACCTCGGGAGGCAATTCGGGGGTGGTGCCTCGCTGGAAAGGGGCCCACTTGTTTTTCCAATTGTAATATTCTATACCGAAAAAATTTCTTTTATAATCCATCTTCGATGGCTTGTCGTACACATAGCCGGGGTAATAAAAGGCCTTTCCATTTTGCTGGGCGTAGTTGATTTCGAGGAGCATGGTAAATACGCCCAGACTGCGGTTGGATTCGTCGGGGTCGTAAAAAGCATACGTACTTGATACTCCTTCCCGACCTACGTGGATGGTGCTATAGGCAATAAGCCTGCCGTCTTTCCACACATTAAACTCGATACCTTCGCATGGGCTGGTAGCCGAATCCGCCCGTAGAAAAACATGGATGGCGTTGAGTTTTTTAAACCGCTGGAGGTAGTGTTTATTAAAAAGCAGGTGTTTATCGGCATCCACCTGGATGGGTTGAATATTGACATGCAGGTCGCTGTTGCGACGCATGAGTTGGCGCTGGCTTTTTGAAAGTCGAAAATTGCTGAGGCGAATACGAACGGGGATTGTGCGGCACCAATTATCGTCATTGGGCAATTCTGATTCATCCGCTAAAGCATGGCTATGCCGCACGAATCCCTTGCTTAGGATACGCCACCCATCGGCCAGCAGTCCGTCGAGGGTTTCCGGCTGGACAGTAGTGTAGGGCATAGATACATTGAAGAAGTCCATACTTTATAATTAATACTTTCAATAACGACACAAGAGGGAATTTGGGTTCCTGTATGTGGCATTATTTCAATATCATGCCATTTAGCAATATGGTAATGATTTCACTTTCCAGCATATCAGCACTCAGGCTTCGCTCCGGTTTAAACCAATCGTACAACCACCTTACGGATGAAAACAGCGTATAGAGCAGCACTGAAGCATGTAGCGGTCTGAGTTCGCCGGCCTGAATACCCGCCTCTATGATAGCTTTAAACCGGCTTTCGTAAGATTTACGCAGCGATTTGAAGTTGCCAAGGTGTGGTTCGCTGAGATGTCGCCACTCGTCATTAAAAGCGGTTACCGAAGTAAGGTCTTCTTTGGCGATGTGAATATGGAGGCGAATAAGGGCTTCGATTTTGTGGGTTGCGCTTACCTGCAATTGCTCTATTTCCGTCATACCCGCTAAAAATCGATGGGCATTGTCAAAGCATATTGTCTGAAGAATTTCTTCTTTCGAGGCGATATGATTGTATAAGCTCGAAGCCTTGAGCTGCACCGCGTCAGCCAGGTCGCGCATAGACGTGGCGGAGTAGCCTTTATCGCGAAACAAGCGGGCGGCGGCTTCAAGGATAATTTGCTTTTTTGTTGAGTTGTCAGACATAATCGCTTTGCAACCACTTTGGTCATGCAGCAAATTTAATGATTCGCTACAATTCAAAGCGATAGGCGAGGTAACATTCGAAGCCCAATCCGCGAGCTTGGCCAAAAGTACCGATATTATAAGAGCCAAGTAGCCCTACCCGCAACGAGCCGTCTTTTACAAATCCCTTGTTAAATACCGAACCTACCTGTAAGGCAAGGGTTTGATTGGTGGTGTAAGTCAAGCCCGCCCAAAATGAGTCAAACTGCTCGATACGGAAGGAAAGATTGACATTTAACCTATTCACAACGCTGTAATTTACCCAAATCGAGGGTTCAAGCAGCATAGATTCCTTGATTATACGTGCTCCAAAAAGGGCATTGCCGTGCAAGGCTCTTTTGAAGTTGCCCAAGCTGCCGGTTTGGTCGAAG
This sequence comes from Saprospiraceae bacterium, assembly GCA_016715405.1. Classification (GTDB taxonomy): domain Bacteria; phylum Bacteroidota; class Bacteroidia; order Chitinophagales; family Saprospiraceae; genus JABWBR01. Next base: position 61,526 of record JADKAE010000050.1, on the reverse strand, counting down.
ATGACATTTGAAGGGATCGACTGTGTACATCCCAAGCCGGCATACAGGGCATTTTTTTTATAGGGATCGCGCACCTGGGAAATATAAAACACCCCGAAGCCCACATTGGGCGATAATTTGTTGTTTTCTCCCACCGGCACATAGTCGTCGTCGGGGTCTTTCACCACTACGTCGAGGCCGTCTACAAATATGTGGGTAACACTTCCCATTAAACCTATGGATAGCTGGTCATAGCGTTTGAACCCCGGCTCCAGTTTGTAGGCATAGGTCAAAGCAAACGTATTGGTCTTGATAGGATTGACGGCATCGTGCATAAAATAACCGCCCAGGCTCATATTTTCTTTTTCGAAAGGATATTGAATACCCAGATAAGCGGTTTGCGGGGCATCTTCAAAGCCGAGCCATTCCTGGCGAAAGCCGGCGTCGATTTCATAGTAGTTCCAGGGAGCCGTCATGGCAGGATTCCACAAAAAACCGGTTTCTCCGAAAGGGCTTCTTTCGGGGAGTTGTTGCGCCCAAAGCCCCACAGGGATGGATAAAACAAAGAGTAGTAGTAGTTTTTTCATAGGTCAGACATTACCGCACTATCGTAAGCGCTTGTTTGATGGTGCCCGTCTTGAAGGCTAATACATAATAATAAGTCCCGGCAGGAAGCGGTTGTCCCTTCGAAGTGCCGTCAAAACGTTCGTCGTCACTTTGATAGTCCACTTTTTGGTAAACCAGGTCGCCCCAGCGATTATACACTCTGAGGCTGTTGGGCCCGTATTTGCCTATACTGCCGAAATCTAACCCGTCGTTTTTACCGTCGTCATTGGGTGTGATCAGGTTAATGCGGGTAATATCCAGCGGGTTGGTTCCCACCATTACACTAATGGTGTCGCGAATCACGCAGGCGTTGGAGTCAACTATCGTGACAATGTAGTCGATGCTGTCTTCGGGTTCTACAATGGGATTGGGAATAAACGGGTTGCTGACCGGATACTCGGCGTCGGCCCACTGATAAAATTCTCCTCCCGAGGCGTAGAGCTGCAGCGGCACTCCTCTGCCGATACAAGTATCAGGGCCAGCCGTGGCCGTCACAGGGTATACTTCTACTTCGATAGAGGCGGTATCCGTTCCGCAGGCACTCACGCCAATAACGGTATAGGTGGTTGTAACTTGGGGTTTGGCATACGGAAACGGCGTATCGAGTGCGCTGAGCGTGCCCGATGTGTCGATCCAGCTATACGTACTGGCTCCACTAACCTGCAATTGCAGTGAATCGCCCTGGCAAAGCAAGGTGACAATATTGCTAAAGCTCAGGTTGACATCGCTGGAGAATACGACGAGGGTGGTATCAGCTGCCTGGCATCCTTCGCTGCTCGTTACGGTTACGCTATAAGCTCCCGCATCGGTCACGCTTATATCAGGTGTGGTTTCGCCGGTCGACCATTGATAGCTGCTGTGATCACCGGCTTCGAGCAGGCCGGTAAGTCCGATGCAAAAAGTAGTGGTATCGGATAAATTGACTATTGGCGACACCGGGCCGCCTATCACAAACAAAGTATCTATGCGGCATCCGTTAGCATCGGTTATAGTCAGGTCGTAATTACCTGCCACAAGTCCGGAGAGTTGGGTTGCAGCCACTGGACCATTGCCAATATCCAGCGAATAAGGCGTCACACCGCCCGAAACAAAAGTAATCAGGCTACCGACAGGTTCTTCACAAAAAGCGTCTGTAACATCGAGCGATTCTAATATTAGCAAAGCGGGACCGACAATCGTATACGTGACCTGATAGATCACCTGTCCATCCTGATCGCGCAAAAAAAGCGTATAGTCGCCCGCTTCCAGACCTGCCAGGTCTTCTGTATTGGCAGTGAAATTGCCGGGGCCGGTCCATTGGAGGGTATAACCCGAAGGCGCGTCGGCAATGGTCACATCGATTGCACCGTTGTTTTCGCCAAAACAGCGCACACTGGTAACACTGACTTCGACATCGGCCGGGGAGATGACTTCCACCCGGCCTGTGTCCTGCTGCAGGGCAACCGGATCGTAAAGTCCGGGCATGCTTCCCGCCGTAAAAATTTGAATAGCAAGGGGCGTATCGGTAATGGGCAACAACGTAAAAGAACCGGGCGTGCCTACTACTTCAAAAATCAAACGTACAACGACACTGCCATCCGGTATGGACTGGCCAAAACCCGCTACATCGAACCAGGAAAAGCGGAGTTCGCCGTCGTCAGCCTGAAAATCGCCTATAGCCACATAATCGAGGTCGATACGCTCAAAGGATTGGTAATCGAGCACGCTGGTATTCCAGTTGATAGAAAACTGCATGCTGACGATAGAGTCAAAATCGGTGCAAGTGATGTCGAGAGCGAGCGTGGTTCCATTTAGTACACTAGTATCAGGCATACTGAGTGTAATAGTCTGCGCCGGGGCTACTTGCCCCCATATGAGGCCGGCTGCCAGGGCCAGCCAATAAAATGATTTTCCCATAGTTAAATCGGTTGGGGGAAGGGGTGGTCGGTTGTCGGTTGTCAGTTATCCGTTCTTTTCAGAGAACCGACAACTGACAACCGACAACTGACAACCGCATTTACCTCAAAATAACCATATGCTTCGTATCCGAAAAATCTTTGGTCCTCAACGTGTAAGTATAGACACCGGGAGCAAGCGATTCGGTAAGCCATTGTACATCGTTGCGACCTTTGCTGTAGGAATCTTCCGTACGGCGAATCAGTTGGCCCAGTTGATCGTGCACCAGCAATTCGGCCTGCATATCTTCGGGCAGGTCAAAGCTGATGGTAGTAAGGCCCTTGAAGGGGTTGGGCACGTTTTGGTACAACTGGTAGTCCGCAGTAGTAATTGCCTGCTCAGATTCAAAAGCAAGGGTGATATTCAATCGGTCGGCAGCCGTGTTATGGGCTTCCGTGCGCATGTTTTCACCGCGGATATCGAGCAATCCTTCCAGATTTTCGATATCGTTGAGGGCGCGGAAACTAACCGTAAACAAATGTTCGGTGCTATTAGCCGACACGCCTTGTCCGTCTACGCTAAACCAGCTAAGGCGCAGGAGGCCTTCTGCCGACTCGCGGTCGCCGGCGGCTACAGTAGCAAACTCGGTTTTACCCGTTTTTTCGAAGCCGTCATATTGCAGTTGTGAAGCGTCGAACCACAAGCCCATCTGGTAGCTGACGATATCCTCGAAGTTGCGTGCCCGGAAGGTCAATTCTACGGTTTCGCCGGCTTTGACACTTCGGTTAGCGGTGACCAATTCGAGTACGCCATTGCCGCGTTCGTCGATGTCATCTTCGCCTTGCAGCATATTGGGATTAGCCTGGCCGAGAATGTCGCCGATTTTAACCCCTATAAAATCTGCAAGCGTATCGTGCATCACCATCATCTGGTCCATCTCCGGGTAAGGGAATACGTTATAAGCGTCGAAGTTGACGGGCATATTGCCGCCTTCGGCCACAAACACCCAGGAGGGGCACTGCAGGAAGTCATCGGTAGCGCCGATAATCAATTGCTGGATGATGAACAAATCGAGCGTAGTAAATGCGCCGTTGCAGTTAGCATCGCCTGCAATAACCTGGTAGGGCGAATAAATCTGCGGCGGTTGCATACCCAGAATAAAGCGCTGACCGATAAAGAGGGCGTATGTCGACAGCCCATTTTCGGGCATGGTATCCCTGGCTGCGGTGATGTCGTACATTTCACCAAGCGGCAGATCGGGCAACAAGTAATGTCCGTTCTGGTCGGTGTACTCTTGGGCGGTAATCGAAGAAGCTCCGCTTGCCGTCACCAGCGCGTTGGGAATGCCTGCCCCCCAGAAAGTAGCTACTTCGCCTTGTACCGCGCCGGTAAAGTTGATGGTAACCGTACCTTCAATGGTCAGGAAAGGCAAGGTAGTAGGAATACCATTTACAATACTACCCACTTCGATAGCCAGCGGCGCATTAACCAGCGTAATGTCGGTTGAAGTGCCGGGGTTGCCGGTAAGTTGCACCTGCAGGTAGAACAGGATTTGGCCGTCGGTGACGGGAATGCCCTGTCCTGTATTGTCGTAGTAGGTAAACGTATTATTTACCGGGCTGTATTGCGGCAGGATGGCCCCCGCACTTACGCCGACTATATCGGCAATAAGCGGGTTATCAATATTCAGCGAACCGGCCAGCGAAACCAGTAAATCGCAGTTAGTGATCGTCACAGGCACATTCACAATAGATCCCGAGGTGCCGCTGACCTCACCCACGTCCAGAATAACCACACTGGGCGGTGCTTGAATCGTAACGGTATGGCATTCCGTATCTGTGCCACAGGAATTCGTAACCGTTAGACAAACCTGGTAAACGCCGGGAGACTGGTAGGTATGCGACGGGTTCGTCTGTGTAGAGGTACCGCCATCGCCAAAGTTCCACGAATAAGTACCTTGAGAAGAAATATTGGTAAAGCTCGCCGTCATCATATTAGTAGCCGTACTAAATCCGGCCACTGGTCCTTGCGAATCGGCATTGACCTGGGCAGAGCGCACCGCGCTGCAGTTGCCAGAGTCCGTGATCGTGATGGTATATGCGCCTGGGTTCAGGTCGCCTATCAGATAGCTCGAAGAAGACGTAGAAGCGCTTCCCGACTCGGGGCCGTTCCAGGTGATCGAGTAGGGGGTCGTACCGCCACCGATGGTGAGCATGATAGCGCCGTTCTGATTGCAGTTGCCATTCATTGGCGTAGCCAGCGCACTCAGGTTGGTAGGCGAATTGAGGATTTGCGTGCTGCCCGTCTCCGTACAACCATTGCTGTCCGTAATTGTAATGCCGTAGATACCGGTAGGCAGGCCGCTGATGGTATAGCTCGTATTATTGGTTGTAAATGAGCCACTGGCGTTTACACTGCTCCAATTAAGCGTATACGCGGGGGTGCCGCCGGTAATATTCACCTGGATAGAACCTTGCTGGCCGCAACCGCCATTGATAGCTGTATATGTAGCGCCAAGGTTGTCTACTACGGTGATTACCGTCACCCACTCCATATACATACAGCCATTCACATCGGTGATCGTCACTTTGTATAGGCCACCGGGTAAATCGGGGATGTCATAGAAAATAGCATTAACTGTGGTAGAACCCGATACGGGGCCGACCCAGGTTACGGTATACGGCGGTGTGCCATTGAGGAAATCTATCCATATAGCTCCCAACTCGCCGCACCCCCCGTAGGTAGGCATGATACTTACCTGCAGATCGCCACCGGCATTGTTAATTACCACCACTTCTGTATCCGTACAGTTATTGGCGTCTTTTACCGTCACGGTATAGGTGCCGCTGGGCAGGTTATTAATATTGTAAAAAAAGTCGTTCGTAGTGACCATACCCGACACGGGGCCGGTCCACATGACCATAAAGCCCGGCGTGCCGCCGGTAATGCCGACATGGATCGAGCCAGGCTGGCCGCAATCGCCATTTATCGGCACAGCCGTAATGCTGAGGTTGCCACTATTGTTGACCAGTACAACAGTCACGGTATCTGTACAGCCGTAACTGTCGGTCACCGTCACTACATAGGTGCCACTGGGTAGATTAGGAATGCTATAACCATTAATACTGATCGTAACAGATCCCGAAACCGGGCCGTTCCAGGTGAGCACAAAGGGAGCGTGTCCGCCGTTGATATCTACCCACAGCGAGCCGTTCTGATTGCAATTGCCCGGCACCGGAGTGACGACAAGGTCAATGGCACTGATATTGTTGTTGACCACTACCGTTTCTGTTTCTGCGCAACCGTTCGAATCAATCAATACAATCGTGTAGGTGCCGCTCGGCAGGTTTTGGATAGTATAAGCGACGCCACTTACTGTAGCTGAGCCCGAAACAGGGCCGCTCCAACTCAGGCTGTAGTTGGGTGTGCCGCCAGTTATACTAATGCCTATTGACCCGGTAGACCCGCACAGCCCATTATTGGGAGTAGCAGTAAAAATATTGATAGGCGCAGGATACACTATAATAATCTGCGTATCCATACATCCATAAATATCGGTAACTTTAATGGTATAGGTACCCGGCGGTAAGTTCGGGATTTCGTAGGCGTTACCAGGTATCGTCACCATGCCGTTCACAGTGCCCGTCCACATAATCACATAAGGCCCCGTGCCTCCTACGATATCGATCCAAATCGTATTATACTGCCCACATTCGTTGTAAATCAGCGATGCTTGCAAATTGACAGGACTGTTATACACAATCGTAACGGTTTCCGTTTCTGCACAGCCGTTGGCATCAACCAGGGTTAAGGTGTAAACGCCTGCCGGCAGGTTAGGAATAGTATAAGAGAGCCCGGCTATCGTGGTCGACCCGCTTACTGGGCCCGCCCAGGTTAAGGTATAGTTGGAAGTACCAGCAGTAACATTGACGTTGATGGAGCCTAATGCCCCGCATAGGCCGCTACCGGGTGAAGCTGTAAACAGGTTGACCGGCGCAGGGTAAACGATAATGACCACGGTATCCATACACCCGTATATGTCGGTAACTTTGATCGTATATGTACCTGGAGGTAAATCCGGGATTTCATAAGCATTGCCGGGTATCGTTACCATGCCGTTTACGGTGCCCGTCCACATGATAACATACGGGCCGTTGCCACCAATGATATCTATCCAGATGGTATTGTATTGGCCGCATTCGTTGTAGATCAGTGCGGCTTGCAGGTCAATGTTCCCCTGTCCGTTGTTGAGGGTAACGACAACCGTATCGGTACAACCGTTGGCGTCAGTTACGATAATGGTATAAGTGCCGCTGGGCAGGTTAGCGATATTATAGAAAAAGTTGGAAGTAGTAGCCGAGCCGGAGACGGGGCCGGTCCAGGTTACAGTAAAGTTGGGTGAACCGCTATTTATACCAATATGAATATAGCCATACTGGTTGCAGTTGCCTGGACTTGGCGAGCCCACAATATCAATATAGCCAGTGGTAGTGGGCAGCGTAACCACCACCGTATCGCTGCAGCCGTTGGCGCTGGTCACTACGATCGTGTAAGTGCCTGCGGGAAGATTGGCGATATTAAATCCATTGGATGCCGTGGTGGCTGAGCCGTTTACAGGCCCTGACCAGACAATCGTATAAGGTGCGACACCATTGAAGAAGTCGAGCCAGATGGCTCCGTTTTGGCCGCAGATCGCCGGTTCGGGCGCTGCTATCACATTAAGATTGCCTGCACTGGAAGGCACTACTACCGTCGTCGTTTTCGAGCAACCGTTGGCGCTCGTCACGGTAACGATGTAGGTGCCGGAAGGCAGGTTATTGATATTATAGCCATTGGATGCCGTGGTAGCTGAGCCGTTTACAGGGCCTACCCAGGTGATCGTATAGGGCGCGACGCCATTATAGAAGTCGAGCCAGATGGCTCCGTTTTGGCCGCAGATCGCCGGTTCGGGTGCCGCTATTACGTTGAGATTGCCCGAAGAAGGCACTACCACTGTCGTCGTTTTCGAGCAACCGTTGGCGCTCGTCACGGTAACGATGTAGGTGCCGGAAGGCAGGTTTGTTATATTATATCCATTAGAAGCCGTGGTGGCTGAGCCGTTTACAGGGCCTGCCCAGGTGATCGTATAGGGCGCGACGCCATTATAGAAGTCGAGCCAGATGGCCCCGTTTTGGCCACAGATCGCCGGTTCGGGCGCCGCTATCACATTGAGATTGCTCGAAGTGGTCACAACTACCGTTGTCGTTTTTGAGCAGCCGTTGACATCTACCACCGTAACCGTGTAACTACCTGCCGGTAAATTGGGTATGTTCAGGCTGTAGGCAAAAGTCGTCGTGTTGCCGTTAACCGGGCCGGTCCAACTCACCGAAAATGGCGCCGTCCCATTATTCATTCCCACCCAGATAGACCCCGGTTGGTTACAAATACCGGGGTTAGGCGTTACAGTAGTAGAAAGATAGCCCCCCGAATTATTGACATACACTGTAGTTTGAGCCATGCACCAGTTGCCGTCTTCTACCTTGATCAGGTAAGTACCATTGGGTAAGTTGGGAATGGTATAGGTTGAGCTACTGGTCACAATATTGCCGGTAACCGGGCCCGTCCAGGTAATAGTATACGGTGGCGAGCCATTAGAAATTCCTACTACAATAGACCCGTATTGGCCGCACACCCCATTATTTACAACCGCATTTATAGACAAATTACCTCCTGGAATAGTAACCACCGTGGTATAAGAACACCAGTTGTTATCCTCAATCGTCACGGTATAGGTACCGGCGGGCAGGTTGATAATATTAAAATTGTTGCTATAAGTCACCGTACTTCCGCTAACGGGGCCCTGTATTACCACGGTATAGGGTGCTGATCCGTAATGGGTTACCACGTGAATAGAACCAGACTGGCCACAAGTGGCGCCATTGGGCGTTGCTGTAAAATAGAAATTACCGCCTCCGGAGCTAATAGTTGCCTGGTGCGAAGAAGAGCAACCGGCCGCATTGGTAATTTGTACCGTATAGGTACCTGCGGGCAGGTTATTAATATTAAAGTTGGTACTACTTGTATTAAGCGTAGCATTTACCGGTCCGGATACATATACCGTAAAAGGACCGACGCTATTGGAAATAACCACGTGAAGAGAACCGGGCATTCCGCATGTGGCATTCACAGGCGTAAGGGTAAAATTGAGATTACCCAGGCTGCCTACCGTCACTACTTCCGTATCCGAACAACCGTTAGCGTCTATTTTGGTAATAGTATAGGTGCCGGCGGGCAGGTTAGAAATCGTACAGTTGTGGCTATAAGTAGTAAAACTACCCGAGACGGGGCCGCTGAAATACACGAGGTAAGCCGCTGTGCCCCCTGATGATATAAGTGTAATACTGCCATTACTTTGGCCGCAAGAGGAAGGCGTAGAGGTTACGCTGGTAAGGTTAAAATTGCAGGCCGAACTACAGTTGACAGTTAGGTTATAATTGCTGGTAGCTCCGTTATAGCCGTCTACGACCACATAGTAAGTACCGGCGGGCAGATAAGTTGAAATTTGTTCACTACTGTTCCCCGGGTTTTGGCTAAAAGTGACGCAATCGCCACGGTCGCAGGAGCGCAACAGGAACAACTCGAGGTTGGCTGACAACCCGGTCAGGTTGATAGTCACAGGGCCTGCGCTGGTAGTAGTAAAATAGTGTACTACCTCCGGGCCGTTATTTTCTACGTTGTAAATATTATTATCACACCCATAGAGCGACACATCATCGTTGCCGTTGATGTTATTATAACTAAAGGGCTGGCCGCAGGTAAGACTAATAGCGTCGCCGCAATAGAGATAACCGCAGTTCACTTCCAGGCGATATTCGCCTTGCCAGTTGGCATTTTTAGCATCTACAATAATATAGTAGACGCCTATTGGGGCATCTTCCAGCACAATGCCCTCATTATTGGTTTGGTTGTTGCTGGTCGTACTCGATCGCAGACAAGTAACCTGACTGCAACTGCCGCTGAGCAGAAAGATATCGAGATTGAGGCCCGGAGTAATAATTTCCAGGCCGATTTGGAGGTCTCCGACGGTAGTTTTATTTAAAACATACACCCTGTCGGGCCCCAGATAAGTTGAAGCCGAGCAGCCTGGGTAGGCATTGATATTATTGCCGGCGCCTACCGTGGTTTCATACGCCTTAAAATCGCCGCACTGGATGGGCACAGCTTCGTTACACCAGGGCGAAGATTGCCCGCAAACACCTGGCGTATAGCTCATAACGCCTGCCGCATCGGCCTGACATTCATTAATATACGTAATTCCGTTACAACCGCAAACGGGGTCGTAAACCGACGTACAGATAGCATTTGGGTTCATCTGCGTGGGGTCAACACAGGTCGTGTTGCAAGTGCCGGGCGTATAATAGACAATGCCATTTGACTCCGCTACGCATGCATTTGTATAAGTTACGCCATTACAGCCGCACACCGGTTGGTAATCCTGAGGGCAGTTGTTGGTAATGACGCCGGTTGTGGCATCGAGCGAAGTATTGCCGCTTGTGATCACGTAAATCGGATCGTAGCAAGTTGTATTTGCGTTACATGGTCCGTTGACATAGCTTACCACCCCGGCGGCTTCCGCCTCGCAAGAATTGAGATAAGTAACTCCGTTACAGCCACATACGGGTTGATAGACTGTAGGACAGACCGCATTGGGGTTCATCTCATTGGGGTTAACGCAGCCCACATAGCATACCCCAGGCGTATAATCCGTGATGCCTGCTGCTAAGGCATAACATGAATTCAAAAATGTAATCCCGTTACTCCCGCAAACGGGTTCAACCACAGGAGGGCATAACGTTTGTGGGCTACTTACACTGCTTATTACCACGCGGGCCTGGCTATTCGCCACGCGGGTGGTTTGGAGGTTTTTATCTACAAGATAGATATTACCGACCTTAAAGAGAATCGTATCAGAAACCACCCCTTGGGGCAATTGACCGGCAAAAATAGACAGCTTGCCTATATTGCCATATCCGCTCACTTCGCTCAGATCGCTACGGGTGAGCGCTATACCTGCCACACCGGATTGGGGGTTGCTAATGGCCAGATGATGGAGCGAGCCCTGCGGGGCAGTCCACCCCCCTGATTCAGGCAGAAAAAGGAAAGTATTGCCCATCACCAGTTGGCTGGAATATTCCAGCGTAAAGGCTACGCCGTAAAAGTTAGAAATGGGAAAATCAGCATCGCCCAGTGAAAAGGTAAGCGTGATTTCCTGACCCGGTGCAACAATACTCGCGTTGGCTATCACGCCCAAGGTCGGATCAAAACCCGGTAAGCCGATTTCAAAATCTTCATCGTTTACCGCACCGTGGGTTTTGCCGTAGTTTTCCACAATAGCATTGTCCATGTCGGCGTCATTGATGATACCGTCGCCATTGCAGTCTGCATAGGCATAGTTGACATTACCGGGAAATTGTTGCAACCAGGGCGGTGGCATTTGTTGAGCTTGCCAGGCCGTGCTCACGTTATTTCGAGGAGAACCCATGCTGCCATAGGCTGCCCCCCAATACAACAGGTCTATAGCATTTACTTTGCCGTTGTTATTCGCATCTCCAGGCCAGATGCTTTGTCCATTCACAGGGATGCTTACTACTACAATAAGCGAAATCAAGAGTAAACCAATAGTAGTAGTTGGTTTCATAGTTTTGAATTTAGGATTATGAGCTATTGCAAAAATCATTGCTGTTTAAAACTGATTATTAATATTATAAACCACTTGAACACAAGCCGGCCTATAGTGCCAAACGTCAGTTTGAGATCTATTTGTATGGGTAGTAAAGGTGTAATAGGCGATTGCATCTCAACTTAGCAATCGGCATATTAGTGGGGTAACATGCCTTTTTGTTTGAGTACATCGCATCAAAAAAGATACGAAAAGAAGGGGAAATGTACCTTTCACAAGGAAAAGCGGTGTAAATTTAGCAATAAACGGCGAATATTACAATCCTTTTTTTTCTTTGCGCCAATTCTTTTTCTCATGGGGCTGAGGTTGACAATTGGTCGATCCGGTTTTTATAGCTGAACCGGGGCGTATCGCGGTATAAATCCTCATAAAGAGACAATGCCGCTGCGCGATAGGATGTACTTTCGCCGCCCATCTTGAATAATTCAAAATATACGGCGGCTTCTTGTTCTTTACTTAGGATTGTTTGGAGTAGGTCTTGTAACTGAGAAATAGCCTGTTGCGCCTGACCGCTAAAATACAAATTTTTCAATGAAAGTATGCGGGATTCGAAAAGTAAATCTGGATTTCCTAATTCTTCGGCCATCGCCTGCGCTTCCTCGCATAACACACCTAAGGCCTCGAATTGCTGCATAGCAATAAGTACGGCGCCTTTTTCTACCAGGCTGGCGCCCAATACGAGTTTGTTATTGATCTTTCGGGTAACCTCAATAGCTCGGTTGTAGTAATAAAGCGATCGGTCGTATTGCTGCAGATAGGCAAACACATCGCCGAGGGTATTCACTGCTTTTGCTATTCCTTTTTGATAACCCAATTCTTCACAGAGCATCAGGTTTTTCTGCAAATATTCAATGGCTTTATGCGATTCTCCCTGCACATTGAGCAAATCGCCGATAAGACCCAGCGCAATAGCAATGCCTTGTTTGTCGCCGAGTTCTTCGCAAATTTCGAGGTCGTGATGGAAGTGCTCCATGGCAGTCTGGTAATCTCCTTTGCGCTGGTATACACTACCTATGCAGCCAATGGCGATAGCCGTGAGTTGCTTGTTTCCGAGTTCTTCACTAAGCAGCAAGCCTTTTTCGTAGCTGGCAAGGGCGTCGTCGTAATCGCCTTTTTCAAAATAAACGATACCGATATTCACAAACAGGGAGGCCATGCCCTGTTTGTCGTTGTTGCGCTCACAAATGGCAAGCTGAGCCTGCTGGCATCGAATCCCTTCATCAAAGTTGCCCTGGTTCATATAGGTTAGCCCAAGGTTGGCTACTATCTGGGCGGCAGCAGTAGAGCCGCTGCGCATGCCGATGGCGATGCTTTGCTCGAAGTGTTCTTTTGCTTCGGCATAATTGCCCTGCCGGAAATAGAGATTGCCCAGGTTGCCGTACACTTTGGCGGTACCCAGTTTATCATCTACCGATTCGAACAATCCGGCGGAGGTTTGCAGGTAGCTCATCGCTTTGGCATAGTCGCCTTTGAGCATCAGCAAACGGCCCAGGCTGTTGTTGGCCTGTCCGAGCATGACTACATCGCGCGATTTTTTGGCCAATTGCAGCGCGCGCTCGTAGGTTTGCCTGCATTCGTCCCAACGCCCGATGAGTTCCAGTATTTTTCCCTTCTTGAGGTTGGTTTTTATCTCGTCTACGGCATCCTTCTGGCGGCCCAGTTTTTTCAATAGCCGCTCATAATATTCCAGCGCCTGTTGGTTCTGGTAGTTGCTGCGCGCATAATCGGCGGCCTTTCGCAAGTATTCGCACGTTTTATCAAAAACGCCGGCTTGTTCATAGTGAAAAGCTAAGTCTACATAACGCTCTTCGATCGTATCGGCATAGAGGCGTTCGATAGCTTCGGCAATGAGGTGGTGAAGTTGCTGAAGCCGGGCGCGCAATTGCATACTATACGCGGCTTCGCGAAGCAGCGAATGCCTGAAGATATAGCGCAATTCATTCATGGCCAGCCATATCTGCCCTCGTTCTGCCGTCTTGATCTGCTCCCGCAAAAGGGATTGCGTATTGTTGTCGCGTTTGATAAATTCTTCCTGCACTTTCATGACCTCGGACAACACCGGCACTTCAAACTCTCTGCCGATGACGGCTGCCGCCTTGACGGTTTCTTTTACCAGCGTAGACAGCCGGTCGATACGCGCAGTAAGGATCGCGTTGATCGAATTCGACAAGCCGATGTTTTTGTCTTTCATCGTCCACTTGCCTTCTTCTTTTACCACTAAATTACTTTCCAGGAAGTATTCCAATACCTGCTCTACATAAAATGGATTGCTATTGGTGGTTCGCAAGAGCATGTCAAAAAAGGTAGCGCTGATAGGCCCCTGCAGCCTGGTAGCTGCAAAAGTGTCTACGGCTTCCGGCTGTAATACGTTGAGGTTTACTTCCAGTTGGGGAATTCCGAGTATGTCGAGCAAGTCCTGGTTGACAATAACGACTTTCGAACCGTCATCGCGATAGCGCGAAGTGACGAGTAACATGATCGGATAGCGGTTCATCTGGCGTATAAATTCGGTGAGTAGTTCTTCCGAACTATCGTCAAGCCAGTGGGCGTCTTCAAGTTCTATGACCAGCGGACGTTGAAGCGACAATGCGCCCCATAGGTTTAATACCGCCTGGATGGCATTTTGATACCGGCCTTTGGCGTCGAGTTGATCCCATAGCGAACCGGGTGAAACCAGCCCTACCATAGCAGCCAGCACCGAGCGGGTGCGCAGCAATTCGCGGTGAGCGCGCTCGGCTTCAACGCCGTCCAACAAGGCAATTCCCGTGAGTAAATCGTCGTAGGCCTGGTCGAAATTGGACCAGTTGGCCGCCTGGGTATGGTCGGCCGATTGCGAGAAAAAGTTTTTTAAAAAATAGATAAAAGGGTTAAAAGGCTTGCGCAAAATCTGGTCTGCCTGACAAAGGCACCAGGCGTAGTCTCCTTCTTCGTGCAAGATGCGGCGCAATTCAAACGACAGGCGGCTTTTACCAATCCCTGCCTCGCCATACACATAAGCAATACCGGCACTTTTGCCTTCGTCGAGCGGGGTGGCAAATTGGAGCAACTGATCCAGCTCTATATTCCTGCCCACCATTTGGCCCAGGTGCGCGGGGCGCATGTCGAAGTCGCGGCCTATCAGTTTGAAGGTGGGTACATTGCCCTTGATGCCTTTGTATTTGATATCACCCTTGTGCTGAAAGCGAAAATGGCGGTTGCGTTGTACTTCTCCATCTACGAGCACCTCGCCCCAATCGGCGAAGGTCATCAGGCGGGCCGCCAGGTTCACCCTGTTGCCTACCACCGCATACTGGCAGCGTTCTTCGCCTCCTACTATGCCGGTAAATGCCGTGCCGAGGGTAATGCCCGCCCTGACTTCTAGTCCGCTGTTTTCCTGTAATAAGCTTAATTCTTCCTTGAGCGAAAGCACAAATTCCAGCGCGCGGTCTACGTTATTTTCAAAAGAAACAGGCGCGCCAAAGAAGCAAACCAACACGCCGCCTTTGTCGCCAAAGTCGATTTCTTTGAAATACCCCGAAAAATCATTGATTTGCTCTAATACTACCGACGCAAAATTGTCGAGCAGTTGGTGGCTGTCGACACCGTTAAATGAAATGAAAACGGCAACCACGATGCGAAATTCGCCCTCAAAGCTTTGCTCCCGCAAGGGGAGGCAGAAAGGCTGCCGCTACTTCTTCGTTTAGGGGCGACAATACGACAGGAGTTACTTGTACGGTAGGCTGGCTGGCATGACCTATGAGTTTATAGAAGCCGTGATCGATCTCTTCAAGCAGAAAATGTTTGCCGTCGAGTTGCTCGTGGAGCGAATCATCGATCACAATCTCGTCTTGTCGGGCTTTGACTTGACATTCCGAGCACTTATCGATGGCCTCTCCCCGAAAATAAAAAGCGCGGTTGCCTGCGCCTACAATCCCCCACTCTACATCGCCGAATGACAAACCCACTTTAATGCCGATCACGAAATCGCCGAAGGTATCGCCCCGCTCGCTTATGAGTTGGCGTGCAGCAATGGCGGTATGGATAACCTCCTTGGCGCCGCTATGCTGCGCCGTGGCGGGGAATATAGCCGTAAAAGCATCGCCGGCAAAGTAGGGTATTAACCCGCCTTTGGCATATACGAGTTCGACTAAAGGAGCGAAAATCTGGTTGAGGATGATCGACAAGTGTTCGGCGCCGGGAGTGCCTTCCCGCATCAGCGTTTCAGTGAGTGCGGTAAAACCGGAAAGGTCGACAAACATAGTATACGCAGACATATTGCCCTGCGAGAGTCCCTCTAAAACGCGATCTTGTATGAAATGTGGTATTAGGTTCTTCACGTTATATACATCGGTCTACTTTACCCCACAAGGGGGCAATTTACAAATTTCCGCACAGGTATGCGAATATCCATCCAAATTGCCTTGCTTGCATGCAACAGTTGTTATTTAATTTTGTCTTTTTTATGAACGCCTGATTTTCTTATAAACTTATTTACCCGACGATGAAAAAACTATTACTGGCCTTAGTCATGGGGCTGCTGTGTGCAGTCGTTTACGCCCACCACGAGCCTCCGGAAGGAATCAAGTCAGTAGATGCCCTGCGCATCAAATCAAAGATTCAACTGGATGGTGTGTTAAATGAATCCGAATGGGCCACCGCCCCCTGGCAAACGGCTTTGTCCAAGCCGAGCCTGTACCGGGCGCCACGCCCAGCCACGAAACAGAAGTGCGCATACTCTACGACGACAACGGCATCTACTTCGGCGCCCGCCTCTATGATACCCGACCCGATAGCATCCTTCGTGAACTCTCCCAACGCGACCGCATTGCCAATACCGACTGGTTTGCCGTATTTATCGACGCCTATCGCGACGGCAACAACGGCCTGATGTTCCTCATAACACCCGGCGGCGTACAAATGGACGCCAAAATCTCGCCTATTCAAAACAGCGATGGCGGCTGGAATATTGTGCGCGGCGAAGATGCCAACTGGGATGCCGTGTGGGAAAGCCAAACCAGTATCACCGAAGACGGATGGATCGCCGAGATAAGGATACCCTATGCCGCCCTGCGTTTTCCCAAAGCTTCCGAACAGGAATGGCGCATTAATTTTGGCCGGCTCATACAGCGCTACCAGCAACGCAGCTACTGGAGCAATGTGAACCCCCAACAAGCCGGGTTTCTCAATCAGGGCGGTATGCTCACCGGCATTCGCGATATACGCTCGCCCCTGCGACTACAGGCAACCCCTTTTGTCGCCGTGTACGGCCAACATTTTCGCGATAAAAATGCCAGCCCCCAAAACAGTACCAGCCGATCTATCAACGGCGGTATGGATATCAAATACGGCATCAATGACGCCTTTACCCTCGATATGACGCTTATACCCGATTTCGGCGAAGCCCAATCGGATAACCAGGTACTCAATCTGTCTCCCTTTGAAGTGCGTTTTGATGAAAACCGGCAGTTTTTTACCGAAGGCACCGAACTATTTAACAAGGGCGGCTTGTTCTACTCGCGACGCGTAGGCGGCACTCCCCTGCATTATTGGGATGTGTACGACCACCTCCAGGATGGGGAGGAGGTCATCGAAAATCCGCAACAAGCCCAGCTTTACAATGCGACCAAGATTTCGGGCCGCACTAAAAGCGGACTGGGCGTCGGGTTTTTTAACGCTACTTCAGGCCGCAGCGTAGCCCGTATACGCAACGCCGAAGGCGATGTGCGCGAAATGGAAACCAACCCGCTCACCAATTTCAACGTGCTGGTGCTCGACCAAAACCTGCCTCACAACTCCTATGCTACGCTTATCAATACAACCGTAATCCGAAATGGCAGCGATTACGACGCTAACGTAAGCGGCGCCGTTTTTCTCCTGCGCAATAAGTCGAATACTTATTCTTTGGAAGGCAAAGGTGTATTGAGCCAGTTGTATCATCCGGGCCAGACAGAGCTGGGACATACCGCCGGCTTCGGGCTCCGAAAAACCAGCGGCAACCTGTTTTTCGGCATCCACTACAACGAAGAAAGCGATACCTACAACCCCAACGACCTCGGCTTTTTGTTCAACAACAACGAACGCGCGGCAGAGGGCTGGGTAGAATACAACCAGTTCAAGCCCTTCTGGAAATTCAACAGCGCCGGTATCGGTTTTTGGAATATGTACAGCCGGCTTTATGCGCCCAATGTGTTTACGGTATACGGCGCCAATGCCTGGGGATGGGTTCAAACCAAAAGTTTCTGGAATTTCAACTTCTTTACGTACCACGAACCCTTTACGGGCTACGATTATTTCGAGCCGCGCACCGAAGGCCGGTATTTTAAGACGCCGGCCAACAACAATTACGGCTTCAATATCAATACCGACAGCCGCAAAAAAATTCAGTTATCGGTCAACACCAATTACCGCACCTGGAGCGGATTTGATCGCCACCGTTGGAACTGGACGCTGTCGCCTCGCTACCGCGTAAACGACAAACTCAACTTCCGCCTGTCGGTTGGCGCCTACAATTTTGTCAACGACCTGGGTTTTGCCGATAAACAAACCGTGGATATCCTCAATCCCGAAACCGGCGAGCTGACCCCCACCGAACAGGTTATTTTTGGCCGCCGCGATAATATCACGGTAGAGAATATCCTGAATGCGTCGTATACTTTTAGTAAAAATATAGCCCTCACTTTCCGCATGCGACACTACTGGTCGAAAGTGGAATACAACAAGTACTACCTCCTGCTCGACGACGGCGGACTGGGCGATACCAACTACGCCGGCAACCGCAACGGCAACTACAACGCTTTTAATATCGACATGATTTTCCGCTGGCGTTTTGCCCCGGGCAGTGATATTTTCCTGATCTGGAAAAACAATATCACCGACTTTAACGAGGCTGTTGTCGAAGACTATTTCCGCAACCTCGACGGCCTGGCCGGGTTGCCGCAGCGCAACAGCCTGTCGTTAAAAGTTATTTACTTTTTGGATTATGCTTCGCTGGTGAAGTCGTAAATGGCGAGTTATACCGCACGCTGTCAAGTTGTGGAATTTGACGGTGTGCGGTATGGCTTTACGTCTTGTTAGCTCCCATTTGGGAACGAAACGCCTGTAATCTCTTTGCAGATGTTTAAAAATTTATCCTGTAGCAACACCTCATCCGCTTCAGGATTACAGCGAATTTCTTTCAGATGATAGAAATAACGTCCGCTGACCTTTGCTTTCATATCGTTACTAGTGGCAAGCCACACTTGGGTTTGATATCCGCTTACCAAATCATCAGGAGCATTAGAACCTCCCATCTTGGTGGGCACCCAGCCGGGGTCAAGTGCATTAACATAAACGTCTGGCCATTTCCGTGCGACTGCTTTGCACAGCATCAGCACATGCAACTTCGTATCAGAGTAAGAAATACGATTAATGTTTGTTTTAAAACACTCAAGTTTTGAACTTCCGCCTTCTTGCATATCAGAACTAAGGTAGATTAATCGCTTGGGCTTTTTTATCAGGCAGGTTAAAATATAGGGGGCTAATGTGTTCACAGCAAAAAGCTCTTTCGCCTGAGCGTAATAAACGCCGGCATTGTGAATTACAGCATCGAACGTGCCTAAAGCGTTGACTTTTTGAGCTAACTGAATTGTTTCTTCTATGCTTGAAAGGTCGGCTATGGCTACAGTTTCTGCACCGGGTACTTTATCCAAAGCTTCTCTGCCTCTTTTTTCATTGCGCGCATGAAGCACAACCTGATGACCTTCGGCAATCAATAATATTGCGGCTAACTGCCCAAGCCCGTCTGCCGAGCCGGTAATAAATATTCTTGCCATTTAAGTAATGTTTGGCATAATAGAAGTTAAGTAGCCCGGCTTTTGTTTGGAATACCCAAAACTTGGCGGCGTGAGCTATAACTTCAATACCGTTTTTACGATATTCTAATTGCTCTTAACTATTTTGAAAAACACTTTATCCGTGCCTGTGTTAACTTGCATAATATACAAGCCTGGGGCTTCATTTAAAATAAAACTAAAGTTTGGACCGCTCACGTTTTTTTGTTGAAAGACTATTCTGCCATCGACACTCATGACTCGAACCGTAAATGATTCTCCATTTTCAAAATGCACATTTACCAAGCCGTCAGTTGGATTCGGATTTACGGTAATATTCGACTCAGCTTGTTCTTCCGTACTCGTAAATTCACACGGCCCATATGTATCAATCAGGAAATCTATTTGAGCTTGTATGGAGTCAAAATAATGCGCTGAGTCGTATTCCGCTACATAGATTTCATATCGATCATCCATAATCCAGTTTTGATGATCCAGGTTGTTGTACCAGTTTTGCAGATCTGCACCTGTCGCAGGAACAATCGTTTTGTAATAATGAAGCATTTCACAGAGTTGACTATTGAAGCCATAATTGGTCTCTAATTCCTGAGCCAGTTCGGGAGAAGGAGCAAGTCCCCAGAAGTGGAATAGCGGAGCCATATTTACACCTTGTGCGTCAGAAGCCGCAGCTATCATCTCATCTGATTCTTTAAAAATATCATCCCAAACGCCTGGGTTGATAAGATCTTGCTGGTAAAAACGGCATTCATACCATGTATGGAAGACCATCCAAATTGCTTTGCCATCTCTACATACTTGGCATGTCCCCGATGCTGATACCGTAATTCATCACAAATGTCAGCCGGCAAAATCGGGTCACATGACATGTTAATATTGTCTCTGAAATTATGTGTAACCATCCAGTCAATTGCTGCCTGATCTAAAGTCATTAATTGAAATTCTGAATGCTTAAATGCCTCATCTAATGGCACACCATATAATTCATTAAAAATATAGACCGCATACAAATTGACAATGGTTTCTCTTTCAGTGTCCAATTTAGGGTGGGCTGCAGCATGCCCTAATTCATGGAAAGTGGTACTAATGCCGGAAATATGTGGATTAGGATTTAAGACCTGAGTGGGATAATACCCCGTACTGTTTAAAGGACCAAAGGGGGCATATCTTTCTCCAATGATTTGGGGATAACCAATTCCAAAAACGCCTGCGGGCAATAAGCAGTCTACTGCAAAATATTCCGCTTTTGATCTTGCTTCGGGAGGTCTTCCGCCTAAGTAATTATAAGCATCCATGATCTCGTTCCATTGCGTTAATAAAGAAGTCGGATCATCCAGGTTTTGAACATGTGCCCAGGGTAAAGTCATCATGTATTTATCGGCCTCTAAATCTACCCATTCTACATGATGGTCGGCCAGGTCGGATTGCCACTCTGCTAACGAAGATTCATGGCCTGTGCGCAAAGAAAAGTAGGGTGATTTGACGGCCTGGCTAATGACGATATCGAAACACCCTAAATCGGAAGGTTCTGGAATTTTAATATAGATTCCACCGCCTAAGGGGCTCACTATTTGTGTGCTTATTTCGTCCAATGGGAAATCATTAGTTATACGAACCAGGCGGTTTAAATTATGGGTACGATGAGAAAGGTCAGCCGTATGAACGCCAATTTGGGCAACCAGGCCTGCCCCAACTAAATTCTCCGGGATACTTATAGTAACGATCTCCCCTGGAGCAGCATAATAACCTGTGGGTCTTTTGGCAGGGTCTTGGTCGTAAGCCGTAATGGCTGCCGGCAAATGTATATGGGTGCCGTTAATGGGTACTACGGCATTGGCGATTCTGGGTGCATCAGCAGCAACGGGGCCGGGGTAAATAGTTGAAAATTCAAAAACGAGGCCTTCCAAATTGGCGGCATTGTCAGAGGTAACTTGCGTATCCAAAATAAATTGCTGGAAAGCAATTAAGAGCCTTGTTTCCGGCGCTAACTGACTAATATTAGCGTGTGCCCTGTTTTCAAAAATTACAGGATAATTGGCCTCATAGGCAGCTATGTATGTATAGACATCCGGCGCTAAAACGGAGAAAATATCCGCATAATCCCATATGATATCGAAATAATATTCCTCTCGCTCTGCCAGACTCAATGGGTTAGCATTGTTTACATGGCCAATCATGGCTTGCAAAGCAGTCATGATCTCCAGCGTATCTATTATGCAAATGGACTCGTGTATACTTTGGTTTGTGAACTCCCCTCCACTGGCGATGGTATCCCCTTGAAAAGAAACAGTGTATGAACCCTGACCAAAACCACAGCAAATTCCGTCACCGTAGGAGTCGTAGATCTCAAAACGTATACATGCACTCGTGTCCACACAAACCGTGTCGCTATTACTAGTGCCTGACAACGCCAAAATGTTATCAACGAATAGTTTCCAGGTAGTTTCGTTGGGGTAGTTATCTGGAATAATATTGATGTACACTTCGGATTGACCAAGCGGGCACTGGGCAAAAGCCAGCATTGGACAAAACATGATTGCCAGAATGAGTGATTTTAGGTAGCGCATGTGTTAATTTTTTGTGCCTCTAAGTTGTTTCTTTATTCCCGATGCTGCATGGCATGTATTTCGGAATCGGTAAAGGTCTGAATTTTTTATTATAAAGCCAATGAGGAGATGAACTGACTCAGGAGGTGACGGCAGAGTAACATGCCGGGTGGTGACAAGGTGAGTACCTGAGCCGTCACCTACTCCGCTACAACCAACCACTTTGTCTGCGCCCCTGCCGCCGTCATCAGCCGATAGCTGTAAACCCCTGCCGGCAAATTGCCCATATCAAGCGTCAGCTGGTAATTGCCCGCGCTTTGTTCACCCCGCCAGAGCGTGCGCACCAGCGAACCGGCGGCGTCGTAAAGCGACAGGTTGACAAAGCCGCCGGTTGCCAGCGAAACCGGTATCGTCGTTTGCCCGCGGAACGGATTGGGGTAGTTCTGGCCGAGAGCGGCCCACTGTGGAGCCGGTTCTTCATCGGCAGTAATAAGCGTAATCCGCCACAGCCCGTTGCTGCGGGCGGCAAAAAGCCGTCCACCGCATATAGCAATATCGTAACCGATAGATCCCGTAAGCGCCGGCTCGAAGTTGTGCCAGCTTTGCCCCTGATCAGTTGTGTACTTGTGAAAAGTAAGCCCCGACGAGCGGGTTAATCTTGCAATTACCCGGTTGCCGGATACAACCAGACTTGCGTTGCTCACAAATCCCACGCCGGTGTTTTGCCAGGCCCAGGTATCTCCGCCGTCTGTGCTTCGGTACAGTCCCTGCATGCCGACAGCCAGTAATACATCGTCTTGTTTGACCAAACTTAACAGGCCGTTGATCTCACCGTTGAAATTGTCGAAGGGTATTTCTTCCCAGACCTGGCTGGGGTACGTTTGCCTGGATAAGGTGGCATTGCCGCCGGAACCGGCAAAAAGCACGCCGTCGATATGGTGTAGACTTTCGATGTTTCCCCAGGGTATCCCGGCATTGTAGGGGCTCCAGAAGCTATTGGTTGCTATATTTTTGACAAAAACGCCGGCGCCATAGGTAGCCACGTACAAGCTATCGCCCCGGCTGGCGAAGCCGGAGATGCTGAGCGCGCCTAATCCCGACAACCCAGCATTGTCGGGCGACCAGGTTTGTCCGCCATTGTCGCTGCGAAAAACCCCGTCCAAAACAGTACCCACAAACAAATGGCCCTGTATGTAATGCACCGCTTCGATAAAATCGACAAGCGGGTGTACCACCGCGCTGCTGTCCCAACCGGCGCCGCCGTCGTAGGTGTAGTAAATCTTGTTGACGCCACCGGCATAAAGTGTGTCGCCTTGCGAAAACATGGCGGTCATTTCGCCGGCGGGTAATTCGCCAACCCGCTCCCAGGTCTGCGCCTGCAGGCAGTTAGCGGTTAGTTGGAAGCAATAAAAAGCGAAAAGAAAAATGGGGTGGAGAGGAGGTGTCATAGTCAGGTATTTTGTTGCTGCAAAAGTAGGCGTACAGAGGCTGCTTCGCCAGATCGCCACAACTCAAACCCTGTATTTAAAGAATGAAACGGCAAAAAAAGGGGAAGAAAACCAGCTCCGCCCTTCTATTGACTTACACCACTTTTTAGCCTACCTTGCCCTTAGTGTTAATTATTAGGAGTGGCTCCGTTTTCCTCGCCGGAACGGGCCTTGTGTTTGTTATTGTTGCCGATTATCAGAATACTGGTTTTTGATTTGGCCACACCTTTTATTAACGCTTCACTACCCTTTGCACCGCATCAGGCAGACCTTCCGTTGTCGCCTTTACTAAGTATATTCCCGGCAAATATGGCGAAAGATCAAGCTTTTCGGGGGTAGCTTCCACTTCGTCTATTGCAATAATCTGCAGCAGCCTGCCTTCGATGCTTAATACTTCTATACGCACAGATCTGCCGAGGTAGGATGCCAAATCGATATTCAATTCTCCGGTAGTAGGGTTGGGAAATATATTGAAATTTGCGGGTTCGGCTGCTTCCTGTGCAAAGTCGGGGCCCACGGGAGTTGCCAATGCGCTATTCATGCCGGTGTAACTCACATTAGCAAAAGTCGCCGTCAATGTACCTCCAGGGTTGGCGCTAGTTAATACCAAGCCCATCTGAATACAGGCATTCATAGATATTGTCTGACTGCCGGCAAAAACCCAGCTTTGGCCGTTTAAGGAAGTATACATACTAAATTGATTCGCATTACGCTCTATGCGAAGCCAGTACCTGTTGTTGCTTGAGAACGGGTATATAGAAGCATAGCTATTGGTAGAAGTTCGGAATTCGCGCTGGAGAAGGTTAATCAGATTGGTCGACAGTTGTACTTTTTTAGCCCCGCCGTCATTCGTTTCGCGCATAACTACGCCGGCCCAACCGCTACCGTTTATACTTGTCACTTGTGCAGTGATACTACCGTTGCCGCATAGGGTGCGCTGTGCAAAAGCCATTTTATCAAAAACAAAAGGATAAGCACTGTAGCAGTTGGTACTGGTAGCTGTCCACAATTGCGAAATTGGGCTGTATGCGACCTGGTTGCCATTGATACAGTTCACGCCATTAGGTTGTTGGCTCCAGCCGCAAGGAAGACCCGATACGGTAATAAAGCTGTAACAAGAACTACCTCCCAAAGTCGCCGTCACGGGTATTACCTGTCCCACTTGCTGGCAAAGAACCATATTAGGCGACAATGTTATATTTGACAATCCGCAGTTGTCGCTTGCAGTCACGAAGTTGTCGGCAACCAACTGCATGCTGCTCTGTCCATTAAATACGACAGCGTGATTGGAGCATTGCAGGCTGGGCGGGGTGTTATCTGTCTTGTTCACTATAAACTGGCAGGTATTGCTTTGTGTGCTAACGTCGGTCACGGTAAGGGTTACGGTCAACTGGCCCACTCCCATTGCGATACTTCCCGGCGCGGGCGATTGGGTCAGACTTTGAAGTGTGCAATTTCCACTAATTGACGCTAAGCTGAGGTAATCGGGTAGCGTAGCCGAACAATTGGCGTCGAGCACCAGGGTTTGTTGCCCCGGGCAAGCCGCAAAGGCAAGAGGGGTACAAATTTGCTCTCCGCGAATGGCAAAATCGTAATTGGCTTCATCGCAGTTATCACTGGCGATCACTACCGATGCCGAATGTATGCCGGCACTCGTCGGGGTATAGACAACATCAAAAGTGAGGGTTCCTCCAGCGCCGGAAATAGCTGCCGGAAGTGCCACATTATCTATTGCAAACAGCCCGGCATCCGTACCCGAAAGGGTTATAGCGCCTGCCGGAAGGTTTAAGTTTTGAGTTCCTGTATTTTGTATAGTAAATGTGCGGGTGACCGCTGCCCCGGAGGTCTGTCCAAAATCGGTATGATCAGCCGTATCGGGGTTGTTGTCCCCGTCTGCGATGCTCACCCCGTTGCCTTGCAGGTTTATCTCGTTGGCAATGCCCAGGTAGACAGAAATGTCTCGCGCCTTAGCCACGGCAAAATCCTGCTTGCCGTCTTCGTTAAAATCGCCGATAGCTATAGCATAAAGTGGTTCATCAACCGCCACCTCTGTACTGCCGCTAAAACCGCCGGCGCCATCGCCCAACCGAATGGAAACAGATAAAATCAGGTTGGCAGCGGCGAAGTCCTGATTTCCGTCGCCGTTAAAATCTCCGATCGCCACGGAATTAGGGATGAGACCCACCTCTATTTCCGTGCTGCCGTTAAAACCGCCGGCGCCATCGCCCAACCGGATAGAAACCGTTTGGGAATGATTGTTAGCTATGGCTATATCCTGCTTGCTATCGCCGTTAAAATCGCCGATCGCCACGGAATTAGGGCCCATACCCGTCGCCACCTCCGTATTACCGCTAAATCCGCCGGCGCCATTACCCAAACGGATGGAAACCGTGTTGGAAAAAAGATTTGCAGTGGCAAAATCCTGGTAGCCATCGCCGTTGAAATCACCCACCGCCACTGAAACCGGCACGTCGCCAACGGCTACTTCTGTGCTGCCGCTAAAGCCGCCGTCGCCGTCGCCCAGTCGAATGGAAACGGTATACGAGATTTCATTAGCTATGGCGAGATCCTGAATTCCGTCGCCGTTGAAATCCCCAACCGCCACGGAATAAGGGTACATGCCTACCACTACCTCCGTATTGCCGTAGAAACCGCCCAAACCGTCGCCCAGGCGGATGGAGACCGAGTTGGCATAGCGGTTGGCGACGGCTATATCCTGCTTGCCATCGCCGTTGAAATCACCCACGGCTATGGATTGAGGCGCGAAACCAACATTTGCTTCCGTATTGCCGGCAAAACCGCCCAAACCGTCGCCCAACCGGATATAAACCGTGTAAGAGCCTTCAATAGCTATGGCAAGATCCTGAACACCATCGCCGTTAAAATCTCCGACCGCCACAAAAGCAGCGCTGCCTTCCGTCTCTACCTCTGTGCCGTCCCCAAACAGCCCCTGGCTGCAATCGGGGTCGGTAACGGTGAGGGTGAAATTCGCCGTGGCCGTGCCTCCCATACCTACCATCTTTACCGTCACCACAAAAATCCCAGCCTGCCTGGCGTTAGTAACAGTCACCACGCCGGTGGCGAGGTCCACGCTGAGTATGCCGCTGAAATTGGTGTTAGTAAACGCCACCGCGCTGCTGGCAAAGGTAGGCGCCACACTCGGGCTGATGCTGGTATTCTGACCGGCAACTACCGTAGCGTCGGGGTAGCCGCCGATGGTTGGCATAATAAGAACCGCAGCCGTCACTTCGAAATCGTACTCGCCTTCATCACAATCGTCGTTGCTGATGGTTAGTGTGCCGTTTTCAACCGCCGATACGCCTGGCGTAAAAGTAACTTCAAACGTGGCCGAGCCATTTGCCGGAATAGGGCCGACGGGGCTGAGGTTGCCCACCGAAAAAGAGGATTATCAGAGCTGATGCCGCTAATGCTCAAGTCGGCATCGCCGGTATTCTGAATGCTAAAAGTACGGATGATTGGAGCGCCAGTGCTTTGACCATAATCGGTAAGATCGCTCATATCAGGGCTGTTGTCCCCGTCTGCAATATCAATACTATTGCCCTGTAGGTTGATCTCATTCGCGATACCTAGTCTGATAGAAATTGTATTAGCAATTGTATTTGTTACGGCAAAGTCCTGGTTGCCATCACCGTTGAAATCACCAATCGCAATAGAATATGGATAAGCGCCCACCGCCACTGATATAGTGCCGCTAAATCCGCCTAAGCCGTCGCCCAATTGGATAGAAACCGTACCAGAATAAAAATTGGTTACGGCCAAATCCTGGTGGCCATCTCCGTTAAAATCACCGATGGCTATGGAATGTTGAGCACCGCCCACGGCCACTTCCGTACTGCCGCTAAATCCGCCGGCGCCATCGCCCAACCGGATAGAAACCGTATTAGAATTCAAATGTGTTGCAGCCAAATCCTGATGACCATCCCCGTTGAAATCACCGATCGCCATAGAATATGGAGTAGAGCCCATCGTCGCTTCCGCACTGCTGCTAAATCCGCCGGCGCCATCCCCAAGCCTGATAGAAACTATGCTAGAAATAGAATTTGTTACGGCGAAATCCTGATTGCCATCCTCGTTGAAATCGCCAATTGCTAAGTACCCAGGACCGTAGCCAACCGCTACATTTGAACCTCCGCTAAAGCCACCCATGCCGTTGCCCATACGGATAGACACCGTATTGGAATTATTATTTGCAGCGGCAAAATCCTGTTTTCCATCGCCATTAAAATCACCAAGCGCCACAAATGCAGGGTAACGGCCTACTACGACCTGCTGGCTTTGAGTGAAGCCGCCCAATCCATTACCCAAAAATATATAGACTTTGCCGTTCCAGTAACCACCACTACTTGAAGCAGCCACATCCTGATTACCATCTCCGTTAAAATCCCCAATAGCTATTGACGTAGGGGTAGGAATACTCGCTATTGTTATGTTGCCGTTAAATCCGCCCAAGCCGTCACCCAGGCGAAAAGAAATGATATTACTTTGTATAGCAGCTAAATCCTGGTTGCCATCCCCGTTTAAATCCCCGATTACTATTGAACGCCTGCCTCCTTCTGACAAAATAGTATTCCCACCAAACAAACCCTGGCCACACTGGGGGTTAGTTACGGTGAGCGTGAAATTCGCAGTAGTTGTGCCCCCGGAGCCAAAGGCTTTTACCGTCACCGTATACGTGCCGGCTTGTTTGGCATCGGTGATTGCTACTACGCCAGTAGTGGGATTTACGGTAAATACGCCGCTAAAATTGGTGTGGGTATAGGCCGTTGCACTGCTCGTACCAGTGGGCGCTTCATTGGGGCTGACACTGATATTTTGTCCGGCAATTACCGTAGTATTGGGATAGGCGCCGAGCGTAGGAGGCGGAAGCATGGTATGCGCTTGCAAAACCCAAACCGGAATAACCAGGGCCATCAATGTAAAAAACTGCATTTTTTTCCTCTGCGGAAATGTAGTTGTCTGGAGCATAGCGTCGTTTTTTTTATGGCAATACAGGCAGAAATGCCTTGCCGCACCAACAAACTATAGTTGATCGGATTTCTGTGAAGATGGCCTGAAAAAGCTCCCGGCCGCATGGAGAGTTATGCTTATGGCCGGTTTGAATGATATCTTTTTCGCGGCTCTAAAGTAGAAATTTTTTATAATATAACACAAAATGAGCTAATTTATTGATTGCCAATGGTAGGTTTCGCATTTAAGGCGCCTGGGTGCGGTTATTATCACTTTTTATTGTTTTGCCACAATGGAGTAGAAGGGCGCATTTCTGGTATATAAATAAAACCATCAAAATGTTGACTCCATTTAGCGGCACATATTGTATTTGTATAGAACAATTGCGAATCGTATTGCCCTAACCCAAAGTTGTTTTCAAATAAATTTAAATCGACGAAACAAATTTTTCTGCCCGACATCAAACCTTCCAATGAATTGCGTTTTGGTGTGTTTATGATATTGGTTTTGTCAGGATTTGATATGTCTAATGTCGCGCCTTGGGCTGAAGTAAATGCAACAGCGTAGAGCAAATCAGGATAGTTTCCATACAAATAATCGCCTAATTTTTTTAACCCTAATAGATAAAAATTATGACCTTGTTTTTTAAGAACATTATCATTTCTTACTATATGGGCATTAGCCGCCCAAATAATAATTTTTTCATTGGGGTTCTCCTTTATCCAATAGTTGACATTCTTGTACATTTGTTCATCTCGCATCTCAAAAGAAAGTTTGTCCTTCTTTCTTTTTATTTTACCCATTATTTTCACGTTATCCAAATACATTTTCCACAATGATAGATTTATTTTGGAACCCTCCATATTACTAATGGCTTCAAATATTGTATCGCAGTAATTTACAAACTCTTCTTCTGACAATTTATGCTGTTTTTCCTTTGGAAATACCATCCAAGTACTCATTATTTCTATTTCATACATAAATTCAGAAAACGACTTACTAGCTACTATGTGCGGAGGTAAAGTTGTTTTCAACAACAGATTAAACTCATGCGTATTTTCTATGCCTGAAAACTGCGGGTCAATTCCCACAATCTTTAATGGGGCGCCTTTTCGGTATTGTTCTTCAATATAATTAAATAATTCTTTCGTTTCTTCAACTTCGCTCCAAATATTATAAATACTATTTTTATTTGATTCTTAAATCTAGTACTATCGCCAATAGTATTCCAAAGAAAGTCGCAATTAATAAAAGATGCTTCAAAGACCAGCGTATTGTATCCTAGTTCTTCGTGAAGATATTTTATCAATTCTGTTTTAATACTAAAGGAAGAGCCGTCTCCATGGTCTAACTCGCCAAGTAATACTATTTTTTTTCCTTGCAGCATAGTTTCAATAAAATCATAACCTTCTCTCTTTTTATTTATTTCAACCGAAAAACTATCCAAGGATTGGCTGCCAAGCCAATTACTACAAAAAAGTACTGCAAAAATCAGTAATAGTTTTTTCATTATTTTTTATTTCATTGTTAATGAACGGCAGTATTCCTGCTACTACATGGCGGGTATATCGCTTATCAGCGAAGGTCTGGATTTTTCCTCACAAAGTCAATATGGCGATGAACCGCCTATAGGGGTGACAGGGTGACGTGTCACTATCGAGGCCGTTCCGCAGCCGGCCCCTCGTTACCAAAAGGGGAGCGGCTATCTGCCGATTCTGAAAACACGGCCTGTCCCGATGAAACCGGCGAGGGCTAGTGTGTTTTTTATAGCAATTGTAATATCTTTCCAGCATTGAAATCAACCTCTTAAAAGCAATTTATCATGAAAAGGTGTATGGTATTTCTTCTTTTATTTTCCCCGCTTTTTGTTTTTGGTAAAAAAACCAAAGAGATAACAGACGAACAAACGCGGGAAGTATACAACGTGCTGAAGTCTGATCAATCGATCAGGCACGGCGATTACCAGAAATTCAGTTATAGCGGCAAATTATTAGCTAAAGGCCGATACAGCACCGGACAAAAAGAAGGCATCTGGGATTACTACGACTATTACGGCAATCTCATCCAGCAATACGACTATTCCAAAAATGAATTTATTTTTTTAAAAAATGTCGACAAAGACAAGGTATTCAAGGTAGTAGATGGCGATAGTGTTGTGGATAAAAAACTGGACAGGCCGCCGCTGTACCTCGGCGGAGAGGTCATTATGATGGAAAATGTATTCAGAAATATTCGCTATCCCGTTGAAGCAAGAAATGCCGGCGTTTCAGGAAAGGTGATCCTCTCTTTTATTGTGGGCAAGGATGGATTAACTTACGGCCACAAGGTGGTAAAAGGAATCGGCTACGGCTGCGATGAAGAGGCGCTGAGGGTAGTAAAAGAAATTCCCGACAACTGGGCGCCGGGAATACTAAACGGCCAAGCCGTGAGCATTCAATTTATCCTGCCGATCCAGTTTAAGATACAATAAAATTCGCTGACCGGTTAACCTACGTTGCAAAATTCTAAATATAAAGAAGCCACCTCGTTGTATGAGGTGGCTTCTTGAACAAACTCTTAGCCTTCAATTTTTAAAATTGTTTCAACAATATCCTAATAAAAGCCAGATAATTACAAAAACTACGATAGTTCCCAAACAGCCACCGCCTAGTTTTTTTGCTCCGTAACCTGCGATTAAACCTTTAAAAATATTGTTCATGACGAATTGATTTTATGATTTTTCAGCCCAGTAAATGTCCTTCAATTCGTCTTCAAATAATTTCATCAGTTGATGATGATTGCATGGGAGCATTTGTTGATTTTCCATTTGACTTATTTCCGTTTTGGAAAGTAGTCGTTGAATTTTATTTTTCCATTTTTTTACTTTAAATTGGTTAAGAAATTATTATTGGGAACGTGTCGTAAATAACTTAAGCCATATTCCTTATTGTTTTAGTTCTTGATTGATTAGACTTTTAAGCTTGTTATGTTTCACTTCCAGGTCGTTTCACAGCATTTTCATCAGGAGGTATGCGGCCATCATGTAATTCAGCATAAGCATGAGTAAATTCCGCTCCAAAAAAAACAATCATGGAAGAATATGAAACCCAAAGAAGAATTAATATTATAGAACCTGCAGTACCATAACCATTGCCCGGGGCAGCCTTGCCAAAATACAATGACAGGCCATTCATGCCCAATAAAAATAATAAAGCGGTAACGATTGAGCCCAGCCAAACATGCTTCCATCTTATTTTTGCATCCGGGAAAAATTTAAACATTAATGCGAACAGTAATGCAATAATAAAAATTGATATAATGAAATTTATAATTTGAATTACACCAAGTAAAGAATCGGAGAAACAACTTGACAGCCAATCTCCCAGTGCAATTAACAAAGTAGATATAATAAAGGAAACCATCAAAAGAAATGCAATTGCCACTATTAAACCAAAAGAAAATAAGCGCGCTCTGATTAAACTCCAGAGTCCTGATTTGGTTTCATCTGCTTTTACTCCCCAGATAATGTTCAGCGATTTTTGAAACTGCGCAAACACCCCTGTTGCACCAACTAAAATTGTTATCACACCTATAATTGTTGCCCAGATAGATTTTTTGATTCGCTTGCAATTTTAACCATATCCTGAAGCTGTATTGCTGTATCTGCACCCAATATTGAAGATATTTGGGATGCCAAACGATTATTTACAGTATCTGCACTAAAAAAGTATCCGGCTATTGTTATGATAACCACAAGTAGACCCGGCATTGAAAAAATTGCGTAATAAGCTATAGCTGCACTTTCTTTAAAAGGGTCTTTGGCCCACCATTTTTTAAATGCGGTTTTAAATAGTAACCCTAAATTTTTAAATTCCTGTTTCATGCTCGTTTATTTCGCTATGCTTCACTATTGTAAGGCATCACCCATAGTATTGTTAAAATATACATATACTGTTTTGCCCTCTTCCTTTGGAATGCGTAATCCCTTTCCTTAATTTGAATGTAAACTTGAAGTGTTCCGGAACTGATACGGCCTATTTTATAGAGGGAATTGTTAATCCAAACACCACATGAGCAAGTATGAGATGCCCAAAAAATGTAACAGCATAAAAGTATTGCTAATAGTCAAGTAAAGCGTTACATAATCATTGGAAACAGTTGCATGATTCTCACATTCCTATTTGAAGAAAAATCAAATGTGCTTAATGATGTGATAGCTATTTTTTCGCCAGGAAAGGCGCGAGGAGGGAACTTAGCTTGAGTGTACTCCCACCATTCGTGGCGGGAGTTACACTCAAGCGTAATTTTCGTTGCGATCAGAACGTCACATTATACTTCAGCAAAAATTGCTGCGTAATGCTCGTCGCCCTGCCGAGGCCGGATACCCCGTTGGTAGCATTATTATCCGAAATCTGCACGCGGACGTCGTCGTCGTAAAATACATTGACAAGGACGGCGGCTTGCAGGCCTTTCAGGATAGTGAAGCCAAACTCGTTGGTCCAGTCCAAATCCACATTTTGCGGTTTTTCGATATAATTGCTAAACAAGGTAAGCGCTGAGGTATAGCTCAGTTTTTCCTTGAAATATTTGCCGGTGTAATTCATGCGTAGCAAAGAACCCAGTTGGGAGAACGTATTGTCAAACTGGGGATAAATGCCGTTTACCGGCGTGCCGTCTACGGGGTTGCCGTGGATGCCGAGGCGGGCGATGTCGTCGTCGCTTACGATAATAAACTTGGCGGCCACAGGCGAATAGAAAAACGACAGGTTGGGCAGCGGTTTGTAGTCGATACCCAACGATACCGTGATAGTAGCCGGTGAAAAGAGTTTCGACAACGGCGTAGCGTCGGTATCGGTGATGTCGGTGAGGAAGTTGCCCGGGTAGTCGTCAGAACCCCGGTATGTGGGCGTAAGCTGGCTCAGGAACGACACGTCGGCGGCGTAAAAGAACTTGGACGTCTCGCTTATTTTGTACCCGATTTTTGAATTCAAACGCAATTCATCGATCGCCTTTTGAAAGGGGATTTTGTTGTCGTTGGTGCCTTGTGAGATAACGCCGGAGCCGAAGCGTTGTATACCGAACTGCCACAGCACCAGGTTGTCCCAGGCGATGCGGTCTTTTTTATACAGCGCCGCAATATTGACGGCACTGCCGAAGCCGACCCTATTCTGGCCGGCGCCCTGGCGGGGGTTGTGAATGAACAATTGGGCGAAGTCGAGCCCCAGGCCGGCTGTTGTTTTCCAGGCCTTTTCCTCTTCAGCAGGTTTGGCGTCAGCGGCGGCGGGTTCCTGGGCGTTAACAGGCGTCAGATAGCAGACAGCGGCCAGCATAGCCAGGCTTAAGAAATACACGTTCTTGCGCATTGCTTTGTGATTTAGTGAGTGTATAAATTGGAGGTATTTACTTTTCGTGAATCTCTACCGGGTCCGAGGTTAATTTATTGAGCGGAATAATGATGCGCTTGCCTTCCGATTGCAGCACCATCGCGGTATGGTCGAGTTCGATCACTTCGCCGGTCAAGCCGTTGATTGTGATTTTATCGCCTACCTTGATTTTATTTTTATTGTAAAAAGAAGCGAGAAAATTGGCTACGATATTCCGGGAGGCCAGGCCGTAGCCGATGGCAAATGCCAGCACAACGCCTCCGATTATGATAGACAGATTGCTTTCAATAAATTCGGTATTGATGCCGGCTTGCGACAGCGTGATCATCACCACATTGATAAATACAAAATAAAAAACCACATTGGAAATCACCCCTGCTGCTGGTATGCCCAGCGAGTCGCAGGCCGTTTTGACCAGGTTTTTGAGAAAATCGGCAGCCAGTACGCCCACGATAAATACGAGGAATGCCGACAACAATTGCGGCAGGTAGTTGAGCAAGTTGCCCATCATATCCGATACCGATTGCATGCCTAACACATCAGTAGCGGCGATGAAGATCAGGAACATGAGCAGGTAGTACACCAGTTTAGATAGCATCACACTGGGGACTATCTTGATATTTGATTTATAAAACAGCTCTATCTCGTTAAGTTTTTCGCCCAGTTTATCGGCGCCGATAGTGCGCAGGGCGCGTTTGATACCCTTGGCGATCAGTTTGGCCACGATCCAGCCGCCGATAAGCACTGCCAGCGCTCCTGCCAAATTGGGTAGAAAGTTGATAAAGGCGTCGAGTTGCTCATTGAGCATATTAAGTAACTTCTTTTCCATGAGTTCCGGTTTTTACCCGCACAGTAGGCGAATAAGTAGTTTAGGTGATATTCGGTTTAGCGCGGTTGTTCGCCGCGGGGCGATTCTCCGCCGTCGGGACTGCCGGGCGCTATATTTCCGGGGTCTGTGATTTTGCCTTGCGCCGGCGTGGGGCGTTGCGCCGGTCTTGCTTGCTGACCTTCGTGTTGGGCCGCGGCAATAAAAAATTCAAACACTCTTGGGATAAACATTTCGATGAGGTGCCCCACGAATCGAAAAAAGGACAGTGAACCCCACAGCGACGCCCTTATTT
Organism: Saprospiraceae bacterium; assembly: GCA_016715405.1. Lineage (GTDB taxonomy): Bacteria > Bacteroidota > Bacteroidia > Chitinophagales > Saprospiraceae > JABWBR01. The sequence goes on along the minus strand of JADKAE010000050.1, from coordinate 27,057 downwards.
GCTCGTCGTGCCGGGCGCCAAACAGGAGTTCCTCCTCTTCCTGCAGGCGTTTGAAATTGTTTTGATCATTCATATTCAGGGAATAAATCTTCTTTGAGCTTGTGCGCTTTTTCTTTGGCGCGTTTAATCTGCATCTTTACTGCGCTTTCGGTTTTGTCGATAGAATCGGCAATGTCTTTTATCGACATGTCGTCCTGGTATTTCATCAGTAATATAGCGCGGTCTCCTGCCGGCAATTCTTTGAGTACGTGCCTGAGTTGGTTTACTTCCATGGCATAGATCGCTTCGTCGGGTATTTCATCTTCGCGATCGGGCGCCTTGTCCACATCGCCGCTGAACACGTCCTGCTGCTTTTTTTTCCTGCGTATGTCGTCGATACAATAGTTGTACGTAATCGAATACACCCAGGTCGAAAATTTGGCTTTTTCGCCAAATTTGGCCAGGTTGAGGAAAATTTTCATAAATATTTCCTGCGTGGCGTCTTGTGCAAGCGCCTCGTCTTTCAGCATAGTCATACACTTGCTGAAAATTTTGGACGCATAACGCGCATACAACAAGCTAAAGCATCGCGAAGCCTGCGTTTCGAGGTAGGAATGAACCACCTCGAAGTCTTTCATTTGCTGGTTACAAGTCTTTTCCAAGCGGGCTGGTGTATTTGATTGTCTTACCCGACGACACAAATACGCCCCACTTTAGCTTTGAGACGCACAAAATGGCGTTTGATAACACATTTTAACACAAATTTGGAAAAAAAAAGTCGGTTGTCGGTTGTCGGTTGTCAGTTTTCCTTTAAACCGACAACTGATAACTGACAACCGACACCTACAACCCCTTCCGCAGCCTCGCCACCGGCATATTCATCTGCTCGCGGTATTTGGCCACCGTGCGGCGGGCAATGTGATAGCCCTTGGTTTGCAGGGCTTCGGTGAGTTGTTCGTCGGAGAGGGGTTTTCGCTTGTTTTCGGCATCTATCAGGTCGCGAAGGATTTTTTTGACTTCCAGTGTGGAGACTTCGTCGCCTTCTTCGGTTTGAAGCGATTCGGAGAAAAAATCTTTGAGGCGGCGGGTGCCGAACTCAGTTTGTACAAACTTACTGCTAGTCACCCGGGAAATCGTGGAGATATCGAGCCCGGTGATGTCGGCGATATCCTGCAATATCATGGGGCGGAGTTTTTTGGAATCTCCGCTGAGGAAATAGTCGTATTGGTACTGCATGATGGCGTACATGGTGCGAAAAAGGGTATCCTGCCTTTGCTTGATGGCGTCGATAAACCACTTGGCCGAGTCGATCTTTTGCTTGATAAACAATACGGCCTCTTTTTCGGTGCGCGTGGCCGCACGGCCCCGCAGGTTGGCTTTGTACGAGCGCAGCATATCGCGGTATTGATCGCTGACGCGCAAATCGGGGGCGTTGCGGGAGTTGAGGGCAAGTTCGAGCTCGCCGTCGGTATTGGCAATGATGAAGTCGGGTACGACGTATTGCGTGGCCAGGTCGTTGTGGCCTCCCGAATAACCGCTGGCCGGCTTGGGGTTTAGCCTGATGATCTCGTCTATGGCCGCTTTGGAGGTCTTCTTCCCGGATGTTGAGTTGCCTGATCAGTTTATCGTAATGCTTCTTGGTAAACTCCTCAAAGTGATCCTGCATGATGGTGCGCGCCAGGCGGAGTGCGGCCACGTGTTCGTCGTCGAGCAGGTCGGCTTGCTCCAGCTTGTTGTCCAACTGTATGCAAAGGCATTCCTGGAGGTCGCGGGCGCCAATACCCGGCGGATCAAAACGCTGGATTTTTTTGAGGACCGCCATCACTTCTTCCTTGCTGACGAAGGTGTTTTGCAAAAACATCAGGTCGTCGATGACGGCATTCGCTTCCCGGCGCAGATAGCCGTCGTCGTCAATACTGCCTATGAGTTGTAGCGCGATGATGCGTTCTTTTTCGTCTTTAAGGGCCAGCAGACCGAGTTGCTGCTCAAGGAAATCGTGGAAGGTATTTTCTACGGCGATAGGCAATTGTTTGTCTTCTTCGCCCGAGTAACTTTCGCCTTTTACTTTGTAACCCGGTTCTTCGTCTTCGATGTATTCATTGAGGTAATCGCCCAGGTCGAAGGGATCTTCGCGATAGATATCTTCTTCTTCGCGGCTTTCGGGGGTATCTTCGCCGTCTTCGGTAAAGTTGCTTTCTCCCTCCGGTTCGTAGTCGGGGAAATCCTCATCTATTTCGCCTTCGGCTTCTTCCAATGCCGGGTTGATCTCCATCTCCTCTTTAATGCGCTGCTCTAAAAAAGCCGTCGGCACCTGCAACAGTTTCATAAGCTGAATCTGTTGCGGCGACAACTTTTGGAGCATTTTCTGGCTTATGGTCTGCTTCAACATCGCGCTGTTCTCTGTTATCCGTTATCGGTTGTCCGTTGTCGGTTGTCCGTTGTAAGTTCTAAGTTGTAGGTTTTTGGGGTGTGTCTTTATTAACAAAACTCTGCGTCACTCCGTTTTACTCCGTTTAACTCTGTGGTAAAAAAAAGGTTGTCCGTTCACGGTTCACAAAGCCCGGTTTGCCCTTTTTTCTTCGCAAGTTAAGGTTAATATCGGGGCCGGTCAAGTAATTTATAGCAAAATGTATGCCGTTTTTTTATAATATATTTTTACGAAATCAAAATTCGCCTTTTCCTCAAAAAAACTGCAACTTGCAAGCATATATACAGCAAATATTACACCTATGCAAAACGACATTCCCGGTCGCCTCAGTGCCTTGCGCGCTGCCATGAAGCGCCTGGGCCTCGACGCCTATATGGCGCCAAGCAGCGACCCCCACCAAAGCGAATACATGGCCGACTACTGGCTCGCCCGCGCCTGGCTCTCCGGCTTTACGGGTTCGGCGGGTATACTGGTGGTCACCGCCGATCATGCGGGTTTGTGGACCGACTCGCGCTATTTCCTGCAAGCCGAACAAGAATTGGCGAATACGGGTGTAGAATTGCACAAACAAGTGATAGCCCATGCCCCCGAACACCTCGAATGGCTATGCGCGAACTTGCCTGCCGGCAGCACGGTAGGTTTCGACGGCGCCTTGTTCACTGCCAACCAGGTGCGGCAAATGGCCAAAACATTTTACGAAAGTCAGCTGGAAATCAATCACCAGCACGACCTGGTGAGCGAAATATGGAAAAATCGCCCCGCCCTGCCGGCCGATGAAGCCTACGAATTTGACGAGGCCTACGCCGGGAAAAGCCGCCGCGAAAAACTGGATCTCATCACTGATCAGCTTGCACTCAAAGGCGTAGATTATCTGCTGGTACCCACCCTCGACGACATAGCCTGGACGCTCAATCTGCGCGGCAATGATGTAGCTTTTAATCCCGTTTGCATCAGCTATCTGGTAGTGGGTCGCGAAGCGTCCCATTTTTTATTCAAAAAGAAAAATCACCGACCAACTTCGTACCCGGCTGGGCGTCGACGGCGTATTGCTAAAGCCGTATGAATCGATCGAGGCGTTTTTGCAGCAATTGCCGGAAGGCAAAAAAATAGGCATAGACCCCTCTGTCACCAGCATACGGCTGTTTAATGCCGTGCCCGAGTCGGCACTGGTGATGATGGATATGCCGCCGCGCCGCCTCAAAGCAATCAAAACGAAGTAGAAATTAACCACCTGCACGAGGCCATGCGCAAAGACGGCGTGGCGCTGCTGCGCTTGTTCCGCTGGCTGGAAGCCCAGCTGAAAGCCGAGGTTGGGGTGACTGAAGCAGGTTTAGCACTGCAACTCATTGTTTTTAGAAGTGAGCAAAGCGACTACGTCGGCGAAAGTTTTCCGGCTATCGTAGGGTACAATGCCAACGGCGCTATCGTACACTACCATCCCGATCCGGATCACAGCGCGGTAATATATCCCGAGGGTATCCTGCTCCTCGATTCGGGCGGACAATACCTTCAAGGCACCACCGATATTACCCGCACCATTGCGCTGAGCGACCCCACACCCCAGCAACAACTCGATTTTACGCTGGTGCTCAAAGGACATATCAACCTGGCTATGGCCCAGTTCCCGGAAGGCGCCAACGGTATCCAGATCGACACGTATGCCCGACAGCCCTTGTGGCGTTACGGCCTCAACTACGGCCATGGCACGGGTCACGGCGTGGGTTTTTTCCTCAACGTACACGAACCGCCACAAGGTTTTGCCCCCAGCGTAGGCCGCGGGAGTACGGTCATAGAACCCGGCATGCTCACCTCGAATGAACCCGGCTTGTACCGCACCGGCCAATACGGCATACGAACGGAAAACCTCGTGGTATGCGAACGCGCCGACAAGACCGAATTTGGCGCCTTCCTGCGCTTCCGCACGATTTCTTTGTTCCCTATCGACCGGCGCCTGATAGCAGAAAACATCCTGAATAAGGAAGAAATGATCTGGCTCAACGAATACCATGCTGAAGTGTGGAAAGCACTGTCGCCCCTGCTGACGGCAGAAGAACAACACTGGCTGGCCGAGCAGACGCAGCCGCTGTAGGTGACTGTACGACTTTACGACTATACGATCAGGGAACTTCACGTACCTTTATTTGTCCAATTTACGTCGTACAGTCGAGCGTACAGTTACAGTCGTACAGTCATACAGTCGTAGTTCAGTCGCATTTTTGTATCTTTGAACTCCCAAAGCCTATACATCGTTTTCATAAAAAATTCGCTGGCCCAAATGGTGGCATCATCGCTCAAAATAGACATACGCCAACAATCACTTCAGGAGATCGAGGCTTTTTTTACCGCACAGGGAGAACCCCGCTTCCGGGCGAAACAGGTATACGAGTGGCTCTGGAAAAAAGGCGCTTTTTCATTTGAAGAGATGACCAACCTGCCCAAAAACCTGCGACAAACACTCGAATCGCATTTCGCTATCAACCCCATCGCAATAGACAAAGTGCAGCACAGCACAGACGGCACCATCAAAACCCGGTTCAGGCTCCACGACGGACACCTCATCGAATCGGTGCTCATTCCCGTGCCCGATGACAACCGCTATACCGTATGCGTATCCTGCCAGGTGGGGTGTAGTCTCACCTGCACCTTCTGTGCTACCGGCCGCATGAAACGCGTGCGCAACCTGGACCCGGCAGAGATCTACGACCAGGTACTGCTCGTCAACCGCCAGTCGCTGGATACCTACGGACATCCCCTCACCAACATCGTATTCATGGGTATGGGCGAACCGCTGCTGGCGTATAGCAACGTCATGCAAGGCATCGAGCGCATCACCTCGCCGGAGGGCCTCGGCATGTCGGCCAAACGCATCACCGTGAGTACGGCCGGCATTGCCAAAATGATCATAAAGCTGGCCGACGACAATGCGCAAATCAAGCTGGCGCTTTCGCTGCACGCCGCCGACGATGCAAAGCGCAACGAGATAATGCCCATCAACGAGCAGAATAACCTGGCGGCATTAGTAGAAGCGCTCCGCTATTTTTATAATAAAACAAAAAATCCGATCAGCTATGAATACATTGCTTTTCAGGATTTTAACGATAGCCTTGCCGACGCCGCCAATCTGCTGCGCCTGTGCAAGCACTTCCCTGTGAAAATCAATATCATCGAATACAATCCCATTGACGGGGCGCCTTTCCACAAGGCTTCCGAAAACCGCATAGATGAATTTGCGCGTTATTTGCGCAGTCATGGCGTGATGGTCACTGTGCGCCGCAGCAGGGGCCGCGATATCGATGCCGCCTGCGGGCAATTGGCGAATAAGGAGTAGAGACTTTGGGACTTTGGGACTGTGGGACTGTGAGACTTTGGGATCCTTTGCGCTAATAGTCCATTAGTCTTTCCAAATATTTCCAATTATGAAAAAAAACACTGCAATCCTGATCCTTTTTTTGTTGCCAGCTTTTGGCCTTACAGCGCAAAACCTGGAAACTTTCATCCGCGATAGCCTTGACACCTATATGGCCCGCGAAATGGCCGCCTGGGATATACCCGGCACAGCCGTATGTGTGGTTAAAAACGGCAAAGTACTGATAGCCAAAGGTTATGGCGTAAACCAACTCGGCAAGCCGGAAAAGGTAGACGAAAACACGCTTTTTCTTATTGCCTCCAATACCAAGGCGTTTACCGGCACCTTGCTGGCCATGCTGGCCCACGAAGAGAAATGCGCACTCGACGACAAGGTGAAGAAATGGTTGCCCTGGTTCACCATGAAAGACCCCTGGGTGGCCGGCGAACTTAACCTCACTGATATCCTCACCCATCGCATAGGCATGCAAACCTTTCAGGGCGATTTCATGTACTGGACCTCCTCGATGACTACCCGCCAATGCATTGAAAAATTTGGTCTGCTCAAGCCTCAATATAGCTTTAGGAGCCGCTGGGGGTATACCAACCTGGGCTATGCTATTGCGGGCGAATGTTTAAAAGAGATCAGCGGCAAAAGCTGGGCAGAATTGCTTCGCGAAAGGATGTTCGGTCCGCTCGAAATGACCCGTTCGCTGGCGCTCAATGCCGAATTTCCCAAAGCGACCAATAAAGCCTACCCGCATACAAAAGTCAACGGAAAATTGGAAATACTACCTTTACCGAATATCGACAACCTGTCGCCGGCGGGCAGTATTGCTTCTTCAGTCAATGACCTGAGTCACTGGGTATTGGCCCAGTTGGACAACGGCAATTACCAGGGCAAAAACGTGATACCGCAGGATGTCATACGCCAAACGCGCAGGCCGCATTCTTTAGTAGGCCGCGCCAATTATCCGGGTCGGCGCATGCATTTCCGCACGTATGGTTTGGGTTGGCAGTTGGAGGACTACGAAGGCAGGGAGATCATTTCCCATACCGGCGGCATCAACGGTTTTGTGACCAGCGTAACCATTGTCCCGGAAGAAAATTTGGGCGTAATCGTGCTGACCAATACCGACGCCAATATTTTTTACGAGGCCCTGAAATGGCAACTCATCGATCAACAGCTCAACCTGCCTTACCGCAATTCCAGCCAGTTTTATATGCCATACGCGCAGGAAGATGAAAAAGCAAAAGCTGAGCAGCACAAGCTTTGGCGCGATACCGTCAATATGAACCTTCAACCCGCTCTGGCTCTCAAGGCCTATATGGGACGCTATCAACATGAAGCTTATGGCTATGTAAATATTGCGAGGCAGAACAATGTCTTGAAGGCAAGTTTCGAATTCCACCCCAACCTCAGCGCTACGCTCGAACCGCTGGGCGGCAACCGGTTTTTGTGCACTTACAGCGATCCGACGATGGGTATCAAAGTATTTCCTTTTTATATCGATGAACGGAAAAGTCGTTTCCTTTACGCTGAGTGTAAACGACTTTGTAGAATACACTACCTATGATTTTGTAAAAGAACAACCTTAAGAGCTTGTTTGGACTTTCGTCAATTGGCTGCAAACGGCAAATTTTATTTGATATTTCGTTGCATTTTTTCGCCGTAGCTGCCGGCTACGTCTGCAAAACGCGCCTCTTCCAAAACAAAATTTGCTCGCTTTCGCGCAATCACGAAAATCCAAACAAGCTCTAAAAATAGGCGTATCTTTGCCAACTTGTTAATTGAAGAGGTTGTTTTGGTCGAATGGTAATTAATTTGGAACAACTCCTCGTGTTGTACCGCGAGGACAAACGCACGCAGCAAATTCTTGCTGCACTTAATGCCGCTTCGCCCGCCCGTCTGCAATTGCAGGGAACGGTTGGCGCGTTGGATTGCTTTGTCCTGGCCGGAGCTTACCTGGCACAACCGCGATATTTTCTCGTCATCGCCTCCGACAAGGAAGAAGCCGCCTACATGCAAAATTCATTGGCAGGGCTGCTCGACAAAAAACCGGTATTCTTTTTTCCCGATTCCTTCAAACGCCCGCAGTATTTCGAATCCCTGGATACCGCCAACGTATTGCAGCGCACCGAAACGATCAATAAAATCACCACTTCGGGAGCTGTCGGCGAAATCATCGTGACTTACCCCGAAGCCTTGTTCGAAAAAGTGGTAGCGCCGCAGGCCCTCGAAAAAACGCGCATAGATATCCACATCAAAGAAAAACTCGACGTGGAATATCTCATAGAAGTGCTGGTGGAATACGGATTTCGGCGGGAAGAGTTTGTGTACGAACCCGGCCAGTTTTCCGTGCGCGGCGGCATCGTCGACATATTCTCCTACGGCAATGAATACCCTTACCGCGTCGAGTTATTTGACGAAGACGTAGAAAGCATCCGCGTATTCAATCCGCTCACCCAGCTTTCGCTTCGCAATATCGCCAGGGTATCTGTGGTGCCCAATATCAATACCCAATTTTCTGTTGATGACAAGGTGTCGCTTTTCCAGGTGCTGGCGCCCGATACCGTAGTGTGGGCCAGCGATTTTCAAACCCTGCTCGACCGCCTGCAAACGTGCGTAGAGAAAGCCGCCGAATTTGCCAAAACCATCACCATTCTCGATAAATCAGAATTGGCCGAAATCTTTCGCGATCGCGCCTTTATTCGCCCTGGCGAAGTAATGGAAGACGTACAACGCCACGCCGTAGTATGCTTCAGCGATAGTCCGCAGCCGATTCAACTAAAAGAAAAAGTCGTTTACGCCGCCCGGCCGCAGCCCAGTTTTAATAAGAATTTCGAACTACTCATCAACAACCTGCGCGATAACGAAGCGCAGCAGATGGTCAATTATATTTTTACCGATAACCCTAAACAGGTAGAGCGTTTTTACGCCATCTTCTCCGACCTCCATGCCGGCGTGCACTTTCACCCCGTCATCACTGCCATCCACGAAGGTTTTGTCGACCTCGACCTGAAGGTGGCCTGCTATACCGACCACCAGGTCTTTGAGCGCTTTCACCGCTACAAACTACGCCAGGGATTTACCCGCGACCAGGCCGTCAACCTCAAAATGCTGCGCGACCTGCAGCCCGGCGACTACGTGACTCACATCGACCACGGCATAGGTCGCTTTTCGGGCTTGCAGAAAATGGATATCAACGGCCACGTGCAAGAATGCGTGCGACTGGTATACAAAAACAACGACCTGCTGTACGTGAGCATCAACTCGCTGCACAAGATTTCAAAATTCGTCGGCAAAGACGGCACAGAACCCCAACTCAGCAAATTGGGCTCAGAAGCCTGGAAAAACCTCAAACGCGCCACCAAAAAGAAACTCAAAGACATTGCCGGCGAACTTATCAAGCTCTACGCCAAACGCAAAGCAGCAGAGGGTTATGCCTTCTCCCCCGACGGCTACCTGCAAAACGAACTCGAAGCCTCCTTCATTTACGAAGACACCCCCGATCAACTCAAAGCTACCAACGACGTCAAAGCCGATATGATGAAGAGCTATCCCATGGATCGCCTCATTTGCGGCGACGTGGGCTTCGGCAAAACCGAGGTGGCTATCAGGGCAGCGTTCAAGGCGGTATGCGACGGCAAACAGGTAGCCGTTTTGGTGCCTACGACTATCCTGGCCCTACAGCACCAGCGCACCTTTTCCGAGCGCTTAGGAGAATTTGGCATCAAGATCGACTACCTCAACAGGTTTCGCACGACAAAAGCGCGCAACGACATTTTTAAAAACCTCAAAGAAGGCAAAATAGAAATCATCATCGGCACGCATGCCCTGCTCAATAAAGAGGTTCAATTCAAAGACCTGGGCCTGCTGATTGTGGATGAAGAACAAAAATTCGGCGTAGCCTCCAAAGAAAAACTGCGCAATCTCAAAGTCAACGTCGATACCCTCACGCTGACGGCCACTCCCATCCCGCGTACCCTGCAATTTTCGTTAATGGCTGCCCGCGACCTGTCGATTATGCGCACGCCGCCGCCCAATCGCCAGCCCATTCACACCGAGGTGCGCGTATTCAGCGAGGCCATCATAAAAGATGCGGTCTATTACGAAGTCAACCGCGGGGGGCAGGTATTTTTTGTGCACAATCGCATCCAGAACCTGGAAGACGCGGCAGCCCTGGTGCGCCGTCTCTGCCCCGACGTAGATGTGGCTGTCGCCCACGGCCAGATGGAAGCGGAAAGCCTTGAAAAAACCCTAATAGACTTTATCGACAAGCGCCACGAAGTGTTGGTGTGTACCAATATCATCGAAACCGGCCTCGACATTCCCAATGCCAATACCATCCTGATCAGCAACGCGCACCAATTCGGACTCAGTGATCTGCACCAATTGCGCGGGCGCGTGGGGCGCTCCAACAAACGCGCCTTCTGCTACCTGTTTAGTCCGCCGCCCTCAGTGCTCACTCCCGATGCCCGCAAACGCCTGCGCATTATCGAAGAATTTTCAGACCTGGGCAGCGGCTTTGAGATTGCCATGCGCGACCTCGACCTGCGCGGCGCCGGCAACCTGCTCGGCGGCGAACAAAGCGGGTTTATTGCCGAGATAGGCTACGAAACCTACAAGAAGATCCTCGAAGAAGCAATCCAGGAACTCAAAGAACAAGATTTCAAAGAAGTCTTCAAAGAAGAACTGGAAAAGGAAAATCGCTTTGTGCGAGATGTACATATCGACACCGACGTAGAGATGCTCATCCCCACCGAATACGTGAGCAATACCCAGGAGCGCCTCAGTCTCTACACCGAGCTCGATGCGATAGAAAGCGAGGAAGCGCTTGAAAAATTCGAGGAAATGCTGCGCGACCGCTTTGGCCGCCTGCCCGGGGAAGTCATAGAATTATTCGACGGCCTGCGCTTGCGCTGGATTGCCAAAATGCTGGGCTTCGAACGACTGGTACTGAAAGAAAACAAACTGCGATGCTATTTTGTGGAAAATCCCCAGTCGGCTTTTTACGAAAGCCGCCTCTTCCAAAACGTACTCCAATTCATCACTACCGATGGTCAAAAACTCGGCATCAGCCTGAAACAATCACCCAGAAACCTTATGCTCGTAAAAGATAATGTGGATAACCTGAGGGATGCCCGCGCACTCTTGCACGCGGTGGAAGAAAGGTGGAGGAACTGCGTGATAAAACAACTGCCCCCATTGCTGAGGGCGGTTGCGCTACTAATACTAATCATTATTCACCTATTCGTTTCTTAAAATCAGAATGACTTTCGATTGCATATCCAGTGCTGTTTTCATCTGCATCTGGTAACTGCCTTGATGTACTTGCGAAACATCAATTACATGTGTATTCAGTCCTTTTTGGGCACTGATTTTATCAATCAAGACAACCTGCCCCATTGTGCTTATGAATCTGAATTGAACCTCATCTTCTACAGAGGATTCAAAGCTGATATTAACACGATCGCCGGCAGGGTTTGGCCACAAGTTGACTAGTTTCAAATAGGCCGCCTGCTCATTATTCAAAACCGGTACAGTGCTTTGGTTGCTGAGTTCAGTATTCGCTTCAGGGTTGGTCAATACAGACAGCCCATCTTCCAGGGTTCGGTCTGATTCAACGCAAGAGAATGGTTGTACAGATTGAAACAAAACCAAAATGCATCACGTCAAGTAGGGTTATTGTTACATCTGACCACCCTGTATAAATGGTGAGTCCATCCCTGCCCGAGTTTGAATAAAGCATTTTTGCCTCCACTTTCCGTTGTGTGTATTTGGTGACACCACCTGTGACCATCGTAATGATTACTACGTGTGAATTTTCCACCGATGCCGGTAGTATAATTTCACATGTTAGTAGGTGTCGGTATCAGTTAATATGTTGTACGTAAGTCGAGGTGTTACCACACGCGTCGGTAGCTACCCACGTTCTCGTTACGATAAACACACCGGTTCCATTACCGGGCTGAATTACTTCCGTATAGGTAATCGTTATCGGTTGAGCCCCATCAACTGGTGTGGCGATTGGAGCCGGCGGTAACGGTGCGCAAACGATCGTGACATCGGCTGGTAATTCACCTAAGCTAAAGCTAAACTCGGGCGCGACATCATCCAGATAATGTCAAAACTAATCGCGGGCGTATCTGAATTACCACAAGCATCCGTAGCTATCCAGGTGCATGTTCTGCGTTCAAAATATCCGTCCTCCACACAATCTTCTGCATAAGTAGTATCTACCGAGAAAACCGGTATGATATCCAGGTCACAATCATCCAGCACAGAAACGCTATACTCGTTTAGCGCATTAAGCCTGTCGAGGAGATAGTTTGTTTGCGACAATAATATCAGGTTGTGATTATTACCGAGGAAAGGATCTATGAAGCCGTAGTAGGTACCGGATAGTTCAGGCGATTGTCACGGTCATTCCATGATAATCCTTTGGTGCATCACCGTCACGGTGCCACAACTGCCTATAGCGGTCCAGGTGCGCTCAATGACCATCCCGCCAGGGCATGGCGTAGTCAATGTATCCTGCTGCATGGTAACAGCGACGGCTTCTTCCGCACATGGATCGTACGCAGTTACTACAGGAATAGAAAGATCGTCACAAATGCCTTCTTCCACGCCTGAAATGATCGGAGCGATGCTGTTCACATGGATCATTTGTTGCCTGGTCGCGTTATTGCCACATGGATCCGTCGCAGTAACCAGGCGTAGTATATCATATTGATATTCGCAATCGCCGGGTATAATATTATCGATTGTTGTAACGGCGACTTCGCCGCAATTGTCTGTTGCATTGATCTTTGGTAAATCTTCATTACACCCGATCGATACTTCCGGGAGGAAGTCGACAAAAACGGGACTGGTTTCGTCCATCATGTGAACTGTCACCGTGCGCGCACTAACGTTTCCGCAAATATTCGTATACTCCCATCTCAACTCAATCACCGCGGCCACTCCTCCAATAGAGCAGTCCAGTGTTTCTACGAGCCTTTCGGTAAAGACTACAGGGCCGCCCCCCGACAAGCAGGGATCGTCCAGCCTTACATCACTTGCTGAAAACTGGCCACTCAGCGTCTCGCAATCCATAACCAGTACCTCATCGGGCTCAAGTGCGGCCAGAGTCGGGTTCGTAAACACCATGCCCTGCGGGCTAGGTTGATCCGGTAAAAGGATAGACGTATCTCTCGACGTATTTCCACAAGCATCAGAAACCCTATAAATTCTTCGAATGGCGTTTCCGCTTCCGCATGGATTTGGCGTAAATGAATCTGTATATTGTATGATGAATGAACTCCCGCAATTATCTATGGCGAATACTTCGCTCAACACGGGATCACCTATGCAGGTCGTATCCGGAACGCCTATCATAACCGGGGCTTCCTCATCAATAAGGGTAATGTATTGCGTGGCTACCGCTACATTGCCACAATTATCCCGCGCCGTCCAGGTTCTCACGATTACCTGTCCATCCAGACAGCCCGGAGCCGGCGCACTTTCCTCTTAATGTGATGACGCAAGCGCAAAGACATTCATCGATAGCATATATTTCAATAGGCGGTTGCAGGCATATCAGTCGGCAACTTACCGTAATGTCTTCCGGCACCCCACAATGACAGGAGGGTGTATCTGACAATGCGACGAATACAAATACGCTGCTGCTATTTCCACAAACGTCGGTCACAACCCATGTCAGTCGATATAAGTTGATATAACCATCTTCTTTGCAATTGCCTTCATTCTCTATAACCTGATTGAATTCAACGGTTACATCGCCTCCGCAAAAATCAGTTGCATATCAAACACCGTGATGAGCTGTGAACATGTAGCCGTATTGCCGCGGTTGTCGGTAGCCCGGCTAAGTCCTAGTCCGAGATAAATCGATTCTCACAAGTTTGGCCGGTGATTACATCGCCTACATGGGTTACACCGTCAAAGTGCCCGCCGCAATTGTCTGAAGGGCCTCTACTGGGGCAAGGTTGACCGGCGAAATCTGGCTAACGCATTGCACGGTTGTGTTCGTTGGACAAGTTATAGTTAGTGGTGCGTTATCTTCTATTGACAAAAACTTGAATGCATGTACTGCTGTTTCCACAGGCATCGGTCACTGTCAGTACGAGTGATCGTATATTCCTGAGGGCAATCTCCTGCGTTGGTTACATCCACAAACGTAACCACCGGCGAGGCGTCGCAAATGTCGGTAGCAGTAGCCATACCCGTTACTGCCGGAGATGTACTTGCCGTACACGATAACGTGACACCTGACGGGCATGTGATGACCGGTGGCGTGTTGTCTTCTACGGTGATGGTCTGCGTGCACCTGATAATGTTACCAGCGCCATCTGTGGCCGTCGGTACGTGAAATGCTATACTCAGCGCAGTCTCCTTGCAGGGATTACATCCTCGAAGCTTATAACCGGTGAAAAACCGCAGACATCCGTGGTGCGGTAGCCATACCTGTATTCAAAGGTAGTGTGCTCTCATCGCATTCGATTGTCACATCTGCCGGACAGTTGATGGAAAGCGGGACGATGTCAACAGTGACGGTCACCTGGCAAGTACTGGTGCATCCGTTTGCATCGGTAACGACAACAGAATACACCCCTGCTGCGCTAACGGTAATACATTCGGTAAAAGCGCCCGTGTTCCACTCGGTAGCATACCGATCCCGAGGCGCGCATAGCTCAGTCGTTTGCCTGACGAATGAACAAGTCACCGGTGATGTTACATGCCGGTAGCGCGTTAGCGGTAACGGTCACCTCGCAAGCACTGCTGCATCCGTTCAAATCCGTTACCACAACAGCGTATAACCCTGCTATGCTAACGGTAATACATTCGGTGGTAGCACCCGTGCTCCATAAGTAGCTTGCAAATCCCGGAGGCGCACATAGTTCGGTTGTTTGTCCCTGGTTGCAAAGGGCCAGGCCTCCGGTGATATTACACACCGGCAGCGGATTGACGCTAACAGTTACTTCACACATGCTGATGCATCCGTTCAAATCCGTAATGACAACAGCGTATAACCCTGGTGTGCTTACGGTAATGCGCTCTTAACGTGATTTCGCCCGTGCTCCATAAATGGTTTGCAAACCGTCGGAGGAGCGCATGGATTGCGTCGATTGCCCTGACAGAAGGACAGGTTTCCGGTGATGTTACATACCAACGGCAAATTGATGCCAACGGTCACCTCGCAAGTAGTGGTGCATCCATTTATATCCGTAACGACAACAGCGTATAACCCTGGTGTGCTTACGGTAATGCATGCCGTGATTTCGCCCGTGCTCCATAAATAACTTGCAAATCCCGGAGGCGCGCATAGTTGCGTCGATTGCCCCTGACAGATGGACAGGTCTCCTGTGATATTACATGCCGGTAGCGCGTTAGCGGTAACGGTCACCTCGCAAGCGCTGCTGCATCCGTTCAAATCCGTTACCACAACAGCATATAACCCTGCCATACCTACGGTAATACATTCGGTAGTAGCACCCGTGCTCCATAAGTAGCTTACAAATCCCGGAGCGCGCATAATTGGGTTGTTTTGTCCCTGGTTACAAGGGCGCAAGACCTCCAGTGATATTACACCCGGCAGCGGATTGACGCTAACGTTCACCTCGCAGGTGGTGCTACATCCGTTTTGATCCGTAATAACAACAGTATATATCCCTGCTGTGCCTACGTTTATGCAATCGGTGATTTCGCCCGTACTCCATAAATAACTAGCAAAACCAGAAGGCGCGCATAGCTCAGTCGTTTGCCCTGACAGAAAGATAGATCACCGATGATGACGCATGTCGGCAGCGGATCGACTCTAACGGTTACCTCACAAGTGCTGCTGCATCCGTTTGCATCGGTAACTACAACAGCGTATATCCCTGCTGTGCCTACCGTAATACATTCGGTGGTAGCGCCCGTACTCCATAGATAACTGGCAAAACCCGCAGTCGCACATAGCTGTGTCGTTTGTCCCTGACAAACAGTTAGATCACCGGTGATATTGCATATTGGCAACGGATTTACGGTTACTATAATGTGGTTTGATGTTGCACTGCCACATGCCGTTGTATTGGTTACAAAATAATCACCACTGGTAGTGATGCGGTTATGGACGGCGTTACTTCTCCTGTATTCCAGGTTCCATCCCTTTCCTGAAAGGGTCACGCTACCGCCTATACAAATCGACGTCGGACGGTTTGCCAGTGATTGCTACTGCTACTGCCGGCAATCGATATTAATCCATTGCTATGTAAGGAAATGGCCCCATCCTGAGAAAGGGCTCTGCCTGTAAGCGTAGAGGCCTTCAATAAATTGATCGCGCCGTTAACCAGCGGCGTACCCTGAAAAACAGAAAATCTCCAAAATCGAATTCTCCGTCGAAGTCTGCCAATGTACATTGCACAAGGAGGCTGCATTAATCAGCGTAACACTTGCGAATGTGCTTGTTGCACAAAAAGCGCCGTTTATCTGGAAAATAAAAATTGCGTCAGGATTACCCTCCGCATCCAAAGTTAAATTTCCATTTAGTGTGGCAGCTTCCCACACAGTAAATCCCAGGCGTAAGAACCTGCCCGTTTCCTAATGTAACGCCGATAACGTCGCTACAAGTAAGTCCTGCCAAATGGCTATATGCAATAACAACATCAACTGCCGCCTGTGCGGATGTCTCATCATCAACAACATTGTCTCCTATGACGACTCCCGGAGGAAAACCAGAAAATGCCCCTACATTCGTACCGATATCGCCTACTATCGATGTTGTTCCGTTGTTTTCAAATGCTCCAATTGCGGTAAATGCTGAAAAATTCTGCGCTGCGCCCAAGTTGGGCGTTTATTGTTATAATTTGCTTCGGCATTTACTAGCAGAATAACTACTGTTAATAGCGTAAAGTAGATTTTGCTTCATTTTCTGTTTATTTTATGCAATGAATGATATTTTTATGTAGTGTAATTTCTGTTTTATATTTATGTAATATGTTATATAATTTCACATAATAATTACATTATTCACATATCATTACGCATGAATATATTTCTGTTAATTACATGAAATTATATAATTTCAAAAATTATTTATATAATTCACACATTTTGCATGCCGTGACTTATTATGTTATTAAAGATCCTTGCCATACAATTCAATAGCATTTTACTAATTTTACCTTTCTTCCTCATCTTCAAAATGCTTTATGAAGAACGCTTAACACCCTCGGCCTTCTATTGCTTTGTTGCCTCATGCAATCCGCCCTTTTTGCCCAATCCACTCCCCTGATGGAGGCTTTTCGGAAACAACCTCGGCCCTGAATCAGATTGGAGCAGCAATTTGACGGCATATCACCACGACCAACCAGGACCAATGGATGAAACGCCTGGCCGCCCGTCCACACCACCCCGGCTCGGCCTACGGCCTGGAAAATGCCAAATTCATGGAGGCGAAATTCCGCAGTTGGGGTTATGACACCCGGCTGGAGGAATATTTCGTATTATTACCCACACCCAAAGTGCGCAAACTCGAATTGATTTCCCCCACTAAATACACGGCGGTATTACAAGAACCGCCTTTTAAAGAAGTGCCACCTCGGGCAAACTAAGGAACAACTGCCTACCTGGAATTGCTTCTCCGCCGACGGCGGCGGCTGACGGCAGCAGCTCGTCTTCGTCGAGTACGGCGTGCCGGCCGATTACGAAGAACTCGAAAAACGCGGCATCGATGTAAAAGGAAAAATCGTGATCGCCAAATACGGCGGCTCCTGGCGCGGCATCAAACCCAAAGTAGCCGCCGAAAAAGGCGCCATCGGCTGCCTGATTTATTCCGATCCCGAAGGAGACGGCTACTTCCACGGCGACGTCTACCCCAAAGGCGCCTTCAAAAACGACCAGGGCGTACAACGCGGCTCGGTGCTCGATATGCCCATTTATCCCGGCGATCCGCTCACCCCCGGCATAGGCGCCACTAAAGACGCCAAACGCCTCGAAAGAGCCGACGCAACTACACTCATGACGATACCCGTTCTACCCATCTTTACGGCGACGCCCGAACCCCTGCTGGCAGCCCTGTCCGGCCCCGTCGCCCCCGAATCGTGGCGCGGCGCCCTGCCTATCACCTACCACATCGGCCCCGGGCCTGCCAAGGTGCACCTCCAACTGGAATTCGACTGGAAGTTGACCCCCATCTATAATGTGATCGCCATGATGAAAGGCGGCGATTACCCCGACGAACTGGGTCATCCGTGGCAGCCACCACCGACGCCTGGGTAAAGCGGCGCCAGCGACCCCATTAGCGGCATGGTGGCTGTGATGGAAGAAGCCCGCGCGGTGAGCGAACTGGCGAAAACCGGCTGGCGCCCTAAACGCACCATAGTATATTGTGGCTGGGACGCCGAAGAACCCGGCCTGCTCGGCTCTACGGAATGGGCTGAACACCACGCCGACAGATTGACCCAAAAAGCGGTGGCCTATATTAATACCGACGGCAACGGTCGCGGTTTTTTGTTCGCCTCGGGCTCGCATACCCTGGAGAAATTTTTCGACCAGATCACCCGCTCGGTTACCGACCCCCAAACGGGCATCTCTATCTTCGACCGCATCAAAGCCCGCGACCTCGTCGACGGCAAAACCGAACCCAAAACTTTCAAACTCGGCGCCATGGGTTCGGGCTCCGATTATACGCCCTTCATCCAACACCTGGGCATCGCCGCTTTTAATCAGGGTTTTGGCGGCGAAGACGACGGCGGCGAATACCACACGATCTACGACTCCACCGACCACTTCACCCGTTTCAAAGGCCCCGGCTTCCACTACGGCGTGGCGCTGGTGAAAGTCGCCGGCAGAACCACCCTGCGCCTGGCCAATGCCGAATACCTGCCCCTGGAGTTTCAAAACAGCGCACAAACCATCGGCGGTTATGTGGAAGACCTCGTGAAGATGGCCGACAATATGCGCGAACAAACGCAAAAACAAAACCGCCTCATCCGCGAAGGCCACTATAAATACGCCGCCGACCCCACCCTGACGTTTATCGTGCCGGCGCCAAAGACGAGGTGCCCTATTTCAAGTTCGCCCCGCTACAAAACGCCATGGCACGCCTAAAGGACCAGTCAGCCGCCTATGAAAAAGCCCTGGCCAATAGCCAAATGACCAAGGAAAAAGCCGCCGTGCTCAACCAACTCCTCAAAAATATGGAACGCGCCCTCACCCGCTCGCCCGGTTTGCCCGGGCGCCTGGTATACTCAAGCACCACATTTACGCCCCCGCCAATGCAGCTATGGCGTAAAAAACGCTGCCCGCCGTGCGCAGCTATAGAACAACGCCAATGGGATCAGGTGCAGCCCCAAATCGATATTCTGGCAGAGGTGTTGGCTACGTTTGCTAAGGAAATAGAAAGGCCGTTGGGGCGGTGAGGTGACAGAGGGGGAGTGTGGGAAGGAGAGAGGGAGAGGAGGGAAGATTTTTACTGAGTGCTGGCTGCCGAGTTAAATAGTAACGATGCTCATAAGCAATTGATACCCTATATCCCCTACTCCCTATCTCCTGCCTCTGCCAGAAATAGACACCTCGCAGTACATCATCACCGCCAGAAACAGCCGATCACTCCACCTTTTTACCAAAGATTCCCTTTGGCGCGGCGCTGACAACGCCGCGCTGATCGACCTTGAAAATGGCAAGGTATTGTGGCTTTAGCGACTCCTTTATTTGCCTGGATTCTTCCCAATCCAGAAAAAGTCCGTTTTATCAGAAATAGTATAGCCATCCAGGGGGCTACAATTTAAATAATGCTTCCGTTAAATTTTATTGGGATAAGTCAAAAAGAAACCGCGCGCTTTTTCATCTCCGGTAAATATTGGTTTTAGGACCGGACGTGGAACGATGATTAAAGACAAGCAGTTATTTTTAATAAAAGAAAAGCGATAAAAACAGGACTCGGATTTGAAGCGGCAGGGTGGTACATGGTATTAATTTCAAATCCACACGACGATCCTTCCAAGTGGCAAATACAATATATCGAAGGACCGGAAACCTACGGCTACATCGCCGGCTCTGCGGCAGTCCTCAAAGACGAACAATATCTGCTATGCATTCAGCGCTGTCAGACCTCTTCTCACGAAGTCTATGCCTTGAGATGGAAAATAGATGATGCCTATTCCGGAAATATCAAAAATCCCGAATGGTGCATTAATCGCGAATGGATAAATAGAAAAACAAAATATCCCTTCCCGGCAACTTTATTTATCGGCGTCTGGATTATTCAAAGTTCATTTTGATAAAACAATTTAAAAAAATATTCAAAATCCAGTCTTACGGGTTTTGAAACCTGAGATCAGCGTTAGAATGGCAAGATAGTCTCGAGGCACGTGGACGGAGCCCTATTTATTTAACAAACCAACTTACCCGGGCGTCAAACAGCCATTTATCTACTCCCAGTAAGCACATCCTGAATTATCTGGCAATGGCGTTTAGTACTTACAACGTCAACAGTTTTGACCTAAGTGAATTAATTGAAAATCAAACCATCTATTTTCCCAAATTTGTTCTCCTAAAACTAAGCCTACTAAAGTGACCCTACTAAACCTACTAACCCTCAATGAAATCACCACCTTTGCTCCCCGCCGTCAAAACCGGCGCCAATTGTTTGTATGGAATGGTACCACTACCTCGTTGCCATTGCCGGTAGCACCTGGCCCGAGACATATCGATACCGCGCTGGCAACGGCTCGGCGATAACCCTCACAGTTCCACCGAAGTTGCTGGGCCCGCGAGCAATATAGCCACTTCGACGCCAACCGCATCGGAATCTTTACCGAGAAGGCGCGGCCAGCGCAGTATGTGTTTTACCGCGGCGGCCGGCTGAATTATCGCAAAGCGGGTAAAGGGATCTTGCCATCACTACCTGGGGGCATTGGTGGGTATCTGGATGACTTAACTATTGCAGGCAGCGAGCAATTCAGGGAGGAGTGCTTTAAGCACTGCTTTGGTGGCCATGCTTTGCTGGTGATGCACAAGTAAGGCAAGAAAATGATAGCTGCACCAAGCCATTTTCACCGCACGTCATTTCTCCCTGGATCACTACGCCCGTCTTTCTGGCGCTGGGATTTTATGGCGGCTTTATCCAGATGGGCATGGGCATCTTTTTCCTGGCTGCTATGGTGCTCGGCGCCCGCTACAGCCTTACCGACAGCAACGCAGTTAAATCGGCCGTGGTGGGCTTGTATACCTTCCTGGCTATCCTGATATTTGCGTGGAACGGAGAAGTAGAGTGGAAGCTGGGCGCCCTGATGGCCATCGGACAAACCGCCGGCGGTTGTTTTACCGCCGGCACCGCTACCACCCGCACAAAAGCCAACATCTGGGTACCGCGCCATTGATAGCCGTGGTGACAGTAGCCATCTTCAAAATGTTTAATTTGCATAGGGTATTCCCACCAGGCTGATGGTCAATTTTAAAGAACTACATCTCCGTATCGCTGATCTTGTTTCGGTGATCGACATCGTGGGCTCACTGCCGTACAAGGTCGACATCCAAAAAGGGGCATACAGATCGAATCCGGCAAAGCGTCGCTGGCGGCGTTGGCGCTCGCGACCGTTTTTTCCTCTGCTGGCGAAGCGCTCATCCGTCACGTGGCATCGATGTGCAGTCATTTGCGTTGGCGAGGCTCGCGGGTGCTATTCCTCATCGGCATGGAGATGATGCTCGGCATCCGCATTTTCCGCGACAGCGCGGCTGCCAACTCTGGGTCAGTTGTGCCGGTGGCGTTCCCGCTTATTGCCGGGGCCGGCGCGCCTAACGACGATCATTTCACTAAAGCCAAATACCGGGTGGTAGATATTCAATTAGGGGTAGTACTCGGTATTCTCTTTGTATACCTATAATTACTGCGCTCGTCTGACAGGCTGGGTAAACTCCTCGGCGAAGAAGGCGCTTTGAGTGCTACTTTTGAAGATATTCAGTATCCATCCTGCTGGCTATCGCTATCAAGTTGTTTAAAGACAATTTCCACCTGATGGTCGCGCCACCGGCGGCCCGACCATATTTTGCCAAAATAGCCGCCATGTCAGCCTCGAACGATACTCTGGGTATATTCCTGATACGGCCCCAGTTCTTTGCCGTCGCTTAAATGACAGTCGCCTTTCCAGCGCTCAATAACTGTAACCCTGCTCTCTTCGCGATTTGGGCCTTGCTTGTAGCGGTCAGGGTGGTTGTCGAGGCTTATGAGTTGTATGTTTTATCTGCAAAATCCAGGTAATCCGCTATTTTGAATAGCCGTGGCACTTCGCGCTGGCTATCTTCGCTGCAGGTGCCCGCTGAACACCAGCACGGTCAGCACCTTTGGGCTTGCTGCCGGCAGGCTCGAGCGCTTTCATCAACGCGGTGGCTATTTTGTATTCCTTGTTAAACCAGGCAGCGTAAATTGCCTAGGGTGACCCCTCCCGGTTTATACGCCCCAGCAGGATAGGCTCGTTTTTCGTGCGACGTCACCGCTGTTGACGATCGTAGCCGTTGTCATGCCCTGTTTTTTGTGCCGGCGCAGGCTGCAATAATGATAGCAGGTGCTGAGAGTACCATATGTTTTGTAGATCATTGCTGTATCGTTTTTTATTAAAAGGTAAACTTCTTTATACTCAAAAAGCGTCGCACCTGGAAATGCCAGTATGTGATCAAATCCGTAATAATCCTGCCATACCTCATCCATTTTCATCGCCGGGTTCTTTTCCCTATTTTTGCATAATGAGTGCCACCTTTAAAAATAACAGGGCGATCGTTACATTTTTGAATTTAGTAAATACCGCCCTGGTCATTTCCGTAGGGTCGTCAATTAACAAAAACCGGTCGGAGGAATACGAACTCACACAGGATTTCCATGCCTCTACCAGACTTTCTCAAATTGATCGAGTGCCGTTTGAAGGTAGGCCTGGTTGGCGCAACAGGAGGCCCAGCACCGATAAACCCGCCAATTAACAAGATTTGACCGATAATATTTGCCCTTTCGTAAAAGGTAAGCACCGTGCGCTAATTTCCAACCTTCGCAATGCGGAAAATCCGTGCCCTCCGGTTGAAGTAAGTCGGGTATGCGCAGCTCCGCCCCACGGAATGGCTTTTGGTATTTTTCATCAGGCCGCCGAAAAAGCATCTTCTGTAAGATTACCGAGTATTTGTACCACGCGAGCTTCCATAAACAAGGAAATCCTTTTCTTCGCCTTTGCTCTTCTATTTTCACCAAAGCCGTAAAGTAAAAGGCCTTAAAGTTTTTCAAAGACATGTAGCACAAACAGTTTGTCGATAAACGGCCTATCAACCCAGCCGGGTATCGGCAGGCGCCAACTGAATCAGCGAAGATCCATACAGACGGGGATCCCAGGGTTGTTGAACGCGCCGCTCTCACTTTGGGTGCCAAATCCTGTCTGTCCCAATCTGGTTGAAAAGGGCACAGAAACATTTTTCAGGGAAAGGCTGATGCTCTTGCTCCACGTCGGAACACGCGACTGTAAATCTTCTTGTCAGGATATTGCCGGTTCCGATCTCGCAATTGATTTAAAAATCCACTGGTTTTTCTTTTGCATCAAAAAACGCGCAGATAGGTCATAAGGCTTTTCGCCCTCTGCTGCATCCCCGTTGATATGGGCATTGATATAAGCGTTGGTGGAATAGGGCATCTCCAGCACGAGGGTGCGAAAATCTTGCAGGCAAAGGTGAAAAGCCCAGACCTGCCGTGTAGGCATGTAGCGTATTCATCGAATGGCTCTCGCCATTAAGCATCACTTTTTGTCTTTGGCAGGTCAATCAATCCAACGGTGAAGTCATCCGCCGATAGCGTTTTCACACTCAAAGCCACAATCTTCTCCTTTGGCAAGCAGAGTTACTTGATCATAAAAAATCACGGTCGCCTCTCAACTGGCCATTGGCAAAAAATGGCAAAACAATAATAACAATGCAATTGCTCGCATATAAAAATTTATTAGATTCCGTCTATCTCTCTCCCTCTCATACCCTCTCCCCCTCCTTGAATCCCTTCCTACCACCTAAACCCTTGCAGCTTCGCCCCCATCTTCTCATGACCCTGCCAGCATGCGGGAATTTAGTTTCAGGCACAATTAGAGTCTCCAGAGTGTCAATGCCAGCTCCTGGCAGAGCGCTTTCCTATCATTTTCCAACCCATCAGAATATCCAGGCCGCGACCGCGTGTTGCCGCCTCATGCTATAGCTCCCAACATTGGAATCGAGTTGTTTAGTTTTTGGCTGCTCGCCAAATATACATGACCCAAGAAGAGACAATTGGCCCCTAGCTTTCTGAATGCCTTTAGTCGTATTGGGAAGCCCCTTTCTAAAGGCGATAACCCGTCCCGTTTCGTCGAGCACTACTTGCTGACAAAACGCGGATCGAAAACGCCAGCATCAGGTATCGGTCTACCATTTCTTTGATCTCCCGGTCGTCGAGGGGCTGTCAGTGGAATATCTTTATAAGCGTCGTTGATTGGTAAAAGACCTTTTGAGGCCGATGTAGGGCTTGAGCTCGCTGGTTTTTCTGGAATTCTTTGAGGTTGGAAATTGGAGTTCCGCTTCACGCGTTCAACAAATACGCGGATAAAAATCAGGGATTACCGTTACAGATATCGATGATAAAATCAAGGGCAATCGATTTTTTTCTCATAATGGCTATGGGCTACCAATGCCGGCAAATAAGGCGCTTACCGAACGGAACGAGTATGGTGAATTTGTCAAAACCTTCGACCTGGAGGCCCTCAGGGGTGCTATCAGAAAACCGAAGGGCCCTACTATTTCAGTCATACCTTTTGCTTTTTTCCCCATTCTTTATGCGGTATGCAGCAAGACATGGGCGGCTGCGCCAGCGTCGTCGTAGCGGTCGAAATGCTCAAAACGCACGGCAGTTTTTCACCTTGGAGTTCGTTGTAGGTGCGGTTGATGATGCCCATAATACGACCTGCTGGCTTGCCATCTTTGTAGGCTATTGACAAACAGGTATCTTGCCCAAGAGAAAGCTTTGTTTTTTGGAATTGCTGATAAGTCCATTCGTCCATATAGATCGGAGGCAGCCAATTGCTATGGTTTCTGCCAGATGTGCGCAGGAAGATAAATATGGAAGTACGCAGATCGCTGCGCGTGTTTACTAGCCGGATAGTTACCGTCATGGATTTTCATTTTGCCCGCCAAGCCAAAGGAATCAACTTTGCCGTAGCTTTTGCACAAAGGTAAAATGCCAAACCAAAAAAAACTACAATATCTACAGCGTAATGGATATGCTGCAAAAGCAAGCCAATGACCATCAACACAACCAACCACCCCGGAAACCCTTTTTCCCGATCTTTGAGGGCAGGCATTGGTATCCAGGAAAGCCGTAGCCGTACGCCACACGAAAAAAAAACTAGATCCCTGGTAACCAGGAATACCGCCGTATAATACTAACTTAAGCGGGTCGACAAGCCGAACCAAGGCCGGGGGCGGGTCAAGCGGCGTGATCCACAAAGTGCGTATCCGCGTGAGCAACAGGAGAACATAGCCTGTAAGAAAATGGATACGCGAGTACCGTAGGCGTCAGCGAAGACCTGATTATGGCGTAAACTACCGGCGCCGCAATCCAATACGAATATCGGCCCCGGCAAATCTACGGGGGCAAAGCATTCAAAATAGGATCGTAGAGCAAGGCTCCGGGACGTGCTTCCAGATGAACAAAAAAGCAGGCATCCCAGAGGCGGTGCTGGGGGTAATACCGCCATCACTGATTCCGCTAACCGCCCAAAATCCCGCTACCGGGAGGCTATGCGCCACGCGATTTTTGACCGTTTTCCAACGCAATTTGCCCTTCAAATGCATCTCAAATAATCGAAGTAAAGTTTTTTGAAGGAGCACGCTGGCTCTAAGAAAATCATACGCCACGCTGCCGGTCGCCCGGCGAGATAAATGCGGAGGTCGACGTCTTTGCCCAGCATCGAGCAGGGCGCAGCAACTGGAAAGTGTTGGCCACGTGGGGGTTGTCGTCCATGGAACAAGATACCAGCGGCATCTTGCCCTCCAGGTTTGGGCAAAGGTGGTAGGCGCCGAGTTTTTATATTTCTCATCGTTTTCAGGCAACAAACCCATACTTAGCGCTCGGCATGCTGTGTTGTCGTAAAGCCGCTGATCAGTTGCCGGCGCCGCAACGATACGTACCTGGAAACACCCCGGGTGGGTAGCATGGGCATAGCACCGAAGTGAACCCGCCGTAACTGTGCCCCTGAATGGCCGTTCGCGTATTGTCGATCCACGGGAATTTTCCAGTCAGATATTTGGCGTTTGCTGTAAAGTCCGAACTTTCATATACTTCCAATTTTTCGCACACCACTTCGCTGAATTTCTGGCCGTATCGGCCGCTGCCGCGGTTGTTGACGCTCACCACCACGTAACCCTGCTGCGCCAGGTATTGCTCCCAGGCGCTGGCGCCAAATTCGTTGTATACCGATTGCGCGCCGGGAGCGCCGTAAATCGACACCACCAATGGATATTTTTTGCGCATCGAAATCGAGCGCGGTTTGACGAGGAAGTGAATATCAATGGCCTGCCCGTCCGTAGTAGTGATTTGCACGGTAATTCACTTTGGGGCACGTAAGGCGTTGGTTTTGCAAGAGTTTGTACGTGTTTTCGTTTGGCTTCTAATACTTTTATCAATCTGCCGTCAGTAGCGCGGAGCTCTACCTGCCAGCAGCGATTTACGCTCGGGTGGTTATCGATGTTTGTACGAAACGTTGGGCGACATATTATTGATGCGGTAGCGTCCCTCAGCCTGCGCGGAGAAAACGCACCGCTACCGTCAGTAATGACCGCATATAATTGCCTTTCAGGCGGAGAAGCGTCGGTAGAACAGTAGAGCAATTCCATTTTTCGTATCCACATTTTCTACACGCACCACTTCCCGGTAGCCTTTTGGTGGCCTGGTTGACCAGCTGCCCGTAGCTTAGTTAGCAACGGTAAAATTGGTTGTAGCCGTCGCGACCCGATATCCGATAAAATTCTTCAGTGTCTTTCGGGAAGGCGCAATGGTGCAAAATGCCCGCAAAAGAGAATCAGATACATCAATCCAATAAATCTTCGTCTTTTTTCTTCCGCTTGAATTTTACGCGAGCTACGGTGGCCAGCATCAGCAAAATACAGGCTCATGTAGTTTTGCCTTCGGTTGAGGTGGATTACCGCGAGCTGGCCAGGTTAGGAAGTCCAATAAATGCGGGGAATATACCCACCTGCCAGGTCGACGTTGCCCCATTTCGTTTTGCGCGATTTCGGAGTCGATGATGCCGATGCGCACGGGTAGGCGCGG
>JADKAE010000049.1 GCA_016715405.1 Saprospiraceae bacterium | reverse complement strand
AATACCCAATTTTGTTGATGACAAGGTGTCGCTTTTCCAGGTGCTGGCGCCCGATACCGTATGGGCCAGCGATTTTCAAACCCTGCTCGACCGCCTGCAAACGTGCGAGAAAGCAAAGCCGCCGAATTTGCTAAAACCATCACCATTCTCGATAAATCGGAATTGGCCGAAATCTTTCGCGATCGCGCCTTTATTCGCCCCGGCGAAGTAATGGAAGACGTACAACGCCACGCCATAGTATACTTGTGCTGATAGTCCGCAGCGATTACCTTTAACTAAAAGAAAGGTCGTTTACGCCGGTCGGCCGCAGCCCAGTTTTAATAAGAACTCAGAACTACTCATCAACAACCTGCGCGATAACGAAGCGCAGAAGATGGTCAATTATATTTTTACCGACAACCCTAAACAGGTAGAGTTGCTTCTTTTACGCCATCTTCCTGAATCTCCATGCCGGCGTGCACTTTCACCCCGTCATCACCGCCATCCACGAAGGTTTTGTCGACCTTTCGACCTCGAAGGTGGCCCGCTATACCGACCACCAGGTGGGCCCTTGAGCCGCTTTCACCGCTACAACCACGCCAGGATTTACCCGCGACCAGGCCGTCAACCTCAAAATGCGTCGCGACCTGCAGCCTGGCGGACTACGTGACTCTCACATCGACCACGGCATAGGTCGCTTTCGGGCTTGCAGAAAATGGATATCAACGGCCACGGGCAAGAATGCGTGCGACTGGTATACAAAAACAACGACCTGCTGTACGTGAGCATCAACTCGCTGCACAAAATCTCCAAATTTGCCTGGCAAAGACGGCACGGAACAGCTAAGCAAATTGGGCTCAGAAGCCTGAAAAACCTCAAACGGGCCACCAAAAAGAAACTCAAAGATATCGCCGGCGAGCTTATTAAGTTGTACGCCAAGCGCAAAGCTGCGGAAGGCTTCGCTTTCTCCCCCGACGGCTACCTGCAAAACGAACTCGAAGCCTCCTTCATCTACGAAGACACCCCCGATCAGCTCAAAGCCACCAACGACGTCAAAGCCGATATGATGAAGAGTTATTCCAGCGGATCGCCCTTCATCTGCGGCGACGTGGGCTTCGGCAAAACCGAGGCGGCCATCCGGGCAGCGTTCAAGGCGGTATGCGACGGCAAACAGGTAGCCGTTTTGGTGCCTACGACTATCCTGGCCTTGCAGCACCAGCGCACCTTTCCGAGCGCTTAGGAGAATTTGGCATCAAAGATCGACTACCTCAACCGGTTTCGCACGACAAAAGCGCGCAACGACATTTTTAAAAACCTCAAAGAAGGCAAAATAGAGATCGTGATCGGCACGCATGCTTTGTTGAACAAAGAGGTTCAATTCAAAGACCTGGGATTGCTGATTGTGGATGAAGAACAAAAATTCGGCGTAGCCTCCAAAGAAAAACTGCGCAATCTCAAAGAGCGCCACGAAGTGTTGGTGTACCAATATCGAAAAACCGGCCTCGGGATATCCTCAATGCCAATACCATCCTGATCAAGCAACGCCCATCAGTTTGGGCTCAGCGATCTGCACCAGCTGCGCGGCCGCGTGGGGCGCTCCAACAAACGCGCCTTCTGTTACCTGTTTAGTCCGCCGCCCCCAGCGCCACTCCCGATGCCCGCAAACGCCTGCGCATTATCGAAGAATTTTCAGACCTGGGCAGCGGCTTTGAAATTGCCATGCGTGACCTCGACCTGCGCGGCGCCGGCAACCTGCTCGGCGGCGAACAAAGCGGTTTTATTGCCGAGATAGGCTACGAAACCTACCAGAAGATCCTCGAAGAAGCCATCCAGGAACTCAAAGAACAAGATTTCAAAGAAGTCTTCAAAGAAGAACTGGAAAAGGAAAACCGCTTTGTGCGAGATGTACATATCGACACCGACGTAGAGATGCTCATCCCCATCGAATACGTGAGCAATACCCAGGAGCGCCTCAGTCTCTACACCGAGCTGAGGCGATAGAAAGCGAGGAAGCGCTTGAAAATTCGAGGAAATGCTGCGCGACCGCTTTGCCGCCTGCCCGGGGAAGTCATAGAATTATTCGACGGCCTGCGCTTGCGCTGGATTGCCAAAATGCTGGGCTTCTTTGAACGACTGGTACTGAAAGAAACAAAACTGCGATGCTATTTTGTGGAAAATCCCCAGTCGGCTTTTTACGAAAGCCGCCTCTTCCAAAACGTACTCCAATTCATCACTACCGATGGTCAAAAACTCGGCATCAGCCTGAAACAATCACCCAGAAACCTTATGCTCAAAGACAATGTGGATAACCTGAGGGATGCCCGCGCACTCTTGCACGCGGTGGAAGAAAAGGTGGAGGCAACTGCGTGATAAAAAAAACAACTGCCCCCATTGCTGAGGGCAGTTGCATAGCAATACTAATCATTATTCACCTATTCGTTTCTTAAAATCAGAATGACTTTCGATTGCATATCCAGTGCTGTTTTCATCTGCATCTGGTAACTGCCTTGATGTACTTGCGAAACATCAATTACATGTGTATTCAGTCCTTCAGGGCACTCCATTTTACTAATCAAGACAACCTGCCCCATTGTGTTTATGAATCTGAATCGAACCTCATCTTCTACAGAGGATTCAAAGCTGATATTAACACGATCGCCGGCAGGGTTTGGCCAAGCGACTAGTTTCAAATAGGCCGCTCATGATTATTCAAACAGGTACAGCGCTATCACTGCTGAGCTTAGTATTCGCTTCAGGTTGGTCAATACAGACAGCCCATCTTCAGGGTTCTGGGTTGGTTCAACACAAGAGAGCGTGACTGTACAGATTGAAACACAACCAAATGCATCCGTCACGGTCAGCGTTATTGTTACATCTGACCACCCTGTATAAATGGTGAGAGTAGGAGTACCCTGCCCAGTTTGAATAAAGCATTTTTGGCCTACCACTTTCCATTTGTATGTATATGGTCCAACACCACCTGTGACAACGCTCGTAATGATTACCCCGTGTGAATTACATTCCACCGATGCCGGTAGTATAATTTCACATGTTAAGTAGGTATCCGGTATCCAGTTAATATGCTGGACATACGTAGAAGTATTGCCGCAAGCATCAGTAGCAACCCATGTTCTCGTTACGATAAACACACCTGTTCCTTCACCTGGCTGAATTACTTCCGTATAGGTAATCGTTATCGGTTGAGCCCCATCAACTGGTGTGGCGATTGGAGCCGGCGGTAACGGTGCGCAAACGATCGTGACATCGGCTGGTAGTTCACCCAAGCTAAAGCTAAACTCGGGCGCAACATCATCCCTGATATCAAAACTAATCGCGAGCGTATCTGAATTACCACAAGCATCCGTAGCTATCCAGGTGTATGTTCTGCGTTCAAAATATCCGTCCTCCACACAATCATCAGCATAAGTAGTATCTACCGAGAAAACCGGTATGATATCCAGGTCACAATCATCCAGAACAGATACGCTATATTCGTTTAGCGCGTTTAGCCTGTCGAGGAAATAGTTTGTTTGCGACAATAATATCAGGTTTTGATCATTGCCGAGGAAAGGATACATGACCGAAGTAGTCGGAACGAATAGTTCAGGCGGTGTCTGGTCATTCATGATAATCCTTTGGTGCATCACCGTCACGGTGCCACAACTACCTATAGCGGTCCAGGTGCGCTCAATGACCATCCCGCCAGGGCATGGCGTAGTCAATGTATCCTGCTGCATGGTAACAGCGACGGCTTCTTCCGCACATGGATCGTACGCAGTTACTACAGGAATAGAAAGATCGTCACAAATGCCTTCTTCCACGCCTGAAATGATCGAGCGATGCTGTTCACATGGATCATTTGTTGCCTGGTCGCGTTACAGCCCTAGTTACGGGTCGGGGTAACCAGGCGGGTATATCACATTGATATTCGCAATCGCCGGGTATAATATTATCGATTGGTTGTAACGGCGACTTCGCCGCAATTGTCTGTTGCATTGATCTTTGGTACCCTCATTACACTCGATCGATACTTCCGGGAGGAAGTCGACAAAAACGGGACTGGTTTCCGTCCACGTGAACTGTCACCGTGCGCGCACCAATGCTTCCGCAAACATTCGTATACTCCCATCTCAACTCAATCACCGCGGCCACCTCCAGTAGAGCAGTCCAGTGCCGCTTTCGATGAGCCTTTCGGTAAAGACTACAGGGCCGCCCCCCGACAAGCAGGGATCGTCCAGCCTTACATCACTTGCTGAAAACTGGCCACTCAGCGTCTCGCAATCCATAACAAGTACTTCATCGGGTGCAAGTGCGGCCAGAGTCGGGTTCGTAAACACCATGCCCTGCGGGCTAGGTTGATCCGGTAAAAGGATAGACGTATCTCTCGACGTATTTCCACAAGCATCAGAAACCCTATAAATTCTTCGAATGGCGTTTCCGCTTCCGCATGATTTGGCGTAATGAATCTGTATATTGTATGATGAATTGAACTCCCGCACTCATCTATGGCGAATACTTCGCTCAACACGGGATCACCCATGCAGGTCGTATCCGGAACGCCTATCATAACCGGGGCTTCCTCATCAATAAGGGTAATGTAAAACGTGGCTACTCGCCACATTGCCACAATTATCCCGCGCCGTCCAGGTTCTCACGATTACCCGTCCATCCAGACAGCCCGGAGCTGGCGCACTTTCGCTAAATGTGATGACGCAAGCGCAAAGACATTCATCGATAGCATATATTTCAATAGGCAGTGCAGGCATATCATCCAGGCAATTTACCGTAATGTCTTCCGGCACACCCACAATGACAGGAGGAATTGTATCTGACAATGCGACGAATACAAATACGCTGCTGCTATTTCCACAAACGTCGGTCACAACCCATGTCAGTCGATATAAGTTGATATAACCATCTTCTTTGCAATTGCCTTCATTCTCTATAACCTGATTGAATTCAACGGTTACATCGCCTCCGCAAAAATCAGTTGCAGTGATGTTGCCTTCATCAAAAGAGGGTAAATCCCACGTAGGATCCTGGCCAAAACACTGTACATTGATCGTATCGCCATTGGCAAAAGGCAAGCCGTTAAAATTGACCACCGGCGCCGTATTGTCAAATACGGTGATAACCTGTGTGCAGGTAGCCGTGTTGCCGCAGGCGTCCGTAGCCCTATAAGTTCTTGTTACGGTAAACTGATTCTCGCAAATTTGGTCGCTAATTACGTCTCCCACATGGGTTACTGTGGCTGTGCCGCCGCAATTATCTGAGGTCGCCACAAGCGCAAGATTGACCGGCGGTACGTCGCTAAGACATTGCACGGTTATGTTAGGAAGACAAGTAATGGAAGGTCCCGTGTTATCAAACACCGTGATGAGCTGTGAACATGTAGCCGTATTGCCGCAGTTGTCGGTAGCCCGGTAAGTCCTTGTCAGGATAAATCTATTCTCATCAGTTTGGCCGGTGGATTACATCGCCTACTTGGGTTACCGTCAACGTGCCGCCGCAATTGGTCTGAGGCCTCTACTAGGGGCGGTTGACCGGCGGTATCTGGTTAACGCATTGCACGGTTGTGTTCGTGGGACAAGTTATAGTTGGTGGTGCGTTATCTTCTATTGACAAAACTTGAATGCATGTACTGCTGTTTCCACAGGCATCCGTTGCTGTCCAGGTACGAGTGATCGTATATTCCTGAGGGCAATCTCCTGCGTTGGTTACATCCACAAACGTAACCACCGGCGAGGCGTCGCAAATGTCGGTAGCAGTAGCCATACCCGTTACTGCTGGATACTTGCCGTACACGATAACGTGACACCTGACGGGCATGTGATGACCGGTGGCGTGTTGTCTTCTACGGTGATGGTCTGCGTGCACCTGATAATGTTACCAGCGCCATCTGTGGCCGTCCAGGTACGTGAAATGCTATACTCCAGCGGACAATCTCCTTGCAGGATTACATCCTCGAAGCTTATAACCGGTGAAAAACCGCAGACATCCGGTGCGGTAGCCATACCTGTATTCAAAGGTAGTGTGCTCTCATCGCATTCGATTGTCACATCTGCCGGACAGTTGATGGAAAGCGGGACGATGTCGTAATGTTTGCACGGTCACCTGGCAAGTACTGGTGCATCCGTTTGCATCGGTAACGACAACAGAATACACCCCTGCTGCGCTAACGGTAATACATTCGGTAAAAGCGCCCGTGTTCCATAAGTAGCTTGCAAATCCCGGAGGCGCGCATAGCTCAGTCGTTTGCCCCTGACAAATGAACAAGTCACCGGTGATGTTATACGCCGGTAGCTCGTTAGCGGTAACGGTCACCTCGCAAGCGCGCTGCTGCATCTGTTCAAATCCGTTACCACAACAGCGTATAACCCCGCGGCGCTAACGGTAATACATTCGGTGGTAGCACCCGTGCTCCATAAGTAGCTTGCAAATCCCGGAGGCGCACATAGTTCGGTTGTTTGTCCCTGATTGCAAAGGGCCAGGCCTCCGGTGAGATTACACACCGGCAGCGGATTGACGCTAACAGTTACTTCACACATGCTGATGCATCCGTTCAAATCCGTAACGACAACAGCGTATAACCCTGGTGTGCTTACGGTAATGCATGCCGTGATTTCGCCCGTGCTCCATAAATAATTTGCAAATCCCGGAGGAGCGCATAGTTGCGTCGATTGCCCCTGACAGAAGGACAGGTTTCCGGTGATGTTACATACCAACGGCAAATTGATGCCAACGGTCACCTCGCAAGTAGTGGTGCATCCATTTATATCCGTAACGACAACAGCGTATAACCCTGGTGTGCTTACGGTACGCATGCCGTGATTTCGCCCGTGCTCCATAAATAACTTGCAAATCCCGGAGGCGCGCATAGTTGCGTCGATTGCCCCTGACAGATGGACAGGTCTCCTGTGATATTACATGCCGGTAGCGCGTTAGCGGTAACGGTCACCTCGCAAGCGCTGCTGCATCCGTTCAAATCCGTTACCACAACAGCATATAACCCTGCCATACCTACGGTAATACATTCGGTAGTGGTAATCCGTGCTCTATAAGTAGCTTACAAATCCCGGAGGCGCGCATAATTCGGTTGTTTGTCCCTGGTTACAAAGGGCAAGACCTCCGGTGATATTACACACCGGCAGCGGATTGACGCTAACGTTCACCTCGCAGGTGGTGCTACATCCGTTTTGATCCGTAATAACAACAGTATATATCCCTGCTGTTCCTACGGTTATGCAATCGGTGATTTCCCCCCGTACTCCGTAAATAACTAGCAGAACCAGAAGGGCGCGTATTCGGCCTAAGGTCACGTTTGCCCCTGACAGAAGATAGATCACCGATGATGACGCATGTCGGCAGCGGATCGACTCTAAACGGTTACCTCACAAGCGCTGCTGCATCCGTTTGCATCGGTAACTACAACAGCGTATATCCCCGCTGTGCCTACCGTATTACATCGGTGTAGTAAAGCGCCCGTACTCCGATATAGATAACTGGCAAACCCGAAGTTGCATATAGCAGTGTCGTTTTGTCCCTGACAAACAGTTAGATCACCGGTGATATTACATATTGGCAATGGATTAACAGTTACTATAATGATTTGATGTTTCACTACCACATACCGTTGTATTGGTTACAAAATAATCACCACCGGTAGTTACGGTTATGGACGGCGTTACTTCTCCTGTATTCCAGGTTCCATCCACATTTCCTGAAAGGGTCACGCTACCGCCTATGCAAATCGACGTCGGACCGTTTGCTGTGATTACTGCTGCTACTGCCGGCAATCCGATAGTAATTACATTGCTATGTAAGGAAATAGCCCCATCCTGAGAAAGGGCTCTGCCTGTAAGCGTAGAGCCTTCCAATAAATTGATCGCGCCGTTAACCAGCAGCGTACCCTGAAAAACAGAGAAATCTCCTAAATCGAATTCTCCATTGATCTGCCAATATACATTGCACAAGGAGGCTGCATTAATCAGCGTAACACTTGCGAATGTGTTTCCGTTGAAAAGCGCCGTTTATCTGGAAAATAAAATTGCGCTGTGGACTACCCTCCGCATCCAAAGGTCAACCTCCATTTAGTGTGGCAGTGCTTTCCCACACAGTAAATCCCAGGCGTAAGAAACCTGCCTGTTTTCCCTAATGTAACGCCGATAACGTCGCTATGCAAGTAAGTCCTGCCAAATAGCTACAGGCAAGGGGTGCAATATCAACTGCCGCCTGTGCAGATGTAGCATCAGCAACGTGTATGTCTCCTATGACGACTCCCGGAGGAAAACCAGAAAATGCCCCTACATTCGTACCGATATCGCCTACTATCGATGTTGTTCCGTTGTTTTCAAATGCTCCAATTGCGGTAAATGCTGAAAAATTCTGCGCTGCGCCCAAGTTGGGCGTTTGTGCAAAATTTAACCCCGGCATTTATAGCAGAATAACTGCTGTTAATGCGTAAAGTAGATTTTGCTTCATTTTCTGTTTATTTTATGCAATGAATGATATTTTTATGTAGTGTAATTTCTGTTTTATATTTATGTAATATGTTATATAATTTCACATAATAATTACATTATTCACATATCATTACGCATGAATATATTTCTGTTAATTACATGAAATTATATAATTTCAAAAATTATTTATATAATTCACACATTTTGCATGCCGTGACTTATTATGTTATTAAAGATCCTTGCCATACAATTTAATAGCATTTTACTAATTTTACCTTTCTTCCTCATCTTCAAAATGCTTTATGAAGAAAAAGCTTAACACCCTCGGCCTTCTTTTACTTTGTTGCCTCTTGCAATCCGCCCTTGTTGCCCAATCCACTCCCCTGATGGGCTTTTCGGAAACAGCCTCACAAGCACAGATCAAATTGGAGCAGCAATTTGACAGCCATATCACCACGACCAACCAGGACCAATGGATGAAACGCCTGGCCGCCCGTCCACACCACCCCGGCTCGGCCTACGGCCTGGAAAATGCCAAATTCATGGAGGCGAAATTCCGCAGTTGGGGTTATGACACCCGGCTGGAGGAATATTTCGTATTATTACCCACACCCAAAGTGCGCAAACTCGAATTGATTTCCCCCACTAAATACACGGCGGTATTACAAGAACCGCCTTTTAAAGAAGATGCCACCTCGGGCCAAACTAAGGAACAACTGCCCACTTACAATTGCTTCTCCGCCGACGGCGACGTGACGGCAGAGCTCGTCTTCGTCAATTACGGCGTGCCGGCCGATTACGAAGAACTCGAAAAACGCGGCATCGACGTAAAAGGAAAAATCGTGATCGCCAAATACGGCGGCTCCTGGCGCGGCATCAAACCCAAAGTAGCCGCCGAAAAAGGCGCCATCGGCTGCCTGATTTATTCCGATCCCGAAGGAGACGGCTACTTCCACGGCGACGTCTACCCCAAAGGCGCCTTCAAAAACGACCAGGGCGTACAACGCGGCTCGGTGCTCGATATGCCCATTTATCCCGGCGATCCGCTCACCCCCGGCATAGGCGCCACTAAAGACGCCAAACGCCTCGAAAGAGCCGACGCAACTACACTCATGACGATACCCGTTCTACCCATCTCTTACGGCGACGCCAAACCCTGCTGGTAGCTCCTGTCCGGCCCCGTCGCCCCGGAATCGTGCGCGGCGCCCTGCTCATCACCTACCACATCGGCCCTGGCCTGCCAAGGTGCACCTCCAACTGGAATTCGACTGGAAGTTGACCCCATCTATAATGTGATCGCGCATGATGAAAGGCAGCGATTACCCCGACGAATGGGTCATCCGGGGCAACCACCACGACGCCTGGGTAAACGGCGCCAGCGACCCCATTAGCGGCATGGTGGCTGTGATGGGAAGAAGCTCGCGCGGTGAGCGAACTGGCGAAAACCGGCTGGCGCCCTAAACGCACCATAGTATATTGTGGCTGGGACGCCGAAGAACCCGGCCTGCTCGGCTCTACGGAATGGGCTGAACACCACGCCGACGAATTGACCCAAAAAGCGGTGGCCTATATTAATACCGACGGCAACGGTCGCGGTTTTTTGTTCGCCCCGCTCTGTATACCCTGAGAAATTTTTCGACCAGATCACCCGCTCGGTTACCGACCCCAAACGGGCATCTCTATCTTCGACTGCATCAAAGCCCGCGACCTCGTCGACGGCAAAGCAGAACCCAAATCTTCAAGTTGGGCGCTATGGGCTCGGGCCCGACTATACGCCCTTTATCCAACACCTGGGCATCGCCGCTTTTAATCTGGGTTTTGGCGGCGAAGACGACGGCGGCGAATACCGGCGATCTACGACCCTACGACCA
Source organism: Saprospiraceae bacterium (assembly GCA_016715405.1). Lineage (GTDB taxonomy): Bacteria > Bacteroidota > Bacteroidia > Chitinophagales > Saprospiraceae > JABWBR01. The sequence goes on along the minus strand of JADKAE010000049.1, from coordinate 11,078 downwards.
CTTCACCCGTTTCAAAGACCCCGGCTTCCACCACGGCGTGGCGCTGGTGAAAGTCGCCGGCAGAACCACCCCTGCGCCTGGCCAATGCCGAATACCTGCCACTGGAGTTTCAAAAATAGCGCACAAACGATCGGCGGTTATGTGGAAGACCTCGTGAAGATAGCCGACAATATGCGCGAACAAACGCAAAAACAAAACCGCCTCATCCGCGAAGGCCACTATAAATACGCCGCCGACCCCACCCTGACGTTTATCGTGCCGGCGCCAAAAGACGAGGTGCCCTATTTCAATTTCGCCCCGCTACAAAACGCCATGGCACGCCTAAAGGACCAGTCAGCCGCCTATGAAAAAGCCCTGGCCAATAGCCAAATGACCAAGGAAAAAGCCGCCGTGCTCAACCAACTCCTCAAAAATATGGAACGCGCCCTCACCCGCTCGCACGGTTTGCCCGGGCGCCCCTGGTATAAGCACCACATTTACGCCCCCGGCCAATACACCGGCTATGGCGTAAAAACGCTGCCCGCCGTGCGCGAAGCTATAGAACAACGCCAATGGGATCAGGTGCAGCCCCAAATCGATATTCTGGCAGAGGTGTTGGCTACGTTTGCTAAGGAAATAGAGAAGGCCGTTGGGGCAGTGAGGTGACAGAGAGGGGAGTGTGGGAAGGAGAGAGGGAGGGAGGGAGAGATTTTTACTGAGTGCTGGCTGCCGAGTTAAATAGTAACGATGCTCATAAAATTGATACCCTATATCCTACTCCCTATCTCCTGCCTCTGCCAGGAAATAGACACCTCGCAGTACATCATCACTGCCGAAACAACCGAATCGCTCCACACCTTTTTTACCAAAGATTCCCTTTGGCGCGGCGCTGACGGCGCCGCTTCGATCGACCTTGAAAATGGCAAGGTATTGTGGCTTTTTAGCGACTCCTTTATTTGCCTGGATTCTTCCCAATCGAGAAAAAAGTCCGTTTTTATCAGAAATAGTATAGCCATCCAGGAGGGCTACAATTTAAATAATGCTTCCGTTAAATTTTATTGGGATAAATCAAAAAAGAAACCACGCGCTTTTTTTTCATCTCCCCGGTAAATATTGGTTTTGGACCGGACATGGAACGATGATTAAAGACAAACTGATTATTTTTTTAATAAAAGAAAAAGCGATAAAAACAGGACTCGGATTTGAAGCGGCAGGGTGGTACATGGTATTAATTTCAAATCCACACGACGATCCTTCCAAGTGGCAAATACAATATATCGAAGGACCGGAAACCTACGGCTACATCGCCGGCTCTGCGGCAGTCCTCAAAGACGAACAATATCTGTATGCATTCGGCGCCGTCGAACCTGCTACTCACGAAGTCTATGCCTTGAGATGGAAAATAGATGATGCCTATTCCGGAAATATCAAAAATCCCGAATGGTGCATTAATGGCGAATGGATAAATAGAAAAACAAAATATCCCATTCCCGAACCTTTATTTATCGGCGCCACAGAGTATTCAGTTCATTTTGATAAAACAATTCAAAAATATATTCAAATCCAGTCTTACGGATTTGGGGAAGCACAGATCGGCATTAGAATGGCAGATAGTCTCGAGGGCACGTGGACGGAGCCCTATTTATTTAACAAACCAACTTACCCGGGCGTCAAACAGCCATTTATGTACTCAGTAAAAGCACATCCTGAATTATCTGGCAATGGCGTTTACATTACTTACAACGTCAACAGTTTTGACCTAAGTGAATTAATTGAAAATCAAACCATCTATTTTCCCAAATTTGTTCTCCTAAAACTAAACCCTACTAAACCCTACTAAACCCTACTAACCCTCAATAAATCCTACCTTTGCCTCCAGCCGTCAAAACCGGCGCCAATTATTGTATGGAATGGTACCACTACCTCATTGCCATTGCCGGTAGCACCCTGGCCGGGGCCATCAATACCCTGGCTGGCAACGGCTCGGCGATAACCCTCACAATTCTCACAGAATTGCTGGGCTTGCCGGGCAATATGGCCAACGGCACCAACCGCATCGGAATCTTTACCCAGAGCGCGGCCAGCACGTATGTGTTTTACCGCAGCGGCCGGCTGAATTTATCGCAAAGCGGTAAGGGGATCGCCATCACTACCCTGGGGGCATTGGTGGTATCTGGGTGGCTACTATTGTGAGCAGCGAGCAATTCAGGGAGGTCTTTCGCTTTTTGCTGGTGGCCATGCTGCTGGTGATGCTGGTAAAACCCGAAAAATGGCTGCGCGAAACCGATACTACCCGCGTCATTTCTCCCTGGATCACTACGCCCGTCTTTCTGGCGCTGGGATTTTATGGCGGCTTTATCCAGATGGGCATGGGCATCTTTTTCCTGGCTGCTATGGTGCTCGGCGCCCGCTACAGCCTTACCGACAGCAACGCAGTTAAATCGGCCGTGGTGGGCTTGTATACCTTCCTGGCTATCCTGATATTTGCGTGGAACGGACAAGTAGATTGGAAGCTGGGCGCCCTGATGGCCATCGGACAAACCGCCGGCGGTTATTTTACCGCCCGCTTTGCCACTACCAGCACAAAAGCCAACATCTGGGCCCACCGCGTATTGATAGCCGTGGTGACAATAGCCGTAGCCAAAATGTTTAATTTGCATACCATATTCCTGAGCTGATGGTCAATTTTAAAGAACTCATCTCCGTATCGCTGATCTTGTTTTCGGTGATCGACATCGTGGGCTCGCTGCCCATCCTGATCGACCTCAAAAAAAGGGGCATACAGATCGAATCCGGCAAAGCGTCGCTGGCGGCGTTGGCGCTCATGACCGTTTTCCTCTATGGCGGCGAAGCGCTCATCCGGCTCTTTGGCATCGATGTGCAGTCGTTTGCAGTGGCAGGCTCGATTGTGCTATTCCTCATCGGCATGGAGATGATACTCGGCATCCGCATTTTCCGCGACAGCGAGGCTACCAACTCTGGGTCGGTTGTGCCGGTGGCGTTCCCGCTTATTGCCGGGGCCGGCGCCCTAACGACGATCATTTCACTAAAAGCCAAATACCAGGTGGTGAATATTCAATTAGGGGTAGTGCTCAATATTCTCTTTGTATACCTGGTACTGCGCTCGTCTGACAGGCTGGGTAAACTCCTCGGCGAAGGCGGCACGAGTGTACTGCGCAAGATATTCGGTATCATCCTGCTGGCTATCGCTATCAAGTTGTTTAAAGACAATTTCCACCTGATGGTCGCGCCACCGGCAGCCGGTCCTATTTTGCCAAAATAGCCGCCATGTCGGCCTCGAACGATACTTGGGTATATTCCACGATACGGCCCAGTTCTTTGCCGTCGCGCTGGAAAATGATGGTCGGCACCAGCTCAATATTGTAACCCTGCTCTTCGCGATTTGGGCCTTGCTTGTAGCGGTCGGGGTGGTTGTCGAGGCTTATGATTTGTATGTTTTTATCTTTAAAATCCAGGTAATCCGCTATTTTGAATAGCCGTGGCACTTCGCGCTGGCTATCTTCGCACCAGGTGCCCATGAACACCAGCACGGTCAGCCCTTTGAGCTTGCTCTTGACAGGCTCGAGCACTTTTTCATCAACGCGGTAGCTGTTGTATTCCTTGTTAAACCAGGCAGCGTAAGTGCCCCGAGTGAGCCCCTCCCGGTTTATACGCCCCAGCAGGATAGGCTCGTTTTCGTGCGACATTACTTCCTTGTTGACAGTCGTAGCCGTTGTCATGCCCTGTTTTTTTGTGCCGGCGCAGGCTGCAATAATGATAGCCAGTGCTGAGAGTACCATATATTTGTAGATCATTGCTGTATCGTTTTTTATTAAAAAATTATTCTTCATACTCAAAAAGCGTCGCACCTGGAAATGCCAGTATGTAGTCAAATCCGTAATAATCCTGCCATACCTCATCCATTTTCATCGCCGGGTTCTTTTTCCCTATTTTTTGCATATTAGTGCGACCTTTAAAAATAACAGGGCGATCATTATTTTTTTTGAATTTAGTAAATACCGCCCTGGTCATTTCCGTAGGGTCGTCAATTAACAAAAACCGGTCGGAGGAATACGAACTCACACAGGATTTGTATGCCTCTACAAGACTTTCAAATTGATCGGTGCCGTTTTGGTAGGCCTGGTTGGCATAACAGGAGGCCGGCACATTAAACCCATAATTAACAAGTTTGACCGATAATATTTGCCCTTTCGTAAAAGGTACTTCGTGCGCTAATTTCCAACCTTCATAATGCGGAAAATCCGTGCCCTCCGGTTGGTAAATCCGGGTATGCGCAGCTCCGCCCCACACGATGCTTTTGGTATTTTTCATCAGGCCGCCGAAAAAAGCATCTTCTGTAAGATTGCGGAGTATTTGTGCCACGCGAGCTTCCATAAACAAGGGAAATCCTTTTTCTTCGCCTTGCTCTTCTATTTTCATAAAGCCGTAGTAAAAGGCCTTAAAGTTTTCAAAGACATGTTGCACAAACACCTTGTCGATAAACGGCCTGTCGGCCAGCCGGGTATCGGCGGGCGCCAACTGAATCAATGAATCCATATAGGCCAGGATCTCAGGGGTTATTGTGCCCGCCGCTCTCACTTTGGGTATAAATCCTGTGTCCCCAATCTGGTTGAAAAAGGGCACAAAAACATTTTTCAGGGAAAAGCTGATGTCTTGCTCCACGTCGGAACACGCGACTGTAATCTTCTTGTCGGGATGTTGCCGGTTCCAGTCTCGCAATTGATTTAAAAATCCCTGGTTTTCTTTTGCATCAAAAAAAACGCGCAGATAGGTCATGAGCTTTTCGCCCTCTGCTGCATCCCCGTTGATATAGGCATTGATATAAGCAGTAGTGGAATAGGCATCTCCAGCACGAGGGTGCGAAAATCTTTTGGGCAAGGTGAAAACCAGACCTGCCGTGTAGGCATGTAGCGTATTCATCCAATGGCTCTCGCCAATAAGCATCACTTTTTTGTCTTTGACAGGTCCGTCAATCCAACGGTAGTCATCCGCCGATAGCGTTTTCACACTAAAAGCAATCTTCTCCTTTGGCGCCAAATTGTGATCGTAAAAATCACAGTCGCTCTCCGCCTGGCCATTGGCAAAAAATGGCAAAAACAATAATAACAATGCAATTGCTCGCATATAAAAATTTGTTAGTTCCGTCTATCTCCCCCTCTCCCTATCGCCCCCTCTCCCCCTCGCTCAGTCCCTTCCTATACACCCTAAACCGCTTATGCAGCTTCGCCCCCATCTTCTCGTATTCTGCCAGCATGCGCGAATTGGTTTCGAGCACGAGGTGGGTCTCCAGGGTGTCAATGCCGGCCTGGCGGGCGCTTTCTATCATTTTCCAACCCATCAGAATATCCAGGCCGCGACCGCGGTACCGCTCATCTATAGCTCCCAACATTAGATCGAGTTGTTTAGTTTTTTTGGCTGCACGCCAAATATAATACAAGCCCAGAGGGAACAATTGGCCCCTGGCTTTCTGAATGCCTTTGGTCATGTTGGGAAGCCCCACTACAAAGGCGATAACCCGTCCGTTTTCGTCGAGCACTACTTTGACAAAACGCGGATCGAGCAACATCAGGTATCGGTCTACCATTTCTTTGATCTCCCGGTCGTCGAGGGGCTGAAAGCCGTAGATATCTTTATAAGCGTCGTTGATTAGGTAAAAGACGGGGCCGATGTAGGGCTTGAGCTCGCTGGTTTTCTGGAATTCTTTGAGTTGGAAATTGGAGTTTCGCTTCACGCGTTCGTAAATACGCGGATAAAAATCGGGGATGCCCTGCCTGATATCGATGATAAAATCGAGGCAATCGATTTTTTTCTCATATCCTGCCGACTCCACCAATGCCGGCAAATAAGGCAAATTACAGGGCGTGACGAGTATGGGTAATTTGTCAAAACCTTCGACCTGGAGGCCCTCAGGGTCTTTATCAGAAAAACCGAAGGGGCCTACTATTTCGGTCATACCTTTGCTTTTTCCCCATTCTTCTACGGTATGCAGCAAGACATGGGCTACTTCGGCGTCGTCGTAGCAGTCGAAATGCTCAAAACGCACCGGAGGCAGCCAATTGCTATGGTTTCTGTGGATGTGCGCAGGAAGATAAATATAGGTGCGCAGATCGCTGCGCGTGTTTACTTGCCGGATAGTTACCGTCATGGATTTTCGTTTTGCCCGCCGGCCAAAGGAATCAGCTTTGCCGTGGCTTTTGCACAAAGGTAGGCGAAAGGTATGGCTGCTACAATATCTACAGCGTAATGGATATGCTGCAAAAGCAAGCCAATGACCATCAACACAACAACCACCCCGGAAACCCTTTTTTCGATCTTTGAGGGCAGGCATTGGTATATGAGAAAAGCCGTAGCCGTATGCCCCGAAAAAAACAGATCCCTGGTAACCGGAATACCGCCGTATAATACTAACCCAAGCGGGTCGACAAGCGGAACCAAAGCCAGGGGCGGGTCAAGCGGCGTGATCCACAAGGTGAGTATCCGCGTGAGCAACAGGAGAACATAGCCTGTAAGAAAATGGATAAGTACCGTAGGCGTCAGCAAAGACCTGATTATGGCGTAAACTACCGGCACATAAATCAATACGAATATCGGCCCCGACAAATCTACGGGGGGCAAAGCATTCAAAATAGGATCGTAGAGCAAGGCTCCGGGACGTGCTTCCAGATAGACAAAAAAAGCAGGCATCTGAGAGGCGGTGCTGAGTAATACCGCCATCGCAGTTCCGCTAACCGCCCAAAATCCCCGCTGCCGGGAGGCTATACGCCACCGATTTTTGACCGTTTCCAACTTAGTTGCCCTTCAAATGCATCTCCAAATAATCGAAGTAAGTTTTTTGAAGGAGCACGTAGCTCTGAAAATCATACGCCACGCTGTGGTCGCCCGGCGGATAAATGCGGAGGTCGACGTCTTTGCCGGCATCGAGCAGGGCGCGCAGCAACTGGAAAGTGTTGGCCACGTGCACGTTGTCGTCCACGGGCGAATGCACCAGCAGCATCTTGCCCTCCAGGTGTTTGGCAAAGGTGGTAGGCGCCGAGGTTTTGTATTTCTCATCGTTTTCAGGCAACAAACCCGTGTAGCGCTCGGCGTATATGTTGTCGTAAAGCCGCTGTTCGGTTACCGGCGCCGCTACGATACCTACCTGAAACACCCCCGGGTGGGTTAGCATGGTATAACTCGAAGTGAACCCGCCGTAGCTGTGCCCCTGAATGGCCATTCGCGTATTGTCGATCCACGGGAATTTTCCAGTCAGATATTTGGCGGTTTCTGTAAAGTCCAGACTTTCATATACGCCCAATTTTTCATACACCACTTCCATGAATTTCTGGCCGTAGCCGCCGCTGCCGCGGTTGTTGACGCTCACCACCACGTAACCCTGCTGCGCCAGGTATTGCTCCCAGGCGCTGGCGCCAAATTCGTTGTATACCGATTGCGCGCCGGGGCCGCCGTAAATCGACACCACCAATGGATATTTTTTTTGCGCATCGAAATCGAGCGGTTTGACGAGGTAGATATCAATGGCCTGCCCGTCCGTAGTGGTGATTTGCATCAATTCGCGGGGCACGTAGGCGTTGGTTTGCAGGAATTTGGCCGTGTTTTCGTTGGCTTCTAATACTTTTATCAATCTGCCGTCGGTAGCGCGCAGCTCTACCTGCTTGTGGCGGTTTACACTCGAGTGGTTGTCGATGTAGTACATGCCGTTGGGCGACATATTGATGCGGTGGCGTCCCTCAGCCTCACTGAGGCGGCGCTTGCCGCTGCCGTCGGTACTTATTGCATATAATTGCCTTTCGAGCGGAGAAGCCTCGGTAGAGGTGTAGTAGACAATTCCATTTTTCGTATCCACATTTTCTACACGCACCACTTCCCAGTTGCCTTTGGTGACCTGGTTGACCAGCTGCCCGTTGTAGTTGTAACGGTAAAGGTGGTTGTAGCCGTCGCGACCCGATATCCAGTAAAATTCTTCGCTGTCTTTCGGGAAGGCGCAATAGTGCAAAATGCCCGCAAAGAAATCGAATACATCAATCCAGCCGTCTTCGTCTTTTTCTTCCATGATTTTACGCGCGGCGCCGGTAGCGGCATCGGCAAAATACAGGCTCATGTGGTTTTGCTTGCGGTTGAGGTGCATTACCGCGAGCTGGCCAGGTTTGGAAGTCCAATAAATGCGGGGAATATACCCACCTGCCAGGTCGACGTTCACCCATTTCGTTTTTGCGCGATTTCAGGTCGATGATGCCGATGCGCACGGGCGGCGCGGGATCGCCCACGCGGGGATAAGGGATCTTGGAATATTCGGCGTGAGAGCCGGTAAAGTCGGTCATCTGGTAAATGGGTATCTGGCGTTCGTCGGTTTGCCAGAAAGCGATATAACGGCTGTCGGGCGACCAGTCCCAGGCCTGTACCAGGCCGAATTCTTCTTCGTACACCCAGCCGAACCGGCCGTTGTAGAAATTGGTCTGGGCGTCTTTGGTGAGCTGTTGCTCTTTTTTCTTGGCCAGATCGTAGACATACAAATTGCCGCCGCGCTCGTACGCTGCCAACTGCCCGTTGGGCGATAGCTGAGCGGTGCGGGCGTCTTTGGCTACCAATTGCAGTTGCTTGTCGCTCAACCCGTACAGGTAATAATCCGCTTCGCCCGAGTTGCGCCATACGGGCCGGAAATTGGTGCGAAACATCAGGTATTTAAAATCGGCCGACCAGTTGAACTGGTTGCAGGCAAACCGTTGTCAGAACCGGGAAACTTCAACCCCTCGGCCGTAAATGCCGTCTCTTCCTTGTCGGTCGCGGGATCGTAGGTTTTAATAACACCCGAAGTACCCGAAGGAATAAATGAAAACTTAGCGCCGCCCTCGATCCAGTTGACACTGGCGGGGCCGTTGCGGCCCGACAGCATGCCGCCGCTTTGCAGGGCTGTGGTCAGGTTCTGGAATCGCTGTTGCTGCTGGGCAGCCAACAAAAAGGGGAGGCTCACACACACGAAAACGAATAGCAAAAGTCGCATCTGAAAGGGTTTTATGGCTTACAATCTGTCCGTGCTAAAGGTGCAAGATGATCTTAACGTAGCGCAGTTTTTTAACATTGTAAATGAGTTAGGTGATTTTTTCTTAACCAAGATTAACGCGTAGCTCCAGGCGGTGGATAACCTATTTATAACACCTTTGTGTTTTGGCATTAGCTTGAGGTGTGCTATTTCATTCACAATAGTATGGCAAGGGAACAGTATGAAAACGCAATTCGCAAGTATCCTGGCCGCAAGTATGGCATTACTCGCCACATCGTGTATTAGTATTTCCCGGCAATCTTTTCACAAATCGGAAGAATTCAACCCTAAGGGTACTTTCAAAGTAGTAACCGTGAATACCAACGACCTGGTCCTCGGCAAACTGGAGCACCAACTGGCCCGCAACGGGTTTACCGTCATTGCCGACAACCGCGTCAGCGGCAACGTGCCCGTCGGGATGTCGACAGTCACTACTTTCGACTCCACTTACCAGGTCGACAACTTCCGGCTGGTTTCTATGCAAATTTTTGAAAACAAAGAAGCCGATTACATTATCCGCTACCAGGTCACCCAGGCCGCTTCGTTTGTCAAAATAGCCTACGCCAATCTCGATATTGAGGTGATCAACGCGAAAACCGGGAGAACGGAGGCTACCTATAATTTCTGGCAAAACCCGGTAATGGGCATCGGCAAGCGCCGCGCTGATAAGGTGCTGCGGCAGTTTGTGGAAGCGCTGGCAGGAAAGTGAAACCGATGGGCGACTTATGCCCATCACCTCTCCTTCAACCTATCTACCAAATAATACACCATCGGGAACCAAATACACCGTCAGAATGAGAGAAGAAAGTAACCCGCTTGATGATGGCCCCGTCCATTCCATTTTCCATCTCGCTTAGTTCCATTGTTGCCAAGGCAATCGGCAACATCCTGATGGCCATAGACAGTGTTGTCATTAATATGGGGCGCATCCGTTCCTTCCCCGCTTGTATCAATGCCTCCGATAATGCAACCTTTCTGATTTCTTGGTTGGTATCCACAATTAATGTTAATATTTTTAGTGACCAAACCCATCAGCATTATCAAACCCAAGAGGGCGAACAAGCTCAAAATTGCTTGGAGTAGGATAAAATTAGGGCTAAGAAGGCGCCTATGGTCGCAATAGGGTATGGAAAACAAGGCCACAAAAAGGATATACAAAACTATCGTACAAGGCGACCATAATCAGGTAAATCAACAGAAACGAAATCGCCAGAACGCCGCTCAATGCGCCGAAACTATCGTTTTGCCGCTTGACGTCACTTACCCCAGGTTAGACTCATCGCTTCGGGCAATAGATTTCTTTAAATAAGCCACTACTTCGTCGGCTAACCGTTCCTGGAAGGTCTGCCTAAAGCATCAGCGTTGAGCGTGATAGCCGGTTGTCGGTCTTGCGCTCCCAAAGCGAGGGGGCGGTCTTTGATGACTACTGCAACTCGCGCCACTTGTACAGGTAAACCCGTAGGATTTGATGTTCAGGCGGCTCACATCGACAAGTAGTTGTCGGCGGTCAAAATCGTCCAACCAAACCCGGATCGGGTATTCCGTACCGTTTTCCGTCAGGGTGGCATCGTCGTTACCCGTAAAGGCTATGCGTAGGTTTTGCCCCGTGTAGGCGGTGTTCAAACCAGCTGCGTTGCATACGGTCTTTGTCGGGCAAAACCTGTGGTATTCGGGACCGCCTTCCTCTACCGGGACACTGTCACGTTGTCGGCCCCGGGATTCCCTGCACCGACTTTTTGCCATTTTACCTGTTTCCATGACTTGCGTCAAATCACTGCTGCTTAAAGTTATTTCCTCGGGTGCAGACTGAGTAACTAAAGCCCAGTGTAGCCATTGAAAAACGTATGCCGGGATATTGTTTTTGTAAGCTGCCGAAGGCGCAACATGTAGTCTTCCGTGCGTAAATTATCGAGTTCTTTTTTGTCCTTCAATTGAACGGTAAATTCCGTTTTGTACGGCACGCCAACGCCCAGGCTACCGATACCCGTACTCGGCCCGCCCACGTTGCTGAATAGGGTTTTTACTTCGGCTTGCGCCATAA
>JADKAE010000048.1 GCA_016715405.1 Saprospiraceae bacterium | reverse complement strand
CGCCCATGCTTTGAATGGATTTATTGATACGGGCAAGGGAAGCTGGTCATTAGCGGCTAGGGCGCTGTGGGTTTCGAGCAGAGACGGCTGCCAGCGCTTTGCTGGCAATCACGCAATCTTGCGCTGAGGTTGGTGGCATTTTTAGCCCGGGCATCCAACAGAGTCATGCTATCAGCGAGCATGATGGTCTCTTTCAATGCAGCGGTTGCACCTAAACCGCCTAGCGCAACGCTAAGCACACGCCCAGCGGCGACAGACGAGGCGGCCAAGGCATCCATGCGGCGGGATGTTTGCGATGCGGCATCACCAATGCTGTTAATATCTTGCACGGTACGCGTCGAGACTGAGCGCGTGCCGTCAGCATTAACGGTGATGCGTACAACGACGTTTGAATCGGCCATTAGTTACCTGCCTTGGGGGCGGTTTCTTCAGCGGTGTTTAAATGCCCAACGTAGGCTGATTCCATGGTTTTTAATTTGGTAAACATAAATTCATCCATCGATATTTTTAACCATCCGGCAATGCATGCAACCGCTTGAAAATTAAGACCGACTACCCCGCCAAAGCTGGTGATTAGCTGGGTATCACACGCTTGGAATAATTGCCAAGCGCGGTGATTCCCTGGGAGGATGCCCGGACGTGGGCAGGCATCGCAGTAACTCTCGCTTTTCCTGTTCCACATGCAGGTTTTTACACAATAGCGTTGGCCGACTTTGTTTTTTGCATAAACCCAGTCGACCAGATCAGCTAATTTTTAGCTCACCGCCGTTTTGCGCGGCAATATGCGCAGCCATGATCGCTTCACGGTAAAAGTGGTTATTCATCACTTTTTCCAGATTCTCATCGCTAAATTCAAGATTTTCAATATCCCAGTCAGCGACGTTATTAATCACCAACTCAATGCCTTTGCGCTGCGCTTCGCGCCGATCTTCGGGCGACGCATCGGCGGGCAGCATCACCTCTGCAATATGCGCGTCCCGTTCTTCGGGATCCATCACATGAAAAGTTACGTTAAATTTTTGAATATCAAATTTATTAACTTTACCTTTAACCGGCAACTTAACTTTAACCGGCCAAGTGATTTCATTAACTTCTACAAACTGCCCCATAATGTCCCCTTATTTTTTAAATTAAATTGTTGCTACTGCGTTTTTGGTCACAATGCGTAAGCCTAAATCAGAACCGGATTTGAAACCCTCGAAATCCAGCGTTAATTCAATACCGCCTGGGCCTGAGATTTCCGGCGTTGCTGGTTTGTAGTCAAGATTTTGCACAAATAACTCGATGCTTTCATTGCCTGCCGTGCCTAAACCATCACCACGGGAGAACGTAACCTTTAGGGTAGAAGAATCGGTGCCCAGGGCTTTGTTCATCATGTCGGCACTTTCAAACAATACCGTGATTGACCCGCTAACATCGGCCTGACCTTCCGCCGCTGATCTGCGTTTATTTGTATTACCGACACAATAAGTATCAGTAGCTAAGTTATTCATGATTTTGATATTGCCTGGTTTAACCGTGGCAATAGCCGAGCCGTCTTCTAAAATAGCCGCATCAAACATACTGAAGTTTGTTGCGCCGGTATCGGTTGGGCTCGAATCATAACTGGAAGATTGCGGGGTAACATCGACACCCACCAAGCTAAACGACACATCACAAGGCCCCTCAGCGGCTAAGTTAAATGTCGCATCACTGATGCGCACACCGAAACCGCGCAGATAACGACCTGAACCGCTAATATCTGAACCTAAGTCAACCTGTGTCCAGAGGCCAACCAACGCAAGGTGCCAATGGTGTAAGTATGCACATAAGGACCTGAGCCGCTGTGTGTCTACTGAGCCCATTAGATGCTTAAATAAAATGCCGGTATTCTCAGCGTTTAATTCAACGCCTAAGTTACCCTGCACGTTAATATTCCCGCGCATCGAACGCCCGACACCACGGCTAGACGTTAGTGTTTTGGGTCGGATCATGTTTTGATCTTTTTTCAGGGTAAACTGCGAGCAATAAAGCAGTTTGCCATCGGGGGTGGCGTGTCCCGCGCCGTAGGTGTCTTCTTCGCCGATCTGAATGACCGCTTTTGCGCCTGTTGCTTGAGCCATGATTGTTCTCTCTGTTAGTGATTAAAACGGTTAGCCGTTACGGCGCATCGGGCGCGGCGGCTTTTTCTTTGCTTGTTTCGGTTTTGGCGGCTTCGCCTGCTTCTTTTGCCGTGGCAGCGCGAAAGCCTTTTACGCTAATCAGCCGTTTTGCTTCAGCTTCTTCAACGTCATAAATTTGGCCTGCTTGATATTCGCCTACCGCGATATAGCCGGAATCTTTTGGTAAAATAATATTCATACGTCCTCACGGTTGATGGTCTGTGTCGTTTCTGTAGTATTCGTGCCAGTAGTAAATCCCGGCGCTAATGTCTTTTAATTCGCCTTCATCGGCTAGTAAAACAATGCCGTTAGTGCCAATTTTTGCCCAGATAAGAGGTTATAAATGGCTGCTACTAAAGCGTCTTTTTGGTCTGAGGGCTAAAGCATCCGGGTCAGTATTATTTAACGCCAGGGTGATACAAACACGTTCCGCTCTAAATTGCCGCGTGCCGCCAATCACACGATTGCGTGCATATTTATGTTGTTGGCTCCAGACAAATAACGCGGGCAAATCGGCGGACTTGGCTTGTTTTTCTTTGATCGCGGCGAGTTCCGTCTCTCGACCCACAAACGCTACGCCTAGCGCGATTTTGTTAACATTTAAAATCTGGGCGATATCGGCTGCTGTGCTCATAAATGGTTAGGCGCAACTCATAAACGCGCACGCCCTGCGCAATATTCTTGAAACCTGCTTCACCGCCCGACAATTTCAATTGACGAGTTGATTGCCATTCGTTATTCTCGTCAACAATAAAGGGACTTCGCCACTGCGAACCGTTAATCATCACCGACCGCCATTAAGTCATCATCACTCGGACATAGAGGATATACGGAAATGCTGCCACGCGGCTAAAGCGTCAGCATCGTGTCGTTGATTTCACTTACAAGCGGTTGCCGCCCGGATGATTAACTCGCTCGCCATTAGAGCATCACCACCATGGCATTAGCTCGCGGTAAAGCGTCAGCATCGTATCCTAACCTTCTGTTGCACCATCATCACCAATTTCAGAATAAACGCCACCCGTTACCCGATCCCCGGTAACTAAATGCAGCGTGACATTTTCAGAAAAGGCGCTGTAAACAATGCCGTTCAGTTGCTCGCTAAGTTCTGCCCAGTTCATTAACGCGCCGTCGCTAGTGCATAACGCACGGCTTTTATCAGTTCTTTGGGCATGTGTTCATTGGCTGATTTCTCAGCAACGCCAAAGAAATCAAAGCGTTTTTCGTAATTTGGTTTTTTGACAAACCATAAAACCGACTCTAAATCATCACTGCCCGTTTTGCGCCTAAATACGCCTAGCGTGGGCTCTTTGCCCATCACAAAATATTCAGCGCGCCCACGTCTGCGCTTCTAGATTGTTCCGTTTGGTTTTGCTGGAATCTGCCTGCTCTTGTTGTATGCGCAAGTTAGTAATCATGCGCATAATCACCGAGCCGGGGACGTTGCCGTAGCGATCAACGTGCTCGAAACTCAGCGCCGGGGACCGTAAACATGTCGCTTTCTAAATACCCGGCACGGCGTAAATCTAACTCGCTAGATCTTGCTTGACGCGGACCGCCAAAGATTTCAGGGCTTAGGTATTTAACCGCAGGCGTGGCTTTGGATGATTCATACATCCCATCGCCTTTTAGCCAAACCTCGGCCTGCAAATCGTCACGCGTTGACGGCTTAATATATAAGCTGTTGTTAATCGTAAACGGCGTAGGCCTGTCAAAAACGCGCTTCATGTCTTTCTGCAAATCTTTTGACTTGCTGCGCGGTTTTGTTGATAAGCTAGGCTGCTGGCAAAACGCAATTGGCTAGGCATCTCTGCCAGCATGCGCTGTGCGGCTATGCTATCAACTTGCACGTTAAACATTACTTACCGCCTAAATTTATCAATCAACCAATCAAACAGCGCACAAAACATCCTAGCTACGCCTTTTCAATCAGCGTTATCAAATACCCGCCCACAAAACCAGCCACGCCAGCGACCACCCACTGGGCATTAGATTCAAGGTAGTAATGCTCGCTAGCAATGTAGGCGATTAGGCCGGTAAACACGCCAACACAGCAATGGCCGACAAAATCAAAAAAAGTGGTTTCTTGGGCCGATTTTTTGATATTTAAAAAAAACTTGGACATAGCACCCCACAGCGATAAACCCAAGACCGGCCCGTAGGTATGTGCAAGTTCTATTGCCTGGGGTGCATGTGATGAGTCCATATTTTTCATTTAGTTAGCTCGCGTTTTCTAGCCAAGGCGCATTCAGCAGGCGCGGGGCTAAACCCATCGCACACATGGATAATGGAATCGATATGGCAATCATAAGTAAACAGATTGCAGGACATTTCGACGCGGAATAAATTGCTGGGCAGTTCGTCAACACTGGTAAAACGGCATGACTAAACGCCCGGTTCGGCCCGTGAAGCTGGGTACAATTTTCGGCTCTGCGCCGCAACAGGCAAACCGCAGGCGCCCCACGTAAACGCTAATAAACTGGTTGCTAAAGATTTCTATTTACCCACCCCCCGCCCAAACAAACCCAATCATTAGCTAATAAATCTGCTTGCGAACATACCATGGCACCATTTCGCCCGTTGCCGTTCTCAACAACATCAGCGTTAGTAAGTTGCCTTCGGTTGATGCCAAAGAGCGGTCGGTTTTACGGCTAAACACGCTGCCGGGCTAAAAATGACGTTCGTTTACCTTCCAGCCTTCTCGCGCTACTTTTTCCTTTTCACAGCACATGCTTCATACGTAAATCCATGCGTTTTATGCTTCATGTTTTGCTTTACGTTCATGCTTCGACTAGCTCAGCACGAACGGTTTGTCAGCACGAACGGATTTAGCATGAACGGGTTTAACAATTAAGTACGTTTAGCCGCTAACAACATGGACGGACGCGTACATGTAACGGATAGCTATACCTCAATGTCGGCGTACATGTTGCGATCGTCATCGGGCAAGACCGTCGCATAAGCGCGTTGGCCTAATTGGCCGATATGATCAAAGCTTTCGCCAGGACTGAAGACTTCAAGAATGCGCGTGGGGCATTGACAGGGAAGAATTTCGCTTTATCAGTACCAAGCGGGACTTCGGTCGTGCCGTCATCGGTGCCCCGGTAGTTTTCCCAGGTGATACCGCCGTAGTTGAACACCTCGTAGGTATTACCATCGCGCAAGCCTGATGCTTCTTGTGTGTTCAGGTATGTTTGACGGATTTCAGCATGGGCGGTTAAGTCGTCCCAAAAGGCATCACCGCATAACGCATGCACGCGGGTTGCAGGCGTCCACACGCCTTTAGCCGCTTTCATCATGGTGCGCACAATGTCGCTGCATTTTTTGCGCACCGCACCGGAGGCCGGTGAGGCGTTATCTAAATCGAAATCCACCTCAGTAGGCGCTGAAATGCCGAAAGCATCAAACCAATCGATAATGGTTGAACCATCCGCATCTTTAACTAAGCCTTGAATCGCACCCAAGCGCATGTTTTCCAGCGTCAATTCCACATCATTCAGCAAGCCTGTTGGCCCAGCTAAACGACGCATAATTTCCGCCTGCACTTGCATAAATTCGGACTCAGTACCGAAAGCACGAATAAACGCCAACTCTGAGGCGTTAATACGATCTTGCTTAGCAATACGCGTGGTTCTAAAGTCTTTGATATTGCGCTTTTCAGTCGCACGATTAGCCGGAGGCGCACCGCGTTGTGAGGTTTGAATTAATGAGAGCACGCCATCACGACTTTCAATCGCAATGCTTTCGGTGCGTTCTGGCCTGGGAGTAAAAATACCTAAGCTGCCTAAGCGTTGTGGCAGATAAGGCACGTTATCAATGGCCGCCGAAAGGCTGGTCATTTTAAAAGCATCATTCTTAAAAATATCTAAAGTTGCCATTGCGTTTCCTTATCGTACAATTACAAATTTTTCTGCCAAGGACTTAATGCCCAAGGCTTTGTTGGCGGCGCTAATACCCGTAATCCAAGTAATTTCGCTGCCGTTAACTTCGGCTTGACGCGCAATGGCAACGCCTGGTTTATCGGCGCTGCTGGCATCCACGTCGGCAAATAACACCGCCACCGCTTTTGCTGTGCCGTCTGTCGCTGCGGGATCATGCTCAGCGTACTTGATCGCTGATTGCACCACGGTAATCACAAAGGTATCGCCAACCGCGAAATCGGTAGCGCCATCAGCCAGCGTAAACGCTAAGCCTCCGGTACTGTAAGCGACCGCCACAGTACCGATACCGGACACGTCGCCTTGTGGGTCAATCACTTCAAAGTCACCGGCATTAGCGGCGGCTTTGGTAATCTTTAAGGTATATTTGCCCTCAATCGCGCCCGCACTTACCGTAATAGCGCCCATGGTGCCGTTACCGGTATTGGTGCCTGCCGCTGAAGTTGCGGCTGCAGTCGTTACCGCACCCAGCACCGCACCTGCTTTTAAGTTTTGGCCGGACTTAACAATAATGGCATCACGGCTAGCGGTGCCACATTGCTCAGAGATAATAAATTCACAAGCATACCGGCCTTCTGTTAGTGTTGCCATTATTTAACACCTCGTAACGGGACAACTTTTGCAATCGCACGATCCCAACCATAATTTGCCTGGTTTTCGTGCTGTTCTTGTTCTTGATCTGCGCCCACCTTTGGTTCCCTGGACTCGACATGTGTTGCGCAAAGGGATTAATGGCGGTCGCAGCGACTAAGTCGGTGCAGTAGGGGATACCGCCAACACCTTCGCCGCTGCTTCCGGGGTCAACTCGGTTTCTAACGCTAAGGTTTGCGCTTGTAGTTCGCGTCCTTTGGCGTTTTCGTGGGTTAAAATGGCGTTGATGCGTTGGCGCTCTTGTGTGACACCTTCCGCTTTGGCGGTAACAGCATCGGCATTTAACGATGCCGCACCTTCTTTAAATGCAGCCTGATACACGTCGAGGTGATCGGCCTTTAACTTGGTAAGATCCATAGTGGTCTCCGTTTGTAATTGCAAAATAGTTTGTTCTAAGCTGCCAATCTGGTCAGCAAAACCGAGGGATACTGCTTTAGCGCCGATCACGACACCACCGCGCAGCGCGGTTACTTGTTCGCGCGTCATGCCGCGATAATTCACCACGGCATCAATAAACACCGCTTCCATGTCGTCAACAATGGCACGGATAGCGGTTACCCGCATCGGTAGTAATATCAGGGCGCTTGTCTTGCGCATTGCTGCTAACGATTTCAATCGTTTTGCTATCAGGCGCACTAAACGCCGCAACAATGCCAATACTGCCGACCATGGCGGTGCTATCTAAAATAATCTTATCGGCTGCCGCTGCAATCCAATACGCAGCGCTGGCCGCTTGCCCGACGACATAAGCCACAATCGGCTTAGGATAATCGGCGACCTGGTTAGCAAATTCATTGATCATCACCGTATTACCGCCCGGCGAGTCAATCATTAACACGGTGGCTTTAACGTTAGGATCGTTGACGGTTTGCGCTAAATCGGTGGCTAACATTTCCACGGAATAAGCGCCACTCACTTGGCTAAACAAATTCGCGCGCGGGAATAACGCGCCGGTAACCGGAACAATCGCTACGCCGTTTCTAACCTCAACTTTATGCGTGTTTTCCATCGGCCTACCGCGTTCTTGCAGTACGGCTTCCAGATTGTTGTCACGCTGCGCAATAGCGATAATGGTTTCTAAGGCACTTTGTTCAATCGCCCAGGGCGTGCCGTTGGTTAAATAACTGATAATGCGGCTCATGCGTCCACCTTTTGTTCTTCAACATCATTGTTCGTTTCTGGCGGGTGGATTCAAAGCAGGATCTGGCGCATAATTGCCATTCGCATCAAAGCCCGCAATGGCATAGGCCATACTTTCAGGGAGTCCGGCTGCTTGGCAACGCTCTAACGCTTTGGTTAATTCTCTAACGCGCTGGTCTTGCACATCTTCCCAATCAACGCCTTGCTCCGCACATTCGGCCTCTTGCGTACTCAAACAGGTATCCATACGCAACTTAGCGGCATTCGCTTCTTTAACCGGGTCAACCCAACCACGGCCCGCAAATACCCAGCGACAGGCGTTATAAGCATGGCGGTTTGTGTAATAATCCGGTGCTTCGACTTTACCCGCGTTAACGGCTTCTTCTAGCCAGCATTCATAAATCGGATTGAGCCAAAAACGCTGTAACCAGCCGCGTTTCGCGTAGAAATAACGCCACGCTTCCAACAAAGAGGCACGCGCCGAGGAATAGTTAGTTTTGGAAAAGTCTTTTAATAGCAGCTCGCAGGGATATTGATCCCGGCTGCAATATGGCGCATGATGCTTTCCATAAAGCCATCGAACGCCGTATTAGGCCTATTGGGGTTATAGCCAGACAAACGAGTACCCACAGGCAACGTCATAAACATGCCCGACTCTAATTTTTTACGGTTAAACTTATCACGGTACGGTTTTCAATACGTGCCCGCGCTTTCGCTATCGGGTGCCAAATAATTCGGCGACCTGATTGTCGGGCAGCGTGGATTCAATAAACGCCGCAATTAAGGCGTTGGCAGCCGCAGCATGTAACTCTGCACCCAGATATTCACCGGAAATACGAAATTCCCGCATGACTGACGCAAAAATGGACACCCCACGCGATTGCCCGGAGCGCTCTTTATCAAATAAATGGATAACGCGGCGACGACCCCAGGCAGTAAACGCAGGCACGCGCTCAAAGTCCAGCGGGTTAGTATTAAGCGTGGTGTAGGTTTCACCGGGATGCATACGGTTGATCCAATACGCTACTGGTGCGCCATGTTGATCAATCTCGACACCGTTACGCATATTGGCATTGTTGATTAAATGCGGCGGGGTTTGTAAGCGGTCGGCTTCAATGGTCTGGATACGTGTTGACCACGTACTATCCGCACGCGGCAACCACAGCATAACGGCTAAGGCATCACCATTAATCAGCGCTGATTTCAACGCTTGCGTGGTAATGTCTAATAGCGTTTGGGTACGTGCGGCATCACATTCAGTGGTATCGGCGAGTTGGAAAACTGGTTTTCAGTGGTATTGGCCCAGTCGGAGGCATCTTGTTTGGGCCAACCAAGCAATAAATGCTTAGGCTTAGACGATAAACGGAGCTGGCTACCGACAATATTATCGGCAAAGGTTTGGCTAGCACCGGAGGCAATAGGGTTATTTCTAACTAAATCACGCGCACGGCTAAAGATTATTTTTTGTTCGCTGAGTAAATCCGCATCGGCTGAGCCTGGCGACGGTACCCAGGTGGATAGCTTAGGATCATCATAGGAGGCTGCCGCGTGCTGGGTCATAACAACACCTGCATCGGCTTGCGCACGGGCGTTCCCGCTGTGCGCGCAGTTTCGTTGTTAACCTGTTGCTGCAGAAATTAACTTGGTTAAGCAAGGTCGGCAACTCATGCGATTCATAGCGGCGGCCATTATATTGCACAACTTTGCCGCTTAATGCATCG
>JADKAE010000047.1 GCA_016715405.1 Saprospiraceae bacterium | reverse complement strand
TTCACCGCAGCAGCGGATCAATTTCAACTAGGATCGGTGGGATTTTTGAAGGATGGCGGAAGGATGATCGGCTCTTTGTTTTTTCTCGCTTATAGCCTTGTCATGCCCGACAGGGCATCTGCTTTACCTACTACGCTTGCCGCGTTGTCTGAATCACGGATTACGCAGATCTAACGGATTACACGGATAGTTTTATTGTTCATTTCATCCGTAGTCCGCTAATACTGATATCGGTTATTGTGGTTCAATTCAGGAGGTGAATTGAAATCACCTCCTGAGTTATCCGTGCCTGCGTTAAGAGGTCTTGTCTGAGCTGTTCGTTTCGACTCCGCTCAACGACCGGCTCAGGATTGCAAAGTTGCTTACCCAACCCCGGCCCCTAAAGGGGAGATCTTCCCGCGCACGGTCGTACAGTCTTACAGTCGTATAGTCGCAAAGTCGGGACTCGACTCCGCTCAACGAACGGCTCAGGGCTGCTCAAGGTGCCCAGGAGTGCCTTGGAAGATCTGGCCCAGGAACATTTCACCACAGCCGCAGATCAATTTCAACTAGGATCGGTGGGATTTTTGAAGGATGGTGGAAGGATGTTTGGCACTTTCCAGCCGCGGAGCACCTCCGGGGGTGACAAGGTGACGGCTCAGGAATAGCTCGGGGGTGACGGCTGCGGAGTACCGCCGATGGTGACACGGTGACAAGGTGACACGTGACGGAGCCATGTATTTTTATTGTCAGTTCAAAAAAACAATCCAACATCCAACATCCAGCATCAAACATTAATCCAATTATAAACCACCGCCGCCAATATCCCTCCTAATAGCGGGGCCACGATAGGTATCGCCGCATACTCCCAATCGCTGCTGCCTTTGTCTTTGATGGGGGAGATGGCGTGAAACAGGCGGGGGCCGAGGTCGCGGGCGGGGTTGATGGCGTAGCCCGTGGTGCCGCCCAGTGACAGGCCAATGACCCATACCAAAAAGGCTACCGGAATAGCGCCTATGGCGCGCAGGCCGATGGGTGTTGTGCTTTCTCCTGTTTTTAACTCAGCGCCGGTGATGCTGAAAATTACGAACATCAAGACAAAGGTGCCGATAAACTCCGCTGCGAAATTGACGGGCAGGTTGCGAATGGCGGGGCCGGTGGAGAATACGGCCAGTTTGGTGCCCGGGTCTTCGGTCTGGTCGAAATGGTCTTTGTGGACGAGCCAGGTGAGGAAGGCGCCGAAAAAGGCGCCGCCCATTTGCGCGCCCATATAGCCGGGGACTAACGCCCAGTCGAAATCGCCTTTTACGGCTAATGCCGCCGTTACGGCCGGGTTGAGGTGCGCGCCGCTGTGAGGGCCCGCCACTACTACGGCCACGTTGGCGCCCAGCGCCCAACCGGTGGTGATGACGATCCAGCCGCCGTTGTTGCCTTTGGTGCCGCTTAGGACTACGTTGGCCACTACGCCGGTGCCTAACAATAAGAGGATGGCGGTGCCGATGAATTCTGCGAGGTAGATGTTCGCGATGTGCTGATGTGCTGATGTGCTGATGTGCTGATGTGCTGATATGCTGATATTAAAATACGTAGTAAAATTAGCAAATTAGCAAATCAGCACATTAGCAAATTGATATTATAACCCGGAATAAAACTGTATCGCTTTGATGGCATTGTGCCATTGCCGGATGCCTTCTTCTACTTTGGCGTAATCGTCCTGGGGTGTGAAAACGCGGTCGACTTGCCAGAGGTCTTTGATTTCGTCGGCGCTATTCCAATAGCCGACGGCCAGTCCGGCGAGGTAGGCGGCGCCCAGGGCGGTGGTTTCGGTTACTTTGGGGCGTACTACCCGGGTATTCAGCACTTCCGACTGGAATTGCATAAGCAGGTTGTTTACGGTGGCGCCACCGTCTACGCGGAGTTCTTTGATGGGCACGCCGCTGTCGGCTTCCATGGCTTTGAGCACATCCATGGTTTGGTAGGCAATGGCGTGCAGGGCGGCGCGGGCCAGGTGGCCGGCGGTGGTGGCCCGGGTGAGGCCCAGCAGGGTGCCCCGCGCTTTGGCGTTCCAATAGGGCGCGCCCAGGCCGGCGAAGGTGGGCACGAAGACCACTCCTGCCGTATCGGATACACTGGCTGCCAGTTCTTCGATTTTGCCGGAAGATACGATGATGCCGAGTTGATCTCTGAGCCACTGCACCACGGCGCCTCCGATGAAGATGCTGCCTTCGAGGGCATAATCGGTTTTGCCATTGATCTGCCAGGCTACGGTGGTTAGGAGGTTGTTTTTTGATAAAACGGGTTTATCGCCTACGTTCATGAGCATAAAACAACCGGTACCGTAGGTGTTTTTCACCATGCCTTTGTCGATACAGCGCTGTCCGAATAGGGCCGCCTGCTGGTCGCCGGCGATGCCGGCAATCGGGACTTTTGAGCCGAAGATGTTGGGCTCGGTTTCGCCGTATAATTCGCTGCTGGATTTTACCTGGGGTAACATCTTTTTCGGTACCTTGAATAACTCGCAGAGCTCGTCGTCCCAGTCCAGGGTATTTATATTAAAAAGCAGCGTTCTGGAGGCATTGGACACATCCGTAATATGCAGTTCGCCGTGGGTGAGATTCCAAATCAGCCAGGTATCGATGGTGCCGCAAATCAAGTCGCCAGCCTCGGCTTTTTGGCGGGCGCCGGCTACGTTGTCGAGTATCCACTTGATTTTGGTGCCCGAAAAATAAGGGTCGATGACGAGGCCCGTTTTTTGCTGGATCCACCCGGCCCCCTTTTCATCATCGCGAATCTGTTGACAAAAATCCTCGGTTCTTTTGTCCTGCCAAACGATGGCGTTGTAGACGGGTTTGCCGGTGTTTTTATCCCATACCACCACGGTCCCGTTGGTTGGTAATGCCGATGGCGGCCAGATTTTTCCCGGTTAGTTCTGCTTTGGCGAGGGCTTCGGCGGTGACGGCCGCCTGGGTCGACCAGATTTCTATGGGGTCGTGTTCTACCCAGCCCGGCTGTGGGTAATGCTGGGTAAATTCTCTTTGGGCCATGGCCACTGTGTTGCCGTGGCGGTCAAACAAGATGGACCGCGAACTGGTGGTTCCCTGATCCATTGCCAGGATGTATTGCTGCATGAATATGGATTTTTTTATTTTTTTACCACAGAGTTAAACGGAGTAAAACGGAGTGGCACAGAGTTTTTTATTTTATTGTTCCTCAAAAAAATCGCCCCCTCGTCCCATCCGCCCCTCACCCACTCCTCCCCGGCAAATACCCCTTCGCCAGTTCCTGAAATTCCCTGACCTGCCCGGCCTGCCAAACCTCGTCGTGGTGCAATTCTTCGGCCATGAGCCGGGCTACCTCGGGCGCCATACGGCAGGCAGCCTCGGCGTCGAGGAATAAAGCCCTGAATCGCCGGGCCAGCACGTCTTCTACGGATAAGGCCATTTCTCTTCGCACGGCCAGAATTACCTGGGCTTTGATAAAGGGCATGGTTTCATCGAGCAAATCCAGCCAGCTCACGTTTTCTGTTGTCAATTCATAAAGATATGGCAAATCGGCGCCATAAAAATACAAAGGATTGTGATCAATTTTCAAAGGCCGTTTATGTGGGTGTAAAGACCCGTGAATGGCTATTTTTTCGGAGGTACTGGGCCTTGCGGGAAGCCTGTGACGGGCTATCACGGCGTCGACAGTATCTTCGCCCATTTTGCGGAAGGTGGTCCATTTGCCGCCCAGCAGGGAAAAAAGCCCGGAGTCGGAGACCTGTATTTTATGGCTTCTCGAAATTTCTTTGGTTTTATCGCTGCCTTCTTTCTGTGCCGCGAGGGGCCTCAGTCCGGCATATACGCTTAGGACGTCGGCCCGCGAAGGGGGCAGGACGAGGTATTTCTGGATGGTCTGCAAGATAAATTCTATTTCTTCCTCCAGCGCCACGGGTTCAAAACTGGAGTCGGTCACCGGGGTATCGGTGGTGCCGGCAATGACTTTGCCGTGCCAGGGCACCAGAAACAGCACCCGGCCGTCTTCGGTTTTTGGGATTAACACGGCATCGTCGGTGTTCAAAAAAGAGCGGTCCAATACCAGGTGAATACCCTGGCTGGGCCTAATGGTGCTATCGGAGCCCGGCCGGTCTAGCCGAAGGATCTCATCCGCAAAAACGCCGGTGGCGTTTACGACTACCATTGACTTAATTTCAAAAGATTGGCCTGAAAGGCTGTCCTGCGCCACCACGCCGGCTATTTTTCCATCGGCGTCTTTCAAAAAACCGGTAACCGGGAAATAATTCACGGCGGAGCCTCCGTAGTCAATAATCGTCTGCATCAGATTAATCCCCAGCCGGCTGTCGTCAAATTGGCCGTCCTGGTAGGTCACGCCGCCGTAAAGGCCGGCTGGATTCAGCGAGGGAAGCCGTTGCTGCACCTGCGATTTCGAAATCATTTTAGAATTGCCCAATCTCAATTTACCCGCCAGCAGGTCGTAGAGTTTCATGCCGGTGAGGTAATAAAATCCTTCCCACCACGAAAAGCTGGGAATAATGAAAGTTTGTTTTTTAAAAAGGTGCGACGCATTTTTTGCCAAAATGCCTCTTTCCTTCAGGGCTTCCATTACCAGAAAAAAGTTACCCTGGGCCATATACCGCACACCGCCGTGGATGAGTTTGGTAGAGCGGCTGGAGCTGCCTTTGGTAAAATCTTTTTTTTCGAGTAGCAGCACCTTGAAACCTCTGCTCACCGCGTCGAGGGCCACGCCGAGGCCGCTGGCGCCGCCGCCGATGACGAGGAGGTCCCAGTCTGTCTCGCTCTTAAGGCGAGATAAGTGGTCAGATCTAAGGTATGAAAGCGCGTGCATAACCTTGATAAAATTAAATAGTTGCTAATAGCTACTCGTCCTCCCAATCATCCTCCATGACTCGCAACTGATACCTGCTCACAAACACCCTTATTCGCTTCAGCAGCAGATCGTAGTCGCGAATGGCATAGCCATAGAGATCAAATTTACGTTTTTCGAAGTCATATGCTTCATCCATGACGATGACCAGTTTTTTGCTCTCTTTTACAACGATGATTCTATCCATATCTTCCCAGCGGATTAGTTGCGGATGTGGGAATTTGAGAAAAACACCCTCGCTGCTCAATATCAGGCAATCGCCGGTGT
>JADKAE010000046.1 GCA_016715405.1 Saprospiraceae bacterium | reverse complement strand
ACCTTCACTGAACAACAACAAAAAATCATTCTTGATAATTATCAAAAAATGAGCGCCGGTAACATCATCAACTTGCTACAGGAAACGGATGCCGTTCAAACATTTAATGAGCAAAGCATTTACGCCTTTCTGCGTCGCGTCAAACGCGAAGCCGAGAAATCTATCAGTTCCTTTTACAAAACCAACGCCACGGAGGCCGCCGAAAATCTGAAATCACAAATTTGCCAAATCATACCTGATAAACGCCATTCTAACTCGAATGCCATTCATCAGTTTCTACATAACATTATCGAAAGTACTGGAGTAACACCATGATCAAGTTTGAAAAAAGAAATCGAAGTCACCGTTATCAGCCCCTATATCACGCAACGCCTCCGTGAATTGATCGCTCAGGATAAGGATTTTCAGCGCGACATTGAGGATGGGTGTTTGGGTATATGTTTGACCACATGTATGACGTGGAAAACGGCTGGCAAGGTGAAGAACCTGATCGAACGTGATTAATATCCCTTGTCCGTCTATCCCACCCGTGCTCGTTGTTTAGAGGATAACGTATCAATAGCGCGTCGGTAACGTGTGATTTAGCGCGTTGCCAGAAATCACGTCGGTAACCATCCCGGAGTAGTTTATCGTCAATATAAATATAAATATCCAAAATCGGTACCTGGTTACCGCCAGGTACCGTTTTTGCCAACTAATACATAATTTATGAGAATATACAAATGAATTCAAAATTCAATAAGGACAATTTGCTCGAAATTTATCGGCATATCGCCAACGAATATCGCACCCAATCGGTGCCGACCATCTATGAAGAGCTGGCGGTCAGTCATCCGGCATGGAATCTATCCCAGGCCCAAATCGGTTATATCATAAAAAAAATGAAACAATGTTTTGATGACCGAATCACCAAATGCCGAGATAAGGGCCGTTTCAAGAAGCCGAACAAATTCAAAAGTTAAAGCATCGGCTCTTACCTGATAAAAAGAAGTAAGTGTTTGAAACCGCTAATGAAATTGTTGATGAACAGATCGTCAAATCTTTCGCAGCGGAATTATTAGCAGCGCATCAAGCCATGCCAGAACCTGCGGGACTGGATGAGTCACCCAGTCCGTAGTCATTATCGCCAGCCCTTTTCGCGAATTCAGCCTCGCGAAAGAGGCTGGCATTTTTTAGGCATGTTGGTTAGTCCTAAGGTACGTTCGAACCGAGGGCGCGGTCTATTCCAACCTGGATACCAAGAGTTGTGCAATCCGCCGTTAACAGGAAATGGTTCAATTCGATAGTTTTTTTCTTATAACGGCGGAAATTATTTTATCTATTATTCACCAGCTTATCGGCCATCTTTCCCGATTACTTGTCTGCGGCGCCTCTGGCCCTTACTCGTCTCTAGGCATAGTATTTCCATATAAAAAATATTTTTGGTGGTACATGGTTGTGGTGCTGCTGAGTATAAATCATCAATTTCCATAAAATAATCATCAGTTTGCTGGTCTTACTTCAGTCCGCAGCGACGCAGTTTGGCCTCGGCGTGGATGACGGCGCGTCCTGCATCCCCCTCCGTCATTATCTTTCTTATTATTGCCGGTGGTGGCCTGTTTTGAAATCAAAACACGCCTACCACCACTCAGTTTGGCCTTCCATTCATATATAAAAAAATCGTACCCCTACTTCCTCGCTGGCTTGAGGGGTACGTTGCTTAGTTAAGCGGCTAGTCGTTGCTGTTCTGCTTGAAATTGCGGGCAATAAGCTTTTTTTACCGCGAACATCGTCGGTCGTGCCCAGCGTTCATTATCCGAGCAAGGTGGAATGCAGTCATTGACCAGTGCGGTTTGGTGTAACTTCATCCGCTTGACGATATAGTCATACGTGGCATCCTCATCCCAGACTTTCACGGGTAGGGTGACTACTGGCAAGGGGATAACCAGAATCGGAGTTGTTGAGTGGAGGACCAATCGCGAAGTATCGCAACAATTTCCAGTTTGGTGACGGCATAGCCGTGAGCTTGGCACAGATAGCGCAAACAATTGAGTTGCGCCTTCCATTCCCATTTCACCCCATCTCCAATGGACCAAACCGAGGTGGTTTTCCAATCCGACAATGTTTGACTCGGTAAATGGAGCCGGTCAAATTGACCCGTCAATAGCATCCCGGTGTCTGCAATGGGTATGGTCAGCCGTTGTTCCGTCAAAGTCTCCTCACTTGGGGTGTTCCAACTGAGAATGGCATGAACCGCCTGGCCAAATAAGGCCCAAAATCGATCAATGACATCTTCGCTCAGTTCCTCATCGTACTTCCGGTGCAAATAGTGAATTTGCACGGGATTAATCAATTTGGTAACGGAGATTAGATCATTCCGATGATCCAGATCACCGCGCAAGGTGTCGTTAAAGACCACCGCTTGTTGGATGGGCGTGGGCAACGCATAGAGGTTGGTAATCTTCATGGACACATTCCGTCATCTGCCCTGGGTAACCAGGGGCAGTTTGGGTGTTAAACGAGCGGGGTAAGTTAAGCTTGACGTTGGACGGGTGCGGCTGCCGAGGCATCTTGCGCCCAGGTTTCTAGGTTCTGCCATAGCACGGCAAACTGCCCAACGTTTAGGGCATTAAACTCGGTGATCTGCCATTTGCGCCTAGCCCAATTCTGTACCCGAGTGGGTTGTAAATTGAGTTGGGTGATGCGCTTGTGCAGTCGCTGACATTCGAGGGCGGTAATTTTGCGCTCGGGTGACGCGGCCAGATCATCGGGTTTTGGGACTTCTTCGCCAACGGCTTTGAGGTCTTCCAAGTCCTGTGTAAAAACTTCACTCAGACCGGCCAAACGCAACACGGCATCAATATGGGCGGATTTCTCGGCCATCTTGAGGCACTTGTTCAAGTCGCCGTAATCCTGCTTCAATGATCGCGCACCGACGCCTTCCGCGAGGACCCGCCCGGCAGCATCTTTCAGTTCACAGCGCACCATGAGATGTTCCAAGGACAGGCCATTGAGGAGCGCCTGTTCGGTTTCTTTGAGCGAGGGATAGGCGACCATTACGCCCAACATGCCGGTAATTTTCTCCGCACCCGGTTTCCCACAACGAGGGTTTAGAAGGACCCCGTTTAGTAGGGATACTGCCGAAGTCAATGCCATCTACTAAAGCGGCGCGAATCCATTGGATTAATGCTTGGCGATTATCTTGTCGTCGTTGTAGACCCGCTTGAAAATGGGCGGTCGGCAAGTCCAAAGGTGAGGTTAATGCGGGTGTCATAGCGGATGGTGGGGAGCTGGTGACCACCTCGCCCTCGATGATTTCCGATGCTTGCATGGAGCAATACTCCTTATGAAGCGGCAATCCGAGTGGCTGACGCCATCCGGATTACCGGGTGGCGAACGATGAAAAGGGTGTTTATGCGGCGGCGATCAGGGGCTCGCCAGCGGGAACGACTGTGAGCGTTGGTTTGAGGGGCCAGGTCAGGCATAGCCAGATCCAGGGCCGCAGTGGCCGAGGCAAACAGGACCAGCCTTATCGCACCTTGATTGGTTTCCACGAGAATATCCCGCGTATAAAAAGCCGGCTCATAGCTGACTGAGCGGGATAATATCGGCGATCACTGAGCTGGATCCCCCGGTGACACCGTGACAATGCAGTGTGAGCATTTAAAATACCTCCTCTTCGTGGATGGGCTCGTGATTGAGCCGATTAATCAAGGCAGTCAAAGGGTCGCGCTCCGGGTAGGGCTGAGAACTGATGATTTCATCTTCAGCTTTCGAGCGGTAATGGTCAGCAGCCGTGGCTCCTTCTTCAGGGTCATCGTTATAGCGTTGCATTAGCCAATCTTTGAGTCGGCCCATGGTTAAATCTCCAGGCACAGCGATACCGCCCGGTCCTGATGAGACTGGGGGTGATCGCGTATTTGAGAGGGAAAAGAGGTTGGCCTCGTTGGGGCTTAGCGCTCCAATCTGGCCATCGTGAATAGCCGGCCAAACCGGCCTAGTAGATAATCTATATATATTGTGGGTAATAACGAAGGGATTAGATTCCGCCGTTCAACCAGGCCCAGTCAAAATTTTGTCCGTCATCACCCTGTAACTTCGACCAATCGCCTAAAGTTGGTTATGACGTCAAAACTAATTATTTTGCCTCCTTCCAGGCCAGGCAATGGTTGGCAGATAATACATAACAGGTATTACATTAATAAATCATGGCATTCATGGCTTAAACCAGCGCTCGCAAAGGGGTTACTAAAGCAAAATTGTATGGACATTGCAGGATCCAAGGGACATGCGGGACAAAGGGACAAGGAAAAAACCAACCATTGAAAAAGGCCGTTAATCAGGTCCCTCCCTAACTTCCTTGTTGAACTTTTGTCCCTTAACTCTAGCGCGTCTTTTCGGTTGGAATAACATCCCTGAACCCATGAACACCCGGTGTTGATAATCAACTTATAAAAATTAATCAATGACCTAGGTTTCTAGGCTACCCGCGCTGCGACCGGCTCTGCCTTCCACCCTTGGGTTTGTCCCTATGTCTATCGGTAAGCTGAACAGGAGCGGGGTATGAAGTGTGACCAAAGTGCGGGTTAGGGTAAGATTCGGGTATCTTAGCGGTCCAATGGGATGCACCGTGGCTGCTCGCCTACTCGCTTAACACG
>JADKAE010000045.1 GCA_016715405.1 Saprospiraceae bacterium | reverse complement strand
CGCGATTACGACAAACTGATGTACACCACGGGCGACAAGCCCCGGTTTAAGCACGTGGAGGGTTCTTACTTTGAGCAGCTGCCTGTATATAGGCACCCCAACTACTTTTATGAAAACAACCGTGGCGAAAATTTTAAGGAGGTGACAGCTCCTGGGGCGCAGCACAAAACGTAAACACGCAAGGTGCCGCCTATGCCGATTTGGATAATGACGGATATCTGGATTTAATACTCAACAATATTGACACCACCGCCTTTATATACCGCAATACCGGTGGAGCAAAAAAGCAAACCTACCTGCGCCTCTCTATTGCCGGAGCCGGCCAAAACACCCGCGGGCTGGGCACCAAAGCCTGGCTATATAGTAGCGGGCAGGTGCAATATGCCGAGCTCACCAATGCCCGCGGCTTTCAGTCATCGAGCGAGCCGGTGCTGCATTTTGGCACGGGCACCACTGCGGTGGTCGACAGTGTGGTGGTAGTGTTTCCATCGCAAAAGTATACTACCCTTCGGCAGGTAAAAACCAACCAGCACTTCGTTTTATCTGAAGCTGATGCCGAAGGCAAACAGTATCGCTATGCGCCAAACCATACAGAGAGCCAATGGCTCATGGATAATACGAACAGCATCGTTCCCCTTTTTGTGCATCAGGAAAGTGACTTCAACGATTTTAAGCGCGATAAGCTGATACCGCGCATGTTTTCAAAAGAAGGCCCAGCCCTGGCCGTGGGCGACTTAAATGCCGATGGGCTCGATGATTTTTTTGTGGGTGGTGCTGCCGGCCAGAGCGGTGCCGTATACTTTCAGCAAAGCAACGGCCGCTTTAAATTATCTGCCCAGCCGGCTTTAGCAGCCACAGCGGCCTGCGAAGATGTAGCGGCACTGATAGCAGATTTAAATGCCGATGGCCAAAACGACCTGTATGTAGTCAGCGGCAGCAACGAGTTTGAGCCCAACGACCTGCGCTATAAAGACCGGCTATACCTGAACACCGGCCGGGGTATGCTGCAGCACTGTGCCGATTGCCTGCCCGCCCTCACGGGCAGCAAAAGCTGCATAGCTGCCCACGATGTAGATGCCGATGGCGATACCGATTTGTTTATTGGCGGCCGCACGGTGCCCCACAGCTACGGAAAAATTCCCCGAGCTATCTGCTGCTGAACGACGGCCAGGGCAAGTTTACCGATGCCAATTACACGCAGCCCCTGGCACTGGAATATGCCGGCATGCTCACCGCGGCCGAGTGGGCCGATATAGATGGCGATAAAAAAAGCGAACTGCTGATAGCTGGCGACTGGATGAGCCCTTCGGTATTCAAATACATCAACGGCCGGCTCCAAAACATCACCGCCACCACCGGCCTGCAAACCCACACCGGCTGGTGGAGCAGCATCACCACCGGTGATTTTGATGCCGATGGCGATATCGATTTTGCCTGTGGCAACTGGGGCCTTAATTCTATCTGGAAAGCTACCGAGGCCGAGCCGCTCACCCTGCTGGTAAACGACTTTGACGGCAACGGCAGCACCGACCCGGTGTTGTGCTATTATCTGGAAGGCCAACAAGGCACCTTTGCCCGCAGGGATTTGCTTTGCAAAACGATGCCTAAATTTTTTAATAAATTTCATACCTACCGCTCGTATGTAGATTGCAAAACAGAAGACCTTTTTTCAAAAGAGGCCTACCATAGTGCCCAAAAGCTAAAGTGCACCGAACTACGCTCGTTTGTTTTTTTGAATGATGGCCACGGCCACTTTGCCGGTGCCGCCTTGCCGAATGTATGTAATGCCGCACCTATTCAGCAATTAGTAAGCAGAGATATAGATGGCGATGGGCATTTAGATTTGTTGTGCCTGGGCAATACCAACCAAAACTATTACGAGCAGGGCGATATAGATGGCTTTGGCGGTGTACTGCTAAAGGGGAATGGCAAAGGTGGTTTTGCCCCGGTTGCCTACAGAAACTGCGGATTAGATATTGCATACTTTGTGCGCAGCACTGCTCTTATTCATCGTGCCGGCCAACCTCATTTGCTGATAGGCTGCAATAGCAGCCGGCTGCTGCTTTATGGTTTAAAACATTAATTCGCTGCTTTGCGGGTGTGCAGGCGCTGCACCACCAGGCGGCCCACCTGATCGCCTTCGCGTTGCCCGTCCTCTATAGCAAAGGTGTAGTGTATGCCACCGTACAGTCTGCTCTGAGCGGCCTCTTGCGCAGCTTGCTTAAAGGAACTAAAACTGCGGGGGGCTTTGCCAAAGGGCACTTCTACACTATCGGTGTAAGAGAAAGGTTCGCCAAAGTAATTTTCGAGTACTACCGCTGCTGCGGCCGATATCACACTATGCCCACTGGTATATTCCGGAAAGGGGGGCGTTTCAGCAGGGGCCGCCACTGGGGGTCAATGTAGCGGTTAATGTAGGTAACGGGGCGCAGCAGGTCAAAGGTATATTTGGTATCCCAGCAGCGTATAAAAGCATCGGCCAGGGCAATAGCCGTGCGCGAATATATTTCGCAGGATTGCGTAAGGGTTTTATTTTCTTGCTTACAAGCTGTTTGGGTAATGCCCAGCCAGTGTGCCCCGGGCGATATTTGCCGCTTAAAGTGCGATACGTGCCCTTCGCGCTGCAGCACAAAAGGGTTGCAGTCCCAAAAATTGGCAGTGGCCGTATCGTTGCCCATCAGGTGGTCTTTGGCGTGGTATACCTCCAGGGCATGTTTATAAAATACGGAGCTTTTGTCGGTGCTAAAGGCCGGTGGGCCGGGCGCGCGGAACTGCGAGGCCGAGTCGAGCACAAAAAGGGCGAACGAGGTTCCAGTAGGGCTCCACTGCTTCCATAAACTGCGAGGGGGTAAGCTCCCAGCTCCAGTCTTTTTTCTTTAAAACATAAAACGACATTTTGCGGGTTTCGCCATAGTTGTCTTTGGCCACCCAGGCCAGTATGGCGGCAGCTACCGAGTCGCCATAGGCGATGGAGTGTGCCATTTGGGTGGGGTTATAGCGCAGGCGCAGGGTATCCAGCAATTGGTGCTCGATGGTATCGAGCAGGTAATCGCGCCAGGTAAAATATACGGCTGTGCGGCAAAAGGCCCGCACCACGGCTATTTCGGCTATGTAGTTTTCGGGTTGTGTAAGGGCGGGTAGGTAGGTGAGCCCGTTTAACTGGTTTTTATACGACACAAAATCGGGCTGAGTAGCTATAGCAGCTTCATAGGCCGCTATGTGGGTGTAGGCGTTCATGCGGCTGATGAGCGGTGGAGTAAAGCCATCGAGTATCACGGCCTCGGCCATGGCATTGTTCAGGGTATGAATATAGGTGGCATCGTTGGCGCTTGGCTGGTGAGTAGATGCCTTGTTTTGGCATCCGCTGAAAAGCAGCACAGCCAAAAAGTAAGCAGAAATAGAACCTGGCAAAAACATAGGCGGGGATTTTAGGCTGTAAAATTGAAAAATTGTGGGATTTATCTCAATTGCTGCTAAAGGGGCTAAGTAGGCCTGCCAAATCCGATTCAGATTTTGACGAAGTTAGTTGAACAGGGCTATTCGATCGTTGACTAATACTACTCACCCGTTGACCAGTGCTACCCAACCGCTGACTAATGATATCCGGCCCTTGACTAATACTACCCGGCCGCTGAACAGAGCTACTCGGCTGTTGACTAATACTACCCGGCCACGGAACAGGGCTATTCAATCGTTGACTAATACTACCCGGCCACGGAACAGGGCTATTCAGTCGTTGACTAACACTACCCGGCCGCTGAACAGGGCTATTCAAGCAATAAGTAATACGGGCGCATGAACAACTACCACACACCCGCATGAGTTAATTTGTTAAATATTTTGGGTTGGTTTTGCTGCGCAAATACACTGCGCTCAGCCGCTACTTTTTTGCTCTTATTATTTAACCGCCTGCTTGCCGCAGGCATAAAACCCAAAATAGTTATGGCAACAAAAGCAAAATGTAGCGTAAGCTACTACCACCAATTGCCCGATGAGCAACTGGACGACTTTGGCACAGGTGTAAAAGAAGGCCTGGCCAATAATGCAGTTCTTTTTCCCACCCCTCCGGTATCGGCCGTAGCGCTGCAGGCGCTGATAGACGACTACGAGGTAAAGCGCAGCGCCTATAAGCGGGGCGGGCTGGACCAAAAGCCCGCCTTTGAGCTGGCCAAAACCGCCCTCATGAACGGGCTGGATAGCACAGCCGCTTATGTAGACGAAATAGCCAACGGCAGCGAAGCCACCATAGTGGCCGGTGGCTTTATACCCACCAAAACCACCCGCCAGCCGGTGCCTGCACCGGCCAAGCCCACCGTGGTTACCCTGCAGCACGGGCAGGCGCACGGCCAGGTGATTGCCGAATGCAAAGCCGTGAGCGGTGCAACCTACTATGGTTGCTTTTTTACCGAAGGCACCCCTCTGCCCGATGCAGATTTTGTAAACGGCCAGTTGGCCATGCCGCCCAATGTGCCTTTTTTAGTGGGTTTCGATTTTAACCGCGACCGTAAAAAAGTGTTCAACGGCATGCAGCCCGGCACACAGTACTACTTCTACTTCTATGCAGCCAACCCGGCCGGGGTAAGCGCCCTCAGCGAGCCGGTAAGCATCATGGCGGTGTAAAACAAAGAATCATTCTGCTTAAGCAAGAAGCCCGCTCCGCAAGGGGTGGGTTTTTTTATGAGGGATGCTAAGGCTTCGAGAGTAGTTTGTGTTCTATTAAAGGTTGCAGATAACTAGCCGTGCGCTGCGCTATTTGGTAGTTCCCCCGTTCATTTACATGGCAATCGTCAAACCATACTGTGCTATCCAGGTCAGCATAGCTCAGCGGCACATAAACCAGATTTTCTTCCCGAGCGATATGCTCTAGCACCTGGTTATAAAACACATTATTGCGCAGCGTAGCCGACCAATAAGGCCGTATCAGCGGCTGGTATCTGCAAGCCCAGGTTGAGCGGGCTGGCCGCCAATACCACACACACCCGAGTCTGCTTTGGCTTTTGAACCAGCGTTTTTAAGTTTTGATAAAATGGCGTAAAGGTCCAATCACCAGCACGGTTCAGGCTGTCTACGCTAATAGCCGGAAACCACCTGCAAAACTTAGCGTATTCATTTCCTTCATTAACCAGAATGTAGCCATAGTTCAAATAATCTATGTAGAAGAAATTAATGATAAGGGCACTAAAGAAACGCGAATGCATAATCCACCGAATACGCTTAGGCAGTGGTTTTATATTAAAATCAATATTGCGTAAATGAGTATAGTCGGGTTGGAATACACCCTGCCTGTACTCCGCTTCGTTTAACCCCGATTTTATAACTACTATATCGGGTTGGTAGTATCTGAACTTAAAAAGGTAGTGAGTTAACTCTTCGGCCGAGTACGCCCGGTAGCCCGGCATTGATGCACTCTATAGAATCGTAGCGGCTTGCAAATGCAGCATTCATCTTAAAAGCAGAATCGAGCAAACGACCGGTATAGGCCGGATAGGTATTCTCATTTCGCAGCAGGCCTACACAATACGTGGTAGAGCCACCCATAAACAAAATGCGAAACGTGCGGGCTGGTTTCAATACGCTGCTGGCGGCCCCTCGGTAACCATGCTCGTTGACCAACGTATGCCCCTCCACCGCAAACCCCGGATTGTTGATATAGTTCAGGTTAGGTTGAGGAAGTATACCCGTCAATTTTTCGGCCCCCGGTTGACCCATTAACATCCTGCGCACCTGAGCATAGCCGGGTTCTCCGATTTGGGTGTTGCGGTCAAGATAATGTATGGTCGCCCACCCGCATAGTTCAGCAAAAAGCACCACTATAGCTAACAGAAAAAACCAAAAAAACCGAGTTGCCATTCAAGACAAAAAAAACAATTTAGTGCCAGCAACTAAATAAAACAGCCGGCAGCAAACATAGCATAACCTCCTTGACCAAAATCATAGCCGGCAGCGCCCGACAAATTTTGCAGAAATAGCCCGCCAATAGTTACTATTGCTATGCAATAGGCAAGCATGAACTGGCTTCGTAAAATTTTTGGCAACAGCCCCCCGGCCTCCGATGCGCGGTTTAGCTACCCGTTTTTTTTAAATGCCGATATACAACAGCAAGTAGCCACACAAGGCTACAGCGTGCAGCCCCTGCTTAGCCCGGCCGATGTGCAGCAGCTCAACAAAGATTTTGAAGCCCTGCTGCAACTACTCCCTGAGCCCCCTGCCCGATACCCACTGGACCAGCGGCCGCGTAAACGATGTAGCCGTGCGCAACTTTGCCCGCCAAAGCATAGACCGTATACTGCCCCAGCGCCTGCAGCAATACTTTGACCCCGCCACCACCGATTTTGTAGGGGGCATCTTTTTAGCCAAAAAGCCATCGCCCGTCAGCGAGCTATCGGCCCATCAGGATAGCAGCCACACCGATGAAACAAAATACCCTGCCGTATATGCTGGGTAGCCCTTACCGATACCACCGTGCAAAACGGAGCCATGCATGTGCTGCCCGGCAGCCACCGGTGGGGCAACCGCTACCGCTCGCTCAATGTGCTCTGGCTCTACGATGGCCTGCAAGCCGAACTCAACCAATATCTGCGGC
>JADKAE010000044.1 GCA_016715405.1 Saprospiraceae bacterium | reverse complement strand
ATCACCGGAATCATTCCGATTCCCGAGAGCGCTAAAACGGCCCGACCCGCATCAGGTATCGGTATGCGCTACGCCGGCGAAGGCAAACCCGCCGAATGCGGCCTGATCGGCTCCGGCGAAATTGAAGACTACACACTGGTGATTTCGCAGCCTTATTGTGCAGACGTTTATCCGTCGAACAACACCACTTACGAGTGGATCCAGGCCGCACAAGTGGGCTGGGGCGGATTCAACGACTCGGGCAACAACTACGGTTACGGCCGTTTTACAGAAAAAGTCAGCTCTGTTAACCTCGGCAACCAACTGGCTCATCTATGCCGCCGCCGGTTACTCTGGCTTTGAATACCTCGAAAGACTGGCGCGTATTTATCGACGGCAACCAGGACGGCGACTTCGACGACGCCGGCGAGCTGGTACTGAGTGTAGACGACGCCACTTATATCTGGCAAGTGGTCAACCTGCCGGCCAACACACTGCCGGGCGCTACAACCCTGCGTATCGTGATGGGCTTCTACATCAACGACGACCCCTGCCAGAACTATTTCGATGGTGAAATAGAAGATTACATCCTCGTGGTCAACAACAACTACTGTGCACCGTACCCGGTCAGCACCGCGTATGAATACATCCAGTCGGTTTACCTGAATGAAATGGGTAACGTGTCGGGCGACAACGGCGGATACGCCGATTTCCCCTACCTCTCGACTGATCTGTACGCCGGCGGTTTTTATTCCATCAACCTGACGCCGGGCTTCAAATACGGTCCCTACACCGAAAACTGGAGCGTATTTATCGACT
Source organism: Saprospiraceae bacterium (assembly GCA_016715405.1). Lineage (GTDB taxonomy): Bacteria > Bacteroidota > Bacteroidia > Chitinophagales > Saprospiraceae > JABWBR01. The sequence goes on along the minus strand of JADKAE010000044.1, from coordinate 9,944 downwards.
TCAACCAGAACGGCAACTTCGACGACGCCGGCGAACTGGTAACCACGGGCAGCAGCTCCGGCCTGATCGCCCTCGGCTTCAGCGTACCAACCGATGCCGTACCGGGTAAAACCCGCCTGCGGGTGGTGATGAGCTTCGGCGCCACTGCCGGTTCCTGCCCGAGCAACAGCGAAGGTGAAGTGGAAGACTACCGCGTAATCATCGAAAACGCCGCCATGCGTCCGGAAGGCGTCAAGGAACGCGAACAGCAGGACCTGGTTCAATTAGCTGAAAACAACCGCCAGCGCCAGCAACTGCCCGCAGCCGCCGACCAGCTGCGCCTCAGCGCCTACCCGAACCCCAGCAACGCTACGTTCACGGTAGAAGGCAACTGGACAGACGCTACCCGCATCAGCATGAGCATCCTGAATGCTTCGGGCCAAACGGTGCGCAGCCTCCAGCACGACAACCCGGCCGAAACACAGGTACGTATCGACCTGGGCGACCAGCCCGACGGCGTGTACTTCCCTGCGCGTAACAACCGACAAGGTGCAAACGACGCAACAACTCATCAAATCCGGCAAATAAGCGGGTTTAGTGGAAAAAGATCTGTAAAAAGCAGTGGCGTGCTCCGGAACTTCGGGGGCGCCACTTGCTTTTATAGCTGTCTGAATCGCGGATTTGACGGATTATGGGATGACGCGGATGTATGAATTTCACGAATTTTTTACACTACTTTGAACAGTATTTGCTGAAAGAACCCGGAAAAATCAGTGCCATCCCATAATCCGTACAATCCGCGATTCAGACAATTAAAGACGTCTGAATCACGGATTTGACGGATTATGGGATGACGCGGATGTATGAATTTCACGAATTTTTACACTACTTTGAACAGTATTTGCTGAAAGAACCCGGAAAAAAATCTGTGTCATCCCATAATCCGTACAATCCGCGATTCAGACAATTAAAGACGTCTGAATCCTGGATTTGACGGATTATGGGATACGCGGATGTATGAATTTCACGAATTTTTACACTACTTTGAACAGTATTTGCTGAAAGAACCCGGAAAAAAATCTGTGTCATCCCATAATCCGTACAATCCGCGATTCAGACAATTAAAGACGTCTGAATCGCGGATTTGACGGATTATGGGATTACGCGGATGTATGAATTTCACGAATTTTTACACTACTTTGAACAGTATTTGCTGAAAGAACCTGGAAAAAAATCTGTGCCATCCCATAATCCGTACAATCCGCGATTCAGACAGCGACGGGTTCCAGCCGCCACCGCGACTTACGAAAATACGCTACCTTTGCCAGCCATACCATGAAACACGACATTACACTTCCTGACGACATCCGCCTGCTCATCGACACCTTTTACGAAAAGGTAAAAGCCGACGAGCAGATCGGGTATATTTTCAACGAGATAGCCCGGGTAAACTGGGCCGAACACCTGCCGCATGCGCTTTCTGGGAATTCCTGCTGCTCGAAAGACGCCTATCAGGGCAACCCGATCCAGAAACACTTCTGACCTGCACGACAAACACCGGCTCAAGGCCGCACATTTCGAGCGCTGGCTGGCCCTGTTTCAATCCACTGTCGACGGGCTGTTTGAAGGACCCGTAGCCAACGACGCCAAATTCAGGGCCTACGCCATTGCCGAAACCTGGAAAATGAAATTCGACGCATGACCATCCGCGAAGCACAACAAACCGTAGACCAGTGGATCAACACCATCGGGGTGCGGTACTACAACGAACTCACCAATACGGCCATCCTGACGGAAGAAGTGGGCGAAGTAGCCCGCCTCATGGCCCGGCTGTACGGCGAACAATCGTTCAAAACGCCCGAACAAGCCGCGGCCGCACCGGCCGAACTGGCCGATGAAATGGCCGATGTGCTGTTTGTGCTCATTTGTCTCGCCAACCAGACGGGTGTGGATCTCGACGCTGCGCTGAAACAAAACCTCGCCAAAAAAACGCAGCGCGACGCCCGGCGCCACGCCGACAATCCGAAACTGCGCCCCTGAGTCCGACGCCAAGCCATGCTGCAACCTTTGTCCGCCTTTTTACAGAAAAAAACGCTGTTCCGGCCGGTTCTCTTGTCGCAAAACCATGTTTTTCGGTTTGACGCCCCCTTTGAGGAACTGTTTTTCGACATGGCCGACGGGGTACGCATCAACGCCCTGTTTTTTCGCGTGCAACACCATGAATCCCGCGGCGTGGTCCTGTATTTCCACGGCAACCGCGACAACTTGCAACGCTGGGGCACCCTGCACGCCGATTTTACCACACTGGGCTACGATTTCCTGGCGGTTGACTACCGGGGCTACGGAAAAAGCGGCGGCGAACCCGATGAAAAAGCCTATTTCAGCGACGCCCTGCACGTGTACCGCTGGCTGCGGCAGCGCTACCCGCCCGATAAGATCGTCCTCTACGGCCGCTCGCTGGGCACCGGCATGGCCACTTATTTGGCTGCACACGAGCCCGCCCGCCTGCTCGTCCTCGAAACACCCTTCGATAATATTGCCGGACTGCTGGCCAGTCACCTGCGCCGCGGCCAGCCGCCCTTTCGGCCGGCGTTTCACTTTCCCAACGACCAGCACCTGCGCCGTACGCATATTCCGGTGGTCATTTTTCACGGCACCCGCGATCGGGTGGTGCCCTTCAGCTCGGCCCTGCGCCTGAAAGCCTGCCTCAAACCCGGCGACCATTTTGTGACCATCGAAGGCGGCGCGCACAACAACCTGCGCGATTTTGAGCTTTACCATCGGTTTTTAGGGAAAATTTTGCTGCCCGAAAAAGGATTGAACAGCCTGAATAAAAAGTGAACAAACTTTGAACTGGTTTGTGGCCAATACCCGGCTGCACCTTTGTTTCATCAAATGAAATTCACTTTTAAAACGCTATCAATCATGCAAAACCACGTAAGTACCATCCAGCAAATTTACGCCTGCTTCAGCCAGGGCGACGTACCCGGCATCCTCGACCGCCTCTCTGAAAACGTCGTATTTTTTAACGCCGCCGATCCGGCCGTAGCGCCCTTTGGCGGCGAATTTCGCGGCAAAACAGGTGTCGCCCATTTCTTCACGGCTTTGGGCAGGAATACGCAAACTACTCATTTTGAGCCCTCCAATTTCCGCGAAGAACCGGGAAAAGTAATCAACGAAGTGCGCCACGACGGCATCGCCGGCAAGTCGGGCAAACCCTTCAGCGTACAGGCTACTTTTGTCTGGACCTTCAACGACCAGGGCGAAATAATCGACTGGACTTCCTCCGGCGATTTCAGCAGCCTGAACGCCGCCCTGCGCGACAATTAATATTTCAAGGACAGTTCACAGGGCTGCCCGCTGAAAGGTCGGGCAGCCTGTTTTTTAGGATGAAATACGGCGGAAGGGCTGACGCAAGTCATTTGATTTCCGCCTGAAAGCGGCGTTTTTTGTAAAGTATGAAAGGAAGGCAAGGGCTGTACGCCCATGGTCATTTTTCCAATAACACACAATACAACTATGAAAACGACTGCAATCCGACCGCTTTACCTGCTGTTGTGGGCAATGCTGTTGTTGTCTGCCGGGCTGATGGCCCAAACCGACAAAGCGCTGCTGCGCGAACTGGCCGAAGACAACCAAAAATCGGTGGAAGCGCTGGCGCTGTACCCGCGCGACACCCGGCTGGCCATCCTCGAAGCCTGCCAGTACCCCGAAATTATTGTCAAAATGAACCACGAGCGCGAAAAAACCGCCGCCGCCTTCCGCAACCTGCTTGAGGATTATCCCCGGGCCACACAGGAAGTATGGTTCGACCTGACACGTTACCCGGGCCTCATCGAGCGCCTTGCCGACGCCCGCGAATCGGAAGCCGCCTACCGCGATTTGTTGAAGGTTTTGCCCCAAAACAAACAAGCCGAAGCCCTGGAGGTAGTGTGGAACAGTCCGGGCATCCTGCGTAAAATCGATGCGCTCAACCAAACCGCCCGGCGCACGTTTGAAAATCTCACCGACGCCTACCCTGCGCCGGCGCGCCAGGCATTCGACAACCTGCTCGAAACACCCGAAGTGCTGGAAATCCTCAACGAAGACCTGCGTTTTACCATCATGATCGGCGACTTGTACCGCTCCGAGCCGGAAGCGACCATCCGCCAAACCGATTCGCTCAACCTGGCCGTGGCCCGCGAACACGCGCAGGAACTCGACGACTGGAAAAATACCCTCCAAAACGATCCGGAAGCCCAAAGTGAACTGCAAGCCGCCGCCCGCGAATACGCCGACGAGTATGATTATCCGTACGACGACTATACCGACTACTACACCGCCGATGAACCCGGGTGGTTCAACACCACTACTACTACCACTATCCCTGGTGGTACGGCTACCCCTGGTGGTACCCAGCCCCTGCTGGCGCCCCTACCCCTGGTGGTACGAATGGGGCTACTATCCCTACCAGAACACCATCGTGATCGTGGGCATCGCCTTCGTGGTATTTTATGGACTGGTACTACGTGCATCCGCACCACCACCACCATTATAACCACCTGTCGACCCATTTTGTGGAACACTACCGCGGACACCGGCGTTCGGGAACCGCCATTTCCGTAGCCACCGGCGTCTGGCACGACCGCAACCGCCACCTGATCCCCGACGAATGGCTCGACAACAAGGCCGAACTGCTGCGCCGCCTGAGCGAATACGGCCGTTTCGAGGAAAGCCGCCGCGACTACAACAAGCGCAACCCGGGCAGCCCCTCGCCCCGGATGAATTCCTGGAAAAAACAAACGCAAATACCCCGAACTCGACCGCGCCCGCGAACAGGCCGCCACAGATAACAAACGCCGGATAGATGAAAGCGAAAAAAAACGCGCCGACTGGGCGCCGCCCAGAGAACCCGCGCCTGCCGTGCAGCCGCCCGCCCGCAAACCGGAAACCAAACAACCCGCCCAGCCGCCACGCGAGCAAGCCCCACGCGATAAAAAGCCCGCCGACGTAACACTGCCCAAAGAAAAAGCGCCCGATTACCACCGGCAAAAATGGGAGGAAACCAACCGCAAACGCCAAACCGAACCCACGCGGCCACAAACCGTAAAGCCACCAGCAAACAGGCCGCAAACGCCAGCCAAAGCACCCAAACCGGCCAAAACCAACGACAAGGCCCCGCGTTCAAGGAACTGAGGAGGGGGCGCCTCTATGTTCATAGGGCAAAAATTGATTCAAAATTCACACCACAAACTGAACCTTTGCCTTTTTCATTATAAATCGCTGCCGCCTGCTGCGGCTATCCGAAAATATCATGAACAACAAGAGTAGCAAGAGAAGTATACACCCACGCTTTTGTGGTCGCGGCATACCCCAAAAGTTGGAATAAAACCATAAATTCAATTAATGATTTGGAAACAGGAAATAATTTCGTATATTTACATTCATAAACTACCTATTATGAACCACGATGTATTCCATTGTTTGATACAAAAGAGGCGTCAAGCGAACCAGCGTGGTTCGCTTGACGCATCTTTTTTTGTGTTTGGCGTTCACGAAACAGATTTTCAAGCAATAAAGCATATTAGACTAGCATTTTGCCAACAAAATTTAATGATAAACCAATAAATTGAACGCAATGGCTGCAAATGACCTTTTGAATTTAGTTATCCGCCTACAACCCAGTGGTCAGGAATTAGACGTCGAATTGTCCAAATATACAACAGGCAAGGAGATCGTCGAGGAGTTGCTACGCGAAAATTTGGCGCCCCGCAGTAGTGCAGAAGGAGAGCCCTTCATTTATGAGCTTAGTTCCAAAACGCGGGGAGTAACGGTAGAAGAAAACAAATGCCTGATGGATGTGGGAATTGTTGACGGCGACACCCTGTTTTTTGTGCCCAAACTCGTCGCCGGTTAGAGGATTACGCTCCTCTACCCTTTTCGATGAATCCCAAACCAGCACTTTACTCACCCAAAAGTACTAATATGAGCTACATCCAGGCGATTCCGCACTACGACTTTAACCATCCGGTATTTCAGGCTGAACGAAAGTTTATTCGCTGGGCGAAAGAACATCAAATAATAGCTGCGCTCACAGCAATATTATTCGTTGGGAGGTTGTGAAAACTATTACCCCGCTCCATATTCCACCATTTACCATGTTCATTATGTGTTTAATTCTATGGTTGGGATCAATGCAGATGAGCAGCCTATCTATGGCAACCATCACATATTGGAAATTACGCTACCTGTTAACTATCCTATCCAACCCACTATTATCCGCATGATTACGGATGTTTGGCACCCAAACATCCGTTCTGACGGACCGTCAAAAGGCCGCGTTTGCAGCAATTCCCGAAATCTGGGTAAAATGTCTGACCTGTATCAACTGGTGCTTCGTATAGGCGAAATTTTACAATATAAAAATTATCATGCTGAGGAACACGCCGCCATTCCCCGAAGACAGCGTCGTTGCCGATTGGGTGCTCCGGATAGCTGAACCCCAGGGCATTGTAAACAAACACCAGAATATTTTTGTCGATGAAAGTCCACTGGTAATTGATCCCCACAGGGAACCGGAACAGGTGGTGACAGAACCTGAAAAACAGCGCCGGCGCCTGCCGGTCCGCCACTCGAACAAGTGGATACGATGCCTGAGCAAAAACCCAGAATGGTCATCAAAGGTATCACGATAAATACCGAGACACCCCCGCCGAGCAGACCGAAAATTACCATCAACAAAAAGAGTTCGGAATGAAAAAATATGCGATTTACAGCAGGCTGCTATGGCTTATGGCTATTTTATCCTGCCCGACTGTGATTGCAGGGCAGGATTCCGGGCCCAGGCTGGATGCCTATTCGAGGAAGTTTCCGTTTCGCTTCCGAATAGGTGATGATTCTGAAAAAGGGAATGGCGAGCTGACGTTGATCGCGCAGTACAAGAGTGAGGCCGGAGGAACCGGAAGGCCTGCATTAAAAAATGATACTGCTCAGTTTGACTTTAAGGGCGCTAAAGTTTTTCTATTGGAAATTTATCTCCGGGACGTCAATATTAAAAGAAAACATAAAAGAAATCTACAGCTTAAATTCGATGAATATGCTTCGCAGGGCAAATTCCAGCCGGTGTCATCCTTGCCATATATTGTAGAATTGAATCGTTTCAAATCCAACACCACGGATTATAAGCTGGTTTTTAAAATACTTCAAAACGGAGAACCCACCCTTGTACTGCCTATACAGATTTTGGATGCGGAGAGCGGCGAAACACTGGGGCATCTTAATGCCGAAATCCGCGTAAAAGTAACAGGCATCCCGATTCCGGCTCCTCCGGACCAATCGTTGTGCAAAGCATGTGGAAATTACAATTACGATTCCTGTTTTCTGCTGATAAAAAAATACCCTACTTCTACTTGTCTCCCTGATGCCCTTAGCAAAATAAACAGTTATGACGAAATTCTTTGGGCTAAATGCAAGGGCTCGGATGCCTCCCAGAGAAGCGCGACAGATATTGCCTAACCCAATACCTGGACTATTTTCAAAAAAGACAATACATCGGCAAGTACGATAGCTTGCGCCTGGCCCAGATGAAAAAAAACAGAGCCTGTTACAAACCGTAGAAAAACCACTGAAGGTAGATCCGCAGCCTCAGCCACCCAGGGAACCCTTAAGGCTTATCGAGCAAAAACAACCCGATGGCAGTCGGCTGATAAAAATAATGAACGCCACATCGCCCCGATACAAAGATATTTCCTGGGATGAAGGCCTGGAAGTCAGCTGGAGTGCCGATTCGTCTGCGCTTCATGTACGGTATCCGCGTGGAGGTGGCATCTATGGTATTCTGGTACAAGACGGCGACGTCGGGCGGCGAGATTCCCTGATGTTTGAAGATGATGCTATGGTGGTCCGACTCGAAATGGACGCATCAAACAACAGTACACTTTGCATATCAGCCAGGGCCAAAGCCCGTATCGTATCGACTTTGTTGACAGTCTTGGTGTGGTGTTTTCGGTAAAAAAGAACGACAACAGTCCATATAAGTTTTCAGCAGAAGACCTTATCGCTGCCGGGCTCGTTGGCCAGGTAACCATTAAAACACACGATGCCGATGACATTACCGACCAGGTAGTGCCCACTAAAATTAATTTGCCGGCGTTGCCTGACCATTCATTCTGGTACTTCCTTTTTATCGCTATCTTCTCAATACTGTTTCTGCTGCTGTTCTTGCTGTTTTGGCGCCGAAGAAAGAACAAAAAGCGGATGACAGGATATGCTTATCCGTAATCGTTCCACTGTTCAACCGCCCAAATATCTTTACATAAATGAAGGTTCAAAAACGATATCTCGGTCTGATTTTGGTATTGATCCTATGGACATTTCCTGCCATGGGTCAGCGCCAAACCTTTGAATTTACTTATGGCGAACAAACCATTAAAGGGTCTTTTGAATTTGCAGCAAAAGCAACCGACGAACTGGGGCACTCCCCTCAAAAAAACCAACGGGGTGTATACGTTCGACTGTTCCAATATTAAAATAAATACACAAAATCAAATTTTTCTGGTACTAAAAGACTTTCAGTATACCGGCGCCAACGATCATATCATGGCATCTTTTAACATTGAAAAATGGGATGAGGTTAGCGGCGGCAGACAACCTGTATGCCTTGGCAGCGATGCCACTGAACGACTTCCTTTCACGCCTGTTAAAAACGGAGAAGGGAAAGTACGTATAAAATATAAAATCCATTACAGGCTCGTGTTCAAGCAAAGAAATTTTGGCTGAAAAAAATTCACCTTTTCATACAATATTTTCAAATTCCCAACGCCGTCGCAACCCGGAATCAGATAATACAACAGAACCTCCAATTCGATCCCCCCCCAATAACGCCAATTCGCAAGTCCCCTACGATCCGCCAGCCGCCCCAACGTCAAAAACTCCGCGTTTGCCTGAAAGCAAAACGGCTTGTGCCTACCGGGAATTTATAAAAAACCAACCGGACACTGAAATTGGCAGACAAGCCGACAAGATTTTGCAGGAGCAGATTCTACCGAACGGGATCAGTACCAAAACTACAAACTACAGAGCCCTACAGATCGAATTCCAGTTTTCCAATGTTGTGCAACCGCGGGTGGACACGATCTATGGCTCGGCAAAAAAAAACCTGGATACTTCAAAATTTGCCTGTTCGGGTCGACTGATTATTTATGACGTTACCAACCCGGATAGTTTGTATATTTCCATTTCCGACAAGGGTAAACCCAATGGAAAAGATAGCTTGGTAATCATATTGGGCAATATTTTTACGGTAAAAACCATCCGTTTCGATACCGATTCCATCATTTTACTTTTCAACAAGGGCAATCCGCCTTATCGTATAACTTTTTACGATGCCGTGGGGCGCCCGATGATGCAACCAATAGGCGGCATTACCGACACGCTTTGGTCGTTTAAGGTATCACAACTTACCGAAAATAAAGTTTACGGCGCTATTCACCTGGAAGTAAATGACAGCGGGAACGGCCTCTTTATTTCCGGCGACCTCAATTTCGAGCCCCCTTCCCAACCCTGGTACTGGCTGCTTTTACTTGTTCTCCTGTTGCGCTATATTACTTATGCATGCGGCGGCAGCGCCGAATTCGTGAAAATACTGGCGTATGAAAGAAGAAAAAGTGCGGCAGACCTGGATTTGCCACCCTGAAAGCGGATACCGTTCCGAAAAACGAACCCCAGGCGCCTGCACAACCGGAAGCGTCTTTCATCGCCGGCAAATCCGGTGGTATGACTATCAAAACCAGGCGTGCATCGCAAGGCACTGAAATTGCCATATTGTCAGATCATGCCGTGCCCCCTTCCAATCGAACGAACAGGAATATTGCCGGCCTGCGTATGATAAAACATTGGGAAGATTCGGCAGTTCAAGCGATGTACCTGCATCGGAGTAGTGTCAGCGACATAGATAGTTTTATTCGAAACCACAAGAATGCCCCTTT
>JADKAE010000043.1 GCA_016715405.1 Saprospiraceae bacterium | reverse complement strand
GTACAATTTCGTTTTGCATGTCGTCTATTTTATGCCCGGACTTGTACGCCGGGCGTGTGAAGGTCTGAGTATTCTAAGTGTCGTACGGCCTCTAACATTAGGGCGTGTACGAAGTCGTAGAAACGCCGGTTCCGGTTGAACGATTCCTGTTTCAGGCGGTTGTGCAATTCGTCGTAAACCGGCAGGTTGACCCGCTGCCAGCAGTCCCGGTCATTTTCGTCAACGCGCATCCAGTTGGACAATACGGCGGTTAAAAAATCGTCGTCGGTTTTGAGCAAATCCATACCGATTTCCAGGATACGAGTATACGCCTGGTACAGCGGCGGCTTGCGGCTGGCCAGGCGCGGGTCTTTGGCCCGTTTTTCGTGGACGGCCCCGACGACTAGCGCCGGGATATAGTATTCTTTTTTTGTTGTCATTCGTCTTTGTTGGGAATCGTGAAATCATTGCCGGCCACGCGGGCGCGGTGTTTCCATGCGGCGGTTATTACCGGTTCTGTGGGGTTTTGTTCAACCATGTGAATCAGATTCAATACCGGCTTTCCCAGGTTATGATGATTTGCGATTTGCAGCAAAAACCGCAAGTCTGCCAGGCGGCAGGTTGCCTTTGCACGGGTATTCCGTTCGGCGTTGTTCATATCGCGCATAGTTTTTCGAATGCGGTTACGATTTCTGCAAGCGTTGCCCGCGCATACGGCGGCCTAATTCCGGTTGATTTGCACCGGGCTTTATATGCTTCGTTTGCGGTTTGGCCTTCCAGAACGTATAACCAACCATGCCGTCGGTCAAACCCAATTGGCGTGACGCTTTTCAGGTAGTTGTCATTAAAACCCGTGAAAACGGGCGGTATTACGCCGGTGTAGGCGACGGTCAACACCGTGTTAATCCCGGTGGGCGTGATCTTCGTGACGACGACACGCGGCGCGTGTTTTTCGGCGTTCACCATCACTTGTTCGAGTGTGTCGTTAATGTGTTGCATATCAATAAGATAAAAATTCTTGCATGGTTTTGTTTTCTCGGATATGAAAAACCGCATATTCATCCGGAATAAATTCAGTTTTCACGTAAAAAACGCGCATCCTTGAAAACCGGCTAGATTGCTCAATAAAGTCTGTACACACGTCGGATGTGTCTACATTTGCAATCCTTGAAAACTTGTGAGCATACTTAACCAGTATGTCGGCAATCTGGAAAACATTATTTGTATTTCCGTCGCCCGTATACCCCGCAACCCAAAACAGGGTAGCGTCTTTTTTAGAATAATAAAGATTATCCATTGTTAGTCATTTTGCGCCCGTTGCTCGTCATGCCAGGCCTCTAGCCAAGCGGCTTCAAGGTCGGCAGGAGTTGATCGTCGGACAAAGGTTTCGTAAATGTCGCCGGTTTCCGGGAAGTTGGCCAGGTATACCGCCTGTATCGCGGCCTCATCCGGCTCCGACGGCTCTTCCATCGTCTGAGCGCGGCCCCGTAGGAATTGGGCGCGTACCTTGACGGGGAATGTGTGGTCGCCTTCCGTTAGGCGAAGCGTGTAAGTGCGGATGTGTGTCATGTTTATACCGGAAGTTTTTTGTTAGCAAAGCGGATGCAAATATCTTTTGTTGATGCCATGCGCGCCCGAACCTTCGGCGACATAACAGTAAAGTCGCTAAACGAATCAGCGATACAATGGAGCCGGTACTGGATTTCTTCCCGCTGTTGGCGCTCATTCTGGCTGGTCAAATAGGTTACCTCGTTGCATAGGTAAGTTACTGTATCCTGAATCGTTGCGAGTTTAGCGGCGGTGAGTTTCATATCTTTTCGTTTTAATTACCACACAAAGATGGGGTAATTTCCTGAACCTGTCAAGTATTTGTACAACTATTTTTCGAGAAACAGGAAATTTAACATTTTCACACTCGAAACGACCTACTTTTACCATAAAACAAGGCAAATTGAAGGCGATAAAACTTAACACGATCATTTGTTTTGCGTTGCCACTTCGCATTATATTTGCAATTGTTCAACTTTTCAAACCTAAAATAAAAACAATGATTAAAGACATCATCTCAGCCGAACTATTAAAGGAGTTTGAATTTTTGTCGGAGCCGCAAAAAACGGCACTTACTGAATTTGCGGGCGCGTCCATCCGGTTGGCCACCGCTGCCGACGATTACGACGACCGCAGCGCAGAAAACGAAGGTGACAACGACAAAGAACAGAAAACCGCAGAGGCCCTGGTAAACATCGCCTCCGGTATCTCGAAAAACGTAGACCCTGCCAGCAAGGCGGCGTTTATCGAATCAATCAAGGAAGTTTATGACGATCCGGACGACGAACTTGAGACCCTTGGCGAAAGCCTGGTTGGACGCCGCCGTTGCGTACCGGGAAAAAGCGAACGCTGTTGCCGACCTGTTTTACTACCGAATAATTGTGTCTGGAAATGAAGCGGCCCGCGCAATCACTTGCACGGGCCGCTTTTGTTTGTGCGTCAAACTGTCGTTTCCCGAAAACCGCCGCTAATCGCGGCGAATCGGGAAACTTGGAGTTAAACCCCGTCTATATCCGCCGGATTGATTCGTAACGCCCACTCCATACCCGCGTCAATGTAGGCATTTCGTTCGGCGCTACTCATCGCCCGGAGCCGGTCGGCGTGATCCTGCCGGAAGGTAAACCCGACTTTGGCGCGTTTCCCGGCTGCCGGGTTTTGCGGTTTGCGGCCCCGCCAAAAAGTGTTTTGCGTGGTGTGTTCATCTTTCCGGTTTTTTCCCGGTACATTTTACTCTCGCTTTCGGAGGCTTGCCCACCTACTAATGTAGGTCTATTTGTGTCACACCATCTTCCGTCTGAGAACCTAACGATACCGTCAAAAGTGGATACTACCTCACCTGCTTTTGTTTCTTCCGGAACAACAGGAATCCCGTTGATACATTTGATAAATGTACTTTTCATCTTCTCCCGGTTTTCCGCTTATCCGAGCGCGGTTGTTTTGTTTAAAGATTCCAACGCCGCCAGGTTTCCCCAGCGGCGGGGCTTGCGCCCGTGGTGCGATTATATGAGGACTATTCCTGCTCTTCTTTGCAATCGTTAACCCATTGATTCCATTCTGCGAATACGGCAGCCCTTACATCTTCCCATGACATTCCAGATTCAAAGAACCCATCAATTCCGTATGCGTGAGCAAGCGCTTCAATCTGTTTCTCGTCTGTCGGTTGGTCGACGTGGTAAATTTCAGGGTACATGCGGAATGCTTCACGGGCTGCTTCACGAAGATTTGTTTCAAGATTTTGCATGTCTTTTTGTTTTTATCGTTAATTGATGAAACAAAGATACACCCCTTTTTATTATTTGTCAAGACTTTTAACAAAGTATTTTTCAGAAATATAACGAACGGGCAAAAAACCCAATGAACGGGAAAAACTTTGCCCCGGCCTGCACTTTCGCAAACCGGGGCAAGATCAAACAGATTCATCCCTTTACATCCGGCTGGGAACCGGGAATGTGTGTACAATACATTTGCAAAAGCCTTGCCAAATCGGTTAATTTTGCAAGAAAAAATGCAATTGAAATACTTTACCCCGGAAGAATTTAAGATGGACAACCAGGTTGTTTATTCGAAAATGCAGCCTGAATTTTTGGCCCTATTGGACCAATGCCGGCAAGATGCTGGCATACCGTTCAAAATAACATCGTCGTGGCGTTCACCGGCAAAAAACCGCCTGGTGGGCGGTTCGCCCGGATCGCTCCATCTGAAAGGCCGCGCTGTTGACCTTATTTGCACCTTGGGCGAATCGCGGGCAAAGATCATGCTAGCGGCACTAAACCTGGGACTGTCGGTCGGTGTAATGCGTGACGGACTACACCTGGACAACCGAGAAAACCAGATAGTTTTTCACTATTATGACCGGTACCGCGTTGCGCGGTCGGAGAACGAATAAAGCAAAATAAGATGACATTAGAACAAAGCACCTTTCCAGAATCCGCCGAAATCCTTACAAACGAGGAAATTGCACAATTACCAGAATCGGAGCAACGCCGAATGTATGAAGTTTTTTTGCGTTCGCTTTCGCCACCTGCTGAAAAAACGTATTGGCTTGTAACGTCGGATAACAACGAAGAAAAATGACTTCGATTATCGAAGTCTCCGGCCCGATTCAACCAAAAAATATTTGTGGAGAAGTTTGGGCAATCGGCAGTGAGTTTATGATGCAATTGACAAAAGAACACCTCGATCATTTTTCTGAGATAAGGATAAAAATAGCCTGCCCGACGTTTCGAGCAAGCCCCTAAAATCTCAAATATGGAAGCAAAATTTATTTTGCGGCTCGCAATTTCGAGATTCCTTTACCACCGGTAAACCAGAAAAACAGGATAGACCCGAAAGCCAAAAGCGCCGTAATAAGGCCAGGCCAATTCTTGCCGGCAATGGCGGCAATGATGTCTGAAATCTTATCACCAAGTCCGGCAGGTAATGTCGGCACAATGGCGGCAATAGCGGCAAATACGTAATTCCAGGTGTTCGGGCTGGAAATCCACGCACCCCAATTTATTGCCGCGTCTTTGATCTTTTCGCGGATCGCAAACGCCGTGCCGACGAATCCGAACACGGCGGAAACTAGTGGCGATACGTCGGATTCGGAAAGCCCCCAAAGGCTACCGACGGCCATTGTGAGAGCCAAAAAGTTAGTCCCCTGCCAAAACTTTGTTTCTTGTACTGCCGGGGTTGCGGTGTCTAGTACCGCGTCTCCCCGATCTCTGTTGCTGCTCATAAGTATGAATTTTTACGTTAACGTTTCGAAAGATTGCGATTGACCAACACCGACAATTCCGCCACCCGGATGGCAAGCGTCCGGCGTTCCAAATCACACGCGGCAATTTCCCGGCGTAGATCGTTTCGTTCGGCGGCCCATTCGGATTTCATTACCAGAATTTCCGCTTTGATCTCTTTGGTTTGCGTTCGGCTGTCGAGAATCGCGTAATACAACGCGAAGGACAGTCCGATAATTCCGCCGGACATTGCCGACGAATCCGAACACGGCGGAAACTAGTGGCGATACGTCGGATTCGGAAAGCCCCCAAAGGCTACCGACGGCCATTGTGAGAGCCACCCAAAAGTTAGTCCCCTGCCAAAACTTTGTTTCTTGTACTGCCGGGGTTGCGGTGTCTAGTACCGCGTCTCCCCGATCTCTGTTGCTGCTCGCAAGTATGAATTTTTACGTTAACGTTTCGAAAGATTGCGATTGACCAACACCGACAATTCCGCCACCCGGATGGCAAGCGTCCGGCGTTCCAAATCACACGCGGCAATTTCCCGGCGTAGATCGTTTCGTTCGGCGGCCCATTCGGATTTCATTACCAGAATTTCCGCTTTGATCTCTTTGGTTTGCGTTCGGCTGTCGAGAATCGCGTAATACAACGCGAAGGACAGTCCGATAATTCCGCCGGACATTACCGTAAATGCCAGCCCGTTTCGGATCAATTTTGCCAGCCCGTCGCCAAGGGCTTTATAAATAATCTGGTGCATTTCTTCTTTAGGTGTCATGGCCGGCGTTTCTATCTAATAGATAGAAAACCGTGCCTATTTTTTGAAAAAACCGGAATAAATCCCGTGAAAACCAACGGCAGCACAAACAAATGAAATCCCGATGTCCGCCGCGTAATGCCATGCCGGACGCCGCTGTCCAAGCCCTATACATATTCCGGCGGCAAGCGTTGTATATCTGTACCCTGTTGCAAACGTGTGTTTTGCGTCCTGGCCAAAGGTGACATATTCGGCGCCGAACCATGCCGGCCCGTTTACCGGGTCTCCATCCTTGTATTTATTTCGCCAACTCTGCCGGCTGTCCCACCATTGTTTGTTCCAGTTCGCCGGGATGCGGTCGGGATGATGCACGACTGTTTCGTGAAATCCGTAGCACACGCCACCGGCGAAGGATAGCGCCGCCGGGGCAATAGCCCGTTGCCACCGGTACGCCTTTTCGAAATCACGCCCCGTTTCGAGTTTTCGCGGCGTTGAACACGCAGAAAGCAGTATTGCGAAAATCAGTATCCGTATCATATCAGCCCGTTTACAACTTGTTTTTTCATCAGCGCGCCCGTTCCAAGCGGTGCAATCTCTAACACAATGTACTCCCCCTTATCGCCGTCAAGCGTGTAATCGGTCGCCTTCAGCGCGATTTGCCCGGCAGCGATTCCGGAATAAGCCGTGCCGGTTATGGTCAACACAAGTCCGGCAGCGGGGCGAATTGTGAACGGGAACAGCGTTGGCGGGTTGGTGATAGTGTCGATTGATTCGGTAGCGTTGCTGCTAGTTAGGCCGAAAATGCCCACGTAATTGTTTTCGGAAAGGCAATCCAAGGTTGTGAGGGCGGTTATATCTAGTTCTATACTAGCATTTGACAATCCACTTATAATTGTTCGCGCATCAATGAAAAAATCATCCGCGAAAACTTGTGTTCCCGAAAAATCTAAGCCTATTCTATTCGCAGAAATGACGACGTTTTCGCCAATTGTTTTATTTCCGAATCCAATATTTACACTTATTTCATTTTCTTTTATCTCCCCATTAACTCCGGTAAAAACAATATTGTATATGCCAGCGTTTTGCCCAATTGCGTTATTTTGAATGTACGATACATCTAGCGCTTCTATATCTTGTATAAATGCGCTAGATTGTAAAAAATTGTCAACTATTTCGCATCCGTTAGATAGAGATATATTGCCGCCAATCGTGGCCCCCTGCCCGACTTTGTTGCGGGAAATAGAGCAGTTTCTATGCCCGTAATCACCCGGCATTTTCGGGGATATTATTAGTAATCTCGTTTGATTCTCCGGTTGTTATATTGCTAATTTCGGCGGCAATCAACAAAGCATTGTTTCTGATCGACGAATTAGCGGAAATATAACATTAAATACTACGGCATTGTAGTCGATTCTGTTTGTGTCAAACACAGCCCCCGCCGCAATTATGTTTTCAGCGAATGATCCCGAAACTATATTAGTGGTAAAGCCGCCGTTGATTGTGCTAAGTTCTACCGCAGCCCCCGGAAGTAGTGTATTAGCCGATATTTCCGCATTATCTCCAAGGATTATATCGGACATTCTCGCGTTATTCTGTATTTTGTTATTAGACAATATACAATTGGCCCCGGCGGTGATGCCGGTTAAGACAGCGCCGTTTTCGAGAATGTTATTTTCTATTGCGCACCCTGTTCCAGTAGCCACGCTGGATACAGATGCGCCCTGATATATTGTACTGTTATTGAATCGCGTATCCTCACCAAAATTGCAATCTGAAATATTTGTGCCGGAAAACATGATTACGGATGAAAAAAGGACACCGGCGTTCAGCATGTTTCCGCTGATATATGATTCCGGATAAAGCAGGCACTTTTGAAATGACGCAAATGAATTTTGTTGCTCTATTTTTGCGTCCTTAAACAATATGTTTTCCGTGTAACTATCGTTACCCCATTGAAATGTTGGCTGTCCTACACTACCAAAAACTATGTTCCCGAGCAAATCTTGACGGTAGATTATGGCCTCTTCCGTAAAATCGAACTCCGAAACATCCCACGCCGTAATGTACCCGACGTTTTCCCACGCCTTTTCCAGCAGTTCGTAAGCGCTGGTATTTGTCGCCGGATCGGTGCCGTCGAGGTTCGCAGCGTTAGTGAGTTGGTAGTGGAGTAGATTCCAGATAACAATGTCGCCTTCCACAATCGTAGGGCCTGTTGCAGCGTCGAACATATAAGCAACAACCCCGCTACCGTTTTCTATTCGCTCCGATCCATCGAAGGCAACGCCCGGCGAAGTCATGTATGCTGTCATCTCTGCCGATCCGTCGTCGGCCATGATTACGGCGGTTGCGCCAGTTATTGCCCCGGTTATCGTCTCGCCAACCGTGAACGTAAGCCCCTGCGAGTCTTGGTATTCGTCTACTGTAATCTCATACCCGTTAATGTTTCCAATAAGGATATTTCCGTCGGTTAGCGGTTGATCCGGTATCAGCCAGATTCGGCTTCCATTGTCCTCTATTATTGATCCCGTTTTTTCCGGAACTCCCGGATCGTAACCGGTAGCGGTTGCCGTGTTGGCGCTAACATCGCCCTGGAATGTTGTTTCTGTTGTCCAGTCGCCTGAAACACTTTCAACCTCAAGCGTTCCCGCGCCATCATCCGAAACCACAACCCCGGTGCTGCCGTTGTCGTCTCCGGTTATCGTCTCGCCAACCGTGAACACGCCGGAGGCGCTATCGTAAAATACTTTTTCTAACACCCCAGGTACTACATATATCTCGCCCGGCTCAAGCAGACCTGTCGATGTAAAATAGTCTATATAAGCAGGGTCTAGCGCCGTATAAACAATCGTAAGCGCCTCGAACGATGGCCGCCAAATACCAAGTTGTGTGCCGGGATTGATGCCCGTCTGTGCAAAAACGCCGTCGTAATCGCCAACCGCCTGAAAATCAGCATTCAGGTAGCCACCCGTGCCAGATACCGTTATTTCGTTGTCCCGTACTGTTTGGTAGATGAAACCAAGGTCTGTTCCGGCCGCGTCCGTAATCGGTGAACTGCCCCGGCGTCAACGTGGCGTCTCCGATAGCCGTGGCCATGTCGGCATAGGTAATGTCGATAATTTCAACCGCGCCACCGCCGCCGCCCGGAATATCTACCACCGGCATCGCTGCCGCTGTCGTCTGTAACGGTCACGCCCGCCCCGGTGAAGTTCAGGAATACCGCTGCGCAAGCGGAGTTCCCTTCCGATTGATTCGTGGCCGCCGGAAACCGCCGCCCAAACCCATCGCCACGCCAAACGTTGTTCCATCCGCGTCCGTTCCGCTGTTCAAGTTCGCAACCGGAAGATTTCCGGTAATGTCCGTTGTAAGATCAACGGCGTTACGTGTAATCGTTTGCCCGGTTATTGTAATGTAGTCCGGCGTACCGTCCAGTGCAATGTCCCCCGAATTTGTGCCGGACGTGTTCGATATAACCGTCTGTTGTGCGTCGGTGACATATCGACGGTCTGTGCTGTCGTTTATGTCCGCCGTTGTGGCATCCGCCCCAGATGTAACCAGTCCCTTGGTATCGTAGGTGATTTTGGTTTTTGTCGCCGCGACGATTGCCGCGTTTTCATCGACTTTTCCGTCCAGGGCCGTTTGCAGTCCGGTAACGTCCCCGATAATATGGGTATGCCCGGTGTCCGATTTTCCATCCAGTTCAGCCTGCAAATCGGTTTGATCGGAAAGCGTGCCGGTAATACTACCCCATGTTCCGCCGCCCGATCCGCTACCGCCGGGGGCAATTACGGAAACATCAACGTTGGTGCCGTCTAACGATACGGACACGTCCGAAACATCTACCACGGATTGCCCGTCTTCCGACACGATAAACACGCTGTCCATGATCGGCCAAACGGCCCCGCCGGGAGTGGTGAGTGAAAATTCGTAGTTGTATTCCTGCGAAGCAAGCGCCACGATTTGCGCGTCTGTTATCGCCAAATCAATTGTTCCGGCAGCGCCGCCCAATGTCAGGCCAGAACCGCCGGACAAAGACAGCGCAGCCGTGCCGTTTTTTTCGGAAACAACGAACGAGGCGGAATGCCCCGTGAGGTTGTACGCCGATCCTCCCGACGTAAATGTGAACGTACAAGAAACGTCGCCCTTGTAATAAACGACCATTTGAAGCGCCGCCGGGCGCAAGTCCATTTCAGCCATTAGTTTTGTGTTATTGTGATGGTGACGCCACGGGAGGAAATGGCTGTTGTTGTGTCGGCATCTGCCGGTTTGAGTCTTCGAAAACAATAAATGCGCTATCCAGAATTGGCCAAACAACGCCGCTGGCAAGTGTTACTATAAATTCGTAATCATACTGTTGTGTTCCAAGTAACACAATTTGGGCGTTTGTTATGGCAAGCGCGATTGTTCCGCCAGCCCCGCTGATCGTCAGTCCCGATCCGCTGGAAAGGGCAAGTATCGACGTTCCGGTTTTGTCATAAATCGTAACCGTTGCCGTTGCGCTGGCCAGCAGACTACGGCGAACCACCCGACGTAAACGTCAAAGTAGCCGGTAGTCGCCCTTATAATAGGCGTTCAGATTGGAACCAGTTGCGGACGATTGTCGAATCCTGCCATTATTCGTTATTGGTTGCGTTTGCGGTGCTGCCAGGCCGGCGAATAACTATACCGACCGGTCGGAATTGATATAGTTCCCGTTGCTGATCCGGTACATATCGGTACTGTTTCCCGTCGTCGGGTAGTTGCGAAGGCGAAGAACAGCGCCGAAACAATCCGCCGTTTTGGCCGCTGCGCCGTTCACCGTGTAGCGTAGGTTGTTTTGCGCGTTCACCACGAACACAACCGGCACGAACGCCCCGCCTTCCGTTTCTCGAATTGTCCAACCCGATGTTTCGAAGTCGGCTTTCAGTTCCGTTGTAATCAGGTCGGTTGGTCGGCTACCGGCAGCGGTCGCTATTGTGTCGTCGGTGTCTTTCATATCGCCGATAACCTTTTTGTTCTTGCTCACACCTTCCACACTGGACGCAAGGCTTTGCGCCTGCTGTTTAAGCGTGTCAGCATACGTTTGCTGCACAACCAGCGCCGTACCAAGCCGCTCAGAACGTTCCTCATACGAACCGTCTTCGTATTCACGTCGAATAACTCGGAAGAATGTACCGGCATTATCGACGATTGTTATGGTTTGCGAAAAGTCAGCCATGTTATTGTTTTGCCATTACGTGGAAAATATAGGTTGTTGATGCCGTCGGAGCCGCCGCGCAAGAAATAGTGTAGGAAGAGTTTCCTGTGCTGCCCACGTAAAACTTTGCTATCTCCCCCGCCGTGGCAGCGTTTCGCGGCGAAAAAACTACGAAAGTAAATAATCCGGCGTCTAGAGCCTGGTTAAACGTCACGGTGCATAGTGTGCCGGTTGTCGGGCTGGTTCCGGTTATTACCGTTACCTGGTGGCACAGATCGTTTCCGGAATCCACCGTAACCGTAGGACCGGTGCCAGCGGCGGCCCCCGCCGCAATGGTCGGTGTTGTCGATCCTGTTATACGATAGTACGCCCCGCCAACCCTTATCTCCAACCCGCCTACCGTGCTATTTAATCGGATTGCCCCGTTCACGCTCGGACGTTGCGCCGTCGTGCCGGTTGGCAGCCCGATACCGTCGGTAGCGGCAATGGCATCCACCGTAAGCACCGGTGAAGTTGTCAGGATACCCACCCGCTGATCGTCCCGGACGCAAAAAATAATAGTCGGCGTTGAATTTGATACTTTCAGCCCGAATGTCGAAGACGTTGTACCGTTTCCGATAACATCAACTTTCGCGCCCGGCGAAGTCGTACCGGTTCCAATTCCAAGATTTCCGATAAGATGCGACACAACGCCAGTGCCGGACGGCTGGTACAAAAACGTTTGCGTAGAAGGAACGTAATAATGCCCGGAAGGCCACTGCGACTGCCGCTGTAATGGTAGGATTAATCAGAAAGCATAAACAGGTTGATCCGCGCGCTGTTTTGGTTCAATTGCACGGTCCCGATGCGATGAAAGAAAAGTCGCCGCCGCTGCCGTCGGGGCATACGTGCCGGACACGTTAAACAAAGCGGCATTTCAAGCGC
>JADKAE010000042.1 GCA_016715405.1 Saprospiraceae bacterium | reverse complement strand
CTTCCAGTGCAATAACTGTTTGCTTAACAAACTGTGATTGGTTGTTAAGTGTATCTTCTGTATCGTAATGCTCAATAACAGTTATGGTGTAGTTTTTGTCTTCATCAATGTAGTTAGGAGCTTCAATGAAATATTCACTTCCAATCACATGATTTTGCATGTTAAATACCTGTAGACCTGCGCGATCTTTGTAACGTAGTAATAGTTGACGACCTGTGTTACGACCTTCAAAAGCTTCAGAAACTTCTTCAGTAGTATAGGTTAAAGCACCTGCTTCACCACCACTAATACCGAATGAGTATACGAGTTTTGTTAGCTTTGATGTTATCAAATGCTAGTGCCTGATCTTCGTCAAAAGAAACTACTAAGATAGCATCAACTGTAGCGGCGAACCGGGAGTTACGTTACCTAGGTTTTTTCAATTGTGGCAGAAGCAAGTGCAGAATCTTGTGTTAGTACTTCATGAAGTGTGCTAATAAAAGTTTCATCAGGTGTAAAGGTTACTTGTACGGTAGTACCATTAGGCATAGTATACTGAAGCTTACATTAAATGCAGCAGTATTCTTAGTCATAGTACCAATTGCAGTACCAGCACCACCAGCTACTTTAAGACCAAATACAAAGAAAGGCTTGTTACCAGCAGAGAATACACCGGGTACGGCTTCTCCTACTACTTGTGAGCTGCGGTTAGCTTTTAGAGCCATGTTCTGTAGTAAGTAGTCATTAATGTTGGTTGGTGCAGCAGCAGGAGTATCTTGTACTACTGTAGTGTTGTCACGGTTAACGTTAAATACTAAGTCTGTACGTACACCTTCTAGACCAATTTGCATCTTGTAACGAGTATCTGCAACTACACCAGATAGTCCACGAGCTACACGACCAGAATAAGTAGGAACAGCATATAGAGTAGTAGCTACGCTACGTACTTTATCGCGTTCAATTACTTGAGACTTTACAAAAGCTTTGTGGTTGCCACAAAGGCACTAACCTTGTTGATCTGTGTAGAGTTAGGAGTACCTTGAATAACAGATACACGGGATACTTGAGTAGATGTAGTACCAGCTACGATTAGTTCGCCATGTGCTACTGTGCCACCATGCTCTTCTGACATAACTGCAAGTTGACCATCGGCAATGTTTAGTGCATTACCAGCAGCAACAAGTACACCAGAAGGGACTTCTTGATCACCAGTTCCTACTAAGATTACTTCCATAGGAAGCATGTTAGTTTTGTTACGCATTGTTAATTAATTAGTTAGTTATTGAATTTATTTTCTCCATCTGGAGCTGAACTGTGCCAGTATCACGCATGACTCTGGCTGCTTCTTTTACAGCTATATCTACTATAGTTGTAAGATAATTTTCATTGATTTCTATATCCTGTAATGGAGTAGTAGTATTATAATACTGACTACAGTTTTCACCATTAGTAGCTACACATTGTTTAAACTCAAGACTATTATAACCTCCGAAGAAGCAAGTCTTTGGTTTACGTACATATTCTATACGTAGTGTATCAACAGTGAATCCATCTACAGCGTATACATATAAAGAGATGTTATTTTCATCACTTGATTTGGCAAACGTACCAACTAGTCTTCTCCAAGTTTTAGAAGGTTGTTGTAAACTATCTGATAAAATATCATTTAGTCTGCCCTGACCTACTATTTCAACTTTAGTTAATCCACAGTTAGTAGTTACATATGCGCGTTTAAAGTGAAGATATGGATATTCCAATTCTGACATCTTAAACTCATACACATTATCGGATGATGTAAAAGCTTCAAGCTCCGGCTGTTCAGGATAAGTTACTATAAGATTTGCAATCATGTCAAATCTTTGTTGATGCATTCCGGAAAGGCAAACTCTTCTATGAACTGATGGGTAGCATCTGTTAGAAACTGGTCAATTTGTATAGGCGAGAAATCACGATAATGATTACTATTCGTCTTATTGTACCTTTCCTTAAACAGCCAGTGAGCTTTTTGTATTGAAGCCATTATTCAAATTTAACACCTTTATTCATTAATTCTGCACGTAGTGTGTGATACGCATTGGAATCAGACGGATCTTTTTTATTATAAGTTCCATACTCTTTAAGTAGGAATGTTTTTAAAGCATTGTCTGTTTTCCATTGATACCAAGCAGGAGTTTCTGTTTTAGAGTTCCAGAAGAAGTAACCATCTCGTGCAGTAAATACTCTATGATTAAGAGCCTG
This sequence comes from Saprospiraceae bacterium, assembly GCA_016715405.1. Classification (GTDB taxonomy): domain Bacteria; phylum Bacteroidota; class Bacteroidia; order Chitinophagales; family Saprospiraceae; genus JABWBR01. Next base: position 18,935 of record JADKAE010000042.1, on the reverse strand, counting down.
TGAGAACATATACTCTACTAAGAATCTATCAGAATCACCTTTAAACAGTTTAAATGCATCTAAGAATTTGTGAATCCTATCTGCTTTATACCTGTCTTTATTTTTGATAAATCGGTTTAGCTGATCTTCTACTATTTGAGAATTTACATCTCCGGTAGTAGTTACTACAGCAGCACCATTTTCATTACGTAGTATAATTGCAAACTGATAAAGCTTGAAGGGAGGATATTTATTTTGCATCTCGGATAGTGCAGCAATAGCTTCATTTTCTAACCTGTCGATACGAATCCTATCCACTTCTTCTTCATTTTCTTCAGCTATGTAAAACATGTGATAGTTGCTATTAGCAATATCTCTGTTCTTAGCGATTAGCTTTTTATATCTACATAACTGAATTGCAAATCTACCACGTTGTGTATCTGAAGTAAATACATTACCACCATCATAAAAGTAACCTCGAACTTCTCTAGAAATGTCTTAGGTATTTTAGGATCATAGGCTTGACCTATGTTAATCATACTTTGACTAATCTTGGAAGTATAGAAGTTAGGTCTACACTATCTAATATTTCTATAATAAACCTGACGAGAAATCTTCTCTTGTTTTACCATATTAGGTAGTAAAGTTTTCCCACTTATCTGATAGTGCTTGTTGCATCTTCACTTCTAACCAGTCCATATCTTTATATGGATTAGGAATCATTTCTTCAAGTCCTGTAATAAGTACACCTTTAGAAAGGTCGGAATCAAAACTATAAGTATCTACTGCACCAGTAGCTTTAGTTTTACCTGAAGCCTGACCAGTATCTACAAACTGTTTCTTAATTGGGTCCCATAATCTTACAGGAGTTAAGTGACGTTTCTGTACGCTTTCACGCGGTACAGGTTTAACCATAATTTTTGTTGACATAAACGTTTCGTGTTTAGAATAAAATCAAAAAAGAAGATGAAGAGAGGTTAGTGATAACCTACTCTTCATCAAAGGAAAATTAACCGTTATAAGGCATGCAAAGAATACGGCTAGTATCCCATACGGCCAAGCCGCAAGAGCTACCACGATAAATACCAGCTTGTTTGTCAAGCATAGCTACGTTTTCACCATTTTTCTTAGCGCCTGTACGAATATCATAAACATTAGATACGTTAAAATATTCTTCATAAGCTTCTTCGTATACCATTGAGATATTACTACGAGTACGTGCACCAGCAGGAGCAGCATCAGTTACACCTAAATCAAGTACGTCAAAAGTAAACGACTCTGTAGAGTAATTTGTTCCAGGTACTTTTTCAGGATAATAACGTGGGTTGTCCTTAGTTGGGTCATACATTACTTTAAGCGTAATACCGTTAGGCATTAGAATCTCTGTAAACTGTGCACCATATTTTAGTGCATTAGGTGTAATTTCAGAAGTAGTACGTCCGATAAAGTAGCTATCCTGTAATACGAATGGGTTTAGACCAGCTTCAGCATTAACCATACGGCTAAACAACTCAATACCACCTTTACCAGTTCTAAGAACAACTACAGGTTCGCCAACACCATAACGAGTTACAAACAAGTCTTGAAGTCTTTCGTAAATTTCATAAAGAGTAATAGTACCATTATGAGGATGGTAGTGACCATCTTTCGGATTTGCCTCCAACCTGGTGCAACTTTAATAGGACGACCAGTTTCCAGGATCTACTGTTACCTCGGTACGTCCAAACTCCATCATGAAGTTTTTATCTTCTGAAATCCTTTCAGCAAGACGTGCTTCAGCCATAGTAATGAAGGAACCTTGTGGTACTTTCTTAGCTTGTGTCTTATCAGCAAGTCCGGGTTGATATACATAACCTACACCAATGGCTTGACCATCGTTGAAGTTTCCACCTCCACCAGAGATGCTATAACCCATACCAGAAGATTTACCATTCATTTCCAGACGAATAAATTTGTCTGTAACTTCTACCCTTACGACCTACATAACCAATTTGAGATTGTAGGTTAAACATGTTAGCGAAATAATCACCACCATATTTGTAGTTTAGTTCATCAGCGGTAGATGTACCGCCATCAACTACCCTACGACCTACTTGTAGGTATTCAGCGTCTATCCAGCTAGTAGGATCACCATCCTGTAGCTTAACTGTGTATTGCCATTCGTTAGCACTAATTTGTACTGGATGGCCTATAATACGAAGTAAAGGAGAATCATGTGAGTCTGTTTTAACAGTACGGGTTCATGAAACCATCCTTTGTCTAAATAGATAATAAATTCGCCATTGGCCTTACCGGGGTAAGTAGGAAGGTTATCATCTACTTTTGTAATGCGAGCATCTGCCATTACATCTTCAGCGAGTCCCCACTGGTAATCATTTTTACCGGGATCAGTAGTCATCATATTACCCTGTGCAGCAGTAAGCCATACCCAAGGACGGTTGATGATATTTGAATCTACATCTGAAGCGAATAGCTGTGCATCAATCATACCGAAATTGGTAGGGCCATATGTACGGAATAGTTCAGCGTGAGTAAAGCTATCTGCATAGCTACCACCCCAATCTTTACGCACTACCCTTTCTAGAGCACTTCTACGTCTTAACATTTGTTTTAATCTGTTTTACTAAATTGTGAAAAGAAACTACCAGAGCTTTCATTACCTTTTCCACTTGCACGGATTTTGTTTAATGAACTCTCCAGTTTATTTTTTATAAGTTCATCCTTTTTAGCATTTGTGGCTTTACTATCAGTTTTCATTTCAAAACTAGTCAAATCAAATTGACCTGTCTTTTCATCGAATCTTGAATAGATATCTGCTAATTGCACAAGTGCCATAGGGGATTTTAATATCAATTGGTTTTTTCTAGATACCTCTTTAGGTTCTATATTTTTAAGTACAACTGCTTTGCGTGATTTATCCCAACTAAGTCCATCTACAGTTTCATAGATATTCTGATAAAACTGTTTACTTTGTTGTTCCTGTTCAAGTTTAACTTGTTTAACTTGTTCTATTTCTGATTTACGTGCTTCAGCTATTACAGCTTGTTTTTCTTCAAGCTTTTCTTTAGCTGTTTCAAGTAAAGTATCATCTTCCTGTAAATCTTCCAGATATCTAATCAGCTTATCTTCGCTTCTAAATACTTTAGATTGCTTCAATTCTTCTTTTAAGAAGTTATAAGCATCTTCTTCTGTTTCGATTACAAGTTCTGCTGGTGCTACATATGAATCAAAAACTTCTTTAAGTTTTCGATAGTAGCATCTGGGCCAAGTCTAAATGAATAGTCTAGTAAATCTTGTGCATTTTCGTGCACACTGGAAAGTGCAGTAGTAAATAATTCTTCGGGAAGTGAATCTAGTATCTCTGTCATATTTTCAGTAGTAGGTCTAAAACCTTCTCTTGCTGAAATCATACTGGATTCTACCAGATAGTTGTATAGAGCATCTGCTCTATCATCTATATCTTCATCTTCCGCTTGAGAAACATCTTCTGTTTCTTCTGTGGGAACCTCATCTACTTCCAAGTTATCATCCTGGGGTGTGGGGTCATCATACGGGATTAAATCATCAAATAATGATGCCATTGCGCAAATGTATTTAAAATGTTAATGAAATCCAATAGCTGACTAACTCTTGGTAGGAGTCTTTCTGCTATTAGCTAAAATTCTAGTTTTGATTAATTCTAATTGTCTATCCTTAGCGTTTTCACTACGCTGAAATTCGTGATCAAGTTTAGTTTTTTCTATGATATCAGATTCTTTATTCTGATTAATATCATACTGCATAGCAAGAGCCTGTACTTGTATTTCTGCTCTTTCTTTATCAGCTTCTCGTGTAGCTGCTATTTTCTGTAGATCAGATTGTAATTTTAAATCAGATTTATATTGCTCAAGACCTTGCATTTGTTTAGCTTGTTCTGCTAATTGTGCTTGTTGCATTTGACCAAGTTTTCTTGTCTTGCGCGTTGTTTATCTGCTTCTTGTACTACCAGCTCGTGTACTTCTTCTACAGAATTACTTCTTACTATAGCACGTAATACACAGATATACTTTCTATACCTTCACCTGCATTTTGTGCAAATGCCTGCATAGTTTGTGGAGACATCATGAAGTTAAAGTAAAGTTGTTCTTTACCACTATCATGTAGATATAAACCTATATCTTCTAATTTCTCTAACTGGTCTGGTGTAATCTCCAGATAATCAGAAGTACCTTCAGTAGATACATAGTTTAGTCTGTAATACTTGGTCTGTTCATCAAGGTTAAACTTGATATAATGCTTCAAATAATAAAGGTATTCATTTAAAGCATGCGCCCATACTTTGTCATGATAATAGAAGTAACTCTGTGTAGCCATAGTAGACTGTACCAGAGCTTGCTTATTATCAGTTACATTAGTATTAGGCATAGTAGCTGCTTCTCTTTGAGGTGGTACACCCATAATAATACCCATCTCTGCATTAATCAGATTGCATAACTGCTGGATATTAATTAGTTGTGGGCTAACGTCTACTATGTTATAACTTACACCTGCTACGAGTAGTAGGTGATGGTAAACCATTTACACTTCTTGAACCAGAATAGTAACGTTTACCAATACGTCTTGCTATAATCTCATTTTGTAGTAACTTATCTTCACCTTCCAGTGGATTACCTTCATGATCTACACCTAAGTCATCTGGTATCTGATCTACGTCTATAGCAGCTTCCTGACCTACATACTTAGCTATTTCTCTATCCTGTAAACGCTTCAATGCCATATATTGAAATGCATATGGTAAACCACGCTGCATAAGAGAAATAGATTTGGAGTTACGTGAGTTAGCTATACCACCTTTGTAGCTTAGCTCAAAGTCTAGGAAAGGATTGTCATAATTATCAGGCTGGTAAGGTACTTCTCTAAAGTCTACTATGATGTCGTTACCTAGTTTGGTAATTTCATATCTACGTGGTACAGATAAAATTTCAGCTTCAAACTCATTACCTTCTTCATCAGACCAGACATATTTTTCACTATCCATCATGTAACGATTCACAAACTTCACTTTACTGGCATCGTCTGGTATAACAGCAGCATCATGATTTAACTGTACAGTTATTTTCTCACCATACTCATCTCTGAATGTAAAAAACATAATCTGCTTAAATGCTTTAAACTCAAGATGTACTCTCCATAGTGTTCTGTTAAAGTTTACATTAGTAAGAGATGTACCCTGGTGCATACCCTCACCTTTATGTAACTTCTGATCCATAGCTGTTAGTAAGCTATAGTATCTAGTATAGTCAAATACAGGTTTATCGTTTCTATCTACAGAGTTAAATGTAGCACCATATTGGAGTATCTTTTGAATCTCGTCTGGTTCTAGTTTATTAATATATTCCTGTAAAGCATCTGCTACAGTTAGTTCATCTCTATACCATACATAGTCTCCGTGCTGAATAAACGGAGTATTAGGATTCTTACTAAAACCAACATGTTTAGGGTTAAGTACATTAATACTTGGTTTACCATGTCTCCAACCAGTATATAGAAACATCCTGTCTACTTTAAACAAGTCTTCAAATGTCTCCATTTTTTTACTTCTCACATCCTGATCAAACATAGCATATTGAAGTAACTTGTTATACACCTTTTCGCCTTCAGATAAGAAGTCTCGCTTGTTTAAATTTTGAGGCGTAAGCTCTGTACGAAGTTGTTCCTCTACTTGCTTCATTTCCTCTTCAGACATGCCTTGCATAGCAGCACGTTGTTTCTCAATAGCAATACTTAACTCCTGATCTACAGATTTTTTAAGCCTGTTAATGAACTCTTCGTTATGCTGGCGCATAGCTTTAGCAGTAAGTAGTATTACTTTGTGAGTATTACCACGTGCTATCAAGTCACCTTTAAGTTGTTCAAGTTTATTTGGTATGGGATTATAAGGAACCAAGTCTTCTTCGGTAGCACCAAACTCTTCTAAACTACCACAATAGTATTCTATCTCTTTCTTAAATAGCGTTAGATCGTTATTAGCAAATTGATATAGTTTGGACATCTCTTCAAAGTCCTGTATAGTCAATGAATTGTAGGCAGGGATTACTCTATCAGCATGAAACTTATACCATTCCTTATCTTTTTCAGATTCAGGTACGGTTAGCTTCATAAAATCTCTTAGCTCTAGCATTTTTAAATATTTTCGGATTATTCAGTATATAATTAAATCTTCCTGATGTTGACACTTGTTGTCTTTCTCCAGCTTCTATTTTAGCGGAGTATTCTTTTAAACCTATTACAGCACCTCTAAGTCCATCCACTGCATCAAAGTTACCATCTATATCGTATTGCATAATCTGACGTAGTGTAAACAAACAAGGTATCCTCTCTATGTTTTTCTTTTACCATCGTGTAATTCAGTCTCATCTAGTAGCCAGTCGTTTAATGTTTTTAACAAGTTTATCTTAGCTACTTTATTACCAACTACATATCCAAAGGATAACATTCTCTTCTGGTATATATTACTACCCATTACGAATTGTGGAGTAACACATAACATATCTGCTCTGTTCTTACGTATAAAATATTCCCTACACGCATCGCCTCTATTCTTCTCAAACCATAAAGAACCGGGGCCACAGTTATAAAACGACATCAGCTTAAATATACCTTCGTAATATGCAGTAAGTCCTTCTGTTGGTTTACCAATATATGTAGCTGCTATACAATTTCCTCTCGCACCATGCGGGATATACTTAGGATTAGTAAGTATAAAACAAGCACCTATTGAACCGCCACCATCTATATTTTCTTCTACATATGGGTCAAGACCTACGAATTGATACATATCTGGTGGTATATCACCATTAATCTCATGCGGCATATCATAGATTACAATACAACCAGACGGGTCTTTACGCTTAGAAGTCTATTGGAAACTCACGATATGGTTCTGCATTGTGATCTATTTCATATCTTACGCCACGAGGAGATAAGGAATCCCATATAAGCTTAACTGGTTTCTCTAAAGTCTTATACTTACCAAATGCCATTAACTCTTTTTCTCTTTGTTGAGCCTCTTCATATGGTAAATAGTAAGTCTTATCTGTTACCCACATCTCATCTACAAAACAAGGCCGGTTCATCTTCTCATCACGAAGTACCTTTGGGTCTGTAGATTTAGTCTTTTCTGCTCTGATTTTATTAACGTGTGCTACCGCTGCTTCGTAATCAGTATTACCATTCTTGTCTTTATACTGGCGAAGTACCATATAAAATGGTAAGAAGAAACCAATGTTACCATCCTGACCTTCATTACCATGCTGGTTCTTAAAACTAACTATACGATAATCTTTAGGATTCAAGAACATCTTCTTAGTAGACTGAATATATTCAATATTACCAGATGTTCCCATCTTCCATTGTACGCCAAAGAATACACCGTCACGTGCAACAGTAGAGTCATTAGAGTTATGTACTTCAATAGCATTTTCCTCTAAACCCCACTCCTCTTCTACAGATACAAGATATCTACCCCCGGCAGCAGCTTGTGCACCGTCACCTTTTTTAGTAGAATAGTTTACATGATATAGTTTAGTACCAGTACCTTTAGTAACCCATCTACCATTTAGTTCTACTTTGTACTCATGTCTATAAGGATTCTTCTTATTGTTGGTAGCTATACTACCCGTCATATCTTTATAAAACGGGCAGGGTGTAAAGTCATCATCATCTTCTTTTCCCCATACACCAAATTGTCTACCCACATCTGGACTAGCCTTAGCTCTAATAGAAGAATCTATTTTACTAGCTAGTTCAGAAGATTTATCGGCATTAGCAGAACCAACACAGAATTCAGCAGTGATTAAACCCTTAATAAACTCCTCTGTGTATTCCTTAGCTCCGTCAAAAATGATGCCGTGTTCAACTTCAGCAAGTGCGGTATAGTAACTATTATGAGTCACGATGAAATCACCAGCTAAGAATAAATCATCTTCTACGGTAATACACCATGCTTCACTAGGTTCGTTTATTTCAATATTGTATATAATATCCCATTCGATATTACTTCTCTGTCCATTAGTAGTTTTAGGTACTACTAATTTCTTCTTCCTTTCTAATGTAAATACTTCAGGATTATCAGTATACAACGTTGTCTCCCAATAACCATCATATTTATTATTGTAATGTTTGGGATTCTTACATGCTATACCTAAAGACCTTGCTAGTTGTACTAAATCATGTATTAGTTGACTTGATACACTAGCAAAATTTACACTGTTGTTAGTACCTCGTCTTACATTAACATATCCATCTGTGTCTAACAGACCTTGTAATAATTGTAATCTCTGATTATAGTCTCCGTATAGATACTCTTTCGGTATAAACTTGGTATAAGACTTATGATTTACTAAACCTAGTTTATCAAACTTGTCATATAGTTTTCTATCAAAGGCATAGCTCCAATTAGTAGTATTCTTCTTTAAGTACTTATTAAATGTTTGACCAAGTGTATTAAAATAGTTTTCGTAATGTATACCATCATCATTACCAGCAGTTAGCATTACCTTGTACTGATTACATTTATACTTGTAATGATAAACACCGCCATCGCCTAATACAAGTCCTAATAGATAGGGGTCTACTTCAAACTCTTTAGTACTATAATCTACTGCTTTATTATTACATACTCGGTATTTATATTCATAAGTAATAGCGGTTCTTGGTCTTGAGAAATCTAAGTACATAGACTTAGTATCCTTTGATAACAAGATTTGCAGCATTCCATTGTTTTACTTCCCAAAGGTGATCTGCACTAACTGTAAGCTTTCTACCACTTCTGAATGTAATGTCGTAAGTTGGTACTAAATCATGTTTATACTTAGCTAGTACTTTCTTGGGTTGACCATCTTTTCCATATACCAAATCACCTATTTCAATATCTTGTATATACTTCTGACCATCAGGAACTTGTACTAATGTATCAACTATCAGCGCCTTACCTCCGCTTCTGCTGCCTAAGATTCCTACATTTTGTGTCGGATTATGATAGTAGGGTCTACCTTTAGTATAAGTATGTATCTTACGTATATTCTCTCTTGGTGGTATATAAGTTTTTTAATTTACCATCTGCTGTTATAGCTTCTGGATAGTTTTCTAATATATACTCATTGGGTTCAAATACACCAGCATCGTTTAGTTCTTTAACTAACTCAAGTGAGGTATAAGTATCGTCTTTACTCCAACCAGAGAAACCCTTAGCTTCTAATGACATATATGCAAATTCCCATTCTATATCATCTACTCTTGGTTTAATATATCTGGTAGTCTTATTCTTATCTGTTTGTTGTATTAGTGTGTAATTACCATAGTAGTAGAGGTTTCCGGGCATATACCGGAAACCTCCAAACATTTCTCCCCAAAGTCCTTCTATACATCGCTTCGTTTCTCTAGACCAAAAATATTATATTGTGGGGAATCGGGATGTAGTAAAGGTACTTTAGTAAGATATTGCTCTAAGTTATCAATCTTAATATAGTCTGTATAAACAGTTTTATTATCTATTAATAATTCCATGTATCTGTTTTACTAACCATCCTGTAAGATATGCTTCAAACTCATCATTACCTGTATCTAACTTTATATGTACATGATCAAATATCATATTCTTTATGTGAATAACCTCATGTGCTATAACATCGACATCTGTTGATACGAATAGTACATTAAACTGGTTATCATGTGTAAATGTAATTGCTTCAGCATGAGTAGTACTAAACTCTATATTATGCTTATCGGTATATTCTTCAATACTATCTGCTACAATCACATTTAGTGTAAGGTCAAATATAGGAATGTTAAGCTTGCGTTTAAACATAGTTTAGATTATAACTTAAACAAACTCCTTCCAATCAGTAGCACTAACGTCTTCTCCTGTGGCTACATATGGCATCAATACACCATTTACACTTAGATAGAGTTTCTTCTGACCCCATAAAAAGGGATTAATCGTAAATGGAGAGTATAGCATAAGAAATGTATTTACTGGCCATATCTGGCGACATACTTTCTTATTCTTTTGTAGAAACTGAATTGCTTCGCTAAATGTCATTAGTTTATGTTTAATAAGTTATGCAATATGAACATCGTTAATAATTACCCAATCTTCAGCTAAAATATCTGACTGACTAGCCAACCAGGGTACTATTGTCCCATCTGCTGTTTTCATTAGTATAAATGGTTGTAAGTAAAATGTTTCGTTATTTACAGCAAATTCGTCAGTACCGTGTGCTACTGGAGAATAGTACATAAGAAACATGTTTTTACCATTCAACCAGTGCGAGCTATTTTATTGTTTTGTTTCAAGCTTTCTAAAGCTTCAGAGAATGTTAGCATCATTGTTTATAGTTTTTAACAAAGTTCCAAAAATCTTCACTAAATGGGTATACTCTTCGTTTTAGTGTTTCATATACATAATCTATACATACTTCATCTGCTTCATCAAGCTTAAATGTTGTTATAAACTCTGTGGTATAAACCGATATGCCACTACCTAGTACCCAAGTGCCTTCTGAATCGTATTTATACGGTTTCATATGTACTGGTTTTCCCCAAACAGTGTCTATAGCTACTGCTTTATAATGTTTTAATACATCATTTTCATATACAGGTATATAGTCGTATTTTACTAATCCACATTGCTGCGTAGTATCTAATACTGTAGTATAACAATCAGCTTCGTATGCTTTAATGTAATCTTGTAATGTAACGCAATTCACAATATATAAGTAATTAGGATCTTGCTTATTATCTGAAGTAGATACTGATATACCAGATCCAATAATCTCACGCTGTCCATATCCAGCTATTGTTAAAAATAATAATAGAATTGTTAGTTTCATTGTTGTTTTAATTTAATCTTCTACATCAATTATTAATTGCCCTTTTTCTCTTAACGTTTCTTTACGTCCACCATGAACACGAAGATCACCCTGCTCTTCTTCAAACATACGTTTAACTTCTTCGTATTGCTTGTAGATATTAAGTGTATTCTTCTTCATCATCTCTAAATCCTTTACTGTACCAGGTATAACTTGTGCTCTACCAGTTTTATCATATCCTACTACTTGATCAAAACTATACGGTGTAGAATTAATCAATTCTGCACGTTGTATAAGAGTTTGTTCTTCCAGCTTAAAAGCACGTGCAGCAGCAGTAACCAGTTTAGTATCGTATTGTTTTTATACATTCTGCTATTACTTCATCATTAATATTAAAGTCAGGATAATAGTATCTGATAGATTCTAGTTTAACATCACTGTCTTGTCGGAATATCTTATTCTCGTAGTTAGGATCTTCATGTAACCATACACACCACATCTCTTTAGAAGATACGATTTTATCTTTGGTTTTATCCCTTTCATAGAGTTTACGAAAAGGTTGCATATAAATCAACTGTGGGTTAAGTTCCCAAAAGTTGTGGTTTATATTGAAGGTTCCTATGTTAACTAATTTGTAGCTCATTAATAGTTGTTTTACGGCTCAAAATGGCTCATTTAATAACTTGTATTACTACGGTAAATCCATTACCTACTTTGTCATCTACGTCTTGAACATGTGTAACTACGAATCCAAAGTATTGTAACATATGCACAAAGTCATTGGTACGCCATACTGTAAAGTGTTGACTACCATCTTCTACTTGAGAAGTATCACCTTGTCTTGCTTCTATCTCTTTAATAGAAGTTACTTCCCTATCCTTATCAAAAGTTCTATCTTTATGAGGACATATGATGTAGATATAACCACCGGGTTTAACTACTCTATACCACTCATTAAGAGCTAGTAAAGGATTATAAAAGTGTTCTATTACATGTGAAGATATAATACAATCTGCATAGTCGTTATCAAAAGGTAAATCAATACCATTAGCTTCTACGTGTACTTCAATAGGTTCTTCACCTAGCTTTTGTGATTCTACTACGTATACTTCGCGTAGATGAGCTGGTAGATCCACATTAAGATACTTATTACAAACTATGTTAAACGGATTGTGACTAGATGCTCCAATCTCTATTACTATATCAGAACCATCCAGTAAATCATGTGCTAATTTTGAATCTCTAAATTTCATAACCACCGAGGGGATTTTCATTATCTTCTATATCAGTAGAAGATACTTTTACGTGAATAATTAAACCAATAGCAACGATTAGTGCAATACAAGCTAGTATTATATGTGGTATTGGTAAACTCATATTACATGCTTAAAAGTGTATTCCATACACCGATTAAATAATCTTCGCCTTTTACTTTCCATTCTAGATAACTCTTAGCATGAGGATGATCTTTAAATTGACTATTGCCAAATGCAGTCATATAGTTAATCATCTTTTGTCTAAACTGTGGATAGCTACGTAGTGAATAGTGTCTATAATAAGCACCATACGGATCAAGTGTAGCTTCTACATGTTCTATTACATGATTACCCATACTAATCATCCAGTCTGGATGTAATTTACCAAACACTTTACGATGTGGTTCCTGCCAGTCTAGTTTACCATTAGGTCTGATATTAAGATATTTAATCTCTCCCCAACAATATCTTGGTGTATCTTCATACTTAGCTAACCACTGGTCAAGTGTATGGTTATGAGGTAGTGTAAGAAACTCATCAGCATCAATAGGAAATATCCAAGTATGACCATCTTCTAATGCTTTATTCTTTAGCTTGTTTAATACTTCTCTACCCGGCCAGTTAGTACGAGTATCTTTAATTGTATCCGAATCATACCTAGTGGCTATAGCAAAAGAAGCGTCTACACTGCCATTGTCACAGAGATAAAACTTATCTATACCAAGACTTTGCCAGTGAGATAGACAAGAGTCTAGGATATCAGCTTCATCTCTAAACATCATTATTACGGCTGTGCTCATATTGTAGTCTTAAATTACACATGTTTTCAAAACTATGATCTACTACATAACTTTCCCTAAGATCAGGATAGCCAAACATAAACATAGTCCGATTAAAATTAATTGTACCGTCTCCATTAATTACAGGACGAAGCTCTATGGCAGGATAATTATCAAAGTTAATCTGCATAGGTACTATTACTTCGTCAGGTGCTAAGATATCAAGTGTATCCTCACCTTTATTTATCATTACTACGTTTAGTATTTTTATCATTGACTACTGTCATTTTAATAGTTAGTAAATCACTAGTACCATCTGTAAAAGGAATCTTAATAGTTTTTGTATCTATAAAGTCCTTACCCTGTATACGTAAATGACCCGGTATCTGTGGCACAGTGTATTGTACATGAATTGTATTATTTAAGTTTCTTGTACTAGTACAACCACAATCAGGTCTAGGTGGTAACATACTCTTATTACCAGTGTATACAAATGTACAACTTACAAGCTGATTAGCCTTTACGTTGCCAAAGTCGAAGAGTTTGGTATTCCACATGGTTTATCTGATAAAGCTTTTTCGTTAAAAGGACATCCACAATGTATACATATACCTTTTTCAAAACAAGTAGGACACTCTAAACTTTTCTTATACCACTTCAGGATAGCCCTTCCGTGTATAAACCAGTTGATATGTCCTTGTATATAGTAATATATCGTTATTGGATTACCTAAAGCGTATTTTAGTTGAGAATAAAAGCTGGACATCTTGAAATGTAGGTGTAATCGGTTTAATAATGTGTGTACCAAATCCTTTATACTGGAAACCAAGTACGGGATCAAATCTGAAGTTACCATTAACAGTAGTGCCTGCCCACACTTCTAGTCTAGACTTACGAGGCACTTCTTTGATTACTTCCTTCTCTACTATAACCGGTTCTTTAATATAAATAGTCTTAACTGTATCAGTAACTACTACATCCTGTTTATGTGATACAAGCTCACCCCTTACATCAATTGTATCTACAATGGCTACGCCATTCTTATACTCTGAAAAGGTATATTGGGTAATAGTATCGTAACGAATAGTGTCAATATTTGTTACAAATGCTGTATCGTACATGGGTAGTATACGAGTCTTGGTAACTATACGGGTTTTGTATTCAACAACTGTATCAGGTGGTATAGCTTTTACACTATCCAATTGTACTGATAGATTGGCAGCAGTCTGTTCTACTTGTGTGTAATCTTTAAGTAGATTAGAGTAATCTTTTTTTAGCTTACCACCATTACAACTATTCATCATAGCTAGTATAGCCGTGACGAAGATAGTAATTATATATAAAAAGTCTTTGATTTTCATCGTACAATAACTTTAATTTCCTGACGTGAAATAATAGCATATCCAAAATCTATATCAGTTGGTGTCTGCGGTACTTGGGAATCATTATAATCAGGGTGTACATATTCATTAGTAAAACCTACAATGCTATCTCCATCAACGATAGGACGTGGTTTAACTATATGCACTATCATACCGGGTTGTAACTGTTTCTCAAATTCTGGTACAGCTACAATAACAGCAGTAGCTTTAAATCGGAAGGGGTCTATAATCTTATCACCAATAGTACCAGCATTAGTTTGTTTGCGTGCCCAAGTATTCGTAGGTAAGATTATACTTGACTCTCCAATTTTCTTAACCTGATCTTCAAGTATATGTATTCGTACAATATACGAGGTAAGAGGAATAAGACAAGTGTAACGTGGGTCTAAGTTTGTAATGTTGTTATTGTAGTTTGCCCTGATAGTAGCTTCACTACCTTGAACAGCTTCCATACTCTTAGCAGCATCTTCCAGAAACGTGTTAGGAATAGCTTCATCATGTGGAGTCTGAAAATAAATAGCAGCAGGTTTTTCTATACCCTCATACGCAATATCATGCGCTGTAATACTTTTAAGTTTGTTCTTTCCTTTTAGATTTCCATATTTGTTTAAATTTGTAAGGACATCTGTCCAATATTTTTTTAAATAATCGTATCTCTCGCCTTGCTTCGGTTCAAGATATTCTAACATCTTAACAATTTTACCTCTTCTTAGTTTCATCTTTACCAAGCCGTTTATCATAACTCCGTACTTGGCTTCATGTGGCTTGTAAAAGTAATACTTAACACCTGTCCATAAGTCATTAATAATTGCTTCTACCTGCTCTTTAGGTAATCCAGTACGCTTGGCTACTTCATCCGCAATGTCCATCTATGAATACATCTTCTTGCTGACCTGCTTTTACTTTGATAGGAATCTTCTTATAACGATGTATCTCATCAAGTACATCTATATTCAACTCCTCTTTTAGTAAAGCATATCCAGCAGGTGATAAAATAAAGTTATCAATCTGCTTACAGTTTGCAATAAACTCATCTAGTAATTCCTTCATAATGAATCTAAGATTTTAATCTTAGCACAAATGTAAGCATGATCTCCAAGTCTGTGTTACCAGATTGTTGTAATTTTTTAAACTCTTTTTGCACATTTCGTATAGACCGGGTTAAAAACATATCGTCTAGCCAGCCTTTTCTGTTTAGTTTACTTCTCGTTTGACTTAGTTGTGAGTTAGACATATGGAAGTGATTCAACACTTCTTGTCGTCTAGTACCCTTAAAGTAATCCTTGTATGGATCACCTGCTAGTACATAACTAAGTAATTCCTTCTCTTTATGAGATAACATCTTCGTAGGATCATCTAACTTAGTTTCTACTATGGTTAGAAACTTGTACCAAAAAGACTCCTCTTCAAAGGAGTTGACAAACATCGTGTTTAATTTCATAATTGTATTGCTTTTAATGCAAATCGTTTTAGTACTGATTCAATATATTCATCATAGTAAGTTATACCCATAACAACTTTTTTCCTCCAAATTGAGTGTCTCCATACACTTCCTTATAACCCATACAAAACAACTCCTAAATCTCCGTAATATTAGATACTACTCTAACATCTACATAAGTCTTATCATCTAGAGAAATATCTGGTTATATGATTTGGTTCAAACTTCTTGGTAGAGAATTTAGTTTTAAATACATGGGTTTTAATTCCAGTTTGTATTGCTCTGACTTAATTGAGGGTATACTAAAAGAAGAACTTTCTTTAGTTGTATCATAAGGATCTATTCCGACTACATAGTTTGGTTCAGGAATATACTCTATTAACAACTTAGTCTTCTTATCTTCTCTAATTATAGGGTAAATCATGGTATTTTAGCTTTTTGTGTAATATATATAATATATATAACTATAAATATCTATAGGTGTACCTATTAAATACACTTTTTACTAAAAAGAAAGTTGTTAAAAAATTTGGAAATGTCAAAACTATTGTGTATGGGGCTTCTCATGGTTTAACAAATTCTGGTATTACATCCAAATTGAAAATATCTTTGTGTATCATATAATGTAGAATTGAATCTATAAGGATATAAAAGGATGTCATTACTACATATCCCTCCTCCTTACTCATACTTGGGGGGTAAAAATAATAGATATAAGCCTCTGATGTAATATCCGTTTCCAGATTCCATATTGTACCAGCGCCTTCTAGTAGCTCCCTACTAAGTTTAACTTTGTGTATCATAGTTTATCTAGTTGCTCTATTATATAAAAGTAGTAGTATCCGTATAGTAGCGGTTATTCTTCCATTTACCAGTATAGTCTAAAGTTAAGTCTTGCTTAATCTCCTGTTCCGAAGTTCCTACATAGCTAAGAATAGACTCTTCTGTTAGTTGACAATGCTCATATGCTATGTGTGTAATACCATATAGTTTAAGAAAATCATCTAGTTTCATTATCCTGATAGTATTTAAATATTATCTCCACTTCTTCTGGAGTTAGTGGATATCTTAATATAAAATCTTCTTTACTAAGTTTATCCAGATGAATTACTTCTCTGAATATACTGTAATCAGCATCTACTATAAGTAGAGTAGGCTCATTACCATTTTTATAATGCTCTATCATAACGTCTTATTAGATATGTTAAATGCTAGCATAACGGCTAGTATAATAGCAACTACTACAATAGTAATACTGGTGCTAGTACAAACCACCACGACCAAGTAATAACTTCAGTTAGTTTAAGTGTTATAAACACCAGAGTAAGTAAACTAAAGAATCCAACTGATTTCATAGTCATGCAAATAAATAGTTAAAGAATAATTTTAAACTGGGTTTTCCTGTATACACTATCGTCTTAATAATAAACGGTTTGTTCTTATCTTGTCTATACTCTCCAGTACTAGTATCATAAAACGAGATAGGATAACCTGTTTCTAGTTTAGTTACACTCATATGTGTAAATGATATGAGTATCTTGTACTTCTTTGTGTTAAAGGTAAACATATGTTAGTTGTTTTAATGAACTGCAAATATACGCACAAATACTTATAAAGTCAATACCCCCGTCAAAATAATATGAAAAGATACCCCCGGTAGGGTATAAACAGAGTAAATTTAGTATAGACTATACCCGATCTGGTATATATTTTGTAGTTGTGTAGTAAGGTTTAAGCTTACTGTAGGGATATGAAATA
Organism: Saprospiraceae bacterium; assembly: GCA_016715405.1. Lineage (GTDB taxonomy): Bacteria > Bacteroidota > Bacteroidia > Chitinophagales > Saprospiraceae > JABWBR01. Next base: position 1,490 of record JADKAE010000042.1, on the reverse strand, counting down.
TCCTTTCATCTTAATCTCTGTTTCTATACATTTACAGACTTGGGGTATACCAGAAGCCGTTTTATACAAAAACTGTGATACTTTATGGTAGCTAGTAAAGATATGCTCTTCTGCATCGTTATATACTCTGATATAGGTAATCATAGGAATCTGTGTTTGTAAGTAGTTGTTATATTTAGTATACGCTAGTTTATAGTGGTCTAAGTGAAGTCTTGGAATACTGCATAACCAAGTCTATAGTTTCTATTTCTATTACCAACTAATTCTTTAGATATATCTTTGCGTTTATTATATAGTGTAATTCACCTGTGTTAAGATTTAGTACATAAACGGGCTTGTCTTTTGGAGGCGTGGTTTTTAGTTACGGATTTCTTAAATGTTGTTTTGCATCTGATCGATTTGTATTTTGATATAGCATTTCCAGTTGGCTCTTTGACTATTATAACCAAACTTGATTTAAAGTATTATAGAGATTAATATAATATATTCTTTTGAGATAGTATATCATGGCCTCGAATTATCTTCTACTATAGACATCTCGAAACTATTAACTCCGTATTTGTTATAAGCATTTTGTAAGTGAAAAGCATATGTTTCTTGGCTTTCAGTAATTTAAAATGATCATATTTTCTTTGCTTGTAACCAACGGTTTTACCAATATATAGTTTACCATTGACTAAGTTTTTGATTTGGGTACATATAACCCATGTTGATATAGTTTATTAAATAATAGTACAAAGATAAGATAAAGAAAATAACAAGCAAATATATAAGTGATTATTTTGAGGGACTTGCTAGGTAAATCAGGCAAACCAAATCTACACCCGCCTACGACATTGGCGGGGAGTTACCCCCCAGACTAAATTGACAAAAATCATGGCTGGAAAAAATACAGCTAAAGCTACACAAGTCGAGGCAACTTGTGTAGTTACGCGAATCAGCGTATCGCCAAAAAATGGCAATACCTATATGATTCTGAAACAGAATCAGCCTACAGATCATCCTGTAATTGGTGAGGTTTACCAAACTGCATTGCTGCAAGTTGGTAAAACCAAGCTTGCAGAAGGCGATGTAGTCGCCTTGCAAGATCTTGCTGGTGTTAACTTAGTATGGCGTTAGGCCATACTAAGTTTTTTATTTATTAACCTGTCTTAATTGTAAGCTGCTTTAAGCAGCACATGTAACCAAAACGTTGAGGTAGCACACAATTCCTCAAGCATCGTAAGATGCTAAACGTGTAAGGGCTTATACTAGTTAAGTGGCCTCAAACAATACTAGTTTATCTCTTTTTTTAATGTAATAAGACCTAAGCAAGTCTTTATAAAACTGCTTCTATACTTAGTCAGACTTAGTCCTGTGAGGCTAAGAAATGGTAAGTGTAGTATTCTATTGTACTCCAAACAGAGTCTCTGTTAGTCAAACAGACTAGCTAGAGAAACTTTGTGTAGTAAGAACCGATAGTAGTCGTTGTGGAAACACTTTAGACTATT
>JADKAE010000041.1 GCA_016715405.1 Saprospiraceae bacterium | reverse complement strand
GACCAAAAACAGTATTATAATGGAAAAACGAATAAGTGTTCTCATACCATAAATTTAACTACAACTAATTCCTTATTACCGTCGCTGTCCGTGTCAAACTCTAACCCAAAAACGAGGTCAGCGCCGCTAATCACATAATCATAAGACGCCCCGTATGTCTGGTAAATGCCGTTTGCGGAAAACGAAAAGCCCGTCGGTATTTGCCGGAGGTGTGCCGCTGTTTATCGTAATCTTTACCGTAAACTCCCCGGCGTCCGGCCTGAATATCACCGCAGCCAGGTACACCGGCACGCAAGCGCCAATTCATACATACTTACCGGGTCGGTAACTATCCAAGAGCCAGCCGGGAAGTCGGTTTGTACTGTTGTACTGACAACGGTTATACTTGTATCGCCCGCCTCTATGTCAGCGCCAAGCTCAAACACTTGCACACTTCCATCTGGCGACATGACGATCACATCATCGCCCGCATTCCATAGGTCAACGCCCGGCGCTGCTATGTCTATTGTCGTAATTGTGCTGCCCTCTGTTATTATCGTTGTTGTTGTCGTGCCCGCCACGTTAGGGATAACAAAAGCCCGTAACGCCGTGCGTATCGGGTAAAGACGGAAAGATCGCCGTTGGGGCTAACAATAGGCGGGGTAGGCGGAGGAGGCCCGGCGTGATCCCTTATGATGCCGATATTAGGAACTATGCCCGTCGTATCTCTGCTTATCAAAAACCATTCTCCCGACCAGTCGTGGCGGTTAATGTCGAAAGAACCGCCCAGGAATATGTAGTATTCATCACCTGTTAGCGTAATATGCTTGTATCTGTGATGCGCCTGGTATACGCCGTTGAGCGTGGCCAAAAAGCGCTTTACTGGCGTCTTTTGCGCTCCCATTACTTCTTCTCCTAACAGCTGCCCTAAATCCCGATAGGTGCCGCTTTGGCCTAATCGCCACTGTTCACCCGTCGCCCTGCCAACCCTCCCACACTTCCACAGCGCCCAGCGCCGCCGATGTTGGGCCGGTTCCGAAAAGTACTTCCAATTCTAATTTTTCGCTGTTGGTCGTGGTTGGGTTGAAAAGACTATATTTTTTAGTCAGGTAGTTGTCCTCAATCGTGCCGCCCACCAATACCTCAATTTGCGTATTAAAAAAGCTCCAATACTCTGTATAATCCGAGGTATTAGGGACGGTTCCAAGCCAGTAACGCACCTCATCAATAGCTACAAACATTTCCAAATCGCCGCTTTCAGGTAGCAGCGGAGTGATAATATCAAACTGCATAGTATACAGTTGATTATCAACCGTTATCATGTTGGGGTAAAACTCGTAATCACTTGCCGTCGTTGTCCATTCAATTTGTCCGAATGAAAACCCGGCGTTGGGGCTGAAATACGCCGTCCGCCGCAAGTAATACGTGCCTACCTGAATGCGCACCGCAAAGCGCAGATGGGTATAATCAAAGTTGGTTGTATAGTCTAATCTGTAATTGAGTTGCCCGCGTACCCGGAGGCGCGCCGTGCCGTTGACGTGGTTTATCTCGCTACCGTTTCGGGGCTTCTTAGCCTTCGTTCCATTCCCAGTCGTGCCCCAGGCTTTGCGTATCGAAGTGTTTGTAATATACCTCTACCAGATTGAGAGGTGCAAACCACTTATAAAGGCTACCCGACAAAAGCACCATGTCGGATGTGCCCGCCGTCCATTGGTTATCTGTCTGGCTTTCCTCTGTCCATGTGGCTAATTGTGTATCGCTACTAACCGCGTGTGTATAGTCTTTAGTGTAGGTGTGATAGTAGGCAGCGGTAGGAGCGCCGGAGCGGTAGCGGTATTCGTTTATTTGCACAAAAGTATACCTACCTTCCGACCACATAAAACGACAATTAAGCGTCGTGCAAAAATCTTTTAGCACGTCGTAACAGTTAGCCCGCTTTATTTCTCCGTTGCTGTCTATGTATTTATAGATACGCGTGTCGAGGCGGTAATACTGAAACACATCGGCGGTCGTTAGACTTACTGTCGTGTTTTCTTCTTCCCAAAAAAATACCCATTCTAAAATTACGTCGCTGGCATTGGCATAGCCAAAATCAATTAGCCCAATTTCGTCTACCAACTTCAGCAGGTGTACTTTCCAGGTGTTTTTGCCCTCAATGGCAGGTACGTAGTCCTTTGTTTTCATCCTGCCTATGCCGTCCACTGCCCGGACTTCGAGAATGGGCGCTGAGCCGTAGCCTTTGTTTTCTTGCGTTACCAGGTCGGATAGGATATACCCCATCCAATACAAGTCCCCGTTTTTCTCAATTTTGAGTTTAAACGTTTCTTCGCCCGCCGCTACCAGGGCGTTGAGGAAACCAAAGACGGTTGAATCTATAATGAGATTGAGAACGCAAGTTGATGTGAGTATCGGGTGAATCCGGCTTTTGCCTTCGCCCTCCCAATTAAAGCTAATACTTTCGACGGTCATTGTACCGGCGGCCCCGCCGTACCCGTCCTGATCTATCGTAACGGTGTATTCGTCGTGATCGCCTGCCGCGTTATATGGCGCGCTTAGATATGTACCTGTTAAGCGCGTCGCCATTATCCTATTCTATTTTTGCGCGTTGTGGCGCGTTGCATAATCAAATATAGGTCATCGCCAGAAACGCGGGTAACTAATTCCATATTACCCATGCCGGTAACGTCGCCTAATTTTCGAAGCGGAATAATAGCCTCCGGCCCGGCTTCGCCCACAAGGCCATATGTGGGCGCTGTAACAATACCGCCCGCAGCAAAGCGTTCAGCCTGTTTGTTAAGCCCGGCCCGGGCCGCTGTGGCGACTGCGATAAGCGCAACGCCCGCAATGATAGCGCCGACGCCCTTTAGATTATTTACAAGCGAAAGTTTTTCCGGCAGGGCGTTGGCTGTGTCGCCAAATAGCGCCGCTGTTCTGTCTATATTTTCAAACTGTAATGCTAAATCCTGAAACGCTTTCGATGATGATGGAATAGCTGTTATTGTTTCTTTTAGCGCCGGTAAAACCGCATTAGTCAGGCGGTCAGCTAATCCCTTTAGGCTGTTGTCAGCGTTTAGGACATCCGCCGGTATTTGTGCAAAGGCTTTTTTAAATTCTTCTGTTATCCTTATATCTCCAACTCCCCTTAAGTCAAGAGTAGGGATAACGGGAATCTCCGCCGATACATCGAAAAAGTCCTGGTCTAACTTCTGCTTTTTCTTTTTGCCACCCGCCCCTGACAAGTCAAGCGTTGGCCCTCCCTTACTTTTTCCGGTAGCCTGATCTAGTAAATCGTCAACGCTTAGTTTTTTTGCTCCAACGCCTTTCGTAAACCCGGCTGCCAAAGCAGCGGCTAAGTCAGCCCCGTATGTTGCCGCAAAATTTATCGGGTTTGCAATTATAAGCGCCTCACCAAACGAGGCCGCTGCTTTCTTAAATTCACCCTGTCCTAACGCCTGGAATCCTTCTACAAACGCTTTAGCGGATGCACTTACAGCAGAGAAAACAACTTTAGCGGCTTCCGCAATAGCGAAAAGCCCGCCCCTGAATGATTCAGAGGTGTTATAAGCATAAATAAACCCGGCAGCGAGCGCTACAATTATACCAATCGCAATATTCAAAGGGCTTGTTAGCGCAAGCACAGCAGTAGCAAGTAAAGATATTACCTTAACAGCAGGGCCGACCGCTACAACCAACAGCCCGATTTGTACGATTGCCTTTTGCTGTTCAGGTTTTAGCGCTTTAAAGCCTTCGACTACCTTATTCACAAAGCCGGTGAGTTTTTCCAGTGTAGCGCCTAAGTTGATGCTTTTGGCTATCGCTTCGCCTAAAGCTACTCCGCTTTCCTTTAGTCCTATACCAAAGTTTTCGATTTGCGTGGCTAATCCGCCTTGCGCGGCTTGAAATACCTTGCTGGCTTCGATTGCGTCAATAAGGCGGTCGGTAAATTCACGGGCTGATATACCGGATTCCCTTATAAGCTCTACGTTGTTTGTTCCAAAAGCATCTTGCAAAGCAAGCCCAACTACGGGAATCCTATCTGTAATTACCCTTAAGTCAGAGGCTAATATCGCCCCCTTGCTGTTAATTTGTGTAATTTGCCTTACTACTTCCTCTAAACCATCCGCCCCGGCATTTGACAAGGTAGCGGCTTTGGCAAATTGGGATATTGCCCGCTCCGCTTCCTCTGCTTCAAATCCAACCGACTGTAATTGAATCGATGATTTTACAGCCTGTTCTAGGTTAATAGACGGCTGTAAGGCAATCTTTCTAAGGCGCGTTAGTTGTGCCTCTGCTTCCTGTGCGCTGCCAGCGATAGCGGTAAGGCCATTTTTAAGGCCCTCAAATTGCGCAAAAGCCTGAACGGCAGCGGCACCGATGCCAGCGAGGGGGACAGACAGGCCAAGCGTTAGGGAGTTGCCCAGGTTATTAGTCTGCCGGGCAAACGTCTTTAACTCCCGCTCTGCCGACTTCAAACCGGCTTGCAGCCCTTTGATCGTTGCGCCTATCCTTACGTTAAGATCGCCTATTGCCATTAGCTTGTGCCTTTTCGTTGTTTCATAAACGCGTCAATCTTTTCAAAGCGTTCCTTCTGTTCTTCGTATGTCAGCGGCTTGGATACTTGTAATTTTTCTTGGTTATCCCAGGGCAGGGGCAAAAGCTGCGTTACTTTCATCCGGTCGCCTCGCTTTAGCTGTATGTTTACCAGCGTGGTTGCCTGCCAGCGGGTGCGCTCCCATTCTTGCTGCTGTCGGGTTTCTTCTAGTTCGTAGAACTTTTCAATGGCGCTAAAAATAGTCCTTAACTCGCTATCCAAAAGTCATTTAAACTCATCCCACCACGCCAATTGCTAACCCTTCCAACGTTCCCAGGTTAGGACTTAACGGCTCGCTTTCTTTTTTTTGGGTTTCCTGTCGTTTCGATGGTAATACTTTTTGCGTAATTATTGATTACCTCTCCCGTTATTTCGGGATTTTAATCAACCCAATCCTATAATCAGCTTTCTTCAAATTCGGGTTCTACTTTTGCAACACGATAGCCGTCGAGAAAACAAAAATATACCAGGTTCAAAGCCAGCTCCGGCGAGGTTGATAATAATTTCTGTTGCTGTTCGATGTTTAAAAAGTCGGTAAGAGATAGCTTGTTAGCTTTGCAAAATTGCTTAAGCATCTAAGACCCGGCGTTGATAGGGCGCTTTTTCCGCCCGCTTGAATGTAAATCATAGTTTTTGCTGTTTTTGGTGTAAAATGCGGGCGGGGATGTTGCTCTGGCCCCGCCCTGAAATTCGCCCTTGCGGTAAACGAGGAGAATAAATCTTTACGTGATTGTGATCACGCTGGGAGCGCCCTCAACAACGCCGGAAAATGAAAAAGTTGCGTTGTCGTTGGTAGGGGCGCTAATTGACTGCGCGGTTATGTATGCGTTAAACTCCCAGTATTGATCACCGACCGCATCGAGAGTGCCGGGAATGCGAAATTGAACAGTCGTTTGAGTTCCTGCTGCCAAAAACGCATATATATCAAATGGGCTTGCGTGTGTGCCGCTGTTGTACCCGTCCATGCTGAAAAAGGCCTCCCCGCTAAATGTACCCGATGCGGTACCCATTGTTTGGGTTGCCCATCCGGTTGAGCCGGTGTAATTGTCTTTGTGTAGTGTTTGTCGCGTTTCGCGCGAAAAATCCAACGTACACGAGGTTGCATAGCCTACCGGCTCGTCATTTATGTAAAACCTCGCGTAATCCCCTACAATTATTCCAGTAGTCATGTCTTACTTGTTTGGGTTAAAAAATTACGTATTATAAGTGAAAACGCGGGCTTGCAATACCGCGCTAAAAACTTCCTGTTCTGGGATAAATGGCATATTGCCCCTGCTGTCAACTTTGCAATGTCTTACCGTTACCCCGCCGCTTGTGCCTTGCCAGTAGTCTAGTTGCGTATGGCATGCGTCGATTATGCTTTGTGCACTTGCAAACGACTTGGCAAAGCTCATCACCTCTATGTTGTAGGTATTATTCAAACTTGCGCCGTCCTTTACTTGCGCCGGGATCGTATCTACTACCCTAAAAACCACGTACGGCAAAACTTGATCTTGCGGGGCTATGTCGGGAAAAATGCGGGTAGATACCAGCGCCGTTAGTGTGGCGTAGCCTGATAGTCTGGAGTATATCGCATTGTGTACAATCATAACCCGGTCTTTGCTTTTACGCTTTTGACGTATTTATTTAGCTGATCCTGCAAAATTGCCAGTCCTTGCGGTCGAACCGTTGCCAGCGCGGCCCCGTAACCCGGTTTCTAAACCCATCTGCACTGCCGTATACCATTTGGGCATAGTAGCCATCACTTGTGCCGATTGTACGCCCGTACTCCTTTTGGCTCAACTTGAAAAATCTTTTAGGCCCCACAAAAACCGCATTTTTAGCACGCGGGAAGGTGAGTACCTTAATAGATTTTGACAAGTTGCCAGGGTGATAGGTGAGGCGGTAATCAATGGCGCTGCCTCGTTTGGCGCGCTTGCCTTTAAATAGTTTTGGGGTTGTGTACCTGTAATGCTTTTTTACTCCTCTTGGGGCTAAACTAATAGCCCGTTGTCGTATCGGCTTTGCAGCCCGCTCTAAAAACCGGCGGCGCTTGGATGGGGTTAAGTCGCTTGCAACTTTATTTATCTCATTTACCAGGCGGATAATATCTACTTCGTCAATAAACAGTTCAGGCGCGGCCCCGAAAATAGACGCCGTTTGGCGTTCTACTGTGCGAAGCCTACCGCCCTGGTAAGGGTTGCGGTATCTGTTTTGACTGTATAGACTTTTAAAATATCCCATATCTACCCGGTAAATGAGGCCCATTGCGGTTCGCGCTGAACAGCCTCTATTGTTAAATACATCTGCTTAGGGTCAGGTAGCACGCTCAAAATATCGTACTCGATGCCCTCGTGTAAAACCCGGTGTTTGGGTCGTATGTCGTTGCGGTAGCGAACGTGTAATGTCATTGCCATACGGTGTACTACCTGTTCCGCTTCAAACTCTTCGCCGCTGGCGACTGTCGTAAACTCGATGCGGCCCCATTGTTCAGTGAGGGTTGACCACGTGCGCACTAAACTGCCGTCGCTGCCTTGCGCCTCTGTGAACGTCCTAAACGCGATACGGTGACGCATAGCCCCCGCCTGTTCCCGTCCTTTGTCGGTATTAAAACTTTCGCGTTTAAGGTAATCAGCCATGTTAGTATAATTTCATCCGGTAAGGCTCTAAAAGGCGCTCCGCTGCTGTGGGTAGCATCCGTACTGAATCTTCCCGGTTATCGTACCATTTCGCAATGGTAAGCAGGATAGCCGTTTTTATCGCCTGTGGTACGGCAGCCGCATTGGCATAGCCGCACACATAGGTAACCGTTACCGCCTTTAATTGCTCTTTAGTGCCCGGCCATTCCGTTTGCGTATTCGGCCAAAGCCGGGCAGGTAGGCCACTTAAATCCGCGTTGTAGCTCGTAAAGGTTTGGTTTGCGCCGTCTGTATCCACATACGCCACCGACGTAATAGAGGATACCAGCGGAAAGCGCAAAAGCAATTCGCCCCGGCTTTCGGGAAATTCTGTGAAGTATTCCGCAACAGTTTGAGAAATCAATTTGTAATTGAGGAAATTCTCTGCATTCTCCCGGGCCGCCTGAATGATATTCGTTATTAGCGCATCGTCTGCCGCCGTGTCGATTTTTGCCCATAGTTTCACCTCCGCAGAGGTGACCGGCTCCGTATTAGGCGCAGCCGTGACGGCCCAGGATTTTATGTTATGCAGTTTTACCACTTTTACGCGTTTGTTTCTCTGCTTTTAGTGTTGCATCTTCTTTAACCGACCACCCGCCGGTGACATATTCCGCTAACCCGGTATTAACCAAACTTGCGGCTATGTCATCGGGGAAGGTGAAAGTTGCGCCTTTCGGTGCGCTGTGGCTTTTGCCAAACGCCGTGACGGCGCAACTTTTTAGCATCCTAACTACTTTCATCACTAGGTTGCGTGAGTCAACAGTTTGATTGCACTGGCATCCATCAATTTACCGTCGATGCGCCACCAGCCGACAAAGCCGACCGACAAAGCGTCTGCGTAGCGCTCATCCAGGCGAAGGAGGTTTACTCCGCCCACCTGGCGGATGATATAACGGCTCCAGTCACCAAAGGCTACCGAATCGTTACCAGCGCCGATTGCAGGGAAATCCTGATTAATCACGATGCGGTAACCTTCCAACAGGCCCGGCGTACCGTTGACCATATCGGGTTGCCACAGGGGCCGGTCATCCGACGTGCCGACGGTCAGCTTTTTCAGGGCTGCCAGGGTAGAATCCGCCATCATGAACGCGACGCTTGGGCCGGTGCGATAGGCGGGATCCACGCTGTGGATAAGGTCAATGATGTTGTCACGCGAAATAGCGGCGCTTGCGGCGCTTTCGCCGGTAGCTGCACCGCCGGAGGCTGCCAGGATGCCCGTAGGCTTCGCAGAGCCGTCGCCGTCGGTCAGCAGGTCGTTGACTTTGCGGCCAAGGCGCGTGCCGATCATGCGGGGAAGTTCGCTTGCAATAAGCACCTCATCTTCCAGCCATTGGAACGACACTTTGATAAGGTCGGCAATGGTGTAAGCATAGTGGATTTTTTGGCCCAGCGTGAAGTCCTGCACGGTGATCGCGTTGGCTTCCGTTTGCTGTGCGCCAACGGCTGCCGTATCGTCAACGGTAGGCCATTCCAGGGGTGCGCCGGTAGCGGTGGTCAGCACCCGGCAGGCTTGCAACATACCGCCGTATTGCTTCATCGTAGCAACAAGCTCGTTGCTAAACCCGGTCGGGATAGCGTAGCCGCCATAGACGCCCGAACGCGGGGTCGTGATGGGGTCAGTACCGCGAAATTCAGCAGAGAACCCAGCGGATAACATGCTGCGATCCTCCGACGTCAAAGCGCCCGCGCCTTGCGTACAATAGCGCAGGAAAGCCCGCTTGTATTCCGGTGAGTCGATGCCGGTAGAAACGCCCGTTTGTTTCGGGTCATTTTTGCCGGTGAATTTGTGGGTACGTTCTTCGATGGGTTGCATCTCTCCGATTGCGCGCTCGCGCTCTGCGAGTTTGCGCTCTTCTTCGATCATGCCCAGGTACTTGGTATAGTCCTTGTCTGCCCGGTCGAATTGCTCATGCTCATCCTGGGTAAAGTCGCGGCTTTCTGCCTTTCGCCGGTTGCCCAGATCGCGCATGACATACAAAGCCTCATTGGCTTTTTTGATCAAATCATCAATAGTCATGTTGTTTACTTGTTTGGGTTAAAAAATTAGCCGCGCTTTACGTCAAGCGCAAGTCCTTTATAAGTCAGCAGGATTTCGCTATATGCGTCTATCTGCTTATCGATCAAATCTGTGCGATTCTCGTTGTTAAGGTTTTCAGGTATTTCGGGTATTTCGCCACCAAATCGGCTTCTTACCTCGCTGGTTGTTTCGGGGTATGCCGGATAGGTAACGGGGGACACGTCAAACAAGCGCCCGACTTTCAAAATCCGGCGCAAGGGTAGTAACTTATCAGCGCTGCGGTCGATCCACTCTTCGTCGGTTACGGTAAAGCCAAACGAGCTTTGCGAAATATCACCGCGCTCCATGCTGATAAGTAGGTCGTTTCCATACGACGTGTCGGGCATATCAAATTCATACCGCAAACCCATTTCGTCAACTTCCAAGCTAAGGGTTCCCGGCGTGCGCGCCAAAATCTTATTGTCATCATGGTTGAACAGGGCCCGGACGTCTGACATATCCGCCTCATCGAAGGCGCGGGCGTCTACCTGTTCTATAAAAGAACCCCATAGCGCCTCGCTGTCGCTGTTGAACGTGGCGGCATAGCCGACCACCCGCCGGGCTTTGTCGTCGTCTTTCATGCGCATAACGGGGGCTTGTGCCACCCGGCGCTCTATGTTATTCGTCACTTTCAGCGCTTCCATTAGGCATTATATTTTCGTCGGGCACATCTTCGCCGCCGGGTTCTTCCCGGTCGTCGGTAATATCACCCATGTTTACCTGAACAAAATATTTATCGCCACCGTCAATAGGGTTAAGCCCTTCCATGCGGCGTATGTCATTTGGCGACAATGCGCCGATATTGAAAAGTTTAGAGTAGTATTCGCCCCGGCTTTGCGTGTCGCCCTGAAGGAGAGAAGAAAGTACAAATCGAATTTTGTAGCGCCCACGCTCCGAGGTTGCAAAAACCTTGCGATTAAATTCGTTGCGGATGCGCTCACACCAGGGTAGAATGGTATGGCGTACAAAAAGCAAAGTGAGCTGTTCGATGTTGTTAAACGTAGCCCGGTCTAAATCTTCCAGTAGGAATTGAGGCACGCCGAAAATGCGGGAAATATCCGCAATCGTTTTTCTTCCCGTTTCCAGAAATTGCGCGGTTGTTGGATCCAGGCCCAGGCGTTCAAACCTTGTGCCTTCTTCGAGTATTGCCGTTGCGCCCGCGTTATTAGCGCCGCCGTATGTTTGCCGCCAACTTGATGCCAGACGCCCGTAAGCGTCGTTGCTTAGTTTTCCAGGGTGTACGAGGACGCCGGAGAGGTGAGCGCCGTTAGAATAGAAATTAGCGCCATAATCCCTGTTTGCCAAAGCCAGGCCAAAGTTTTCTTTGTGATGCCTAACCATATCCAACCCCGAAAAGCTGTTCCAGCTAAGCCCTTTGATGTGTAACATATCCCTGGGCGCTATCGCATCTTTGAACATATCCACGCGGTAAAAGAGGCGGCCCATACCGTCAAAGTAGGGCGTCACCCGGGCAGGGTCGAGGTTATAGATTGCTTTAGCGCTCGATTGCCTCAGATCGCGTTCAATGTAGGCGTATCCGTTGCCGGTGAGAGCTGCGTTAGCGACGAGTGTTTGCATAAAGTCGTAAACGCTCACTTCTTCATTCGGGGAATCAGCTAAAAGGAATTGCACAGGGTGTTTGCGTGCGTGGGTCTGGTCGCCTTTGGCGGTTTCGCGTATAATTTCGATAGGAAGGAGGGCGATTGTGGCGCTTAGAATATCCACAGCGCGCCAAACGGCGCTTAGTGACAGGGCACTTTCGCCGTCCACTGTTACGCCCGCTTTGGCCTGACCGCCGATGTAGCCGAAGATATTATCAGGTGTGAGGGGTGTATTTGGGTTGTTGATGTTGGCCCGGCGCTGCTCGACGGCCTCGGATTTGACGAAAAAACGGGCAATATTTGAAAATAATGACGCCAATTGTCGATATTTTAAACAAAAAACGACTGTTTTGGCGTCCTTTTGGGTAACTAAAAGTTACTTTCTATTTAATTTCTCCCAAATATATTTGTAGCGGTTAGTTTTAAAGCTCTCAAAGGAAGTGTAACGCGGCGGGATATTGTACGCGGCCCGCTCCGCTTCCAGTCCGGCCCAGGCGTCATAGTTGGAGGTGTATTTCGTTTGCCTTAGTAGCATGTGCCTATCGAAATAAGCCTCCAGACTGCAAACCGTTTCCCATACGTGGACGGGAATTTCTATTTTGTCGCTTTCTTCCATATAATTTCCCGGTGTTGTTCGCCAATAAAAAACGTTTGCCCGATCACCGTACTGGCTTGTATCTTTTCATGTATCACCTCCGTTTTGCGGTTAGTCCAAATCTCTAACCCGTCGGCTTCCAGTTTCCTGGATAGCAGTAAGTCGGAACAAGATCCATTATGCGGCCCGCCGTCATAAATGCACTCAAAGCCGTACTTTGCCCACTTATCCAGGCTCATGCAAGTGAGCGCAAAACCTGTAAACGTTGTCTTAAAATCGACATGCGGCATTTTGTCATATTTTATCAAATTGTAGTCTGCGAGCTTGCGGGGCGGCGTTTGGATCAGTTTATCATAGCTAAGGTTTACGAATTTAGAGGTATAGTCCAGGCGACAAAAGCCGCTGCCGATGCCGTAAACATCCGTAAGCCTTAGCACCTCCGCCACGGCTTCATTGTTTATGGTGGCGTCATCGCTAATCATCATCAAATGCGTATAGCCCTTCGCCTGGCAATCCGCCACGACTTTTTCAAAGACGCCCATAGCCTCAATTTCCACCTCCTTAAACCCACAGATATAAACTTTGTCGATGGGTGCATCTTCGTATGATTGCAAACAGTCGGGAATTTCCCGGACTTTCAAAATGCATAAAATAGGCTTCATGGTTACACTGTTAATAGCCCTCTGCCGGGCTGGTTATAAACAGAATCTTTGTTCTCATAATTCAGGTAGCCACCGACTGCCATAGCCAGGGCTACCATACCGTCCACTTTTTCGGCGCTTTTCCCTTTGTCGATCTTTGCGTTGCCGTTTCCATCCCTGTATAGTTGTACGTTTTGGCACATCCAACGCAATACGTCGTTACCGCCGTGCGCCATATTCCCGGATGCGGCTATCTTTTCGATGTACTTAATCGGTTCGTTGAAATACCTTGCTGTCTGTGCGAATGCCTCTCCCATGATGCCTTCGCTTTGTAAAGTTAGCACAATTTGTGAGGCGTTCCAGGGGTCGTAATAGTAGGCTTCAATTCCTAAGGCCCGGCAAAGGGTGACTATCTCGCCGAAAATATACTCCTGGTCGATCACATCGCCGGGCGTCAGGTGTACGATGCCCGCCTTTGCCCAGTCCAAATATGGCACGCCGTCGCGCCGGGAACGCTCCGCTGCAAAACTTTCGGGGATAAAAAAGCGGGGGGCTATATGGTGTACGCCGTTGGCGTCAGGGGCGGAGAAAGCGACAAAGGCGGTAATATCCCGGATACTTGCTAAGTCCATGCCCGCAAACCAGCGAAGGGAATTGTCGACAACGGGCGGGGCGTTGCTTCTCATCCATACATCGTCACTTATCCACCGGCTTTTTGTCGTTACCCATTGATTTAAATTCTTTGTTCTGAAATTTATCT
>JADKAE010000040.1 GCA_016715405.1 Saprospiraceae bacterium | reverse complement strand
TTTCCTATGACACTCATTCCTTCGCCCTTCTTTAGCTGCCTAGATTTTCATTCATTGTCATTTTCCTCATTTTCTAACAGTATTTTACCGGCATTAAACAAGAACGCTTAACGGCCGTTTTCTCAGGGCGTCGCTATATTCCCAACCCGCCCATCAAGCATGGTAGCAAGTTCGTCCGGTTTCATCCCCCCAAACATCCAAGGATTTTTACCGGTTTTACTACCACGCCCCGTGACGCTCCCCCAGAAGCGCCCACGTTTACATACTCTATCGGCAACGCGCTTTTGTTCTACTCTTGCTCGCATACCTTCGCAGCATAACGCGCCGCGCCATCGGTGCTTCCCAATAATTCAGTTCTTGTTCCCGCACGGAGATGACGTTCGTCGCCACTGCCCACAGCCCGATACCACCTTTCCGAAACTTCTGCCATTTTTGGCGTTATGTCATGTTCAAACAGTATGTGAAAATGCGGCGCGCCGCGTTTCTGAAATTCCATAAACCACACGTACAACCGAATAATTGCGTTCTCGCCCAGGAAAAGGAACCGGTTCAAATGCCCCTCTCACTGCTTCCCGTCACTCTCAATTTCCTGGGTAAGTCGGTGTTACCATGCTCTGAAAACCGTTTCGGTGTTTTGCAGTAAGAAAACATTCGTGACAAACTATCTCTTGTTAGCTCGACAATGCCCTTGCCTCTTTCCCCCACTAGTTGCCGGTTTGCCACGACCCAACGGATAACGGCATCGTTTTTGTATATGTCTATGTCGCCAGGGTTCGTATCGGTGTATCTTTGGCACGTCGCTTCGCTCAAACTTTTTGAGATATGTGACATTAGACAAGCCCTCAAGATACGTCGCTATTCCGCATCTAACGCCTGACCATTCGGCGCGCCAAACTCAAAACCTTTCCGTCAAAGCTTTTTCATCCACGGATAACCACTCCCAAAAGCTGCGTGGCGATGGCCACCCATCGCCTTAGGTCGTCGGTAAGCTGGCGAACCAAACTCTAGCTTTAGTTCCTCGCGGGCGAATGTGGTACGTGTGCTTCACAACGCCGCCCCGCCTTGATTTTGTCCTAGTTTCCCAGAATTCTACCCCGCCCCAGGGCGGCCGTCTGAGTGTAACCTTGCCGCCCTTCCTGAATTTGTTCATGGCCAGCACCAACAACTTTGCCATCTTTTTCGCCTTGCGCTATATCCTCTGGCAATGCGTCTAGCGTTATTGGCAGTGAACCGGATTGATATTCTACCACCTGACATTTTACGCCTGTCTTAATATCCATCACCTTGCTTCCCCTTGTTTGCGCGATTGAATCTGACGCGGCAAGATCCAAGCGTACAATCTTTTCGCCCCGTCTCTGGTTGTTCTATGCTTTCGCCACAACCGCAACGGCATTTTTCGTGGCTATTACGTTTTTGGGTTCCGTAACACCGATAGATTCACGCGAATTGCCGCCCACACGTTCCGTATGCCTTGCCCAAAATTCAGAAGATGAGCGCCAATATTGTTGTGACCTTGCCCAATACTCATCCAACGTTTCTATCGTTTCCATCACGAAAGCACCTTTTTTCCTTAAGTAAGAAGATAAAATAAAATGACCAGCACTCATTATATAGTGCTGGTCATTTTGCTTTCGTGTCTTTTTGGTGGCAATTTTACCGTGTCACCTAATTGTTACCGTTCTGTCACCGAATTGTCACCCTTGATACAATCCCCAAGTAACCTGGACAATTCGGCGAGATGGTTCTCTAATGCCGAAGTTAGCCTGTCAAACTGCTTTCCAGTCTGCCACAAGAAAAGCAGAAGAACGGCCGTTGACGGTAAATCCTTCGCAAGTGCAAGTATCAACTCATTCATTAGTCACGTACCAGAAAATACATATCAGATATTGATACGTCATAGTCCAAACCATCTAGCCCGCTGGACGCAGCAACACCCAGATAAGCCCACTCCCTATCAATTGCTATTGTCAGCTTGCTTAGATACTTAACAAAGTAGCTGCTAATGAACGTTGATTCTGTCGGCGTTATAGTCGATATGGTTCCACACACTAGCGCAGGATAGGACGTATGCAAAATTTCCCCAGTGACAAAGCTCGTCAGCCCCGTGGCCTCGCGTAGCCTGGGGGAAACAATAGTCACCCGGCTTAAGCCCATTGCTAGGGCAATGGTTCCCGTTGGCGGCGCAAACCTGACGTTGTATCCGAACTTTACATTACCAGGATGATTGCTTCCGAATATCCTAATACCATTGCTTCCGATGCTTTCATACGATTGTCCATTTGTCCCATACTGGACAATTTCTAACATGTCAGCCCTTACCCAGTGCAAACCCGTTGGCGGTCCCTCGTATGGTTCATCGCATAATCCGCAGTCTACAAAATTGGCGTTCTCATAATCGACAGCCCCGGCAAGCGCAGCAAAGAATAAGCCCGGCGGTAGTATCATGGTTACAAGCTCTTGAATTGTCGAGAATTCTGCCTGTGCATATTCCAGACCGGCGGCAAAATTCAGCACGCGCGCCAACATACTGTTAACTCCCGACATCCCGCCGGTGCGTGATTCGTACAAATCGCAAACCATATCTTGGCGGTTTGCATCGATAAAAGCAATCATATCGTCTAAGAATTCTATCGTGACAGTAATTTCCCATCTTGTTATCAACTTGTAGGCAATCTCCGCTAGCTTGATAACAAACGCGCTCGAAAAGAGTAGCGCAATGCCGCCAGTAAGAACCGCGTTAATCGCTACTACCAACCATGCCAATAGAATCAAATCTTGTGTCACAAAGTCCCGAATGGCGCGCAGTAATTGATAACCAAAATCGACAGCCGCGTTTGCTGCTTCACAAGCCGCCACATCGTAAGCGCCCCAGTCTGGATAATCGAATGGCGGCGCGTCCACTTCCGGGTCAAGCGGAACACTTGGATAATCATCTGGTAAAGGAACCGGATTGTCCGGGTCAACTGGCACATCTGGCAGTGGCCCCGGATTTATTACTGGCGGCATTCCAGGCCCCGGAATCGTAATAAAAGAACTGTCGCCACAACTTACCGTGATATTCGGCGCACAAGTTGAGGATATTTGTATGCTGGCGATTGCTTCGGCCAATGCCGCTAGCTCATTTGAATAATCTGGAAATTCACAACCCATTAGTAAACCCTCTATTGTTTCCTCGATGACGGCCATCTGCTTGTCATCGAGAATAACCTTGTTACCGCTAGCATCAACGTATATATCCCATAATAGCCTATCGGCAATTGATAGCAGCACGTCACGCCCCGCCAGTGGTAAACAAAAAATGCCGCTTTCAACGGCATTGTTCAATAAATCGACTGGTATCCTAAGCGGTTTGTTTGCCATTAAATTAGCTTCGCTAGCAAGTCCATGTGCTGCTGTGATAGTGTTTCCCCTACCACTACGGCATTTGATAGAACATGAATGAGCATACTACGCTCAACGGCCGTCAATTCGATGGCCTTGCCGTAGGTGCATACGGCAAGGCCATCGTAATTGATTGCGTATACTTTGCGCCTACTAGCCAAGTTTCACGGCCGAAAGCGTACGCCGACCCGCCTTGATGCCGTTAGCACCTTGCGCCGTGTTTACGGTTTCCCCATCTGAGACATAGGCGTTAGTTTCAAGCGCCGACATGTACGCTTGCAAATCTGCATCGGCAATGTCAATCTCATCACGCCCCGCACCGACATTAGACAAGAATATGTCAATTGACGGGGCAGGGATATTGATGACAGCGAATTTTTCAACCTCATTCGCAAGGTTAACATGCGCCGCTACGGTTGCTTTTTCAAAAACATCCCCAGCCCCAGCCGCGGCGCTTTCGCCATAAACGAAGGTGAGATTTTTTTGAGATATTGTAGCGTCAGTAATGACGGCCACGGCCCCTGCAAGCGCGTCCAGCGCCGTTTTTGCTTCTGCATAAGTTGACGGCTTTAACGCATATCGAACGTTTGAAACCTTTCCGTTTGCGCCCCGAAGCGCCAAACTCCCCACAAATCTATCTGCCATTTTCTACCTCATTTTCCCGTGTTCAAGATGCTAGCATCTTACTTCTAAATGATAGAACTGTCAACCACACCCAGTCTGGTTGACAGTTCTACTCCCCCACCCCACTGCTAGTTGCGCTTTTTTTGTCGTTTTACCGCCGATATTAGGTTAAATTTGTGCTTTCCGTGGTCATATACTGGTATTTCCCTGAAACGGCCGTCAACGTCACGCGGCTGTGTCGCCATTGCCCTAAGAACGGCCGTTAGCGCATAAAACATAAGCCAGCACATGATGGCAATAGAAAGCACGCCCACGGCCATCCCGACCAACAGCGCCGCCCATACCACAAGATATTTGTACACCATGGCGGCAGCAATTATCCCGATGGCAGCTCCCGGCGCAGATGCGAACGTGACAAGATATATGAGCGAGTAAACAATCTCAAGAATCGAATTGTCATTTCCTATGACACTCATTCCCTCGCCCTTCTTTAGCTGCACTAGATTTTCATTCATTGTCATTTTCCTCATTTTCTAACAGTATTTTACCGGCATTGAAAAGAACGCTTAACGGCCGTTTTCTCAGGGCGTCGCTATATTCCCAACCCGCCCACTCAAGCATGGCAGCCAGTTCGTCTGGTTTCATCCCCCAAACATCCAAGGATTTTATCGGTTCTGCCACAACGCCCCGCGAAGCTCCCCAGAATCGACCCACGTTTACATACTCAATTGGTACGCGCTTTTGTTCTATCTTACTCGCATACTTCGCAGCATAACGCGCCGCGCCATCGGTGCTTCTCAATAATTCAGTTCTTGTTCCCGCACGGAGATGACGTTCGTCGCCACTGCCCACAGCCCGATACCACCTTTCCGACACTTCTGCCATTTTTGGCGTTATGTCATGTTCAAACAGTATGTGAAAATGCGGCGCGCCGCGTTTTTGAAATTCCATAAACCACACGTACAACCCGAATAATTGCGTTCTTGCCCAGGAAAGGAACCGGTTCAAATGCCCCTTCACTATCTTCCCGTCACTCTCATAATTTCCTGGGTAAGTCAGTGTTACCATGCTCTGGAAAACCGTTTCGGTGTTTTGTAGTAAGAAAACCATTCGTGACAAACTATCTCTTGTTAGCTCGACAATGCCTTGCCTCTTTCCCCCACTAGTGGCCGGTTTGCCCACGACCCAACGGATAACGGCATCGTTTTTGTATATGTCTATGTCGCCAGGGTTCGTATCGGTGTATCTTTGGCGCACGTCGCTTCGCTCCAAACTTTTTGAGATATGTGACATTAGACAAGCCCTCAAGATACGTCGCTATTCCGCATCTAACGCCTGACCATTCGGCGCACCAAACTCAAAACCCTTGCCATCAAAGCTTGCTATCATCCACGGATAACCACTGCCCAAAAGCTGCGTGGCGATGGCCACCCATCGCCTTAGGTCATGGTAAGCTGGCGAACCAAACTCGAGCTTTAGTTCCTCATGGCGAATGTGGTACGTGTGCTTCACAACGCCGCCCCGCCTTGATTTTGTCCTAGTTTCCCAGAATTCTACCCGCCCCAGGGCGGCTGTCTGGAGTGTAACCTTGCCGCCCTTCCTGAACTTGTTCATGGCCAGCACCAACAGCTTTGCCATCTTTTCGCCTTGCGCTATATCCTCTGGCAATGCGTCTAGCGTTATTGGCAGCGAACCGGATTGATATTCTACCACCCGACATTTTACGCCTGTCTTAATATCCATCACCTTGCTTCCCCCTTGTTTGCGCGATTGAATCTGACGCGGCAAGAATCCGAAGCGTACAATCTTTTTCGCCCCGTCTCTGGTTGTTCTATGCTTTCGCCACAACCGCAACGGCATTTTTCTGTGGCTATTACGTTTTTAAGTTCCGTAACACCGATAGGCCCACGCGAATTGCCGCCCACACGTTCCGTATGCCTTGCCCAAAATTCAGAAGATGAGCGCCAATACTGTTGTGACCTTGCCCAATACTCATCCAACGTTTCTATCGTTTCCATCACGAAAGCACCTATTTTCCTTAAGCAGAAGATAAAATAAAAATGACCAGCACCCATTATATAGTGCTGGTCATTTTGCTTTCGTGGCTTTTTGGTGGCAATTTTACCGTGTCACCTAATTGTTACCGTTCTGTCACCGAATTGTCACCCTTGATACAATCCCCAAGTAACCGTGACAATTCGGCGAGA
>JADKAE010000039.1 GCA_016715405.1 Saprospiraceae bacterium | reverse complement strand
AAAAATATATTGAATACTACTTTATTCCTTCAATCCTATCTTTATATACATTCCCCAACTTAGGCTGAAATAATAAGGAGGATTTACATCTATCAAATATTTCGGCATTGCGCTATGCAGCTATTTCTGTAATCTTATAATTCTTATTCATCAATTCTATTGCAAATTGCTGGCAAGGCTTTGATATCTTCCCTTTCCAATGTCGGATATTGCGCTAATTATTTCATCTTCAGAAGTACCATTAAATAAGAATTCCAAAACCGTTTGAACGGTAATCCTCATACCCCTAATTGTCGGTTTTCCATTGCACAGCTCGTCATCAATGGTTATTCGATCAAATATGTATTCCCATAGCTGTTGCTTTTGTTATCAAGTATGCAAGTTAAGGTTTTTTCAGGATTGATACCTGTTTTTTCGACACGAAGCCAGTTAAACTGAGTATAACGGAGTTCCGTGGAGTTTGATCTTGCCTCTGCGCAACTCCGCGAATAACTCCAATTACTCTGCGGTTAAAAAAATGGCGAACCGCAGGCAGGCCGCCCCCCCTCCCCTTCCATCCAATCAATAAATCCCTATATTTACCCCTCTTATTCATCAAAACATCGCCTTATCATGAATAAAACCCTTCTGCTATTTTGCATGTTGTGCTGCGTCTTTTCGGCCACGGCGCAACTCACCCAGCCGCCTTTACCCCGGCGGTAGAGCGCGTAAAAAGCCTTGATCAGCGCAAGGCGCTCAAAGAAAAATCTATAGTTGATGCGGTGAAGTTCCGCAATGTGGGGCCGACGGTGTGCAGCGGCCGCGTGGTCGACCTGGAGGTGTCGCCCGCTGATGCTTCGCATTTTTATGTGGCTTATGCTTCCGGCGGGCTCTGGAAGACGACGAATAACGGCGCTACTTTTGTACCGCTTTTTGACAATGAAACGGTGATGACTATCGGCGATATTGCCGTCAATTGGAAGAATAATACAATTTGGCTGGGCACAGGGGAATCTAATTCCAGCCGGTCTTCTTATGCGGGTGTGGGGATGTATAAAAGCACGAATGGCGGTAAAACATGGCAGTATCTGGGACTGGGCGAAAGCCACCATATCGGTCGCATTGTGCTGCATCCCAGCAATCCCAATGTCGCCTGGGTGGCGGTGTTGGGCCACCTGTATTCTCCCAACCAGGAAAGGGGCGTGTATAAGACTACCGATGGGGGCAAAACCTGGACAAAAACGCTGTTTATTAACTATGATACGGGCGTGGTCGACCTGCTTATTGACCCTGCCTCGGCTAATACGCTGTACGCCGCCGCCTGGGATCGCTCGCGGCGCGCCTGGGATTTTGTGGAGTCCGGCAAAAATACGGGCATTTATAAAAGCACGGACGGCGGTAATACCTGGACTTTGCTGACAGCTAAAAATGCCGGTTTTCCTATTGGTGAAGGCGCCGGCCGTATCGGACTGGCGATGACGCGCCAGGGTGGTAAACCGCTGCTGTATGCCGCTATTGATAATTATTTCAGAAGACCGGAGGAAGCGCCCGATGGCGAGATACTGACCAAGAAGATGCTCAAAACGATGAGCAAGCATTCGTTTTTGCAGCTTAAGCCTTACCTGATTAAGGAGTTCCTGCAAAACAATGGCTTCCCCGAGAAATATACGGTGGAATCGGTGCGGGCTATGGTGGAAAAAGACAAGATCAAACCCGCCGCTTTGGCGGAATATACCGAAGACGCCAATTCGCTGCTTTTTGATACGCCGGTGATCGGACTCGAAATTTACAGCTCGGCCAACGAAGGCAAATCCTGGAAAAAAACGCACGAAGGGTATATCGACCAGGGCTATAATTCGTATGGCTATTATTTTGGAAATATCAGGGTATCACCCCGCAATCCCAATAAGCTCTATATGCTGGGTTTTCCCGTGTTGCGCTCCGACGACGGCGGCAAAACATGGAAGTCTATTAACGGCGATAATGTGCACGTGGACCACCACGCCCTCTGGGTAAGCCCGACACGCGACGGCCACCTGATTTTGGGCAACGACGGCGGTATCAATATTTCTTACGACGACGGCGAAAGCTGGGTGAAATGTAACTCCCCCGGCAGTGGGACAGTTTTACGCCGTGGCAGTCGATATGGCAAAGCCCTACAACGTGTATGGCGGCCTCCAGGACAACGGCGTATGGAAAGGCCCCAGTACTTACCAATATAGCACGGAATGGCACGGCAGCGGCCGTTATCCCTATACTGAGCTAATCGGCGGCGACGGCATGCAGGTGGCCGTCGATACCCGCAATAACGAAATCGTGTACACGGGCTTCCAGTTTGGCAACTATTACCGCTTTAATACCCGCACGGAAGAGCGCAAGTTCATTACCCCCAAACACGATCTAGGCGAGCGCCCTTACCGCTGGAACTGGCAGACGCCCATCCATTTGTCGGTCCACAACCAGGATATCTTGTACATGGGCGCGCACAAGGTCTTCCGCTCGTTTAACGGCGGCGAAAATTCGACGCTATCTCGGGCGACCTCACCAAGGGCGGACAAAAAGGCGACGTGCCCTACGGTACGCTCAGTTCTATCCACGAATCGCCCATGCGTTTCGGCCTAATCTATGCCGGCAGCGACGACGGACTGGTGCACGTGACCCGCGACGGCGGACAAGTCTGGCAGAATATCTCCGCCGGACTGCCCGAAGATATGTGGGTGAGCCGCGTGCAAGCCTCCAAATTCGACGAAGGCACGGTGTACGTGTCGCTCAACGGCTACCGCTGGGATAATTTTACGCCCTACCTGTACGTATCAAGCGATTACGGCAAGACCTGGCGCCGGCTGGGCAAGGACCTGCCCATGGAGCCGGTAAATGTGGTTAAGGAAGATCCGGTGAACGCCCGTATTCTCTACGTGGGCACCGACCACGGGCTCTACGTGTCGCTCGACCAGGGCGAATCGTTTATGGTTATGACCAATGAGTTGCCCGCGGTGGCGGTGCACGATTTGGTGGTCCATCCCCGCGACAACGATTTGTTAGTCGGCACGCACGGGCGTTCGCTGTATATTGCCGGCGTAAAAGAGTTGCAGCAACTCAGCCCGGAAGTCCTGGCCATGCCGCTGGCGGTATTTGAGCTCAAAAAATTGCGCTACAGTCCGCGCTGGGGCAGCAAATCGCTTTTTGGGGAAAACAAACCCGATATCAAGCTGCCGTTCTATGCAAACGAAGCCGGCAAAGTACAAATCAGCATTCAGACGGAAAGCGGACTTGAGCTGCATACGTTCAGCGTCGATGCCGCCAAAGGCCTCAATTACCCCGCCTACGACTTCCGCATCGACGAAACAGCGCTGGAGGAATATACCAAGCTGCTCAACGAAAAACGCAAGGCCGATGAAAAGCCGGTGAAGTTGAATAAGGCGGATTCGGGAAAATACTACCTCTACAAAGGGACGTATAAGGTGGTGTTTCACAAAGGGGATGTGGTGAAGGAGACCAAGCTTGTGTTGGAATAACTCTTAAGGGATTGTTTAACCGCAGAGTTAAAGGAGTTAGCGCAGAGTTACGCAGAGTAAAATAAAACTCTGCGTAACTCTGCGAGAACCTGTTACCTGCCGTTAAACCGACAACCGCCTATTGCTTCTTCGGCTGCACCGGCAAAGACGCCGGCTTCCTCGGATTATCCAGGTTCGGGTGGTTGAAGTGCAGGCTGGTGAACTCCTGGTATGACTGCGCCATGGCGGCCAGCTTGGCCTCTTCGTACAACTTACCGGTGAAGGTAATCGCCGATGGTTTGAGGTTATCAAAGCCGTTAGGAACACAGATACTGGGGTGACCGGTCAGGTTGGTGATCAGCAGACCTTTGCCTTCTGTGGCCGGGTGAATAATCACTTCTACTTGTGCATACATCTTACTCACCTCTTCGATAAGCTTCGCACGCAGGCGCTGCGCCTGGATGTACTCCACTGCTGGTATCTGGCGAGCCTGGCGGAACACATTAGGCCATGCATTGCGCACCTGCTTTTCGAGCTGGTCGTCTTTGTTGGTACGGGTCAATTCATCGAAAGCGGCGGCAGCTTCTGCTTCCAGGATGAAATCGATGTTGGGCAGTTGAGGCCATTCCAGGGGCACCAGTTCAAAACCCATCTCCCGGAGTTTTTCCATCGTAGCCATATCCTTGTCGGAACCGGGATACACCTTTTCCATCTCGCTTTTGATAAAGCCTATTTTGAAGCGGTTAGACTTATCGGCGCTGTTGTACACAAAAGGTACAGCTGCCACCGAGAAGTCTTTGCTGTCAGGACCCACAATGGTTTGCAATACGATGGCGCATTCTTCGCCGCTGCGGCAGATAGGGCCGATTTTGTCCATCGTCCAGCTCAGGGCCATGGCGCCGTGGCGGCTCACGCGGCCGAAAGTAGTGCGCAGGCCGGTAACGCCGCAAGTAGCCGAGGGCGATACGATAGAGCCGTATGTTTCGGTACCGATAGCAAAGGGTACCAGGCCGGCTGAAACGGCAGCTGCCGATCCGGCGCTGGAGCCGCTGGAGCCGTTATTCAGATCCCAAGGGTTGCGGGTTTTGCCGCCAAACCACTCGTCGCCCCAAGCCAGGTAACCCGTGCTCAGTTTGGCCACAAGTACGGCCCCTGCATCTTCGAGTCGCTTAACAACCGTAGCGTCGTAGTCGAATTGCTGATCCTTGAAAGGCTTTGAGCCCCAGGTCGTTTTACCCGTTTTAGTGGCAAACAAGTCTTTGACGCCGTAGGGTATACCATGCAAAATGCCTTTGTAGGTACCGCCTTTCAGGTCTTCATCCGCCTTGGCAGCTTGTTTGAGCGCCTCTTCTTCCATCAGTGTGACTACGCACTTCACCTTGGGGTCGTATTTTTTCAAACGCTCGATATAGAACTTGGTGAGTTCTACCGAGGTGATTTGCTTGGTAGAGATGAGGTGAGCTAATTGCTGGATGCTAAAAAAAGCGAGTTGGTTTTTGTCGCTGGGGAGTTTTACGGCTGCGGAGGTAAATCCGCCCGCCATTGAAAATTGCGGCATCTTAAAACCTGCCGGTTGCGGGTTAAACACAAAAGCGGGAGAAAGCCCGTTGGGCAGGGCTAAAGCGCGGTTTTCCGTATAATAGGTGCGGTATTCTTCCAGACCCTTTACCATAGAGTCGAGTTCCGGCTGCGTAAATTCCAGTCCGGAAATATTGGCGGCGCCTTTGATGTCATTGGCAGTAATGGCGCGCAGCAGCGCCTGGCCGGTAAAGGCCAAAGCCATTCCACTCAGGATCAATGCACCCCAAAGCGTTAGTTGCCTCTTGTTCATGATGATAATAATTTAATGAGACTAATAAAATCCGGCGCGAATTTGACAAAAATAACGCACAATACGCAGGCTTTAACGGAATCTTAGGATTTGGAGGTCCAATTATGACAATACACCAACACAATTTTATACGCTGAAAGCAAGGGAATTGGCTAAATTTGCGGCCTATTTCAAAAAAAGCAATCGAAATCGATGAAACATCCGGTTAAGGTATTCAAATTCGGCGGCGCTTCGCTGCGCGATGCCGATTCGGTGAAAAACGTAGCCTCCATTCTGCAACGCTACAAATCCGACAGGCTGCTCATTGTGGTCTCCGCTATGGGTAAAACCACCGATGCCCTCGAAAAGGTAGTGGCAGCCCACGCCGGCAAAACCGGAGAAGCCTACAAACTGCTGGAAGGCGTCAAAAAAGCGCATTACGATATCTGCGATCAGCTGTTCGACAAAAACGACGAGGTGTACGCCGCTGTCAATGATACGTTTGTTGGAAATAGAGTGGATACTGGAAGAGGAACCCACGATAACTACGATTATATGTACGACCAAATCGTGTCGGTGGGCGAATTGGTTTCTTCGAAAATAGTGCAGGCTTTTTAAATAAGATGAACCTGCCCACGCAATGGCTCGATGCCCGCGACGTGATCCTCACCGACGATATTTTCCGCGAAGGTTGGGTGCAATGGCCGGAATCGGAAGCCCGCTGCGAAAAAGTCGTTTTGCCCATGATCGAAAAGGGTGGTTTTATTCTCACCCAGGGCTTTATCGGCAGCACCCAGGAGAATTTTACCACCACGCTGGGCCGCGAAGGCTCCGACTATACCGCCGCTATCTTTTCGTACCTGCTGGACGCCGATAGTATGACGATATGGAAAGACGTGCCCGGCGTGCTTACCGCCGACCCCGCCTTTTCGACAACGTGACGAAACTCGACCGCCTCTCTTATAAGGAAGCCATCGAGATGACGTATTACGGCGCTAAGGTGATCCACCCGAAAACGATCAAACCACTCCAAAATAAAAGCATTCCGCTGTATGTGAAGTCTTTTAAGGACCCCGACGCCGAAGGCACGTTTATATCCGGCGAAGTAGAAGACCACTACCCGCCTATGATTGCCGTGGAGCAAAACCAGGCGCTGTTGCAAATCTCTACCCGCGACTTCTCTTTTGTCGCCGAGCACCATATCAGCTATCTGTTTAATTTTATTGCCGATATGCGCATACAGGTCAATATGATGCAAAATACGGCCATCAGCTTTGTGATGTGCGTCAACGATATCGATGATAAAGTGGATCGCTTTATTGAAAAGGTCGACGACAAGTTCAAGGTTATCCTCGACCGCGGCCTCGAATTGGTCACTGTGCGCCACTACCGCGACGACCTGATCGAAAGCCTGAACGAAGGTAAAATCGTGATGCTCGAAGAACGCCTCGGCAATACGGTGTCGATGGTGATGAAGAAGGTGCCGATGATGAAAAGAAAACAGTGAACGGTGAACTGTGAACTGCTCATTGTATCTGTTCACAGTTCACTGTTCACTGTTCACTGCCTTCCATACCTCCCATTGCTCATCGCCAAAATGGTGGTAGACGTGGAGAAACAGGGGCTTAATGACTTCGCTATATCCTTTCAACCGAAAAGATAATTGGCCGGCGTACTCCATGTCGGGGTGGTAATAATCTGCGATAAAATTATATTCTAAGGGCAAAGTGGGATGTCCTTGTAAGCCGAATTGCCAGGCGGTGGCGGCTAAGGTGCCCTGGTCGCGGGTTTTCCAGGCCGGGTCTTTGAAAATCGCTATTGTCCATTGATGCCATTGTTCTATAAACCCGTTGGATTGGGTGTCGAACAAAAATACGCCGCCGTTCCAATGGCGCCAGTCGGGTTCTGTGATTTGTAAGCCGAATTTTTCTAATATCCGCTGGTGCAGTTTTTCGGATTCTATGTGGCTGATGTTTTCGCCGTCTTCGTCGCGCCAGATTTTATGTAAAGCATCCCAATGGAATGATGTATTTTTTCGATATGCCGAATGACGTAGTTTTCTTCGTACAAAAATTGACCATTTAAATCGCACCATTTTGCCGTCGATTTGTCGTAGCGATAGCCACTTTCGGCTACAAATAAATCAAAGTCGAGTGGCGCGCTGAATATTTTTCGATGGAGAAATTCTAAATATTCAAATTTATTTTATTATTAATTAAACTAATCAGTTGTATTATTTTAAACCCAATTTTCTGAAAAAGCGCAACTATTAGTTTGATTGGTTGATTTAATAATGATTTTAATGAAAAAGTATGCAATGGCCGTTTTTTATGAAAAATATTTTTTAATAAATTAATTCGTCCCACATGTTCGCCGGCAGCGCGCAATTGCGCTTCGTCTTCCTGCCGGAATTTGTAGTATAAATCGGATTGCAACTCCTGTTTCGCCAATAACCGGTCGTATTTTTCATCGTGGACGGCCGTTGGGCTAAATGCCTTGAGCCGACAGTGATCTGTACAGAAAGTTATGGGCGCAACGTACCGCTGAAAAATGTCGTCTACACCCGGCCGAATGGCTACTACGTCGGTATCGAGATAGCAATAAAGCGGCCCGGCAGGTAAGATGCGGTGCAGACTGGTTTTTAGCCATATGGAAGCCTGGTGGTTGTCCATCCATTTCATACGACAAAAACGAATATTTTTTGCTGATTATTCATGCCAACGTCGCACCCATTTTTCTAACACCGTAAATTTCCATAAACGCCAGTGGTCTTGTTCGTTTATCATTTTTTGCAATCCTTCCCTACTCAATATATGCTGCTGAATTAACGCGCCGTTTTTCAATTGCCCTGCATACCAGGGAATATCCATGTAGTAAGTGTCGGGGCCTACAAAACCTTGTTTTGGGCGTTGTAAAATAACCTCTGGAAGACTATCCTTGATATTGGCGTAAAGCAAAAATTTGGTTTCTTCCGGCCTGAAATACACTTTTTGATCAAGCGATAGCATAAACTCTACCAACTCGTGATCTAAAAAAGGCACGCGTACTTCGAGCGAATGAGCCATGGAGGCGCGATCCATTTTCGTAAGCACCAATTCGCCCATAAAAGTACAAATATCGAGGTATTGAAAGGCTTTAAGCGGTCGCTCAAACGGCCGGTAATGGCGGTTGTAAAACCACTCCGATTGCGGTTTGATGAATTCCCAGGTGTCTGCGTGGAGATAGCTGCGCAAGTTGGCGCTGTTCATTCGCCCCATCGCCATGGCTTCTGCATATTTTTCCATAAAAAAAGAAGGTCGGCGCAGTAGACTGTGTAAAAGCCCATCGCTTACAGCAGAAAAGCGGGAATATCGGGCAATATCTTTTTGCCACCAATAACCTCCAAAGATCTCATCGGCGCCTTCTCCCGAAAAAACGGCTTTGTTGTGTGTGGCAGCTAATTTGCTGACCATGTAGGTGGGAATGATGGAGATATCTGCTATCGGTTCGTCGTAGTGATACACAAGCGTATCCAGTAGGTCTAATTCGCCTTTTGTGGCAATGGCAGAAAAATGGGGTACATGCAGATGTTGGGCTACCATTTCAGCGTATAGGTGCTCGCTTTGCGGCCATGCCTCAAATCCGATGGAGAACGTATTGGGCCGGTAGCCCTGGCGGGTCATATAATCCACCAAGGCGCTGCTGTCGTAGCCGCCGCTCAGGAAGGCGCCGATAGGCACATCGCTGCGCAGGTGGGTTTCAACTGACTGTGAAATCAGGCTGTGCACTTGTTCAATAGCTGAGGCAACAGGTATTCGCTCGTAACCCAGCTGTGGGCGCCAATATCGCTCTACGCGTTGTTCTGTCGGGCTGTTTTCGCCTATATGCAAATGGAGAAAATGACCTGGCGGCAGTTTGTGTATATTTTCCCAAATGGTATCCGGACTCGGTATGTAGCGGTAGGTCAGGTAGTCGCCAATCGCATGCCGGTTTAATGCAGGCCGACGGGTTTCGCCGTGCAGGATGGCTTTAATTTCGGAAGCGAACTGAAAAGAGCCGTTGAGCCGGCCGTAATAAAGCGGCTTGATACCAAAACGGTCGCGGGCCAGAAAGAGGTTTTTTCTTTTTTGATCCCAAATACCGAAAGCGAACATGCCCTTAAGCCGCGATAAAACGCCGTGGCCCCATTCCTCATAGCCGTGCAGGACGACCTCGGCGTCGGTTTGAGAGGAAAAGCGGTGTCCAATTTGTTTCAGTACTTCCCGCAGTTCGAGGTAGTTGTATATTTCGCCGTTAAAAACAAGCCAAATATCCCTATCCTCGTTGCACATAGGCTGGCGGCCTGCCACCGACAAGTCCAGGAAGGACAACCTCCTGAAGCCCAGCGCGGTCCGGCCATCCCCAGAAAACCAGGAGAATGCATCATCGGGGCCCCGATGGCTCAGCGTGTCCCGCTTGGCGTTAAAGACGGCGGGATCAATGAGGCCTTGATCGCTAATTTGTCCGTTGATGCCACACATCGCGCAGTTCTTTTAATAACCAAAGTGGGACTTGAAGCGTGCCCGGAAAAATGACCAGGTGTGCCAGTAATAATATACCATTGACGGGCTGCTGGATGGCAGCCAAAATCAACAGGGTTATGGGCAACCAGGCCTCGTAAAAGTCGTTGGGCACGTACCACAAGCGGAATAACCACCGTTTTGGCGAACCCTTGAAATATCCCCATCGAGAAAGCAGCCACGCATATATCGCGTAAAACAGCAGCAACGACCAACATAAAGCGCTGCCGAGCATGAGGCATAATACGGACAGTAATACCGCTTCGAGCGGCAATAGTATATAGCTCAATATGGCTGCGCTGCGCAACGCGCCGGTTTGCTGAACAAAAGTATAGATGCCGGCCAACGCGTCGTTTTTGCGGTCTTTTATCTGATGCTCCAGAATATTTCTCATGCCTTTCAGCGACAAGATAATGGCAATAATCCATAAAAGCGGTCCGGCATGCGCAACCTTTGCCCCTAATAATTGGGAAAAAGCAGCCAATGCGATAAAAACGGGTATTAAATGCCCATAACACAAATCACAGACGATCCCCAATATAGCCCGGTCTTTAAATCGGTAAGGCGGCACGGCATATACGACCAGCGCAGTATATAGCGCCACCAACAAACCCAGGGTTTGGTAGGTAGCCGGTAGGTACAACCAGGGCAGCCAGCCTAATGCCTGCAGGATAAGTGTTACCCCAATGCGTTGCCATGGCCTCATATTGGCTACCGCATTGGGTTTGCCTGCCAACCGGTCGGCAGTGATATCCATCCAGTCGTTTACCCAGTAACCGAATGCCGCACTGCCGGCAAAACTGAGTAGGAATAATCCCAACGGCAGTAGAAATGGGCCAAAGGCGATAGACTCATGCCATAAAAAGAAATAAAAAACAGCCAGTACAGGCGGGGCCAGGTGGTTCCACCATAAAAATGCGCGCAGGGCAGAAAGTATAGTTTTTACAAAGTTGTGCAACACGTTTTTCCTTTTCAGTACTATTGTGCTTATCTTTAATTCGATGCAACGGTTTAGTAGGGTTTCGTGCCTTCGGCAGTTTAGTAGGGTTTAGTTTTTTTCTACTAAACCCTACTAAACCGTCATAATCAACATAATTCAACTCAAGATGCGAACAATTTTTTATCAACCCGAACAGCAACAACAATTTATAGAAAAAGGGTATGTAACGATGCCCTTGCTCAGCGAAGAAGAAGTCGCTATGATCCTCAACGAGCTCCAGGAAATGCGGCCCCACGATGGTTTTGCACCCGTTGGACTGCAATCGGACTACCACTGCACTTTCCTGGATACCAACGAGGATATAAGCGCCGCGCATACGAATTAATCAATTCCCGTTTTTATTCCGCATCTGGAAAGGTGCTGCACCAATACCGCATCATTACCGGCAATTTTTATATCAAACAACCCGGTAAAGGCAAATTTGAAATCCACCAAAACTGGATGCACACCCCCGATGAAAAGCATACCACCGTGACCATCTGGTGCCCCCTGCTGGATGTTGACCGCCGCAACGGAACCTTGGAAATTGTGCCCGGAAGTCATAAAATTGTGCCCGACATAGCCACCGTCAATGTGGATTATTATTTCAAACCATTTGAGGAAATCCTGGAAGAAAAATACCTGCAGCCGGTTGTGCTAAAAGCCGGCGAATGCATGATTTTCGACGATACGCTGATTCATTATTCCGGACAAAATACCAGCGATAAACCTCGCATTGCCATCCAAATCGAGGCGATTCCCAACGAGATGACGCCGGTTTTTTATCACTTCGACAAGGATAATCCCGAAAAGGGTTTTGAGTTGTTTGAGGTCGACGCCAATTTCTTTTTGAAAGGCAATTTGACCAATATGCACCAGCGGCCGACGCACCTGCGCAGCCTCGGGTTTATGCCTAATATCAACCGGCCATTATCTGAATCCGAATTTCTCGAAAAAATGAAAACCGGACCGGTTACCAGGAAGCTATTTATGCGCAGATGTAGAAACTATTTTAAAAACCATATCTTTGAATTGCCCAGCAATCCAGCCCCCAGGTGAGCAGGTGTAGTGTAATAGTAGAGACGCGATTAATCGCGTCTCTACTATTACACGCATCAAATCCTCCAAGGTTGTCAGGACAGACTGTGATACCTGGCAAGCTATTTTTAAAACATTTTCTTTAGCGCAAATGCCTGCAAGGCTTCTGCACAAAAAGCGGCAGTTAATTCCGGCGAACCGGCGCGAAAATTGCGGTCTTTGCTGACAAAATAGATGTGGCTTTCCCATTGTGCGTTTTCAGCGGCCTCCCCTATTTCGACGATCCATTTGTCCATATCGGGTTGGATAGCCAAATTGAAATGCATACAGGTAGCCGCCATCATAGCTTTTTTAAACAGGTTTTCCGGTTCCGGAAATACGCCTTGCGCTACTACACGCCGGAATATCTCTGCTGCCGGCGCCAGTCCTTTTACCCCATGAAAATAAGCCCGCGAAACATGATAAAAAACGACCAAAGGGTCGGCATAATACTGCAACGGCATACTGTCGGGCTTTTCCAATTGCTGCAATATTTGCAGGATGCAGGGCCTGGTTTTTGGCGTTTCGCCAAGGTACAGCAATACGTTGGCTGCAACAGCCGGTTCGAAATCATCCAATGAAAGCATGGGAGATGCCAGTACCAACTGAATATTTTGGAGGTCTTTTTTCAAAAAGCGATACAACGCCGGGTAGCGCCACATGCCAAAGCGAGGCAGAAGCCAGGTGAGGAAATATCCATCAGAGTTGACGTTTTGAAGGATGTATTTTTTATTATCGAGCGGAAATCCGCCTGAGGCCAATGCAAACGAACACAAGGCCGTATCGTCGAGGTCGATGGGCACGTTGTGGGTCTGCCCGCCGTGCGCCCAAAACCGCCACAAGCCTTTCCACTCCATTTGATGCAGCAAAAAGTGGCAGCCTTGTTTCATAATTTGCATAGCCATTGGATCGGAAAGCCCGGATATGGCGCACAAAATATTGGCATGAACAAACGGCGAAGGATCGGTATAAAACCAGCCTTTGTCGCCCAGCGGGTGATCAGCCGGGTATGACTCCAAAGAGCGAAATTCTCCGTTTTCCCCCTGCCGTTCCGCCAAAAATTGCAATATTTGCCCCAGCTGTTTTTCTATTTTCATATAATTTCACGTAACAAATGGCACAAATTACTAATCCCGGCTTGTATAATTTCCAGGTTTTTTCTCCCAATGAAATTGCCAGGTTTTCAACCGCCATCGAAGATATACAAAGCGGCGCCTCCGACGGCATTGTCATTGAGGGCTTGTTATCCCCCGAAGAAGCCCGGCGAATGAGCGCGCAATTCAAGGCGATGGTGCGTGAATCCCCCCACGACCAAATTTATCACCCCACTTCTTTCGGGCATGTGTTCGGCGCCACGCTTATGGAATCCGACCTCGACCATTATTTTCGCCGTGCTGCCCTTGCCCGCCAGGCTTTCGAACAACTCTTTCTCCACCGTTTCGAGTCGCTGGTTTTCGGCACTTTATCGCGCCTGACTTCCCGGTACGGCATCCACTTATCTGTGCACCAGCACAACCAGGTATTTGCCCCGGCATCCATGCGCATCCTGGAGCCCGGATATGCCAGCCTGGAAGCGCATATCCACCAGGAATTTCCGATGTATTTCCCCAGCTACCAGGCTATCAGCAGTCAATTAGACCTGAGCACGGAATTGAGTTTTTATATCGTCCTGCAAAAGCCCGATGCCGGGGGCGAGTTAGTACTTTACGATTTGCAGTGGCAGAATACGCCTCCCGCTATGTTACAACAAAATGTCTTCCTGACCGGCGCCCGCAGCGAAGACCTCGAACCTTATGATCAAATGCTGCTCGGCCTCGACGCCGGCGATATGATCCTGTTTCCGGCTAATCGCATCTGGCACAAGGTGGCGGCGGTTACCGGCCGGGAATTCGAGCGCATTACTATAGGGGGCTTTCTGGCCCAGGCCCGGGATGTGGAAGAGTACCGGCTTTTTATTTAACCGCAGAGTTAAAAGAAGTTGAAAGGAGTTACGCAGAGCGTAATATTGACTCTGCGAAACTCTGCGTGAAACTCCTTTTAACTCTGCGGTTAAAAAACCTCTGCCCAAATCAAGCTTTCACCCCATGTAGCCTGAATCTCAAATTTTTAAAAACATTACGCCGCTGCAATTGATGCGCGCGTATTTTTTTAATCAGCTCATCCGCAGGCACAAGCGGATACTCCTGCTCCACAAAACCGATGCTCTTATAATTATCCGGCCGCGACACATAATCATAATTATAGAAAAAATCGCCATCCACCTCAAAACCCTCGATTTTGCCGAAATCTTTGTGGTAATAATAATGCAGAATGGGCGACTCGGCCGGTCGAATACCGATAAAAATAGAGGGCCGGGGTTTGTCCATCAGGTTAGGCGTGGTAGAATGCATGGCTGCATGGTCAAAGACAATCACATCGCCTTTTTTTACGGACAATACTTTTTGTATTTATCAATAATGGCGTTTAATTCGTCGCTGTGATACGCCGGCGGTATGGTCGGACTGCGGAATATTTTGAAAAATTTATGGCTGCCGCTCAATATGCAAAACGTGCCGTTGGAGGCGTCTACGTCCAGCAGCGGGCACCAGATACCGATAGAACGGTATTTTTCTTCGTCAACTAACGACCAGTCCTGGTGATTGGCAAAAACGCCCACTTTCGGCGGCTTGATTACAAAGACCGCCTCCATCCAGGCTGCATGGTCAAAAAACTGCTCCACTTTGGCCGAAAAATGCCTGCGTATCAACTGCCGCGCCTGGTTTTGATAATCGGGGTTGTCGAGTTGGCGGTTGCTGAAAACATTTGCTCGCCCAGCTCAAAGTTGTGCAGTTGTTCCGACTCTTTGATCAGGGCCTGGATTTCCGGTTCGCTAAAAAAATTAATCACCACGTAGCCGTCGCGCTCGAGTTTTTCCTGGTAAATTTTGTTTTTTAGCATGACTTCACTTTTTACAATCCAACAGCATCTTTCTGGCTGTTAAATCGAATAATCTCCTCTAAAAATTCGATCACTTTCGGCTCAAGATACGCATTAAAATCGAGCTTTTTTTCGACAGGATGCACTAATGGAAAGCTACATGGTGTAACTGGTAACCGAGTAGTAAAACTCCGGTCGACAGTCGTAAAAGAGGCATTGGCGCCATAGCCCAGATTGCGGATCATATTCCGGCTGGGAATGATCACCTGGCCGTTGTTTTTCCAAATTGCGTAATTCCATTGTATATCCCAACTGGTCAGTTTTATGCTGTAACGGTCCAGTATCATTTCCCAGAATGCAAAAGTGTCTTTAAAATCACCCGCTATGGAAGATTTCACCTCCATCCAGTCAGCCATTTGAAAATCATAGTCCTGCCAGGCCCTGCGCCAGGTAGCCCAGCCCCAGGGCGGCAGACTAAACCGGGAAAAACCATACGAATATTCCGTTTGAATAACCCCGCACAAATTGGCGCCACTGATGGACATGACGGATTCGTCGTTTTCGTATTTCTGCAATAGCAACCTGCAAAATTCAAAAAAAGAGAGATCGGGCAAGGTATCGTCTTCCAGGATAATACATCTGTCCACCTGGTCAAAACCCATTGCAGTCCGTTTGAAGGGCATTTTGCCACGCCGAGATTATGTGTGGAATAAAGCGTTTGGAGTTCGCAATCCCAATCGACATCCGCCACAACCTGCCGTGCCTGCAGGCAATTCCTGTCGTCGGTTTCGTCTTTAGGGCCGTCGGCAATGATAAACAACTGCCGGGGGCGCAGCAAACGAATTTGTGCAAATATCCGGCGCGTCAGCTCGGGCCTGTTGTATATCATCAGGGCAACCGGCACGTCAAACATGGCGCTCTTTTTTCCAGTAGGCAATAAAATCGCTGATCATGTGGATGGGTTCTGTGATACCGTGTTCACTTCGGTATTTATCCACCGCATCTTTGCAATTAAAAGCGGGCACGCCATAGTCGTCGATGATCACATACCCCCCGATTTCCAGCTTGGGGTATGTCCATGCCAGCGCAGCGTAAGTAGGCTCATAAAAATCGACGTCGATATGTACCAGGCAAAGCGATTGGATCGCGCTTTCCGGCAGGGTTTGTTCGAGCGCGCCAGGCAATATATGTACCTGTTTATCCCACAAACCCGCGCGTTGAAAAAGGCGCTTTACATCGGCAGGCGCTGGAAAAGCCGGCGCCAACATAGTAGAAAAGATAGCCAGCGCCGCCCGATCTTTTTCATGCGTGATCTGATCCTTGACAAACCCCGAAAACGTATCGGCTAACCACAATGACCTATTGAGCTGAAAATGCCGGTTTAAGGCCTGCAGATACAATCCGGAGCCGCCTTTCCATACGCCGGCCTGCAGGATGTCCCCTTTTACGCCGGATTGAGCCAGATCGGAAAACAAGTCAGGTAGTTTGTCAAAAAACGATTTTTCAACCAAAGAAAAACATTTATTACTCCTGATCAATTGCTCAATATGCTCCAACGACAGGATTTTTTCAGGCGGGTTAATGAGCGCCAGTACCCCCTCCGGGTCAAGTACTTTCGGCGCTTTGCCAATCAAGGATAATATGTTGGAAATTATTTTCATGGAAATTGTTCTCTGTTCTCTGTTCTCTGTTCTCTGTTCTCTGTTCTCTGTTCTCTGTTCTCTGTTCTCTGTTAAGTTTAACTAGCAAAGATAGGGAACGGAGAACGGACAACCGATAACCGACAACAGAGAACTACAACACCTCCAACTCCCAATGCAGCGCAGGCGCCAGCGGCGCAGGAGCGTTGACCAAATCGGCGGAAGTGTGGTCGAAACCGGTGCGAAACTGCATGCTAAAATGGAGCGCTTCGCGCCAGGAGTAAACTACTTCTTTTCGGTTGCGCAAGGTATATAAATTGATGTGAAAATTCCCTGGTTTAGCCAGTTGGCCGGAAGAATACACCGGGCGCGATACAAACCTCGATGGGTAGTCTGAAAAAACTGGTGCACACGATGCGAACTACAGGCCATAATTTCGTGCCGGAAGATATCGCTGATCGTAAATGCAATATCCAAATGGTCTTCGTCGGTTAATTTTTCAAATACAATTTCCAGTACAATATCCTGGTCTGCAAAAAGATATTATCCGATGTCGTTTCCTCCGCAAATAAATGCAGCGATTGAAAACAAAATAATTCATTACCCGGCGCGGTGGATTTATCCGGCCATTTTTTCCATTTTTCTTCCTGACCGGTTTTTTCCGTTGTATCGCTATCTTGCTGACTTTGTTGTAAATAATCGAGTAAAATTGCAGGCTGTGCAGCGTACTCTTTTACTTTGCCATTTTCCAGGTGCATATAAAAGGTGCAAATTTCGAGCAATTCCATGGGGTTGTGGCTCACGCAGATAACCGTGGCGCCCGACCTGGCTATTTCCTGGATTTGGCAAAACATTTTTTGCTGAAAAGCAAAATCACCCACCCCGAGTACCTCGTCGAGTAAAATAATATCGGCTTTTAAATGAATCATCAGCGAAAATGCCAGTCGGAGAAACATGCCGTCGGAATAATACTTCACCGGCGTATCGATAAAATCTCCGATGCCGCTGAAATCAATTATTTCCTCGAAGCGTTCCTGGATTTCTTTTTTTGAAATACCCACCAATTGTCCCCGCAGGAAAATATTTTCCCGGCCGCTGAGGTCGGGGTGGAAACCCGCGCCGATATCCAAAATAGAGGCTACCGAGCCGTAAATTTCTATACGGCCTTCGGTGGGTTTGGCAATGCCGCTTAGCAGGCGCAATAAAGTGGATTTTCCGGAGCCGTTTTTGCCAATAATGCCCAACACTTCACCCCGGCGAATATCCAGATTGATATCGTCGAGCGCCTGGAAGGAAGCAGCCGGCACAGATCGAAAACCTCTCGCCACACTTTCTCTGAAACTCAGGCTCGGCCTGGTTTTGTGAAAGGTCTTCGACAGGTGGCTGATCCTTATAGCCGTTTCATGAAGCGGTAGCAGCATGGTTAAAGATAATCACTGATATAATCTTCCGTACGTCGGAAATACCATATTCCTGAAATCAACAAAACAATCATTACCCCCAAACCATAACAATAAGCCATATTAAACGGCTGGTCGGGGATGATGCTCCAGCGAAAAATTTCGATAGCCGACGCAGCGGGATTGCAATACAAAACGATGGCATAACGCGCCGGAATCAAGGTGCCCGGATAAAATACAGGCGTAAGCCAAATGCCGAAATTAATCAAATGCGGCAGAATATGCTGCAAATCCCGGTACCTGATTGTCAACGCGCTCAACCAGATGCTCACCGACAAACCGAGTAGCATTTGGATAATCAGCGCCAAAGGCAAGGCCAGGATGCGCCACCCGGGAAGGATCTGGTAAAAATCATAATGACCGCAAGCGCCACCAGCGCAGCGCCCATATCCGCCAGCCCCGAAAGCGTTTTCGACAAGGGTACGATCAACTTGGGGAAATACACTTTTTTGATAAGCTCGGTGGCGTGGATGAGCGAAGCGCCTCCCTGATTCACATGAAAACTGAAATATTGCCAGCATATCAGTCCCGAAAAAGCAAATACCGCATACGGATAACTTATGCTTTTGGACAGATCGATCACTTGTTGAAAGAAAAAGACAAAAATGAGCAAGGTAACCAGGGGCTGAAGCAAAGACCAGGTTACGCCAAGTGCCGTCTGTGCGTATTTGACTTTCCAATCGCGGTAGGCCAGCACCTTGATCAGCGAGCGGTATTTCCAAAGGTCCTTCGTATACGATAGCCAGGTAGCCTTGTCGGTAGAGACGACATGCGAGGGAATCGGCCGGTCTGGTGAATTATCCATATATGCCCGCCGGTATGATTTTCATTAATAAATAAAATGGCTTTATTTTCTTTATCAGTTACCGCTTTTTGAAATACCTGAACATTTGTGCAATTATTTAATTTTATATTATTTTTTAATAAATTAAAGTTATCCATTGCCGGTTCAAAAGCCCAAATAGAATTGCCGGGAAATAGCTTCGATGCTTTGACCGAAAAAGAGCCTATATGCGCGCCAATATCAATAATACAACTATTTGAAATAACACAGAGGTTGTTTAACCCATATTCGTCATTTAACCACACCTCATCAATCATAAAGCGGTCGTAAGTATGCGGGCGATAATAAAAACGGGCATCAGGAAGGTCGTAAAGTTGCAGAAAGTGTTTACTTTCCTCCATTATTTTGTTTTTGGGCATTTATCATTTCCAATCTTTTTTCGATGTCGGCATAGAGAAGCAACAAATTGGTGTCTCTGCTCAGGTCAATTTTTTCGAGTAGTTGTTTGCTTGACTCAAAGCTATCGACGCGGTAATAACTATACGCCAGATTAATCATCGAAGGATTATAACCAGGGCAATAGAGTAACGACTTTTTTAGCGTAGAAATCGCCTCCTGGTATTGCTCCTGCCTGATTTGGGAGACTGCAATCGTATTATGGATACGGTGTAGATAAGGGCTATATTTGAGCGCTTTATCGAGTTCTTCTTCGGCCTTATCGAATTGATTCATTTTCAGATATCCGCGCGCGGTGTGCAACTCCATGGGATCGCATACCGGATCGAGTTTTATCCACTTTGACATGCCGCTTAATGCGCTTTCTACCGTTGCTTCGTGGTTTCCCCGAAATTCGTAATCAATTGACTTTTGGATGTAATAGTCAAATTTCCACTTTTCTTTGCCCAGGATAAGGCAAAATACCAGGAAAGGAATAGCCAATGCATAATACCATTTTCGCGGGCCCGTTGCTCCTTTTCCTTCCAGTGTAGAAAAAACAATACCGCAGATAAGCGTAAGCAATACTGCGTGTTCCATTCTTTCGAGGGGGAAACTAAAACTCATGTCGAGCGCCAGCGCAAGTAAGCCGGACAGCAATAGCGAGGCAGGCAGCAGCGCACCGGGATATTTAGTGGGCGAAAGCAGTCGGAAACCCGCGATAAACAAGACCAGGCCCACGGCATAAAAAAGCAGAATGCCGGGCAAGCCCGTTTCACCGGCGATATGCAGATACATATGGTGGGGGCGAACCATCTGCCTATCGATTTCATCGTTGACGCCGGGCAATTGCGGGGGGCTGCCGTAAAGCGGAAAATTTACCCGCCAATTACCCGGGCCCACACCTGTCAACGGATGATCTTTGATCATATCTACCGTTTTTCCCCACACATAAATCCGCTCTTCCATGTTGCGAACCGCCTCACTGGCCTGGTCGGTATCATCGAAATTATACAGACTTTTCACGCGTTCAATAAGGCGCTGGGAAAAATTGCCGGCCTTGTCGGTTTTTATTAATATGAAAAAAAACAAAATAAAAAGCAATACCTCCGCCTATACCTACCTGTCCAATACGGCGCAATACTTCAAGCGGCAATTGTTTTCTGTATCGCCACATAATAACCATAAAAAGCGCACCGGCAGCCAGGAAACCCAGCCACGCAGAACGCGTTTGCGACAGGATAAGCGCAAAAATACCGGCGCCCATAGCCATTACCCCTATAAAAGCCCAGTTCCCCTTGCCGCGAAGTGTTTGCACAACTGCAAAAGGCATCATCATCACGAGGAGGGAGCCGTATAAGTTGCGGTTGCCGGAAAATCCGGATGGAGGCGCATTACTGGGAACGTCAAGAATATTCAACCCATAGAACTGCATAATACCTACCAAAGCCTGCACCAGCAAAATAACCGACAAGGTGGGATATACCCAATCCAGCGACCAGGTTCTCCCCCACTCTATCCAGATAATTATTGCTAACATCAGCAACACCCACCTGGCAAGATAAAACATGGATTCATAAGGGTTTATCGCCTGGAAACTACAAATAATGCTCCATAGGAAAAACGCCAGTGAAATGCTAAAAAAGAGCTTAGTCAGAGGTTGTTTGTAGCCAAAAGAAAATACCGATTTCCGGGTTAGAATATATATGCTTCCAGCTAAAAGCAGCGCGGCCAGCGAAGTAAAGCGCACACAGCAAAACGGATCTTTCAGGCTGGAATCAAATGGAAAAACAGTACTTTAAAAACGCCTGCGGCATTCATCCATATACCCCGTTGTGCAGAACCCGTTTTTTGGGGAAGGGATTGTTTATTCTTTTTGTTGCGAGTAGTGCCGGCCATCCGTCTTAATTTTTAACGGGGGTTTACATAAGTCAGTTGCTTGCTATCCAGGATCGCATATTCAGGCGCTTCGGCGATAGCGACGGGAGCGGGTTGGCGCCCGAGGCAACTGGCCAGTGCAGGATCAGCAATTGTTCCATCCAAAACGCCAGGTCTTCCGGATTTTTTATTTTACATAAATAACCATTTACCCCGTGCTGAACGATATCCCTACAGCCCACATTATCGGTAGTAATAATCGTTTTTTCCATGCTTGCGGCTTCCAGTAAAATTTTCGGGGCGCCTTCCCGGTAATACGTGGGTAGTACCAGGCAATCGCTCTGCTGAAGGTGGGCTTTGATATCGTCTGTAGCGCCTCGAAAGCGGATGAGTCCCTGCTCCTGCCATTCCATTATTTCCTCCCGGCGGATGGCTGTTGGGTAATCGGATTCAATAAAACCCAGCATCTCGAAAGTCACGTTGGGAAACTTTTTTCTGAGCATACCCGCGGCGGCCACATAATCGCGAACGCCTTTTTCTTCCATCAGCCGCCCGGCAAAAAGGAAAGTAAAATGGTCGGGCGACTTGCCGTTTAAATAATTTGTGGTCAGGTAAGTAGTATCTACGCCTTCGCTGGGCAGATAAAACGATTTTTGAGCCGGCGCAAGCGCCATTTCATTGAATATCGTGAGATCCTCCCTGTTGAGAA
The DNA here is from genome assembly GCA_016715405.1 of Saprospiraceae bacterium. Taxonomy (GTDB): domain Bacteria; phylum Bacteroidota; class Bacteroidia; order Chitinophagales; family Saprospiraceae; genus JABWBR01. Next base: position 930 of record JADKAE010000039.1, on the reverse strand, counting down.
ACCAGATCTGATGCGCTTTGCCCAAAGCAAAGCGATAAAGGGGCTTAATCAGCTGGGTCTTCCAGGACGGATTGGTAAACAACTGCCCCAGACCCGTAACGACGGCTATTACCGTAATGCCCATCAGGTAAGAAATGATACTGCCGTAGATATTGGGTTTGATCGTATAACTTATGACAAATTGAACCTCCTGTCACGGAATATCCGCCGCAATTGCCTGAAATACCTCCAATCGTCAAACGGGCTGGCCTGGTACCTGTTGATCGCTATGGGCTCAAATAAACAGCCCATTTCTTCAATTTTGCACCTATACTTATCTTCGGGTGCGATCACCACCACTTTGTACCCTTCTCTTACTAATGTCTGCAAGAGCCCTCTCCTAAAGTTATACATACTCCAGGCCGTATTGGAAAGCAGCGCAATGACGGGAGCGGTTACTCCTTTATTTGGGTTTTTCATGACCTTCATTAAATCAAATGAATCGTTTCTTGACATTCGCCTTCAAATGGTCGGGAATAAGCATTAAAACAGTACCTGTAAGGGTAAAAAAGGCTTTTTTAAAAAGCCTTGCCACTACCTTTAAAGTAACCCGCACAGGTCGCGGAATGAGCGGTATCAATCGATAACCCACCCATTTCCATATATAAATAAAATAATTGGAGGGGGGCTGTCTACTTACATCCACCTGGTGTTTACTCATCAGGTGATCGAGAAAGGAATACCGGTAGCAAGTGTCTTTATCCAGCCCGCGAGAACGCCATTCTTCATTCATCCAGTGAAAAACGTAATAATGAGGGGAGATTCGGGCTGGGACGTGACCGGCAAAAATCTACGACTTCCCAGCGATCTACGTTAGAAATATCGGGGACAATATATGCTGACAGATGGTGTTTTTCAATATTGCGATTTAAAATAGAAATTGGTTTCATC
>JADKAE010000038.1 GCA_016715405.1 Saprospiraceae bacterium | reverse complement strand
CACGGCAGCCGGCATATAGGTTCATTATAATGGGCTGCTTTCGCTCAATGCGGTTCTTTTGACGACAAACTGCCGATAAGCAGGGTCAATAATTCAGCGGCGGCTTTATACGAGGACAGGCGCCCCTCCACCACCGATGCTTCAATGCCGGGCATGGCCGCCTGTATGGCCGGCGATTCGAAAAACAGTTGCCGCAGTTGTTGCTCAATCTCTTCATAAAGCCAGGCGCGCAACTGCTCGCTGCGCTGGTGCGGCCAATAACCGTTTTGCATGGTTTGTTGCCGGTACAGGAGCACCTCCTGCCAGATGTCGCTAATGCCATACCCGTTGAGGGCCGAGCAGAGGGAAACCTTGGGCGACCATTGGCTTTTTTTGGGTGGAAATAAGTGCAGGGCAAGTTGGTATTCGGCTTTTGCGCGTCGGGCGAGCGTAAGGCGGTCGCCGTCGGCCTTGTTGACGGCCAGCAGGTCGGCCATCTCTACGATTCCACGTTTGATACCCTGCAATTCATCGCCGGCGCCCGGCAGGAGCAGCAGCAGGAAGAAGTCGACCATCGAGCGCACCGCCGTCTCCGATTGGCCCACGCCCACGGTTTCCACTACGATGACGTCGAAGCCGGCGGCTTCGCAGAGCACAATCGTTTCGCGGGTTTGGCGGGCCACGCCGCCCAGGCTGTCGCCGGCCGGAGAGGGGCGAATAAACGCATTTTCCTGCAGCGACAATTGCGGCATTCGCGTCTTATCACCCAAAATGCTGCCTTTGCTGAGTTTACTGCTGGGGTCTACAGCTAATACGGCCAGGCGATGGCCTTGTGAAAGCACGTGCAAGCCAAAAGATTCGATAAAAGAACTCTTCCCTACTCCCGGCGAACCGGTGATACCTATTCGAACCGACTGTCCGGCAAAAGGCAGACATCGCTCCAGGAGCGCTGCCGCCAGGTCGCGGTGGTCGGGGCGAGTACTTTCTATGAGCGTGATGGCTCTGCTGAGCACCACGCGGTCGCCACTTCGAATGCCTGCTACGTAATCGTCAAGCGTCAGTGTTTTTTTTATAAGAGGCCGGCTTGTTCTACCAGGTTCGCTCATGCCAATGATATCGAGTTACTGGGCAATAATTTATTTTTAATTGATTATCAATCAATTGTGTCCCTTTGCAAATTTAACAAATTCTCCTTGAATAACAGGCATAGACGTAATATTTGCATTTCTAAACTCAATCGCTAAACTGCCGAAGGCACTAAACACTACTAAACCTTTAATACACCGCCTTGATAATTTGCCGAATCGTATCCGTATCCCCATGGTATAATAATGCATACAGGGAGCCCCCGAGCTTTGAGCTCGCGGGATTGTGCGATGCACCACTCGATGCCGACTTGTGTGCGGGCTTCGGGGCTGGACGCTTTGAGCAATTCGCTTACCAGTTCGGAAGGCAGGTCGACGTGGAAAAGGCGAGGTATCGAAGTTATCTGGTGTAGTTTGGTAAGAGGTTTTAATCCCGGCACGATGGGGATTTCTATACCTGCTTCGCGGCAGCGTTTGACAAAATCAAAATAGTATTTATTGTCAAAAAACATTTGGGTAACGATATAATTAGCGCCGGCGTCTACCTTAGCTTTAGTATAATGCAAGTCGAGGTCGAGGTTGGGCGATTCGTAGTGTTTTTCGGGATAACCTGCGATTCCGATACAAAAATCGGTTTTTTCACCGTTTTCAATATTGTCATCAAGGTATTTACCCTTGTTCATATCGGCAATCTGCCTGATCAGGTCGAGGGCGTAGTGATGGCCGCCGTCTTCGGGCACAAATTGCCCTTCGAACGTGCGGGCGTCGCCGCGAATAGCCAATACATTCTTGATATTCAGGAAGTTGAGGTCGATGAGTGCATTTTCGGTGTCTTCGGTGGTAAAACCGCCGCAGATCAGGTGGGGCACGGCATCAACGCCATAGCGGTGCATAATGGCGGCACAAATGCCTACTGTGCCTGGGCGTTTGCGAATGGCTGTTTTTTCGTAATACCCACTGGGTCTTTTTTTATACACAAATTCCTCGCGGTGGTAAGTCACGTCGATAAACGGCGGCTTGAATTCCATGAGCGGATCAAGAGTATCAAAGATGGCCTGCATGCTACCGCCCTTCATGGGGGGCAACACCTCAAAAGAAATCAGCGTTTGGCCGTTTGCCTTCTCGAAGTATTCTGTTACTTTCATATTTGCTAAATGCTTTTTGCAGCAGCGGCTAAAATTAGTGAATTTGCCACACCAAAGTTTTATAAACGCGATAATATGATTACGGTTGAAGAAGCGAACGCTATAATTCTTTCCCATGCTATGCCGCTCGAGACCGAGTGGGCGCCTATTGCCACAGCAGTTGGGCGCATACTGGCAGAAGACCTGGTCGCCGACCGCGATTTTCCCCCTTTCGACCGGGTATCGATGGACGGCATAGCGATCCGCCACGCCTCGTTTGCCGCCGGACAATTTCATTTCCCAATCGAAGGAGTGGCCGCCGCCGGTGCGCCGCCGGTTTCCCTCATCGATGCTACCGCCTGTCTGGAAGTTATGACAGGCGCCATGCTGCCCCTTCATACCGATACGGTAATACGCTATGAAGACCTCACCATCGAAAATGGAGAAGCGCGACTGTCTGTAACCGAAGTCAAAGCGGGTCAAAATATCCACCGCCAGGGCCTGGATCGCCACAAAGGAGAAGTCATAGTACCCTCCGGGCGTTTGATTTCAGCGGCAGAGATAGGCCTTGCCGCTACATTGGGCAAGTCTATGTTGCGGGTACGGCGCATTCCCAAAGTAGCGGTTGTGGTCAACGGCAACGAACTGGTGGGCATCGGCGAAGAGCCCCTACCCTACCAGATCAGGCAGTCCAACAACTATGCCCTGCGCGCCCTGATGTCGCGCTGGGGCGTACAAGCTGACATGGAGTATCTGCCCGACAACGAAGATATCATTGCCTTGCAACTGAGGCGAATGCTCGATCAATACGAAGTAGTGGTATTGTGCGGGGGGGTGTCGAAAGGGAAATTCGACTTTTTGCCCACTTCTCTCGAAAAGCTGGGCGTAACCCGGCTATTTCACCGGGTTACGCAACGGCCGGGGCAACCGTTTTGGTTTGGTGTTCATCCCGATTTGAACAGGGTAATATTTGCCTTCCCGGGCAATCCTGTTTCTGCTTTTATGAATACAATAAGGTATTTTCAACCCTGGTTATATGCATCCAGTGGGTTAACAGCCGCACCTGTTGTGCATGCCGTATTGGCCGAAGAAGTGAGCTTCAAACCCGATCTGACCTATTTCATGCAGGTGAAGGTACACAGTAACACTGACGGCAGGTTGGTAGCCACGCCCTTGCAGGGCAAAGGCTCGGGAGACCTCGCCAACCTGACAGACGCCGATGCTTTTCTCGAATTACCAAGGGGCAAAGAGGTCTACCAGGCCGGCGAGGTATTCCGGCTCTGGGGATACCGTTAGTCGTTGCGAAGGGCCAATTTGCCGGTCCAACTGCCGTTTTCCCAATAAGCGTGTACCCAATACATGCCATCGGCTTGGTTGGACAACACCACCGGGGAAGCTGGGTCGCTATACACGTGACGCTGCACAATCCGTCCGCTCAAATCCGTAACTACCACAGTAGCGCCGGCAGGCACATTTCCAAGATAAAACTGGTCTTTTGCCGGGTTGGGGAAAACGACCACTGGCGATTCTACTACTTCTTCCGTTGCGCCCACCAGTATTTGCTGGAATTGTCCAAAAAACAAAACCGTCTGGAAAGTTGCCGGCTCTACGCACTCGCCGTGGTCTGCGTTCATATTTACGCTGATGGCTTCCAGATCGACGGCGCCCAGGGCATTCATCGACGAATCGGCCACGATAGCATTGGTATAGGGCACCTGGTCGTCGGCTTCGCAATAAAACAGCCGGGTTGGCGCCTGCGGCGCCCAGTTGGTGAGGTCGTTGTCGGCCAGCGCCAGATTGACGGGGTGCATAGGATCAGCTTCCACTGCTGCAATAATGCTGTCCTGCAGCATATACCGGGTAATAGAAGCCCCGTTATTGATGATCAACTGCGTAATCAATTGGATATTAAGAGTACCCAGGGTGATCTGACCGTTGCGAAACTGCTGAATAGCGCTTGCGTATGCGGGTTTAAAATACTCCTCCTCATTGTCAAAAAGACCGTAAACCATATCGTAAGATAGCGCGGTATAAGGCAGGTAGGCTACCGTCCCATAGGGTTCGTAGCTCAGGATCAGCTCTTTCATTTCACCCGAAATGCTATAGGGCCCCGACATGGGCGCCGAGGCGGTAACGGGCAGTTCGTCGGCATATTCCTGTTCCAACAGGCGGTGGAGGGCGGCAGCGGCATGGCCTCCCTGCGAATAACCGGTAACAAAAAGCTGGTCGTTGAGGTAGACGTCATTAGCCAGCGCGTATTCTTTGACGGCCAGCAGCATATCTTTTCCTGCCGAAGCTTCAGTAGCTGCGTGTACATAAGGGTGAAAACCGCGCGCATCACCCAGTCCCAGAAAATCGGGAGCGGCAGACACATAGCCCATTCCGCCAAACACCGCAGCAAGTTCCCAGCCGCCGGCCAGGTTAGAAGGCACATCAGTAGGCGAGTTGACGGTGCCGTGCATAAATGCCAGTAGCGGGTAGGCAAAATCGCCGTCGCGGACGGGCAGCACCAGCAATCCGCTGGCTGTATCGAGCTGGCCGAATACATCGAGTGTAGTGTATTGAATTTTGTGCATCGTGATGCCGTTTTGCATGAAGACGCCAAATTGGGCCTGCAGTTGGGCTTTGGTGCGCGATCCCTTAAAGGTACTGCTCACCAGTTGTTGGCTCTGTAAACCCGTGCACAGCAAAAGGGAAAAAAGAGCGAGCGTAAAGATGTGTTTTTGCATGATCAATTTTTATTAGATATTCGATTTTTAAGTCGCCAAACAAGCGCAACGAGAGCTATTGCCGCGGAAGAAGCTACAGCCGCCCATTTGCACATACCCGCAGAAGAAGCCCATACCGCGGCGCCGGCAAGTCTGTTGGGATAATTGGCCAGCATCGAAATAATGCCCGCATTTTCGGCGTAATCGGCCAGCATTGCCACAAGCGGCCACAAATTTAATAAACTCCACCTACTACTTTCCGGAAAAATACCGCGTAGCAAAGTACTCAATATCAGTATAAACAAGCCGGTATACACCAGCGGATAAGCTGTATCGGCAAGTGATTCTACAAGCAGGTAGCGCTGTCGCCCCACTTCACCATATGCTTCGAGCGATTGGTACGCCTGGTCAGGCGTAAACCCGAAAGACAAATCGAGGATACGCGCCTGGGCGCCATCCGGGATAATCCACTTTTCGCAGCGGGGCAACAGAAAACCTGCAAAAAATACCTCCAGAAAAAGGAACAGTCCTAATAGCCGGGGGTTTACGCGCTGATAGAAAAAGTGGGAAATTTGTTGCAGCATGGTCTTTTAATTTATTGCATAGAAAGGCTAAGTAACCTGCGCTCTTCCGAAAAATCCAGTTCAGGATACTGATCGTTTAATTCGGTTATAGCGTCCAGTTGGCGGCTCACAAAGTCGCGGTGGGCTTTAGTTTGGGTAAAAAAAGGGCGGTGCCGGGCGGCCGAAGTGATAGCATGGATGCGACGTAATAAGTTTTGGGTATTTTCGTCAAAGCAGGCATCGTGAAAATACTGCCAGATATAGTCGATAGCCATGTCGTTGGGATGGATCAGGTCGCTTTCATAAAACCGGTAATCGCGCAGGTCGTCGGTGAGCAGTTCGTATGCCGGGAAATAATACACTTCCGGCAAACTGCTGCACAAGTCGGCAGCGGCCAGCAGTAGCGTGGCTTTGCTGCGCTGGTTTTCCACCAGTCCGTCGCGGATATGGCGCACGGGGCTCACGGTGAAGATAACCCGCAGCGCGGGGTTGAGTTGGCGAGCTCGTTCTATTGCCTGCGACAGGGCGGCGATGGTTTCCGCTACCGACAGTCGCCGGCGGTCAAAATCGCTGCCCGGCAATTTGTGGCAATTGGCCACGATGCGGCCGTTGGATTTTAACACAAACACATGGGCGCTGCCCAACGTAATAATCAGAGTAGATGCCTTGCGCAAAGCTAATCCGCCCTGTTTCACCCTTTCGTTGATATGAAAAGCGGTTTCCTGCGCATCGAGTCCTGAAAAAGCGCCATGGTGATCAAAGCTGTGCCAGCATTCGTTGTGCAGGAAAAGGTCTTCAGGCGCGTATTGCCTTTGGTCGGCCAAAAAGCCTATAGCTTGAGCAATCGAAACCGGATTGTACAAAATACCAAAAGGATTCAGCTCGGTATAAAATTTGCCTGATTGTAGGCGTCTGCCGATGTGTTCGGCAAAGCAAGAGCCCAAACACACCAGTTGGTCGGCGTGATGAATTTGAAAGGGAAAAACCGGCATAACCAGCGTAGTGCGAAAAGCGTGGTGTTTGGCCATCATTGGATGCGTGATTATTGGGGAATCGTAAAATAAAACACGGCCCCTTCCCCGGGGTGGGATTCTACCCAAATATCGCCGCCGTGTTGTACTACAATTTTTTTACAAATAGCTAATCCCAAGCCGGTACCTTCAAAAGCGGCATTGGGATGAAGTTTATTAAACAGCGCAAAAATTTTTTCGCGGAAGGGCGCTGCTATGCCAATGCCATTGTCGGCAACGGCAAAACGCCAGTGGGTTCCCCAGTTTTCGGCATATAGGCGGATAGAGGGAGGCGTACCGGGTTTACTAAACTTAATAGCGTTGTATACCAGGTTTTGCAGTAATTGCCGGAAAGAACCCGGATGTACGTTTATGGTGGAAGGCAGCCATTGCACCTCTACTTTTGCCTGTTTGCCGGCAATGGGTTCTGCCAATTGACGGAGTACATCTTCCACCAAATCAAGTGGAGATACTATTTCTGAGACTTGTTGTTCTGCATTTACCTTGGAATAAGTGAGCAAATCTTCAATAAGCCGTTTGAGTTTGGCAGCTCCATCGGCGATAAAATCCAGATATTGATTGCCCTGTTCATCAAATTGGGGGCCGTAGCGCTTTTGTAGCAATTCCGCAAAATTGCGCATCGTACGCAGGGGTTCGCGCAAATCGTGGGAAGCGATATAAGCAAAATTTTCCAGGTCGCGGTTAGAAGAGATATAAGTCTCCAGTTGGAGGTTTTTTAAATTCAACTCGCTGATTTTGTCCTGCAGGGTTTCATAAAATTGTTTGCGGTCGGTTATATTGCGGATAACGGCCACCGCTTCTTTTTCATTGATCCGGCTGAGGCGCGCCTCAAAATAACCAAGCATACCGTTGACGGGCAGGGTGTATTCAAAGATTTGTACGGTTTCGTTTTTTAGGCATAACGCCAGGTTGTATGTTATGGCCTCAGCCACATGGGGAGGGAGAACTTCGGCTACATTCTTGTGTAAAAAATGTTCGGGGGGTAAATATAACTTATCGGCCTCGCCGGCAAAATAATCCAGGATAAGTCCTGAATAGTCTACCCTGAATTTGAGGTCAGGCAATGCTTCCAGTATAGCCTTTAGGAGGGCCTCGCTTTGTTGCAACGCCTGTTCGGCAGGGTGTGGAGGCGTCACTACCTCTTTATGGGTGTTTTTTTTTTTCATGCGGCCCGCTTAGGAATGTGAAGATAGAAAATCCATACAAATTCTTACCTTTGCGCGGCAATCAAGTAACAAGCGCTTATGTTTATCATCAATCCATATTTGAGAATTGCCCTAATTGTATTGGGTATCGGACTGGGAGTAGGACTTTGGGTGGCTTACGGCTTTTGGTATGGCTTTCCATTCTGGCTTTCAGGTTTGATTTTACTGGTAGGTTTTATCCTGATGGGTACCGTGGGTTCGGCTGCGCAAGCCACGCAAGCCATGAATTTCGACAAAGCGGAGAAGCTTTTGCGGCTCACTTTTTTACCCAAGCTGATGTATCCTACCAACCGGGCATATTTTTTTATGCTAAAAGGCACCATCGCCATGTCGCGCAATGAGGTAGAGGAAGGCGAAAGCTGGCTTAAGAAAGCCGAAACGATCAAATTGCCGACCGACAACGACAGGGCCATGTTGCAATTGCAGTTGGCGGGCGCCTCTCTCAACCGGGGCCGTTTCAAGCAGGCTGAAATTCACTATCGCAACGCGAAAGAACTCAAAATAACGATCGCCGAAATCAAAGAGCAACTCAAGCAAATTGAGAAGGCGCTTCAATCGCAGGGCCAGATGAAGGCGGCGATGCGCCAGGGTCGCCCCGGCGGCGGCGGTATGCAGATTGCCCCCGGTGGCAAACGCCGCCGGCCGAAGATGAGGTGATACTATTTCTTCCCTTTCGCTTTCTCCTGCATTTGTTTGGCCAGGTCCTCGTAGGTATCCTGCTGTCCTTGCGGGGCATTGGGGGCTGCCTGCAGATAATACCTGGCAGCTTCCTTGTAATTGCCCAGAGCCGCATAGCCGCGAGCGAGGCCTATGAGGGTGGTAAACTTGTCGTCGGGGTGGCGTTCGCGGTTCATCCGGAACACTTGCATGGCTCTTTCCGTTTTTCCTTCATCGAGCAAGCTGCGGGCATAGAAATGCATATCATTCAGACCTGCCAGCTGCAGGGCCTGGTCCATGGTTTTTTCTGACCCGGCATTGTCGCCGAGTTTGGACAGGATTTGCGCTTTTGTGCGCAGGTTGGCATACGTAGCCTGTGAAAACGAAGGATCCCCGCTAATCGAAATGTCTGCCCATTGCAAGGCTTCATCCAGGTTGACATTGTGAACCAGGCACCACTGCGCAGCATCGTTGTAGGCCTGCCAGGTGAAGCCCTGAAGTCCGCGTAGTTGTTTGCGGATACTGGCCAGCGTAATAGAGGTTAGATCAACTTCAACCGTAAAACCTATTCTGATTTTCTCCCAGCTCATTGCTACCCGGGCCGAGTTGTCGGTAAGAGGCGTTAAGTGGTATTCCAGGAATTCTTGCATCGCGCAAGCTTCGGGCGCGGCACTTACCCGAAGGGCGTCGTCCGTTGATTGGTAAAAATAACTACCCCAGGCTGTGTGATCTTTTGAAAAAATGATGCGCCATTCTCCCTTTTCGAGGGGTATCATGTGCAGGCCATAGGCTCCGGCAGCGATAGGCTGGCCGTTTATCTTTGCGTCGTGTTCAAAAGTAATGATCGTATTAAAATTGGCGCCTGCCCGCCATACCTGGCCGTAGGGAACCAATACACCCCATATTTTTCCCTCGCGTCCTCGAACGGCCGGACGGGAATATTCTACTGAAACCGTGGTAAGGCCGATACGTTCGCTTACAAAAGCTTTGGAGCTCGGCTGCGGCAGGTCGAGATATACGCTTTGCGCAGAAACAGTTACAAAGGTGCAGGCAAAAAGCCACAGCGCCATCGTAAGTCGGGATGTGGTTGACATGAGCATTTGTTTTTGTATGTATAAAATGATACAGACGTATATCATAACTCTGCGTAGAGTAGGCAGAGCGGCAGGTGCAATTGCGTGATATTCAAAGATAATAAAAAATCTCGTTGCATGCAAGAACAACTTGCAGATTCAAGCGCACGGTGTTTTATTTGGAACACGCATGATAAATCAGTATTCGGTTTTGCTAATAAAAATTACTGCTTTTGATTTTTTCGACGAACGATTGAGTTTTTTTTTAATTGAGATATAAATTTGTTTTTTTACAAAAATTCCAAATCCTATTTTTTGTCTGTAAACATTGAGGCGCTTTATGTTGATATACCGCTTAACAACCCGAACCGCACATTGGGCGGAATAACAAATCTTGTGTCTTATCATTTGATGCTCAATTGCATATAGTGTACCTTTGTAGTAGATTTGCGTCTTAGTGTAATTACTACACGAACTATTACTAACCAATTCAATGCTCATGCTCAAAAAGGAGTATTCTAAAAACAAACCTGTTTGCAAGGTTACTTTTTCACTTTCGGAAGAAGCGCTTGAAGGCGCTACCACAGTGAAAGTACTGGGAGATTTTAACGGCTGGAGCTGGGAAAACGGCGCCACCCTGAAACGCGCCGGCAGCGAATACAAAGCCAGTATCGAACTCGAGACAGGCCGCCACTACGAATTCCGTTATTATGTAGATCAAAACTACTGGATCACCGACCCTGCCGCCGATGGTTACACGCCCACTCAGTTTGGCACACACAATGCCATTGTAGCATTAGAGCCATTCGTAGCAGCTACCGCACCTGCCAAAGCACCCGCAAAAAAACCGGCAGCCCCTAAGGCAGCGACGCCGGCAAAAGCTGCCACGCCTGTAGCTAAAGCAGCAGCCCCAAAAAAGGCCGCCGCCAAACCCGCAGCGCCGAAGGCAAAAACGGCTGATACCAAGCCTGCCAAAAGCGACAAACCCAAAAGCGGAGGCAAAAAAGCCTAATTTTTTTTGTGAACTGTGAACTGTGAACTGCACTTAGATCTGTTCACAGTTCACTGTTCACTGTTCACTCATCCATCATTTCCCGCCCTTCATCGAAAGATTGTGCCCAACTCTATGAACCTTTCATAGCTTAGCGGCGTCAATATGAAAATTATCTTTCATTTAGCCATTCAACCAAAATCATGTCAATTATGATGAAGAAAGTTTTTTCTTTGTTCATTGCCGCTTCGGCTGTTTTTAGTATGCAGGCTCAAACCCTGGATGAAATCCTGAATAGCTACTTTGCCAATACCGGCGGTGTCGAAAAGTGGAAAGAAGTACAAGGCACCAAAATGGAAGGTGTCATGAGTATGGGTGGATTTGAATTCCCCGGTACCATAACTGAAAAAACGCCCAATAAGCAGCGCGTTGACGTAAACGTACAAGGCAAACAAATCGTGCAAGCCTACGACGGCGCCACTGCCTGGGCGATTAATCCCTTCCAGGGCGGCGAAACGGCACAGAAAATGTCTGCCGATGAAGCCGAACAAATGACTAAAACAGAATTCGGAAGCCCTTTCCTCAACTACAAAGAAAAGGGCCACACCCCTGAATTGGTTGGCAAAAAAACGGTAGAAGGCGCCGAAACTTTTGAAGTAAAACTGAGCAAGAAAAACGGCGATATCGAATACTACTACTTCGACGCCGAAGCATACGTGCCTATCATGGTCAAAACGACTATTTCCTCCGGCCCCATGAAAGGACAGGAATCAGAAACCTACTACAGCGATTATCAAGAGGTGAACGGCCTCATTTTTCCCCACTTTCTGGAAACTAAAATAGCCGGCCAAACGCTACAAAAAATCACCATCAAGTCGATCGAAGTAAACGGCGCTTACGACGACTCTCTTTTTGCATTCCCTACGAAGTAAGGTAGGAGAAATCACCCGGCAGTTTTTTCTTGAGGGTTGATGAGGGTTGATGAAGGTTGATGAAAGTTTATAGACCCCATAGACCTTCATCAACCCTCATTAACCCTCATCAACCCTCATCAACCTATTACCATGAATAAATCCTGTATAATCACATTATTATGTCTTCTTTCCGGATTGTCCCTCGGCGCGCAGGCGCCTTCGGGCAATTCGCTTTTCGGATCCCTTCGCGCCCGGCAAATCGGTCCGGCGGTAACTAGCGGACGTATCTCTACACTGGCCGTAGTGCCCGACCAAACCGAAACGGTATACGTGGGCACGGCAGGCGGCGGCGTATGGAAATCGGTGAGCGGCGGTACCACCGTTCGCCCTGTTTTTGACGACCATACCCAGTCTATCGGCAAAATAGCCATCGACCCGCAAAAACCGGATGTCGTTTGGGTAGGCACCGGCGAACCCTGGGTACGCAACAGCGTAGCAGAAGGCAATGGCATCTACAAAACTTCCAACGGCGGCACCAACTGGGAACACAAGGGACTGGCTGAAACCGGCCACATCAGCGATATCATTATCCACCCCACCAATTCCGACGTATTATACGTAGGCGCCCAGGGCCACCTCTGGAATGCCAACGCCGAACGGGGCGTATACAAAACCACCGACGGCGGAAAAACCTGGGAAAAAGTGCTCTACATCGACGAAAACACAGGTTGCGCCGACCTCTCCATCGACCCCCAAAATCCCGATATTATCTATGCCGCAATGTGGAGCTACCGGCGTTCTCCCTGGTTTTTTGACTCCGGCTTCACCGGCAAAAGCGGACTGTATAAAAGCACCGACGGCGGAAAAACCTGGAATACCATCCACAACGGCCTTCCCAACGAAATGCTGGGTCGCATGGCCGTAGCGGTAGCACCTTCCAACGGCAACGTCATTTACCTCTCGGTAGAATGTAAAAGCAAAGATCTCAAAGGTCTTTACCTCTCAACCGACCAGGGCGCTTCCTGGAAGAAGGTGAGCAGTGATTTTAATACCACCGTTCGTCCCTTCTATTTCGCCAATATGGTTGTGGACCCCAAAAACGACAGCATCGTGATGAAATGCGGCCTCAACGCTATCATCAGCGAAGACCGCGGCGAGCGCTTCCGGGGTGTCGACGGCTCGGTGCACTCCGATATTCACGATATCTGGATCAATCCCAATAATACCAAACATTTGCTCCTGGCCACCGACGGCGGTGTCTATGAATCACTCGACCGCGGGCGCTCCTTCCGCATGTGGATGAACCTGCCCGTAGGCCAACTTTACCACGTAAGCGTGGACAACGAGACGCCTTATAATGTATACTGCGGTTTGCAGGACAACGGCTCCTGGTATGCCCCTCCCGCAAAGCCGGTGGCATTACCAACAGCGACTGGCAGTCGAGTTTCGGCGGCGACGGATTTTACTCTTTCCGCCACCCGACCAACAAAGACATTGTCTTCAGCGAATACCAGGGCGGCAATCTCGTGCGCTATAGCAAAACTACCGGGCGCGCCAAAGAGATCAGGCCTTTCCCCAAAGAGGGCGAAGACAAATACCGCTTCAACTGGAATACTCCCATACATATCAGTTCCAGCAACCCCAACCGCATGTACTTTGCGTCACAATACCTGTTTATGTCGGAAGATATGGGGGATTCCTGGACGCGCATCTCGCCCGACCTTACCACCAACGACCCCGAAAAACAGAAACAAAGCCAAAGCGGAGGTCTGACGATCGACAATTCTACGGCTGAAAACCACTGCACGATTTATGCTATCGCAGAATCGCCCAAAGACGGCAAAGTCGTCTGGGCAGGTACCGACGACGGCAACCTGCACATCACTGCCGACGGCGGCAAAACCTGGTCTAACGTAGTAATCAATGTACCGGGCCTCCCAAAAAACACCTGGGTGAGCTATGTAGAACCCAGCCCGCTGGACCGCAACACCTGCTTTGTAACGTTTGATGGCCACCGCACCGGCGACCGCGCCACATACATATACAAAACTACCGACCTGGGAAAAACCTGGACAAGCCTGGCTACCAAAGATATCCTGGGCCATGCCTATTGTGTGCGTCAGGACCTGGTGAACGCCAGCCTCCTCTTTGCAGGTACGGAATACGGCCTATACATCTCGGCTGACGGCGGCAAGCAGTGGGCTCGTTTCGAAAACAACCTGCCTAAAGTAGCCGTACACGATATGGTAATCCACCCGCGCGATCATGCCCTGGTCATGGCCACCCACGGCCGCGGCGTGGCGATCATAGACGATATCACTTCGCTTCGTCAAATTAACGATCAGGTAGCGGCACAGGCCCTGCATTTCTTTGAAACGAAACCCACGGTATTGCGCGACCCCGGCTCCGGAGGCGGTTGGTTTGGCGGTTCCGGCAATTTCACCGGCCCCAATCCCAACGAAACGGCAAAAATCGTGTACTACATGAGCAAGCGCCACACCTTCGGCAAAATGTACGTGGAGGTTTGGAAAGACGGCAAATTGCTGCGCACATTGCCCGCCGGCAAAAGCGCCGGTATCAACATGGTAGAAATGCCAACCTCGCTTGAAAAGCCCAAAAGCGCGCCCACTAACAACCGCATGGCCCTCTTCGGTGCGCTATTCGGCCCCAATTTGCCTGCCGGCAAATACGAAGTAAAACTGATCAAAGGCAAAGACACCTACAATACCACCTTCAGCCTGATCAACGACCCCCAATCGGCATACAGCGAAGCCGACCGCGAGGCCCAAAGCACATTGACGACCAAATTGTACGGCCAAATGGAACAACTGGCCTATATCTACCACGTTTTGGGTGATGTAGAAACCAAAGCCAAGGCCGTGACGGGGGCAAAAACCAAGCTGAAAAAACAGATCGACGAACTGGCTGCCAAAGCTGCCAAGCTGAAAAACAACCTGGTAGCTCTTGAAGGCGATTTTTACATCGACGAAGGCGAGCGAGTCAACGAGCGCCTGTCGGACCTCTACCGCCAGGTGAGCGGCTATCCCGGCCGTCCCTCGCAATCGCAGGTAGACCGCGCCGGCACCGTCGAGAAAGAATTAGCCGACGTACAACGCCAATTCGACGAATTTACCGGCAAATCGCTGAAAACCGTTAACGATGCGCTTACCGCTGCCAAACTAAACGCCATTATTTATGCTACCTTCCAGGAATTCAAAGAAGACAAGGTAGCCGGCAGCGGCAATAGCGGCGATGGACAAGGCTACCGCATATTGACTACCAGTCCGCTGGGCATGCACTGGACAAGCGGTTGGTTGGCCAACTAACTGCTGCGTTTTGTTTTTGTTACGCTTCAAAGGGAGGTGCATGTTTACTAAACTTCCAAAAGTTTAGTAAACATGAAAAGCTTAATACTACTTTGTCACTTTAAATTTGCTGAAACAGTGACTGCCCCTCTGCGTCGATCGTCAAGCCCAGGGAAATGACCGGCAATAAAAGATCTCAGCCGCGGCCTGGTTTAAAGTGACAAAGTTAACTTAATGACATTGTTTACTTGTTTTCAATCATCCTCGTCGCCGGCTAAAAATTCCTCATAGCAAAACACGTGCAACATACCCGGCAATTTAATATCGGGAATCTCAAGCTGCAGGAACTCCTCCACCAGAAAGCGGTAGTAATCCGTGGCGGAAACGCCTTCCGGGCGATTCACGTATATGTTGTTTTCGAAGAGCAGTAGCAATAGCCGGTTAATTTCTGCTTCACTGACGGCTTCATCGAGCCCCTCTGCCGGAATCAGTTCGGGGTTGCCGATAATATTTAACAGGGGCGCCAATTGCGCGTTGGCATTGGCCTCTTCAAACCGGGTGATATTGTCGAGCCATAGGCTGACCACATCGGGCGGCGCGTCGTCGTGGATAAAGGTTTCTGCCTGGTAATTTAATTCGAGGTTGAGCGTCTTGAGGGCATTTGCTGCGCGCAATTCATCCTCTTTCGACAAGCGGTCGGAAGTTTCCATTTGGAGGTTGTTTTGGTGAAAAAAATCAAACTTTCACCAAGTTAGAGCGGCGAAAAAAAAAGGACGAACGATGGGGCATTTTTTTTCAAAAAAATGCCCAACTGGATTATTTTGGATTATATACGATATCCTTCAACACAAAGTGCCCATACGTAAACTCCCCTTCCGGATAATGCCATACCCCATCGCCGCGTGCTATAACATTAAAGCCGTTCAAGGGTTTATATTCGTGCACCGGGGTTGAAAACCGGTAAGTTTTCCCATCGTCGATAGAGCTGCGGTCGTCGGATACAAAATTGGACAGCCGGCCCAATTCGTCAAAAAACAAAGTGGCGCTAATGGTAATGCCGTTATTGGTGTAAATAGCTTTGGCAGCAGAACTGTCAATAACCTCCCACTGAATTTTTTGTCAATGAGCGTAGCAGGCGCCAATAAGCACATATCATTGAAGAGGGTGACCGTTTCCGTTTTGTTTAAATCGCCGCCTTTGATATTTACGACGGGAAACCAACCGAACAATTTGATCTGCATGGAAGCGTCGCCGTTTTTGTAGGCGTGATAGCCCGGCACGTTGATGCCAAACATTTTCCCTTTCATAAAAAATAAGCGGGTAGGCACATCAAAGAAGTTGTATTGTTCGGACACAAACGGAAACCAATCCTTATCGCGGCCTCTCATCTGGCCTTCAAAAACAATTTTTACGCTGTGTACTTGGGGTTTATTCAACACGCCCGCGTATCGCAGGTACTGCTGAACGGGGGGCGGCAGGTGCTGGATATCATTTTCGGTAAGTAATTCATCCTGAAGTTTGGACACACGCGATAAGTTGAGGCGCACATCTTTTTTATAATATTGCTCAAAATACCAGTTGCGCAGCGACAAGGCGATAATGATCAGTGCAAGCAGCAGAAGAATAATGCGTAACATAACACGGGATTTTGTTACAAAATTATCCCACACGAGGTTTTCCTACATTGATTAATATCAAAGGCGGAAGGTGATTTTTTGTGAATTGGTTACTTTCGTAAAAAGCATAAAATCCAGAATATGAAATACCTGGTTGCCGGTATCGCAGTTTTGCTACTTGCATTAAGTTGCAAAGAAGAAATAGCCCGCCCCTCCCCTATTCTCTCCCCTGAAGAGGCTATCGCCGATTTTAAACTCGAAAAAGGCTTCCGCGTAGAGCTCGTCGCCGCCGAGCCGATGGTGCAAGACCCCGTTGCCATTGCCTTCGACGCCAACGGTGATATGTGG
>JADKAE010000037.1 GCA_016715405.1 Saprospiraceae bacterium | reverse complement strand
GTCAAAACAGATACCGCAAACCTTACCAGGGCGGTAGGCTTCCGCACAGTAGAACGCCAAACGGCGTCTATTTTCGGGGCCGCGCCTGAACTGTTTATTGACGAAGTAGATATTATTCGCCTGGTAAATGAGATAAATAAAGTTGCAAGCGACTTAACCCCATCCAAGCGCCGCCGGTTTTTAGAGCGGGCTGCAAGGCCAATACGACAACGGGCTATTAGTTTAGCCCCCAGGGGAGTAAAGAAGCATTACAGATATACAACCCCAAAGCTATTTAAAGGCAAGCGCGCCAAACGAGGCAGCGCCATTGATTACCGCCTCACCTATCACCCGGGTAACTTGTCAAAATCCATTAAGGTACTCACTTTTCCGCGTGCTAAAAATGCGGTTTTTGTGGGGCCTAAAAGATTTTTCAAGTTGAGCCAAAAAGAATATGGGCGCACAATCGGCACAAGTGACGGATACTACGCTCAAATGGTATACGGCAGTGCAGAGGGGTTTAGAAACCGGGTTACGGGGGCGGCGCTGGCAACGGTTAGGCCGCAAGTACTGGCAATTTTGGAAGATCAGCTAAACAAATACGTCAAAAGCGTAAAAGCAAAGACAGGGTTATGACGGTACACAATGCGATATACAGCAGATTATCGGGATACGCCACACTAACGGCGCTGGTATCTACCCGCATTTTTCCGGACACAGCCCCACAAGATCAGGTATTGCCGTATGTGGTTTTTCGGGTAGTAGATACTATCCCGGCGCAAGTGAAAGACGGCGCAAGTTTGAATAATACCTACAACATAGAGGTGATGAGCTTTGCCAAGTCTTTTGCAAGTGCCCAAAGCATAATTGATGCCTGCCATACGCAACTAGACTACTGGCAAGGCACAAGCGGAGGGATAACGGTAAGACACTGCAAGGTAGACAGCCGGGGTAATATGCCTTTTATCCCTGAACAGGAAGTATTCAGCGCGGTATTGCAAGCCCGCGTATTTACCTATAATACGTAATTTCTTAACCCAAACAAGAATTAATTATGACTACTGGAATAATTGTAGGGGATTACGCGAGGTTTTACATAAATGACGAGCCGGTAGGCTATGCAACCTCGTGTACGTTGGATTTTCGCGCGAAACGCGACAAACACTACACAAAGACAATTACACCGGCTCAACCGGATGGGCAACCCAAACAATGGGTACCGCATCGGGTACATTTAGCAGGGAGGCTTTTTCAGCATGGACGGGTACAACAGCGGCACACACGCAAGCCCATTTGATATATATGCGTTTTGGCAGCAGGAACTCAAACGACTGTTCAATTTCGCATTCCCGGCACTCTCGATGCGGTCGGTGATCAATACTGGGAGTTTAACGCATACATAACCGCGCAGTCAATTAGCGCCCCTACCAACGACAACGCAACTTTTTCATTTTCCGGCGTTGTTGAGGGCGCTCCCAGCGTGATCACAATCACGTAAAGATTTATTCTCCTCGTTTACCGCAAGGGCGAATTTCAGGGCGGGGCCAGAGCAACATCCCCGCCCGCATTTTACACCAAAAACAGCTAAAACTATGATTTACATTCAAGCGGGCGGAAAAAAGCGCCCTATCCACACGGGGTCTTATATGCTTAATCAGTTTTGCAAAGCCAACGGCATGACCCTGGAGCAATTAGGTAAAGACTTTGAAAGCACGGTGGCCAGCTCAACGGAGCGGGCTATTTCTTTTTTATACCATGCTTTTGTTGACGGCTGCCGGGTAGACAAAACACAACCCGAATTTGAAGAAAGCGACGTTTGGGATTGGATTGATTCAGACCCCGAAATAGCCGGGAAGGTATACGAGGCGTTCGCACGTCATTACCTCAAAACGGATCGGAGGCAAAAAAAAAGAAAGCGACGGCGAAGCCCTGACTTGGGAACGCCTGGAAGGGTTAGCCGTTGGCGTGTTGGGGATGGGGTTATGTGATTACATGGATAGCGAGCTATGCACCCTATTTAACGCCATTGAAGCCTACTTCGAAGTAGAAGAAACCCGACAGCGGCAAGAATGGGAACGAACCCGCTGGCAGGCCGCCACGCTGGTAAACATACAACTAAAGCGAGGCGACCGGATGAAAGTAACGCAGCTTTTGCCCCTACCCTGGGATAACCAAGAAAAGTTACAAGTATCCCGACCGCTGACATACGAAGAACAGAAAGAACGCTTTGAAAAGATTGACGCGTTTATGAAACAACGAAAAGGCACAAGCTAATGGCAATAGGCGATCTGAATGTAAGGATAGGCGCAACGATCAAAGGGCTGCAAGCCGGTTTGAAGTCGGCAGAGCGGGAGTTAAAGACGTTCGCAAGACAGACTAACAACCTGGGCAACTCCCTGACGCTTGGCCTATCTGTTCCACTCGCCGGCATCGGTGCCGCCGCCGTTCAGGCTTTTGCACAATTTGAAGGGCTTAAAAATGGCCTTACCGCTATCGCTGGCAGCGCACAAGAAGCGGAGGCGCAACTCACGCGCCTTAGAAAGATTGCTTTGCAGCCGTCGGTTAACTTAGATCAAGCAGTCAAAGCGTCGGTACAATTACAAACAGTAGGATTTCAGGCGGAGGAGGCCGAAAATGCTATATCTCAATTTGCTAAGGCCGCTACCTTGTCAAACGCCGGGGCGGAAGGATTGGCCGCTGTCGTTAAGCAGATTACACAAATAAACAGCAAGGGTAAAATTTTACAAGAGGATATTGGTATCATTCTTGAAAACGTGCCAAGTGTCGGTCTTGCTTTAAAAGATGCATTTGGCACTACAAGTGTAGAGGCCATCCGGGCATCCGGAATCAGTGCTAAAGAATTTACCGATAGGCTTATTCAGGCTATCGAAGCGAGTGAAACATTTCAATCCGCGCAAGGCGGATTAGCCACCCAAATAGAAAACTTTGGTATCGGGCTAAAGGAAAGCGGCGTGGCGTTAGGCGAAGCGATAGCTAAAAGCATCAACCTGGGGGCTACACTGGAAAAACTCACGGGCTTTGTCAATAAGGTAGTCGAAGGATTTAAAGCGCTCACACCTGAACAACAAAAAGCAATCGTACAAATCGGGCTTTTGGTTATCGCTATCGGCCCGGCTATCAAAGTAATATCTTTGCTCGCATCCGGCATAACCGCCCTACTTAGCCCTATCAATTTGGTAATTGCGGCTATTGTAGTACTTGCCAGCGCCTTTATTTATGCCTACAATACCAACGAGCAATTCCGGGGCGGCGTGCTGGGTTCTGTGGCTGCGATTGGCGAAGTGATAACGATTTTCAAAGAGGCGGCGCAAGCCCTGGCAAACGGATTTAAGCAGATCGGCGAAGGTGACTTTTCCGGCGCTGTTAAGTCGTTTGGAGAGTTTATAAAAAAAGGCAATCCGATAGGTTTAGCGGTTACAGAGGGTGAACGTCTGGCTAATGCCTACCGGGATGGATTTGCAAAAGCAGCCACCGCCGGAAAGCTGCCGACGGTTAGCGAGTTCATAAGTAATGCGACGGGCGGGGCAAAGGCTGCTGCGTTGCCTAAACTTGGCGCGGGGGGCGGAGCTATAAGCGAGCCGACGAAGGTAGAAACAACCGGACTACAAGAGCCAATACCGCTTGAAATACCTTTTATCCCTACCTTAACACTAAGTGAGGACAATATAGATTTATCCTCTATTCAGCGGGTAACGGATGCCTTAAAAGCGGAATTTGATACCCTGCCAGATACTATAAAAAATACCGATCAATCAATATTAGGCCTAACAGAGCGGATTAATACCGACATGGCCGAATCTTTTCAGGGGATACGCGGAGAGGTTGAAGCCCTCGACGCTGCAATGCAAAAAAATAGCAACGTATTAACTGAATCTAAATTAAAGGTACTGGAAGTGGCGGCGGCTATGGCCGATGCGGGGGATCGCATATCGAGGGCGATAGAAACGGGTATATCAAACGGCCTTGCTGCTTTTGGCGAAGCCCTGGGAAGTTTTGCGGCGGGAGTTGGCAAAGCTGCTAACCTGGGTTATATTCTTTTAGATGCGCTTTTGGGTATTGTTCAGGAGGTTGGTAAAATATTAATCCAGCTTGGTATTGGCCTTATCGCTGTACAAATCGCACTTGAATCACTAAACCCCTACGTAGCCATTGCGGCGGGCGTGGCACTTATTGCGCTTGCCTCTTATGTGCGATCTTCGCTTCAAAAACAAGGCGGTAGAGTGCAGGAATTTGCAACAGGCGGCATCGTTACCGGGCCAACGCTTGGCCTCGTCGGCGAAGCCGGGCCGGAGGCTATTATTCCACTTCGCAAATTGCCTGACATAATCGGCGCTAGTAACCAAATGGAATTAACTACCCGCGTTTCCGGCGATGACCTGTATTTGATTATGCAACGCGCAAACACGCGCAAAAACCGAATCGGCTAATGGCGACGCGCTTAACAGGTACATATCTAAGCGCGCCATATAACGCGGCGGGGGATCACGACGAATACACCGTCACGATTGATCAGGACGGGTACGGCGGGGCCGCCGGTACAATGACAGTCGAAAGTATTAAATTCGATTGGGAGGGCGAAGGCAAAAGCCGGATTCACCCTATTCTTACCTCTACTTGCGTCCTCAACTTAATTATAGATTCAACTGTCTTTGGTTTTCTGAACGCCCTGGTAGCTGCGGGTGAAGAAACGTTTAAGCTAAAAATTGAGAAAAACGGCGATTTATATTGGATGGGGTTTATTCTCTCCGACTTGGTAACGCAAGAAAACAAGGGCTACGGCTCCGCGCCGATTCTGGAAGTCCGGGCGGTGGACGGCATAGGCCGGATGAAAACAAAGGACTACGTACCTGCCATTGAAGGCAAAAACACATGGAAAGTACACCTACTTAAGCTGGTAGACGAAATTGGGCTAATTGATTTTGGCTATGCTAATGCCAGCGATATTATTTTAGAATGGGTATTCTTTTGGGAAGAAGAAAACACGACAGTAAGTCTAACAACCGACGATGTGTTGCAGTATTACCGACTTGACACGCGCATCTATAAATACATAGACAGTAACGGAGAGATAAAGCGGGCTAACTGTTACGACGTTTTGAAGGACTTTTGCACCACGCTTAATTGTCGTTTTATGTGGTCGGAAGGTAGATATACCTTTGTGCAAATAAATGAATACCGCTACCGCTCCGGCGCTCCGACCGCTGCCTACTATCACACCTACACAAAGGACTATACGCACGCGGTTAGTAGCGATACGCAGTTAGCCACATGGACAGAGGAAAGCCAGACCGACAACGAATGGACGGCGGGAACGTCGGATATGGTGCTATTGTCTGGTAGCCTATATAAGTGGTTTGCGCCTCTCAATCTGGTAGAGGTGTATTACAAACACTTCGATACGCAAAGCCTGGGGCACGACTGGGAATGGAACGAAGGCTATACAAGCCCCGAAACGTATAGCGAGATAAACCACGTCAACGGCACGGCGCGCCTCCGGGTACGCGGGCAACTCAATTACAGATTAGACTATACAACCAACTTTGATTATACCCATCTGCGCTTTGCGGTACGCATTCAGGTAGGCACGTACTACTTGCGCCGGACGGCGTATTTTAGCCCCAACGCCGGGTTTTCATTTGGACAAATCGAGTGGACAACAACGGCAAGCGATTACGAATTTTATCCAAATATGATAACGGTTGATAATCAACTGTATACCATGCAGTTTGATATTATCACTCCCCTGCTACCTGAAAGCGGCGATCTGGAAATGTTTGTAGCTATTGATGAGGTGCGTTACTGGCTTGGAACCGTCCCAATACACTGGATTATACAGAGTATTGGAGTTTTTTTAATACGCAAATTGAGGTATTGGTGGGCGGCACGATTGAGGATAACTACTTAACGAAAAAATATAGTCTTTTCAACCCAACCACGACCAACAGCGAAAAATTAGAATTAGAAGTACTTTTCGGCACCGGCCCAACATCGGCGGCGCTGGGCGCTGTGGAAGTGTGGGGAGGGTTGGCATGGGCAACGGGTGAACAGTGGCGATTAGGCCAAAGCGGCACCTATCGGGACCTAGGGCAGCTATTAGGTGAGGAAGTAATGGGAGCGCAAAAGACGCCCGTAAAGCGCTTTTTGGCCACGCTCAACGGCGTATACCAAGCGCATCACAGATACAAGCATATTACGCTTACAGGTGATGAATACTACATATTCCTGGGCGGTTCTTTCGATATTAATCGCCACGACTGGTCGGGCGAATGGTTTTTGATAAGCAGAGATACGACGGGCATAGTTCCTAATATCGGCATCATACGCGATCACGCCGGGCCTCCTCCGCCTACCCCGCCTATTGTTAGCCCCAACGGCGATCTGCCGTCTTTACCCGATACGCACGGCGTTACGGGCTTTGTTATCCCTAACGTGGCGGGCACGACAACAACAACGATAATAACAGAGGGCAGCACGATTACGACAATAGACATAGCAGCGCCGGGCGTTGATCCTATGGAACGCGGGCGATGATGTGATTGTGATGTCACCCGATGGGAGCGTTCAGGGGTTTGAGCTTGGTGCTGACATAGAGGCGGGCGATACAAGTATAACAGTTGTCAGTACAACGGTACAAACGGACTTTCCGGCGGGGTCATGGATAGTTACCGACCCGGTTTCGATGTACGAATTGGCGCTGGCGTGCCGTTGTACATGGCTGCGGCAGATATTCAGGCCGGACGCCGGGGAGTTTACGGTAAAGATTACGATAAACAGCGGCACACCTCCGGCAAATACGGACGGGCTTTTCGTTTTCCGCAACGGCATTTATCAGACTTACGGGGCGTCTTACGATTATGTGATTTCCGGCGCTGACCTCGTTTTTGGTTTAGAGTTTGACACGGACAGCGACGGCAATAAGGAATTGGTAGTAGTTAAATTCATGGTATGAGAACACTCATTCGTTTTTCCATTATAGTACTGTTTTTGGTCTTGGGGTTGCAAGCGGTGACAGCTCAAACAAGCCCGACCCGCTTGCGCCTCAAACAGTTGGAGCTTGCGCCGGACAGCACAGAACACGTAATTACGTCAGATACTAACCGCGTGGCGGTGTGGACTAAAATGGATAGTATTTTATTTGGAACGCACACCGGTTCTTTGACCCCGGGCCGCATCCCCCGCGCCACGGGCACCTACACTTTGGCCGACGGCGTTCTTAGCGATGACGGCACGCTCTTAGCCCTGGGCGGGGTGACGGTAGCGGGTTACTCGTTTTACGACTACTCCACCGGCGGCTGGCGGCTGGCGACGGGTACGACGGCGCAGAGGCCGACAGGCGTGGCGGGGTGTTTAGATATAATACATCGGTAGGATTACCGGAATTTTACAACGGCACGCGGTGGACTTATATCCTCCGGCTGCGGGGGCGTTTACGTCGGACCGCGTATACCTTTAACGATTGCGAATGCGCAACTTACCGACGACGCGGATTTTGTGTGGGATAATACAAACAAAAGAGTTAACAAATAACAAAAACTCTGCTACTAATACGCTTGATGCTATTGCTAAATACAACAGGAACGGGAACCGCCAGAATCTGATTTTAAATCTCAACACACAGGTACAACAGACAGCGATGGCGCTAGTATTTTTTTTACCGGCTCAACTTACACATCTCCGTATACAAACGCATTTGGTTTTTGGAATTACGAAGCGGGTGACTTTGCCATAGGGCTTGGAACTGAGAAATTTAGAATAAAAACAGGTACGGGAAATGTAGTTTTTTTTGGATTTTCGGCACCACTTATTGCACCCGCAAAATAAATTATAGATGTAGAGGGAGCGGGGGCAGTAATAGGCGGAACACATACAGCGGAACAACATGCAGGCGCTTGCCAAACGGGCTTTTAGTTGAAGGAAACGTAGGATTGGCACAATTAATCCAACCTAGCTTATAAATTACACGTTTCGCTTGGCAGCCTCAAACACCGTGATATTTTAAGGCAAATACATAATTAATCCGGCAAGACGTAAATAGAATTATAGTAAATCATTTATATAATACGGCTATCGCTTTATACACATTCTTGAAAATGGATCTCTTGATTTCTTATAATGCAACATCAGTGAGGGGTAATTTTGATTTGCATATTACAACGGTCCCAAAAACCGGGGGGATTAATTCTTATTGGGTTCTCGATGGAACTACAGATAATGTTGGGATAAATTTCCCTTTCCCTATTATTTTCCGCCCCGCCCAAAACCCTCCACGTCGTTGAACCATGTGCCTCGGAATACCGGCAGCGACGCCAGGTCTTATAGGCGCCGGTACGGTCACCGCAGATGCCGGACTTGGTGATTCACCTCGCCGGTTCCTCCGGCACGCCGCAAAGCATTACAGACGGCAATACGGCGACCATAGAGGCGGGGTATGGCATGACAACCACAGCGGCGGCAACGGATAAGGTCATGGTGGCGGCTGATTCTACGAAGTTGGCCACGCAGTACGATTTAACGCAAATAGCAACCGACAACTTTTATACAGTAAATGACACGTTCACAGGGAGTCGAACGGCGACAGTTCCGGCAGATTCTACGCTACGGTTTCAAGGTAGCGCTACGGCCCTCCCTGGGTTGACGTGGTACGAAGAAAAAGGATATAGTTCCGACTGGGACACATGGGGCAATTACCGGTTAATCTATACAGATGACTATTTTACAAACTTTGTACAGGGCATTTTAAACTACGACAGCACAGTATTTTTACGCATCAGCGCTGGAGACTGGGTAGGGGATCACTTTGTATCTATGCAAATGGATGGAGCCGGAAATTTATCGCTGACAGGATTAGACGACACCGGCACCTCTGCCGGATTAAACCTTAGCGATAATGCGACAGTGGGAGGATATGGCGCAAGGTTGCAGGGCGGCGCGGGCATTGAGTTTGACACCGACACGGGCGGGAAGTTTGTATACCAGGTGAATAACTCCACAAAAGCGACATTAGACGCTACCGGCCTCGGCATCAACGACACCAGCCCGGAAAAGTCGCTCGACGTGGGAGGCATGGGCAAATTTCGCCAACTATCCGGGCAGGACAACAGCGTGACTATCGGGACAAACGCGAACGCCGGAACGGGCAGAAGCGCAAGCATTACCGACGCGCATAGCTCCGACGTGGCTGGGCGCATTTCGTTTACGTCAGGCACGACGCTCACCGCCGGGGAATGGGTGACACTCACTTGGGCCACATCTTTCGATCACGCGCCTGCGGTGGTGCTAATGCCGGAAAACGCCAACGCGGCGTCTATTGTGCCTTACCTGTATGTTGTGCCTTCCACGACGGGATGTTCGATAGTCGTAAACGTGACCGGCGCGCCATATGAGGGCCTGACGTTTGAGTTTAATTACATCACAATTCAGGGTAAATAATTGCAAACAAAAAAAACATGGAACGTAAAACAAAATTTAACCGCTGGCATCTGCTAATTATGGTGTTAGCTTGTATAGTAATCGGCGTTATAGGCGCACGGGCGCAAAGTTACCAACCTGCTGTCGATACGGCGACAATTTACAGTCTGGACAAATTTGAACAATTACCGTACAAGCCGAATTTACATCCGCTCTATGAATTGGATGAAATCACAACCAGCGGGCCGAGTATTAAATATATAGATATTGGCATAAAGTCGGTAGAATCTCACCTCGGCACGTCGTGGATTTCGGAATATGACAAAAGTTCAATTATCGCGTATTTAGTAAACCTTGTTGCCGAACTCATGGAACCCGGCGAAACAATCACAATCAAAAAAGCAAAACAATGAAAAAGATACTTTTTTTATTACTACTACCTGCCTTTGCTTCGGCGCAAAGCTACGAAAACGCCGACAGCCTAAACGTTATCCCCTACAACGACAGCCTTTTGCAGTTGTACGGCCAATTTAACGCCGACAACGGCGCAAGCACGGCGGCGGTATCTGAGCCACTCGACACGGCAACGCTGATAAATTACTTATTCAATATCGCAGTGCAGGCCAACGCGTACCTTTCACAAGGGCATCTAATCCTTATGCAGCAAGGCCGGGTAAACCGGGCGACGGCTGATATTTCCGACTTGTTAGTGTTGTACACCGGAAAGACTTACCGTCAGTTAAGCGAGGAAAGATTTATAGCAAACCTTGCGCCCTGCGATACGGCGAACGTCTGCCAGGGGTTCTATACGTTTAAGCAGGACGGCCAAGCAGACAAGATTTTGCGTATCCGGGGCACTGGGGCGGTTAGGGAAGTGAACAAGCAAGGGCAGCAAGTAGGCGGCGGCATAACAGGGAATATCCGATTTTACGCCGGGACGCTGCTAATGGGCGTAAACATCACCGCCGGGCCTGCCGACTTAATCAATAAGGAATTGATTTTTACGAACGTCGAGGCCACGCCCAACGGGCGGCAACGGTGGCGAACAAACGACAGGGTATTCAGCTTAACGCAAAGGCTGCGATTAGGCGACACAGGGGCAAATGCTTTAAACTCTAAATAACAAACACCATGAAAAATGAAGTTGAGTTGATGACGCAAGCGGTAAACGCTGACACGCCGGAACAGATCGCCGGGAAAGTGCGTGAAATTATACGCATTTTAGGCGGGCTACTGGAAAAGCTAAACGGTAAATTAAACCTATGGGGGCTGTTGCTTAATGCCTCTGCTATTATTGAGGCGATTAAAGAAATTAGATCGATACGGCATTATTGTGCTTCCAAGGGCAAAAGCGGCATGAGCCTGAAAATATTTACCGTACAGGCTGGCAAACACGACTTTTGGCCGATGGAGCCGCGCACGCCGCATCTGTCCGGGGGATTGTCATGGCAATGGGATGTGGTGTTTGATGCCACATGCCGCTATAACATTCCCGGCGAAGATCAAAAGGACTTCAATAAGGGCGGGGGTGTGTCGCTGCGGATGTTGTCAAATAACAAAGACGCGGTTATGTGGGCGTGGCGCTACAACCTAAAGTCGGATAAAATCGACTTAACGCTTTACGTAAACAGGGGCGGAAAACATGAGATAGGCGAAGGCGATAAGCTCGTTTTGCTTAGTATGCCCATCGCGCAAAACGCCCGCATAGTCCTGACGTACAGCGGCGGCGGCAACTGGTCGTTGACCGTTGCCCATCGAGATGTGGAAGGCCGGATAGTAGACATAGGTACTATGTATACCAACATCAAAACGCCGCCCTTGCTTTGGCGCTTGGGCCTGTGGTTTGGAGGCAATCAGCCCGCGCCGCAAGAAATGCAAGTTTGGGTGGATTTTAAACGCTAAAAATCGTAAACCATGAAAGACACAATTTATCGCATACCGTATTCTTATCGACTACATATGCAGCCCAACGGGCAGCCGTCATACCTTACGCAAGTAACGCAAGTTTTCTACCTGCGCGCTGATAAAAAGCCGTATTACCTCGACTTGTTTAAGATTGCCACGCGGATAGTAAGCCGCCGGGTTCGCAAGCCCGACGAAGGGCAGGCAGACCAGATATTCGTTTACGAACCCGGCGTTTTGCAGCCGGGCGACTTTCAGCCGGAAACGGTACTCAATTACGACGACGAGATTGAAAACGATATATGACCCATGATCGAAAAATTCTACTTACCAGACGAAGAGGCTTTTAAAAGCCTGTCGCGTGATTGGCCCCTGCAAACACCAAAGCCCCCCGCGTACCCCTGCATAATCGTATGGACGTGGTATCACGGCGTGAGCGATTGGGTGCAGGTGTGTTACGTTTTACCAGACGATTTTATCAACATAACATAGAAAAATATGAATGTCAAAACATTATTTCAAATTCTACTGCTTGCCGCGCTGCCTTTTGGCCTTGCGTCGCAAACAGTGGAACAGTCGGGCCTCCCATCGGAGTATTGGCCGGACTTTCTGGAAGTCGCCGAACGGGTGGCGCTAATGGAAGCGAGCGGGCAGTATGACGTGATACTCGACCCTATCGAGCAGATCCCCATCCCGGCGGAATATTCGGCACTGGCTACTGGTAACTGGGGGCCTGAATATTTAGGCATCAATTCCCGGTATGCTGAAATTGCCAGTAAGGCCAAACGCAAAATTTGCGTCTTTGTCCTCGACACCGGGGGCAAGTACGATCACCCGGCGCTCGCTAAGGCCGCATGGAATGATAAAGGCAAGGATTTTACAGGCACGGGATTGCAGGACGCGCACGGGCATAGCACGCACGTAGCGGGCATTGTAGGCGCTATTGACCCGACAACGCCGCTTGGGGCCGCCAGGATGCTCGTAGATGCCGGTTGGCTAAAGATCGTACCTGTGAAGGTGCTAAACGACCAGGGCGGCGGCACGTTCGCCGGAATCGTTGCAGGTACGCTTTATGCTAATGGTTTAGCAAAGGAGCTCATGGCGCAAGGTTGGTTTTGTATCTACAATTACAGCCTCGGCGGCGGGGGCCTTAGTACGGACATGGAAAACGCACTAAAAGAAGCCGAAACGCTGGGCGTTTACGTGGTCGCTGCCTGTGGAAACACCGGCGGCATGGGCGTGCAATATCCTGGCAAGTCAAAGTACGTTTCAGCCATTGCGGCGCTGATGCAATCAGGTACAGGCGTACAACGTGCGACTTATAGCACATACGGCCCGGAAACGTTTATAGCAGCGCCGGGATCTATGGTGTTATCGACCTACAAAGGCGGTTATAGCTCGCTATCAGGAACGAGCATGGCCACGCCGCACGCGGCGGCGGTTGTGGCTATTATTGCAAGCCTATACCCTACCAGCACAGCGGCAAGCATCAAAGCGCATATACAAAAGTTTGCTACCGACTTACCGCCGTCCGGGCGGGATGACTATACCGGGTATGGCAGCCCGCTTATTAGCGCACTAATCGACAACGCGCCGGGTGGTTCTCCGCCACCGCCTGACCCGGAAAAGCGCCGGGAAATGCGCACGCTTACCTTTGCAGTCGGTACGCATAATATCTACTGGAAACGATTGGCAGAGGCGGGAGGAGAGTTGAAAACCTTGCCAGCTTCAATAACTGTTAGCTTTAAAACGGATTTATACGACGAACCGGCTTATGACCTGGCGCGCTCGACCGTCACCGGTTTTTTTACAAACCGGGGCTTTATCCTGAAAGATGAACACGGTTTTGCGGATGCTGCTTTTTATAGTAGGCATTTCTTTAACATGCTCGCCGGGGTTCCGGGTTTGGCAATTACAACGGTCATAGGAAAGGACGCTTTAGGGCGGGAAGTTATACACACAGGAACGGCGGCAACTGGAAGGGCTGCACAGCGCAAGACAAAGGGCGTACTTCAATTCGCCTTTATCAAACCTTAGTCATTAACTAACACCCCCCGCAATGTGGAAGGAGATGGATAAAATCAAAATCTTGTCGCATGAATGGAGCATGCATGGCGCTGCCCTTCTTGCGACTGCCCTCACCTATGCGGGTGAGTTACTTAGCGCCTTACCGCTGATTATTACCGCGCTTATATCTGCCATTATCAACTTTAGAAAATACAGGCAGATGGAAAAGCACAGAGAGGAAACACACAAAAAAGTATTGGAACTCATGGAACAAGGAAAGGACGTTTCCGGGTTATTGAGTAAAGAAGATTAACACTAACTGTTAACTAAAACATACACACTATGCAAACGAAAAAATCATTTTGGCAGTCGGCTAACTTTTGGTTTGGCCTTATCGCCATAGCGGCGGCCCTATTCGGGATAAGATTCCCGGAGGATTCTTTAAAGCAGGTGGCCGCCGGGCTGATTGCAATTTTCAGCGCGGGGAACATCGCGTTTCACTACTTTAAGAGCTTACAAGGATCGGAGTTGTTGGATCAACTCAAACGCTCGCTAAAGTCGCCACAGTTTTACGCCTCTATCCTGGCGTTCCTGGTGGGCTTTCTCCCCTGGCTACCTATTCCGCAAATACAGGGGCTTATTGATGCGATATTGAGCGGTGATACGTCTTTGATGTTGCAGGCGGGCTTTGCGCTGCTTATGGTGATCATTAAGCTAATCAGCCCGGGAACGGTAAAGAAAGATATTTCATAGGGTTTTAGGTGTTTTGTAAGCCCCTGGCCGGTAGGGGCTTTTTGCATGAAAACCGCGGCTTTGCAGGGTAAAGGCCTTGTGTGTATCCAAAACGAACCGCCACGCCAGCCCCACACCCTTGGAATCCCGCGCCGCCGCGGGTGAGGTCGAACAATTGGCTTTGCGGTCCAGCGCCTGGCTGATTACCCGTTTTGGCAGTCGGCTAAGCCCTGTGCGTGCTAAGCAGTTGGCCCCGGCAGCCCACCCTTTGGCGTGCATGCGCCGTGTCGGTGGAGAAGTTGATTGGCCAGCAAGAATCAGGTTTCGTTTACCGGCCGGACAGCCTGCACGCCATCTTCAAGTTTTAATTGATTACCACAAAGATACACTAAAAACAGTTTACTTGTCAACTCTTTACGCTACTTAACTTTTCTTAACTAAATTGTTTAGCCTATAAAAGAAAACCCCCGCCGCGCCGGTGAGGCACGAGCGGGGGCAGACTAGAACAATGAGTCTTGCATTTATTTCTTTCGCTTGGGCGTCGGCTTTGGCTTCACAATGGAAATAATCTTGCCGTTTGTGTATACCGTAAACCCGGCGGCCTTCGCTTGCCTTAGCAGGTCAGGATATGTACTATACTGTTTTTTCCACGCGGCCCGCAAACTATCCGCCAACTTATCTAAGTCGGTGGCACGGTTTGCCCGATCTACCGACTTTATAGCTGCCGATTTCCTGGCAATAGTCGGCGTTTTACGTGGGCGAAAGTCGGTGCTTTCTCTCTCAAAAGTCGGCGGCAATTCTACCGACTTTTCACCGACCATTTCAGGCGTTTTGTGATCACCGACTATTTCAAAAGTCGGCGCAAAGTCGGTGAAGTCGGGCTTACCCCGACATCGGTAAAACGCGCCGTGCCTAAGTCGGTGGAAGTCGGCGGAGTTTCACCGACTTTTTGATCTGTTTTATTTACCGAAAAACCGATAGGCATTCTACCGACTTTTGCAGATATTAAGTCGGTGGTTTCTGTTTTGGTAGTTACCGACTTTTTCGGCGCGCCGATTTGCCCGTCGCCGTCTAAGTCGATACGGAAAAAGGTTTCCACATTATGTATGCCTATCCACATCAAAACACCCAGGAACCGGAAAAATTTAACGAGGGCTACTAGCGGGGCGGCAACGATAAGCCACAGCCCCACGCTACCGGATTCGGCGTTTTGCATAACATCGCCTTTGATGCGGTCGCCTACCTTTTCCCATACGCCCGAAAAATCGCTTTTGTATTCGATGTTGTTTTTCTTCTCGTAACTGCAAAGGGCTATCAATAGCGCGATAGCCACAAAAGCCGCTATAAAGTCAACTAAGTAGATTGCCGCCGTCATACTTGCCTTATTCGTCGCGTGCTGTTCGTTCAGGCTGACTATCTCACCCGACAAAGCCGCTATTGTGGCATCGTCTTTGCCCAGCGCAGCCAGGTACATTTTTTGCGCCTCTGCCGTCTTTGCCTTTTCACTTGCGATAAGCGCATCCGCTGCCTTTTGCGCCTCGTATACCTTTTCACGTTTCTTCTTTAACTGTGGGGCCGTCTTAATCCAGTCGTTGCCATCTCTCCAAAGTGAGGCAAAGTTAGAACCGCCTGCGTTGATCGCCTTGTCGACTAACTGCTTACCTTGTTTTTCGGCGTCTTTCATGCGCTGCTTTTCGCTATTCTCTAACCGCGTCTTTTCACTTTCCAGGCGCTTAAGCCGTCCGTCGTTGCTTTCCCGGGCCGCTGCAATCTCTGTTTGCTGCCGGTCGGTGGAGGGGGGCGGGTAGATGCTAGACGCGATGGGATCAGCGCTTACCCAAGTCATAAAAGTGGAAGCGGCAAAGCGGATAGTAAAGATAAATATAGACAGGGTTAAAAACCACTTACCCCCATCCCTTGTATGCTTATCCATTAACCCCCGAAAGACGTACTTTGCTTGCGCCTCTAATCCGGCATCTATAAAGAAAAACATAACCACACAGGCGGCTATCCTGAAAAAGAATTGCACGTTGTCGGAGGCGGTGGGGATAAATCCGGCGCTTACCTGCCAGACGGTTACGGCGGTGGTCGCCGCTAACCATTTGAACGCAAACCAGACTACCCAGCGGTAGCCGGTTGAAATGTCTTTGATCTGTTCCATTGTTCTAAGTTTTTGATTTAGGTGTTACTTTCCATTCGTGCGTGCCCGCCTCCGTGTCAACTATAACGCCTGTATATTGGCACGGCTGACATAGTTGTCCGGGGTTGTCTGGCTTTTCTGAACTATTCGATTTTTTAGAATGGTTGCGCCGGTCGACGCCGGTATCCTTCCACTCCTCGTATGCGCTGCCATACTCCGGCTCCTGCCAGTTGTCGCGCCGGGTTATAATATCCTCCGGGTTGAGGAAAGACAGGTACGCCCACGCGGCAAAGAAGATAAAGGCAAAGACGCCGAATGCGATAAATGCCCATTTGCCGAAAATGGCGACGAGGTAAACGGTGATAATTAGGATTGATAGCCAGCGGAGGAAATCCGCCTGTTGATCGGTTGGTGTAACTTTCATTGTTCTAAGTTTTACACAAAGGTAAGGCAAAGCGGGGAGGGGGGCAATAGGCGACAATATCAATTTAGTGTACTACATAACCTATTTTAGTTAAGGTTTTGTTAAAGTAGCGCAAAAGAGTTGACAAGTAAACCTTTTTGGTTATCTTTGTTCTATCGTTAACAAGTAAAAAAAAGAACAATGGAAAGCAATTATAAATTTTTAGGATGCAATGACGATCAAGATTTTTGCTCTTGCTGTGGTAAACAAGGGTTGAAAAAAGTTATTTGGTTGGAAAACTTGCAAACAGGTGAAATTAATCACTTTGGCACAACATGCGCAGCTTTAAACCTTGTGGGCAAAAAAGAAAAAAGCAATATCAAAATTGACGAAATCGCCCTTACTGAATTGAGGGCAATCGTAGAAAGCGCAATTGAAAAAAACTGGAACATAGCCCAAAGCAGCCGAATTGAATTTGAAAACGCGGTAGCTGTTGACTTAATCAATGCCGGAGTTGAAAGAAACTTTGAATATTTGGCCGGAAAAACAGATGCATTCTGCAACTTCATTTGGCCTTATCAGCGCAGGTTAAAGCGCATAAATTATAACTAACCCCCGTGGGCCTTCGCCCCCGCTTTCCTTCACCTTCAAAAACGCATAAAAAACAGAACAATGAGCAATTACAAAAATTTGTACGACTACTTTCTTGGCGGCGGCAATATCGAGGTTTGGCCGACCGAGGGTGCTGACAAAATTACCATCGAGGCGGATGACTTTTTCGGGTTCTTGCGCCAAAAAGACTACATAGCTGCCCACGCGCCCGGAGAAATAGCCCTAAACGGCAATGGGTATGAGCCGGAAGAATTAATTTGGGAGGGTAGCGCCGAATGGTGGAACGACCCCCGCGTAATTAGTCAGCCTGGTAAATTCACAGCAACAACCAACTTACTCGACGCCCTCCTCTGCGAGTACCTCAACGACCCGGCGAACGTCCGCCTCAACGACTGCCGGACGGTCGCTGACGGACAGTAAAAATTGCAAATTATAAAAAAAACAGAACAATGGAACTAAGTAACTCTCAAATCCAGACCCTTGTCCAAGCGGGGGTAATCCCCGAGGGCACACCGCCTGCACAAATTGCGCTTTTTGCGCAAGTGTGTAAGGAAAAGCTTTATCGCCATTTACAGGCGAAATTCACCTTACAAAATACAACACGAAAACGGGGCCGATTTTTTCCCGCATTGTGAGTATTAATGGCTACCGAAAAATTGCAGCTAAAACAGGGCAACTAATTTCATGTGGCGAACCGAAGTTCGACTACAAAAGCGATGATACATATATGACGCTTGCTGAAATTAAAGCAACCGGAAAACCGCCGGTATCTTGCCGTGTAACCGCTGCTCGTATGATTGGAAGCCGTGTTGGCGCTTTTACTGGTGAGGTATTATGGAGTGAATTTGCGCAAGTAGACAGCGCAGGGCAACCCAAGCAAAAATGGGCTACTATGCCTTACCACATGCTTGCCAAAGTTGCAGAAGCTTTCGCCCTCCGCAAAGGATTCAGTGACGAATTGAGCGGCCTTGACATTGAGGAGGAGGAAGCTGCGTACATTGACGAAACAGCGGCACAATTAACCGCCGGAAAAGCATTAGAAGCTGCTAAAGATGAGTATGTCGATTTTATTACTAAGTGCAGCACACTTGAAGCGCTTAAAAACGTATATGATCAAAATCCGCATTGGCATAGCGATAAGACGTTTATTAATGAACTTGGCAAACGCAAAGCCGAACTTCAAAAACAAATTGCCGTATGATGCCGGAAAACATATACGAACTGGAAGCCGAAACGCAAGATTTGCAAAGCGTTGACCTTCAAAAAGCCGCTGAACTTGTAGCGCGTATGGAAGCCAAAGAGGAGCATCTTTCTTTTTCCTCAA
The DNA here is from genome assembly GCA_016715405.1 of Saprospiraceae bacterium. Taxonomy (GTDB): domain Bacteria; phylum Bacteroidota; class Bacteroidia; order Chitinophagales; family Saprospiraceae; genus JABWBR01. The sequence goes on along the minus strand of JADKAE010000037.1, from coordinate 6,837 downwards.
TTGCGGCCTTTGCTAAATCGCCGCGCCACTTTATGATTTACAAGTTGGGAGAGTTTAAAGAAACGCCTGCTATGCTACTGGGTAGCCTTATTGACTGTCTAATTACCGAACCGGATAACTTTGATTCAAAATATACCGTTCCGCCTGCAAACGCCGCAATGAATAGCAATGAAGGATTACAATCATGGGCTGATTTTTTGGGCATAGAATTTGAAGCCACCTGGAAAATGATCGATAAAAAACGCGCTATTGATTCTGAAAAAGAACAAAGCGGGTTGAAGTTTGTCGACGCGAAAACGAAAGAACAAGCTGAACGAATCGCACGCGAGGTGATTAAAAACGATGCTGCAAATTACGTCCTTTCCCGTGTCACTGAAACGCAAAAATCATTGTCATGGGAGTACGGCGGGTGGAACTGGAAAGGGAAGCCAGACTTTGTAGGGGGGGGGATGATTGCCGATTTGAAACTAACAGCCGATGCCCTGCCGCGCAAATGTGAGCGCGTTATTTTAGATGACCGATACCACTGGCAGCAAGCGTTATACGGACAAGGGAAAGACCAAGATCACTTTGTCGTTATGGTTGATCGGGCTGGCAATGTTTCAGTGCATCAGCTTTCGCGCAAAACAATTTTGAACGCATGGTCGCAGATTGACGACTGTATAACAAAACTGGAACGCTGTATTTTGTGGGGCGATTGGTGGAAGTCTTACGATTTTCACACACCGCATGGGATTTATAAAATTTAATCCGCCTCAAACCGAAAGAATAGATTACAATTACTTAAGCCCGGCGGCCAGCCTGTTTTTAGGTCACAGGCGCGAGGGGCCGCCGGGGTTTTTATCACAAACAAAAAACAAAACACCATGTCAATGTTTCGTTTTGAAAGCAGAAAACAATCCATCGCAAATGCGTTTTACTGGGAAATGAAGCGCAACCCCTATAAATACCCCGCGCTTCGCCTCGATGGTAATATTTTATTATCAACACAAAAAACCATAGAAGAGTGGGCGGCGGAGTTTAGTGGTACTGAATTTAGCTACCTTGAAGTATTAGAAGTAGCGGAAAAGGTTTATTACAACGAAAAAAAACGATAAGAACAATGAAAGATAAAATTATAATGCAGTGCTTCATACCCGACGCCCTCCGGGCTGAAATCGAAAAGCAGCAAACGGAACTACGGTTCAAGGGCGTGACTAAACGCGCAAGCTCAATCAGCGCTATTTATATAGCTTTGGTAAAAAAAGGCATCGAACGCCACGACGACCTGGACGCAACAAAGCCGATGCCGACGTACACGCTTGGCCGCGTGCGTATTAATATCCCATTTCCGACCGATACCCGCGTAGCGATCAATCGAATTGCCGGGCTTGCGATGACCCAGCGCGAAATGGTAAATATTTTAGCGTGGTGGGGCGTGGAATCGTTTACGCAATACATACACGGGCTACCCTATGCAGATGCACAGGCGGAAAAGATCGGACGCCCCCGCAAGCAAAAGGAGGCGGTATGAACTACACAAACATTTACGGCCTCCGCGTCGTCCTCACCGACGGCGTGACGTACCAACAGGCCGCCGCCGGAATCCGAAACCGCCTGGACTGTGGGCATAACCTCGCGCATCGACACGCCGGGCGCTTAGCCCGGAGGGCGGAGAACGGTAGCATCTTGCTTTCGCCGTCGGAGGTGGATCCGATAGAGAATAATTTTTCCATCAAGCTGGGGGTAAATTGCACCTGGCTGCAATAGAAAAGCGATGTACGAAAAAGAATTTGAATCCGCTGGGTTTGAGTATACTACACACAGGGGTTACAGATGTTGGTATAAGTGCATAAACTGGCTGGGCATTTACGGCGATTGCCGTTTTTATTCGCCTTATTTATCGCTAAAGGCCACGCTGAACGTACAAATCACAAAGCTAGGCGTTTCCGTAACTTACCCCGCCGCCGAACTACTGGAAATGGAAGCCGATAAAATCGAAAGCTATTGCAAAACAAAAATTGCCGACGCTTGGCGTACGGCGTACTAAAAACAGAACAATGAACTTGCAACTATACGACAAACCCAACGCCGCCATCGTCGCCCTCCAGGCGCACCTCCGTGAACTCAACCCGAAATCCCGCCGCCGGACGAAAGCGCAATTAGTGGCGTGGGCTATCGACGAGGGGCTGACGGAGTACCACATGAGCGACAAGCCGCTTGCACCCATCCGCGCCGCTCAAACGGTGTGGGTACGGGTACACTTGGACGAAACGACGATTAACGCGGTGCACAACATCGCAGAGGCTATATCTTGCGGAGAACGCTTATAATGCGTTAGCGCTGCGGGGGGCGGAGCGGATTTTGCAAAACTTAAAGCAGAAAGCAAGATGACTTTTGAAACAATCAGGATGTAAAGATTTTTAAGGGCAAACAGTTGCCGAAAAAGAAATAGTTTGTATCTTTGTAGGGCTTTGAGAAACGATATGTGTCCGGGTAGAAGCGAACACATATTGAAAGCAAGTACCCCGAAAAAGGGCCGGACATCTTCTACTGTTCCGGCTCTTTTCATTTTTAGCTAAATACTTTCAATATGATCCACACTTTCGACACTGACGATGCCTGCCGATACGGACAAGAAGAGTCGGTTATTATTCAAAATTTCAGGTTTTGGATAGGCCACAACAGAGCTAACCGGATGCACCAGCACGACGGGCGAACCTGGACTTACAATTCAATCCAAGCATTTACAGAACTTTTCCCATACTGGACAAGAAAGCAGATTAGCCGAATTGTAAACTCGCTGATTGATTCCCGGGATATTGGTCACAGGTAACTACAACAAAGACGGGCGCGACCGTACAATATGGTACGCTTTCAAAGATGAAAACGAGATGCTAAACGGGAAAATGCATTTCACCAAACGGGAAAATGCATTTCACCAAACGGGCACACCATTACCAGATAGTAAACATACAGATATAAGAGATATTGTCGAGTTTGAACAACTCGACGGCGAAGCCTCAAACAAAGTGCTGATTTCAACTTACCAGATTGAGGCAATCAATGACAACGCTAAAAATACACAGGATAGCGGTAGTATAGTGTTACAGGTTTTAACGTACTTGAACATAAAAGCAGGCACAGAATACCGGCCAAGCGCCAAAGCCCACAAACAGATCATACAGGCCCGCGAAAAAGAGGGGTACACTCTAGCAGACTTCCAAAAGGTAATTGATACCAAAGTAGCCGACTGGCTTCAAGATGCCAAGATGCGCAAGTTCCTGCGACCATCTACACTGTTTAACGCAACCCACTTCCCGGAATACCTGAACGAGCGCCGTATAGACCAAGCCGTAACCCATGCCCACGAAGCCCACGACGTGCAAACCCCGCATGATGACAGTTACAACAAATACCTGCGCTGGTGCAAAAACACCTACCCGGCCATTATCGACCACGTTAAACACTTATCAAAGTCACAGTTTATAGAGTTCCGGGAACGCAAGTTCCACAAAGAGGCAAAGAACTTCCAGGAGGCTTTCAACTTCAAACGCCTGGACAAATCCCATCGGGAAATGGCGGAGGTTGCAGCGGAGCGGGAAAAATACAAGGATATTTGGACTAAATTTCTTGCCGATTACGATTCGTACATGAAAAAAATTACCATCCAATGAGAGCCAAATATTTAGAAACTGCCATGACCTACCATGCCGCCGGTCTGAAAGTGATTCCATTCTACTCCGAGGCTGACGGCCATAAAAACTTCCCGTCCGGTTACGCCCGTTATCGGGAGGCACAAACCGAAACTGATATTCGCAATCTGTTTAACCTGCCATGCGACGGCATAGCCCTACTTTGTACGGACGGAATCGAAGCGATAGATATAGACACCAAGCACGACCCGACCGGCCAGGTTGTTGCAGAACTCACCCCGCTTTTTGAAAGATTAGAGATGCCCGCCGTCATTCAAAAAACGAAGTCCGGCGGCTTACATTTGATTTACCGCTGCAATCAGCCAGGCGTAAATCAGAAATTAGCCCGCCGGGAAGGATGCGTAGAGGCAATGATAGAAACCAGGGGCAAGGTGGGTTACTGTTTGTTCACCCGACACCTGGCTATCAGGTATTACACGGCGATTTATTAGGCATACCACAGGCAGAGCAGGGCAAACGCGATCAACTCATCGCCGCCTGCCGTCACCTGAACGCGCCGGAAAAGATCGTACAAATTGAACAGCCGAAAAGCGAACCGATCACAAGTGGCCTAAAAAGCTGGCAGGCATACGACGAAAGTACGCAAGTGTTGGATATGATGGAACATTACGGGTGGACAATAGTCACCAAAGCGGGCGACTTTGTACGGATGAACAGACCGGGGGCAAAGCATAGCAAAGGCATAGACGGCAGCGTTAACATCAAAGACAACTACTTTTACCCGTTTAGCACGTCCGGCGGTTTTGAGGTAAACCGAGGGTATAAACCAAGCGCCGTTTACGCGATCATGGAACACGGAGGCGATTTCAAGGCAGCGGCCCGGGATTTATACGCACAAGGTTTTGGCGATAGGATAGAAGCACAGGAGGCGGTAAAGGAACAAGAACAGGTGGATAAATTGTTTTTATCCATGATGAACACTAAATTCGATGTTACCGCCGAAATTGAGGAACAAGCGCCAATTCTGAAATTTTATCAGGCAGGCGAAGAATACCCGCTTGCCGGACGCGGCATGATCGGCGTACTTACCGGGCATGAAAAGTCGGGTAAATCCTTTGTACTTGGCAATATCTGCGCATCCGGCGTTGACTTCTCCGCGCCTTACCTTAACTACTCTTTGGACTTGCAAGGCGGGCAAATGGTGTACTTTGATACAGAGCAAAGCGAAACGTTTTACAAGTTATCGCAGCGGCGGATCCACAGGTGGTCGGGAGAGATGCGCAATTTGGAAAGATATAGCGCTTTTGCCCTTCGCCGCTTCGCCCCTGCTGAACGCCTGAAACTTATCGAACAGTACATTTATTCAAATTCCCGCTTAACTTGTGTAGTAATTGATGGTTTTGTAGACCTGCTTACCGATTACAACAACCTGGGCGAAGTGCAGGCGCTAATAGGGCATTTGCTCCGATGGAGCGACGAACGGAAAGTACTTGTGTTGGGGGTGCTGCACTTAAACAAGGGTGACGGCAAAATCCGGGGACACCTGGGAAGCGAGCTTAAAAATAAGTGCGATTTTATTTTAAACGTTTCACAGCCGGAGGATAACCAATATATCGTTATGAATCCGGCAAGTCGTTACCGCCGCATCCCCTCTATGGAGTTTACCCGCGCCACGAACGGCGACCCGATTTACGACCGTGCGCAAGTGAGCAGGCAGGCGGTTACAGTGGACGAAGATTTACCTTTTTAAGATACCCGGCCCGCCCGTGCCGCGCTACCTGGAAGCAGAACGACGGGCGCAAATAAACAAATACTGTGGAATTGAACGGGCCGACCAGGCGGCCAATTTTTCACAACTAAAAACAGAACAATGGAAAAGAAAGCAGAACTTTTACAGGGCGTTGCAGAAGAGTTACGCGCTCACTTGGATGCGGCTAATTTAGGTATTCCGTTATTTAGGAACATGGAATTTACTTTGGAGGAACTCCGCGCCCTCGTCGAAGCCCTGGAGTCGCTGCGGTGGGTGAATCTTTATGATAACCTAAAAAATCAACGCATACTTGGCAATGAACACACGGCATATAATGAAGCAATTACGATTGGCTTTAAAAGAAATTCAACAGATATTAATTACATTGAAACCGTCGGCATCATCCGACTAAAAGATTCGCAACAATGAAAACGAAAGCCAGCACAACCGCCCACGCCCCCGGCACCTCCCGCAGGGAAACACAAGAAGCCTTAATCCTGTTTTGGATTCAGCACTGCCCGCAAACGTTAACCACGCTTTCAGAGTTAACCAACCTACCTAAAAAACACAATAAGTGGACGTTTGTCTGACTTACAGGCCCGGGGCTTAGTGATAGGCTTTGAAACCGCGCCGGAGGTGACGGGCAAAGGCAAACTTATCAACGTCACTGTTTATGAGTTTGAGCCAGACGAACACCGGCAAATCGACCACGCCTACAACCGCCGCCGCAACCTTGATATAAGGGCCGTGGAAGGCTGTCTGAACCGCCATAGCGAAGTTTACCCGCAATCGCTTGTGGCGGCCATGCGGCAATTTCTGGATGCGGAGAAGGCATCGGGACATTTGCACATCGACTACCAACAGCCGGAAGCCACGAGGCCGCCGGATAAATTTAAGCCGTTATGACAGAGATACAACAGCGCATAGGATCCTTAGAAGCCCAAATCCGCGTAATGACCCGCGCCATTGCCACAGCGAAGAACAGCACACGCAAGGCGGCGGACGTGGTGACGCTGGCGACGTTGCAGGGGGAGTTGGATCGCCTGAAAGCGCAGCAGCAAGCGAATAATGCCGCATGGGATGCGATAATTACAAACGCGGAAATATCCGCAATCAAAAACGAAAACGATGCTCAACCCGGAACAGTGGAAGAGGTTGCAGGGGGCGAAGGCGAAGCATCGGATAAAACAAAGCAAAATGAATAGACCATGTTTGATCGGCATCGACCCGGCGTTCAGGAAAGACGGCTTTTGCGTTGTGGTTATCGACGAAAACAGAACCGCCGCCGCTAAAATATTCAAGTCGTTTTTGGATTTTCTAAAGTGGCTACCCGAAGCGCCGGATAACGCGATAGTAACGATTGAGAACAGCAACGAAGAAAAAGCTTTGTTTGCGTACCTACAAAAAGGCAGCGCCCAAAAACGGATAATGAGCGCTATGTCAGTCGGAAAA
>JADKAE010000036.1 GCA_016715405.1 Saprospiraceae bacterium | reverse complement strand
TACCGCGCCGCCGATACGCCCGGCTTTGAAATAGGCATTGCCCAGATTATAATGTAGGCCGGCATTGTCAGGCATTAGCTTCAATTGCGATTCGTATAGCCTGATGGCCTCCTCGTAATTTGCCGAGCGGTAGGCTTCAGCGGCCTGCGAAAGGGCTGTGTCCTCGGCGCCGAAAGCTGTCACCCCCGTCCCAAGTAGCAGTAGCACCAGGGTAGCAGCGCGCGCGCGGCGCCGCCAATACCAAAAACCGGCGATAGCCAGCGTGAATATGGCAAGCGCCATCAAAAAACGATTCAACATAGTAGCCGGTGGTGTCAGGTCGCCATCCCGGCCGATGTATACAAAGCCGGCCCAGTAAAAGGGCGAGCGGCGTGCGTTGGGCAATTCGTTCATCCGCAGGTAATCGAGTTTAGCATCGCGCAAAGCAGTTGCTTTTGTCTTGTCTTGAGAAATATGCTTGTAAAATTGCGCAAATATAAGCGCTGTGGAGCGTTCGTTCACCGGCCACAGGCTGGCAATTATACTCTGCACGCCGGCATAGGCAAAACCGCGGGCCAGCGACATAACGCCCTCTCCCCGGGCAAGGGCCCCGATATGGGTTTCGCAAGCGCTCAATACGGCCAGGTTGGCGCCCAGATCCATGGCGTATAATTGCGACAGCGACAAGGGTTTGTCGAAAAACGCGATCTGGGGCTCTGACGCCTCGCCGCCGGCTTCGGCGTGGGTGGACAAGTGAAGGAGGTAGGCATCGGCGGCCAGGTCGTTGAATTTATCGGCGGTGGCATTGTGATTCAGTAGTTTTTTAAATCCACTGCGGCCGGTTTCATCCAGGCTGTAGGGCAATGGCGCCAGGCCGCGCTCGCGGCCTGCAAAACCGGGCGAAAACTGTACCCAGGGCCCCGAGCGCCTGCCCGCAAAGTCGGCCCACAGCAGATCGGCCGACCAGCCGTATTGGAGCGCTGCGTTTTTTAACAAATACGGCGCCGCGGCGTAGGTATTGCCTTGGTAACTATTTGTTAGCAAAGCTTCAAAGGGAACAGTATTCAGTATCCCGTCGGGTACGATGATGAGTTTGGGAAATTGCCCTTCCGCTTGGCCATTAGTCAGCCAGGGGAAATCTGCCCGCAGATCTTCAGGGAAGACCAGGTTAAAACAGGCCAACGCAGCACGAAAATAGGCCCGCGGATCGGCGTTGATGCGGTCGGAGGAAGCAAAAAATTCGATAAAACGAGTGATCCCCTCCCTGATCTGGGGTGTATTGGGGAAGCGGTACAAGCGCACCGCATTTTTTTGCACTGCCAACAAATATACCTGGCGTTCGCCCCAGCAATATTCGAGAAACAGGTCGTCGCCTGCCAGGAAGGATTGTACATTTGATAATGTCGTCTGGGGTCGGGTTTGGTAAAAATTGCGCCAGATGTCGCTGTGTTTGGCCAGCAATCTGTCGTAATCGCGGCGCAAATCCCCCAGCCGCTCGTCGAGCGAGTCAACCAACCTGTTATCGTCATTGTTTTCGAGTAGGGCTGTCTGTTGTCGTTGTTCCTTTAATTGGGCAATTTCAAAGCGGAGGGCGGCTTCTTTCCTGCGCGCTTTCTCGGGGATATCGGCCAGGATGAGCGCGCGGCGGCGGTAGACAGCGTCGCGCAATACCGTCGATTTGCTCTCTTCCATCATTTCAAAAATGCGCGCCAGGCAGGATTTATCCCGGGTTTGCTGCCAAAGCAAAAATTGGGTTTCAATGGCATCTTCGTATTTATTAAAATTATAATCGCTCAAATACAGCCGCGCGTCGTCGCTCTCGTAGGTTTCGATGAGGTTGTGGTAGCCGGCGATGGCCAGGTCGAAGCAGTGAGCTGCGTTGCGCAGGTCGGCGAGGTTGTTGTTTTTTTTGTATAGCGACAGCATCGCTACTGCTTTGCGGTAAGGAGCAGTCATGGCCCAGGATTCCAGAGGGGGGCGGTCAACGGATGGGTTTTCTTTTATATCTAAGCTATTGAACCCTGGAAAGACCTGTATGATGGCTTGCTGGTGGTGATCCAAAGCCCTGGTCAGGTTATTGCGCCCGGCATAATAGTCCCCCACATGCGAAAGCACTTTGGCTGTTTCGCGGTTTTTGGAAGTATAGGCCGTGCGAGCTGTGCTGATGGCCTGCGAATAATATTTTTCTGCCTGGGTGTGTTGATTGCGTAGCGCGGCCAAGTCGCCAAGCCGCATATAGCCTTTTGCAACTTCGTCGGGTTCTTCATATTCAATAAAAATTTGCAGCGCCTGTTTAGTGTATTTCTCTGCATTCGATAATTGTTCCAGTTCTATTAATACGGTTGCCATGGCATTAAACAACATAGCGCGATCCCGTAGTCTCACCTGCGGCGTGAGGGCCTTTAGTCCGGCCTGGCAATGCTCCCAGGCTATGTCGTATTCTTCCTTAAACGCATACGTCTCAGCCAGTAAGGAGTGGCTACTGACATGCTTGGCTGAGTCTAATTCCAGTACTTTTTCTAAATACGCGATGGTTTTGGGATAATTGAGGCGGCGCATATAGATTTGTGCGGCCATCCTGTATGCATAAGCCGTATTTATTCCATTCCAATCCAGGCTTTCATCAATAGCTATAGCTTCCTCAAAATCGGCAAGTGCAAGTGTATAATTTTCCATATCTCTATACAGAAACCCTCTTGCTAACAAGATATTAAACCAAACGGTATCGGGAGTTTCGCCAGGTTTGAACATGCGGGGCAATTCTGCTTCGAGGCGATCAATCGCCGCTTTGCTCGAAATAGAATCGCTCAGCACATAGCATATGCCCTCTAAAGCCGACGCAGCCTCGGGGAACTTCTGCTGCTTACGCGCCTGCGCCCAGGCTTTTCGTACCATTCCAGCGCAGGGCCGTATCGTTTATTGTCGTAATATCTATCGGCTTTCGCCAAAAGGGAATCGGTTGGGATTTGCGCGTAAAGCGGCAGGCATAGAAGGGCTAATAGGCAGATTAACAGGGGCTTCATACGGGTTTTTCAGGGGAAGATACGGATTTTATAATGTTTGATGTTTGATGCTTTATGTTTGATTACATACTTACAAATATTATCCAGCATCCAACATTGTCGTAGGACATTGAATATACCTGATTATAGGTCAGAAAGATTACCGGAAGTTCATTGAAATAGGGATAAATTACGAATATGCTGTGGGCTCAGGTTAAGGGCGAGGCATGTTTTCAATATGACACCATAGCGGTCTTTGAAAACCCATGATTTCTCATCAGGATCAAAGGTAGCGGTCACGTGTTTAAGACAATGCTTACGTCCAATCTGATAGTTTGCACTGAACAGACGTGTGGTACCATCCTTACTTACCTTGCGTTGCCAGGCTCCTTTTGCCAGATGCTCATATATAAAATGGGGATAAAAAGCATCGGGTGGAATCGTTTGGGATTATTAAAAGTTGGGGAAAGTATTGAGCCCGCGTCTGGCCTTTACATACACGAGAAGGGAATAATTCTCTTTGATGCCAGACTGCTTGATTAATTTGTCTTGAAAATCCAGATAGTTGCGACAAGCACTCACATCTGCCCAACGGCTTGTGGTTCCTTGATTGCGCTCTACCTGGCATTTTTTTGTGGTCGGCGTGGTGGATTAACCTTGACATGGATACCATACCCCTGAGGCATAAATTCAGCACAGATAACGCCGCCTGCTTGGGTCTCCAAACGGAGCGCCGTTATCTGCCCGAAAAGCACCGATGAATCCCCAACGAAACATGAGGTAGCGCACCGCATCATATATCTGATCAACGGGTACTTGGCTGATGCGGTCGTAGGGGAAAAACAAAGGCGTCTAACACCGCGCCGCTATTTTCATCTGAAAATTCAGGTAACAACAGGGAGGCCGTCTGCCGTCTTAAGTTGTTCCTTGGCATCAACCTGAACACGTGCCAACGGAACTTTGGCCCAAGGAACGGCTACTGCCGGCAAGCGTGTCTTGGACTCCATCAGTCCCGCCGCTTTTAGCCACCGATGGATATGCCGAACACTCGCAACTGATGATGCCCCAAATTCCTGTACCAACTGCAAGCGAATATATGGACAGCCCCACCCAGCATGTGCCTGTCGAAGCGCAATGGCCTTTGCTTTTACCTTATCGTCTATAACCCGGGGCGTCCACACCGATGATAACGTAATTCCATACCTGAAACGCCCTCGGCTTTAAAAGCGTTTTATCCACCCTAGTAGGGTGTCGTAATCAATCTGGAAGACTTCTAGCTATCACGCTCTTCTTTTCTCCAGATTCCCACATCCGATAGGCTTCTTGACGTTTAGCCGGAGAGTGTGCTTCCATATTCGTAATTTTTGACCTAAATATCAATGAACTTCCGGTAATCTTTCCGACTTTTTTTCAGGTATATTCAATGTCCTACGACAACATCAAACATTAAACATCAAAAAAACGGTGGGCCGCTTGTGCAAATCGGGCAACGCAGTTTTTTTCAATCGGCAATGCGTTTGGTATGGATATACTGCGTTGGCAATGTAAGATCGGCGGCGATGCAGAGTAGGGGTAGTGGGGCCAGCGTTTGCAGGGCCGTGTCGAGCACCTGCCGGTTGCGGTAGGGTGTTTCGATAAAAATTTGCGTTTCGCGACGGCGGGCCGATTGTTGCTCTAATTGTTTCAGGGTCTTGGCCAATTCAGGGCGTTGGGGAGGCAGATAGCCGTGAAAACAAAAACGCTGGCCGTCGAGGCCCGAGGCCATCAGGGCCAGCAGCAGCGAAGAAGGGCCTACCAGCGGCCTCACTTCGATGCCTGCCTGGTGGGCCAGCCGCACGGCTTCGGCGCCGGGGTCGGCTACGCCGGGACAACCGGCCTCTGAGAGCAGGCCGATATCTTTGCCTTCCAGGGCGGGTTGGAGCATAGCGGCCACCTCCCGCGGGTCGGTGTGTTCGTTGAGTTCGAACAACTGCAATTCCTGCAGCGGCTTGCCCGGGCAGTATTGCTTGATAAAATGCCGGGCCGTCTTGGCCCGCTCCACGATAAACGTGTCGAGTTGGGGCATAACGGCCTGTAAATCAGTCGAGAGCGTATAGCTGCCCTCTTCGCCCAACGGCGTAGGAATGAGGTAGAGCTTTCCGTAGTGGTTCATGGCGGAAAGTTAGGGATTTACCGCGTTTGATAATAAAAAAACACCCCCGGGCGTTTGACATTCAACCAATAGGAATGTCAAAGCATTTATAGTTTGGTAATAAAGCATTATCTTTGCTGCTACATAGTGCGTTACAAACGCGACAACACCTTCTGAAAAAACTCCACCGCTTGTCGGCCTGCCGTCTAAAGATGGCCGGGCCAGGATGCACATCCGTTCAAATTCGTTTTAGATATTGTTTAAAAATTGCCACGGCATGCTGAAAAACTATTTTTGGTTATCCCTATTTATGCTGGCCGGACTCACGGCCTGCAGTACATTTGACGACATCGAGGATCTCGACAACCCCGATTATGAGGCCGAATTTGCCGTGCCCCTGATCGATACCCGCCTTTCGATGCACGATATTTTGGAGAATTTTGAAGAAAACGCCTCCCTCACGATCGACCCCGACGGACTGATCCGCTTCCGCTACAGCGGCGACGTGATCACCAAATCGAGTGCAGAGGTGTTTGCCGCTATCAATGCCACTGTGTCGCAGGGCGTCATTCCGATTACCAGCAACCGACAGGCGCTGCCGTTTGCGGCGCCCAGTGGACTGGATATGGACCGGCTGGACCTCAAAACGGGCAAACTGGTGTATTTGATCCAAAATATCCACAACGAAAGCATCACCGTCACATTCATGATACCGGAAGTGACCCTCAACGGCGTGCCATTTTCGTTTACAACCACCGTGCCCGCGTATAGTGGCACGGGCGACCCTCCGCAGACGGCCAACCTGTTTACTCCCATACAATTGGGCGGCCACCTTATACAGCCGGTCAACGACTCGATCTATATCGAATACGAAGCTATCGACGCCACCGGCGATATGGTGACGCTTGGTCCTACTGGCTTGCTGATCAATGACTTGTCGTTCTCCTACGCCGAAGGATACCTGGGCAACCAGCTCTACGAAGGTGGCAGAGATACCATCGTCATCGATTTTTTCGACAATTGGGTACGCGGTGATGTGTATTTTGAAGAGCCCAAGATCACTTTCAATTTCGAAAACTCGTTCGGCATTCCCACCCGCTCTATTATCAATTTGTTCAACGTCTTTACCGTGCGGGGAGATGTATTGCCCCTCGAAAGCGAGTTTATCACCAATGGCATTGATTTTCCCTATCCCACGCTCGACGAGATCGGACAGGTGAAAACCACGTCTTTTGTATTTACGAAAGAAAATTCCAATATCGATATCGTATTGGGCGCAGGGCCGATAGCGATAGATTACGACGTAAACGCCTTTACCAACCCCGAAATGAATTCGACGATAAGGGGTTTTATCACCGATAGTAGTTATTACAAGGTGCGGGTAGATGTGGAGTTGCCGCTGTACGGCAATGCTGTTGATTTTGTGGCGCGCGATACATTTGATATCGATTTCTCGAAATTTGAGGAAGTCAAAGCCGCCGAATTCAAACTGGTGACCGACAACGGCCTGCCTTTGTCGATAGACGTGCAGGGCTATTTCCTCGACGACAACGGCATGGTACTGGATTCCCTCCTCGGTTCACGCGAACGCGTGATCAACTCCGCTCCGGTAGACGGACAAGGCCACGTGATACAGCCTAAACAACAAATCACGTATGCCCCCTTTGATGAGGCCCGTTTTGCCGGCATCAGGGATGCCAAACGGCTTTCTGTGGTGGCCGCCTTTTCTACCTACAATGACGGCAACGTATCGGTGCGGGTACTGGCTGATCAGCAGGTACAAGTGCGCTTGGGCGCAAAATTGAAAATTAAGAATGAATAATGAAAAATGAAGCTCGGTAGAAGTTTCAGCAAAGCAAATTCATTAAAATCCGAATTCCGAATTCCGCAATCCGAAATATAAATGAGGAAAATCATCACTTTGATCTTGTGGCTGGGGGGGATTACGTTGCTCACCGCACAGGAAGAGCTGGGCGTACACTTGCTGCGGGATGCCTGGCCCGCTAACCGCACCAACCCGGCGATTCTGCCTTCTAACAAGCTGGTCATCGGCTTGCCGGGAATATACAACAACCTGTTACTCACCAATATCACCTATGCCGACCTGGCCGTGACCAACGAAAAGGGCGAGGAGGTTATTGATGTAAATAACGCAATCCCCAAGCTGACCAACAGCAACCTGGTGCGCGAAAACCTCGATATCGAAACCCTGAGCGCCGCTTTTCGCCTGGGCAAGATTTCGTTGAGTCTGGGCCATGTCTTGCGGTTCGGCGCCTATTTTAACTATCCCAAAACGCTGCCCCAGCTCATCTGGCAGGGCAACGCCCAGTTTATTGGTCAAAACGTCGATTTTAGCACCGATATGCAGCTCAACGGCTACCACGAGTGGTACGCCGGTGTGGCGGTAACGCCTATCCAGGGGCTTACGGTGGGCGCCCGGGCCAAATACCTCAGCGGCATCGCCGACGCGTCGACGGAGCGCAAGCGACTACAACTCTACACCGACAGCGCGGCCTATGCCCTCACCCTCGACGCCGACCTGCTGGTGAACTCCGCCGGCGTGCTGGAATATGAAAGCATCAGAGACCTGCGCTTCAACTTCGATTTCGGCACGCTGGAAACCAAGCACCTTTTTTCCAAAAACAGCGGTTATGCCATCGACCTGGGCGTGTATTACCAAACCAAACGCTGGGATTTTGCCGCCAGCGTACTCGATTTGGGGGGGAAGATTGACTGGAAAGAAAACGTAAAAAACTACAGCATCAGCGGCGTCACCGAGTTTAAAGGGCTCGACGTGGCCCAGCAGTTGCTCGACGATTCTACCAACGTGGGCTCGGTACTCGACACCCTCGAGCAATTGTACCAACCCACAGAGACGCAAAATGCCTATACCACCAAGCTGGCGCCCCGCTATTACCTGAGTGCCTCTTATACCCTCAACGATACCTGGCGATTTGGCGCCTTGTATTACACCGAGACCTACCGTGGCGAAGCTTTCCCCGCCTTCGCCATCAGCGCCCATGCCTCTTTATTGAAAAAAATGCTGCAAGTAGGCGTATTGTACGCTTATCGCAACGAATCACTCAACAACATAGGGGCCAATATTCTTGTCAAGCTGGGCCCCGTGCAAATCCTGGCCGCTACCGACAACGTGCTCACCGTTTTTCAGCCCAAACGCACGCATAGCGCAAATGCAAGGCTGGGGCTTAGTTTGTTGTTGGGGAAGTAGCTGTTCTCTGTTCTCTGTTCTCTGTTCTCTGTTCTCTGTTAAAGTGTAAATGGCAAAGATAAGGAACGGATAACAGAGAACCGACAACGGACAACGGACAACGGACAACAGAGAACCGACATTTCGTCCGAAAACCACCGGGTCAGGTAGAAAAATTGCAACAAAGCAAGGGTGAGTGACGTATTTTTGTAAAAAAACAAAACGACATGGCTAGAAGACTGCAAATAACTGGTTTCGCCCGATTTTTGATCGTCATGGTCATCCTGGCGCCGGCGGCGTATATCGGCGCATCGTATTACAACGGACAAGACGGCATTCAGAATTTCAAAAACCTCATCGGGATCGATAGCAAATCTGCTACCACTGTAGATCGCAGGGAAAATGGCGAGGAGGCAAGCGCTTCTTCAGATGACGTAACCGCGCTGACACAAAAAAACCAGGAGCTGGAATCCACCGTAGAAACGCTGGTAGGGCAGTTGGAAAAGAAAAACAAGCGGATAGAAGAACTCGAAGCGGAAATTGCACAATTGAAAGCTTCGTCGCGGAAGCGGCAGTAAAAATTCACCTTTTTGCCCTAACTTTGCCGCCTTTAAAAAGCTCCTAATCATTTTTACGATGAAAAATTTAGTTTTACGAACCATCATCCTGCTGTTATTATCAGCACCGCTAGGGCTATTTGCCCAAAAAGCAGCATCCGTCTACCCCGTTGTGGAACCCAATCAGTTCGACTACGGCAAAATGTGGACGTTTGAACACGCCCCCCTGAAATACTTTACCGACACTTACGGCTTCAAACCCGACGAGCGCTGGCTTTCGCGCGTGCGCATGGCTGCCTTGCGTTTTTCAAGCTATTGCTCGGCTTCGTTTATTTCACCCGACGGACTAGTGATGACCAATCACCACTGCTCGCGCGGCGAAGTAGGTAAAGTGATGAAAGAAGGCGACGACTTCGACAAAAACGGCTTTTATGCCGCTACGCAAGAAGACGAACGCCGCGTAGAAGGCCTGTTTGTCAAGCAACTGGTACAAATTGCCGACGTTACCGAAGCTGTGACCGCCCTCACCAGCCAGGCCAAAAGCGACCAGGAAATCATTATGTTGCGCGATTCGGCCGTGCGTATGCTCAAAAAAGAATACAGCGCCAAACCCAACTGGGACGGCCTCGAAATCGAGCAGGTGCTCTACTACAACGGCGGCCGCGTATCGCTCTACGGCTATAAGCGCTACGACGATGTGCGCCTGGTTTGGATTCCCGAACTTCAACTCGGCTTTTTCGGCGGCGACTACGATAACTTCACCTTCCCCCGTTACAACCTCGATTGCACGTTCTGGCGCGTATACGAAAACGGCAAACCGTTAATTCCAGGAATTTTTATTTTCCTTTAATCCCGACGGTATCAAAGAAGGCGAACCCGTTTTTGTGGTGGGCAACCCCGGTTCTACCGAGCGCTATCGCACCGTGGCTCAGCTGGAATACGACCGCGACTATCGCTACAATATCCAGCTGGCCTGGATGAAAAACCGCGAAACTATCCTCAAAGAAGAATACAACCGCAACCCCTCGCACGATCTACAAGAACAGCTTTTTAGCATGGCCAACGGCATCAAAGCTATCAACGGCATCGTGGAAGGCATGCACGACCCCATTCTCATGGGCCGCAAGCAGGGCATGGAAAACAAGGTAAAAGCCCAATCCAAAGCGGTAGCGTCCGGACAGGATTACTGGAAACAACTGGCTGACGAATACGCGCCGTTGTATGCGCATGCTTCTGAAATCACGCTGCTCGGCCCCAGTCCGCTGGGAGGCAGCGCTCTGTTGCTCATGCACTACTCCAATGCATACGAGAGAGCCCTCGAAGGCGGCGCCGGCGAAGAAGACCTCAAAGCCCTGCGCGAGCAACTAAAAGCTACTGCCGCAGGTTTGAAAGACCCGCAGGAATTGCGTATGCTTACAACGTTGCTCGAGGAGCTCAAAATGTATGCCAGCCCCGATGATGCCTATCTGACGACTATCCTCGACGGCCGCACGCCCTTGGAAGCCGCCCGTCGCATCCTCGACAAAACCGACTTTGCCGACACAGCTAAACTCAATAAGTTGTTGGAGCTGAAAGCCGATAAGTACAAAAAGGACAGAGACCCGCTGTTGGTCGCAGGCCGTCTGATCGTACCCGCTTTCGAAAACGCGGTAAAAATGTTCAGAGCTTCCACCCCCAAGCGCAAGGCCCTCGAAGGCAAAATAGGCCAGGAGATCTACCAGGTTTTTGGACTCAATATTCCTCCCGATGCTACCTTTACGCTTCGTATCTCCGACGGCATAGTGAAACCCTACGAATACAACGGCACCATGTCGCCGGTACAAACTACTTATTTCGGTTTCTACGACCGCTACTACAGCTTCGGCGGCAAATTCCCCTGGTCGCTGCCCGAGCGCTGGCAAAACCCACCCATGGAATTGCTGAAGGCGCCTTTCAATTTTGTCTCTACCAACGACATCATCGGCGGCAACTCGGGAAGCCCCATGATCAATATCAAAGGAGAGGCAGTGGGATTGGTTTTTGACGGCAACATCGAGTCGCTCCCGGGTAATTTTATTTACGATACCCAATACAACCGCGCCGTATCGGTACACGCCGGCGGTATTGCGGCTGCATTGAAATATATGTTCAAAGCCGACAGGCTGATTAAGGAATTGGGCTTGTAATCCGGTCATATTTACGACAAACAAGCTTAAACAGGAAGGGCTGCGATGTTTCGCGGCCCTTCTTGCTTTATATTGCTGTATAAATGACCACCCAATACCCATGAATACCATTCCCAATCATCCACTTCCTCAGCAATCCATTGCCCTCGACGTGATCGTGTGGGGTGAAGTACAGCACTACAACGCCTACGAACCGCACCGGCACGAATACCACGAACTGCTCATTTTTCAGGAAGGACAGGCCTGGCACGAAGTCGATTTCAGGGAATACGAAGTGACGGCGCCCGCGATCCACCTGGTGCGGGCCGGTCAGGTGCATATGGTGAGGCGCAAACCGGGAAACAAAGGGTTCAGCCTGCTTTTTGACGGAGGCGCCATAGAAGAGACGCCTTTGCTCGCTCAATCCCCCATGCTGGCTTTGTCGGCGGAAGAATGGGCCACCTTGGAGCCCGTTTGCGAGGGTTTACTCGCGAAACCGGCAGCGGCAACAAAAAATATGTTATTGCACTGGTTTAGATTGTGCATGGCTTATGCGGCTAGCTTTGCCGGCAAAGCACAGGCCACCGAATCAGGGCCAACGTACAGGCTTGTGGCTTCGTTCAGGCAATTGCTGGCCAATCATTACACCGAGCATCTTCGTCCCAGCGCCTATGCCGATAAGCTATGCGTTAGCGCTGCCCATCTCAACCGCGTATGTCGCCGTGAAACAGGGAAAAGCGCCTCTGAACTCATTCAGGCTTTTTTAATTGAAGAAGTCAAAAGACAATTAATTTATACCCAATTACCTATCAAAGAAATAGCGTATTCGCTTAATTTTGAGGACCCTGCATATTTTCATCGCTTTTTTAAACAGCACACAGGACTGACGCCTGCCGCTTTTCGTGAAAAATTAGCGTGAATTGTGCAATAGACTGCGCGTTTTGTCCTGTCAGGGGGAGGGGAGAATAGTGTTATTTTGTGTTACGAATAGGGGCGAACCCTATCCTTACAATTATTCATCCCAAATACGGAACGTATGACAAAAAGACAAACGCTCTTACAACTGATGCTGACGCTGGCGCTAAGCCCTGTGGCGCTGCATTTCGTGACTGCTCAAAGCGACTACCGCCCTATGCTCGAGCTAACCCGCTTTAGGTGGATAAACGGCTGGTACGATAACAACATGGGCAAAGAACTCAACTACTTGTACGATACCACCGTCGAAAACCGGCAGTTGAAGGTGTATCGTTTCGACCACGAAGGGTGGAGCTTTCAGAATAGCTTATACTACTTCAGAGAAGACGTGCAGGAGAAAAAAGTATGGCAATGCTATACCGGCAACGATACCATTCCCTATGCCGAGTATTTGCTCTACGATTTTTCGCTGCAAACCGGCGACACCCTGGATATTGATTACCAGGATCCGGAACACTTCAAGCTCATTTATGTACACCATGTCGACACCATTCAACTACTCGACGGCCCATACCGGCGTATAGCCGTTTATCGCTGGTGGGAGGGTAGCACCTATCCCTCTTTGAACGGCAATCAGCCCTACTACGACCTGGTAGAAGGTGTGGGCAATTTGTATATGCCTTTTTATAGTGAAGCGCAGGCCTGGGACATGTTTACCCCGATATGCGCCTGGCGCGGCGATATACCCGTTACCGGCGACTGCGAAATTGCCCAGATCAATTGCGATGCGCTGCAGATCGACTCGCTGTCGTTTGAATCACCGGGTACTTTTTATCTGCAAATGAGTTATGGACAGGCCGACTGGCCTATTCACGCTAGTAAGCTGATGATACTCAGCGAACAGGGCGATACGCTAGCCTTCTCCAACTATAGCTCCGGCAATTTGTTGCCCAATGAGACCATCGAGGGCTGGATTTGGACTGAAGATATTATCCCTGTGTTGCCCGACCTGGTCAGGGTGATCGTAATTGACCAACTCACCCAGCAGCAATGTGAAATACTGTTCGGCACAACCGGCCTCGATGATACTCCCGGGCGAGAATTGCTACGCGTGTATCCCAACCCCGCCGCCGGCGAATTTCAAGTGGAATTGCCGGCAGGTTTTGAAGTGGCCGGAATATTGCTCTTTGATGCGCAAGGCAGGCGTTACGCAGTCGAAGCCAATAAAGACGCAGCCTCACTTCGCATAGTTGTGGGCAATATCCCCCCCGGCATGTATTCGCTAACCCTTCTGGCTGCCGATGGTAGCAGCCGCATCGCGCGTGTGGCGATCGCCCGTTAATTTGGGTTCATCTTAAAAAAAAGTCGGTTCAGAATTCCGGAATGGCCTTTCAGTAGCATATAAGTTGATATACGCTACTGAAAGGCTACATATTTGTATCAACAAGCACAACGAAAACCGACGAAACGACACCCTTTTCCAAAACCCCATGAATCGCGTTCACCCGACAGGGGCGCTAAAACGCCCCTCCTTTTTTAACTAAAAAAAACAGACAAACAATATGCAGATACGGCTACATGGTTCAACTTAATTTATTCACTAACACCTTCTGTTATTATGAAAACGAGCATCGTTAAGACCGGATTTATGGCTGTAACCATGGCCGCATTTGCCCTGTTCACTTTCACGGCTTGCGAAAAAGACGACCCGCAACCGGCGCCTCCGACCCTAAAGCAACAACTGGTGGGCACCTGGAATATTACCTCCTTCAATCTGGGGGGCACCGAATACGTAGGGCTCGTAGTTGACTCCGCGAGCATTACTTACCAGGCTTTTGTGGGCGCCCAAGGCAATTTCCTGCAAAAAATAAACTACATTGATGGGGAAATTGATTCGATCAAAGGCACCTATACCGTGGACGAAGAGACTGAAAAAGTGATCATGACTGCCGAAGGCGAAATCAATTTTGCCGAAGTAGACCTACCCGCCTCCAACAAACTGGAATTGCGGATGACCCAGGACGATGAACCCCTCGTGGTGAAGGCCACCAAAAAAGTAACATCTCTTTTATCAGGCGCTCCGCAACTGCCCGGCAGTTGCGGGCGCCCGATTCCCATTTACCAAAAAATATTTTTATATGAAACCTCATTTGATCATAACTGCAGTAGCCCTTGTGCTACTCGCTTTTTCAGCCTGCAAACAGCGTCAGCCCGACGCCATGCCCACGGATATCCCCGTTACACCGGAAACAGAGCTTTGGAGACTCACCACTATTGCCGTCGATCCTACTCCCATGCAAGTGCCCGATTCGCTCAAGTTAACCCTAAGATTACAATCGGGAAAAGTGGATGGCCATGGCGGATGCAACGGCTTTGGCGGAAATTATGAATTAAACGGCAACCAGTTGATCGTTACCGGCCTGATGCAAACTGAAATGTATTGCGAAGGAATTTCGGACTGGGAGCAGCGCTTTTTGGAAAGGCTTCAGAAAAGTGAAAGCTACCGGCTCGACGGTAGCACGCTGGAAATCCATTGCGGCGACATGGGCAATTTAGTGTTTACCGTTGTATTCTAATCGCCCTTAAAACGCGCCTCTTCTTCTTGTGTTTTACCAGACTCAATATGTCGCCAGCGGTAGCGGGCCGACCAACGGTGGGTGCGGCCTTCAGCGGCATCGGCGATCAGCTCGCCAAGCACAGGGCCCATTTTTAGAGCATGGCCGCTGCCGCCTGTGCCTACCGTGAGTCCCTCGATGCCCGGATGGCGGTCAATCCAAAAATGCCCGTCGAGGGTATCGGTGTAGAGACAACGGCGGGTATACACGATCGGATCATCAGCCAGGGCGGGCAGGCTTTCGCGCAAAAAGCTCCTAAGTTTGCGCTCGTCTTCCTCGTTAACCACACGGGCATCATTTTCAGGGTGCAGCGTTACCCCGACACCGTGATTGGCGATTTTGACAACACCTTCGGTGGGGTGTACCGGAAAGCCGTACCAACCGGTATTCGAAATATCGGCTGCAAATACGGCAAACCGCGGGTAAGTAAATAATTCAGGGTTGCTGGGCCGAAGGTGAAAAACAGGGTGGCCGGTGGCCTTCATGTAAGGCTGCAATTCGGGAAGTAGCCAGGGCGTAAACACGCCGGCGCATACCACCACATGGCCGGCTTCAAACCTGGCGCCTTCGCGGGTGCTTACCGCCGTGCATCTTCCCCCTGCCCGTTCCAATACCTGGGCCGTTTGCCCCTGGTGAATCACCACTCCCAACTGCTCGGCGTAATCGACCAGTTTCTTTATTATTCGACCTGACTCCACAAACCCGGCGGTCGGATTGTAAAAACCATCGGGATAGACTTGCGGGTTAAATGCTGAAAAACGCGTCAATATTGCCGTTGAGGCGAATAGGGTTGTAGCCTTTTTGCAACAGTTTGCGGTAGCTGGCCGCTTCAAAAGTATCGCCCTGCTCACTAAAATGGTTGCGGGTGGCCAGAATAAAACCCACCTCGTGGTATAATTCTTCGCCAAACAAGTGATTCCAGGAGCGCCATCCGTCCATACAATAAGCGGCCATTTCCATATACTCCTCGTCTGTTCCGTATTCCATGCGTACCACTTTGCTTGATATCCGTTGACGCTGCTAGCGGATGCGGAATGGTATCGGGGTTGAGCAACCCTACGCTGTATTTGCGCTTGCGCAATTCGATGGCGGTTGAAAGGCCGAAAATGCCTGCTCCGGCTATCAAAAAGTCATAATGGTCGGACATAGCGATACATTGGTAGTGATTCGCAACAAGATAAACATTTTACCCCTACCTTTGCCCCGTTTGAACGCCACCGGTACATGCAAAATAGTTTTTGGCGACTCTTGTCGTATATCCGCAGCTATAAGTCCTACGTGTTGCTCAATATCACGAGCAACATCCTTACGGCTCTTTTTACGGTAGTCAGCATCCCTTTGTTGATTCCCTTTCTCGAAGTATTGTTCGATCGGACAAAGCCAATGGCTCAGGCGCCGGCATGGGGCTGGAGTATATCGGCTATCCGCGACACACTCAACTACCAGTTTGGACTGCTGGTGACCCAACAAGGCAAAGAATCGGCGCTGGTAGTTATTTGCAGCGCCATTTTGGGCGTTTTTTCTGAAAAACCTGTTTCGCTATCTCTCGCTGTTTTTCATGGCGCCGGTGCGCAACGGCATGATCAGGGATATTCGCCGGCAATTATTTGACAAAATGCTGGCCCTGCCCCTGGCGTATTTCTCCGACGAACGCAAAGGCGACCTCATGTCGCGTATCACCGCCGACGTACAGGAAGTGGAATCGAGCATCCTCAATATGCTGGAAGTTGTGTTCCGCGAGCCGATCATCATTCCGGGTTCGCTGGCGTTTATGTTGTATGTAAGTCCGCCGCTCACGGGTTTTGTCTTTATGTTGCTACTTTACGGCCGTAGTCATTGGCGGCATCGGGCGAAGCCTCAAGAAGAGTTCTTCGTTGGTGCAAGAACGACTGGGCGTGCTGGTTTCTATAGTAGAAGAAGCGCTGGGCGGCATGCGTATCATCAAAGGGTTTAATGCAGAGCCCTACCAGCGCGCCAAATTTGCCGTGCACAACGACGCCTACCGCCGCATGCTGACCCGCCTGCTGTGGCGGCGCGAACTGGCCTCCCCCCTGTCGGAATTCCTGGGTATAGCCGTCGTGGCCATCTTACTCTGGTTTGGTTCCCGGCAGGTATTTGCCGGCGACCTGAGTGCGGAGACTTTCCTTACTTTTATTTTTGCTTTTTATAATGTGATAGATCCTTCCAAGTCCTTTTCGAAGGCGTATTATAATATCCAAAAAGGCGTGGCCGCCATGCAGCGCGTAGAACAAGTATTGATGCCGAAACCAGGATAGTGGAATTGCCCGACGCAAAGCCTGTTTCTGGTTTTGAAACCAAATAGAATACCGCGACGTTACTTTTGGATACAAAACAGGCGAAGGCAACGTGTTGGAAGACATCAATCTGGCCATTCCCAAAGGACGCATTATAGCGCTGGTTGGCGCTTCGGGCGCCGGCAAATCTACGCTGGTCGACTTGCTGCCGCGTTTTTATGACGTAGACAAGGGCGGCATTTATATCGACGGCGTAAATATCGCGGAATTTCGCCTGCGCGACCTGCGCTCGCTGATGGGCATCGTGTCGCAGGAAGCCATTTTATTTAACGACACCATATATAATAATATCGTCTTCGGACTGGAGGGCGCCACGCGGGAAGACGTAGAGCGCGCCGCACGCATTGCCCATGCGCACGACTTTATCATGGCCACTGAAAACGGCTACCAGACCAACATCGGCGACAGAGGCAGCAAACTCAGCGGCGGGCAACGCCAGCGCCTCACTATTGCCCGGGCGGTATTGAAAAATCCGTCTATCCTCATCCTCGACGAAGCTACCTCGGCACTCGATTCCGAATCAGAAAAACTGGTGCAGGATGCCCTGTACCATCTCATGCAGAACCGTACCTCTATTGTAATAGCCCACCGGCTCAGCACCATCCAGCACGCCGACGAGATCATCGTAATGCGAAAAGGACATATCGTAGAGCGAGGCACCCATGCAGAACTACTTTCACACGGTGGTGAATACCAAAAGCTGGTGGAATTGCAGGCTTTTTAATTTTTACCCTGTCACCTTGTCGCCTTGTCACCTTTTTTCACCATATTGTAACACATATCACTGACGAGGCACGCAAATCTCCTGAATTTTGCACCAACAAAATCAATATCCAATGGAGTTTACAGTAGAGCAAATTTATACCGGTTGTTTGGCGCAAGGCGCCTACTATATTAAGTCGCAAGGAGAAGCGGCTATCATCGACCCCCTGCGCGAAGTGCAGCCCTACCTGGATAGGGCGGAACGCGACGGCGTCAAGATCAAATACGTATTTGAGACGCACTTCCACGCAGATTTTGTCTCGGGCCACCTCGACCTGTCCAAAAAAACGGGCGCGCCCATTATCTACGGCCCCAACGCCAATCCCGAATTTGAAGCGCATATCGCTAAAGACGGCGAAATCTTCAAAATTGGCGCCATCAGCATCAAAGTGCTCCATACGCCGGGCCACACGATGGAATCGACCACCTATTTGCTGCTGGATGAAAACGGCAACGAACACGCTATTTTTAGTGGCGACACCTTGTTCCTCGGCGACGTAGGCCGCCCCGACCTGGCGCAAAAAGCTGCCAGCCTTACACAGGAACAACTGGCGGGTATGTTGTACGACTCGCTGATGTCCAAAATCATGCCTTTGCCCGACGATCTCCATTGTTTACCGGCACACGGCGCGGGTTCTGCCTGCGGCAAAAACATGATGAAAGAAACTGTCGATACGCTCGGCCACCAGAAAGAAATTAACTATGCTTTGCGCCAGAAATCGCGCGAAGACTTTATAGCGGCTGTCACTGAAGGGCTAACCGCGCCTCCCGCATACTTCCCGATGAACGTGGCCATGAATAAAAAAGGCTACACCAGCTTTGATGAAGTAATGAGCAAAGGTATGCAGGCTATGTCGCCCGAGGCTTTTGAAACCGTTGCCGAGACTACCGGCGCGCTCATACTCGACACCCGCCTCGCAAGCGAGTTTGCATACGGTTTCGTTCCGCAATCGATTAGCATCGGCCTCGACGGCCAGTTTGCCCCCTGGGTGGGCTCGCTGATCGGCGACGTAAAACAGCCAATT
>JADKAE010000035.1 GCA_016715405.1 Saprospiraceae bacterium | reverse complement strand
CCGTTTATGAAGCACTTCCGTTTAATCGTTCTTGGCTTACTGGCTTTTTCCTCCTGGACCTGCAGCACCGATTTTGTGCTGGAAGCCGAATGGAAAGACATTCCTGTAGTATATGCATTCCTCGATCCGACCGATAGTGTACACTACGTAAGGGTAGAAAAAGCTTTCCTCCAGCAAGGCGGCGATGCCCGCGAAATCGCCCAGATTGCCGACTCACTTTATTACGATAACGCTACGGTGCAACTGCAAAAGGTTGGCTCCAGCCAGTTGTATACCCTCGAAAAAGTAGACGGTAACCTCGAGGGTTTTCCGCGCGAAGGCGGCGTTTTTGCCACAGCGCCTAATTATTTATATAAAATACGACAAAGCAATATCAACCTGGTCGGCGGCAATGAAGTGCGGTTCATCCTCAACCGAGGAGACGACCTGCCCCCGTCACCGCCGAAATCGTATTGCTCAATCCCATCGCGCCCTTGCAAAACCAACCGCCAAACCCCATCAACTTCAGTACCTACGAACGCGCCATCAACGTATCGTTTAATCCGGGCCCCCACGCCCAACTGTTCGACATTCGCTGGGTAGTCAACTACCTCGAAAATACACCCGAAAACCCGTCGCAATTTCAACCCAAACAAGTAACCTGGGTACTGGAAAGCAAATTGGAACGGGAAGACGGCGCTTCTAACTCCGTATTATATCGCGTAAAAAGCGAAAATTTCTTCCAGTTCCTCGCCGGCGCCATAGATCCCGCTACCGACAGGGCGCGCAAATTTGTGGATATCGATATTCAGATTACGGCTGTAGGACAAGAGCTGGCCGACTATATCCGCGTATCCGGCGCCAACCTGGGCATTACCAGTTCCAACCAGATACCGGTGTATACCAATATGTCGGAAGGCCGTGGGTTATTTACTTCGCGCACCGATATCGTCCTGCCCGATTTCGAACTCAACGATGCGTCCATCACGTTGCTAAAAACGGGCCCCCTGACACAAAATCTCAATTTTCAGTAGCGCTAACTGCTGACGATTTGTCATTAGTCCTGACGCCAACTGACATTCTGCGAATCTGACCGGTTTATTTGGTCATTTTTACGCCTATTTGTCAGTTGCAGCGCCTGTTGCCCCGGCTGGCATAATGCTTGATAAAATGAACTTGGACATTTATCAACTAAATTGCACATCATGGGCAAAATTATAGGCATTGACTTAGGTACAACGAACTCTTGTGTGGCAGTAATGGAAGGCTCTGAGCCGGTAGTGATTCCCAATGACGAAGGCCGGCGCACGACGCCTTCAGTGGTCGCCTTCATGGATAATGGCGAACGCAAAATTGGCGACCCTGCCAAGCGACAAGCTATTACCAACCCCACGCGAACCATTTCTTCTATCAAACGCTTTATGGGCCGTCGCTCAAAAGAAGTTACCGAAGAAACCAGCCATATGGCTTACAAAATAGCCCGCGGCGATAATGATACGGTTCGGGTAGATATCGACGGCAGGCTTTATACACCGCAGGAAATTTCGGCGATGGTGCTTCAGAAAATGAAGAAGGTCGCTGAGGACTTCCTGGGTCAACCAGTCACGGAAGCCGTCGTTACCGTTCCCGCTTATTTTAACGACTCACAGCGCCAGGCTACCAAAGAAGCCGGCGAAATCGCCGGGCTTACCATCAAGCGCATCATCAACGAACCTACAGCTGCTGCGCTGGCTTACGGCCTCGACAAACGCCACAAAGATATTACCATCGCCGTATACGACCTGGGCGGCGGTACCTTCGATATTTCGGTGCTCGAACTGGGCGACGGCGTTTTTGAAGTGAAATCGACCAACGGCGATACTCACCTCGGCGGCGACGACTTCGACCAGGTGATTATCAACTGGCTGGCTGAAAGCTTTAAAGAACAGGAAAATATCGACCTGCGCAAAGACCCGATGGCCCTGCAGCGCCTCAAAGACGCCGCTGAAAAAGCCAAAATCGAGTTGTCGGCTTCTGCCGAAACGGAAATCAACCTTCCTTATATCACGGCTGTAGACGGCGTGCCCAAACACCTGGTCATGAAGCTGTCGCGCGCAAAATTTGAGCAACTGATCGACCACCTGGTGGCCCGTACGCTCGAACCCTGCCGCAAAGCTATCAAAGACGCCGGTGTAACTACCGCCGATATCGACGAGATTATCCTGGTGGGCGGCTCTACGCGTATTCCGTGCATCCAACAGGCCGTGGAGGAGTTTTTTGGCAAAAAACCCAATAAGGGCGTGAACCCTGATGAAGTAGTAGCCGTAGGCGCTGCTATCAGGGATGCGTGCTCAGCGGCGACGTCCAGGATGTGCTCCTGCTCGACGTAACGCCCCTCTCGCTGGGTATCGAAACAATGGGCGGCGTATACGACGTCATCATCGAATCAAACTCGACGATCCCGACCAAGAAGTCAAAAGTATATTCTACCGCAGCCGATAACCAGCCTTCGGTGGAAATCCACGTGCTACAGGGCGAACGCCCCATGGCCCGCGACAACCGCCCCATCGGCCGCTTTATCCTCGACGGCATTCCGCCCTCACCGAGAGGTATGCCGCAAATTGAGGTTGCTTTCGATATCGACGCCAACGGCATCCTTAATGTGATGGCAAAAGACAAAGGCACCGGCAAAGAGCAGAAGATCCGCATCGAAGCTACTACCGGACTTTCGAAGGAAGAAGTCGAAAGGATGAAGAACGAAGCAGCCGCCAACGCCGATACCGACCGCATGGCCCGCGAACGCGCCGAGAAGATCAATACGGCCGATTCTCTGATTTTCCAAACGGAAAAGCAACTCAACGAATTCGGCGATAAAGTCCCGGCACTCAAACGCACGGCTATCGAGGCTGCACTGAATGAACTCAAAGAAGCTCACAAAGCACAAGACCTCGACGCTATCGACGCAGCCTCCGCTAAGCTCAACGCCGAATGGCAGGCCGCCAGCCAGGAAATGTATCAGGGTACGCAACAAGCAGGCCCCGATGCACAAGCCGACGCCGGTAACGGCCAGGCCGACGGCGGCGACAGCAACAAGGCCGACGATGTCACGGATATTGAGTACGAGGAAGTTAAGCAGTAATGTTGTCAGTTATCAGTTGTCGGTTGTCGGTTTTTTTAACTGACAACCGATAACCGACAACCGATAACGCCCTCACTCCAACTCCCCAATCTTCTCCTTCAGCCAGTTGATACTGGCCACATTTTTGGCGACCTCGATTTCCTGTTTGAGGTGCTCTACTGCCTTTTTGTCTCCTGGCATGATCTTGGTGAGCTTTTTGGTGTATTTGATGAGATTGGAATAGTTTTTCCGGCGCTGGGCAGGGATGTCCTTGTGCCGGTTGAGGTAAGTGCGGAAGCTTTCAAAAAGCGAAAACAGCGGCTCCAGTTCATCCATTTCGTAATACGTGGCCAGCAGCATGGATTTAGATCCAAGGTTATATGTAAAGTCTTCGTATTCTACTGTTTGAAGCAGGCTTATTACTTTTTCGTGTTTCTTTTGGTAAAAATAAATTTGCGCCAGCGAATACGTAACGGCGTTGTCGCGCAGGTTTTCCGGAAGCTTGCTGCTGTGGGTGTTGATAAACTCCTCTGCCCAGTTGTATTCGCCCAATTGCAGGGCGCATTGTACGATATTTTTGAAATCCCAGGGAGACAAACCGGCTTCCGTAAAGATGATCTCTTTTTCGATCAGCTCCTTGTATAACTCGAATAGTTCTTTCAGAAACTGTTGTACGCCCCGGTTGGTACGCCTGATGCAATAATTCATGGCGTACGTGTAAATCACATAGGCCTCTTTCTGTGGGAAAACGTGTCCAAAACGGGTGAGCAATTCCTTTAATTTAAAGTAATGCGCCTCGTTATCCGACTCCACCTGTGTGAGATAGATCTGGTAGTAAACCGAAATGGCGGGGATATCTTCAAACCCGAATTTTTGGATATGCTGGATAATTTCGTCTATAAACAGCAATTGGTATTCGTGCGAAACAACGTATTGACGGCTTAAAACCGAACAATACAAGCGCAATTTTTCTGCCAGGTAGAAGTAGTCGAGGTTGAGAATAATGTTTTCTACGTTCGATTTGTCGGTGCGCTTCATCTCCGACTGGGTGAGCTCGTAGTAGTTTTTTTCGATCTCGTATTGGTAATAGTAGAAGCTCGACGGCCTGAATTTTTGCTGTTCCGACAACCTTTCCACCGTTTTCAGCGTACTGTTGTATAGTTTGTCCATCTTCTTTTTACCCACGGCCTCCATGAGGTAGGTGGCCTGATGCAGGGTATTTTGCTCATAGTGGTGTTGAGCCAGAAAACCCTCTACGAGTTTAAGCAGATCGGAGCAATATTTGCGGAAACGCACATCATCGTATTGCTTGCCAATATTGAGATGTCGCCACAGTTTTTCTTTGTCCACCTCCGTGTCTAACCGCTCATTGACATGGGCGATGAGCTGCTCGAACAAGTCAATCAGGGTCTGGTCTTTGTTGAAGTAGGGCGACAAAATGTACTTCCGGAAACGGTTCTGTTCGTATTTGTCGAAATGTGCTAAAATTGAGTAAAGTTTACTGTTTCGCATTCGGAAAAAGTTTTTACCTTAGCAGTTGAATTATAGCAATGATTAAAACCTGAAATCACTCCAAAGATACAACGAAAACTTTTTTTTCACATTGTAGGCGAATAAGCCTTTAAATATTGGTCGTTTTTTTATGTAAATTGAAGGGGGAAGTTTTTTTCAGCGGCCATATTATTTTCACAAACTTGAGGAAACAACACGGGGACGTACGAAGCTGTACGTCAGCCAACTTCATAGCAATGAAAAATCCACGAACCATGAATGTATCTTTACGAAGGTGTCTGTACATATTTACCGTTTTTTTGGTGCCTTTGCTGGGTAAAGCACAGAGTGTAGTTAGTATTGATCTGGAAACTTACCTGAATGTACCCGCGACGCATGCTTTTGTTTCAACTCCGAACGTACCTACGTTAGTCACCGCACCGCAACATGGCACTTATTCCTGGGTGCAATCTCCGCCGTTCAATTATACAATTACCTATACGCCCGATGCGGATTTCATCGGCGATGATTTCATGCGCTTGTGGATTTGGAACACGCCCTCCAACTGGAGTTATCTCGATCTGCATATTACCGTGCTTCCCGCTCAAGTCGACGCCGTACGCGATTATGCCGTGACGAACGTGAACACTCCGGTGCAAATACCCGTACTGGCAAACGACTTTAGCAGTAACGGCACGCTTATCCTTTCCGCTATCCCCGTAGTCAACAGCGGGGCCGCTACGTATACGCCGGGCGCTTCTACGCTCACGTTTACGCCGGCTGCCGGTTTCCACGGCCTCACCTACCTCAATTATGTGGTGTGCGACGGCGCAGGCACCTGCGATAACGGTACGGTTAGCATCACGGTTATGGAACCTACGCCGGCCAGCACTTCAGATACATTGCGTATTTTTACCAAAAAGAACCAGGAACAGGTGGTGTTAATACCATCTGTATATACGCTTACACAAGGGCCTTCTCATGGTGCCTATAACGCTGCCGGAGATATACCGGTGTATACCCCCGCAGCAAACTATGTAGGACTTGATTACTTGTTGTTTACCCATAACGGCACTCAAACCGTAGTGGAGATCAACGTGCTCAACCTACAAAATAATACTTTCGCTTTTGACGATTACGCTTATATCACTTCCTACGAGGAAGCAGAATTCAACGTACTCGAAAACGACAATTTCCAGTCTACAAGCTGCCTGACGGTCAACCAACCCCAATACGGTTCGATTGCCCACAACGGCAACGGCAATGTGGTTTATACCCCGCCCGCAGGTTTCCAGGGCGTCGACAAGTTTACTTACATCAGCTGCCCGCCGATGAACCCCGGCAACCCAGAAATGGCTACGGTGTATGTATTTGTGGGCAACTACCAGCCCTCCTCGGCGGTATTCAATATGTCTACTCCTAAGCGCACACCGCTGATTATCGGATACGACGTGCCTATTCTCGATTTTAATTTTAATATCGTCAACCAGGGCGATCTTGGGCAGGTAATCGTGCTGCCGGGACAGGTAGATACTACGATTTACGACCAAGCTATTGTGGGCTATAACCTTGTGATCTATATCCCCAACGAGGATGTCGATGAAGGCGCAGATGAATTCGAAATTACCTACTGTACGAATAACCCGGAAGGCGATTGCATGTACCAGCAATCCGTAAAAGTCGAACTCGAAATTCTCAACATAGGCGCCGGCGACGGCCCCATGTGTTTCGGCGATTGCGTGTGGGCAGGCGATACCAATTTCGACGGCGTAGTAAATATGGAAGACTTGCTTCCGCTGGGCCTCTATATGGGCGAAATCGGTACGCCACGCCAGAATGCCACCATGGCATACTGGTACGGACAATATGCCGATAACTGGAATAATATTTTTATTCAGAGCCCTGTTGACCTGAAGCACCTCGATGCCGATGGCGATAGCATTGGGACGGCACTTGATACCGCAGCTATCAATATGTTTTATGGCAAAACACACTCGCTGACGCCGGTCCAATTGCCTTTCTACGATTACGAAATCCAGCTGGTGGGCGACCTGTTTGTCAATCCGGGCGACCTGGTGGTCCTCGACATGATACTGGGCACCTCCACTACGCCGGCTCAAGATATCTACGGCTTTACTTTCCCGTTCTCATACAATTCTATGTTTTTCGTTCCCGAAAGCGTAGAAGCTGACTATGGCGTCAGCAGCTGGCTCTCTTATAATTCGCCGGTGTTGTACATGCAAAGGAATAACCAGCAAGGCCTGCTGGAAACCGGCTTTACCCGCACCAGCGGCCTTTCTGCAAGCGGCCATGGCAGGATCGGAGAGCTTAGGTTTGTCGTTACTGACGACCTCGACGGCTTCCGTACCGATGACGACGTAATCAGCGTACCCGTCGGAGGTGGCATGTCTACTGCAATGACCAGCGGAGGCCAATATTTCGGCATTACTATCGGTGAGCAAGTGCTACATATCCGGTTGAACAAAAACGAACAACCCGAATTGTCTAGCGACCAACTGAAGGTTTATCCCAATCCGACAGAAGGTTTGTTGAACGTACATCTCAATGGCAACCGCGAATTCTCGCGCGTGGTAGTTTACAATTTGATGGGGCAGCAGGTGTTTGCACTCGACACGCAATCTAATCGCACCCAACTCGATGTAAGTAACCTGGCCGATGGCCTGTATGTGGTTAGCGCTTATACCAATGATGGCGTTGTAAGCCAAAAGTTTAAAGTTAAACACTAATAATGAACGGTTTATGCTTGATGTCATACTAATGTGAAAGACGCAAGCGTTAAACATATCGCAAACCCCAACTTAACGCCATGAAGTTAAGCTTCAAAAAGGAAGTGCATGTTTACTAAACTTCCGAAAGTTTAGTAAACATGGGAGGCTTAACTTCATGGTATCAAACCCCAGCTAACTGAAAATACATTCATTGTTTTTTATCTTCGTGGAATTATAATCATTGCTAGTAGAGTCGCACAGTTGCTGTGCGACTTTTTTTTTCTCTAATGGGCCCGATTCGCCCCGCCTAATACCACGGTCTGATGAGGAAATTGCGCATGGATGAGTTAGGAACGACTCTCGGTTGAGGAGTTCAAACAATCGACTAAAACACCCGTTGCACTGGTGTTGGATAATGTAAGGTCGGGGCTGAATGTAGGTTCTGCATTCCGCACCGCCGATGCCTTCGCGCTTGAACATATCTACCTTTGTGGTATTACCGCAATACCTCCACACCGGGAAATTCTGAAAACCGCGCTGGGTTCTACCGAAACCGTCGCCTGGTCGCATCATGCAGACCTGCCGGCGCTTGTAGCGCAATTAAAAAACGAGGGTTATCAGGTTTTGGCTGTGGAGCAGGTAGACCAAAGCATTCCATTGTCTGATTTTCAGGTGGAGCCGGATACTCGCTACGCACTTATCTTTGGCAACGAAGTAGAAGGAGTCTCCAGTGCAGTGCTTCCACAATGCCATGCTTGCCTCGAAATTCCGCAAGTAGGGACTAAGCATTCTATCAATGTGGCCGTTTGTGTGGGTATTGTGTGCTGGGAGTTGTTTAGGCAGTTTAAATGGGCGTGACTTACCTTTTTTTATTTAAAATTTTACTCAGACAAAAATTTCTTTCTATTTTTTTATAAATAACAAAAACGCTGAATTAATAAGGGTAGGGGAGGATTGGATTAATTGATTTAAAAAAAACTAACAATGTCTCAAGATCATTTTGATGCCGCACGCCTAAAGCAGTATAACGACGCTCGTCCAATCAACGCGCAAAGAAAGCTGTGCCATGCGCCGCATCAAAATTTATATTTTGGTAGAGATGGCCAGGTAAGCGCCTGTTGTTACAACAGAACTCAAATATTGGGCAGATACCCGGACCAGTTGCCCCTTGAGATGTGGAAAAGCGATAATGCCAGGCGTTTACAGCAAGAGATGTCAGACACCCATATGCCGGGCGGCTGTAATTATTGTGCCAACCAGCTGGAAGCCGGAAATATTGCGGGCCTGCACGCCAAATTATACGACAAATACGCAGACGCCCCTTTGGAGAGCCTGGTCAATAAATTCAAACAAATTCAGACGGGCAAGCGGGAGAATAGGAACCTGAAACAAAATTTCAAACTCGAGCGGGATGTCTTAATTCGCAAAACAATAGAATGGATTAGGGGGACGGGCAAAGGCATCCCCATTGGCCGGATCGCCAGGCAGGAGTTTAAAAAGTATATTACTTCCTGGTGGAAATCCCCGGCAACTCGTGCAGAAGAAGCCGTCAATTATCCGCGTTGCCTGGAATTCGAGTTGAGCAATACCTGCAACCTGGAATGCGCTATGTGTTTTGGCGAATTCTCTTCGTCTATTCGAAAAACAGGGAAAACCTGCCGCCGCTGGAAGAACACTACGATACCGCTTTTGTGGCATCGATGGAGCGGTTCCTGGAAAATGCATGGGAAACCAAATTTTACGGTGGAGAACCGTTTTTAATACCCATCTATTACGAGATATGGAAACCATGATCAGACGCAATCCGCATGCATTGGTTCATATTACTACCAATGGGACCGTTTATAATAATAAAGTCCAACGTATTCTCGAAAAGCTAAACGTGGTATTAATCGTCTCGATCGATTCTTTTGAGAAAGAGACCTACGAGCAAATCAGGGTAAATGCCAATTACGAGCGGGTGATGGAGAATTTTGAGGCATTTGTCCGGATTATACGCGCAAAGGGACGATCCTTGACGTTGGCTACCTGTCCTATGACGCTAAATTGGCGCGAAATTCCTTCCATTTTAGAGCGATGCAACAAGGAGGATTTTCCCTTGTATTTCAATACGTTGTGGTTCCCCTTGGAGCTTTCGCTGCGCCATTTGTCGAGTACGGAGCTCCATGAAATCATTACCTATTACAAAGGGTTTGAATTAACAGACACGACATTTGTCCAGCGGGAAAACAACGCCATGTTTTTAAGCCTGATCCACCAACTCGAGCATTGGAGAGACCTGGCTCATAGTCTGGAGATGAAACTTGCAAACCGGAAAACTTTGCAGGCGCAGTTGGAGCAAAATGCCTTGTACCGCGTTCTGGGCCGTATACAAACACAGATGGATGCCGGAATTTCACCTATTGATTTGAGCGATTTACAGGAATTGATTCAATCAGCCGGCAAAACAGAGCAGTTTATCCGGCAATATTTCGGTGTAATCTACCAATCGATAGCCTTGCATATGACTACGGATGACTACCAGCTTAAGGAATTGAACCTGAAGCGGAGTATAGAGGCCTTACAGGAGCATTTATTGGCGAATGAAGACCATGAAGAGCTCGCCAAAAAGATTAGCGTCAACGACCACCGTTACACGACTACCCTGTTGGCACAGGTAACCTTCGAACAGCTTGAAAGCATAGACCAGCTCTGGAAACGAGGGGATACAGGAATGGAATAGCGCCGTCGCAATGTCAATATGATCATTGCAACGGCGCTTTTTTTAGTTAACTACGATCTCTCTGGTGATGACCGGCGACCAGGCGCCGTCATTGTCTTTAACCCTCACGTGAACGCGGTAAGTACCCGGTCCCGGGAAAATATAATCGATATTATCACGGATAGACTCAGTGGTGTAAAAGCCTTCGAGGTTGTATTCGTATTTTTCAATAGTACCCCCCCAGCGCGAATCAGAGTCTACGCTTGCTGAGGCATCGATTTTGACCTGGTAAGGCGCCACCTCATTCGTTTGTGCAACCTGAAGTGCTGCTACCGGTAGAAGATTGTCGAGTGCGATCATTTCTATGAGCGCTGTGGAGCTCTTGTTTTCCGGATCGGTAACCGTCAGGAAGAAAGAAAAGAAGCCCGGCTGGAATGCTTTAAAAGACAATTCTCCAGAGGAAGTACCATTGAGATCGATGATCGCGTTGTTGAGCACATTGCCGTTGTAATACACCAGGGCATTATCGAGGCGTGACATGCTCAACTTGCGGTTGGATTGATCGTCGTCAATCGTAAAGTCGAGGGTATACAAATCCTGGAGCGAATACTTGAAAGTATCGCGGAAGATGTCCTTGCCGTTGATGAATACCCTGGGGGCATCGCCATCGAATATGAAATCGTTGCCTTTGTTAGGCTTGCAGCCGAGTCCTGCGAAAATCAGGATTACTGCGCCGAAGAAAAAGCCTGTTTTGATATTCATCATGATTAGTTTTTGATCATTTGTAAACTACCCCACGCTTCGCCCTGGCGAATTACTAAGGAATACACGCCTGCGGGCAGTGACAATAAACCGGTTTCTACACGGAGTTGATGTTTACCGGCATTGAGCGTTATGGTCTGATTAATTACGTTGCGCCCTGCTAAATCAGTAAGCGTAAGTTGGAACTCGCCCTCGGTATCATTTTCTATCACAACAGTGAAATCGTCTACGAACGGATTGGGGAAGGCGCCGGCTGTAAATATCGGCACTTGCGTTTCCAGGGTCCTTTCGCGTTCTTCCACGTCATCGGGGTCAGGCCCAAAGTTAGACAAAGCTGACACAATTACATAATCGGGATACATCCGCGTATCGGAACATCCGTCTTCGTCGGTAACCGTGAGACTTACGTCAAAATTGCCGGGAAGGTTGTAAATATAATAAGGTTGCTGTGTCTGGCTCCAGCCGTTGTCGCCAAATTCCCAGTGATAGGTGTGGTTGGGCAGCATGGTGGCAGGAGTGAACTGTACCATTGTACCCTCGGGAATGGGAACGGTATTGGGGTTGGAGCTGAACTGTGTGTTGGGTGCTTGTACGCTTACACTCACCGTTTGGCGAGTAGAGATACATCCATTTACATTCGCCTCGCAGAACAGGGTTTGGTTGCTTTGCAGGTTGGGTAGCAAATAGAGTATACCGGTATACAAAGGTTGTCCGCCTGCCGGTTCGCTATACCATTGGAAGTCGGCATCGGGATAGGCGTTGCTATTGGCCAATATAAAGGCAGTTTCTCCTTTACAAGCCGGCAGGTTGCCATTAACCACAATATTGGGCGCGGGTATGGTTGCGTTTTGGTTTTCTATTTGCACGGAAGCCGTGAAAATATTATTAACCGCATCGGTCACCGTCACACCGTACGTACCTGCTGACAGTGCGCTTGCCTGGGCTGTTGTGGCGCCATTGCTCCAATCGTATTGGTAGGGAGGCGTGCCCCCGCTTACAAGGATTGTCGCTTCGCCGGTCTGGTCAGCGCTGCAAAGCACATTTTCAACGGAGAACGTAGCCGCCAGGCTATTGGCTTCGACTACTTGTACGGCATTGCTGATAGTGGCAGTCGCTGAACAACCGCTTGCATCAGTAACCGTCAGGCTGATGGTATATTGCCCTGCCTGTGAATAACTGTAGACCGGGCTTACTGCCTGAGAAGTATTGCCATCGCCAAAATTCCAGGCATACGTAGTATAGGGCTTTCCAGGAAGAAGCTGCCGGCTGTTTGCATATCATCCAGCAGAAGTACGTTGCCCACATGAAGCAGATCGCCATTCAGGTTATACCACAAGAAACTGTCGACAGGCACGGTAGAACCGGCTTGTAAGGCTACATCTGTGCCTGCGCAAACCGTAGATGGGCCTGCCCAGATGATGCCCGGTGTAGCGGGCAGCGGATGCATGGTGGTCACCTGTGTTTGGGCAGTCATTATCAAACCGCCTGAATCGCTAAGCGTGAGCGAGTAATTACCGGGGCTCAACTGGCTCAGCGAGGAGGTAGTAGCCCCGTTGCTCCATTGATAAGTATAAGGGGCAACCCGTTGAAAACCAATGCCTGGATACTGCCGTTGCCTGCGCCTTCGCAAGTCACGGGTTCCATGTCGAGAATCAGGGTGAGCTGAGTAGACGAAATCACATTGATAAAGTCGGGCTCCTGGGTGGTAACCATACAGCCGTTGGGGCTGGTAACCGTGAGAGATACGTCAAAAAGATCGGGATAAGTATACGTGTGGTTGGGTTGCATATCCGATGAGCTGGTGCCATCGCCGAAGGTCCACTCGTAAATGTTGCCTGCATTTTGCAGGTTTGGAGTCAGTATGACTTCCTCATTTTCAAAAATAAATTGAGTAGACGCCACGAAGCCCTGGTTTGGATTGTCCACCATCAGGTTAAATGGCGTACGGGTGTCGGATAGGCATCCGTTGTAGTTCGTTTGTACGTAGAAAGTTTCGTTGGACAGCGGCCCAAAGGTGTTGTATACCGCGCCAATATTGAGCAGGTTACCGCCTTGTGGTGCGTCGTACCAGTTGTATGTCGGAATACCTGCCTGGTTGGTCATCGCAAACAAGCTGACGCTGCTGCCCGGGCACACTAAGTTCGCGCCGTTGAGGAATACTGCGGGGGCAGAGATAAAGCTTAGTCCCGTGGTATTGCTGATTTCTGCTTGCTGAACCACAGTAGCGCCCTGCGAATCGGTTACGGTCACCGAGTAGTTACCCACAGGTAAACCTGTAATGCTACTTCCGCTTTGGCCGTTGCTCCAGTTGTATGTAAATGGCGCTGAGCCGTTTACAATTTGGGCCGTAATGGCGCCTTCTGTGCTTTCGGGACAGGGGTTGTCGGTTACCTGAAGCGATAAGGCCATTTGCTGGTTGTTGATCACTTCCACCGAGAGGCTGCGGCTAATTACGCAGCCGTTGGGGCCTGTTACTTTCAGGGTGATCAGGTAGGTGCCGGGGGCATTATACGTGTGGCTGGTATTCGCATTTGTTGAGCCCAGACCATCGCCGAAATCCCATTCGTAGGTGTTGTTTGCCGAAACCGTATTGGGGTCGAGATCGACGGAGCTGCCCAGTTGAATGATAGTGGTTGATGCGGTAAAGAGGGCGCTGACATTTTCAGCTTCCAGATTTACCTGCGTGCGACCCGATGAGAAACACCCATTGTAGAAAGCTTCTACATATAAGGTGTCGTTTTGGAAAAGCCCGGCGATAGGGAAGGAGGGACCGGCAAAAACCAGGTTTCCGTCTACCGGGGCATCGTACCAGCGATATTCCGGGTTGGAGATGTTGTTGGCTGCTACGGAAAGGAATGGTTCACCCGCACACAGCGGCAGGCCGCCGTTAACCGTAACGGTGGGCAAGTCTATGAGCTGGGTTTGGCTACCCACGTTTATGTTTTCAATAAGCGTGGCGCCAAGCGCATCGGTGATCGCCACGGAGTAGATGCCGGGCGTTAAGCCTGTACGCGTCGTACCCGTTGCGCCATCGCCCCACTGAACGTCGTAAGGCGATGTGCCGCCGCTTATCGTAAGGGCGATGCTGCCGTCGCTATCGCCTGCACAAGTGGCATCCGAGCGTTGAATAGCTACAGCCAGGTCGTTGTTGCCCAGCGTAATTTTGATCCACTGGCTGCTCGTAGCCTGGCAACCGCCGGGAAGGTTCACGGTAAGTTTTACCTCGTACAACCCGGGGATGTCGAAGGTATGCGATAAGGAGCCAATGTTGCCGGTTGAACCATTGGCAAAATCCCAACTGAAAGTTGCCTGAGGATTATTCTCCAGTGCAGTAAACAGGATGGGCGTACCTATGGGTGCAACGATTGCAGAAGCCGTAAAGTCACCATTAACTTCTGTCAGGTCGATAGAGACGGGCGTCCTGGAAGAAGAAACGCATGCGCCGATACGGGTTTCGGCGAAATAAAGCAGGTCGGTTTGTATATTATTTACAGGCATGGGATTGCCTACATAGATCAGGTTACCACCCACCTGGGCGTCGTACCAGTAATAAGTGGCATTGGGATAGACCGCATTGGCAGCTACCCAGGCATCGCCACCGAGGCAAATATTTTGGTTGTTGTTAAGCACTACTTGAGGTGCTGCCAGGTTGGGGTACTGGCTAAGCACATCTGCCGAACCGGTAGCCGTTTGTCCAAGGGCATCCGTTACCGTCAGGTTATACTGGCCGGGCAATAAACCGATGAGCTGGCTGGTAACGGCGCCGTTGCTCCACAAGTAGCTATACGGAGGTGTGCCGCCAAATACGGAGGCGCTTATGCTTCCGGATGCGTCATCGGGGCATTGCACGTTTTGGGTCGTATTGAGCAATAATACAGGCGCCGAGTTGGGCACCGGATATACATTGATAAAGAGTTTGCGCTCTGCAGTACAGCTATCCTGGTTGACTACAATGAGTGTGACTTCGTACGTGCCTTGGTGCAAATACGTGTGAGACACCTGCGAACCGATAGCCGTGGCGCCGTCGCCGAATACCCAATTGTAGGAATGACCGGCAACAATAGTATCTGTTTCAAACAAAATACTGCCTCCTTCCGGAATCACCTGGGGGCTCGCGGTAAATTCAGTAAACAGTGTGGCCGGTTTGACGATTACCATCGAGCGGTTGCTCACTGCGCACCCATCGATGCGGGCTTCTACGTAGAAAGTATCCTGAATCTGCACATCGCTGAGGAATAGCGTACCACCCACGTTAATAAGCTGACCGCTGGTGGATTCATTATACCAGTAAAAAGAGGCAGGCCCTGAAGGAGATGCTGCCGCCAGCCAGATATCATCGCCCTGGCAGATATCGTAGCCGCCGTTGATGGTGACAATAGGAGGAACCAGCGTTCCTAATTGGTTAAAGACTTGTGCGGAAGCTATTACAGATTGTCCTTCCGAGTCGGTAACCGTTAAAATATATATGCCCGGGCTCAAGCCACTGATGGCAGAAGTATTATCTCCATTGCTCCAGTTGTAGCTAAACGGGGGCGTACCGTTGATCACAGAAGCCTGTATGCTGCCGTTCGACTGCAATGCGCATTGCGCTGAGGTTACGTCAAATACGACGCTTAGCGAGGCGCCACCGGTGTCGTCGGGAGGATCTACTACAGGCGTATACACATATATATACTGCTTGCGGGTATCGCTACAGCCGTTGGGCGCCGTTACCGTGATTGAAAACTCGTATAAACCGGGCAAGCTGTATGAAAAACTGTAATTAGCGGAGTTAATAGTAGCCGTAGTGCCGTTTCCGAAATTCCAGAAATAAGTATAACCTGGAATCACCGTAATATTAAAAGCGCTCAACAATTGGCCGGGGGCAACACTGGTCGTAGATAACTGGAAGGAGGCATTGGGTGCGGTTACATTCACCGTGACGCC
Organism: Saprospiraceae bacterium; assembly: GCA_016715405.1. Taxonomy (GTDB): domain Bacteria; phylum Bacteroidota; class Bacteroidia; order Chitinophagales; family Saprospiraceae; genus JABWBR01. The sequence goes on along the minus strand of JADKAE010000035.1, from coordinate 11,864 downwards.
CAGGCGGGTTGACGTTAAACAACCGGCATACCGGGTTTCCACCCAGAACTGTTTGTTGCTTTGAATGTCATAAATAACCAGCGGATTGCCTACAAAAAGCAAATCGTTGCCGCCTGCACTGCCATACCAGTAAAATTCTACACCCGATTGGTTAGAATATGCAGTAACCCATACGTTATCGCCTTTACAAACGGGTTGTGATCCATTTATTGAGAAACTGGGCGGTTGCAGGGTGTATACCAATGCGGCTAAGTTGGTAGTTACGGTAGCGCGCTGGCCGGTAGCGTCAGTAACCGTCAGTGTATATTGCCCTGCGGCCAGGTTAGTCAGGTTAGGTGTTGTCAGGCCGTTGCTCCACTGGTAGGAGAAAGGAGGCGTGCCATCGAGCACCTGGCTGATGATCATACCGGTATTCAGGTTGGGGCATTCCGGCCGGGTAACCTGGAGGATAACCTGCAATTCGCTCAGGATAGTAACGAGCCGTTCTTCACTGACCGAGCAGCCCTGGGGCGAAGTAACCTTAAGCCTTACGATATAAATACCGGGTAGCGGATAGTTGTAGTTAATAGAAGTGCCGGTGCCCACATCGCCGTTGCCAAATTCCCATTGATACTGATAACCTGCCAAAGGCGTATTGACACTAAAGTTAATCGTCTGGTTGGGTTGTGCCTCATAAAGCGAAGCTTCAAACCTGGCGTCAAAGTTGTTGGCAGGTACCACCACGGGGGTGCGGGTGGAGATACAAGTGCCCTGGCGGCTTTCTACAAAGAGGCTAAGGCCTTGCTGGGCTTCATTGACGAATAACTGGTCGCCGATGAAGACCAATGTACCGCCTACAGCGGCAGTAAACCAGTAATATTGGGCGTTGGGATTGCCTGATGCGGCTACTACCCAGAAGCCTTCGCCCGGACATACGGGTTGTCCCAGGTTGGGTAAGACCAATGGCGGGGTAAGACCGTTTGCACTCGTGCTGATGATCACTTCTACCACGCGCGAAACGCCGTTCGCATCTATTACGGTCAGGCTATATGTGCCTGGTTGTAAATTATTGACCGAGTTGGTGGTTGCGCCGTTGCTCCATAGATATTGGTAAGGAGGGCTTCCATTGATGGCTTGTGCCGATGCCGATCCGGTGGACGAGCCGCCGCAAAAAGCAGGAACAACATCCAACAACACATCGATGGCGCCGTCATTGACAGCCACCGCCTGTGAATAGGTGGCGGAACAACCGAGGGGAGTTGTAACAGTAAGCGTCACCAGGTATATACCTTCGTTGGTATACACGTGTTTGGCGTTGGGCCCGGTGGCAGTGTCGCCGTCGCCAAAGGTCCAGTTATACGTATTCGCCGGCACGATGCTATTGGGCACAAAAACTACCGTATCCTGTATGGCAGGCGTATTGAGGTTGAGTGCAAAAGTTGCATCGGGCGAAGGCAAAGCATTAATACTTATTGATGTGGGGGCTGACAAGCAGTTGTGTACGTTGGTGATGGCGTACACTTGTGTAGGCCCGGCAATTTGGGGTAATAACAGCAAATCACCCACAAAAATGAGACTGTCAAATATATTGTACCATTCGTAACTAGGGGATAGGGGTTCTGATGAAAAGGCGAAGGTGTATACGTTAGATCCGGTACAAACCGTGCTGGATGGTACCGCGGCTACGGTTGGCGGAGAGATCGTTTTGTTGAGATTGAGGATAGCCACGCTGTCAGATTTGAAAAAGCCGTCGCTATCGGTAACCGTAAAATAATACGTGCCAAAACCAAGCCCCGTAACGGTAGCTGTAGTATCGCCCGTACTCCAATCATAGATGTACGGGGGTTGCCCACCGGTAACGTTTAGACTCACCGAACCGGTTGAATCTGCCGTGCACAAAACGTCGGTTTTAGTTAAACCCAATTCCAACCTAACGGTCTTGATCGTATCCGGAAAAGCCAAACTTCCCGTTGGAGCAGACGGGTCAAAGACATAGGTGGTGATCGCGGGCAATATCCTATCCGCATCAGCGCTATACACGAAGAAATTGATGGTTTCCCCGGTTGTATTGGCGTACACCAACATACTCACAATATAGCGGTCAATAGCGGGCACGTAGGTCGCATGAGTTACGCCCCTGCAATCCGTACCACCCACGAAAGCGGATATCATATCGGCGGCATTTCGGGATTCTATTCCTTCTATTTCTATCACCGCAGTGATCACCATGTTGTCGCTATACGACGCAGGAGTAACTGCCCAGGTAGTCGTATCCTGCGGGTTGGCGATATTGTCGGCAAAGGTCGCTGTGAGCGCCGTTGAAAACAAGAAGGCAATCAATAGTGCTATTTTAGGTTGCATCTCCCATATCTTTTGTTGGTGTGCCAATGGCTGAAATGGTGTGTATTTCTTTGGGAGCCAGGCCCAAGAGGTTTTCCTGGGCCTGGCTTTTATTTAGGGTCTCGGAACTTTTATCAATGGTATGACAATTCGTTCTTCTTCCTTGCCTACTGCATTGAGCTGCATGAAGTAGCTGCCGGGTGCAATAGATAGTTCGTTTTCGGTGAGCGGAATATCCGTTTTGCCTGCGGTAAGGTCAACCTGGCGGCGCCATAGCGTTTTGCCCTGATTGTCCAGTAATCGCAGCGAGTATTTCCCATCGACGGGCGCTTGTATCGTCACGTTGAGCATTCCTGCAAACGGATTGGGATGCGCCTGCAATTCCATCTTCGGCATGCCGGGTTCAGATGAAGCGGTAGACAATTCCACGTGTACGAGGTTGGGGCGCATCAGACTGTTCGTGCAGCCGTTGCTGTCGCGAACTTCCAAGGTGACGGAGTACATGCCCGCGGTCTGGTACACATGAGCGGGAGCCGACAAATCGCTTTGACTGCCGTCGCCAAAATGCCAGGTGTATTGGGCGTTTTCAGCGCTTGCCTGGAAGTGTATCGTATCGCCTGCCAACACATTAGTCTGATCGGCTTCGAAGCCGGCATCCGGCGCGTGTACGTCGATGAAGTAGGCAGCCTGCTCAGAGTAGCAATTGTGATATGCTGTGCGTACGAATACCGTTTGATCGCTTTCAACTTGCGAAAGGGTAAGGTTCGGCGCTTCAGCCAGCACATCGCCGTCTTCGTCAAACCATATGTACGATGCTTTGCTCAGGGCTGAAATAGCCTGCAGGCTTACGTCGTCATAAAGGCAGGTCACATCCTGGTTGACGTTGACAATTTGAGGCGTAGCCAACAAGTCGTCAAGTATTTCTATCTGAACGGTGTCGACGAACCACTGACCTTCCGATCCGGTGATGGTAACCGTGTAGGAAGCTGTGTTCAAGCCGGGAGCGGTTTCACCCATCTCTCCGTTGCTCCAGAGGTACTGGTAAGGAGGCTCTAAGACCATCCACCATGGTCACCTGCGCCAATCCGGAAGCGTCCTCTTCACACGCTACGTGTTCGAGTTGGTAGCTGGCAGAGAATTGCTTGTTGCGGAAAGTATATGGCGCTCCAAAGTTGCCCACCAGACCGTTGCTCTGGAAGGTGAAGTTTTCGATGTTGAAATACAAGCGGTCGTCGCTGGCGTCGTACAACCTGATCTCTACTTGTTCACCGGAAGAATTGCCGTAGATGAACAGCGTGACGAAGTATTTGTCGAGTACTTCCACGTAATAGAGCGGAGATACACCTCGGCACTGGCCGTTGACAAAAGCAGCTACCTTGTCGTTGGGATCGGCAGACAAATTGCCATCGATTTCCAGCAGACCGGTAACGATCATGTTGTTGGCAAACTCTCCAGGCACGACCATCCAGGTAGCCGGATCATTCGGGTCGCAATCGGCAGACAGGCTTTGAATATCACTCGAACCGTCTTCGTATTCCACAAGCGGGATAGTTGCGCCGGGGTAGAACAAGATGCCGCTGTTAGCCACCCGAATCTGGTAGGCAAAGTTAGGCCGCATGAGTTCCATACCCGAACCGCCGCCGGTAATCCATGAGCCGCCAAAGTACTGGGCCTGCATGTTAGGTGAAAGACCGGGGTGAGTAGGATCTTGAGCTACCGTTTTGATAAAGTCACCATCGGATACCGAGCTTATATTCAGCACCGAGTTGATGGGTTCTTTCGATTGTAGCGGATATCCTACCAGGTTCCATCCTGAAGCTAATGGAATAACGTTGTAGGTAGCATTGGCGCCGGTAATACGCAAAGTATCATCAGGGCCATTCAAATAGATGAGGTAGCCGTTTTCGACCGTCATTAAGCTGAGTCCGTTGAGGCTGATCCAGCCTACGCTATCCAGGTAACCGGCAGAAGTGACGTCGGTTTTGATGACGTCGCCATTGCGCGGATCTTTGATCGCGCGCAGAATACTGTTGACATTCATAGCGTCTTCCTCGCTGTTGAGCGAGAACCAGGTCCACCTGCCGTCGCCGTTGAGCGGAATATACCGTGCGACGTGGATGTCCTTCTCGATCAGTAATAATTCCGGTGCGATGATAGTACCTACGATTGCATTCTGACTGAAGAATACGGAATCAACAGAAGAGGGGAAGGCATCGTATTCTTTACCTTCGTTGGCATCCCAGACGCGGAAGGTAACATGTTTTCCGTTGTCGCCCACGTCGCCATATACCGACATATTAACCAGGTACCTGTTATTGGAGGTTTTATTGATACGCGCCACGCCTCGGAAAATTACCAATCAAGCGCTGATGATGTCCATTGTATCTTGTGAAATAACATTAGGTGCATCTGTAAAGAGCAAAATTGGCGTATACCGTCATTGTAGACGAATACTGGTTGGGATCAAACACCCAATATGGCGGTTTAGCCAATACTTTTACATTGATCCGGATCGTATCCACTCCACCGTTGAGTTCAAGCGAACGCACAAGAACAGTTGCAGTTGTATCGCCCAGCGGCAGGTTGTTGGAATTAATCTTAAAATTGATAGGCAGTCCGCCTGTAGCAGGCACTACGCCGGTAGCGGGCAATGCCATCAGCCATGGATAAGCGCCTACAAATTCGGTTTCGTATTGCAATGCGCCAACCCCCTGGTTGCTATAAAGCGTAGTCCCCAGGTTGTTGATTGTTCCCTGATATACGGTAATATTCAACTCGTCGAGACCTACATAGATATCCCTGTAGATTACTTTGAAATCCCATACTAAAGTATCCAGGAAGTAGTGGTTTCCAGTCTCATCGATAAGGTCATAAACGGTTGCACGCAGAATGTGGACGTCGTGCAGCGAAATATCAGTGGGCTGGAAAATCAAAGTATTGTTGTCATAGAAGCAGGCAACCGTACCCGGCACCGGCATTTGTGTAGTGAGGTCAAATACTTCGAAGGTCATTTCGTTCAGCCTCGCACAATTGATCTCTTTGTTAACGCGAATACTGATCTCATCACCGCGCTGCCAGATACCATCGGCAGGTTGAGTAATGGCGAAGACGCCGCCTGCATTGCGTTGGATCTGCCCCCTGATGGCATTGGAGAAAATCAAACCGGTAGCGCCGCAAGAGGCTACTGCCCTGATTTCGTAAATGCCGTCGGGATACCTGTCGTACAATTCTGTAATATCCCACACAAAGAAGAATCGCGGGTAGTCGGTCGGACCAAAATTAGCGGCATCGTAATTGGCTAAAGAATCGGTAATTACCACGTAGTTGGGATCTAATTCCAGGGTAGGAATGCGGTTCCAACCCGATCCTCCGCCGATGGGGCGGTACTCGAGGAAGATTTCCTGAAGAAGCGGGTTACTACTGTCGTAATCTCTCAATTCGATAATCAGATTTTCCCTGCTCTGCGGATCGAAAGGATTGCGTCGGCTGATAACCCAATCATCTCCCGGTGAAGCAATAGTAATATCGCTGCATGGGTGAGCAAAGAAGGCATTGATCGTCACCGTATCCCTGGTACCGAGCAAGAACAGGTCATTATCAGTACACGAAGGCCTTAAAAGAATATTGATATTCTCATATTCGTAGTAAGCCGGGCTGCGGTACAATGTCAATGGAAGAATCAGGGGCTGATCAGGATTGACGAAGGTGATACTTGCACCGCCATCCTGGTTGCTGGAGCCCAAATACACGCCGTTCAACTGTATAACGCCACCATTGGCATTGCTGGCGCCGTCGAGGTATACGTAAAAGTCGCGTTGTTCATTAAATGGGTTGCCGTTGTTGAGTTGCACCCAGAAAGTAGCCAAATCGTCGGGATCCAGATTAACCAGGGTTTGCTCGTCAAAAGTAGCCTGTGTTTCCAGGTCTATCAATGAGATATCAAATTGGTCGCGGTAGATTGTACCCGGTTCCGGCGGACAGCTGCTTCGGCCGCCGAACAACTGGAAGTAGGGCGAATGGCCTGGATCGCGTGACTTGACAGCTGTTACGCTAAATTGATCACCCGGGTCGTTGTCGCTGAGGGTATAGCTGGAAGTAACCGTCGTTTCTGTAGTCGTTTCTCTATTTTGACCCCATTCGTATTCCAGTTTGATGGCCAAACCAGCCTTGTTTTCAGCTGCGTTGATTTCTGTGATCAAACCAAAACCCCCTGAGGTTCTGGCTGCAAGATAAACCCCAAGTTTTGCATCCAGATTGAAGTATCCTCTTTGTTCGAAAGTGCTGGTACGGGTCTTCGTTACCGTTGTACTTTTTGAAATATCGACACCTGCTGAGAATGTAGTGTTTTCAACTTCTCCGGTAGCGCCGCTGAAGTCAGGGCTAATATAATTATTAATAACACTTTGCAGGTCGGATGGCGAAACATCACCGAGGTTATCAATCACATTAAAGAAATCGTCAGTAGCTTTTACCGCACTTTCGTACTTCTGCACAAGGTCGCTGGTCCATAGTATATTATCATTCAAAACAAAACTGTCTTGTGTGACATAAACACCGATCTGAGAACAGAAGCCGGATGTGAGTTGTCTGATTTTTGCTTTGGCCGTACTCGAAATAGTGATCGGAACCGTTTGCCTGGAAGGCGTTTCTGTACAGAGCATATAATGTGGTAGCGATTTCACACTATGGTATCTCAGAATTTCCTCCCAGTTGAAAATTTCCGTACTAAGTTGATCGAGCGCCTGCGCTTTTGTCAACACCTCATTGTTAATAATAAGAGTTGCTGAGCCGGCGGCAATGGAATCTTTTAGCGCTACTTTTTCTTTGATAAACTGTTTGATCTGACCAACCGTATACAACCAGTCGGTTTTTATTTTTTCAGGAGAAATAGAAAACTGCCTGCTCTTGTCCATCTTGCAACTGTCGGCATCGTATTCTAAGACCTCGCCAATACCCAACTGCATAGCTATACCCAAGCCTACCAGAACGTCAGCGTCTGGGCCGACGAAGTCGGAGGTACTGGAAGTGGAGATATTTCGTTGAACAGTAGTCGTTATCTCGTAAGTGCTGTTGTCGGTAAAGCCGCCGCCGGCGAGGATATCGGTCTGTGTCCAGAAGCCAACTGTGAAAATAGAGAATTTCAAATCGAGTGAAAGTCCGCCAAGTCCCTTAAAATTAGAAACCGTGGTCAGGCTTTTCTTGATCGTTGTTCCCTCTTCAAGGGAACTGGTACTTCCGTCGCCCATAGGGTCGCGCAGGATGTAGAGCGGATACTGCACACGGCCATTGTCGCGTGGGTCAACGATGACATCACTCCCAGGTAGCTGAGCTGCTCCGGTAACGATGATCGGGATAACGATCTCCCCGAGGAAATCGCCGATAGCAGAGTAGTATTTTATATCGACCCCTTTGCGGAATGGGAAGACCAGGTTAGGTGAACCTGCAACAAAGGTGTGCGGTTGGAAGGCGCCTCGATCGGGATCGTAGTACAGTGTATCCCTATTATTTATGGCTGCTGAGTTGTTAATGATCAGATATCCTTCATCAACGCTACAGATATCGATGCCGTGAAGTTCTTCTACGGCAAATTGCAACGAGTATGCCTGACCTTGCTGAATAATAGCAGGATTAGCCGGGTCGTCGCATAGATATGCTGATCCCCCTTGCAGGCTGATGGCAGGCGGTTTGTGATAAACCATGCGCTGCAAGGTAGCTGAATCAAGTTCTTCCTCCGTAAAGTTCATCCTGTAATTATCTGCATGAATAGTTTTCAGATCCAGCGTATTGGGTCTGTAACGCAGATAATCGACGATGAGGATGTTTTGCACGATGGCGGGCGTTACATCTTTCATCGTAATAATAATATCGTCAAGTGGAGGCAGTTTAGCTTTTACTTTAGCTGTTATGTCGGTCGTAAATATTTTTTGATAACAGCCGTCGCGCGTGCTCGCCTCTATTTTAAAGTTGGCTGAAGCAGCAGGGCCACCACAGACCGTAGTGACAAACATTTCAACTTCATAGGTAAGCGTGTCGTTGAAATTGATAAATGTATTTGAGGGAAGCTGGCAAACGACGTAAAGACAGTAGGCGCATCTGCAACAAATAGATGCTGGATGGTGTCAACCTGAGCGTTCGTTTGTCCAAATGAAGCATTTCCTTCTACATGGAAAGAACTGATCTCCACCCTGATTTCCATCAGGCCTGGTTCGCTGGGTTTGACCACCAGGCTATAAAAACCATCTTCGTCCGTGTAACCCGAAACCTCTGAAGTTTGGCTATTATCAAATGTTGAAATCGCCCGAACTTGTACGCTGTCAATACCACAGATTACATCCTTTAACCTTACATAACCAGAAATGATATAGGCTGTACGATCAAAAAAGAACAGATTTGATTTTACCGGGTTTTCCGGCGAAATATCCACATTGATCGGATTGGTGACAAAGTCGTGGTCATCGTAAGAAGCAGTTAAGGTGTAATTGGCGACTTCCGTACCAAAATAAACGCCGCTGATATAGAAATGGCCGTTGTTGTTAGTGGTCCCAACGTATTCATACCTTTCTCCGTCGACGATGCTGGTAGCTGTGATCGTTACGCCAGGTACGGGGGCGCTGCCCACAACTGTGAAGACATCGCCTTCGAAAACGCCGGCGCCCCGCCGATAACCGGCATCTGATTTGCCCAGCGATTCTTCGTTATCAACCAACACTTTAACCGTATACACATATTCTCTGCCGGGTACGCCGTCCACATCGTCCACAAAACTGTCACTTGGATTAGCTGTGGCGATTTTCACGTCGTCGCGATAGACAGTAAAACCTGAAATATAGTCGCGATTACCGGTAAACTCCCAGGAAACCCTGGTCTTATTAGGGAATGTTCCGTCAGAAGCCTGGATGTTATTCATTTTCATATGCCAGGCCTCAATGAGGTTCGTACTGTAGAACCACACGGCACCGGTTGAGCCGTGGTATGGAGCGCCTACTAATATATCCGTGGACGTCACGTCTACGGAATAGCCGAAGTCGTCGTTGAAGATGCCCAGTCCTTCCGGAATATTGACAAAGTCGACGTAATCGAATGTAGTTCCACTTCGTTTGAAGACAAATGCAAGACCCTGGGAGCCACCCACGTTGCCTACGGCATGGTTGGGTGCGCCAACTACCAGATAGTCGCCGCTAATAGCTACTGATCGGCCAAACCGGTCATCCATCGAGTTGTTGGGCAGTGGCGGTTCGGGTATAAATTGAGACTGCTCCCATACGCCGTTGTTATTGCGGTATATATAAACCGCGCCAGGGCCTTTGCCATCGGCGCCAACAGCCAAGTACTCATTGGTAAGATCCACTGACACGCCAAAGTTGTCGCCTACCTGTTCTCCCTTGATCTCAGTTGTACCGGTGGCGCCGCCGGCGCCGTAAGACACTACGTCTCCGGTTCTTTTGTACATGTGGATAAAACCACGGGTATCCACTAAGTCGGATGCGCCGCCTGCTACGATGTAAGTATCTGAAGCAGCAAGCGCTACGTAGCCCATCGTATTACCTCCCACCGCGTCTCCATCAATGACAGCCCAGGTAGTACCCGTCCTCTTCATCGTATAAACGGCTGTTTTTGCACGCCGTAGGCGTAATTATTGTTGATGGCCACTTCGCTGCCAAAGCGTTCGAAGTTAACACCGCCATTTATTGCGTCATTATCGAGTGTGGCGCCCGTAGAGAAGTCAAATTCAAACAAGTCCATACGACCTGCATCGGTAACGCCGTATGCTCCGGGCGAACCGATGGCAACCAGATTGCCGAAAACATCGACATCGTTGCCGAATTCGCCAATATCGCAGCAGGATCCATAAGTAGATCTCACTGCCCAGGTATCTCCGGTTTTTTGGAAGATAGCGGCAAGACCCGTTCCTCCCGCAATTGTATGTAACGGCGCTCCTACGACGGCGTTGTTCCCGTCTAAAGCAACTGACCATCCAAAGGAGGCATTGGCAAACTGGAATTAAACCGGTTGTAGGTCTCCCGCTGAATACCGGCATACCCGTTATTCGTGAGGCCATCCGAGTAGTAACGACTGCTGTAAGCATCGTTGAAAGAAGCTACAATATATTGGTAATTGGCAGAGGGGTTGTCTCCGATTTCGCTAAAGATATCTGCAAAAGTACGCTTGCCTCGTTCTACTATAAAGTAAGCCAGATCGGTCGTTCCATATGCGTCGGGTGAACCAATCGCAACGAGGTTGGCAATATTCGCAGCCGGAACAATACTGCCGTCGGTGCCGGAGGTTGTCATTCTGATGACGACAAATCCGTCGATATTAGCGTCAAAAGGCAATGCCCAATCCATTTCTACCCGGTTTTCAAAACTACCGTCGGTAGCTGTAAATGCAGTAGGCTGCGGCGGACGGGGATATGAGGGCACCGTAACAACAACATCATCGGAGCGATATTCTACGTTGTCGCGTACCGATACAGCGGCTATTCGGTATTGTACCATGACCCCAGGCAAGGCCAACTCATCGCGGAAGGTCATTTTGTGGTTTTCGAGCTGGGAATAATTAAGGGTTAACATGATGGTAGTGTCCAAAGAACCTACCATTACCCGGTAGCCTACTTCAAATTTGTCGACTCCCCGGGCATAATAGTTGAACATAAGGTCGACATTACCCAAATCATTATTTATCTGGGCCATCTCGTTTATAACAATCCGGATTTTGGGGTACATAATTATTTTTGTCGCGCCTTCCGACTGGAAGGTCATGCCCATTCTGTCGAGTAGTGCTACTACCTGATATTCGTGCAGGCTTTCGGGAATACCGTCGATGTCGAAATACTCCAGTACGTCTTTTCCAACAGTAGCAATAAGGTTATCATCCCTGTAAATCCTGTAACCGTCTACGTAAGGCCCTTTATAAGACCAGGTAACCACTACAGCGTTGCTATCAGGTAATGAAGTTAAATTGATAAGTGGTTTGGCCACTTTGGGATATATGATTGTAACTGATCTGGGCGCAGAAAGCATCAGGTTAACACCTTGCTGCAAAACTGCGCGTACGGAATAAACGTATTGCTGGCTGGGTTTGCCGGTGTTGTCCTCAAAGCTGAGTTCATCTCCGGCGTTGACTACGCCGATCACTTCCTCGTTTCTGGTTACAGTATAAAGGCTTACATCACCCGTGCAATGCGTCCAATTAATGATAACGGAATTGGAATTACCATTATAAGCTGCGGTAGCGCTGAGCTTTTCCACTGGTTGAAGGCTGGGGAAGGTTCCTTGGGTGATCTGTACAGGTGAAAATATTTTTCTTCCGGCTGATCCCAATATGCGCGGTTGAAATAATCGTATTCAATGCCGTCAGTGCCATTGAGATCCGTGACAAACTGATTATTACCCGATATATTGGATTCCAGGCTGCTCATGTTGCGATATACCTCATAGCCGTTCACTTTGCCAGTTCTTCGGAATCGACCAACCGACATCTACCCCTCTGTTGTATTTGAGCGGAGCGGCTTCTAGTGCCAGTATTTTTACAACCGAATCGCGCTG
>JADKAE010000034.1 GCA_016715405.1 Saprospiraceae bacterium | reverse complement strand
CGACGCCTTTACTTTTCCTATTGGCGACAATGGCTATTACGCGCCGCTCAGTATTTCAGCGCCGCTCAATATAACGGACACTTATGTCGCACAATATTTCAAACAAAATCCTTTAGTAGGAGGTTATCCACCTGCTAATACAGGCCTTAATATTGACCACGTAAGCGTGAAAGAATACTGGGGTATCGCCGGCGGGTTGTCGCCGCTGGTCATTACATTGAGCTGGGACTACCGCAGCGGCGGCGTGACCAACCCCATTGATCTGAGAGTAGTACAGTGGAACGGCATACAATGGGCTGACCTGGGCAACGGCGCATGGACGGGCACGCCCACGAGCGGCACCATCTCTACCTCCGGCGCATTAGTAATGGGGCCGCCCATTTTACCTCACGCTGGCTTCCAACACGGCCTTACCTGAAAACCCCCTGCCCATCGAACTGCTTACCTTCACTGCGCGCCCCGATGGAGAAAAAGTCCTATTGGAATGGGCTACGGCCACCGAAACCGACAATGCTTATTTTACAATAGAACGCAGCAAAGACGGCCGCCAATTTGAAGCAATAGCACAGGTGCCGGGCGCCGGCAACAGTACAATCCCCCTCGATTACGCGCTGACCGACGAAAACCCGCTGAAAGGGCACTCCTATTACCGCCTGCGTCAGACCGACTATAATGGCGATGTCAGTTTTAGCAACCTGGAAAGTGTGTTTATGAACCAAACTGCAAGCGGTGATATCCATTATTTCCCCAATCCGGTATCAGGTATTCTGCAAATTTATACTACTGAAGGCGCTCAACTACGCCTGCTTAATGCATTCGGACAACAAGTTGCTACGGCTGTTGAGGCAGGCGAAGGGCTACCGGCAGATGGATACTACCCATTTGCCCCATGGTATGTATGTATTGCAAGCGGGGCATGGCAATCAGGTTGAAAGCTATAAAGTTGTGGTTAATGACTAGATAATTTGCTAATTTGCTGATGTGCTGATGTGCTGATAATTAAAATAAGCACATCAGCAAATTAGCACATCAGCACATCAGCACATCAAATTACGTCATCACCGAAAACGGATGCGCCTTCCCTTCCACCAGCAGTAATTGGCAATAACTGTTGAGATTTTGCCAGGTTTGCCGGTAATATTTCTTTGTCTTATTTTTTTTAAATAAGTTAAAAAACAGCCTTTTGAGGAAATTATCTTTCATAAAATAGTCAGCTTCTAACTCGGTGGTGTCGGCTGACAACTTTCTCAGCGTATATACCGTACATGCCGTTTTTTTGGTATTGGTTTCGGTAAAAGCGATCACGTCTTCGGCGTGTTTATAATCGTGGGTGATCAATATAGGCCCACCGGAAATGCAACGATGCTCAGAGCCTTCCTGGATGATTTTGTGGTTGATATGTTCCACGCCGGCTTCTAGCCCAACCACCCATTTGGCGCGCCAGGGCAGGTCGGCCAATACGCCGAATACCATATCCATAGGCGCTTCGATAACGGCAGTAGAGTGTACGGCGTGTGTGGTAGCGCCGTCGATACTATAATCCTGCACTACCGGGTTGGGTACCTCTTTCAGGAGGGGCGCCAGGGCCAGATATTCGTAGGTTACTTTGCCCGAATCGTATTCTTCGCTGCCTCTTTGCAGGGGCGCCCAGGACTTGATGAGGCCGCTGGTGTCGGTCATCGCATCGGTCAAAGGTTTGGTCAGCATGGCGTATTCGTGGTGTTCTATGCTGTTTTTGAGCAGGGCGATGTATCACTATGACTTCCTTGCCAAATAACTTGGTAAACGACTTGACTTTATTTTGGGTAATCTCGCCGTAATGCGCCACCATTTTCAGCGTAAGCTGGTGTGCAGTTTTGCAGGCGCCGCACTGGCAGATGCGGTAGCGCTCGTATTTGCGCAATTGCTGATGGAAATTGACGAACATACGACGCACCTGTTCCAGCATCTCTGTGGCGCCGGGCGGCTCGCCAAAGCGATAAAACAAAATGGCGTCGCCTTCGATTTCCGAGATCTGCAAGTCGAGCGTATTGGCCTCAATCATCACTTCCAGCAATTCTTCGATAATGTGTTTGCTATGCGAAATTTCAGTATCAGTGATAAACCGGGTAAAACCGCTGATATCGGGAATGAATAACAGCGCAGGGGTAACGGAATCGGTAGTTGTCGACATAGTATGAATTTAGGTTTTTAGGTAACTGTTTAGTAGGGTTTAGCTGTATGTTTAGTTAACTAAACCCTAACGCTAAACTGCGCATGCACTAAACCCTGCTAAACAATTACAATTACTGTTCAATTATTAGCTGAAAACGCCAATAATGGTTTGTCTGAACGCTTATTTTGAAGCGCTCGTCCATTCTAAGTCCTATTATCCACGCAATTTCACCTTCGGCATTTTCCAGTATCCAGGTCCGTTCTTTGTCAAAACGCGACAATTTGGAGTCGGTGAAAAAATCCTGCAGTTTCTTGCGTTGCCCGTTCATGCCGAGAGGGCAAAACCAGTCGCCGGTTTGCCATTTGCGCAAACGCAAAGGAAAATGCAGGGCGTCAGCATCGAATACCGCCACTCTCTGGTCGGGTGAAAAGAAATCTGGCGTGCCCTGGTGCAGCGATAAAGTCAATACCCCGGCAGGCGTGATGATTTCACCTGGTGACGCTGCAAGTTCGAAGATATCTTGCTCTGGACCGTCTGCCAACGGCCGCACCAGCAAGGCATCGCGGTCGAGCAACAGGCGGTGGGTGGTCGAATCAAAATATGCACCCGTTTGCTGGATATTGTCTAAGGCTTGTAAGAGTTGATCGGGATGAAACCCCAGCGGCATCAGCCATTCTACCAGCAGCGTATGCGCCGCCGGATGAGCCCGAAGCGCAGGCAGATTGATGCGCAACTCGCCGCCCTGTGTATGCACCCACTGTGCTTTGTATGCCGCCACAGATTCGTTAAACAGGTATTCCGCCGCTTTAAACCGGTATAGGTTTTCCTGCATAGTGCGCTCAAAAGCCGGATTAATCGACTTGAGCACAGGTATGGCATGGTGGCGAATCCGGTTTCTGTCGTATTTATCCGAGGCGTTGGGGATGTCTTCGCGAAAAGGCAGGCGGCGTGTATCGGCATAAGCTTCCACTTCCTCTCGTGTGGCGAAGAGCAGGGGGCGTACCACGCATCCGTTTTTGGCCGGAATGCCTTGTATCCCGTGAATACCGCAGCCCTTGGCCAGGTGATAGAGCAGGGTTTCGATAGCGTCGTTGAGGTGATGCGCCGTGACAATGCGATCATACCCCTCGTTGCTGCGTACTTCCTCCAGCCATTCGTAGCGCAGTTCCCGGGCAGCTACTTGAATGCTAAGCCCCCTTTTTTGCGCCAGTGCTTCCGTCGGCCACGATTGGGTATAATAGGGCAGGTCCAGTTGCTGTGATAATTGGCGAACAAAAACCTCGTCGCCGTCAGCATCTTCGCCGCGCAACTTGAAATTGCAGTGCGCTATGCCGATTGGGTAGCCGCCTTCGTAGAGCAG
Source organism: Saprospiraceae bacterium (assembly GCA_016715405.1). Classification (GTDB taxonomy): domain Bacteria; phylum Bacteroidota; class Bacteroidia; order Chitinophagales; family Saprospiraceae; genus JABWBR01. Next base: position 26,510 of record JADKAE010000034.1, on the reverse strand, counting down.
ATGGGTCAACACTACCGAATCGAGCCCGCCACTGACGGCCACCAGCAGGCGTTCGGTGGGCGAAAAAAGCGATTCGCGGCGTATGAAATCGTGCAGGCGCTGGAGCATATCAACTCGAATAGTGTTGACGGATAATGCCTTGTGTTTCTTCGAGGTTGCGAAAAACGTCGAAAGTGGCGCCCTGTGTGCGCAAAGCACCGAGCGTATTGGCATAGCGGGCGGCGTTGATATATGATGTACGGTTTTCCAGCAGTCCGAATGCCAGTCCGCCGGCAAAAGAATCGCCGCAGCCGGTCGTGTCTATCACCTCTTCTACTTTGACAGCGGGGACAAATTCGGCAGACAATCCGCCTTCTGCCTGAGTATACACCATGCAGCCGCGCGAATCGAGCGTGATGTAAAGCGCTTTGCTGCCCTGATGCAACACATGGCGGGCAAAATCGCTCATTTCGTGGTCGGTGAGTTCTTGATAGGTGTGTAGCAGTTCGGATGCCTCGTATTCTTTTTTAAACCACGAACACCCCGCCTCTTCGATATTCATTTTCAACACATCGATGTAAGGTAGCCAGCGGTCGCGTTCTACCCAAAAACGGCGCAAGCGATCGCCCGTAGTCGTTACGGTGGTAGTAGGCCCGTGCGCGTCAAAAATGGTGATTGCACCCGGCTTGCGATGCGCTTTGATGTATTGCAGCGTTTCGAGCGGCACCTCGTAATCGGATATCGGTACGCACACAAATACATCGCTATCCATCACGGGCGCCATATCTTCCGGGCTTATCGGCGGCATTAAGGCTGTTTGTTTTTCGAGCCTGTTGTTTTGATCTACAAACCGCAACTGAATGACGTCTCCCTGGTCGAAATGACTGTAGATGGCGTTGGTTTCTATGTTGCTATACGCGCCCAACAGCGCTTTTATAGGGGCTTCATCCTGTCTTCTCACATGCGTCACCGGCGCTACTGTGCCGTTGCCCTCGAGCAACCTGGCCAGGGCAATGGCAGGGTGGGTGGCGCAGCCGTATTTGATAATTTCCTGCCCCCTGCTGGTGGTGATATGATCGTAGGGAATAGGCCCTAATACTGCGATTTTATATGACATGATATTATGTGGATTTTTGACTGTACGACTGTACGACTGTACGACTGTACGACTGTACGACTGTACGACTGTACGACTGTACGACTGTACGACTGTACGACTGTACGACTGTACGACGTAAAATTGGAAAAATAAAGATACGTTATGTTTCCCTGTTCGTAAAGTCCTAAAGTCGCAAAGTCTCATAGTCTCAAATAATTTCCTCAAAATCCTCGGGTTTATCGGGGATAACCCGTGCCAAAGCCTGTGCGCCTTCCTGTTCCAACCGGGCCACCATTTTTTCTACGGCGGCCAAAAAGGGGGCGTCAACCAGGCGTTGCACATCATCGATAGATTGCAGATAATCGTCTGCGCGAAATTTAAAAGCCGCCTCGCAATTTGCTGTTTCAAATTTTACAGTCAGCCGCGTATCCATTTTAAAAACGGTAATTTTTAACAGCGGATGCGGAATATATCCCAGAATGCGCATGAACCAATCGATTGTTTATTAGTTTAACCCGCTAAAGATAGGCGAAAAAGCGAAAATGAAAGGAGTTTCCCATAGCCAACTCGTAGCCTGGTTGCGCCATCATCCAATAGAAACAGGCTTTTATCTAAAAAAACGGCCCTTTCGTCGAAATGGTGGTTATTTTGTAAATACAAATAACTGTTTAGTAGGGTTTAGTGCCTTCGGCAGTTTAGCGATAGGGTTTAGTCCCTTTGGCAGTTTAGCTAAACCCAATCGCTAAACCCTCCTAAACAGTTGCAAATACAAAAAAACTCAAGCAAATGGTACAGTTTTTAAAGATGTTGTTAGCTTCTTGTCTGGGCCTGTTTTTAGCCCTGGTGCTGATCAGCCTCATTGGCATGGGCGTAATAGCCGGCCTGGTCCAGTCCCAACAACCCAAACACCATGTAGAAGCCAACTCCGTGCTCCATCTCACCTTTGACGATGCTATACCCGAGCAGACCAACAATATCGAAATGCAGACTTTCGACCTCAAAAATGAAAAGGTACTGGGTCTCGCCGATATCGTAAAAGCCCTGGAAACAGCAGCAAAAGACGATAATATCAAGGGCGTTTTTATGGAGGTTGACCAGCTAACGGCCGGTTTTGCCACTTCCAGCATTCTTCGCGATGCCCTCGCCGATTTCCGTGGTCAGGGCAAGTTTGTACTCACTTATTCCAAATACTACACCCAGGGCGCGTATTACGTGTCGTCGGTGGCCGACCAGATCTATATCAATCCACTGGGCTTGCTCGACTTCAGGGGTTTTGCGGCGCAAGTGCCTTTTATGAAAGATATGCTCGACAAAGTGGGTGTCAACATGCAGGTATACTACGCCGGCAAATTTAAAAGCGCTACCGAGCCCTACCGCCGCAACGATATGTCGCCCGAAAATCGCTTGCAATTGCGCGAATTTCTGGACGAAGCCTACACACTTTATCTCGAAGACGTAGCCGCTTCGCGCCAATTGCCCTTAGCCGAACTGCGCCGGCTTGCAGACGGCTACCTCGCCGCTGATCCGGAAGACGCCCTCCGCCAAAAGTTGGTTGACAAAGTAGGCTACCGCGACGAGGCCCTCGCCGACCTGCGCGGACGCCTGGGCCTGAAAGAAGACGACAAAATCAAAATGGTGTCGCTCCAACAGTATTTCGCAGCCAAGCCGCCAAAAGTCAATTTGAAGGTAAAAGACAAAATTGCCGTGATCTACGCCGAAGGTTCGATTGTAGATGGCAAGGGCGACATAGGTATGGTCGGAGATGAAAAATACATCAAGGTTATCGAAAAAATAGCCAAAGACGACAAAGTAAAGGCTGTCGTATTGCGGGTCAATTCTCCCGGCGGCAGCGCCATGTCGAGCGAAAATATCTGGCGCGCGCTCACCCGCCTCAAAGAAGAAGGCAAACCGCTGGTAGTCTCGATGGGCGATTATGCCGCTTCGGGCGGGTATTACATTGCCTGCGTGGCCGACTCCATATTGGCAGAACCCAATACGCTCACCGGTTCTATCGGAGTGTTTAGCGTACTGCCCAGCCTGGACAAGTTGTTCAACGACAAACTCGGCATCCACTTTGATACCGTGAAGACGGGGCGCTTTGCCACCGGGTTTTCGCCGTTTTACAACCACAGCCCCGAAGAAGCCCGCTATCTGCAAAAGCGCACCGACCAGATGTACGAAACCTTCCTGAAACGCGTAAGCGAAGGCCGCGGCAAATCGCGCGACGAAGTCAACGAAATCGCCCAGGGCCGCGTATGGACGGGCCGCAAAGCAATGGAACTGGGCCTCGTCGACAAACTGGGCAGCCTGGATGACGCTATTGCTACCGCAGCCCACATGGCTAAGATAAGCGAATATCGCTCCGTAGAATATCCCGCTGTGAAAGAACCCATACAGCAACTCCTCGAAGACCTGTTGGGCGAAGAAGAGGAATCTACCATACGCAAATCGGCTATCCGCAAGGAAATGGGCGAATGGTACCCCTATTACGCCTATTTACAGGAACTGAGCGCCTCTAAAGGCATGCAGGCCCGGGTGCCGTTTATTTGGAAGTTTTAAGACAGTGAACAGTGAACAGTGAACAGCACATTGATCTGTTCACAGTTCACTGTTCACTGTTCACTCTTTACAATTATTTAATACCGCCTTTACCCGGGATTTGGCTACCTTTGTTTCAACTTGAAGTAATCAGTTGATAAATAATGGATTCTGCCAAAATACTCGTCGTTGACGACGAACCGGATATTCTAGAAATCCTTCGTTACAACCTGCAAAAAGAAGGGTACGAAGTATTGTCGGCTTCAGATGGCGAAGAAGGCCTCAGAGTGGCAGAACGCGAGCACCCCGACCTGATCATCCTCGATATCATGATGCCCAAAATGGACGGCGTAGAACTCTGCCGCCAATTGCGAAGCAGGCCGGCATTTGGCAAAACCCTGATCGCCTTCCTTACCGCCCGCGAAGAAGATTATTCTCAAATTGCCGCCCTGGAAGGTGGAGGCGACGATTACATCACCAAGCCCATTCGCCCGCGGGTGCTGCTCAGCCGCATCAAAGCCCTGTTGCGACGCTCCGACCGCCAGGATAATTTCGACGACGAAGGCGCATTAGTAATCGGAGACCTCATCATCAACCGCGAAAAAGTCAATGTACAAAGAGGAGAAGAAATCATAGAACTCGCCAAAAAAGAATTCGAATTGCTCAACCTGCTGGTGTCCAAACCCGGCAAAGTATTTACCCGCGAGGAGATATTCAACAAGGTGTGGGGTACCGATGTTATAGTAGGTAATCGCACCATTGATGTACATATTCGCAAATTGAGAGAAAAAATCGGCGATGAGTACATCAAAACGATAAAAGGTATAGGTTATAAATTCGAATTTTAATGCTCAAAAATCCCACGCCGCGGCAAATTGCGGGGTTTTCATCTTTGCTCATCGCGTTACTTTCACTAATTGGCGGGCTGGTGGTTTATGTCCTTTTTTATCGTTTGAGCAGCCTGTTATTTTGGATTGCCTTTCCGCTTATTGTTTTTCTGGTAACTTATGTCGTTTCAATTTATTTTTTGAAACAATATATCTATCGAAAAATCAAACTTATCTACAAAACTATTCACCAACGCAAACTACAGCCGGAAGAAAAATCTACCTCAATAGATATTGGAGCGAATATCATTGACGAGGTAGAACGGGATGTAGCCGAATGGGCCAGCAAACAACAACAGGAAATTGAAAAATACAAATCCTGGGCCGAATACCGCCGTCGCTTTGTAGGTGATATTTCGCACGAGTTAAAAACGCCCATTTTCAATATTCAGGGCTACCTGCACTCCTTGCTCGAAGGCGGTTTGCAGGACGAAGCGGTCAATTTGACCTTTTTACAAAAAGCCGCCAAAAACGTCGATCGCCTGCAGACGATCGTAGAAGACCTCAGCGCCATCTCCCGTCTCGAATCGGGCGACCTCGTGCTCGATATTCGCGTATTTGATATCCGGCAACTTACGGAAGAAGTCTTTGAAGACCTCGATTTCAAAGCAAAAAACCGACATATCAAACTGGAGTTTAAAGAAGGCGCCGCCACCAATTACCGGGTGCGCGCCGATCGCGAAAATATCCGCCAGGTTCTCATCAACCTGCTCAGCAATTCGATCAAATACGGCAATCCCGACGGCCGCACCAAGGTAGGATTTTACGATATGGATAAACATATCCTGGTAGAAGTAGCCGACAACGGCATCGGCATTCCCGCCAAACACTTGCCCCACGTTTTCGACCGTTTTTACCGCATCGACAAGAGCCGATCGCGCGATCAGGGCGGCTCGGGGCTCGGACTGGCTATCGTCAAACACATCATCGAAGCGCACCACCAGACCATCAATGTGCGCAGCGCACCTAATGTTGGATCAACTTTTGGATTCACTTTAGAAAAAGCATAATTGGTCAACTCCGCGGTTTTGTGTTTCTTTGCACCCTGTTTTGAAATATGATGTAAAGAATATGCTTAATGTTACCGATGTTTTTCTGAAATATGGCGATCGCGTACTCATGGATCACCTCGATGTCGTCATTGGCGATCGCGACAGGGTAGGACTTGTAGGGCGCAACGGCGCCGGTAAGTCTACTTTGCTCAAAATCATTGCCGGCGATATCACCCCCGATGACGGCCGCGTGAGTCGCGCTTCTTATAGTACGATGGGTTTTCTCCACCAGGAGATGAACCTGCCCAAGGGCCGTACCGTGATAGAAGAAGCCCTCACCGCTTTTGATGAAGTCAAAAAAATGGAACTGCGCATCACCGAGTTACACGATGCAATCGGCCACCGTACCGACTACGAAAGCGCCGAATATACTAAGTTGCTGGAGGAATTCGCCGACCTCACCCACCGCTTCGACTTGCTGGGCGGCCAATCAGCCCAGGCTGATGCCGAACGCGTGCTCAAAGGCCTGGGCTTTAAGCCTACCGACATGCAGCGCCTGACCGACGAATTTAGCGGCGGCTGGCAAATGCGCGTGGAACTGGCCAAGATGTTGCTCAAAAAACCCGACTACCTGCTGCTCGACGAACCTACCAACCACCTCGATATCGAATCTATTTTGTGGCTGGAAAGCTTTTTGCAGGATTATCCCGGTGCTATTATCGTAATCTCTCACGATAAACAGTTTCTCGATAACGTGACTACCCGTACCGTTGAGATCGAACTGGGCCGCGTTTACGATTATAAAGCCCCCTACAGCCAATACGTGGTGTTGCGCGAAGAACGCCGCGAAAAATGATGGCCTCGTATGAAAACCAGCAACGCGTTATTGCCCAAAAAGAAAGGACGATCACCCGCTTTATGGCCAAGGCCTCCAAAACCAAGATGGCCCAGTCGATGCAAAAGCAACTCGACAAGATAGATCGCGTCACGATCGACCAGGAGGATACGGCAGTGATGAACCTGCGCTTTCCGCCGGCGCCCCGTTCCGGGCAAATCGTGGTGGAAGGCAAAGGCGTGACCAAACAATACGGGAAATTACTCGTACTCGACCACGTCGATATCAAATTGGATCGCGGTGACAGAGTCGCTTTTGTGGGCCAAAACGGACAAGGTAAAACCACCCTGGCCAAAATATTGGTGAACCAACTCACCAGTACTTCGGGGTCGATCACACTGGGCCACAACGTACAAATCGGCTATTACGCCCAAAACCAATCGGATGCCCTGGGCAATAGCCAGACGGTGCTCGAAACCATGGAAAACGCCTCCCCGCCCGAAATGCGCACCAGATTGCGCAGTATTCTCGGCGCTTTTATGTTTAGCGGAGAAGATGCAGATAAAAAAGTGACCGTGCTATCCGGCGGCGAACGCGCCCGACTGGCGCTGGCCTGCCTGCTGCTGCGACCGTTCAACCTGCTCGTACTCGACGAACCTACCAACCACCTCGATATGCTGTCCAAAGACGTGCTCAAGCAAGCTTTGCTCGATTTCGACGGCACCCTCATCGTAGTTTCGCACGACCGGGAATTCCTTCGCGGACTTACCAACCGCACGCTCGAATTCCGCGACCGCCATCTTCACGAATACATCGGAGATGTAGACGCTTTCCTCGAAAAACGCTCGCTCGATAATATGCGGCAGGTGGAGTTGTCTTCCAAAATACCGGCAGCCGATGCGCTGCAGCCGAAAAGAGAAATTTCCTACGAAGAACGCAAACGACTGCAACGCAACGTATCACAAGCCGAAAAACGCATCGAAAAACTCGAAGAAGAACTCGTCAAACTGGAACAGGTGATGGGAGATATGTCCTTTTACGAAAGACCCGACGCACACCAAGTTACGAAAGATTATCAGCAGAAAAAAGCCGCCCTCGAAGAGGCCATGTCAGAATGGGAAGAAGCCCAGTCTGCCCTCGATGAAGCCGGTATCTGACCGTCGTACTACAGCCTTGATGCTTGATACCCAACTGATTGATGCTTATTTGTAAAAAAAACTAACAGAATTTGAAGCGCAGCATTGTACTTATTTGTAGATTTGCGCTTGTAAGTTCTTCAATTTAACACACAATGAAGTTCTTCATAGATACCGCCAACCTCGATCACATTCGCGAAGCGAAAGATTTGGGAATTCTTGACGGTGTTACTACCAATCCCTCCCTGATGGCCAAAGAAGGGATATCCGGCGAGGGAAATATCTTGAAACACTATAAAACGATCTGTGACTTAGTGCACGGAGATGTAAGCGCAGAAGTCATAGCTACCGATTTTTCCGGTATTGTGGAAGAAGGGGAGCGACTGGCCGCCATTGCGCCTAACATCGTGGTAAAGGTACCCATGATAAAAGAAGGGATCAAAGCGATCTCGTATTTTACCGAAAAAGGTATCCGCACCAACTGCACGCTGGTCTTTTCCGCAGCCCAGGCTATCCTGGCTGCCAAAGCCGGAGCCACATATCTGTCGCCCTTTGTAGGAAGGGTAGACGACATCAACTGGGACGGCATGGCCCTCATCCGCCAAATCGCGGAGATCTACGCTATCCAGGGGTATGAAACTGAAATTTTGGCAGCGTCTATTCGCAGTTCCAAGCATATCGTCGAAGCCGCCCAATCCGGCGCCGATGTGGTGACCTGCCCGCTGTCAGCTATCATGGGTATGTTTAAACATCCCCTGACGGATATCGGCCTGGAGCAATTCCTGGCTGATCACAAGAAAGTAAATGAGCTTGTTTTTAAATAGAGGCTATCTTTTTTACCAATGTCAAAAGGAGCAGTTACCCAACTGCTCCTTTTTTTTATTGAAGAATGAAGGTAACTGTTTAGGAGGGTTTAGCGATTGGGTTTAGCTGTATGTTTAGTTCACTAAACCCTAACGCTAAACTGCGCATGCACTAAACCCTACTAAACAGCTACCTTCATTATTAATTAAATCTATATCCTTCCCGCTGAAATCTCATCAAAAACAGTTTTTACCAGGATATCCACTTCCTTGGCTGGATCTTCGCTAAACGTGCCTTTCGTTCTATTGGCGAGTAACACATTGCAAGACAGCGCTTTGTGGCCGAGGAGTGAACTTAAGCCGAATAAAGCGGAAGTTTCCATTTCAAAATTTGAAATAAATAACCCCTTGTGTGTAAAATGCTGCATATTTAAAACGGCTTCTTCGCCCATCACGAGCGGACCTCTCAATTGGCGGCCCTGGGGGCCGTAAAAGCCGGGACAGGTGAGCGTAATACCGCGGGGTAGGGAAGGGGCAAACGACGCGAGCAGGGAGTGGTCGGCGCCAAATACATAGGGATTTACGGGTAGTGGGCCCGTTTCGCTGAAAAAAGCCATCAGGCTGTCGTATAATTCCAGTTCCTCCAGGTTATTTTGATAATCGTAAAACTGCATCAGGTTATCGAGTCCGACGCCGTAGGCGGAGACCAGCACCGTGCCGGGTTCAAGATGAGGCTGAAGGCCGCCGGAAGTGCCTACCCGAAGGAAGGTGAGTTGTTTTTTTTCTGCTCGCGGCAATCGCGTTTCGGGATCTATATTACACAGGGCGTCGAGTTCATTCACCACAATATCGATATTGTCGGTGCCGATACCCGTGGATATCACCGTAATGCGGCGATTGCCCAGCCAGCCGGTATGCGTCACAAATTCGCGTTTGGAGGTTTGGGTATCAATTTTATCAAAATAGCGGGAGATGAGCGCCACGCGCTGGGGGTCGCCCACGGTGAGCACCAGATCGGCAAGGCCTTCGGGGCGCAAATGCAGGTGATAAATACTGCCGTCTTCGTTGAGTATGAATTCTGCGGAGGATATTGGTTTCATAACGTTTTTGACGTTGAGATGAACATTGGGCGTATCACACGCCTTACCTTTGCAGGCGTAAAATAACGCATTTCAAACGCTACTGCCAATAAGTAATGTCCATGTTGTCAAAAGAAGATATAGCCGGATGGATGGAATCCCTCCAGGACGATATTTGTCGCCAGTTGAGTGCTGCCGACGGCCAGGGGAGCTTCCGCGAAGACCGCTGGCAACGCCCGGCGGGTGGAGGCGGGCGCACCCGCATCCTCGAAGGCCGCCACATTGAAAAGGGCGGAGTCAATTTTTCGGCCGTATGGGGGCCTTTACCTGAAAAAATTGGGCAGGCTTTAAAAGTAGACGCCGGCCAGTTTTTTGCCACCGGCGTATCTATCGTACTGCATCCTTCCAACCCGTATGTGCCCATCATTCACATGAATGTGCGTTATTTTGAAATGAACGACGGCCGCTGGTGGTTCGGCGGGGGTATCGATCTCACACCTCACTACGTGAATCTGGAAGAGGCCCGCTTTTTTCACGAAACCCTTCAAACGGCCTGTGACAAACACGATGAAACCTATTATCCCCGTTTCAAACAATGGGCCGACGATTATTTTTACTTGCCCCATCGCAAAGAAACCCGCGGCATCGGTGGCATTTTTTTTGACAGACTCGGCCCGGAATCCCCGTTTACCAAAGCGTCGCGCTGGGCTTTTGTGCAAGAAATCGGGCAGACCTTTTGCCCTGTTTACCTGCCCCTCCTGGCCGCCAACAAAGACAGGCCATTTTCTGATAGAGAAAGCCACTGGCAATCCCTGCGCCGCGGCCGCTACGTGGAATTCAATTTATTGTGGGATAAAGGCACCAAATTCGGCCTCGACACCGACGGCCGCACCGCTTCCATCCTGATGAGCCTGCCCCCTATGGCCCAGTGGCCCTACGAATTCATCCCTGAACCCGGCAGCCCGGAGGAGTTTACGCAATCCATATTAGCGGTTAGGGCCTAGCGGTTAGGGCCTAGCGGTTAGGGCTTAGCGCTAACTGCTAAGCGCTAACTGCTAACTGCTGAATAGAGCCAGGCAGCGAATTCGCACCAAAAGGGATTTTGTATTACAGCGACCATTTGGATGTCTTTTATTGTAATGGTATGAATACAAGAATCTATTTTTGCCCTTGCGTTAGGTTTCCAAACAAATGCTATATTTGACCATATTCGTTCACCCGCTATATTACGCTGTATATGAGACGACTGCCTATAGCCCGGATTTTCTTATTCCTGTTTTGCTGTGTTTGTGCGCTTCAAAGACTCGATGCGCAGCCGCTGGAGGTCACTAATGCTCCGCCTATTACCCCGCAAAACCTGATTACCAATGTATTTTTGGGAGAAGGGGTGGAGGTTATTAGTGTAGATTATTTCGGCGCCAGTAAATCGGTAGGATTTTTTAAATACGGAATCGACGAAGTTGGCATAGAGCGCGGATTAGTTATGACTACCGGCGCGGCGGTAACACAAGGCGCCTTTGAAACGGGAGTTAACTCTACCGGTAATGCTTTTGCAAGCGTGGACAATATGAGCGCTTTTTCCGATCCCGATTTGCAGGCCATTGCAGGCGGGCTTAATATTTATAACGTAACTAAATACGTCATTACTTTTAAACCGATTGCTGATACGCTGCGGTTTCGCTATGTGTTTGGTTCGGAAGAATACCCCGAATTTGCCTGTAGTGCGTATAATGATATTTTCGGATTTTTTATCTCCGGCCCCGGCATCACCGGGCCATATGCCAATAATGCTGCCAATATTGCTTTGATACCCGGCACTAACCTGCCGGTGCGGATTAATAATGTAAACTCGGGCGTGGTAGGCGGTGCAGGAAATATCGCCAACTGCACTCCCCCTAATGGCAGCCTCAACTATTCGCAGTATTACAATGACAATAACGGCTCGAATGTGCTGCCTTCTTATGATGGTTATACCGATGTATTTATCGCAGAAGCTATCGTGGTACCCTGTCAGGAGTATACGATCAAACTCGTGATCTGCGACGTATCAGATGCCGCCTTCGACTCCGGCGTGTTTTTGGAGGCAAAAAGTTTTGGTACCGGATCGCTTAATGTGGAAGCCACCACGGTGAGCCTCGACGGCTCCATCGCAGAAGGTTGTTCGCCTGGCACGCTTACCTTTTCGCTGCCTACGCCCACCGAATCGGATTTGTTTATTGATTATCAAATTATCGGCACGGCCCAAAACGGCGTCGATTACGAATTTATCCCGGCAGACTTGTTCATTCCCGCCGGCGATTCCATACTAACCATACCCATTATTGCCATTGAAGACGGCATCGCCGAAGCGCCTGAAACGCTTGTGCTGGACGTACAGCGCGACTTATGCAACCGGGATACGATTACTATTTTTATAAAAGACAACCAACTCGTCGCACCCGATTTGGGTTTGGACCAAAGTGTCTGTGCAGGTACAGAGATCCAACTCGACGGCACGCTGAACGTGCCGGTACCCGAACCTCCCTGTTTTACCAACGACAATGACCTGCTCATTACGCCCACTAACGTGCCTCGATTCTCAGATATCACGGTAGGAGGCGTATTGCCGCCGATATTAGGGCCCGGCGTCATTCGCTCGGTTTGTATCGATAGTTTATCTCACCGTTGGATCGACGACCTGGATATCTATCTCATTAGTCCGGATGACCAGTTTATCGAGCTGACATCCGATAACGGCGGCAATGGCGGCAACGGCCTGGCCATGGACTATTACCTCCATACCTGTTTTACAACGGATGCCGCTTTGCCAATCAACTTCCCCGGGCCGTTCGCTCCACCTTCTGCTGTGCCGTTTACCGGCAACTTCCTGCCCGAAGGCGTGTGGTCGGACTTATGGGATGGCAACAACAAAAGCACCAACGGCACCTGGCGCCTGCAATTGATAGACGATACAAACAGTCTGGAGGGCACCTTGCACAGTTGGACAATTTGTTTTAATCCTGCTTACGAAATAAACTACGAATGGACGCCGTCTGCAGGGCTCAGTTGCGCCGATTGTCCCAATCCGACCGTCACACCTCAACTGACAGCTACCGATTACGTGCTTCGGGCTTATGACTCGTATGGTTGTGAAGTAACCGACACCATCGGAATTTCTGCGATACCCATACTTACCCCTCCCGATGTAAGCTGCGGCACCGCTACGGAAAGCACCGTAGCCGTATTCTGGGATGACATCCCCGGCGCATTGGGTTATGAGATCAATATCGACAATAGCGGTTGGGTAAGTCCCAACAACGGGTTGTCGCATGACGTAAGCGGATTGGTTACCTCTCAGTCTGTTACCTTCCAGGTGAGAGCCCTGGGTGATTGCCCCGGCGGTATCACGACTATCACTTGTGATGCATTGCCTTGTACGCCGGCAAGCCTGAGCACTTCGACAACCGATGCCGGCTGTAACGGTGGCGCCGACGGCACAGTGACGATTACTCCTACGGGCGGTTTAGCCCCGTTCAGCTATACCCTCAACGGACAATCCAACACGACCGGCAGCTTTGCCAACCTCCCTGCGGGCAATTACGTAGCTACAGTGGGTGATGCTTCGGGCTGTAATGCACCCGTGCAGTTTACGATTGGCGAACCGGCAGCGCTGGAAGTGCCACCTTTATTGTAACTGGAGGGGCAGGACCATACGCATTTAGCTGGAGCAGCATGTCGGTTGATTCTGTGGCTACGGGTTTGTCAGCCGGCAATTACGACGTAACGATTACCGATGCCAATGGATGTCCTTCTGTTTCGTCGGTGACGATAGACGAGCCGACCGCACTCCAGGCCTCCACTACGCCGGTAGATGTAACTTGTTTCGGATTGGCCGACGGCGAAGCCACGGCGTCTGCAACAGGCGGTACAGGAGCTTATAATTACTTGTGGGATACTGCGGCAGGCTCGCAAAATACGGCAACCGCTACCGGATTGGCGGCGGGAACTTTTGTGGTTACTGTGACTGATGATAACGGCTGTGAGGCAACCTCCAACGCAACCATCAACCAAAATCCCGTTGTACAAATTTCGGCCTCGGCAGTCGATGCTACCTGCAACGGCGCCCCCGATGGGCAGGCTTCCGTGTCTGCCTCTGGTGGCGACGGCAACTATGCCTTGCACCTGGACTCGCATCAGCGACGGTACGGTAGTTGGCAACTCGGCCAACGTGCTGCAACTTACCGCCGGCGACTATTCTGTTGACGTGGTCGACGGCAACGGCTGTAGCCAGGCTTCCGCTGTCACCATCGGACAGCCCCAGGCCATTAATGTGTCTATTGCAGCTACCTCGCCTTTGTGCAACGGTAGTGCCGATGGTTCGGCTACGCTCACCATATCTGGCGGCTCGTCGCCCTATAATTATCAATGGAGCGATAGCGGCGCCCCTACGGATACCCGCAACGATTTGAGCGCGGGCAACTATTTGGTTACAGTCACCGATGCTAATTCGTGTACCGCAATTATCAACATCGTGTTAAGCGATCCAATTGCTTTGCAAGTGGCAATGAATACCTTGCCCACGAGTTGCAACGGCGGTAATAACGGCCAGGCTTCGGTGCAAGCAACGGGAGGAACAGGCTCGTATTCCTATTCCTGGGCCAACGGACCAATGACCCCGGCTGTCAGCGGCTTGAGTGCCGGGCCGGTCAGCATAACAGTGACAGATGGCAACGGCTGCCAGACGACCGCTCAAGGCACTGTAAGCCAGCCCACTGCTATCAGCCTAACCACCAGCAAGGAAGACCCCTCTTGTTTTGGTTTTGGCGACGGCCAGGCGACTGTCACTGCCGGCGGCGGTGTGGGGGGCTATCAATACTTATGGAATTCGGGCCAGACGACGGCCACCGCCCTCAATTTGTTTGCCGGCCTGACCGTCGTGACCGTCACCGATGCCAACGGCTGCCAGACGACTGCCAGCGTGACGCTGGGACAACCCACGGCGCTTTCCGCCATCGCCGCCGATGGCCTCGTGAGTTGCAATGGCGCTTCTGACGGAAGCGTCACAGTAACACCCGCAGGTGGCACTACGCCCTACAGCTATTTATGGAATGATCCTAACGCGCAAAATACTGCTACGGCTAGTGGTTTAACCCTTGGTACATATAGCGTGACCGTCACCGACGCCAATGGCTGCCAGGCTACTTCAAGCGCCATCGTAGACGGTACCCCCGCCATTGTTTTGGCGCTTACCTCTACAGACGTAAATTGCAACGGCGGCAACGACGGTACCATTGTGGTGAATGCCACCGGCGGCGCCGGCAGTTATACGTATTCGTGGAGTGTGCCCGGCATCGGCAGCACGGCTACGCCTGTCAACCTGAGCGCGGGCAATTATTCGGTAACCGTAAGCGATACCAACGGTTGTGTAGCTGATGCGAGTGCCTTCATCAATCAACCTTCGGCGTTAATACTATCCGCAGGACTTACACCCGCATTGTGTGCCGGAGAGCCCAGCGGCGCAATCAACCTGGTGGTACAGGGAGGTACTACGCCGTATACCTATTTGTGGACAAACGGCGCAGATACCGAAGACGTGACCGGCCTGACCAGCGGCAACTACCGGGTGACCGTCACCGATGCCAACAATTGCGAGACTACCCTGGCTGACTTTATCGCAGAACCGCCGACCCTTCAAACTTCGTTTGATATTACCGATATCACTTGCTTTGGAGAAATTACCGGCGCTGTCGAAGCTACAGTAGTGGGCGGCGTACCGCCGTATCAATTGACCTGGTCAAATAACCAAACGGGATTGGAATTAAACCCTGTGCCGGCTGGTGATTATACCTTACAGGTCACCGACGCCAACGGCTGCAAACTCGAACAAACCGCTACGGTGGCACAACCATCCGAACCCGTCAACGCCATCGTCAAACCAGAAGACGTCATTTGCTTTGGGCAGAACAATGGCGCTATTCAGATCACTGCTGGAGGAGGTACGCCGTTCTACACCTATAGTCTCGATGGCAACCAGTTTAGCGGATCTAATATCTTTATTGGGTTGGAGCCGGGTTCTTACAACGTGTACGTCCGCGACGCCAGGGGTTGCCAATTCTTGTCGGACGCCGTCGTCATTGCTGAACCCGAAGAACTCACGATCAGCCTGGGTGATAATTTTAATATAAAATACGGGGAAACATTCAACTTCAATCCGACCATAACAGGCTCAGTAGGCGACATTCAATACGAATGGTTACCTGCCGATACCTCCATATTGAGTTGTTTGGATTGTGGGTCGCCGCTGGTAAATATCACCGACCAGACCAGCTTTGAAGTGCACATCACCG
This sequence comes from Saprospiraceae bacterium, assembly GCA_016715405.1. Lineage (GTDB taxonomy): Bacteria > Bacteroidota > Bacteroidia > Chitinophagales > Saprospiraceae > JABWBR01. The sequence continues at coordinate 10,836 of JADKAE010000034.1, read as the reverse complement.
ATGAAAAGGGCTGCGAGGCGGAAGATCTCATTACCGTTTATGTAATAAAAGACAACACCGCCTACGTGCCCTCCGGCTTTACTCCCAACGGCGACGGCCTCAACGACCGGTTGTTGGTACACGGCAAGCAGGATATCAAAGTAGTGCGCTTCCGCATTTACGACCGCTGGGGTGAAATGGTATACGAAGCCATAGACTTCCCGGTCAACGACCAAGCCTCCGGCTGGGACGGTAGCTTCCGCGACAAACCGCTCAACGGCGGGGTATTCCTCTGGCATCGCGAGGTGGAATACGTGGATGGCACCAGGGAGGTGTTTAGGGGGGAGACGACATTGATTCGGTGATAATGTTGTCGGTTGTCGGTTGTCGGTTCTCTGTTATCCGTTTATTATCTTTGTCCAATGAAATTTAACAGAGAACTGATAACCGACAACAGATAACAAAACAATGAGCACATCCAAACTCGCCATCATCGCGGGGCTATTCGCCTTCGCCTGTTCGCGCCCCGGGGCCGAGCAACAAACGGGAGGGTCTATGACAACTTCCAAAACCCACGAATACGCCATCGTCATTCACGGTGGGGCGGGCACCATCCTGCGCGAAGAAATGAGCCCTGAAAAGGAAGCGGCTTACAAAGCGGCGTTAAATGCCGCCCTCGACATCGGCGAAAAAATACTCAAAGACGGCGGCAGCGCCATGGATGCCGTGGAGCAGACCATCCGCTCGCTGGAAGACAACCCGCTTTTCAACGCCGGCAAAGGCGCCGTGTTTAACCACGACGGCAAAAACGAACTCGACGCATCGTTTATGGATGGCGCTACGCGTAATGCGGGCGCCGTGGGCGGCGTCACCATCGTCAGAAATCCGATTACCCTGGCGCGGGCCGTCATGGAGCAATCGCCGCACGTGATGCTCACCGGCCGAGGCGCCGAGGCTTTTGCCATCGAAAACGGCATCGACACTGTCGCGCCCTCATACTTCTTCACCCAGGAGCGCTGGGATGCCCTACAGCGCGCCAAAGCTGTTGAAAAACAAAAAGAAAGTGAAAGCGGCATGCCCGCCAAAGCCAACCACAAAATGGGCACCGTGGGCTGTGTAGTGCGCGACAAACAGGGCAACCTCGCTGCGGGCACCTCCACCGGCGGCATGACCAACAAGCGCTGGAACCGCCTGGGCGACTCGCCCGTCATCGGCGCCGGCACCTTCGCCGACAACAATACCTGCGCCGTCTCCTGCACCGGCCACGGCGAATTCTTCATCCGCTACGTCGTCGCCTACGACGTGGCTGCCCTCATGGACTACAAAAACCTCTCCTTAGAAGACGCCACCCACACCGTCGTCATGGACAAGCTCGTCAAAGCCGGCGGCGAAGGCGGCCTCATCGCCGTGGATAAAAACGGCAACGTGGCCATGCCGTTTAACAGTGAGGGGATGTATCGGGGATATTCGCGGCCTGGGGAAAGGGTGGTGGAGATATATAAGTGACGGCCCGGGAAAATCCAGGTGGTGACGGCTTAGTATGTTTTTCTTCCAGGTCGTCGCCAACCTGGCTACTTCCCCGTCGTCACCCTGTCACCACCTTTTTATATTTTCCTTGCCAAAGGGGTAACATTTTGAATATTATTACGATATAACGATAACGGCGTTGGATTGTACACAAGGAGTGGGTCGTTGGAGCAACTAATTAAACTAACCCAGTTGGCTTGTTTGCCTGCGAAGGACCCAGTTACTATGAAGAAAAGCATGATCTACCCCCTGTATCTAGTATGCCTGATTGCCTTTGCACTACCCACCTCTTCCCTTGCCGGGCACAATTCAAATTCGACTACCACTACGCGTTTGCTCTATTGGGTAGGCGGCACAGGAGACTGGACCGACCCACTGCATTGGTCTTTGTCGAGCGGGGGCACGGGAGGTCAGTTACCACCGACATCAGAAGACGACGTGGTTTTTGACATCCAGTCGGGGTTTGTGCCCGGGGATATGGTTGTCGTGGATGCCAATCTCCAGGCGTGTAAAAGCATGGACTGGCATCTGGTGACCGGTATGCCGGCGTTTTCGTGCATGTATCCCATCAATATTACGGCAGCCTTCATTTGTCGCCGAACATGACAATCACTACCGGCGCCTTTTTCTTCCAGGCGCAAAGCGGCTCACACGACATTACCACCGAAGGTCAAAACTTGGGTAGCGTAGCGTTTTTGGGGATTGGCAGCACCTGGAATTTTCAGGATGCCTTCCGGGTGATTTTGTTAACCATGGCTACGGAACGATTAACACCAACAATCATACCGTAACTATAGGCAGATGGGATAGTTCCAACGTAGAAGCCTTCAATCCCAATATGGAATTGTTTTTGGGAACTTCCGACCTGATCGTTGCCAATACGGCCGACCAGGTGATCTTATTTTACGCCCCCGGCAAATGCCACAGTGAAAACGCCGACTTGGTATTTCAACACGGCGGTACATTAATAGCTGAGGACGGTATTTTTTTTCAAAATATCAGCTTTTTGGACGCTACACAAACCGGTTATCTGAACGAAGGCAACGTGAGCGACAAGTTGTTGTTTGAAGGGTACGGCGTAATCCACTACTACGGCCCGCACATCATACACGAAGCAGAATTTCAAAAAGGAGGCTCCTTATACGGCTCTTCCACTTTTGATATTTTAACCCTGACGCCCGGCCAGGAATACCTGTTTTTTGGGGGCTCAACCCAAACGATTACTCCCGGCGGTACGATAAACGGGCTTGTAGGGGTTGATTGTACAGATAGGATGTATTTGCATTCTATGGTAAACGGACAGCCGGCTTATTTATACAAAGACGGCGCCGACCTCGTTTTCAATTGGCTGGATGTACGCGACATATCTGTGAGTGGCACTGCGCAGTTTATCGCCAACAACAGTGCAGTTTACGGCTCTTCCACGGGCTGGACTTCCAATTACCAACCCCGCAACCTGTATTGGGTAAACGGCAGCGGCAATTGGAGCGATATTTTCCATTGGGAAGACGAATACGGCGTGGGCAACCAATGCCCACCTACTGCACTGGACAATGTTTTTTTTGATCAAAATTCAGGGCTGTCGGGAGGAGGTACAATTGCCGTTGATCTAGCAGCTACCTGCAAGAACATGGATTTTACCGGGACTACAGGCAATCCATTGTTGTTGTTCAATAACTCTATATCTGTTTACGGCTCGCTTACGCTGGTTCCTGATATGCAACTGGCTATGCCCAACTGGGTGTTCGGTTCTACCGAGCCTGGATGTACTATTACAAGCGGCGGCCACAACCTGGGTAGCGTTCAGTTTTTAGGTATCGGCGGGGTATGGACTTTTCAAGATCCCCTCGAGGCCGATTATGTAAACCACGGCTACGGCACGATTTTTACTAACAACCATTCTGTCACAACTGGTAATTGGCAGCGATACGACCCGGAAGCATTCAATTCCTATACCGAATTGTTTTTAGGTTCTTCGACGCTCACAATCACTGGCCCGGGTACTCAAGTTGTATTATTTTATGCTATTGGCAAATGTCACAGCGAAAATGCTGATTTGATCTTTGAACACGGCGGCACACTGGTAGCGGAGGATGGAGTTACCTTCCACAATATCACCTTTTTAGATCCCGCACAGTCGGGCTATCTCAACGAGGGTAACGTGACGGGCAAATTACTATTTGAAGGCTACGGCGCTATCTATTATTTCGGCCCCCACATTATCCACGAAGCAGAATTTCAGCAAGACGGCGCGTTTTACGGGGCTTCTACTTTTGATATATTGCGGCTAACGCCGGGCAAAAACTATATTTTCAACAGCTATACCACGCAGACTATCACTTCCTGCGGATTATTGGACGCTGTGGGCACGAGCAGCGACCCGATACAGATGAGTTCGACCAATCCAGGCGAAGCTGCTATTATCGAAAAAAACGGCATTCGTCTCTGTGTGGATTGGGTGAATATGTCGGATATTCACAAAAGCGGCACAGCGCCTTTTTACGCCGGCGCCAACAGCACGGACGGCGGCAATAATGCAGGCTGGAATTTTAGTGCCTGCCCGCCGCCAACGCCTATAGCTGAACTTTGCGACGGTATCGACAACAACTGCGACGGCCAAATCGACGAAGGTTTAACCAACCCCTCTCTTGCTTACTTACAATCTGGATTGCGTCAGTCCCGGCGACCAGATCACGATAACCTGGACGGGGGGGTGCCCGGGGTGGACAGTTTTTTTTCAGTTGGTCAGGTTAAGTACCTTAACCGTAGTGTACACATTTGCATCTAATGTTCAAAATAACGGTTCATATTCCTGGACAGTGCCTGGTGGGCTCGACCTTAACGAAGACTACCAGATCTATATTCAAAAATCAACCGCGCCATTTACATGGCATTACGGAGATATATTTACAATTGGCGGCGTTACGTCTTTTTACGCCGATGCCGACGGCGACGGCTATGGCGACCCCCACAACGCAGTGGAAGCCTGCGCTGCCCCCATAGGTTTCGTAGCAGATAATACCGACTGCGACGACGGCAACGACCAGGTGTACCCCGGTTCGGGGCAACCCGCGCCGGTATGCATCAGCAATAGAATAGTATCAATCGGCGCAAATGGAACTTACCAACTCACACCTGAGCAATTGCTGCTAGCCGGCGAATTGCCCTGCGGCGCTTCTGCGTCGCTTGATGTATCAGATTTTGATTGCGCCGACGTAACCACTATTCCCTCGCCGCGCCAGAATTATTCGCTGGCTTTTGACGGAACAAATGAGGCTGTATCGATTACGCCCCCTTTCTCAGGTACCGGCAATTACACGGTTGAAGCCTGGTTTAAATCGGAAAACACGGGTAATTGCAGCGGAGTAAATACATATAAGCGTTTATTGGGATGGAGTACCGCTCAATTGGAATTTGCCGATTGCGGCGGAATACTCTTGTTTCGAGTGAGTGGACTGTGGCAAAGTACAACCGTAAACGTCAGAGACAATAACTGGCACCATGTAGCGGCAGTGCGCCAGGGAAATCGCCATATCGTATATGTGGACGGGGTGAAAAAGCTCGATTTTTTACAGTCGCCCGTTAATCTGTCAGGTGCTTTCTACATTGGGAGAGGGTCAAGTGGTTCCGCACTATGGAAAGGCCGCATCGACGAATGCAGAATTTGGAATGTAGCCCGTTCGCAAGCCGATATTATGGGTTGGAAAAACAAACCACTACCCGGCGCACAAGCCGGCCTGGTCGGCTACTGGAATTTTGACGGCGGCCCCGGCAGCAACAACCTGGTCAGCAATATCGGGGGGCCTTCGGGTACTTTGGCCAACATGGAGCCCGCTTCGGATTGGGTTAGCGGCGCTCCGTTGCAATATTTGGCGCCCATACCGGTTGTTGCTACTATAAATAACGGGGGTAGCCCCTCCATCTGTTCCTCTTTAATTACGGTAGTAGATGCGCAGGCGCCTGTATTGCAGTGCAAATCCAGCTACGCCGTAGCGCCGGGTACTACCATAAACGTCGCCGATCTGCTCGACAATCCGACTACGGACAATTGCGGCATTCTTTTTCAGGGAATCGACCGTAGTGGTTTTACCTGTGCGGATATCGGCATTCAAAATGTAACCCTTACTGCGGTAGATATCAATGGTAACCAGGCGACTTGCATCGTGCCTGTCAGCGTGCAGGACGGCTTCCAGTACATCTGCCAGGATACCGACAAAGAACTTTCCTCTGTCGGGCTTGCGCTCTTAAACCCCAGTGAAGTGGTAACCCTGACGCCTTCCACATGCAGCAATTACAATGTTTCACTAAGCCAGACCTTGTTTGATTGCTCGGATGTAGGTGCAAATACCGTAACAGCCACCATTAGCAACGGCGCCGGTAGTACATTCACTTGTTCGGTTGACGTAACGGTAAATGATGTTACCCCCCCTGTGGTAAATTGCCAACCGTTCACCCTGCCGCTTGATGCCGCCGGGAACGCTACACTTACGCCGCAACAAGTATTGAGCAGCGCCACTGATGCCTGCGGGATTGCCGGTTATAGCCTGGATATCAATCAGTTCGATTGCAGCGATGTGGGGCAGCAGGCGGTTATCCTGACGGCTACCGACAATAACGGCCTTTCAGCTTTTTGTACCGCTACCGTTACCATCAGCGACAACCAGGGGCCGGTATTGAATTGTCAGAACGCCACGCTCCACCTCGACGCTTCCGGCGATGCCACGCTTATTGCGGCAATGGTATCGCCCACGATCACCGATAATTGCGGATTGGCGGGCACAAGCCTTAGTCAATCGGCTTTTGGTTGCAGCAATATCACACCGGAACCGCTGAATTACGCCTTGAATTTTACGGGCACAAATAATTATTACGTGGCCTTTGCCTCAGCATTAACAGGTCCCGGCAATTTTACCTTCGAAACCTGGTTTACCGATAACAATACAGGGTCAGTACCCAAATATCTTGCCGGCTGGCAAAATGCGTTTTTTGAAATTTTAGACATAAACGGCTTGTTGTATGCCCGTTTCGGAAACAACAGCGTAAACACCAATGTCAATATACGCGACGGCGTATGGCACCACCTGGCTGTTACACGCAGCGGCTCTACAGTGACCATTTTTTTGGATGGTAATATCATTTGGACCGGCGCACGTAATTTTAATTTGAGTCCTTTCTTCCAAGTAGGAAGGAGATGGTCTGCAAATAATTCCACCCAAGGCCCCTGGATTGGCAAAATAGACGAAGTGCGTTTGTGGAATACGGCGCGCACCTTTTCACAAATACTGACATCCATGTCGAGTCTGCTGCAGGGTGCAGAACCGGGTTTGATCGGCTATTGGCCCATGAACGAAGGCCCCGGAAATGCAAGCGCGCAAGATGCTTCGCCTAATAACAACCATGGCGTATTATCGGGCGTAATGAGCCCCGCTACCGCGTGGGTTGGCGGCGCGCCGGTGCAGTCGCCGGGCAACGTGTGGCCTGTCACCCTGACCGCCACCGACGTCAATGGACTTACCAGCACCTGTACCGTATCAGTTACCGTAGATGACGACCTCCACCCCTGTTGCCCGGCTCCGGTAGCATTATGCAAAAATACTACCGTCAGTTTAGGATCGGGGGGGACTTATACGCTTCTGCCTTCGCAAATTGACGATGGCAGCAATGCGGCCTGCGGCATCCAGTCGATGAGCTCTGCGCCTAATGCCTTAACCTGCGCCAACGCCGGCGTTCAATCAGTGACCCTGACTATAACGGACAACAACGGTGCGACGGCTACTTGTAGCTCGCTGGTCACCGTATTGGGTAAACCTGATATCAGCACAACCGATGCGCCCATAATATGTTTTGGGGATGAATTTGACTTGGCGGGATTAAACCTCGCCGAGGCAACCGGCATGGCGTATTCGTTGAGCTATCACCACACAAGCCCGGCGACGGCCGGCAATGAACTTCCATCGCCGGTGGTGGCGCCGCTGGTTACGGCCACCTATTATGTGCAGGCTATCAGTGCGGCTACCAGCTGCAAAGATGAATTGCCGGTGGTAGTCACAGTAATCCCCGAGCCGGAGTTAGAAATTTATTTGTACCAATCGCCGCAAATATGCCAGGGAGAAATATACTATCTGAACGGGGTAGGAATAGAAGTAGGCAGTAACTCCTCTTTATTAGGCTATTCCTGGCACTACGCCCTTCCGCCCACGCCGGACAACGAGATATTGAATGGCGACGTCAGTCCCAGCGTTAACACTACCTATCATATTGCGATGCTTGACGGGAGTGGATGTACCGTCATCCGCAATTTGCCAGTGGTGGTAAACCCTGGTCCTGACATTAGTGTGCCTGCTCCTGCTGCAATATGCCCCGGCGAGGCGGTCGACCTTGCCGCCCTTGTCGTTACCGACGTCAACAACACCGCCGCTTCGCTGACTTATCACAGCGCCTCACCTGCCGGCCCTGGCAACGAATTGCCCTCTCCGCTGGTGTCCCCGGCAACAACTACCACCTATTACATCCAGGCCACCGCGCCCAACGGCTGTAAAGACGAAGTACCGGTGAGCGTGACCGTAGCCGGTGCGATACAAGCCGAATGCCAGGATATAACCGTCTATCTGGATAACAATGGAGAATACCTCTTGGCGGCAAGCCAGATAGACGACGGCAGTTCTTCTTCCTGCGGCAGCGTGACGCTTTCAGCGAGTCCGTCGTTATTTTCCTGCAGCGATCTGGGCGACAATATAGTGACGCTTACTGTGACCGGGCCGGGTGGTGCTACGGCCCCCTGTTCGGCTATTGTCACGGTGCAGGCGGGAGATCTGTTGTTTGGAACAGGCTTGGCGCCCCAATTGGGGTCAATATTCAGTATGGACACGGATGGGAATGAATTGATCAAGCTTTTTGAATTTGAAAGATCTCCTGAAGCCCCCTATGCGCCGTTGATAGAAGGACCTGACGGATTCTTATACGGAACAACGCGATCTGGCGGCAGATTTGAAGCGGGCACGATCTATCGCCTGCATTCAGATGGTAGCGGCTACACGGTACTGCACTCATTTAATTATACTAACGGTGCTAATCCCTATGCGGGGATCACAATAGGGGCGGATGGATTTTTTTACGGTACAACGGAATCTGGCGGCAGTTCAGGCTATGGCACGATCTATCGCCTGCATTCAGATGGTAGCGGCTACACGGTACTCCACTCATTTAATAATACTAACGGGAGTTCTCCATCTGCGGGTATCACAATAGGGGGGGATGGTTTTTTGTACGGCACAACGCGATTTGGCGGCAGTTTTGGAGCGGGCACGATCTATCGCCTGCAGTCAGATGGTAGCGGCTACACGGTACTGCACTCATTTAATAATACGAACGGGGCTTATCCCTCTGCGGGTATTACAATAGGGGCTGATGGATTTTTATACGGTACAACGGAATCTGGCGGCAGTGCAGGCTATGGCACGATCTATCGCCTGCAATCAAATGGTAGCGGCTACACGGTACTGCACTCATTTAATAATACGAACGGGGCTTATCCATTTGCGGGTATCACAATAGGAACGGATGGGTTTTTGTACGGCACAACGCTATTTGGTGGCAGTGCAGGCTATGGCACGATCTATCGCCTGCATTCAGATGGTAGCGACTACACGGTACTGCACTCATTTAATAGCGCAAACGGGGCTGGTCCCTATTCGGGTATCACAATAGGGGCGGATGGGTTTTTGTACGGTACAACGCGATCTGGCGGCAGTTTTGAAGCGGGCACGATCTATCGCCTGCAGTCGATGGTAGCGGTTACACGGTACTGCACTCATTTAATATTACTAACGGTGCTAATCCCTATGCGGGCATTACAATAGGAGCGGATGGATTTTTGTACGGCACAACGCTATTTGGTGGCAGTGCAGGCTATGGCACGATCTATCGCCTGCATTCAGATGGTAGCGACTACACGGTACTGCCGAATTTAATAACACCAACGGGCTTATCCCTATGCGGGCATTACAATAGGGCGGATGGATTTTTGTACGGCACAACGGGAGAAGGCGGGAGTTTTAGAGCGGGTACGATCTATCGCCTGCAGTCAGATGGTAGCGGTTACACGGTACTGCACGCATTTAATAACACCAACGGGGCTTATCCCTATGCGGGCATTACAATAGGAGCGGATGGGTTTTTGTACGGCACAACGCAATCTGGTGGCAGTGCAGGCTATGGCACGATCTATCGCTTGCAGTCAGATGGTAGCGGTTACACGGTACTGCACGCATTTAATAACACCAACGGGGCTTATCCCTATGCGGGCATTACAATAGGAGCGGATGGGTTTTTGTACGGCACAACGCAATCTGGCGGCAGTGCAGGCTATGGCACGATCTATCGCCTGCAATCAAATGGTAGCGGCTACACGGTACTGCACTCATTTAATAGCGCAAACGGGAGGTATCCATCTGCGGGTATCACAATAGGAGCGGATGGGTTTTTGTACGGTACAACGGTACAAGGCGGCAGTTTTGGAACGGGCACGATCTATCGCCTGCAGTCAAATGGTAGCGGCTACACGGTACTTCACTCATTTAATAACTCAAACGGGAGGTATCCCTATGCGGGTATCACAATAGGGGGGGATGGGTTTTTGTACGGCACAACGCTATTTGGCGGCAGTGTAGGCTATGGCACGATCTATCGTCTGCAGTCAGATGGCAGTGGTTACACGGTATTGCACGCATTTAATAGTACAAACGGAGCTCATCCCTATGCGGGTATCACAATAGGAGCGGATGGTTTTTTGTACGGTACAACAGGATTTGATGGTAGTGCAGGCTATGGCACGATCTACCGTATCCACCCCAACGGAAGCAACTTCACTGTACTCCGCAACTTCAACGGTACTGACGCCGGCAACTCCCGGGGCAATCTCTTCTACCTCCCCGGCTACGACTGCAACGGCGAACTGGCCATGCCCGAATCAGGCATGCCCGTGCCGCCGCTTGTGCAGCAGGAAGAAACTATAGCCGGCCCGGTATTGTATCCCAACCCTACTACTGGCGAGATCAACCTGGTATTCAGCAGCGTGCCGCAGCAGTCTCTGCCTGTTCGGGTGTACAACGCCCTTGGCGCCGTAGTATGGCAGGGAGAAATCAGCCAGTCTGCCGCCCGCATCGACCTGTCGGGGCAACCCCGTGGGGTGTATATGGTGCGCTGGCAATTGCAGGGGCAGGCCGCGGAGGCAAGGCGGGTGGTGTTGGCCCGGTAGGAGAGGGGGGGAGTGTGATAGGGAGAGAGGGAGAGATCGTAGAGATGCGATTTATCGCGTCTGAGTGGCTAATT
>JADKAE010000033.1 GCA_016715405.1 Saprospiraceae bacterium | reverse complement strand
TTATCGACAACAACAACCATAGGCGCTATTGCCGAGTAAATTCACTTTGTCACCTCTTGCTGGTCTACTTAGTCGACTATCTAAACCCGCATTGCATCTTTACTTAGTCGTCTACTGGAGGTTTACTTAGTCGACAAACCAAACCCGCATTGCGTCTTTACTTAGTCGTCTCAATCAATCTATTCTGTGTACCACACCCTACCATGTGCATTCACCCACCAAACCTCACACAATTGAAACACTGGCGACCGGGTAACCCCTTCACGACGATTGGACTACACACAAATATAATACCCCAACAATTAAAAGGCAAGGGGGTGAAGAAAAAATCTTGCGGCTTGCCCGGATTTTTTTACCGCTGAGTGAAAGGAGTACAGCGCAGAGTTGCGCGGAGGAAGGAGGGGTATGAATGATTTGCTAAAGGGCTTTTAAACCTTCGCTATCAACCCCATCAACTCCCCCTTCTTCGCCCTTGACACTGGCAGTGACCGCCCATTTCCCATTACGATTTCCCCGCCGTCCGTTTTTACGATTTTTTTGATGTGCTTCAAGTTCACCAGATAGGAATTATGCGCCCGGAAGAAGCTGGGATTGTTCAGCAACTCCTCGAACTCTCGCAGCGATTTGGATAGCACTACCGGCTTTTTTTCTTCTTTTAGAAACACCGAGACATAAGCCCCATCTGATTCAAAATATTGAATATCAACAACTTCTACAATCAACAACTCTTGCCCGACGGGCAGGGCGATGCGTTCTGGTATTGGGTTGTTCTTTAAATATTGAACCGACGAAAGCTGCGCCGGCGTCGGGCTGGCGTTCAATTTCGCCTTGCCCACTGCAGCTACCAGTTCGTCCTTATCCACGGGCTTCAGTAGGTAGTCGAGCGCATTGAACTTGAAGGCTTTCACGGCATACCGGTCGTAGGCAGTGGTGAAGATGACCTTAAAATCTAATTGCTCGCATTGCCGCAGCAGCTCAAAGCCATTGAGCATAGGCATTTCGATGTCGAGGAAAAGCAAAGCGGGCCGCTCCCGCCGGATGGCCTCCAAGGCCAGTTCGGGGTCGTTGAAAATGCCCGTGATTTGCACCTCGGGGCAATATTTACCCAAAAGCACCTGGAGCACGTCCGTGCAGTTGGATTCGTCGTCGAGCAGGTAGGTTTTTAGCATAGTCAGAATCTAATTGTTACTTTCGTTCCCATCGCCTCCCCATTCCCATCCACAAAATCCGCTGTTCTCACCTCCGCATTCGTACCATATAACTGGTTGATGACCTCCAATCGTTCTGCCGTCACCTCCATGCCGTGGCTTTTGTGTACGGTAGCGGAGCGGCTTTTTAGCTCCATCGCCCGCCGGCGGCCAATTCCGTCGTCCTCCACTTCGATACAAAGTTTTTTCTTCGTAAAACACCCGCACTTGCAGTAGTCCCGGCGCCTTTTTGTGCATGAGGCCGTGCCAGATGGCATTCTCCACGTAGGGCTGGATGAGCAGCGGCGGTATGTCTGAGTTGCTCGGCCTGCACATCGTCTGCGACCGTGAGGCGGTATTCGAAGCGGTCATTGAAGCGCATTTGCTCCATCTCCACGTAAAGTTGCAGCGCCGCCAGTTCCTTGTTCAGCGGCACGGTTTCGGTGCGGCTGTTGTCCAAAATCAAGCGAATAAGGCGGCTGAACTTGGTCAGGTAGGCTAAGCCTCTGGTTGGTTCACCAGGATAAAACGATTGATGCTGCTTAGGCAATTGAACACAAAATGCGGGTTCATCTGCGCCCGCAGCGCCGCCATCTCCGTGAGGGCAATGCGCTGGTTGAACTCGGTTTTCAGCGCCTCCTTCCCTTTTTATGCGAGAAATGCGCCAGCGGTATAGCCCCAAAATGGCCGCAGCAACCAAACAAAAAGCAAGGCTCCTAAACCACCAAGTCGCCCAAAACGGCGGTTTGATATAGATGCCCAACTGCACGCCCGGCTCCTGCCAGAACCCTTCCCTGCCTGACTTTACTTCCAGGACGTAGTCGCCCGGCGGCACACCCGTGTAACTGCCTGAATGGCGGTTATCGAGGTAGTTCCAGTCATCATCGTAACCTGTGAGCCGGTAGGCATATTCGTTTTTTTGGGGTTGTGAAAAATCGGTGGAGGCGAATTCAAAACTAAAAAAATTCTGCCTCCACGAGAGGTTTATTTTTTTTAAGTAATTGATATTCATAGAATCAGAATAGTCTTTGTCGAAAACACGGAAGGCTGTGAGCAACAGGCCCGGTGCTTGTTTTTCCTTCAGCAGGCTATCGGGGTGAAAGGACTGAAAGCCATACATCGTGCCGTTGAGTATCTCTCCATTGGCGGCAACAGCCAACGGCATGTCGAGGTAGTCGGTGACCATGCCGTCCTTTTCACCGAAGTAGCGCACTCTAAGCCGCCGTGCGTCCACCCAGGCGAGGCCCTTCGAGGTGCCCGCCCAAACGTTGCCATAGGCATCGGTAACGAGCGAATTCACCTGGTTGGAGGGCAGCCCGTCTTCGCTGTTAAGGGTGATGAACTGCTGCCCAGACGGGGCGTCGTAGTCGAAGCGGGAGATGCCGCCGGGGTCGGTGGCGGCCCAGATGCGCCCCTGCCCGTCCTTGCAAAGGCCATTTACGATATAGGCTCCAAGGCTGCGCCCGAGGTCGTTTTCATCGGGTTGGTAAAGGGTGAACTTGCCCGTTTTTTCATCAAAACGGAACAGCCCGTAGTCTTGCGTGGCAATCCAGACGGTGCGCCGCTCTACGTCGGCAAGCACGTCAGTAACTGCCCTTCCAATGAAGTTTTCCCGCTCACCGGGCTTCCACCAGTCGCCCGTGGCAGGACGCCAGACCAGCACGCCCTCGTCCGTGTTGCCGAACCAGAGATTGCCCATTGCGTCCTCGGTCATGCTATAAAAATAGGAGCGTACAGCAGGGTCGAGCAGGTGGCCTGGGATTGAAAATGACTTGATAGTCAATAGTTTGCGGTCGATTATATACAGGTTTTTGCCGAAGGCAACCCACAGCTGCCCCGCCCGGTCTTCGTGCAGCAGACCGCAGTTGCCTGGCTGCCGGATGGTCTTCAGCAGTCGCCCATTTTCATAAATATGGAGCTTACCACCGTAAAAGTCAGTGATGTAGCGGCGGCCATCCAGCCTCGAATCCACGAAACGGCAAAAAGTGTTGTAGATGCCCTTTTCGTGTTCGGGTATCAACGGCGTGTAGCCGAAATGCTGCGCCGCAGGGTCGAGGAGCCAAAGCCCCCGTTCGCCGCCGAGCCAGAGCATGCCTTTATTTTCGAGGAAGTGGCAGTTGAGCATCCCCGAAGGAGCCTTGCTGCGATTCTCGGTGGTGGGCGGAATGGCGGCCATTTTCAGGGCAGTGCCGTCCAACACAAACAGCCCCTCCCGGCCCAGCACCCAGTGGTCGTTTCCCATTTGGAAAACATCGGTTACTTGCCGTCGTCCACCCGCGAGTTGCTCCGCAATGGGTAGCCGCAATCTCGACCATTGCCGGGTGCAGGCATCGTATCGAACCAGGTCTTTGTCCCAAGAGCCGAAGTAGAGTTGCTCGCCGCAGTCGCTGGGCTTAGCCGGGGCAAAGCCTTTGCTTGGGTATGGATAGTGGTCGAACCGTTGGGTAGCAGGGTCGAAACTGAACAGGCCAAAATTGGTCATGAACCAAATGCCGCCGCCCTGCCGCAGGCGGGAATAGTAGATGGTCTGGTAATCGGAATTGGCCGCTACAGGATTCGTTTTTTTCAAAAAAGCCTTCCAAGGGTAGGTTGTGAAGCGTTCAGTTTGGGGGTCGAAGCGGCAGAGATCCCGGTTGTCGCAGGCGAGCCAAAGGTCATTGTTTTGGTCAATTAAAATACTCCAAATCATGGAATTAGGCAATGACCCGTCCGAGCGCCCCGTATTTTTCCACACCTTGAAAGTTTCGGTGCGAGGGTCGTAACGGTTGAGGCCATTGGCAGTGGCCAACCAGATATAGCCCTCGCTGTCCTGCTTAATATCATAGATATTTTCACTGCTGACGGTGCGCTGCGCCTGCCTGGTGTCGGGATGGTAGTGCCGGAAGTTGTAGCCATCCCAGCGGTTAAGGCCATTGCTGGTGCCGACCCATAGGTAGCCCTGCCGGTCACGCAGGATGCACTGCACATTGTTGTCGGATAGGCCGTCGTTTTCGGTAAAATGGGTAAAATAACGGAGGGGCTGCGCCTGGGCAGTGAGGGAAAAAAGCAGCAGAAAGGGCAGCAGGCGCATCACGGATTTTTTACAAAAAAAGTATTTTTTTAGCTGATGAGGAGTTTTATTATGGTAGAATAGGTCATTTAAATGATAAATTGTGAATTATTCGTGATAATAAAACCGCCCATCCGTCACTTTCATCACTTCACCTGTATTGCAGGTCAGTTCCCCCTCGAAGGTAGCTTCTACGATATCCGGTTTGGTGGAGGCGGTGATGACTTTCACCTTCATAGTATGGCCCATCATGCTGCCGCAAATGAAGGTTTCAGGATTCCAGTTTCCCATTTGCGCCACACTAAGGTCGGGGTTGCCATGCTTGAAATTGAAAGTACCGGGGCCTTCCGCGTTATAGATATTGATATTGAAGGCCTGCTCGTCCTTACCCTTGGGGCCTCTGCTGCCCGCAATGATGATGGCATTGTTGTAGCCCTTGGGATGGAACGCCCCGAAAACATCGTGGTCGGCCACCCATTCCACGCCATTGATTTTTAGGCTGAGGTGGTTCTCCTTGCTGCTGGCCATAGCGGCTTGAGCGGTGGTATCACCCGTTGCAGTTGGCTCGTTTTTGCTGCTGCAAGAAAGGATGAGCAGAGTGAAAACGGCTACGGAAATTGAAATTCGATTTTTCATAACTAACTAATTTACAGATTAAAAACTAATTGGTGGGCCGACTACTTCCATGTCATGTTCCATGAATGGGTCAAGCCCTGCGGCCAGTGTTTTGTTGCCGCCCACGGACCGGAAAAAGTCCTCCATTTTCCCGGCGGGCTGGAAGAAAAACAGCAACCTCCCCTTGTCCTCCAACTGCGCCCAGGTATGGGGCACGGCCCTTGGCAGGAAAATCATGTCGCCCTCGCCGAGCGTGAACTTCTCGTCGCCACATTGAAACAGGTAGCGGCCTTCGGCAACGTAGAACACCTCGTCCTGGTACGGGTGGACGTGCATAGGCGGGCCACCTTTCTCATTTCCGAAATACTCAAAAATGGACAGTTCGCCACCCGTGTCCTTGCCGGAAACCTTGAGGTCGTTGGGATTTTTGCCATTGATGACGGTGCGTTCGCCATAGCGGCCTTGACCCGCCCGCACCACAAAGCCGTTGCTCAGTTTCTCCACAAAAACGTGCCTCTCCGTGGCGGAAATAGCTGGGCCGTGGTTAGCTATGCCGCTCGTTTTGCCCAATTCCTGGTATTGCTCAGGGGTGC
Organism: Saprospiraceae bacterium; assembly: GCA_016715405.1. Classification (GTDB taxonomy): domain Bacteria; phylum Bacteroidota; class Bacteroidia; order Chitinophagales; family Saprospiraceae; genus JABWBR01. The sequence goes on along the minus strand of JADKAE010000033.1, from coordinate 40,451 downwards.
CTTTGCCGTCCAATTCGGTCAGTTTCAAAAAGAACTCCTCCATCTTTCCGGCGGGTTGCAGGAAGTAGAACAGCTTGCCCCGGTCGCTCATTTGCACCCAGGTATGCGGTATGTTGCGGGGCAGGAAAATCAGGTCGCCAGTTTGCAGCAACTGCCGTTCTTCGCCCAACTGGAACACGTATTCGCCTTCCAGGACGAAAAACACTTCATCCTGAAACAGATGTGAGTGAAGCCCCGGCCCGACTTTTTGCAGGCCGAGGTAGTCAAAAGCAGATAGTTTGCCCGCTGTGTCTTTTGTCGAAACTTTTAGATCGTTGGGGTTCACGCCATTGAACGGGGTCGGCTGGTGAAACCTGCTGTCGCCTGCCTTTACGACGAATGCTTTAGCCGTCTTACCGCCTGTTCGTTTGATGGAGGAACAGGCAAATGCAGGGAACGATAGCAAGGAAATGAGGATGAAATCTCTGCGTTGCATTTTATTCGTTGTTCTTGGTGGTAAGTGTAATTAGCTGTTGTTTTGGTGAAATAAGCTGGCTTATTCTATAATCAAAACAGGTTTAAAACCCTCGCCAATGCTGGTTTTTACATTTAAATAATAAATACCGGCAGGCAAGCCATTTATGGCCATGTTCAACCCATTTACCTGTTTAATTGCCCGCCCATTTTTATCATAAAGCGTCATTATAACCTGGCCCATATCCGCCATTTCTACCTGGATTTCCTGGCTGGCCGGGTTGGGATAAATGGTCATCTTGATTTCATCGAATAAATCAAATGTGGCCGTCACGCTGCCGTCAGCACCCGTGCCAATGGCGCCGTTGGGCGGGGGCACTTGCAAGGCCGTGCCATTGCCAAACTCATCCGCACCGATGTCGAAACTGCCGCTGCGTGGGTACGTATCGTAATCACGGGTGGCAGGCGAGTTCTGCCCGGCGTTAATAGCAGGGCTGCCCGATTGAAGATGCAAATTATTGTCAATCAATGGATTGCCCTCTATACTATTGGCATCAAAGCCCATTTGCGACTTCCACTGCGAGAAGGTCAGGGCAGGCCAACTAACCCCATCGCCAAATTTGGCGGAGCCGGTGGTCTTGTGGTAAATATTCCTGTTGATTTCGTTCGTGCCGGAGAGTGCCCCCTCCTGATTTGAACCGTATAATCCTCGTCGCCCGTGCCGCTTTGATCCACAAAGATATTGTTGTAGGCTTGTACGTTGAAGCAGGGCGGGGTCAGGGTTGTATTGTCGTCAATCCAAATATCGCCGGGCGAAAAATAGAGCGGCGCATGGAACTGCCCGGAACCAGTGACCACCGTGTTGTTGTACGCCGAACAGTTGCGGGCCGCAAAAAAACCGATGCCGGCGCCGCCCGTGTTATAGATGATGTTGTTGCGGGCGAGGCTGTACTGGCACTCATAGAAGGCAGGGTTCGTACCGTCCTGGTCAAAGAACTCCGCATCGGTGTAAAAGCCGAGCAAGATGCCGCCTTCCTGCACCCCGTAAATCAAGTTTTCTTCGATGATGCAATCCTTGACGCCGCCCTTCACATACACGCCGGAGGTGCTGATATCGTGGATATAGCAGTTGCGCACCACCATGCCGTCGCCGTTCACGTTGTCAATGCCTTCGGCGTTGGGGCCGCCGTTGGCGGGCGTGTTGGATGGGCCGATGCCGGAATTGTACAGTTCGCAGGAGAGGATTTGGATGTTGTTGCAAGCTGGTTTTATCTTGATGCAGTCCTGGCCCGTGTCGTGGATTTTGCAATTGCGAAGTGTGATATTACTGACGCCCTTGCGGGTAGGCAGGCCCCAGTCCCAGTTGTTCTCGAAGCTGACGCCGTAGTAGTAGCCGCCTGTAATTTCGAGGCGTTCGAGGGTGCCGCCCGTTACGTCCGGCTCGTTGTACCAGATGCAAGAGGCAATGTCCTCGTCGTTGGTTGGGGCGGTGATGACGGCCCACTCGCCGGGGTAGCTGCGGATGGTCAGGTTGCTTTTCCCGATTCTGATTTCGTTGGAAGCGTAGCTGCCGTTGCGAAGCTCGATGACATCACCGGGCGAGGCGGCCTCGATAGCTGCGGGGATTGTCTTGAAAGGCGAGCCAATTGTACCGGGGTTGCTGTCGTTTCCATTTGGTGCGACGTACCAAGTGGCCGCCGTCAGGTTATTCAGGATGGTCAACAAGGCAATACACAAGGTGATTTTCTTCATGCTGCATTTTATTGTGGTTCAAAAATGCAACAATGGGAAGGTGATGGGCAGGGTGAGTTTCTAATTGGTCGGTTTGGGTTTGCGGACAGCAATCACTCCCCTTTCTCCCTCGGCGCATCGGGGTAAGCAATGCGCACGTGGTGGGCCGACTTCATAAACTGCTTGAACACAGTTTTACAGGTTTCCAATTCTTCAAAGGTGAGCGCAGAGTGTTCAAACTGTCCCTGGGCCAGCTTTTCCTGCATAATCTTGTCTATTTTTTCATACAGTTCCGCTTCCGTAGGATTGGCCAGGCTTTTGCAAGCAGCTTCTATAGAATCGGCCATCATAAAAATAGACTCCTCTTTGGTGCGTGGTTTGGGGCCGGGGTATTTGAACGTAGTTTCGTCGACAGGTCCGTCGGGGTTCTTTTTGATATAATTTCGATAAAAATATTCTGTGCGGGTAGTGCCGTGGTGGGTGCGGATAAATTCAATGATCACGCGGGGCAGCCGCGCTTTTTTGGCCATTTGCACCCCATCGGGCACGTGGCGAATGATAATCTGGGCGCTTTCCACATCGGAAAGTCCGCTATGCGGGTTATCGCCGGTCTGATTTTCAATAAAATAACGGGGTTTTTGTGCTTTGCCGATATCGTGATACAATGCAGCTACTTTCACCAGCAAGGCATCGCGCCGATGCGGCGGGCGGCTTGTTCAGAAAGATTGCCAACCTGGAGCGAATGCTGCAGGGTGCCGGGGGCTTGATGGCCAATTCCCGGAGCAGGGGTTTGTTCATATCCGACAATTCCTGCAAGGTTATTGGCGAAATAAAACCAAAAAGCCGCTCCAATAAAGGTATGAGCGGATAAGCCAGCAAAGTGAGGAATACATTCAAAAATATCCACGAATAAACCGACCAGTTGACCCCGCTCAAACTGCCCTCCTGGATGAGCGTTAGCCCCAGATATCCCAATCCGTAAGTGAGAAAAATAAACAGCATCGTATTAAAGAACCGCGACCAATCGCTGGTGCTCACGTAACTGATCAACACGACAAGCCCGGCCAATATTTGCATAAAAGCAAACTCATAACCCAGCGATGTAATAAAACTGGCTATGAGTACCACGCTGATATGCACAATGAGCGCAAGTCGCTCATTGTAAAAGGTTTTCATTACAATGGGCACAATACAGAAAGGGATCATGTAGGCGCTCAATACATTGGTTTGCTCTACAATGTACCCCACATAACTGTATACGACCAACCACATCAACACAAAAGCCAGCTTGCCCGTGACGCGATATACGTCTTTTGCAAATCGCCACAAATACACCATCAGGGTTCCCACTACCAGTAGCGTAAGCAAAAGATAACCGCCAAACACCCCAATATTTGTACGCTGCTCTACGACATGCTCCTCGTATTGCTCCTTGAAAGACAACAAACGCTGGTACACCACGTCGGTAACGATGCCATTTCGGGGAATGATCAATTCTCCCTTGCGCACCATACCTCTGTAAGGTGAAATACCGGAAGAGAGATCCGCTTTGAACTTACTGGTCAGCGAGTCACTATAAAAAACGTTGGGTTGGATAGCCCCTTCTAAAAGCGGATACAAGAAATCGGGCTCCTGGAGGTGGCTGTAAGGCAGGGAATCGCTGAGCAATTCCAGGGCAGCAGGCATCAGCAACAAATTTTCTATGGTTTGGCGCTCGGCTACGTTGCCTTTTATCACTTGTATCACAAAATCCTTGCCCTTCTCTGCGTGGCCCTGATCCAACTGCACGATACCCCGCTGGTACAAACGACCCAGCAATGAATGGCCATATTTGAGGTATTTTTCGGGATACCTGGTGACATCGGGGAAATCGCCGCTTGCCTTGACCTGCTGGAGCTGAGTGGAAAATTCACGCTCAAAAAGGGCTTTTTGTGTTTTGGAAATGTCTTGCTTTAATTCATAACAGGGGGGGAATCCTCTCTCCAGTTCTTCTTTTTCTGCGGCAATTTCGGCGTTAGATTTCTGAATGGCAAAATCGAATGGAGCTTCCAGGTCGTCGTAATGCCAGATCTGTCCCTTTTCAAAATCGTATTTGAATTTGAGGTGATTGGGGTACAGTAAACTGATAAAAGCCACCACGGCAACTCCCATCAGGAACTTGATGACCTGGGGTAATTGGCGCAAAGACTGCTTGGCTGTTATTTTCACTTCGCTCATTCACACAAAGATAAGCAACTCCGGCTTAATATTGCTTATTCCCAATGACTGCTGGGAACCAGAGAGAGGGGATAATCATCGCCGATATGGCAATGCATGGCGGTTTGTTCGTCAAAAGTCAGCCGGTCGGGTTGGTGCACTTTTTCCACTGGAAGGTCGGCCAATTCGGGTAGCCAGTGTTTTACGTATTCCCCTTTGGGGTCGTAACGGCGCGCCTGCGACAAGATGTTGAAGTAGCGGTCTTCGCGCGGGTCGCTGCCCACGCCTGCCACGTAATTCCAGTTGCCCCAATTGCTGCAGGGGTCGTAATCGATGAGCAGCGATTCGAAATATTCGGCGCCCATTTGCCAGTTTATGCCGAGATCTTTCACCAAAAAACTGGCCACATTTTGGCGGCCCCGGTTAGACATAAAGCCCGTTTGGTTGAGTTCCCGCATATTGGCATCGATGAAGGGCACGCCGGTGCGGCCTTCTTTCCATTTGTTAAACACGGCAAAGTCATTGCGCCAGGCGGGGTCCGCCACTCCTTTGATGCCTCCTTTTAAAAAATCTTGTCGCCGTGTTTTTGCCCATAAACCGGAAAAAATCGCGCCAGAGCAATTCAAAATACAGCCAGTAGGTGGATTCGTTGGCGCCATTTTTGCCTCGAATTGCTGTAATTGCTGGTAAATCAGTTTGGGCGAAAGACATCCCAGCGAAAGCCACGGCGAAAATTTAGAAGAAAAATCACCACCCAGCAATTGATTGCGGGTTTCTTTGTAAGTTTTCACTAACCCGGTTTCCCAAAAGTAATACGCCACACGGTCAAGCGCTGCCGTCTCTCCTCCTCTAAATGTCAAACCGGCTCTTGTTTCCGGCTCAAAGGGGGCGTGACCAAAATCGGCCAGCGTGGGTATTTTCCCGGGGTCGATTTGGATGCTCGGGGGGGTAAACTGCTTTTTAGGGGCGGGCAGCGGCGGACGAATAGGCACCGTTTTTTCTACTTCTTTTCGAAATTGGGTAAACGTATCCGGCGTATGCGTCACAGGGAAAGGCAAGTCAGCCGTGTAATACAGCATTTTGCCGCGGCTGTAGCGCATCTCCTGGCCTATCGACCACAGCTTTTTCTCCAGCGCGTCCTGCACCTCCACCTCTTCCCTGGTGCGTTCCCGGTTGCAAAATACCCAGCTTGTATGGGCCTTACGGGCTATTTCATAAAGTATTTCCTCGGGTTTTCCTACCCGCACAATAAGGCTGCTACCCAATGCAGCCAAAGAGTTGCGCAAATCCGCTACACTTTCAATAATAAACTGCGCCCGGTATTTACCCATTTTGGGGAAGCCAAACCTGGTTTTCCCCATAAAAGTGCGTTCATCAAAAACAAAAACAGGAATGACTTCGTCTACACACCGAAGCGCTTCGATTAGCGCTTCGTTGTCGTGTATGCGAATATCCTGTCGAAACCATACTATAGCGCGTTTGCGGCACACCATATTCGAGGTTTTTAATTTTTCAGTAAATTTTGAAAGTGTAACAACTGCTGGTTGTTTTGGTTTTTAATTAATAAAAACAAGCGCCACCCCGAAATTTGGAATGGCGCTTGTTTCAAAGATACCAGGTATAATCTAACGGTTTCTATTTTTTACTAAAACTCAAAATCATCTGCACGGCCTCATCTGCTGCATTAGCATCATCATCGGAGAAGGTAATGACCGCAAAAAAGTTGGTAGCCGAAGCCGGATCTATGAAACCCAATAAAACAACGCGGGATCCATCTTTGTAGCCTTCTACATAAGCCCCTTCCAAGCCATTGAGATCCAGGACATCTGCGTCATCCACTTCCTCCAATTCCAGCGTTTCGGCCACGGCCAAGGTATAGAGAGCAATATCCGTAGCATCAATAGTGTTGTCGCTAAACGGAAAGATGCCAAATTCCATGCCGTCGCCTTTGGCCGTAAATTCATCGCCTGTGTTCGTAATGACTTTAAAATCATCAGCTAACGTAAAAACAACGTTGTGCTGACTCCATTCGTAATTCCAGTCTTGCTGGGCTACAAGAGAAACAGCCACAAAGGAAAACAAGGTAAACAAGCTTACTCGCAGTAGTTGGTTCATTTAACAAAAAGTGTTTGTGTTGAAAAAAAGAAAGGATTGAATTCTTACTGCAAAGGTTGTCATCTGTATGCAATTAATGAAACTTAAGTAAAAAAAACTCTTTGTCCTAAATACCTTTGCTGTCCCTTTCAATGATAAACCGTAACTGTTTAGGGGGTCGGGGGGGGGCACCCCACCACCCCCCCCCCCCCCCCCCCCCCCCCCCCCCCCCCCCCCCACCCCCACCCCCCCCCAACCCCCAACCCCCCCCAAACATTAGGCCAACCTTAGAATATATGCGAATTCAAGCTGTGCTTCCCGCTGTTATCCTTGCAATCTGTATGGGGTTGCTTACCCGTTGCGACCAAACCACATACAAGCAGGGCGAATTGCTATATGTCAAATTTTGCTCCAACTGCCATGCCGAAGACGGAAAAGGCCTGAAAGCGCTCATCCCCCCACTGGCAGGCGCCGATTACCTCAAGCAACACCAGGACGAGCTTGCCTGTATCATTAAATACGGCATTTCAAGTAAGATCAAGGTCAATGGCGTCGAATTTGAGCAACCCATGCCAGGCGTGCCTCAACTCAGCGATTTTGAAATTACAAATATTATCAATTATATCAATCAGGCCTGGGGCAATGATTATGGGTATGTAAAAATTGCATATGTGCGTAAATCTTTGAAAGTCTGTGATAAATAGATTTATATTATAATAATTTAAATCCATCTTACCTTGGTTATCGCACCATCAGAGGTGAAATATCACAAAATGAAACCCTCCCGACACGAAAAATGCCCATAATTCGCCTAAAAAGTGTTTATTTTAGCCCCAATAAGTAACCTATTATCCCTTTATTTTATGAAACATTATCTACTCATCCTTCTGTTCTTTTCCCTTGCATCCGCAGCAATTGCACAACCCATCAACGACGACTGCTCCGGTTTGATCGACCTCGGCGTGGCGCCTGCTTGTCCGGAAAATGTATTTTTCACAAACATAGGCGCAACGGCCAGCGATATAGGCTTTGGAAACAACCCCTCCTGCTTTAATGGCGGCGGCACCCAGGGCGACGTATGGTTTGCTTTCACCACCAGCGATACCATTTTTGACTATACGATTACGGTTACGGGATTATCAGACGGCTCTTCCCCCGGCCTTGTCAATCCGCAAGTTGCGCTTTACCGCGGAGATTGCCAGGTAGACGGTCTGGCCGAATTGGCCTGTATTTCTGCCGAAAACGGAGAAACCGTGATAGAGCTTGACGTAGAGGGTCTTACGCCCAATATCCCCTATTACATCCGTATCAACGACTATTCTGCTTCTGCGACGCCCAATGCGGGTACGTTCCAGCTATGCGTAACCGAAACGCCGCCTGCCAACAACATCGACGAAGGCGGTTCATCGGCCTGCTCGGGTGTGTTATTCGACAGCGGCGGCGAAGACGGCGATTATACAAACAACGAAAACCATACGTTTACGATTTGCCCCAACCAGCCGCACGAATGTATTACGCTCACGCTGCAATACTACAATATCCAGGAATCGGTTTTTGGGAACACCGATCAGTTAATCTTTTACGACAGCGATACCGCCGATCCTAATTCCATTATTTCCGCTATCAACGGAAACGCCAGCACCTCCGGCGGCGGCGCCGTGTGCTACCAGGTGCAGGCTTCCAGCGGCTGTCTGACCGTTCAGTTTATTTCCGATGCGTCGGTGACGTTTGAAGGTTTTGCAGGCGCCTGGGAATGTTCGTCACAAGCCTGTGAAGATCCCGACCCCATTACTATACAAGGCAATATTACCGACCAGGAAATCGTGAACTTCATTTCGACACCTTTTACAACGGTTGCCATAGACACCATTATATGCCCCCAGCGCGCTTATGGTATCTTCCAGGCGCCCGACAACTCCGATCTCGGCCTGGAAAGAGGCTTATTGCTCACTTCGGGTGACGTGAACTGGGCGCCCGGCCCCAACGACGACGGCGGCGGCGGCAACCCCAACGCCAGCAACGGGGCCGACGGCGACGCCGATCTCGACTACCTGTCGACAATCTCCGGCAACGGCTCGCTATCCAACGACGCATGCATTGTAGAACTTGACGTTTTTGCCGCTACCAACGAACTAACCTTCGAATACGTATTCGCCTCCGAGGAATACCCCGAATTCGTCAACCAATCTTTCAACGATATCTTTGCCTTTTTGATATCCGGCCCGGGCATCGTGGGTGATCCCAATATCGGCAACCAGCTCAATATCGCCGTATTGCCCGATGGCAACAATACCCCCGTACAGATCAACAGTGTTAACAACCTGACCAACTGGGAATACTATCGCAACAACGATGGCGGCCTCAGCATTCAATACGACGGACTCACCTCCGATTTACTCGGTGTTAAAAAGAGTCTGACGGCCCGCGCAGAGGTTATCCCCTGCAATACTTATCACCTGAAGCTGGCTATTGCCGACCGCTCCGACTTTGTATGGGATTCGGGCGTATTTATTTCGGAACTGCGCGGCGGTACCCCCAATTTATCTGTCCAGTTTAACTCGGGCATCGATTACCTGCTCGAAGATTGTACCAACGAACCCGACAATGTGGTTATCCAGTTGTCGAACGCCATTGAAGATCCTATTACGTATAATGTGGTATTGAGTGGAACTGCCACTCTAGGTGTGGACTATTTGCTCACCTTACCTTCAACGATTACATTCCAACCCGGTCAGACGGAAGTATCTTTCCCCATTCAACCGCTGTCCGACCTCATCGACGAGCCTACAGAAACAATCATTATCCAATTGGTCAATAACTTCGGCTGCGGTGATGTAGTGTACACCACGCTTACAATCGAATTGCGCGACGAACTCCAAATTGAAGTGCAAGGCGGCGTCGATACCGCGCTGGTGTGTGCCAATTCCAGCCTGCAACTTTTTGCTGAAGGCGCCTCTGAATACTTCTGGACGCCCATCAATGTGTTCAACAATCCCTTTATTGCTACTCCGATTGTGACACCGCCCACCAGCATGTGGGTAGAGGTGGAAGGCAAGGTAGGACCTATTTGTACCGATACGGATTCTATTTTCCTCCAAATCGTCGATCCCGAAATCACCCTCGAAGCTGTCGACCCGGCTAATATTTGCCGCGGCGCGTCGGTACAACTGGCAGCCATCAATAACGTCAATAATTCTAATTTGCTGTGGTCGCCCACTACTTACTTAAACGACCCCACTACGAATACGCCAATCAGTACGCCTTATAATACAACTACCTATATCGTTTCTGTGGAGGTGGCAGGTTGTGTAGTATCCGATACGCTGACGATTAATGTCGATCCGTTTGACGTACCCGAGCTTATTGGCGACACCCTCATTTGTCAAAATTACAGCATTATACTGGCCGAATTTATCGATCAGGATACCACAACAACGCAATACAGCTGGTCGCCCACTACCGGCCTTGACGATCCCACCAGTTCGGCGCCCCTGGCCACTCCGCAGCAAACTACCACTTATACGCTTACTACAACCAGCGCTAGCGGCTTTTGCAGCCAGACAGACCAGGTAACGGTAACCGTCGCCCCTGCCGATGTCGATATCCAATCGCCCGATACGGTATTTATCTGTTTGGGTGAAGTGGTCAATTTATCGGCCCTGACAAGTACCGGGCAAGGAACCGGCCTCACCTGGGGCCCCAACAACGGCACACTGGATACACTTGGAGGCCTCAATGTGATAGCAGCTCCCACCGAATCTACGCTTTATCTCGCTACCTTCAACATAGCCCAGTGCACGGTTTTCGATTCGGTATTTATCAAGGTCGACTCACTGCCTACCGGAATCATCACGGCTATTCCCGATAAGGAAGTCTATTGCCAGGGGGATATCGTTACGTTTGTTTCAACCACCTACGAACCCAGCCATTTTCCCGATATCGATCATCAATGGCAGCCAGGCCCCGGCTTTGAATCACCCGACTCGCTATGGAATCTTGTGGTTACCGCCCTGGATACGTTTACCTACCAGCGCGTGGTGACAAATAATGCCTGCGAGACAACAGACGAAATCACGATATTCGTAGTCGAGGCGAGCAGTATGACGATTTTGCCCGAGTTGCCGCGAATATGCCAGGGAGAAAGTGTGCAACTCACTCTTGAATACGACGGACAAGGCGCCATTACCTGGGAACCGCCTACCAATTTATCATGTACCGATTGTTATACCCCGATTGCCAATCCACCCGCTACGCTCACGTATACCGCAAAAGCAGAAATCGGAGGATGTACCCAGGAGGCCAGCACTACAGTAGTCGTTGTGCCCCCGCCAATTACGAATTTGATTCCCAATCCTACGATTTGCGATACGGAAACTACGCCGATACAGCTCAACGATATTGACGAAGACATCGATTACGTCTGGTCTTCTTCTACCGATCCCAATTTTAATTCTAACGATCCCTTGGTAGAGGTATTACCCAGTCAGACCACTACGTATGTGCTCACCGCCCAAAACGAGTGTTTCACGGTAAAAGACACCGTAACCGTATTTGTGGTCAGCGAGCCCAACTTGACGGTAGCAGGCGCTACGATTTGCGCCGGAGATCCGGTGACGCTCACGGCATCCAGCACGCTCCAGCCCGGCGCCCAGGAAAGCTTTACCTGGACGTACAACGGCATTACGCTAACCGGGGCAAGTATCACCGTCACCGGGCTTACGACAACCACCGACTTCCAACTTGATTATGTCTATGGCAATAATTGCGGCACGCTCACAGAGGTCGTAACCGTAGAAGTAATCGGCGATGAATTTGGCGTAAGCATCGAAATCAGCCCCGGCGATACGGTTATTTCAAAAGATTCGCTATTACTGACAGCTGTGGTCACTCCGCCTAATGCGGCTATTGCCTCGTATACTTGGTTTGAAAACGGCGTACAGATCGGACAAACGACTGAACCGACCTTCTACCATATCGCCCGTTTAGCGAAAACAGATAATGGCGCAATCCATACCTATTCCGTTACAGTCATCTCTGTAGAAGGTTGCTCGCGCGGTGATGATTCCGATATATTGCTCGTATTGCCGGCACGCTTCCAGATACCCAATATTTTCACCCCCGACGGCAATGACCGCAACGACGCCTTTAAGGTCTTCTACAAAGGTGGCTATGTGGTAGAATCATTCAAAGTCTTCAACCGCTGGGGACAGCTGGTGTACGAAGGCCAAGGCGATAGCGCCGCCTGGGACGGCACGTACAAAAACGAACCCGCTCCTTCCGACGTATACATTTACCGCGTTATGCTCAAACTTGGCGATCTGGAATACGAATTGAAGGGAGATGTAACTTTGATAAGATAATTTGCTGATGTGCTGATTTGCTGATGTGCTGATAATCAATGGTTATTAGCACATTAGCAAATCAGCAAATCAGCAAATCAGCACATTACCCTTTTTCCGGCCTGAGGCTCCTCACCGTTTTCCCAGCCTGCCACAATTCGCTTTCGCGCAATTGGCGGAGTTCTTCTTCCAATCCCTGGCGGTAGTCGGCCTGGCTATTCGAATCGATAGAGCGCTGGGCTTCGTGGCCGGCAGCTACACTGTCGTACAACTCGTTAAATACCGGCAACACCGCATCGCGGAAGCGGTTTTTCCAGTCGAGAGCGCCGCGCTGCGCGGTGGCCGAGCAGTTGGCGTACATCCAGTCCATGCCGTTTTCAGCGACCAGCCGGATCAGGCTCTGCGTCAGCTCCTCGACCGTCTCGTTGAAGGCCTCGCTGGGCGAGTGGCCGCGTTGGCGAAGCACCGAATATTGCGCCTCAAACAAGCCCTGGATGGCGCCCATAAGGCTGCCCCGCTCGCCGGTGAGGTCGCTGTAGACTTCGCTTTTAAAGGTGGTTTCAAACAAATAGCCCGACCCGATACCTATGCCCAGTGCAATTACGCGATCGTAAGCGCGACCTGTCGCATCCTGATAGATAGCGTAGCTGGAATTGAGGCCGCGGCCTTCCAGAAACAAGCGGCGCAGACTCGTACCCGAACCTTTGGCCGCCACCAGAATAACGTCGATATCCGCAGGCGGCACTATGCCGGTGCGAACGCTATAGGTAATACCAAATCCGTGCGAAAAGTAGAGCGCTTTGCCTGCGGTTAGCAACGGCTTTATGGTGGCCCATTGGGCAATCTGAGCGGCATCGGACAGCAGATACTGAACGATAGTAGCTTTCGAAACGGCCTCTTCGATTTCAAAGAGGGTTTCGCCGGGCACCCAGCCATCGGCCACCGCTTTGTCCCAGGTCTTGGAAGCCCTGCGCTGGCCGATGATGACCTTGAAACCATTGTCGCGAAGATTCATCGCCTGACCGGGGCCTTGTACGCCGTAGCCGATAATAGCGATCACTTCATCCCGTAATACCTGCTGAGCTTTCGCCAAAGGAAATTCTTCTCTGGTAACGACGTTTTCTTCCACGCCGCCAAAATTGAGTTTTGCCATGAGTAAAATGCTTTAGTAACCTAACAAATGTCTTTTGTAGTAGGTAAGTCGAAGTATAAACGAGAAGAGTATTTTGGCTATTAGGTTAAGGAAGTGCTGCAAAGAAACGACTTTTTGGGAATTTAAGAATACCGGCTGTAATTATTTTTAACCGTTCCTCCGGCAATGTCATTCCCGAAAAGTGGTAATAAGCCGCGCAGGCGCCCTCCGAAGAGACCATCGGCGCGCCCAGCGGGTTCTCGGGTTTGCACTTCGTGCCGAAGTTGGGACAGTCGAAGGGCTTTTTGATGCCTTTCATGATCTCACCGGCTATACATTCGCCGTTTTCGACGGGGTTGCCGGCAGGAATCTCGAATTTATCCTCCGCATCGTATTCTGCCAGACTGGGTTTTACCTTGTAGCCGCTTTTGGGAATGACATCGAGTCCGCGCCACATGCGGTCGGTCACCTCGAATACTTGTGAAATGGTATCCTTGGCGGCAGGGTTGCCTTCATCGCGCACCATACGCGCGTACTGGTTTTCCAATTCAGCGCGCCCTTCTTCCAGTTGTTTGACGGTCATAAAAATGCCCTGCAGGAGGTCGGCAGGTTCAAAACCCGTCACTACAATAGGCACTTTGTATTTTTCTACAAGCGGGTAATATTCGGAAATGCCCATGATGGTGCATACGTGCCCGGCGGCCAAAAAACCGTTGACCCTGCTTTCGGGGTCGTCCATGATGGCCTCGATGGCCGGCGGCACCAATACGTGAGAAGCGAGAATACTGTAATTGTGCAGGCCTTGTTTTTGGGCCATTATTACCGACAGCGCATTAGCGGGCGCGGTGGTTTCAAAACCTACGGCAAAAAAGACCACTTGCTTACCGGGATTTTGGGCGGCAATTTGTACGGCCTCCAGCGGGGAATACAAAATGCGTATATCGGCGCCGCGGGCTTTGGCTTCCAGCAGACTGCCCTTCGACCCCGGCACGCGCAGCATATCGCCAAATGAACAGACCACCACCCCGCTATCTGCCAGCCAAATCGCCTTGTCGATGATCTCGATGGGCGTTACGCACACCGGACAACCGGGGCCGTGGATCATATTGATTTCTTTGGGCAACAGTTGCAATATGCCATTTTTTACCAGGCTGTGGGTTTGTCCGCCACATACCTCCATAATCGACCAGGGGCGCGTCACCAGCTTGTGAATGGCCTCCAGATATTGCTCCACTACCTCCGCATCGCGGTATTCCGACAAGAATTTCATGGCTGCAAACAGTTGTTATAGTTGTCAAGTTACGATGTTTTGTTTTCAAACCCGAATTCGCCGGACAATTTTTGTAGCCCCGGGCCGTATTGTTGCCCAGAATGATTTATATCATGGAAAAAAATGGAGAAAAGTCAATGCAGATTTCCCGGCAAATCCCTACATCGCAAGTGTAAATGCTGCAGTTATGGCATGGGGTATAGTAGCTGTGTTCTTTCTGATTTTGTTTGCCACGCTCTTGTGGCTTCCGCTGGTATTAGAAATTGATTCTGAAAAGGATATTTACCGCGTCCGTTGGTCGCGGGTCATCGACTTCAAGGATGATTCCGGATGAAAAAGGCTTGAACTGGGTTTTTACTATTTTTAATAAAAAATAGAACGGTCCAATGGTAACGACAGGCCCCCAAAAGCGCAAAAACCCAGCAAAAAAAGCGCTCCCCCTTCCCTACCCGCCTGATATGGCCCATGCTAAAAAACCTGCCCCGCGCTTTCCGGATCAAGCATTTTCGCATCAACTGGGATACCGGCGATTTTATCAGAAATGCCCACTTATATCCGCTGTTTTACTTATGGAGTAGCCGGCGCATGCAATTGGGAATCAACTTTATGGGGCAGCAGGAAGTAACTATTTTCGTGCAAACGCGCCTGTTCAGCTTGACGCAGGCGTTTTTGCGCGCTTATTTTTCATATAAATTCAAGTAGCCATGAAATCTAATTATGATGAAGTGCTTGGCAAAGTCACTGAATTCCTGACCAATGAAGCGCGCACGGAAACCGTCGTAGGTAAAGAATTCAAGCTCGGCGAATTCACCTGCGTACCCGTTATCCGCATTGGTTTAGGCTTCGGATTCGGCGGCGGCGAGGGCGGCGATGAAAAACAAGGCCATGGCTTTGGCAGCGCCAGCGGCGGCGGCGTAGGCATGGAACCCCTCGGCTTTTTGGTAAGCAGAGGCGCTGAAATTTCTTTCATCCCCTCCAGGGTTAGCAAAGGACTATATGCGGCGATGGAAAAAGTACCCGATGTGCTGGAGAAATTCCTGGCCGGCAGGGAAAAAGAAACGGCACATGCTAATTAATTCTCACCAGGACGCCTCACAAACTCTAAACCTAATTTGGGTCCCTTCTATTCCGACTTATGAGGCGTCCATTAAATTTTAGCCTTATGCTTCGCTGGCTATTGATCATTTTGCTCGTATTTTTTATCAGCCGGTGCGTTTTACGGCGGCATTTCCATGCTGCTCGATCCAAGCGGCCGGTTATTGCACGCCACTACCGACATGCTGCGAGGATCTCCTTTTCACAATTTTATAGTTCCCGGTATTGTCCTTTTGCTATTTAACGGCGTCATTCCCCTTGTCGCCGCCATCGGTCTAATTCTCAGAAAACCGGCGGCTCCCCTACCCTGGCTGCCTTTGTTCAAAACCCGTCACTGGGCCTGGACGCTCGCCCTGGCTTCGGGGATCATACTCAGCACCTGGATCGCCGTACAAATAGCGATGATAGGGTATTGGAGCGAGTTTCCCATACAGGCATTTTATGGGGGGCTGGGGCTGTTGATAATAGTATTGTGCGGACTCACTTACCACACCAACGTCGCCACTCCCTGAGGCGGGACCGAATAGTCAAACTTTTTATTCCCCTGATTAACAGAAAAAGTAGTGTACGCCGCGCCGTAATTGCATACTACCAATGCTTTTGTACCATCCGTATTTAGGAAGGCTACCGCTTCTACATTGCTCAGCGTTTGCGGCACTTCGGCAGCAATGCGCACGGCGCCCGGCCTGACAAATTTGGAGAAGTGGGCGATGGCGTAATATTCTTCGTTGTAAGTTACTTGCCCGCTCACGGTATTTACGGTGATCACACCCCTGCAATTGCCACAGCCGCCGTTTTGGGGACCGTAACCCTGGTCGAGCGCCAGGTTCCAGAGCAAAGCCGTTTTTGACCAGTTGAGGGCCGTGCCGATGAAGATGTTTTTCATGTTCCACATCAGGTTGTCGCTGAAGTTGGTGGCCCAGGCGCCGCCGGAGATTTCGGTGAAGTACAAGCCTTTGTCGGGGTGGGCATTGTGCACAACGCTCATGGCCGATACCTGTCCGCCGTAAGCGTGAAACGCCGAACCTGCCACATAATTCCTGGCTTCCTGGTCGTTCAGGATGGAAATGGCGTAGTCGGTATTATTCGGGCCGAGGTAATTTTTTATAAACTGCACCTGCTCGCCTGACTGCATTTCCATGCAAGGGTAATTCGCTGTAAAATACAAGGGTTCGTTTTGCGGCGTGACGGCATCAATGGTGATACCCTCTTGCTGCATCTGCTCCACGTATTTTACAAAATAGTTGGCGTACACCTCGTAGCAATTGGGTTTGAGCTTGCCCCCTTTCAGATTGCCGTTGGTTTTCATCCAGGCCGGCGGACTCCAGGGCGTGCCCATGAGCTTGATGTCGGGCGAAATGGCGATGATGTCTTTGAGTACGGGGATCACATCCTGGCGATCCTGGGCCAATGAGAACTGCTGCAGGCTAAAGTCGGTTTGCCCGGCCGACATGTCGTTATAGGTAAAATCGGACAAGGAAAAGTCGGAGGCCCCCATGGTAAGCCGCAAATAGGAAATGCCGATACCCTTTACCGGATCGAATAGTTCTTCCAGCGTTTTTTGGCGGGTTACCGGGTCCATTTCCTGATTGAACAACCAGGCCGAAGAGCCGGTCAGCGCCGCGCCGTAGCCTTCTACTATTTGATAGGTGACAGTGCTATCTACTTCTATTACCGACCAGTTGGATGCCGAAATGGGTTTAATCAAGATATCTGCTTCTTTATTAAAAAGCTTGACTTTGTCTCCACGGGTCAGCCAGGCCTCGGCTTTGCCGATTGAAGTTGTATCGGGGATATCGACGTCGTCGTCATTGTCTTTTTTACAGGAGGAGATGCTACTTAATACAAAGGCGAGCGCCAGCAGCAGAAGGGCACGGTAGTTGAGGAAAGGGGATATATTCATGTTGTTTTTTTTAACCGCAGAGTTGAAAGGAGTCATTCGCAGAGTTTCGCAGAGCAAATTACTAAACTCTGCGAAACTCCATTCTGAACTCCTTTCAACTCTGCGGTAAAATAATCAAAGCCTAAATCTAATACCCTGGATTCTGGATCAATTTTGTGTTTTTATCCAACTCCGCCTGCGGAATAGGCCAAAGCAACCTATCCTGATTCAGCATATACCCCAAATTCACCCCGCCTACGCCCGTGGCATTATTCATCACCTCAATGGCCCGTCCCGTGCGCTTGAGGTCGTACCAACGATGGCCCTCGTAAGCCAGCTCAAGCCGTCGTTCTTTTTCGATGGCCAGGCGCATAGCAGCCTGTGTGGTGGCGGTAGTATTGGGCAAATTTACACGGGTTCTGATTTGGTTGACCAACGCTGCAGCGCCCGGCGTATCGCCCAGTTCGTTCAACGCTTCGGCTTTGAGCAACAAGATATCAGCCAGGCGGATGAAGATGTAGTTCTGGTTGCTGCCTTCGTTGAAGTTGCGGTATTTGTTGATAAACGGATACATCGTTTGCGGCCAATGCGCGTCGGACCACCTTCCCGACACATCGAGGAAGACGATGGAGGCATTTTTGCGGATCAGGTCGTTTTCGTCGTCAAAAGCTTTGACCAGATCGTTGGAAGGCAGGTTGAACTTTTTCCAATCCAATCCCCGGAATATCTTGGTGCCCCAGTTGCCGTCGGTAATGCCGCCGTTGTAGTTCATTTCGAATATGGCTTCCGAAGAGTTTTCGTGCAGGTTGTCCCACAAATGGTCATAACTCGACAGCAGGCTATACGGACCGGCAATGACGGCGTCGCAGTATTGCTTCACCTTGTTCCAGTCGTGGGGCTCTTGCGTGGCGTATACTTTGGCCAGCATAGCATTGACGGCCCCGGTAGTCACATAACCTTTATGCAAGGCAGTCGGTTTAACATTGGCCAGGGCCACCTCGAGGTCCGTTATTATTTGGGCATACACTTCTTCTTTCGGCACCCGTGGAGGAAACAGAATGGAATAAATATCAGGCAGGATATCTACGCTGATGGTCCTGATCTCGGTGAGTTGCAGCGGCACATCGCCCCACAGCTGTACCAGTTGGAAATACATGAAAGCCCGGATAAACGAGGCTTCGCCGAGTATTTCGCTTTTGCGGGCAGCCGTAAGGGCCGGGTCGTCAACTGCATTTACGTTGTTGATCACCGTATTGGCTTTGCCGATGGTCGAATACAGGTAAGCCCAGTCCCGGCTCACGTTGGTATTGGTGGCGTCGAGCTCGAAATCGTCGATCTGAAAATTAGAGGGGTTGTCACCGCCGGCATAAGCGTCGTCCGACTGGGCGTCGCCATTGACGAAATAGTCGAGCTGGTAGTATTCGTTTTTAAAATCGGCGTATACCCCAGCCAGGGCCGCTTCTACCTCTTGTGCAGTGTGGTACAACACCGAGTCGGTAGACGTATTATCAACAGCAATACCCTGGGCTACCGGCTCCAGTTCGAGAAAATCTTCGCACGACTGGAAGGAAAAGGCCAGGAGTATGGTGGTCAGAAAAAGGATTATTTTTTTCATCGGAACATTTTTTTAAAATTCCACATTAAAGCCTACCGTCACGGTTATTGCCTGCGGGTAAGTGCCGTAGTCAATGCCCAATTCGGTGGCGCTCCTGCCAAAAGCGTTTACTTCGGGGTCAAATCCACTGTATTTGGTAAAAGTAAGCAGATTTTGCCCGGTAGCATACACAGATACTTGCTGTAAACCAGTAGGCCTCTGTTTGCGCTCTACGAGTCTGTATAGCAATGTAACGGCCTTTAATCTTACATAAGAACCGTCTTCTACAAAGCGAGTCGAGTTGCGCACGTTGTCTACATTGCCGCCGCCGACAGCTCTCGGAATATCGGTATCCCGGTTATCGGGCGTCCATCGCCGCAATACGGCGACCGACTGATTTTTGCTGTCAAACATGCCTTCGAGGTCGATGCGGGTGGCGTTGTAGATATCGTTGCCATAGCTGCCCTGGAAGAAGAAGTTGAAATCAAAACGCTTGTACGTAAACGAATTCGTGAGACCGAATACAAAGTCGGGCTGCGCATTGCCGATCACGGTGCGGTCGCCGGTATCAAAAACGCCGTTGCCGTTGACGTCGCGGTACTTCAGGTCGCCCGTCTCGGGGTCTACACCGTCCGACACATAGCCGAAGAACGAGCCCAGCGACAAGCCTTCCCGCACGATGGCCACATCCTGGTTGTTGCTGTAAATACGGCCGAAATAGTACACGTCGGTGTAATCCAGCGAGATGACTTTATTTTTATTAAAAGAAATATTAAAATCGGTATTCCACCTCAGCTTTCTGTCTGTATTGACCGTTGAGATGTTAAATTCAATGCCCTTATTTTCAATCTGTCCGG
Source organism: Saprospiraceae bacterium (assembly GCA_016715405.1). Classification (GTDB taxonomy): domain Bacteria; phylum Bacteroidota; class Bacteroidia; order Chitinophagales; family Saprospiraceae; genus JABWBR01. The sequence continues at coordinate 20,808 of JADKAE010000033.1, read as the reverse complement.
CATTGGTCTGAATGGTCGTAATAGGCAGTGAATTAGACAATTGCACATCCAGCAGCACATCGTCCGTTTTTTTGATATACGCATCCACCGTGAAGTTGACCCGGTAGTTCAGGATAGAAAGGTCGATACCGATATTGGACTGCGAAGTGGTCTCCCAGCGCAGGTCGGGGTTGCCGTAAGATACCTGCACGGCAGCCGGTCCCGATAGCGGGTTGGTAGATGTCCGGCGGTAATACGAGATCAACCCGTAGCGCGCGTAATTGGAAATGCCTTCCTGGTTGCCATTTTTACCCCAGCCGCCGCGCAATTTCAAATCGTCGACAAACGACAGGTTTTGCATAAAAGGTTCTGCCGACAAACGCCATGCCACAGAGAACGACGGCATAGTACCCCAGTGCTGAGCCAGTTTGGAGGAACCATCCCGGCGCAAGCTGGCTGTCAGGTAATATTTATTATTAAAATCGTACGTAGCGCGGCCAAAAAACGAGGCCAGCGACCATTCCTGGATATTTGTGCTGGCGGTGATATTATTGGCGGCATTCAGGGTAGTAACCGACACATTATCCGGGAAGTCGTTTCCTTCGATGTAGGAGTCATTCCAGCGTTGTTTCTGGAGACTGCTGCCTGCAAGGACGGAAAAATTGCTCCTGCCGATCGATTTGACGTAGTTGAGCGTGTTTTCCCACAGCCAGGTTGAGGTATTGCTTTTGTCCGAGCGGCCTATCCCGTTTTGGCTGCGGCCAAACGTAGTGCGGAAAGGATCCAGGTAGTAATCCCATTGGTGTGCATTCAGGTCGATGCCCACATTGGTTTTAAATGTCAATCCTTCCAAAAGTTTCACATCGGCTGTTACGTTGCCAAACAAGCGGTTGTCGAGGGCTTGTTGTTTCGGGCCTTCCATATAAGCCACGGGGTTCTCCCAGGAGGGTTGGAATGGGTTGGGGTCAAATTGCCCGCTGCCGTCGTCATTATAGATATTCAGGAATGGGGGTGTATTGAGCGCACTCATAATGACGCCACCCCTGCCCGAACTGGCGTTGTCGGGGGTGTCTTTAGTTTTAGAATGAATGGCATTTATACTGGCGCCTATTTTCAGCCAGGGCTTCAGGTCGTTGTCCAGGTTTAGTCTGAAAGAATACCTGTCGAAGCGAGCCGGGCGCACGATACCTTCATTATTCAGGTAACCCGCGGACAAAAAGTAGCGCGATTTGTCGTTGCCTCCGGAATAAGAGAGTTGGTAAGACTGGTTTTTGCCGGTGCCGAAAACCTCTTTGCTCCAGTCGTTAAAATCCGTTTGGGTGGGGTCGAGGGCGCCGGGGATGATTTCGTCCATCAAATCTCGGTATCCTTTTGTGGTCAGAACCTCCACTGTTTTTCTCAACCGGGAAATACCTGCATACGCATCGAGGCGAATCACCGGTGTATTTTCTTTGCCTCGCTTTGTAGTGATAAGCACAACGCCGTTAGCTGCCCGGGCGCCATAGATTGCTGCCGAAGAGGCGTCTTTGAGCACGCTCATCGTGGCTATATCGGTGGGATTCAATCCACGGATATCGGTAGTCGGCACCCCGTCTACCACATAGAGGGGTTCGTTGCCTGCCAGCACAGAAGTAGAGCCACGCACGCGTACAGAAAGGTCAGCGCCTGGTTTGCCCGAAGGTTGTACTACCTGCACACCGGCAGCCTTCCCTTGAAGCGCTTCAGCTGCCGATACCAACGGCCTGTCTTTGATGGCTTTTTCATCCACTATAACCACGGCTGTCGACAAATCCTTTTTCTTTTGTGTGCCGTAGCCAATAACCACTACTTGTTCGAGCAGTTGGGCTTCTTCCAGCAAAATCACATTTATAGTTGATCGTCCGGCTATCGCAACATCCTGGGATGCAAATCCAATGTAACTAAACCGGAGGGTGCCCTCATCGGCAGATAACTGGTAAGTGCCGTCAAAATCTGTTACGGTGCCTGTAGAAGTGCCGACCAATTGTACGGTAACGCCGGGCAGTTCAAGGCCGGCGGCGTCGGTGACTTTTCCGGAAATAAGCCTGCCTTGGGCAACGGCAGCAAAAGACAGCGCCGTAAAGACGAGCAGGACAAAGAGTCTGGTCATAATCCTGAATTTTTAAACGTGTTTGCGATACAGGGTATCATAGCGGTTGGGCAAGCGAAAAAAAACAGGAGCGGGGCAGTTTCCCGCTCTCGCTCCTGTCCTGTCGAAAAATGTAAATGAGCTTTTAACGCTCCAGTACCATTGACCAAGCGGCGCCGCCGCTGTGGTCAGCCGAGATGTCAACAGAAACGAACAAGTATTCTTTGGTTGGGCTTTTTGCATAGCCGATTACTTCGTACTTGTTGGTTGTATTACCACCGTTAGGCGGGTTAGCGCCGTCACCATTCTCGCCGCCGTAGTAACCTTTGTAAAAGCCGAGGAAGGCTGCTTTATTGGGCGCGCCGTTGGTCAGCGTAATAACTGCCCTATCGCCGCCGGAAGCCGGTGTAAACACACAAGAGTGTATAGCAGAGCCAAAAGCGGCGCCGTTACCACTGAGCGCCAATTGGGCGTCGGAGATACATCCGTTGCTGAAGCCCGTCATAAAGTTCATATAACCGTCGTTGCGGGCGTCGCCGTTTGTTTTGTATTGGTACACGCCGCTCGCAGCAAAGATAAATTCGTCGTTGACGATACAAGACCAGTCGTCGCCACCGGTAGAAGAACCATCCAGGAAGTTGGCGGGTACTTTCCACCAGGCGTTACTGCCGAGGCCGGGGCCTACGAAAATTGAATTCTCTGCATTGCGGACTTTCCAGGCGGCGCCTTGCAGCAGGGCATCGGTCAAGGCTACTGCTGAAGTAAAGGCTTCTTGCGAAGCAGAGCTACTGCCCGAGTTGTTGGTAGCCGTCAGTTTGATATTGTAAATACCGCCCGTAGCATAGGTATGCGTCGGGTTAGTAGCGGTAGACGTATTGCCGTCACCAAATTCCCACAAATAAGACAAACCATTTTCTGATGTATTCGTCAGCGTAACCGTTAGGCCGTCAACTACTGCGCTAAATCCGGCAATCGGAGAAGGTAATGGAATCGGCGGCGTTTGAGCGGGATTGTCGTAGTGTACGAGTACTATACGCCAGTATGCGTCGTCGGTAGGGTTAGCTGCGTCAAATTTGTAGGCAGATTCGAGGATCAGGGTATCAACTGCTCCGTCGGAGAGTTTGATGATGTCATACGTAACGGATTGTTGCGGTACTTTTACTTCAGTGTCCGTACCAATTTTGGGCAAGCCGACAAAAGCGCCCAAACCGCTTACAGTAAGCTTGTTGCCAAGTGTAAACGTGTGAGTGCCATCGCCAAATGCAGAGAGATCTATGCCGCCCGGTCCAACCAGGTTAGTAGCATTGGTTTCCTGGCAAAGGTTGGCAGGTTCGAATACGCCGCCTTCTGCCCAGAAGTCGCCTTTAGAATCGTATTTCATCGAGCCGTCGCGGCCAAATGTCCATTCGTCATTGAGGATACAGGGGCGAAGCGCCAGTTCGTCGTTGTTCAATCCCTGCGCCCACCAGATCGTGCTTCTATCGATAGGGCCTACTTCCAATGGGTAACGGCCGGTACCGACTTCGCGAAGTAGAATCCAGGTTTTAGAAACATCGCCCACCAGCTTCGTCAGCTCCGCATTCGGGTCGGCGAGTACTAATTCCTGTTCAAATACATCGGTATTTTTCCCGTTCAGCGATGTAGCCGTCAGCGTAACCGTATAGGTGCCGATTGAAGCGTACACGTGGACCGGGTTTTCTTCAATAGAAATCGTTGAGTTGTCGCCAAAATCCCATTCCAACTTAGAGTAATTCTGCGCTGCACTCGTAAACGTAACCTTTTTAAAATCGGTAGCGTCCACCTCATAAGTGAAGCTGGACAACACTTCGGGTTCATCCTCGTCTTTACAAGAGATCTGAGTGCCCACCACAATGAGCAACAGCGCCCATAAGACGTAAAACTTGTTTTTCATAATCAGACTAGTTTGATTGTTGATTGTATTAGAGCAAAATTAACAGCGCTTTACTATTGGATAGACTCAACAATAGTCTGTTCGGGGGATGATTTTTGTCATTGCAATTATTGGTAATTATGCTAATATTAATCCCCATTATATATTATTCTAAAAATCAATCACATAAGCAATAACATTTTAAATACGTTACAAGTTATTATAAATAAAAAAGCCCGCCAAACGGCGGGCTCTTCTGGTCGGGATACCAGGATTTGAACCTGGGACCCCCTGCTCCCAAAGCAGGTGCGCTACCGGACTGCGCTACATCCCGTATTTTTGTCTTCCTCAATTTTGAACCTGGGACCCTCCCGACGCTCGCAAGCGTCGGGATGCGCTACCGGACTGCGCTACATCCCGTATTTTTGTCTTCCTCGATTTTGAACCTGGGACCCTCCCGACGCTCGCAAGCGTCGGGATGCGCTACCGGACTGCGCTACATCCCGTATTTTTGTCTTCCTCAATTTTGAACCTGGGACCCTCCCGACGCTCGCAAGCGTCGGGATGCGCTACCGGACTGCGCTACATCCCGAAAAAATTCGTTGAAAATAGCTAAGAAAAGAAAAGCGGTGACGGAGGGATTCGAACCCTCGGTACCCCTTTCAGAGTACGTCGGTTTAGCAAACCGGTGGTTTCAGCCACTCACCCACGTCACCTGCATTGTGCTTGATTGGCTTTTTAAAAAAGCGATCACAAAGGTAATTATCCACCTTAAAAATCCAAACCTATCAAGCCAAATATTTTTCTTTATCCTTGAAACAAAGATGAAGGCCGGGAAGTTCCTGTGTCGTTTATGGGTTTATGAGGTTTATGAGAGTTTACTAATTTAGTATAAACCCTATAAACCCATAAACCCATAACCCCTATTTGTCATTTAGACTCAGCCTGATCTTCTTCTCCAGTTCAGACACTGTATCTTTAAAGATAGCATCGGTTTCCATGAGATCCTGCACCGTTTTACAAGAATAGATCACCGTGCTGTGATCGCGGCCGCCAAAAGTATCACCGATGGCTTTCAGCGACTTATCGGTGAGATTTTTGGCAAGGTACATGGAAAGCTGGCGGGCTATTACAATAGAACGCTTTCTGGTTTTACTCTGCAGTTTTTCAACCGGCAGGTTAAAATGCTCAGCTACAAGCTTTTGGATGAAGTCCACGTTGATTTCTTCATTGATATGGGATACGAAGTTGCGCACCACTTCGCGGGCCAGGTCGAGATCTACCTCGCGGCGGTTGAGCGACGACTGGGCAATGAGCGACACCAGCACGCCCTCTAGTTCGCGAATATTGTTTTGGATATTGTAGCAGATAAATTCAACTACATCCTGGGGGATATCGAGGCCCTCCCGGTTCATCTTAGCTTCGATGATGGCCATGCGGGTTTCGAGGTCGGGCGCCTGGAGGTCGGCCGACAAGCCCCACTTAAAGCGGGAGATAAGCCGCTCTTCCATGCCGTCGAGCAGCTTGGGAGGGCGGTCGGAAGTCAATACGATTTGCTTGCCTCCCTGGTGCAATTGGTTGAAGATGTGGAAAAAGATCTCCTGTGTTTTTTGCTTGTTTGCCAAAAACTGGATATCATCCACAATTAATACGTCAATTAATTGATAGAAATTGACAAAGTCGTTGACGGCGTTGTTTTTGATCGACTGGATGATCTGCTGGGTAAACTTTTCAGAGCTCACATACAAAACCGTCTTATTGGGAAAACGAGCCAGTACGTCGTTGCCGATAGCTTGCGCCAGGTGGGTTTTACCCAGCCCTGTATCGCCAAAAATAACCAGAGGGTTAAACGAAGTTTCACCCGGTTTTTTGGCGATGGCCAATCCGGCAGAACGCGCCAGGCGGTTGCAGTCTCCTTCTATATACGTGTCAAAAGTATACTGGGGATTGAGCTGTGGGTCAATTTTCACCTTTTTAATACCCGGAATGACAAACGGATTTTTGATATGTTCCGTGTCTATCATACCAGGTGCAAGGCCATCGGCCGCTTTAGTCGCAACCGGCCCCGTGTGGTCTACATGGCTGCCGTTGGCGTTGCCATTTCCATTACTAATGCCGTTGCCATTACTAGTAAGGATATGGTACTCCAACTTGCCTCTGTCGCCAAGTTCTCTCCTAATTGTTGTCTTTAGCAATGCAACGTAATGCTCTTCCAACCACTCGTAAAAGAAGCGGTTGGGTACTTGGATCGTAAGGGCGTTGTTCTCCAGCTTAACGGGTCTAATTGGTTCAAACCACGTTTTGTAGCTCTGCATGGGGACACTCTTCCGGATCGTCTGCAGACAACTGTCCCAGACTGTTGCATGATCTCTCATCATACTCAGATCAATTTACCCGTGAGGCAAAACAATTCAATTTTTGCTGCGCAAAAGTCAGAGCATCAGTAAGTTAATGATAATGAGCAAAAAAACGACATGCCAAACTAGGGTTTAGCTATCAGAGATGCTCATATTTGAAATGGCCTGTTGTAAAGGCGCGAGGGATAACAAAGGTGAGAAAAATATCGATACCGCAAAGCCCTTTCTTACTTTTTTAGACATATTTTTTTCATTGCTAGACTATTGCTTTATCCCCTTGTGTTTTAAAGAGTTAGATAAAACTTGGATTATTTAATTGAAAATCAACAACTTACAACACAAGCCAAACATAGTCTAAGCAAACAAAACATTGGGAAGAGATAATTTTCCTGGGTGGTAATAGTACGCTACCCTATCATAACGCTAATGTCGCCAATCGAAAATAAGCGCCTGTTGCATATAACTCAACAGCCTGAATACACAATGTTATATTGCACTTAGAGGAAGCAGCAAGATGTTTCACCGAAAAGGGGTTGTATCACGTGAAATACGGTGATGGATAATAGGGCTGATAATTGCCGGAAATAAAAAAAATTAAGAATTCATTAACAAAGAATAGTTAAAACTCTTTAGCTTTGATGCGCTGTCAACAAGACAGTTTATCGAAGGGTAAATGCCAAAAAGCTTAATCCTTCATAATAACAGTCGGGTGATTTCTTACAAGAGCGAAGCTTTGCAAAAAACTTCGCTCTTTGTTTTTTACCTGACTGTCAAGCCCAATTGCCTGCCTTGTTCAAGCATAAAGTCATAAGCCGGCTGGTATTCATTGGGGATGACTCCATCAAGAATGGCTTCCCGGATGGCTGTTTTAATCAATCCAACTTCTTTTGAAGGAGATATTCCAAAGGTTTCCATTATTAATTCGCCTGACACCGGCGGTTGCCAGTTGCGCAAATGATCCTTTTCTTCTACTACTTTTAGGCGCTGGCGCACCAATTCGTAATTTTCAAGATAGCGCTTTACTTTATCGGCGTTTTTCGATGTGATGTCCGCTTCGCAAAGCAACATGAGATCGTCAATTTCATCGCCGGCCTCAAAAAGCAAACGCCTGATAGCAGAATCGGTTATATTTTCTTTGGTAAGACTAATTGGCCTCAAATGAAGGTGCACCAGTTTTTGTACGTATTTCATTTTGTGGTCGAGGGGCAGGCGTAGCCTTTTGAAGATTCGGGGCACCATAGTTGCGCCGAGCACCTCGTGGCCGTGGAATGTCCATCCCAATTTGGGGTCAAAGCGTTTTGTAGGCGGCTTGGCGATGTCGTGCAGGATAGCCGACCAGCGCAACCACAAGTTATCCGTCTTTTTGCACAGATTGTCTAATACCTCCAGGGTGTGATAGAAGTTGTCTTTGTGGGTTACCCCATTTTTGACGTCCACGCCGTGCAGTGCGGTCAACTCAGGAAAGATAATCTCGAGCAACCCTGTATCAAAGAGTAATTTAAAGCCTATCGATGGTTTGTCGGTTTCAATAATTTTATTGAGCTCGGTGGTAATGCGTTCTTGTGAGACGATGTGTATACGCTGGCGGTATTTACTGATGGCGTTGAGGGTTTCTGCTTCAATGGTAAATCCAAGTTGCGCAGAAAAGCGCACAGCGCGCATCATTCGCAAGGGATCGTCCGAGAAGGTTTTACCCGCCTCAAGTGGCGTTTTGATGATTTTTTCTTCGAGGTGATGCAGCCCGCCAAATGGGTCGACGATAGAGCCGAAGTCTTCTTCGTTGAGGCTCACAGCCAGTGCATTGATCGTAAAATCCCTGCGGTTTTGATCATCGGAGAGCGTGCCGCCTTCTACAAAGGGTTTTCGGGAATCGCTGCGATACGACTCCTTACGGGCGCCCACAAACTCTATTTCGAGGTCTTTGTGCTTGAGCATAGCCGTGCCAAAGCGCTTATATACCGTAATACGGGGTATAGGCCGGAACGTCTGAGCCACTTCTTCCGCCAGCCGTATGCCGTCGCCCACGCACACGATATCCATATCTTTAGATGGTCTTGCCAGTAGCCGGTCGCGTACATAACCACCAACCACATAAGCAGGGTACCCCAGTGCCGTTGCTTTGGCGCTGATTACCTGAAAGATTTTCCGTTCTTGTTCCTGAATACTAAATACCACGCGGTTCAGGTATTTTTAGCTTTCAATCAGGCTAGTATTTCAGCCTGACCGTAAGCTGCTTCAATTTCGTCTAACAATTCAAATAAAACGGAAGGCTGATATTCCGTAACCAGCTTGGCCCGGTAGAATTTTATACCTTCCAATCCTTTAAAGTAGTTGGTGTAATGGCGGCGGGTTTCCAACACGCCTAGTTTTTCGCCTTTCCAATTAATGGCGTGTTGCAGGTGCGACTTGGCGGCGGCTACTCTTTCGGCCACTGTGGGTGGCGCGAGTAATTCGCCGGTAGCAAAATAGTGCTTGATTTCCCGAAATATCCAGGGGTTTCCTATGCTGGCGCGTCCGATCATGATGCCGTCTACGCCGTATCGCTGGCGATAAGTCAAAGCTTTCTGCGGGCTGTCTATATCTCCATTGCCAAAAACAGGGATATGCAGCCGAGGATTTTCCTTTACTTTGGCAATCCACGACCAGTCGGCTTCTCCCTTGTACATCTGCTGGCGCGTGCGCGCATGAATGGTAATGGCTTGCACTCCGATATCCTGCAGCCTTTCCGCTACCTCCACAATATTGATGCTCTTGTCGTCCCAGCCTAACCTGGTTTTGACCGTGACGGGTTTTGAAGTGGAACGAATGACCGCCTGGGTCAGCTCAACCATTTTGGGTATATCCTGCAACAAGCCGGCGCCGGCCATCCGGCAGGCTACTTTGGCCACAGGGCAACCATAGTTGATATCTATTACGTCGGGATTGGCAGCTTCTACGATAGCCGCGGCTTCCACCATGCTTTCTACCTGTCCGCCAAAATATTGAATGCCTATCGGCCGCTCATAGTCGTATATGTCCAGCTTTTGCAGACTGGACTTCGCGTCATGAATGAGGCCATCGGAGGAAATGAACTCCGTGTACATCATGTCGCTCCCCTGTTGTTTGCACAACGCGCGGAAGGGAGGGTCGCTCACATCCTCCATAGGTGCAAGTAACAAGGGGAATTCACCTAATAATACGTCTCCTATTTTAACCATCAACTTTCAGATCTTGACACATCGGGCGCAAAAATACGAATTTCGGTTTCGCAAACCGACTCACTCAAATTTAAATTGCAAATTATGCTGGTTAGTTCCAGAAAATCCTATTTTTGACCACTTATATTTAACCGGCAATTGACCCATTTTAAACACCAGCCCACATGACTGCTGCTATTATTCTTTGCTTTATCATTGGTTATCTGGCCATTGTCTTTGAACATCCACTTAAAGTGGACAAAACGGTGCCCGCCTTGCTTATGGGAGCGCTTTGCTGGGGCCTGTTAGCCGTTGGCTACGTTAACGGCTGGCTTTCGATAATTGACACGCACGAAACCGTTTACAACATGTCCCTGGGTTTTGAAAAAGCCGAAGAGAGTTTTTCCAATTCCCTGCTGCACCATATCGGTAAAATATCCGAAATCCTGATATTTCTCATCGGAGCTATGACAATAGTGGAGATCATAGACCTCCACCGCGGTTTTGATGTGCTGAAAGGTTATGTCAATACAAAAAGTAAAATACGACTACTTTGGATAACGGGCATCTTGGCCTTTTTTCTTTCGGCCATAATTGATAATCTCACGACTACGATCGTGCTGATCACGCTGCTGCGAAAGCTCATCGAAAACCGGGAAGAGCGCATCTGGTATGCTTCACTGATCATCATCGCAGCCAACGCGGGCGGCGCCTGGTCGCCGATAGGCGACGTGACCACCACTATGCTTTGGATTGGAAATAAGGTATCGGCAATCGGGCTCATGGAGTATCTCGTGATACCTTCTATTTTGTGTTTTGCAATTCCTTATGCCATTAGTTCTTTTTTGCCTGTATTTAAAGGAAATGTGGCCGTTTCGATACAAACCGACGAGAAGAAACAGAAATTACTCAGTAGCAGTCTGATGCTATACCTGGGATTGGGCGCTATTATATTCGTGCCCGTTTTCAAGAGCCTGACCCATTTACCACCATATCTGGGCATGATGCTCAGCCTGGGTATAGTATGGCTTGTATCCGAGTATGTACATCCGGAAGAAGATTTTGACGATGAAAGACGAGTGATGTACTCCGGCCGCCATGCGCTTTCGCGTATTGAAATAACGAGCATCTTGTTCTTTCTGGGCATCCTGATGGCCGTAGCTGCGCTTGAAACACTGGTATTTGGCATGATTACACACGAAGGCCAGCAGGTGCAGGCAGGAACGCTGAGATACATGGCGGAACAACTCGACAAGGGTATTCCCAACGAAAACATCGTAATTATTTTACTCGGCTTTTCATCAGCAGTTATAGACAACGTACCCTTAGTTGCCGCTGCTATGGGGATGTACAATATGCCGATAGACCACCATCTCTGGCATTTTATAGCCTATTCGGCAGGCACAGGCGGCAGTATGCTGGTGATCGGATCAGCAGCAGGCGTGGCCGCTATGGGTATGGAACGCATTAACTTTATCTGGTATCTGAAAAAAATAGCCTGGCTGGCTATGGCGGGTTTCCTTGGGGGCGCTATCGCCTTTATTTTAATAACCAATGCTACAGGTTAAAGCAAGTTATCCGATGAAAAAACTGGTTTGGGTTATGGTGTGGTTCGCATGCACCTGGACAGCCTGCGGCCCCACCCCCGAAGAAATGCTCAATGGCTCCTGGAAAGCGATAGCCGTAGAAGAAGAAGATTCTATCCTGCAAGTCGATATTTCTACCGTGGGTTTCACTTTTTAACGACCAGGGCAAGTATACTTATTCCGGCAATTTAAATTACCAAGAAGCAGGTACCTATTATGTAGAACAACAGTATTTGTACACTATGGATACTACGAAGTCTACCCCCGCCACAAAAGCAGTTGAAATCCACTTCATTACCCCGGATTCCCTTTCTATCAAGATGAAAGACAACGGAAAGACCCGCATAATGAAATGTGTCAGGCAATAACTAAACCCTAACGCTAAACAGCCGAAGGCGCTAAACCCTACTAAACCGTTCAATTCAATTGACTAATCCACACATTCAACTTGCCTTTAAGGCCCAATTGCACATTAAACCCATCTGCGGTTAAAAAGGCATTTTGCAACTGCAATTGGGAAAGTTGTCCCTTCATTCGAATCCCCGGGGCAATCTGATAATCAGCCAATTGTTGCTGCAATTGAGTTTGCAGGTCTTTCAGGTTAAGATCGAGCAGGAAATCGAGGTTTTCCTGGATTTTTCTCTTAAATGTGCTTTGCAGGAGCCAGCCGGCGGAGCGGTGCAGGAAACTTTCGGTATCGAGCGTAAATTTTAGGTCTTCTACGTCAATTTTATTCCGATCGGCATAAAAAACAGGCTTGCCGGTGAGATAAATGCTGCCGTTATAAGCACCAGAAAGCCGGGTGTTGACAATCAATTGATTGCCTTGACCATACAACTGCACGTCTTCTACCTTAACAGACCGTTTACCCTGGCTGAAGGTCTCACCCATCAATTGTTTCTTAGCCATCTGCTCGGCTTCGCGGTAACTGATCTCAGCGGTTAGGTTTACTACAAATTCTTCGTTATCAGCCGGTGTATATTTAAAATCGGGCAGCGAGCTCAGCGAAGGCGTGGCCGGCTTCTCGCCTATACGCACGGTGGGTTTTGACTCTACGACAATGGTTGTGGTGATTTCGTTGTTTTGCATTTTCAAGGGCGCCATACTTATTCGTTGCGGGTTTACCAGCAACCAGGCTTTGTATTCGGGCGAAATCAATACCGGGTTGAACATATTCCGCCAGGCATCTTTCATGATGCTTTCAAGTTGCAACTGCTCGCCTACCTGATCATCGATTGCTTTGGCAATTGTCTTTTTGCCGTTTTTCATAAGCATATCGGCGATAAAGCCCACCGGCAAATTCATGCCAACCATCTTGACCCTCGGCTTTTGAAGCCAGTCATACCCCTCCACAGAAGTTATGGTTTGCAGGCTCCAGTCGGGATTGATCGTATACTGGGTTTTAAAATGCAGCGCTATATCTCCTGTGGCTTCCAGGGTAGTAAAACCTGCGTTGTATTGTATTTGCAACGAAAGGGGTACGCGATATTTCACAAGCTGGCTATCAATCACAATATTGATGCGATCTCGTTTGGTCGCCTTGATCTTCAGGTCGTCGCCGTCGTCGAATGTTTTGTCTTCGTATATTAACCCGCTAAGTCGCCTGTTCACTTCTAGCTCGAGGTCGGCTACCGTTATTTTCACCGGAATGCTGATTTTGGAAGTATTGTCTTCCTGACGGGTTTCATAACTTTCCATAGCTCGGGCAGGTTGCTGTGCCGTTTTACAGCCCGATGCAAGTACGATTAAGGCAAATGCACAGGCGCAAACCGGCAATAAATGAAAAGGACTGGATATTGAATTCATGTATACGGCATTATTGCATAATTGGCAAAATTACGCCAATTTGGGGTATTCCTTCTATTGTCATGCAACCCTGTTGAGATTATGTTGTCGTTTATTCGTGATATAAACCAATCAATGTTATGAGACACCTCAGCTTCCTCACGCTAACGCTTTTGTTGCTACAAACCCATGTTGCGCTTGCACAACAACACACTTGGACTAATTCCAACGATAAAACCGCCTTTTTAGGGATTAATTCCGACCAGTTGTCTGATGAAAAAGCCAAACTTCTTGGCTTTGAACACAAGTACGGCAGTTATGTTTCGGGGATCATTGCCAATACGGCCGCTGAAAAAGCAGGCTTGTCGCCTTTTGATTATATCTACGGCATTGACAACTTCCGCACCGATGAAGACCGCAGCCTCACCAGTATTATCAGAAAATACAAGGCAGGCGATAAAGGTACCCTCCACCTCGTAAGAAAGGGAAAACAGATAACGGTAGATGTCGTCTTTGGAAATAGAAACGATACGGAAGGCCAGGAGAAAAAAGAAAAAGAAGAAGTCTTCCTGGGCGTTAGCCCCCACGAAGATGAATCCTCTGATGAAGCCGGGGTAAAGGTTACCGTGATCAGCAAATCTACCGCCGAAGAGATGGGACTCAAAGACGGCGACCTTATTACGTCTATTAACGGCTATTCGCTGGTGGACTGGCAGGATCTCACCACTGCAATCAGAACACTGAAAGTGGGCGAAAAAATTACCGTCGAATACCAACGCGACGGCAAAACCGCCAAGGCCGAGCAAAAAGCGAAGGCCCGCGAGATAAAAGAAAAAACGTATACGATCATTACCGACGGATGGGATTGGAACGACAAAAGCGAAAGCGGCAATAGCGCTTTCCTGGGGATCAACTCTACTTCGGTTTCTACTGAAAAAGCTAAAAAGCTGGGCTTCGACAACCCCTACGGAAGTTATGTCACCAAAGTGATCGACAATACCGCAGCGGCAAAAGCCGGGTTACAACCCTTCGATTACGTGGTGGGCGTCAATGATTCCCGCGTCGATAAAGATCAAAGCCTCACAGATATCCTCAGAAAATTCAAAACCGGCGACGAAGCTACCCTGCATTTTATCCGCCAGGGTAAAGCCCAAACCGCCCGGGTTACTTTCGTGAAGCGCCCTGATCAGGAATTTGAGTGGAATATGGACGATTGCAAAAAACCGTTTTTGGGTATTAGCCAAAGCCACCAACCCGATGACCAACAAGGCGTTGCAGTGACTATCGTTGAAAATTCTACCGCCGCCGATATGGGTTTGCAAGACGGCGATGTGATCACTGCTATCAATAGCCATGCCATTTTGGACTGGGAGGATATCACCACGGCTATCAATTCACTTAAAGTGGGCGATAATATACAGGTTACTTATTCCCGCAAAGGCGAAAAAACCAACGGCAGCAAACCTATTAAGTCGTATTGCGATACCAAAAAGAAGGCGAATGGAATTGGGGCGGCTATGAGTTTCGCTCAGACGATGAAGAAGTCGACGACAAACAGGGCGGTAGCGAACGCGTCAATGTAGACGAGGTAAATGTGGCACTCCAGGATATGCCCGAGGAGGAATCCACCCAACTCAAGCAACGATACGGCATCGATATGACGGTTTCCAGCAACCTGGCTGTGGAAAATTTGCAACTGCACCCCAATACCTCGATGGGTATGTTTAAGTTGCAGTTCAAACTGCCTACATCCGGTGAAACGAGTATCCGCGTGTTTAACGGCGCAGGCCGGTTGATTTATGATTACGATCTCGGTATGTTTTCAGGAGATTTCAGCGATGAAATCGATATTTCCCAAAACGGCGCCGGTAATTACTACCTGGATATCCGCCAGGGAGAGAAACGATTGTCTAAGAAGATCTTGCTACAGAGCAAATAATAAAAATTGCGACCTAGAGACGCGATGAATCGCGTCTCTAGGTCGCAATTTTTTCGAACAGATCCCGCCCAAATTCGCGATTCAGCCGCCCGTTTTTCACCAGCGAGACAAAACAAACCTGCACCTGCCTTTCCTGGCTACCATCGCCCCTATCCGCAAACGGCGTGGGCGGAATATCGTTTATCCCGTTTACATCCGGATAGATCAGGGCGCCTCGTGTTGCGTGAAAATACTGCATGTACACGAATAGCTGCCTCAAATCATCCATGGAAGGTTTGGCTTGGGTGAGTAGTTTCCACTTGGTGTCCAATACCCATTTTTTTCCTGGTATTGCATGACGATATCGGGTATCAGCACGCGGTCGAGCCAAAAACTGCGACCCGGCTGCCGGCTTACCCATAATCCCGGTAGCTGAAGTTGGGCGAGTTGTTGGTGCACGTAGGTTTCAAACAATACATTCATATCGAATAACAAGGCCAAAACCGGAGATTTACCCGCGCCGATTCCACCCACGTACCCCGTGATAATAGCCTTCGACATGTTGATTATAGTTTGATAGGAAGGGGCCATGGGATAACGCGCTATCTGATCCCAATCAATTTGCCGGGGATGAATATCTCCCCAATGGACAAGCTGATCAAGCAAACCCGAGGCTGTTACGCGGCCCTGACTCGCAGGCAGTAAGTTGCAAACCATTTGCAGCGCCAGTTTTATCACGCGGTTGAGCCGGTGATCCGAAGTGAATACCTGCGTTTGTGTGATAATTTCATCCGCGTGGGTAAGTTGGCGTTTGATTTGCTCCCCCCATTGGACGCTTCCCTTCCAAACCCTGCTGGATTGTATTTGCGTTTCATATTGATGGGAAGGCCCTTTCTTTAGCCATAATTCGACTTCATGGATAAACCCAACCAGGTAAACGCTTACAAGTGGAAAAACGCCCGGTTGAATTAGTCCCAAACCTGGCGAATGTACGGGCACATAACGGCAAGAAGTCAGTAACTCCAGTAAAAATGGTTGCCAGGTAGCCTCTCCGGAGCGGTCGGTTTTGGGCCAGATTTCAACCAGCCCGTACCGAGTCTGGATTGCCCCGACATAGCTGCTAAATGATATGCCACCGGGTAAGACTTTGTAAAAAGGCCTGGATTGCTGCGCTTGAAAGTCGCGCAAGGCCTGCCAAAACTCCATCGTAAAAGGATTCCCTACCCTTTCGCCTATCTCTACACGTTGGTGCTCAAAGACCCTTATTACTATATCATTTGCATTTTTCATTGTTGCAGCATATACTCCTCTATCAACCGGGCAATTTCAGGTTGTCCGGCGTAATTAATCAAATCGGGCAGCGCAGCGTAGTCAAAACCTTTGATAAATGGATTGGCGCGGGCTTTGATCAGCACTTTTACCATTTCCTGCCGACCATAAGAAGTGGCTATCATCAGCGGCGTATAACCCGAGATTCCCTCCTGGGCATCTACAGTTGCGCCATTTTCTATTAGCCATTGCCCGATGGCCGACTGGCCGCTTTTTGCGGCGGCATGCAAAGGCGCCAATTGGTAATGCGGCCCGGCTTTGTTGATACCGGCGCCATGGGGATACCAATAATTTCGCTATGTCTTCGTGTCCGAAATAAACGGCTCTGCAAAAGGTAGTCTGCCCCACCCTATTCATTAGATCCGGGTTAGATCTTTTTTCTAACAATAATTTTACAACATCATAAAATCCACGCGAGGCAGCAATAACCAGCACGGGGGAGCCGATGTCATCCATTTGATCGGGATTGGCGCCGGCCTTCAAAAGCTGTTTCACTGCCGCTTCATTTCCCGCCCGGACGGCCTCGACAAACTCCCCGGACTGCCTCTTAGCAGCATCCTTTGCTGCCAGATATTCGGCAACCACATCGTTAAACTGCCACAATGCCACATCGAGCGGAGTGCCCTGTCTGCTGGCAATGGCCATGCTTGCTTCATTTTCGCACAGCATCCTGGCCAGCTCCAGTCTCCCGTAAAAAGCGGCCCAGTGCAAAGCCGTATCGCCAATGCTATCGCGGAGGTTAACCCCGGCTCCACGGGATAACAACAGCTTAGCTGCCTCCAGGTCATTGCGCAGCGCGGTTTCCATCAAATCCGTACTCTGATACCCCGACTGCCGCCTGGCATCAACCGACACCCGGTAACGTAGAATAGATGCCAGTATACCTGGTTTTCCGGCATTAACCGCCAAGATGAGAAGCGGCGTGCCCTCATCGTCGCGAAGGTTGGGATTGCCGCCGTTTTGGAGGCAGGAATCAACAACTTCCCTGTTACCCGCCAACACCGCTTCCAGGAGGCGGTCGTGAACGGATTGGCCCGGCGGAGTATTTCTGCATCCCCAACCCGCTTGCTATAAAACAGGCCAACACCATCATATAGTGAAAAGACTGCCTCATCCCTGGTAGTTTTTATCGTAAATTCTGATAAAAGCTGCTTCCAGGAGGCCTTCTAACGGGACAAGTTCGAACCGGGAAGCCGTCTGCCACTCGCCGGGCATAACGCCGTCGAAATCCGCCAGTTCAAATCGATCCGAATCTATTATTTTTACAAAATCGCGGCCCAACACTCCAGCCGATTTTCTGCAAATCGCCGTAAAACAAACCTCCAATAGCGGAATTACCGATTGTGCGAACACTTGTTTCAAGCCGTCGAGCGTATCAATCTCCAGGAAATAGGCATGCCCGATGGCAAAATCACGGTCTAGTAAAACCTCGATGCGATAATTGATCGCTGCTAACAACTTCTCGAGGTTAATGCCGGCAATCATGGGTGAAATCGCCAGCTTGGGCAGTAAGGAAGGATCCGGATAAAGGGCTTTGAAGGCAAACCGGCGGCGAAGCGCCAGGTCGAGTTGCGCCGTGGAGCGGTCGGAAGAATTCATCGTCCCAATGATGAATATGTTGGGTGGGATGGAAAAAAAGGTTTTGGAATAAGGCAATACCACGCTCAGCCCTTCCAGCCGTCCCTCCCGTTTGTCCGACTCGATAAGCGTGATCAGATCTCCGAAAATAGCGGGCACATTGCCCCTGTTTATCTTGTCGATAATCAGCACAAAACGCTTGCATTTGGCGATAAGCTGGTCGGAAAGCGCGGCCACATCTTCGATGACTATCGAGGCCGATTCGCCATCCGGCGTCCATTGCTGTTCATACGATTTGCTGCACGTGGTAGTCCACTTCAAATTGGTGCAAAGCAGCCATGATAGCGATGTAGGCGCTGGTGTCTTTTGTGCCACCATATGCGGCAATGCATCATCGCCCATCATTTCCTCCACGGATTCAAAGCGATGATAGAGCTTGCAAGCAATTTTTTTTGTATGGTATATACTGTAAATGATTTCTCGGGGCGCACCGCCAGATTGCCATAGGGCAGTATCCGGTGCAGAAATAGTCTTTATTATCCGTTGTTTGAAAATACGTAAACGCGGGCGTTTTCAGAAAGGCCAGAAACTCGGCGTATAATCGGCTGAATTGGAGCTGAAAGGCCGGCGGAGGCTGCTCGTTCAACAAAGTCTCAATGAACATATTCCTGGCGTCGTTGCACATCAGCTTGAAAATGCCGTCCTGGATCACATAGCTGAGCCCTTCCGGGGTAGCCAGGGTTTGATGCCTTCTACAAAATCTTCATACGTAAAAGCCTGGTGAAAAGTAACAAAAGCAATTTGCCCGGCGCCCAGGTATTCGTCAAAACGCCGTTTGAGAAAAGCTCTTTCTTCCAGTGCCAGCTCTTCCATTGGGCGACCCTCAATGATAGAGAGTGCGTGATTGACAGTCTGGTAGGTCTTGCCCGTGCCGGGAGGGCCGTACAAAATCAGGTTTAGCGGGTGATCAACCGCTTGCCAGGCTCATAAGTTACTGCCGGTTCAGCCACCAGGTCGATACGCTGGGCCCATTGTTCTCATCTGCTTGTATTGGGCTTCCGTGATGGCAAAGTTGGTGCCGGGCAGGCCGACAAGCTGGGACAATACTTTGTCGGAGAATACGATATCGCGCGTAACCGGTTTCTGCCACAGGTTGTATTCTACTCGCAGCATTACCCGTTGCGCTTCGATAGGTTGTTCCACAAAAAAAGAGGCTTCCTCGGGTTCGATTGGATAGTCGCCCGCTGCGGCGATTACGGTGGCCAGTCCAAAACAGGCAGGCAAACGGCCCGACTGCCACAACACCACTTTGTCCCCTACGCTGATATCTTTGGCATGAGAGGTGACGGCAAAACTTTTCAAAGCCTCGGCTTGCAGTGCGTCGCGCAACCTGAATACCTTAGGGTTTGCCTGAAATAACCAGTATCTGACAGCGGCTTCCGCCATAATTATGCGTATTATTACAGATAAGCTCTAAAATAGCTCCTTTTTGGCTTTGAAGCTATATCGGGGCGGTATTATATTCATCGCACAAATTCAGTTAGATATGGAACAACCACTATATACCTTTCAACCCAATACCACCGAAGACGCTTTGTCGCTGGGTATTGCACTGGTGATAGCCCTTGCCGGGGCTGCCGGACTATACTTTATTTCCCGCAAAAAGGTAGAACACGATCAGCGCACGCGCCATCATCTTTTGCAGATGCTCGTGTTTTTTGCTACGATCATTGCAGCAGGGACCGCCTTGTTTAGTTTCTTATCTATGCGAAAAACCGGAGAGGTCGTATTGTATGCCACGCACCTGGTTACTCCGTATGGAGAGGTAGCATTTACCGACATCCGCAAAGCGGAGATTATCGATAACAAAACCCCTTCCATGATAGACCCGAATAGATCGAGACGCGTGGTGCGTATGCTGGTAATTGAGGAAGTGAGCGGGAAAGCCCACGTTATGTCGGAGAAAAACTATGACATTAACGCCATTATGGGGCGCCTTAAAGAAGCCGTAGAAAAGGCCTCTAAGTAATTATGACCGGGTAAAAGCAGCTTGTCGAACCACCCCCGTAAAAGCATGCAATTCGAGCGTATAACTTCCGTTTGCAAACTGGGTAAGGTCTAACTCGTAGATGGTATTTACCGGAAGATCGAATACGTCGTCGTTGATAAGCAATTTGCCATTGCTGTCTTTTACAACGATATTGCTAAGGTTCACGCTGAGCGTCTCGAAATCAATGTAGTAAATCTGATTTTCTTCGTCGAGATACATCGACCAACCATTGTTGCTGCTTTTAGCATAGGTCGCAGTTTTCTCACCTGCCGGATTAGCATCGGCTACGGCTTCCTGAGCAACAATTCCATTGAGACAACCAATAAAAAGTGCGAAGAGTAAAGCGAATTTCAACTGCATGATGTCCATGATGATTATGATGATAAATAATCCCAAACGCGTCGCAAAGATAATTCAGAATTCTACATCGTGAAAGGATTTTTATCCACTCAAACATCTTGTTAAGCAACATTATCTCTCTGCTTATGCATTGTTCCAAATTTCATTTTTATTCAGAATTTTATTTGATAAAGACAATTATTCTTTTTATAAATTTTGATTTTCAAAAAATGAAGGCAAAATATTTTTTTAATGCCCACACAATAAATCTGTTATGGAGGTCGTAACCGGTGAACGTTTCCCCGGCAAAACCGTTAAATTGCGAAATGGAACAACTCGGCATATTCGACCACATCTATGCATTGCTACTGGGCGTTGTGGCGCCTCTATTAGCCATAAAGGCAGGGCATACCTCACTGGCCGGCATATCGTTTGACACACGCACAAAAATAGCCTTATACCGGGGTAACCGCCTGTTGCTGTGGGCTTTAGCTACCATAGCCACGATTATTTGGTGGTTTAGCGGCAGGCCGATGGCCAACATGGGTTTCCAGTGGCCTCAAATCGACGACTGGCGCGTGCCGGCATTGTGGGCGGGCGTATTTTCGATGTTATATGCGGTCGATGTATGGCGCAAGACGGCTACCGCAGAAGCCCGGGCAGCCACCCGGGCGCATTGGCTCGTACACGCGCCGTTTTTACCGGCCACCCTT
>JADKAE010000032.1 GCA_016715405.1 Saprospiraceae bacterium | reverse complement strand
CCTTTGATATCCTGAATGCTGTCGATGATGAGATCGTTGTGCGCTGCTACATCGGGCTTTAGCGGTTTTACTTTAACTTGTGAATTCAAACTGTCTCTTTAGTTTTGTGATAAATAAAAGTATGAACTTTGTGTAATTCAAACACACTTTTCGGCGGAAAGGTTCTTTCACACTTTCCCAGTCTTTCTTCTACCAACGACTACGCCCTGGATTTGCTATCAAAAAGCAAGCCAGGCGAGGGAACTGTCATTTCCGCCGACTTTCAAACCGGGGGTAAAGGACAAATTGGCAGTAGCTGGGAAAGCGAACCCGGCCAAAATATCACGCTCAGCGCAATATTGTACCCTTCGTTTCTCCAGGCCCGGCAACAATTTTCGCTCAATCAGGCTATTGCACTGGCAGTCGGGACTCCGTTGCAAGGTACGTAGAAAATCAGGTGTCTGTCAAGTGGCCCAATGATGTATATATCGGCGATAGTAAAACAGCCGGCATTTTGATCAAAACACGATTGCGGGGGCAGTCCTGCAAAGCAGTGTAGTAGGCATCGGCATCAATGTCAATCAGAGGGTTTTTCCACCGGCGCTTAACCGGGCTACCTCGCTGCGCCTGGCTCGCCAGGGCCGGCCCGTCGACCTCGACGAACTCCGCAGTGTTTTATTTTCCTGCATCGAAGCGCGTTACCTGGCACTTCGCGCCCTCCAATTCGAAATACTGCGCGATGATTATTATGCTCACCTGTATCGCTACCGCCAGTTGTCGACTTTTCGTACCGCCGACGGTCGCATATTGGAAGGTCAAATCGTGGGGTTAGATCCTATCGGACGGCTGCTTGTGGAGCATCCGGGCGCTACCGAGGCTTTTTACCTCAAAGAAATCGCCTTTATTGAAAACGATGAGGTGGTTTAATAAGCTGCCGCAAATTGCCGCAGGAAGCGCACGTCGTTTTCAAAAAAGAGCCTGATATCTCCAATATCGTATAAGCGGAGCGCCTGGCGTTCGATGCCCATACCGAAAGCAAACCCCGAATATTTTTTTGAGTCGATACCGCAATTGTCGAGCACCTGGGGGTCTACCATGCCGCAGCCCATAATTTCGAGCCAGCCGGTGCCTTTGGTGAGGCGGTAGTCTTTTTCCGTAGCCGTGCCGAGGTAGACGTCCATCTCCGCACTGGGTTCGGTGAAAGGGAAATACGAGGGGCGCAGGCGGATAGATACCTGAGGGCCGAACATTTCGCGGGCGAAATAAAGCAGGGTTTGCTTCATATCAGCAAAAGATACATTTTCATCCACATACAGGCCTTCTACCTGGTGAAACTGGCAGTGGGAGCGAGCCGACACGGTTTCGTTGCGGTATACGCGCCCCGGGGCAATGATTCGGATAGGCGGTTGCTGCGAGGTCATCACGCGGGCCTGCACCGACGAAGTGTGGGTGCGCAGCAGCATCGTGAGGCTGTCCTGCAGGTAAAACGTATCCTGCATATCGCGGGCGGGGTGGTCTTCGGGGGTATTCATGGCCGTAAAGTTGTGCCAGTCGTCCTCTATTTCGCGTTCGTCGGCCACCACGAAGCCTATGCGTTCGAAGATGCGGATAATGCGGTTCATCACGATAGCCACGGGGTGTCTGCTACCCAGGCTAAGGGGTTCGCCGGGGGCGCTCAGGTCGAGGCCTTGGGCGCCGGCGTCTTCGCTGCTGCCTTCCAGTTGTTCTTTGAGGGCGGCGTATTTGGCCTCGGCGGTTTCTTTGGCGGTATTGAGCAACTGGCCGAATTCTTTTTTCAGCTCGTTGGGCACGTTTTTGATCTCACCAAACAGCGGTTTGATGACGTTTTTGGTGCCGACATACCGCAGGCGGAATTGCTCCAGCGCTTCTTCGTTGGCTGGTTGGCTTGCCTCGATTTCTGCAATGATACCTTTTACCGTGTCGAAGATTTCAACGGACATCGCGTTTTTTTTTGCTTTAGAAGGCGCAAAGGTACGATTTGTTGGGCCTATTTTTTATTCAATTTATAGATATCCTTCAATTTAATGGAATCACCCTTTTCATCAATAGCCTGCAATTCATAGCGAAACCGCACACGGGTGCCCACAGGAGCATGGTAGTAGGCGACCCAGGAGTCGGCTTCGCGCATGCCCACACAGCCGTTGGAGTAGGCTTTGCCCAGCGTTTTGGGGTTGGTAGTGGGGTGGATGAGACAGCCCGGACGGAGGCCTTCGATTTCGGGCTCTAGCCAGGGAATTTGCGGACAACGCGTCACGCGGCCGTCGTCGCGGTGGGTTTCGGTGTATGGGCGGCAATTGCAGGGATCTATCCAGGCCGGATTGCGCTCAATGCGCAAGATGCGGCCCTCGCCGATGGGCGTGCGCAGGTCGACTTCGCGACCCGCCATCTCCAGGTAGCGCTTCTGGTTGCGCCCCACCCGCACGGGGAAGGCAAACAACTCGCTGTCGCGCTCCATAATACGCAGTTTAAACTCGGGGATATTCACGTCGATCCACGTGGAGTCGATGCGGGCTTGCAACTCGGCAGCCAGAGCTTCACCTGGTATGCCCAGCGTATCGCCTTTGTGCAAGATGACCATTTTTTGCTGGTCGTACACAAATCTCCCCTTGGCCATCAGCCGGTAATAATCTGTTTCGACCAGGCTATCGATCAGCCAGGGGTTGGCGCGCACCAGCAGGTGTTCGGTAAGGGTATACGGCAAAAGCGTATCCCACGCCGCCACCAGCGAATCGAGGTAGGGAAAGTATTTTTTTATAGTAATGTCGCGCTCTAACACAACGCGGGCGGCAAAAGAATCGACGAAAACTGCATTTGTACTATCTTGCGCCACCACCGGCTGATCGGATGAAGAAGTATGATCAGCCGTACCCGACTCCCGGCAGCTTGCTGTTGCGAGCAAAATGAACAAAAAAAAGCGACTTGCACTTTTCATATTTTAGGAGTTATCGGTTGTCGGTTGTCAGTTGTCGGTTTGTCAAAAAAACAGATAACTGACAACAGATAACTGACAACATTCCCCATTTTTCAAACGCCCTCAAGGGCCCCAATGTTGGATTATGACAGTTGATATGAAGAAAATAACTGGCTTTTGTTGTCTCTTATGGATAGCCTTGGCGCCCCTGAGCGCGCAGGTCAATTTCACCTCTTCCAACCTGCCCATCGTGGTGATCAACACCAACGGTCAATTCATTCCCGATGAGCCCAAGATCACGGCCAACATGGGCATCATCGACAACGGCCCCGGCCAGCGCAACTATATGACCGACCCTTTTAATAACTATAATGGCTTAATTGGTATTGAATTGCGGGGCTCTTCTTCGCAGTCGTATGCTAAAAAACCTTACGGCATTGAAACCCGCGATGCAGAAGGCGAAGACCTGCCCGTCTCCCTGCTGGGTATGCCCGAAGAAAGCGACTGGGCCCTGATCGCTCCCCTCAACGACAAAACGCTGATGCGCGACGTGATCACCCACTTGTATGCAAGCCGGGCCCTGCCCTGGTCGCCCCGCAGCCGCTATTGCGAGGTGGTGCTCAACGGCGACTATATCGGCGTATATGCCCTTATCGAAACGATCAAACGCGACGCCGACCGCGTGGATATCGCCAAACTGGAAGAAGACGAAGTCTCGGGCGACGATGTCACCGGCGGCTATATCCTGCGTATGGACAAATACGGGACTTCAGGTGGCATTGGCGGCAACTGGGTGTCGGATTATCCGCCTATCGCCGGCAGTTGGCAACAAACCTGGTTCCAATATGACACCCCCAAAGAAGAAGATATTCAACCCCAGCAGGCTGAATATATCCAAAATCACATCGATGCCTTCGAGGATATGCTGGCCGCCCCGATTTCAAAGAACACTACGAAGACTGGATCGACCTGGATACCTGGGTGAATTATCTGCTCGTGCAGGAAATAACGCGCAACGTGGACGGCTACCGCCTTAGCGCTTATTTTTATAAAGATAAAGACAGCAATGGCGGCAAAATAGCGATGGGCCCTGTGTGGGATCACAATATATCTCTCGGCATCGGTGACTACTGCGAGGGCGCCAACCCGGTGGGCTGGGCCAAAGACTTTAATATCTTTTGCAGCGGCGACGGCTGGGTGATCCACTTCTGGTGGTCGCGACTGTGGAGCGACCCCGCTTTCCGCCAGCGCATCGGCGCCAATTGGCAGGCTTTACGACAAGATGAATGGAGCAATGCCAGGTTATTCGGCGCTATCGACTCTATCAGCAATCTGCTCGCCGAATCGCAGGTGCGCAATTTCCAGCGCTGGCCGGTGCTGGGCACGTATGTGTGGCCCAATTCGTTTATCGGCAACAGCTACGCCCAGGAAGTCAACTACCTGCGCAGTTGGCTTACCCAGCGCCTCGGCTGGCTCGACGCCAGTATTGCGGCGATCAGCGACACTACTACGCCACCCCCGCCCGGGTCGGAGGTCTTCAAGCTTTATCCCAACCCCGCCGACGATTTTGTGTATCTGTCGGCTCAGGATGGCACAACGATCACGCAGTCCTATGACGTCCAATTTTGGAATACAAGCGGGCAGCTCCTTCAATCTTCCAAAGGCCACCCCGAGGGCCAACCTATCCGCTTCGATTTGCCGGATACGCGGTTTCCTCCGGGCGTTTACATCTGCCGGGTTACGGATAGGTTTGACCGGGTGCAGTATGCACGGTTGGTGGTGCGGTGATCAGCAGTCAGCACTTAGCACCCAGCAGTCAGTTCAGAGAAGCTGAGCGCTGAGCGCTAAGTGCTGACTGCTACAATTCACTTCACCACCAGCGTCGGTATCGTTTCATTAGCAGCCAGCAAATCCTCCGTCACGCTGCCCATGAGCAGGCGTTCTACGCGGGAGTGGCCTTTGGCCCCCATCACGAGGAGGTCGGCGCCTTCGGCGCGGGCAAAATCGAGCAGGTGATGCGCCACGCTGTTCCAGTCGCGTTCTACCAGCTTGGTTCTGAGCTTACCGGCGTAATTGCGCAGGTGGGTTTGTATAAATGCCTCAAAAGCGGCGTAGCGATCTGTAGTGATCAGTTCGCGCAGCTCGTCCACCGTCTTATTGATGCGGTAGGCATTCAGGCTGGGCAATTCAAATATATTGACGGCTACCAGTTCAGCGCCGGTAGCAGAGGCAATACCTGCCGCGGTTTGCAAGGCATTTACCGAGTTTTTCGAAAAATCAATGGGCGCCACGATGCGGCCCAGACTGCATAGCGCTTCCTGAGGAATGATCAGCGCCGGACAAGTAGTCTTGCGGGCCAGGTTGCGCGCCAGGATGCCGTGAGGGCCGCTGCCACTGCTTTGGCCGATGAGCACCAGGTCGGCTTTCGATTCCTGCGTGGCATACAGCAAAGCTTCAAGTGGGTCGCCTTCTTGTACAATGAAGGCGGGCTGCAGAGCTTTTTCCGTAAACCGGGCCTTGATTTCGGCCTGCATCTGAGCCACTATATCTCTATCTATTTCAAAATTACTCACCAGCCCCTCAGCCTCCTGTTCGTATTGCACATTAAACATGTCGAAACGCGGAAGGACGTGCAGGAAGGTGGCACGCTCTATCGGTAATACGTCAATCAGGAAGTCAATGTAAGACAATAAGGCTTCATCGTTGTCCTCGAGGCTGAGCCCGACCAACAGCGATTTGACGCGATATTCCGATGAAATAGTGGATTCGTTCACAAGAGGTTTATTTTCAACGGTTAGCATAGCAGCATTTTTTTACAAAAATACCCCCCTTCGCTATGCCCCGTAAATGAGGATGGTCAGTGTAAATCGGTGACTTTTCTTGGGGTGACGTCCTGGGAACACCATGGGAGGTCGCGGCTACGGAATAGCCAGGGTGGTTACAAAGTGACGGCCAATAGTCCCAAAGTCGTAAAGTCACAGTCGCAAAGTCGTACAGTCGTACAGTCGTACAGTCGCAAAGTCGCCCCCTCGCCCCCTCGCCCCCTCGCCCTCCCTCCCTCCCAACCGCAGTCACCTCAAAGCCCGCCTGGCGCAGCAAAGCCACCACACCCTGTGGTCCGCCGAGGTGGCCGGCGCCGACGGCAAAAAGAGAAGGTCCCTTAGCCATCATACGCGACATCACGGGTATCCAGTTTTTATTGCGGCCTACCAGCAGCACGTCTTCGTATTCGCCTACGCCGGCATCGCCTTCCATCATTTTTTGCATGGCCTGGATATCCTGACTTTTATACATTTGCACCATCTCGTCAAACTGACTGTCCTCGCCGCCGCTGCCCATCCTGATGCTTTCCACCAGCATCTGAGCCTGCGCCTGGTAGGGAATGCTGTCAAAAATGCTCATCTGATATTCCGCCGTTTCCAGGCCGTCTATGTCTTTTTCCTGCTGCTTGGCCAAGTCCATGATCTCCATTTCATACGACATCATTTGCATCGAATCGGGGCCTTCTTTCATGGCCATGAAATCTTCGGAGGCCAGCATCGACAAAAACATGGGTTTGAGGCGCTCCATGAACGACAGCGGAAGGCCCAGTTTATCGAAATGCGCTTTGACAAAGGCGTAGTCTTCCTGGCTGAGCAGGTCGCGCAGGGTGGTATCCTTGCGCATGTACATCTTCATCATCAGGGGCATCAGCGTGGCGGCATCCGACATTTTTTCCATGTCGATTTCAAAAACTACGCGTTCGCTTTGGGCCAGGGCAGTTTTTACTTCTTCAAATAATACAAAATCGCGCTTGCTGATGAGGTGGATCGTACCAAAAAGGTAGGAGGGCTGTTTTAATTGCTTGCCCTTGATTTCCCACAGTAAGGCTTTTTCTGTTGGTTCGAAAGTAGCGGGTTGCGCCCAAATGGTAATAGCGAGAAATATAGCCGGGAATACGGCTGCAAGACGTTTAATCATAGTGATATTGGGTTGAAAAATCCTGTCAATGGGTTTGATCGAAATCCTGCACCACGCGGAGGATGAGCGAAATATCTTCATAAAATTCTTTGACCAGCTCGAAATTGAGGTTGGATTGAAATATAAACGGTTCGAGCAAGTCTTTTTGTTCAGTAACCGCCGCATAAATTTCGCGATCGTGGAAAGCCAGGTAGATGTCCTTGCCGGTGCGGTCTACGTAATCGAGGATGGAATCCTGCATGGGTTCCGATAAAATGCCTACTACGTGGGTATCTTCGGTGGCATACACCAAAAAACGCTCGCGAAACTGATCGTTGAGGATTTCGTGGTCGACGTTTTCGCCGCCTTCCCAGGTGAAGGCTTTGATGGAGCGCGACAGGTATTTGCGCATTTTGCGCGGCCAGATGACCATGTGCCCCTCGGCTTCTTCGTTAAATACGGCGTACAAAAACACGCCTTCGAAGATCACTTCGAGTTTGTTGTCGGTGCGTGCGATCTCGCGCACCGACAGTTCGCACATTTCAAAAGGCATTTCTCCCACCCGCCCGTTGATGTAGTCTTCGCCGGCGTAATAATGAGCGGGCGTGCTGAAAATTTTGCTCTGTTTAAACCTGTCTTTGGTCAAAAATTTGCGGGGGTCGTAGGCCAATTGCCCGTAGTTGGGCTGCTCGTCGATAAAATGCAGGATGAGGTTGACTACGTTGGGTTTGAAGGTGCGCCTGAATTGCTGCACCCGGTATACCAGGTATGCGATGTAGAAGGTGATGGGTATGCTGAGGGCCAGGGTGAGCACCAGCAAATTGAGGTATAACTCGATGACAAAAGCGCCCACGAGCAAAAAAGCCGAAAACGCCAGCAACCCCAGCAATCGGAGTCGCTGTCGCTCCATTCGCATCAATTCAGGGTGAATGGTTTGCGAATAATATATGCGAAATGTTTCCAGCTCTTTTAGGTACATGCCGTGTCCACAGTTTTTTGAATATCAAGCGTCTTAAGAAATTATTAACACGCGCCGCCGCAACAAAAATCGGCAAAAGGCAGTTTTTATTCTTACTTAAAGACTTGTTTAAAGTTGGTTTTTCGTTTTGTTTTGATGCGTCTGTCTTGCTTCAGCGGGGCAGACGTTTTTTTTTCTGTTCTCTGTTCTCGGTTCTCTGTTCTCTGTTCTCTGTTCTCTGTTCTCTGTTCTCTGTTCTCTGTTCAATTTTTTATTTATCTTTAGGAGTTCACAATTTATGAACAAATACCTGACAATGGATAACCAATAACAGAGAACGGACAACAGAGAACGGACAACAGAGAACGGACAACAGAGAACGGACAACAGAGAACCGACAACTGAGAACTGACAACCAAAAAACAAAGCTATGAAAACGCCGCTTCGTTTCCTCGAAGAGATGGTAGGTCTTTTTTATCCCAATTTGTGCTGCGCCTGCGGCAAAAACCTACTTATCCGCCAACAGGTGCTGTGTATCGACTGCCAGTACCGCCTTCCCAAGACCCAATTTCACTTGCAAGCCGACAATCCCTTCGCCGAGCGCTTCTGGGGCCGACTGCCCGTGCATGCCGGCGCGGCCATGTATTTTTTTACCAAAGGAGGCCGCGTACAACAACTGCTGCACGCCTTGAAATACGGCGGACAACAGGAGGTGGGCCGCTATCTGGGCAAAACCTACGGACTGGACTTAAAGCAAAGCCCCCTGTTCTGCGATGTCGAACTGGTGGCGCCGGTGCCGCTGCACCCCCGTAAAAAACGCCAACGGGGCTATAACCAGAGCGATTGCTTTGCCGAGGGCCTCTCGGAATCCCTCGGCGTGCCCTGGCTGCCCGACGCCCTCGCGCGCCGCGCTTTTACCGCCACCCAAACCCGTAAATCCCGCATGCAGCGACTGGCCAACGTGGGCGAAGCTTTTGCCCTGCACCGCCCCGAACGACTGGAAGGCAAACACATTCTCCTGGTAGACGATGTGATGACTACCGGCGCTACACTCGAAGCCTGCGGTTTGCTCCTCACCGAGCTTCCCGGCGTGCGGCTCAGTATGGCCACGATTGCTATCGCGGAAGTCTGACTGTGCGACTGTAGGACTGTGCGACTGTAGGACTGTACGATGTGGACTACGCATACGACTGTACGACTGTGACAAACTATAGGTGCAAGTTTCCCTGATCGTAAAGTCGTAAAGTCAGTCGTAAAGTCGTAAAGTCCTAAAGTCGCAAAGTCGCTACCAAGGCAGCTCTCCCAAATCCACATTGCCACCGGTGAGAATAAGCCCCACTCGCTTGCCGCGAAAACCTCGGGATAGGTGAAAACCGCTGCCAGGGGCACCGCGCAAGAGGGTTCTATGATAATCTTCATACGCTCCCATACCAGGCGCATGGCGGCTATGATAGCCTCTTCCGTTACGGTATAAATCTCATCCACATTATGCCGGATGATATCGAAGGTCTTTTCGCCCAGGTTGGTGCGCAGCCCATCGGCGATGGTCTGGGTGGTAGCATTAGAGGCGATGTGGCCGCTGTGCAGCGAACGCCAGGCGTCATCGACGGCTTTGGGTTCGGCGCCGAATACCTGCACGCCCGGCGCGGTGTACCGGACAGCCAGCGCCGTGCCGCTCATCAATCCGCCGCCGCCTACGGGGGCCATCACGATGTGCAGCGGCTTTGCTGCGGTGTCTTCGAGCAATTCCAGGGCGGCCGTGGCCTGCCCGGCGATGACGTTGTAGTCGTTGTAAGGGTGGATGAAGGTGGCGCCGGTGCGCGCTACAACTTCCTGCAGCGCGGTTTCGCGCGATTCCACAGTGGGAGCACAGAAGGTGATCTCGGCGCCGTAGCCCCGCGTGGCCGCCTGCTTGATGGCCGGCGCATTGGAGGGCATGACGATATAAGCCGGCACGCCCAACTGCTGTGCCGCCCGCGCTACTGCCTGCGCGTGGTTGCCCGAGGAATGAGTAGCCAACCCCCGACTAGCCTGCTCGGCGCTGAGCCTCAAGGCCGCACTGGCAGCTCCCCTCATTTTGAAGGCGCCCACTTTCTGGAAGTTTTCACACTTAAAATACAATTCCGCACCCGTCATTTTATCAATGGTCGAACAAGTCAGCACAGGCGTGCGGTGTATGAACGAAGCGATGGCCGCGTGGGTCTCACGAATGTCTTCTATGCTGGGAATGGTATGTAGTTGGTGCATGATTTTGATGTGCTGATTTGCTAATGGGTTAATGTGCTGATAATTAGTTGATTAATAATTAAAAATGAATAATTAATAATGTTTTGCATATCAGTTTTATTAAAAAATTAATTAAAAATATCAACACATTAGCAAATCAGCACATCAGCACATCCCGACCCTCCAGTCGGTACGGGACTCACTTGCACACAATTAGCACATCATCTCCCCCCACCACAATAACCACCTCTCCTTTCACCGCATCTTTCTGCCGGTAGTAGTGCAAAATGGCTTCGAGCGTATCGGTGCGGAGGTCTTCGTGCAACTTACTCAACTCGCGGGCTACGCAGCAGGGGCGCTCAGGGCCGCAGTGTTCGATAAGTTGCTCCAGGCATTTGATCAGCCGGTTGGGCGACTCGTATAGCACAAAAGTATTCGGCAAGGCAGCCAGGTATAGCAGCCTCGTCTGCCGGCCCTTTTTGTGCGGCAAAAAACCCTCGAAATGAAAGCGGTCGCAGGGCAAACCCGAGGCCGCCAGGGCGGGCACAAAAGCCGTAGCGCCCGGCAGGCACTCCACACGCACGCCCGACTGCACGCAGGCGCGCACCAGCAAAAAGCCGGGATCGGAGATGCCCGGCGTACCGGCATCAGTGACCAACGCCATGTTGGCGCCGCCTTGCAATTGCGCTGCCAGCGAGGTTACCGTAGCGTGTTCATTGTGCGCGTGATACGAGCGGAAGGGCGTAGCAATGCCGTAGTGTGTGAGTAATCTCTTGGAAGTGCGCGTGTCTTCGGCTAATACCAGGTCTACCTCCTTGAGTATCCGTATTGCCCGCAGGGTCATGTCTTCGAGGTTGCCGATGGGGGTGGGTACCAGGTACAACATGCGCGCCGTGCCCTAAAGGGCTTTTATCTCGTAGTGGAAGGTCTCCATGATGAGGTTGGCCAGCAATTTGCGACAAGCAGTCTCTACTTTATCTTTGGCTTCCGCCTCGGAACCGGCTTCGAGTTGCATCACGATATGTTTGCCGATGCGAATATCGGAAATGCCGGCAAGGTTGATGTTTTTCATATTATTAGCCACCGCTCTGCCCTGCGGATCCAACAGTTCTTTGTGTGGCATGATGTTTATTTCAGCGATGAAGTTCATGTGCTTGTCTTTCCGGATGTAAAATAAATAATGAGGTTGACCAATATGTAGAGCAATATGACCGCTGCCGGCGCCGCCCATCCCAGGACGAAAACCAACAGCAGGCTTACCGCCACAAAAATAAGCTTTATCTCGTTGCCTTTCCAGCGCAGCGGACTGATTTTAAGGCTGAACATCGGTATTTCGGATACCAGCAACCCACTCAACAGGGCAATCAGCACGTATAACAGCCACGGCTGGAGTAGTATATCGCCGAGCCCGAAGCTATCGAAGTGCACAATAAGCGCCAATCCAGCCACCAAAATGGTACAAGCCGGCGTGGCCAAGCCCAGGAAATGCTTTGTCTGCCGGGTATCGATATTGAATTTGGCCAGGCGAAGCCCTGAAAAAACCGATAGCACAAAGCCGGAAAATGCCTGCCATATCACCCCATCAGGCAACAAAGCCTGGTTGAGCATCATAAACAACATAGCTCCCGGCGCCACCCCAAAAGACACCATATCGGCCAGCGAGTCGAGTTGTATGCCTATCGGCGATTGCACGTGGAGCGCCCGGGCCACCGCCCCGTCGGCAAAGTCGGCCACCGCTGCCACCGCAAGCCACCCCACAGCAGTCAATATATCCCCGCCCAATATGCTCACGATCGCACAGCAACCGCAAAACAAATTGAACAAGGTGATGGCATTAGGCAGATGTTTAGTCATGGTCGCAACATTTATATTTAGAATGCCTGGAATCCCCCTCCCTTCTCCAATGCCAGTAAGTTAAGTGGGAGGTGATGTATAAAGTGAGAGTTTAGTAAACATGATAATAACTTAATGCATTGCCCTCTCCCCCTCGCCAAGTCTCCCCCTCGCCCCCTCATTCCCTGCCTGGCCCTGTCTTTACTCCCCGCTCCGGGTCATTAATCCATTCGCTCCACGAGCCTGCGTAAAGCAAGGCGTCGCCCAGTCCCGCGTGGGCATAGGCCAGCAAGTTGTGGCAGGCAGTGACGCCAGAGCCGCAGTAAAAGACCGAATGGTCGGCAGGTTTTCCTTCGAGGAGTTTTTCAAAGCGCAGGCGAAGTGCCTCGGGGTCTTGAAAACGGCCATCGGGGCTTAGATTGGCCATATACGGGGCGCTCACGGCGCCGGGTATGTGGCCGGCTATAGGGTCTATGGTTTCGTTGAGTCCGGCATAGCGCTGCGGATCGCGGGAGTCGGCCACAATAAAATCGGGGTCGTGGCTTTTTTCTTTTACAAAATGGGCATCAACAACGCGTTCGGGGCGCAGGCGGGGGGTGAACGTTGTGGGGTTGCGCTGCGGTACCGCCTCCGTTTCGGGGTAGCCGGCTGCTTGCCAGGCTTGCCAGCCGCCGTCGAGTACATAGGCGTGGTCGTGGCCCAGCCATCCCAGCAGCCACCACAGGCGGGCGGCATGGCCGCCGCCGGCATCGTCGTAGGCTACCACTGTGGTATCGGCGTCGATACCCCATTGGCCGAGTTGTACGGCCAATACGGCGGGATCGGGTAGCGGATGGCGCCCGGTGACGCCGGGGATAACCGGCCCGGAAAGGTGCTCGTCGATATGGGCATACACTGCGCCGGGTATATGCGAGCGTGCGTATTCGCGGCGACCTCGCTCGGTATCTGCCAGCGAAAAACGGCAGTCTACAACCAGCCAGTTTGCTGCACCCAATTGCGCCGACAAATCGGCGGCGCTGATCAACGGCGAACGGCTCATAACAATTGTGTTTGCTGCCAGGCGTAATAGGCCGCGCCTATCGCACCGGCATTGTTTTGGAGGCGTGCGGCT
This sequence comes from Saprospiraceae bacterium, assembly GCA_016715405.1. GTDB lineage: Bacteria > Bacteroidota > Bacteroidia > Chitinophagales > Saprospiraceae > JABWBR01. The sequence continues at coordinate 13,846 of JADKAE010000032.1, read as the reverse complement.
TTTACCGGCGTATCCACTTTTATAAACGACGCGTATTCATCAAATTGCTTGCTCACGCCGCCGCCCAGGATAAATAAATCGGGCGACATAATGCGCTCCAGGTGGCGCAGGTATTCGCTGAGCCGGGCGCCCCATTCTTTCCACGACAATTCCAGGCGCTTGCGCACCGAATCGGCCGTATATTGCTCTGCCGGCATATTGTGCAAAAAAACGTGCCCCAACTCGGTATTGGGCACCAACTGGCCGTTGTGAAACAAAGCGCTACCGATGCCGGTGCCGATGGTGACAACAAGCACCACGCCCAATTCGCCTTTGCCGATGCCGAAACGCATAATCGCTATGCCCGCAGCGTCGGCGTCGTTGACGGCGGCGACCTTGCAGCCCGATTTTCGTTCTAAAATATCGGCGATATCCACGCCTATCCAACTTTTGTCGATGTTGGCGGCGGTGAGGGCCACGTTGTGTTTGACGATGGCAGGAAAACCACAGCCCACCAATCCCTTCCACTGATGCATCTCCACTAATTGGGCAAATGTATCGGCTACGGCATTGGGCGTAGCGGGTTGGGGAGTCGTCAGGCGGAGTCGCTCGCCCAGCATTTCTCCCGAGCGGATGTCGATGAGCGATCCTTTGATACCCGAACCTCCAATATCAATGCCCAATACGGTGTGCTGATACATAGTATGTGTTTATCTGATCACTTTCATCTTCATGCGAACGTCCTTTTTGGGTCGGTCGAAAGAATCCACTTTGGTGGCGGCTAATTGGTCCAGTACGTCGAGCCCTTCTATTACCCGACCAAAAACAGTATATTCTTTATCGAGGAAAGGCGTACCTCCCGATTTGAGGTAAATTTCGCGCTGGGCGGTGCTGTAGCGAATGTTTTTCTGGGCTTCCAGCAGGTCGAGTTGGGGCGCGGTCAGCGGACGGCCCTGTACGATATAAAACTGCGACCCCGAAGAGCGCTTCTGGGGGTTCACCTGGTCGCCCTGGCGGGCGGCAGCCAGAGAGCCTTTGGTATGCACCAGCGTATCGACAAACTCGGCAGGGATGGTATAGCCGGGACCGCCGGCGCCCAATTGCTGGCCGGGTTTGGCGCGCTTGGAATCGGGGTCGCCGCCCTGAATCATGAAGCCTTCGATGACGCGGTGAAACATCAGGCTGTCAAAGAAGCCCTGGTCGACGAGTTTGATGAAATTTTCCTGGTGTTTGGGAGTAGCGTCATATAATTCCACGAGCATGTGTCCAAACTCCGTTTCGATATCTACCAGGCATTTGCTGGGCGGCTCTATAAGCAGGCGGTGTTCTTTAACCCTCGCCTTATTGTCTTTCATCGCTTTGAGCTTCACGGTGTAATTGCCCGATGACAAATACCGGTGCGTAGGAGAAGCTTCTTTGGAGGTGTTGCCGTCGCCAAAATCCCATTCGTAGGTTTCCGCTTTCTCCGATTGGTTGGTAAACTGCACCAGCGAAGGCGCTTTTTGGCCGCCGGCATGCGTAAACTGGGCTACCGGCCTGGAGCAGGCGCCCATTAGGCCCGCGATGGCTATGATGGTTAGTGTTTTTAGTTGAGTCATATGTTCTCTGTTATCTGTTCTCTGTTGTCTGTTCTCTGTTGTCTGTTCTCTGTTAAAGTTTAAATGGTAAAGTTAATAAACGGAGAACCGACAACGGAGAACGGAGAACGGAGAACAAAACTTGAATTATTTCAAAATCTTAATCATCATCCTCACATCCTTTTGGGGGCGGTCGTTGCTATCCGTCGGCTGGGAGGTGATCTTGTTAATTGTTTCGATGCCCTCTACCACTTCTCCGAAGACGGTATAGTCGTTGTCGAGGAAGGGGGCGCCGCCTTCTTCTTTGTATAGTTTGCGTTATTCGGGCGAATACTTGATACCCTTTTGATGTTCGATCGAATTCAGGTAATCGTCATTAATAATTTGTCCCTGCACGATATAGAACTGAGAACCGGAAGACTGCTTCAGGGGGTTGTTGTCGCGGGCGGCAGCCAGTGCGCCGCGCAGGTGGGGAGCACCGATTTCGGGGTCTATCTTGTATTCGGGGCCTCCCATGCCCAGTTGTTGGCCGGGTGCGGCCTTGCGCGAATCGGGGTCGCCGCCCTGGATCATAAACCCATTGATGACGCGGTGGAAGAGCAGGCTGTCATAGTAGCCCTCATTGACAAGTTTGATAAAATTATCGCGGTGTTTGGGCGTTGAGTTGTACAACATCACTTTCATGTCGCCGTATTCCGTTTGGATAAGCGCGTAGGTGCTATCGTCGGTTTGACAAGAGGTGAAGCCACAACAAAACGCAATTGCGACAATTGCGAGGGTAAAATGTCTGATCATATGCTAAGTTTTAATTGATTTGGTGTAGTTAGAGCCCATCGGCTTCTGTCTTAAAATAGGATATAATTTTGGTAATAATAAATTGTTCCTGATCTTCCAGCCCTTTGGTATTGAGGAGGCGTATTGCGCGCCAATGGGGCCAGCCGTCGGCATCGCGGCCGATAAATTCGTAATAGCCGTCGTCGCTCAGCAGGCGGCAGACGGCAATGTGCATCAGGTCTTGTTTTTCTTCTTTTGTAAAAGCAGGTTTTACAAAACCCAGCTCCTGAATGCCGATGAGAAATAATACGGCATTCAAATCAGGCAGCGTATCCCTGTGGAATCGTTCCTTCAGGCGATGCCTCAATTGCACCCATTCAAATTCTTGTTCCCACTGTTCCATGAAATCGATCGCAAAGATAATAAATGGACGCTATGTTGTCAGTATGTTCCCAATTGCTCCATGTAATAGATGGCAATATCCCGGATGTCGTTGCGCACGGTAGCGGCATTGACGGTAAAATTCGGTTTTTGCGAAGCCGCAAAATCTTTCAAAAAGCCCAGATTGGCCTCTTTGCCCGTCGCCACAAAATCGGGCAATACGACGGTGTAGGTTTTTTCGTTTTTTAGCATCTCGCCTTTGATCCACCATTTGCCGTCGCGTTGCTCCACGTGGCGGACTTGCATATAGCCGCCTTCGCCGACATTGGTCACGAGACCGGCCTGCAATACGCGGCCCAGCGCTTCGCCGGGCAATTGCATAGTAGAAATGGCGCCGCCGAATGGGAAGGTGCGCAAGATGTCGTATTCGGTAAGCGTGCCCAGGATGTCGTCGTCGAGGCGCATGGAGCCGCTGTTGAGCAGGTATACGTCGGCGCCTGGGTTCACGGTTTCAAACCCCTGCAGGGTGAGGGCGCCCATGTTGGTTTGCCGCGAGCGCACTTTTTCTTCGGTACATTCCAGTTTGGTTTTAGCCACCATGATCTGGCGCTGGGGTTGATAGCCCTGTTCTTCCATGATCTTAAAAGCGTCGCGCTGCCACTTGTCGGCTACCGCTTTGGTGGCGGGGTCGTCAGCTATTTTGTCGTCGATAGTTTTGAGCGTGGAGTTGAGTACGGTTTTTTTGGTTTTGGGGTAATAGGTAAAACGGTGGATGTACACTGTTTTGACGTTGGCGTCGGCTTTGGTAATGGCCGTGCCGCCCACCTGGTATTTCATATGGGTATGGTCGTGCCCGCCTATAAATAAGGCAAAGCCGGGCACATCGGCAGCCAGTTGCTTGTCTTCATCGATGGCGAGGTGGGTAATGGCCACATTGACGTCGGCCTGCGATTGCAAAACGCCAAGCACTTCTTTGATAGATGCAGTGACGGGGGCGTAACTCACGTAGTCCTGCTTGTTGAACGGCAGTACTACGCCCGTCAGGCCTACCCTCACTTTAGCGCCGGCGGCGTTGCTGAATTCGTGCACCACGTATTTGGGTACGTCGCGCAACTGGCCGTCAATTTGTTGCTGAAAGGGCTTGATCTGGTCGCCCGCCCTGCGCATGGCGTTGCAGGTGATGTATTTGAATTTGCTCTGGTTGATCCGGTTTTGGAGTACGCCGGGGTCTTTCAGGTCGAATTCGTGATTGCCGAAGGTGGCGTAGTCGAGTCCGGCGGCATTCAGGGTTTCTACCATTTGCAAGCCGGAGATGCGTTCGCCGTTGGCCATTTTGAGGTTGGCCAGCACCGAAGGGCTCAGGAAATCGCCGGCCAGCACCGCGATGGTATTCGGGTTTTCGCGCAGCAATTCCTTTTTTACGGTAGCCACCCGGGCCAATCCGCCCGACTTGCCGCCTTCCAGCGGCGCTATTTCGTAAACGTCGTTGTATTGAAGAATGGTAAATTCGATAGGCTGGGAAGCCTTGCGGGCCGTCTGGCAAGCACTCATGGCCACCACTGCCAGCACGATCCATAGTTGACGATAAATACGCATAAGGTTGAAATTTGACGGCAAGTTAGCAATTGCCCATCATAATCTAAACCCAATCGCTAAACTGCGCATGCACTAAACCCCATACTTCATCATCACCAACCCCGAGTCATAAGGCGTAGCACTCAACAACTTAAGCGGAATGCGTTGATCTAATTGCGGAAATAAGGGCGTGCCGCCCAGCATGATAGGATGAACGGCCAGCGACAACTCGTCAACAAGGCCGATAGGCAGGAGCGATTTAATAAGACTACCGCCGCCAAACAGCCAGATATCTTTGCCTGGCATAGCTTTGATGCGCCGCACTTCGGCTAACAGATCGTCACCCCTCACGAGTGTCGTATCGGGCGGGGCCTCGCTGAGCGTGTTGGAAAAAACGTAAGATTGCAAGTCCGGCATGCCTTCTATTTCGGCGGCATCTCCCATCGATTGCACCAGTTCGTACGACTTTCTGCCATAGAACGCAGCATCAATCCGCTCGAAGAATTCGCCCATACCGTAATCCTGATCGGTGAAACACCAATCGAATGCGCCGTTGCGGTCTTCGATGTAACCGTCGAGGCTGATGGCGAGGTTGAGGAGGAGTTTTCGCATTGTTTATCACATAGTTTAGGAGGGTGGGAGGGTGGGAAAGTGAGAGTGTGTGAGCAAATGAAATCTCTCCCTCTCACCCTCTCACACTCCCACCCTCACATCCGTGGCTTTTACAGGGATTGCGGTTTCGGCACCGTGTTATTAATCGGCTTAATCGTCTTCAGGTAGGCGAAGAGTGCCTTGAGGTCTTCGTCGGTCATATTCTTGTAGCTGGGCCAGGGCATCGGCGGCAAAATAGGGCGGGTTCCCTCCATGCCTTTGCTTTTACCCTCGCGAATCGCCTTGATAAACTGCGCTTCCGTCCAGGCGCCGATACCCGTGTCGTCGGGGGTGATATTGGCGGCAAACGATACGCCCCAGGGGCCGGCGGCTGCCGTCATGCCCGGACTAAATACCGCGACAAACTGCGATTGGATAAGCTCTTTTTTGTCGGCGGCAGAAAATGGTTCATCGGCGGGGTGGCCCATAAAGCGGCGCGCCATATCGAGCACCGGGCCTTGCGGCGTCATCGTTTTGGGTGTGTGGCAGTCGTCGCAACCAGGATATTTGACAAGTACTCCCCGCGTTTCACGATATCTGCGTCGGAAGGCGCCGAAGCTTCAGCGGTCGTTTGATTGTCGGCAGCAGGTTGCTGGTTGCAGTTGGTCAGTGCAAATAGTCCTACGGTGAGGACGGAGGCGGTCAAAAAGGTGTTTTTGAACATAATTTATGGTGGTTAATTAGTTTAATGTGCTGATGTGCTGATGTGCTAATGTGCTAATGTGCTGATGAGTTAATGTGCTGATTCCGAACTTCGTCCGGGACAAGTTGTGCTAATAATTAATACATTAAAATAAGTAGTAAAATCAGCAAATCAGCAAATCAGCAAATCAATAATGTCCTGCCACATACACATACCAGCTATTTTCCTTCAATTTGAGCAAATGGTTTCGCCGGTAGGTGAGGGAGGACAACCTCCACTGGAAACCGGCGGAAAGGCTTTTGTTAAAAAAATACTGCCCATGGAGGGACAAGTTAGCCGTTTGCATAGATTTTACGCCTGAAAATTTCTTCACCTTTTCGGGTTTGCCTTCTCCCTTGGGGTCTTTGTGCCAGCGCGTGAGCCAGCCGACCAGGGGGATGCTGAGGCGCAGTGAAATCGTGGCGCCCTGCCGTTGCGTGGGTTCGAAGCCTATTTCGGGACCCAGCGTAGTGGAGGATACCAGTCCCGGCCGGGCATACCTGGGGTAATACATAGTTTCCAGCAGCGTTAGTCCCGTTCGGTATCGCATCCCGTCTTCGCCTTTCAACTGCATACCTTTGTGGGTAGAGCCTACTTGTATAACGGGGCCTTTCACGGGCAGCAGAAGCGAGTCGAAGGGCCTCGTTTTGCGCCGTTTGGAGTCGCCCCAGGCCTATCATACCTTCCGTAAAGTTGATCCATTGGCCTTGTTCGCGGGTATGGCCGATGCGCAAAGTGGTCATGCCTGCATTGTATACGCCGCCGGGCGCATACGCATCGTCGCGAATCGACCAGTCGGACCAGCCCATGCCAATCCATATCTGCCTCGCCTTGGGCTTAGCGACTTTGAGTGGAATCTCTTGCGCGGCAAGCCGGTAGCAAGTGCTTAATAAAAGCACGGTTAGTAGTGGCAACAGTCGGGTCATAGGTTGTACAGTCAGTCCCACAAAAATAGGGACATGTGGGGCGAGTTGTAAAGAGGGGAGTGCCTCAACGGCCTGGTTTTAGGACTGAAATGGGGAATTGGCTGGTTGAAGCGCTGGAATTATTCGACGATTGGTGTGTTGGATTTACCAAATCAATTGTCGATCTTGAAGTCGAATTAGAAAGTAAAGATGGAAAGAACGATTATAATAAAAGGAACTGCTGAAAAACCGTCAGCATTACGATCAATCTACCATCGTAAAAAAAATGCGGTATCTCGGGAAGAATATATCTGAGCCGACTTTTAGCAATATACTCAGTGGAAAAAATGTAAAATCCACTACTTTAGATAAAGTGGCCAAGGATCCAGGAACTTGTGCTTAACGAACTGGGGTTACACTGGACACAATGATTATGAAGAAGCAACAAAGCGATTGACCCGGTTGATATACCAGCTTTGATGTAAAGGATCCCCCGTCTCTTACGACAGCCAGATATCCATTGCCAGAAAACGCATTCTTCTCAACTGCGCAGAAAGAAGCCGAATTTGGGACACACGCATACTTCAGTCCCATTAACAGGGCAGAAGGGAGTACAATGAGGCCATTGGAAAAAGCATTTCAAATGTATTACCAACCCCGAGAGCAACGAAGCCGCAATTAAAGCCGACAGCAATCAACCGGAAGGAAGCAAACAACGGGTCGGATACAGCAAAAAGCAAAAACCCCCGGCACATTTCAAGTTTTACTTATAAACACATTCCATATAATTATTTTATGGCAGTAGACGGCCATACAGTCAACGGAAAAATGATGGTATCACATTACATTTACGGAGAATCCAGAGCCAATTGCCCTGTTGTTGAATTTAGCAAATCGACTGATGCGCTGCTTTTAAACGCTACTGGTCTTCTCTTCAAAAACAAAAAAGATGCTAAGCCTATTACACATTAAGCCTGAATAAATTTATGTAAATTTATATAAACAACTGTAAATCAATTTTATAAAACCCACCATTTTCAACTCAATTAATTTTGTCCTGTAATTATTGATAAGCAGAACCGGCACGGCAGTATGTAGTTGCGCTACACGCCGTTACGCCTGACATGTGTGGTACGCCTAAGTTTCATAACCGGTTATTTTCAGTAATTGATAAGAACACTCCTGTCATTGGCTCAATGGCGAAGCCCATTTGTCTGTAGCTTGTAACCTGCCTACTATTCATTCACCTTAAACATTTTTGCTATGAGAAAGATCTCGAGTAAAGCAGGATCCGTGCTTGTTGCTATCGCATTATTCGCAGCGGTCCTCACGCAACCATCGCACTACACCTGTTTGTACCTGCCCTCCCCTTACGACCTGGGGCTTGCCATGCCGAGTTCCAACCATGCCTCTTTTTCCTGGGATTCCAATGAACAAGGCGCCAGCTATAAGGTATGGTACTACCGGGAAGGAGACAACTACACGAGTACGGAAAGGACAACAAGCAACCTTTACATCGATTACACCAACCTGCCGGCAGGTACGTACACATTTTATTTTGTGACCATCTGTGGAGGGGGAACTTCGCAATCTATTGTTTACGATGATATCATCGTCACTTAATAATTTCCTGATTTGCCACTCAATTACCCCTGGGTTTTTGGGTGGTAAACTTTCCTTTATATAACTCCATTTTTTCAAGCAACCAATCCTTAAGGTAAAGCGGTTTTGTATTATTAATTTTATCTATTATTTTCTCATGTGGTGTTTTTTCTTCGGATATCATTCGGAGCAGGCGTATAAAATTGAGTGCGGGAACCACAATGTGAGTCCTTTTTGTTCGCTTTCTTTGTAAAAACACCTGAAATGTATTGATGTAACTATCGAGCGCGGTATGCCCCCATTCTAATTCAAATAGACACCTGATTTCGTATAATTTTGCCTGGATGGCAGATTCAGGGCTGGAAAATTCTGTTTTTGAAAACCAATAGTAGGCCGCTTCAAATTTTTTTTGGTGGAACAATACAATAGCCTGTGCCAACCTGGCTGTATCTTCACGGTATTCGTCGAGCAAATAATCTTTGTATTCGGTTATAAAAGAATGGACCCAGTCGAAGTCTGCCTCACGACAAGCAATACCGACAATATTATTGAATCGCGTAGCCGACATAACGTTTTTTTGGATGAAAAGTCCCTTTTCCACGCCAAATAGGTTGAGCCTGTGTAAAACAGGGGAGTATGTCATATTGCCTTTTTGAATTGCGCAGCGGCAAAGTTTTGTAAATAACTGAGCGCAATATGAAGTTCATCCTTTCCGACATGGTCGTGGTTATCATACAGCCATTTTTCTAACCTTAAAAACGCGTTTTCATCGTCTTGCGTGATAACCAGGTAAGCTTCTTTGTAAAGTTGGAACGGCGACTTATCCTGAATTTGGGGCCAATCCATCATTTTTTGCACAAATTCTTCACTGTCCGATTGATAATTGCAAAGACCTAACTTTTTCAGACTGGCCATTTCACAAGCCAGTTTCAGCCTAACCAGGCAATAGTACCGATCGAGGTTTGTTACACAATTTAACAACGCCTCCACATTGGGTTCCAGGTTTTTACTGTGCTGTTGGTAGTAGGTATAATAATCCGCCAACATACCCAATAGCGCTTCTGATACAGTAGCGCCGGATGAAGCAGTGATTTGTGTTCTTATTTTTGCAATTGCCTATTGCTTTCGCCTTCCAATCCCCTTTGTTTGGCTACGGCCAGCCACAAGGCCGTGCTTTCCAGTGATTTGTCCTTGATTTTTCACAAAGCAAAAATTCTTTCAGCCATTTGTACAAGTCGGAAAGCGTATTGAGCAATTTTTTACGGTTGTTTTTATGAGCCTGGATATCGACGCCAAAGATTTTCTTGTACGCATAAGCGATTTCCAGCTTTTTCGTCGCGATAATCGGGGAAAAACGCCCTGATATAATCAAATACGGCCAAGGCAATTTTGTCATTGCTGTAATTGCCATCGAGGTATTTGGCAAAAGCCGTGAGTTCTCTTTTGTTGAGGGTGCGAAGCGTTTCAAGAAATTTGCTGTTTTCCATGTAAGTAGGTGTTAATTCTGCGGGGAAAAACCTTCTGCTAAACTGCATTCAGTACGGAACCAGACTATAGTAGTGCAATAATACTACGATTTTTTCAAAACAAACATAAGATACTTGTTATCAAATATTTAAATCTAAATTTTAGTGATGGTAAATTATTGATGAAGCCTTCTTGTTCATGGAGGTATCGATGCACTGCAATACAGGTGCTAGCATACAGGCGATAAAAAAATGCGGTGAACGGGGTGAAATTTGTATCTGGATAAACCGCCACAGCACTATGAGTAATACAAAAAGTGTGGATACCGCACACCGCAGTATAAGCCCCCCCTGGATTATGCCGCCCCAGTTCATACCAAACTTAGAGGTGCGAGCTATAATATGCATCAAATACAATATCAATATGCTATGAATCAAAACAGGAAATATCTGATAGACCGATTCGAGAAGCACTTGCACCAAATTTGAATCAGCTTGCGAAAGGCATAGCTTGAGCGGACAGAAACCAATGGTCACTTTTTAATCGATCAGGATCTAATTCCGCCAACGCTGATTCAGCGCTATGCAGTGATCAACGAATACAGAAAGCTGAATGAAGAACTCGAAGGGCACAAAACTCTGACAGTTAGCGCCTTGTCGCACCGCTTCAACATCTCCGAAAGGACGGTGTGGAGCATTTTAAAGCATGTTCAACCAGGCAAAAAGCATGCCGGGATGGGAGGGTAATGGCTCTTTGTTTTGATATGTAGGTGGTAGCCGGCTGGATCGGTGAAAGAAAGATAGATTCCACTTATTTAGCGCATAAATTTATTCACTTGTTTGTCTTGCATAATGACTGTAGCCATTTTAACTCCTATTCCGGTTGAACATGCGGTAAGAAAGTCTGACCTCTACCCAAACATTCCCTATCTTTACTCCCCAAAAAACCACACCCACCATGTTCAATCAAAAAAACCTGGACCTGGCCCTGCGCCTCGTAGCAGCGCTCATCCTCCTCCAAACCCTTTTCTATAAATTCACCGCCGCACCCGAAAGCGTCTATATCTTTACCGCAGTAGGCATGGAGCCCTGGGGCCGCATCGGCATCGGCGTGATGGAACTCATAGCCGCAGCCCTGCTGCTGATACCCCGTACGGTGATTTTTGGCGCCCTGCTCAGCACAGGCGTGATCGCCGGAGCTATCTTTTTTCACCTCACCAAACTCGGCATCTCGGTGCAAAACGACGGCGGCAAATTATTCGCCCTGGCTGTGATTGTGATGGTAGCATCTTTGGCGTTGTTGTATATGCGAAGGGACGAATTGAAGGCCCTCATGGCACGGGTGGGGATTGGGAAATAATTTGCTAATGTGCTAATTTGCTGATGTGCTGATCCCGAAGCGAGTTCGGGACAAGTTGCGCTGATAAGTTAATATACTGATTAATATTTATTTATTAGCAAATTAGCACATTAGCACATCAGCAAATCAGCAAATCAGCAAATCGACAAAAATGTCCGCCATAAAAATCGAACTGGCACTTAGCGATCTCTACGAACAGTGGGCCGGCGAAACCCCCGACCTGATCCTGCCGCTGGCGCCGTCGGGCTCCCAACGCATCTATTACCGCCTCCAACGCGGCGCCCGCACCGCCATCGGCGCCTATAACCCCAACGACGCCGAAAATGCCGCCTTCCTGGCTTTTTCGCGCCACTTCCGGGACAAAGGCCTGCCCGTGCCGGAGATTTATGCCGAAGACGCCCAACGCCACGTGTACCTCCAGGAAGACCTCGGCTCGACGACGATGTATAGCTTCCTGCTGCAAAAAGGCGACGATTTCCCCGACTATCTGGTGCAACTCTATAAACGCGTGGTGGAGCAACTGGCCCGACTGCAAATCGAAGGCAGCCGCGATCTCGACTACAGCGTGTGTTACCCACGCGAGTCCTTCGACAAGCAGTCGATGATATGGGATTTTAATACGTTTAAATACGGCTTCCTCCGACTGGCATATGTGCCCTACGATGAGCAGAAACTGGAGGACGATTTTCACCGCTTTGCCGATTATCTGCTCGGCGCCGACTGCCAGTATTTTATGTTTCGCGATTTTCAGACGCGCAATATTATGGTGAAAGGCGGCGAACCCTTTTTTATCGACTACCAGGGCGGTCGCCGCGGCGCGCTGCAATACGACCTGGCCTCGCTGCTGTATCAGGCCAAAGCCGATATTCCCGAAAAGATCAAACAGGAATTGCTCGACCATTACCTGAAGGCCGTGGCCCAATACATCCCCGTCGATCGCGAGGAATTTGTGGCCTACTATTACGGTTATGTGCTGATGCGCTGTATTCAGGTCTTCGGCACTTACGGCTTCAGGGGGTTGTTGGAGCGCAAGGCGCACTTTTTGCAGAGCATCCCGTTTGCCCTACAGAACGTGCAATGGGTACTCGACCACGTGCAATTCCCGGTGGAGATTCCCGAACTAACCCGCACGCTTCGCCACCTGATCCAATCGCAGCAATTCCAGCCTTTCAACAAGCAGAAAGGCGCTGCCAGCCTGCTTACGGTTACGATCAATAGTTTTGCCTACAACCAGAGCGGCATCCCCCAGGATACCAGCGGCAACGGCGGCGGCTTTGTGTTCGACTGCCGCTTCCTGCACAACCCCGGCCGCTATGAATCATACAAGCAACTCACCGGCCGCGACGAACCGGTGATCAATTTTCTGAAACACCACAGCCGTATGGATGAGTTTTTACTCAGCGCTTTCCGCATTGTGGACGAGGCCGTGGAGGATTATATCGAACGCAGTTTTACGAATTTAATGGTTAATTTTGGCTGCACGGGCGGCCAACACCGCTCTGTCTACGCCGCCGACGCCATGGCACGCCACCTGGCCGAAAAATACGGGGTGAAGGTGGAGGTGCATCATATAGAACAAGAGAGGAAAGGATGGAAGAATTGATGTGCTGATGTCCTGATGTGTAATGTGCTGATATTTTAATGTGCTGATGTGCTAATGTGCTGATTTAGTTCATTTGGCTGATTATTTTAATATGCAGGGAAAAGACAATGTAATACTTAAACAGACTTTTGAATTTGCACAAAACTATTATTACCTATTGCGAAGAAAAATTGGAACAACCGACCGCAAATATGTGTGATTAGCAGTTTTCTGAAAGTCGGGAACTCTATAACGCTTATGTGCGAGAGGCTCAAAGCCCCGAAAGTAAGGCGGATTTATGCCAAAAAAATGAAAATTGCCGCGAAAGAAGCCGCTGAAACAGAATATTGGTTATTGTTGTGCCGGCAGTCACCAAGCTACCCAAATTGTGACCATTTCATATAAACTAACCAGTATACAAAAGATAATATCGAAAATAATCAGCACATCGAAGGGTTAATTTGCTAATTTGCTGATGTGCTAATTTGCTAATAATATATTAATAATCAACACATCAACACATTAGCAAATCAGCACATCAGCACATCAGCACATTAGCACATCAAAACTATGAATACTTCATTGATATTACTCCACGGAGCAATAGGCAGTAAAGATCAGTTAGCTGCATTGAAGAACTTGTTGTCGAGCCATTATGAAGTCTACGACCTGAATTTCAGCGGGCACGGCAGCAAGCCGGTGGACGGTAATTTTTCTATTCCGGCATTTGCCGAAGAGGTACGGCTTCTTTATGAAGGAAAACCAGATAGTTGGCGCCGATTTTTCGTGCCAGCATGGGCGGATATGGCCCTGTATCTCGCTCTCACCCACCCCCGAGCTGGTCAACAGCCGGGTGACGACCCTGGGCACCAAATTCGCCTGGGACCCCGCCATCGCCGAAAAAGGAAATGAAAATGCTCAACCCCGAAAAAATATGGAGAAGATACCCTTTATTTTGCTGCTACTCCTCCGCCCGGCATCAGCCTGTAGATTGGAAACTGGCATTGCAAAACAGCCGACATGCTGCATGGATTGGGCAAACGGCCAGGCGCTCCACTCACTCAATGGGCCGCCATCCAACAACCGGTTCTCATCTGCCTCGGCGATGACGACCAAATGGTGACCCGCGAGGAATCGGAGGCCGTAGCGGCCGTCCTGCCCAATGGCCGCTTTCAGCTTCTGCCAAATTCCAAACACCCCATCGAGCAAGTAAATTTGGGGGCACTGGTTGATTTGACACTTGCTGATTTTGTTGATAATATTATTAATATTTAAAATAAAATATTTTTTTAATTTGTTAATTATCACCACA
>JADKAE010000031.1 GCA_016715405.1 Saprospiraceae bacterium | reverse complement strand
GTTTGCCGAGGAGGAGCGGTGAATTGGTAGCTGCCGATAATAGCGGGCCGGTGACTGCCATCGACCAGTTGTAGTAGATTGAGTTGCCAACTGACGGCGCCACGTATCGCATAGAAGCCACCCAGTTTGACAACGGCGATTTGACCGCTGCCGCCATCGAAAATTGCGGCGGGCTTAGTCCCGGCTTCATCACGGCCTACTGGCTCGACGAAGGAGGCGCCGATTACGACTACGACTGCCGCATGGTTAATCTGGCCTACGACCCCAACCAAAAAACGGCCATACCCACAGGTGTGGGCCCCAACCACCTGCTGGCCGCCAACAGGCCGTTGCAATACACCATTGAATTCCAAAACACAGGTACGGACACTGCATTCCGTGTGCAACTGCTCGACGTATTGTCCCCTAATCTCGATATCAGTACCTTCAGCCCCGGCTTTGCCTCGCATCCCTACACCTGGGAAATCAGAGGTATCGACACGCTGGAGGTACTATTTTCTCCCATTGCGCTGCCCGACAGCAACGTCAACGAGGTTGCCTCTCACGGCTTTTTCAGCTATACCATTGATCAAAAGCCCAATTTGCCCCACGGTACGCGAATCGAAAATACAGCAGCTATAGTTTTTGATTTTAATCCTCCCATCATTACTAATACGGTATTCCATACCATTGGCGAGTTGGTCGTAGAAGTGGACGAACCCCAGGTTTACAGCGCAATGTGGCGGGTTTTGGGCAACCCGATGAACTCCACCGCCGTTTTTGCCGCACAAGAGATGATCCCTGGCCAAAAGCAATTCCGCCTGCTGGATGCCGGCGGCCGCCTGGTGCGCTCCGATCGCTTTGACGGGCAAGAATTTGTCTTTGATCGGGGAGTATTACCTGGCGGCGTGTATTTCTTCCAGCTTATCGACTCGCGGGGAAGGATTTTCACCGGAAAATTGGTAATAGCCCAATAGGGACTGTTGGCGCCAACAGTTTACTGTACAACACACTTATTATCAACAATTGCATCCCGTGCCGATTACGATATTGTCCTACATCGAAAGACGGCTGATAACCGGTACTTGGGGATGAGGTCATGGGCGTGGTGTCTTTGATAGTATCATTAATTTTTAAATAATAAAAACGCATTTTTTTTGTAATTTAGAACTATATAATATATGTTTGCACTTTAGTAATGTTCCCCTGCACAATAAATACAGCATTGATTCAACATGAATCAACGCTGTACTTTCTTTTTTCCTTAAATCATCTGGTACAAGTAGTTCCATCATAGTATTCAAAAGTCATTTTGGAGATTGATAAGCTCATTTATCTTAGTTGATATTGGGTTTTAACCTACCATAATGAGATGCGATAGCTAATGTTATTACAAGCATTTGAAATAAATGTTGTGGCATTAGCAAGACTAAACCATGCTAATTAAGGATGCTTGAATCGACGTCACAACAAACAGATTTTTCATAAAGATAGCCTTACAAACAAAAACAAGTAATTATGAGCACATTTCTTTACAATTTACAAAACATGCAAGTGCACTTGATCCTGTTGTTTGGGATTTTGATAGCACAGGCAGACACCCTGATTAAACAATCGGTACCTACAACACAAGATTCGCAGTTAATGATCGCTGTGGATGATCCTTCATCAACATACGATAAAGGCATACCAGCAAGAAGTGACGCCGACATCCTTCCTCAGTCTACCAGTATTGGGCCCAACAAGCCTTCGGCCATGTATGCTAAAAACACTTCTTGTGAGCAGACGCCGGCCGAATCGGATAGCGAACTGCGGGATCGTGTAAAAGAGACGCTAAAGGAAAATGCGGAGACGATCCGCTTTATGGAAAACAAAGGGCAGCTGACGAACAGCGATGTGCTCTACTACTACGAAAGCATGTATGGCGGCGTATACATCGAACGCAACCGAATTCGCTTTGTTGCCATTGACGCTGAGACCGTCACACGCCCGGCAACGGGTGATGGGCCTTTTGCCGACCAGATTACTAAAAAGCACCGCATCACCAAAGGCACCCACACCTTTAGTATGTATCTGGATGGCGCCAATCCGGGCAGAAAGCTACAGTTGGGCGAATCGTTCAACACAAATTACAACTACATTCAGGGGCAAGATCCCAATGGCTGGGTGTCAGGTGTAAAAGCAGCCAAGTATTTAACCCTTGAGGATGTTTATCCGGGGATTGACTTGCGCTTGTACAGCAACACCGATGGCTCTCTCGAATTCGACTGGATTCTGGATGCCGGAGCCGATTACAGCAAACTAAAAATGCGTTTTGAAGGCCAGGACAATCTTGCGATTAGCCAGGTTGGCAGTTTAAACGTCGGCTTGCGCTTCACGGATGTCAAATTTCACATCCCGGAATCTTATCAGGTCACCGATCGGGGTAAAGTACCGGTTGAATTCGCCTTTAGCAAAGTGAGCCAGAACACGATTGCCTTTGAAACGCAGTCGCCGATAGACCCCCGTTTTCCGGTAGTAATCGACCCGATTTTGAGTTGGGGCACCTTTATGGATGGCAACTTATCTTCTCCCTCGCTTTTTGATGCTTATCTATACGCAATCGAAGTTGACCCCTTAACAGGCATTGTCTATTGTGCCGGTGCAACCAACAACGAGATTTCGCATTCTTCGGCTCCTTATGATGCCGACGGATACCAGGACGCGGAAGACATCATCCTCCCTTCGGGCAATGGTGGAGCCCCCTATACAGCCGTCGTTTACCGGATTAGCGCCAACGGCTCAGATCTTCTGGATTTAACCCATTACGGACCAACTACAAATACCTGGAGTGGTTCGGATGAAGTGGTTGCACACGCCCTGAGCCTTTCTCCTACCAGAGTATTCATCGGGGGAACGACGACGGAAAATATTCCGACTACGGGTTCGCCGTTTGATGGCACACGCAATGGCACGGATGGCTTCGTAGCAGTTTTCTCCCGGGATTTGGGCAGCCTTATTTATGCTACCTATTTAGGCGGAACGGGCGACGAAAACAGAGGCGTCACCTCAATCCGGGCATTGTCCGATGTTTCGTTTGTGGTGGGTTTGAGTGCCAATGATGGCTCCCTACCAACTTCCAGCCCCGATTATTTCCCGGTAGCTGTTGTCGACGACTCCTATAGCAATGACGAAATGTATATTGCCAAATTCGGTTCCAGTTTGAACGGGTTGACCTGGGGTACTTATGTGGGTGGCTCTGGCAATGAGACTTTCAATGACCTGGAAGTATTCGCCGATGGCCGCATCGCTTTTGCCGGTTCGGGTACTTCTATCGGAGGTGGTGAAGTCAATTCAGCCGCAGCGGCTGGATCGGGTGAGAATGGCATCATCGGAGTGTTGAGTAGTGACGGAACTGCATTTAATTATGTAGACATCATCGGAGGAAACGGAACAGATGCCATCAACGATGTGCAGATCGTGGGGAATACGCTTTATTTTACAGGCTCTGCGACCGACTCAGGAACCGACTTTCCAACCACAGCCAACGCTTACCGCACCACGCCTTATGGCGGCATGGATGTTGTTGTGGGTAAAGTAAATGCCGGAGGCAGTTCCGGATATGCGGCTACCTTCTACGGCACCAGCGGTGATGACATCGGAAGTGGCATACGCATTGTCTCTACTACGAATTGCGCCGGCGTTACAACGGATTTTCTCCTGGTATTCGGAACCGTGGAAGGTTCGGGACTTCCTACTTTAGATAATTCCGGAGGTACTTTCTATCAGGCCAGTCGCCCCGGAGGATTGGACATGTTTTTCGGTGGTTTTAACAGTAGCCTTACTTCACTCACTTATGGCACCTACATGGGTGGAAGTCAAAACGACTATCTGGGCGATACCGGATCACCGAGAGGAGCCAACCACTTGTGGGTTGATGGCGCAAATGTGTATTTGGGCACAACAACACACAGCGCATCCCACAGCCCTACCCTGGTAGGAGGAGGTGGATTTGACCCAACCAAAGACAATCCAGGGTCGAATGACGATGCACACATTATTTTCAGCATTGAGTTTGGTGCATTGATTGAGTCCGACTACAGCGATGCACCAAGCAGCTATGGAACGCCTTTCCACAACTTGGATTGTAGCAATCTTCGCATTGGAACCAACCTGGATTCGGAAACCGGTCCATTCCATGCAACTGCCGGCAACGACGCCATTGGGGACGACAACAACCAGTCGCCCGATGACGAAGACGGCATCAGTTCGCTGCCGACACTTAGCGTCGGTGGCCCGCAAAACATCACCATCACTGTCAATAACATTGTCAACTCGACAGGTAGTACCGCTACGCTCTATGCCTGGATTGACCTAAATAGCAATGGTATATTTTCCGCGGGTGAAATGGTGTCGACAACCGTAGCCAATGGATTCAGTGGTTCCAAAATGCTAACATGGACAGGTGTGACCGTGAGTGGTTCGCTGACTTCCCATTACCTGAGGTTGCGTCTGACAACAAATGCGCTTGCGGATAATGTCGGAACAGCCTCAGTCGACGAACGCTCCACCATCTCCTCTTCCGATGGAGAAGTAGAAGATTATCAAATGACAGTCTCTGCTTCTGCCGATCTGAGCATTACCAAAACAGACGGTTCGGCAACCTACACTGCTGGTACCACGACCATCTATACAGTGGTGGTGGGCAACGCAGGCCCGAGCGGCGTGACTGGAGCCACGGTTGCAGACAATGCCCCGGCAGGCACGACTATCACCGGCTGGACCGCCGTATTTGCAGGCGGCGCTTCCGGCACGGCGGCAGGCGCAGGCAATATCAGCCAAACGGTGAATATCCCCGTAGGCGGCTCCGTTACTTATACCATCACATTGAGCATCCCGGCCGGTTTTACGGGCAACTTAGTGAACACCGCAACGGTAGCTCCACCAATGGGTACCACCGACCCGACCCCTGGCAATAACAGCGCCACGGATACCGACACACCCAATCCGCAGGCCAACCTGGGCATTACCAAAACAGACGGCGTGGCAACTTACACTGCCGGTACGACGACTGTCTATACGGTGGTTGTATCTAACGCCGGGCCTAGCAATGTAGTAGGCGCCACGGTTACCGATAACGCTCCTGCCGGCACGTCAATCACCGGCTGGACCGCCGCATTTGCAGGCGGCGCTTCCGGCACGGCGGCAGGCGCAGGCAATATCAACCAAACGGTAAATATCCCGGTAGGCGGCACGATCACCTACACGATAACGCTGGGCATACCGGCCGGATTTACGGGTAACCTGGTGAATACCGCGACGGTGAACCCACCGTCGGGTACCACCGACCCGACTCCCGGCAACAACAGCGCCACGGATACCGACACCCCCAATCCGCAAGCCGACCTGTCGATCACCAAAACGGACGGCAATGCGACCTACACCCCTGGTGTTGGCGTGACTTACACGGTAGTGGTGTCTAATGCGGGTCCGAGTAACGCAGTCGGCGCAACGGTAACGGATAACGCACCTGCGGGCACGACCATTACAAGTTGGTCGGCATCCTTTGCAGGCGGAGCCTCAGGTACCGCAGCAGGAGCCGGCAACATCAGCCAGACGGTAAACATCCCGGTCGGCGGTTCGATTACCTATACCATCAACGTATCGGTACCTGCCGGCCAGACGGGCAACCTGGTGAATACCGCGACGGTGAACCCACCGTCGGGCACCACCGATCCGAACCCGGGCAACAACTCGGCTACAGATACGAATACACCGGCGCTACAAGCCGACCTGTCGATCACCAAAACGGATGGCAAATCGGGCTATACATCTGGCATGGTCACGATTTATACAGTAGTAGTGAGCAACGCAGGTCCGAGCAACGCAGTGGGTGCTACGGTAGTGGATAACGCCCCTGCCGGCACAACGATCACAGGCTGGACGGCCGTTTTCGCGGGGGGAGCTACGGGCACGGCGGCAGGCTCCGGCAATATCAACCAAACGGTGACTATCCCGGTAGGCGGCACTATCACTTATACCATTACAATAGACGTTCCAGCCGGCTTCACCGGCAACCTGGTGAATACCGCGACGGTGAACCCACCGTCGGGTACCACCGACCCGACTCCCGGCAACAACAGCGCCACGGATACCGACACCCCCAATCCGCAAGCCGACCTGTCGATCACCAAAACGGACGGCAATGCGACCTACACACCCGGCGTGGGCGTGACTTACACGGTAGTGGTGTCTAATGCGGGTCCGAGTAACGCAGTCGGCGCAACGGTAACGGATAACGCACCTGCGGGCACGACGATTACCAGTTG
The DNA here is from genome assembly GCA_016715405.1 of Saprospiraceae bacterium. Classification (GTDB taxonomy): domain Bacteria; phylum Bacteroidota; class Bacteroidia; order Chitinophagales; family Saprospiraceae; genus JABWBR01. The sequence continues at coordinate 35,462 of JADKAE010000031.1, read as the reverse complement.
GACGGCAGTATTTGCAGGCGGCGCCACAGGTACCGCAGCAGGAGCCGGCAATATCAACCAGACGGTAAACATTCCGGTCGGCGGTTCGATTACCTATACGATCAACGTATCGGTACCTGCCGGCCAGACGGGCAACCTGGTGAATACCGCAACGGTGACCCCAGGGGCGGGCGCCACCGATCCGAACCCGGGCAACAACTCGGCTACAGATACGAATACACCGGCGCTACAAGCCGACCTGTCGATCACCAAAACGGACGGCAATGCGACCTACACACCCGGCGTGGGCGTGACTTACACGGTAGTGGTGTCTAATACGGGTCCGAGTAACGCAGTCGGCGCAACGGTGGTAGATAACGCCCCGGCGGGCACGACGATTACCAGTTGGACGGCAGTATTTGCAGGCGGAGCCTCAGGTACCGCTGCGGGAGCCGGCAATATCAACCAGACGGTAAACATTCCGGTCGGCGGTTCGATTACCTATACCATCAACGTATCGGTACCTGCCGGCCAGACGGGCAACCTGGTGAATACCGCGACGGTGAACCCACCGTCGGGTACCACCGACCCGACTCCCGGCAACAACAGCGCCACGGATACCGACACCCCCAATCCGCAAGCCGACCTGTCGATCACCAAAACGGACGGCAATGCGACCTACACCCCTGGTGTTGGCGTGACTTACACGGTAGTGGTGTCTAATGCGGGTCCGAGTAACGCAGTCGGCGCAACGGTGGTAGATAACGCCCCGGCGGGCACGACCATTACAAGTTGGTCGGCATCCTTTGCAGGCGGAGCCTCAGGTACCGCAGCAGGAGCCGGCAACATCAGCCAGACGGTAAACATCCCGGTCGGCGGTTCGATTACCTATACCATCAACGTATCGGTACCTGCCGGCCAGACGGGCAACCTGGTGAATACCGCGACGGTGAACCCACCGTCGGGCACCACCGATCCGAACCCGGGCAACAACTCGGCTACAGATACGAATACACCGGCGCTACAAGCAGACCTGTCGATTACCAAAACAGACGGCAGTGCGACCTACACCCCTGGTGTGGGCGTGACTTACACGGTAGTGGTGTCTAACTCAGGCCCGAGTAACGCAGTCGGCGCAACGGTGGTAGATAACGCCCCGGCGGGCACGACCATTACAAGTTGGTCGGCATCCTTTGCAGGCGGAGCCACAGGTACCGCAGCGGGAGCCGGCAACATCAACCAGACGGTAAACATTCCGGTTGGCGGTTCGATTACCTATACGATCAACGTATCGGTACCTGCCGGCCAGGCGGGCAACCTGGTGAATACCGCGACGGTGAACCCCCCGTCGGGTACGACCGATCCGGCCCCTGGCAATAACTCGGCTACAGATACGAATACACCGGCGCCACAAGCCGACCTGTCGATCACCAAAACGGACGGCAGTTCGACCTACACCCCTGGTGTGGGCGTGACTTACACGGTAGTGGTGTCTAATACAGGTCCGAGCAACGCAGTTGGCGCGACGGTAGTAGATAACGCCCCGGCGGGCACGACCATTACAAGTTGGACGGCATCCTTTGCAGGCGGAGCCACTGGTACCGCAGCAGGAGCCGGCAACATCAGCCAGACGGTAAACATCCCGGTTGGCGGTTCGATCACCTATACGATCAACGTATCGGTACCTGCCGGCCAGGCGGGCAACCTGGTGAATACCGCGACGGTGAACCCACCGTCGGGCACCACCGATCCGAACCCGGGCAACAACTCGGCTACAGATACGAATACACCGGCGCCACAAGCAGACCTGTCGATTACCAAAACAGACGGCAGTTCGACCTACACCCCTGGTGTGGGCGTGACTTACACGGTAGTGGTGTCTAATACGGGTCCGAGTAACGCAGTCGGCGCAACGGTGGTAGATAACGCCCCGGCGGGCACGACCATTACAAGTTGGTCGGCATCCTTTGCAGGCGGAGCCTCAGGTACCGCAGCAGGAGCCGGCAACATCAGCCAGACGGTAAACATCCCGGTTGGCGGTTCGATTACCTATACGATCAACGTATCGGTACCTGCCGGCCAGGCGGGCAACCTGGTGAATACCGCGACGGTGAACCCACCGTCGGGCACCACCGATCCGAACCCGGGCAACAACTCGGCTACAGATACGAATACACAGGCGTGTACAGCTACTGTAACCAATTGCCCACAGACCGGCACATTAACTTGTTCACAAGCAGAGGCGTTTGCAAATAATCCTGCCGGGCTCTTTGCCTTTTTGGGTGGCGTGGTTTCGGTTGTTCCTTCCGGTTGCGGCACCGTGAACATCTCAGACAATTTTAACCCGAATTCATCTTGCGGAGGAACTCATTCCGTTACATTTACGATCACTTATACTCCAGCGGGCGGAACGCCAATTCCGTTGAGCTTTACGCAATGTGTACAGCCTGTACAGGTAATCGTGCAGCCTGCGCCCCTGGCTTCGTTTTCTACACTGCCTGGCAATACCGCTATTTCATGTACAAGTGGCGCGCCCGTTCCGACGAGTATCAATTATTCTAATGGTCAATCCGGATCATGTCAGATTTCCGGTTCCGTACTCTCGACCATCAGTGGCGGCACGCAAGGCGCTTGTGGAGGCAGTTATACCGAAACCTGGACCTTCACCGATGCTTGTGGTCGTACCATCACGCATTCGCGCATATTGTCAGTAAGCCCGCCGCCGGTAGCATCCTTTGTGAACCTGCCAGGCAACATGACAATTAATTGCGGAAGCGGCGTTCCATCGCCTACGCCATTGTCATATACCAATGGACAACAAGGTGAAAATTGCGCCATCAGCGGCAGCGTAACCTCTACCGTTACGTTTAATGCCCAGGCTTGCCCCACAGTTTATACCGAAACCTGGACGTTTACCGACGCCTGCGGCCGTACCATTACTCATAGCCGTACAGTTACCGTCAACATATTCTGGGAAAATTCCAATATTGGCGCGGCAAACGGTGGTGCAACCTACTCCTGTAGCCAGTCGACTCCGGGTAATTTTGGCCCCATGCAGGTAACGTCAGCGGGTTATGGAAGTCCCACCTCAGATATCATGCACTTTGTTTATGCACGGTTATCAGGTGACGGCACCATTATTGCCAAATTCAATAATGCAACCAACCAGGGTTTTGGCGGCATCATGTTCCGCGAAAGTCTCGCGCCGGGTTCCAAAAAAGCAAGCCTGCGCACGCAGAACAGCCTGAACAACATACAGCGCGAAGTTCGACAAACCACCAATGGCGCTGAAATCACGCAACAGTGGCAGCGCCTGCACAAGTGGCTGAGAATGGATAAAATCGGCAATATCATTGCAGCTTACACATCGCCAGACGGCATCAACTGGTGGTCTTGCCCATCCCATACGACTGTATTGTTAGGCGATTGCTTCTACGTAGGCATATATGCCGAGGGAATTAATGTCAATTCACCGACTACAGCGACATTTGACGTAGTCAGAATCACTGGCTTTAACCAGTTGCCCGCACCATTGGCCGCTTCAGATGACCCAATTTGGGCGACAGATCAGACCATTGATCCGGGTTCGGTTGCTTTACCGTCCCTGACCGACGTTTCGACAACGGAAAGCATGGAGAAAGTAATCGACCTGCATGTTTATCCTAATCCCGTATTATATGGCCAGGAATTGACCATTGAAGTGAAAGGGGTAACGGAAGGCCGTGTACGTCTGAGCGTCCACTCGCTGCAAGGTGTGTTGATGAAAACGATCTGGATTGACAATGCCGACCGGGCAACTACAACGCTGGATGTGTCGGAGTATGCCGACGGAATTTACCTGATCAGGATGGAAACCGACGACAAGCAAGTAGTGACGAAGAAAGTCACGGTGTTGAAAAACTAAATTAAACAGGAAACTTAATATTAAGAGGCCATTCTGTGAATTCGGGATGGCCTCTTTTAGTTTTTATACCCGCCAAGGAGCATAAACAATGAAATTAGCAGCGTGGGCAAGTATACCAGGATAGCTAGCAAAATACCACTTAACATATTGGCCTGGGTCATCTGGCCTTTGGCATTTGTCACCACACAATCGACAATGATCTTTCCACTTTCGTAGCCTCCCCAAAGGATAAACCCCCAGGTAACTGCCGCGTTGAGGTATGATAAAAAGCCTGGTAGAGGCGTATTTGTAAATTGAAAGTATAAGTACACTGCCAGATAGCAGCACATATAGATGTAGGCAAAAAAATACATGGCCAGTGGGTTTGGTGGTTCTTAATATTAACGCCAGTTGGTACCTCTTCCCATGAGTACGATCATAGCGATCCACAGCACATACGGAAGCGCCAAAACTAAGGGGATAGCTGCCACCTTAATAGCCATTCCAGGATGTCCGTGCTTTTTTAAATATAAGCTTCCGCAAATAATAACCAACCCAACTATTAATATACCTACCCACGGCCAGATATACTTGGCGGTGGGGCCGGCGTAGCGGCCGAATACGCCCTGTATGAATTCGCGATAGCCGAACAAAAACAGCAGCACGTCGAGCAGCCAGATAATCCAGAATGTCAATAGGGTGGTTTTTGTCATGTATTTTTTTTTAGCGGTCGGCGGTCGGCGGTCGGTTTCCTTGACCCGACCGCCGACTGCCGATTGCTATTTTTTAACGAATCGGATGGCCACGCCGCCCCCGGGCGCCAATTTCAAGGCCAGGGTGGTGTTGGCATTCACTTCCTGTGAGCTGATGGCCACGGCGGTCGGGTTATCATCCCAGTGGGCGTCGGGGGCGTCGGCGTAGATCTGGGCGGTATACGTAGCGCCGGGGCTCAGGAAGTCGAGTTTGACCTGAAAATCCCGCGGGTTTTCGTCGGTGATACTACCGAGGAACCATTCTTCCGAGCCTTTTGCCTTGCGGGCAAAGGTCACATAGTCGCCCACTTCTGCGTTGATGACGCGGGTTTCGTCCCAGTCGACGGCTACATCGCGGATGAATTGCAGTGCCGGGTTATTGCCGTAGTGTTCGGGCAGGTCGGCCACCATTTGCACGGGGCTATAAATCGTTACGTACAGGGCGAGCTGTTTGGCCAGCGTGGTATTGACCTGGTTTTTGTCTTTGTATTTGTCGAATTTTATTTCAAAAATACCAGGCGTGTAATCCAGTCCGCTGCCCAAGCCCATGGTGAATGGCAAAATAGTAAGGTGTTCGGGCGGGTTCATATCGGAGCTCCAGGCTTCGAATTCTTGTCCGCGGAAGGTTTCCCTCGACCAGAAGTTGGGCCAGGTGCGTTGCAGGCCGGTGCCTTTGATCGTTTCGTGGCCGTCGATGCAGATTTGGTATTCGGCGGCTTTTTCGGTTACCTTCTGGAAGTGGTTGATCATCCATTGGCCCTGGTGGTATTCATTTTTGGGGATAATGGTACCCACATAACCCGTTTTGATGGCGTGTACGCCCAGGCGACGGCAGAGGGCATAAGCCGTATCCAACTGCTGTTCGTAGGTACGGGGCGCCGAAGATGTTTCGTGATGTATGATCAGAGCCACGCCTTTTTCTTTTCCATAACGCACCACTTCGTCGATATCGTAATCGGGATAAGGCGTAACAAAATCGAACACGCCTTCGCGGTCGTCGAAGCCGATCCAGTGTTCCCAGCCGGTATTCCAGCCTTCCACCAGCATGGCGGGGATATTATTTGCCGAGGCAAAATCTATGAGGCGTTTGGCGTTGGCGGTGGTGGCGCCGTGTCTGCCGCTGGCCAAATCCCAGCTATTTTTGTTCAGGTGCATTTCCCACCAGATGCCGACGTATTTGACGGGTTTTATCCAGCTTACGTCCTTCAGTTTATTAGGCTCGTTGAGATTGAGGATAAGGCGGGAGGCGAGGATGTCGGCTGCTTTTTCGCCGATTTGCACGGTTCGCCAGGGCGTATGGAAGGGAGCTTTGAGTTTGGCCTTCGATTCGTCGGGTGAGCCTACGAGTTCGCTAACCCATTTCAGTCCGTCTTTATCCACTTTAAGCGTCATCGACGAATAATTGATCAGGGCTGCTTCGTGGAAAACCAGGTACAGCAAGTCGGCTGTTTTTTGTGTAACAGGCGTATTGACGGCATTTTCGGGGATGTTGGTTTGAGCCAGGTCGGGATGTTTGCGTTTGGCGGTGGCGTCAATTTCAGAGAACTTAGTCGTATTGTAGAGATGTTCGTAGATGTCCCAGTCGCCGGGTTGCCACCAGGTGAGGTGGTCGCCGCTGAGTTTAAACTCGGTATTTTCGTCCATAATGATCACGCTATCGAGGCCGGGTTGTGCGGGGATTTCGTAGCGAAATCCGAGGCCGTCGTCGTACACCCTAAAGACGAGATTCATGAGGCGATTGGGCGCCTGTTGTTCTTCGAGATTAAGGGTAAGTTCCTGGTAGTGGTTAAGAATCTCTTTCTCCTGGCCGTAAACGGGTTGCCAGGTTTCGGAAAAATCGCGGGTTTGGTGGCTTTTTACGCGCCAGCCGCCGTGCAGTGCAGGCGCATCGCGCAGGTCAAAGCCACCCAGCAGGGAGCTGTCTACGGCAGTTTTGCCGTTATAGGTCACGCGATAAGCGGGCACGCCTTCGGCATTGAGCCAAACCTCTACGCTTACTTTTTTTGCCGGCGAAAGCACCGTAAAAGTAGCCGGCGCCTGCCGGTTGCAGCCCATTGCCATTACCAGCAACAAGGCGCCAAGGAAGAATTTGTTTGTCATCATTTTGATAAGATTTCTTTCATCAAATTAGCGGTCACGTTGACAAAATCGTATTCGGTGACCAGCCCTACCAGGTTGCCGTTGCGCATCACGGGTAGATAACCCAGTTGGCGCTCCCGCATCATATCTAATGCTTCTACCGTACTCAATTCGGGTGAAACGAAATGTAAATCAGAAGTCATGATCTCTCGTACGGAGGCTCGTACTGGGTGGTTTTCCGATTGGGAATAAAACCGGAGCAGCATTTTGGCGGTGAGAAAACCGACAAGGATGCCTTTTTCATCTTCGACGGGCAGGTGCCTCACGTTGTGCCAGTCCATGAGGTTGGCGGCAAAATCTACCGGGTCGTTTTCATTTACAGTAAACAGGTCGGTAGACATAATCTGCCCGACCGTCCAGTAGCGATTTACCCAGCTTCCGGCTTCTTCCATGCCGGCAAGGGGCCATTTATGTACAGGCATATCTTGTTGTTGACGGTTAAACATGGCGGCGGTAGTAGCTACCAGCGCTTCTTCTTTTTTGCCTTCTTTTTTCAATCGTTCGAGCGAGCTGAGTTGCCATTGCGAGCCGGTTCGGCCGCTTTCTACGCGTTCTTGTATGATATCCATGTAGTGATCGATATCTGCCTGGCGCACATTTGCTTTTTGCAAGCCTGTCCTGGCCAGCGGTATCAATTCTTTGAGCAAAAGTTCGGCAGCGGGAAAACGTTTGGCGGGCGATCCCCACCACAGATAGGAGCCCAGTCCGTGACGGGCTGCCCGGAAGAAGTTTTCTTTAACGTTATCAAACTCCATTTTGTCTTTCATACGCGCATAATCATCGGGCATGCCCTTCACCATGCCCAGCCAGAAAGCCGCGTTGGCTATTTCGTCGGGGATGGAAGGCCCCGTGGGCAATACGCGCATTTCGATGCGCAGGTGGGGTTTGCCGTCGGTAATGCCGTAGCAGGGTCGATTCCAGCGGTAAACGGTACCGTTGTGTACGTTTAGCGAGTATAATTTCGGCACGCCGCCTTCTGCCAATATCTGCAGGGGGTCTTCTTCGCGGGTAGACGCCAGCATAACCCGGTGCCTGGCGATATCGTCTTTAAAAATATCGAGAATAGAATTTTCTATCCAGCCTGTACCGAAGCAAACGCGGGGAGCGCGTTCGCGCACCATTTCGGAGGTACTCCGGGTGTCTATTGATTGCTGGAATAAAGCAATGCGGGTTTCGCGCCATCCTCGTTTGCCGAGGAGGAGCGGTGAATTGGTAGCTGCCGATAATAGCGGGCCGGTGACTGCCATCGACCAGTTGTAGTAGGCGGCAAAATCAGGCGCCGGCAATTGCAGGTGTACCTGGAAGCTGGTATTGCTGCCTTCAAACAAAGCCAGTGCGTCGTTGATCACTAATTCGTCGGGGCCGTCGATGCGAAATTCAAAGGGTCCGCTGTGCAATTCGTGCAACAACTCCATCAGCGCACGATAGCGCGGCAGCGGGGTGAGATTTTCGTAGTTGATATCGCCGTGGCGGATTGTAGGCAATATGCCGCAGAGCAACACGTGTGCGCCCACCTCCTGGGCTGCTCTATCGGCCGTTTGCAAATAATTGCGCAGGGTGGATTCGAGGCCTGACAGACAATCGCCCTGGAATAATACGGGGTCGAGGTTGACTTCCATATTAAAGCGGGCAAGCTCTGTGGTAAAGTGGTCGTCGTTGACGCGTTCAAGCACCTCCATGATAACAGGGGACGGGCGCCAGCGAGCGTCTACAAAACAAAATTCCTGTTCGGCGCCAATGCGTTGGACGTCGTTTTCAAACAGGTCATTGTCTAACATCAATTGTAAAGCCTTCAAGTCGCGCAGCAAATTTCTGAGGTGGCGCTGGCGAGCAGCGGCGTCTTTTACAAGGGTTACTTTTTCAGCTCCCATCCAGATATGAGTTTACAGTGACATAAGTGAGCTTGTTGTATTTGAGAGGAATGAGGATTAGTATACAAAATTGGGCTAATCAGCGCACTTTAGCCCTGAGTTTTGTCACCCTCCGGTATGAACTTGCTCAGTATGCGTCAAATTTTTTAACCTATTCTTAACAAGCAAAAAAGCAATTGCCGTGTTACTATATAAACCTAATACTACTATGTCACTTTAAACCAAGCATACGACATATTGCGCTCCTCCGGAGCTTTGAGATCTTTTGCTATCATTTCCCCGGGCCAAAGATGCCCAAAGCCGGAAAATCAACAACGCCCAGAGGGGCGCAATATGTGCACATGTTTCATGCTACATTTTAAAGTGACAAAGTACTACTAAATCAAATTGCATGAAAAAATGGCTATTGTGTGCCCTGGCGGGGCTAAGCTGGATGCTTGTCGCGTGTCAATCTTCCCCGGAGGTGACCGATGAGTCTGCTGTTGCCGTCGAGCCGGCGCCACAAACGCTGCCCTTTGCGGTGTACGACAATTTTTCGGCGCTCGAACACGTTTTTCATTATAATAACGATACCACCTACATCATCAATTTTTGGGCTACCTGGTGCAAGCCATGCGTGGAAGAAATGCCCTATTTTGAACGATTAATCCAACAAGTACAAGGTAAAAAGGCGAAGGTCATCCTGCTCAGTCTGGATTTCAAGAAGGACGTGCCCACCAAGCTGAAACGTTTTGTGGAGCAACGACGGCTCGAAAGCCAGGTGATTGCTTTGACAGACCACCGCTACGATTCCTGGATTGACAAGGTAGACCCCTCCTGGGGCGGCTCTATCCCTGCTACGCTGATATACAAAGGCGCTTCCAGGAAATTTGTCGAACAGCAATTTGCCAGCTATGAGGAGTTGGAGGCGTTGGTAAGTGCTTTGATGAAGTGACGGTTTAGCGATTGGGTTTAGCGATTGGGTTTAGCTGTATGTTTAGAAAACTAAACTGCGAATGCACTAAACCCTATCGCTAAACTGCGAATGCACTAAACCATTTTTTTACACATAAAAAACCTGACTAATTATGTTGAATGTACGCAAAATCACCTTGTTGACGGTGGGGCTGCTTGCGCTTGCTGCGGCCACCATGGCATTTCGCACTGCCGGAGGCTTAAAAGTGGGCGACAAAGCGCCTGATTTTAAGCTGAAGAACGTAGACGGCAAGATGTACTCGCTCGAAGATGTAAAAGATGCCAATGGCAAAAACCCAAAGGTTATGTGGTCATATTTACGTGCAATACTTGTCCGTATGCCGTGATGTACGAAGACCGCATTGTCGATTTGCACCGTAAATTATCTGCCAAAGGTTATCCGGTAGTAGCTATTCAGCCCAACGATCCGGCGGTGCAGCCTGGCGACAGCTTTGCCAAGATGCAGGAACGCGCCAAGGAGAAAAAATTTGACTTCCTCTATTTGTTCGACGATGGGCAAAAGGTATATCCCCAATACGGCGCTGCGCGCACGCCCGAGGTGTATCTGCTCGATAAAGATCTCGTAGTGCGCTACCACGGCGCTATCGATGACAATGCACAAGATGCCTCTGCTGTGCAAAAGAACTATGTAAGCGATGCTGTGGCGGCCATTGAAAAAGGCCAGGAACCCTCGCCTGCCGATGTGAAGGCGATAGGGTGTTCTATCAAGTTTAAAAAATCATAATTGATGTGCTGATTAATGTGCTGATGTGCTAATTTGCTGATGTGCTAATATTTTTTATCATTTAATGATTGAAATATCAGCAAATTAGCAAATTAACATCAGCAAATTAAAATCAAGTATTCAGCGCCCCGCATACGCTGATAACCTGGCCGCTCACATAATTCGACATATCGGCGCCGAGAAACACGCATACATCGGCCACCTCTTCGGCTTTACCCAGGCGTTTGAGCGGAATATTCTGGAGATAAGCTTCCTTTGTTTTTTCATCGAGTACATGGGTCATATCGGTTTCTATAAAACCGGGGGCTACTACATTGCAGCGGATATTGCGCGAGCCCATTTCTTTGGCTATAGACTTGCTAAAGCCGATAATGCCGGCTTTTGAGGCAGCATAATTGGCTTGTCCTGCGTTTCAGGTAATACCGACAATAGAGCTCATATTGATAATAGAGCCGCCGCGGTTTTTCATCATCGGCCGAAGGGCGTGTTTGGTGAGATTAAACACCGATTTGAGGTTGGTATCCATCACCTCGTCCCATTGCTGTTCGGTCATGCGGAGCATCAGGGTATCGCGGGTGATACCTGCGTTGTTGACTACGATATCCAGTTGGCCGAAATCGGCCAGCACGTCGTTGATGAGTTGCTCAGCCTGCTGGTAATCGCCGGCATCGGAGCGGTAAGCTTTGGCTTTTACGCCCATGGCCTGCAATGCTGCCTCAACGGAGGCGGCGCGTTCTGCTGAAGACAAATAGGTAAATGCGACGTGGGCGCCTGCGGCTGCAAAGCGGAGCGCGATGGCCTCGCCGATACCGCGCGAGCCGCCCGTTACCAGCGCCACTTTATTTTGCAAAAGATTCATAACGGTGTTTTTTGTTGCGTTAGCGGCGAAGGTACTGCGAATTTGGAACAAGCACAATACCGCAGTATATTTGTCCGGTTGCTTGCGATAATCAAGTTTGCAAACGCTGCTGTTGCGATTATGCGTTTTAAACTTTATTTTTACTACAATATCCGTGCCTTTTGACCATTATCTAACTAACTAACCTGTCTTTTTATGCAAATGCGCAAACTTCCAGGGATAGCCGGCATGCTGGCCGTGCTCGTTTTAGGGCTCAATGCCTGTGTAAAAGACAACGTGTCGGTAAGTACCCAATACTACACCGGGGAGGAGTACGCCACCCTTTCAGCAGCGTTGGATTTGCCCACCGAACCCATCGATTATACGGTTGTCCTGCCTGTGCATTTGACCCAACAAGGATTTAAGGCGCCCATTATCAACAACCACAAGGCAGCTCTGGGGCGGGTGCTTTTTTATGATAAAAATTTATCGCAAAATAAAACGGTATCGTGCGCTTCCTGCCACAAACAGGAACTCGCCTTTTCCGACGACAAAGCCTTCAGCGTCGGTTTCGACGGCCGCCATACCAAGCGCAATTCATTGGCGCTGGCAGCAGCCGCCAACTTCGAAACCTCTTACGGAGGCGAGGGTGGTGGCGGTTTCTCCAGTTTTCCGAAACCGTGCGGTTTTTCTGGGATGAACGCGCCAATTCGCTGATGGAGCAAAGCCGCATGACTATTCAGGACGATATCGAGATGGGCATGCCCATGCACGAGGTAGTTGCGCGAATTCAAACAATACCCCACTATCAGGTGCTGTTCCGAAAAGCATTCGGCCCCTCGGGCATTACCGAAGACCGTGTACTGGAGGCCATCCGCGAGTTCCTCAATTCCTTTGTATCGGTCAAAACCAAGTTTGACGAGGGCCTGGCGCGCACCAATGATCCCTTCTCCGACTTCGATATTTTTACTTCGCAGGAAAATATTGGCAAGCGCATCTATATGGAAAATTGCGCCTCCTGCCATAGCCACAATTTATCTACCGCAGTAGAAAACCTGGCCAACAACGGCCTCGATGCTTATTATACCGACCAGGGAAGGGCATTAGTTACCGGTATATCGCAAGATGAAGGTATTTTTAAGGTGCCTTTCCTGCGCAATATCGCGATTACGGGGCCTTATATGCACGACGGCAGGTTCAACACGCTCGAGGAAGTGGTAGAACACTACAATTCGGGGATTGAAGACCACCCCAATCTCGACTTCCGACTCCGCGATCCATTTACGCTGACCAGTCCTAAGCGACTGCAACTAACTGATTCTCAGAAACAATCGCTGATTGCGTTTCTGCATACGCTCACGGACGAGGAGTTTGTAGCGGATGTGCGGTTTATGGACCCGTTCCGATAATCAACCACGCATTTTATCGAGGAGATTGCTGAGTTGGCGGGCCTCTTCTGCGGATAGGTTGTGCAGGGTGACGTCCAGTTTGCTATCCAGTGTGTCCACCTTTTCCAAAAAGGAATACCCTTCCGGAGTAAGGGTCACGTCGACGAGGCGTTTGTCATTGGGGCAAACCGATCGGGCAACCAGTCCTTTCTGGCACAGGCGTTCTACGATACGCGAGGTGTCCGACATTTTATCCAAAAGTCTTTCCCTGATATCGGAGGTAGACAAGGGTTTGCCCGCGCCCCGCAAGATGCGCAGCACGTTGTATTGCTGCAGGGTGATATCAAAGGGTTTCAGATCAGCCTTGAATTGTTCTGTGAGCCAGTTGGAAGTATAAATTAAATTGACAGCTACTCTTTGCCATTCATTTCGAAATGGCGTTTTTTGCTGTATTGCATTTTCTATGGTCATTTTGCCGATTAATTTTGTCGCTACAAAAATACTTATTCAATGTTAAAACATCATAGTTATTTAAAATCAAACCCTTAAACCATATAGCAGATGATCATACCCGGCAAAAAGTACATGGTGCTTTTTTTTTATCTGGGCGCTCTTTTCTCCTTAATATTTTCTCCTTTTACCTTATCGGTAAGTCTGATAGCTTTGTGTGTACTGGCATTCATCAAATGGAAAAACGAACGGGGGCGGCTCGATTTTTTCCCTGATATAGCCGCTTGGCGAAAGCTCATGCCGCCGGCGCCCAATTATCCTATTTACGCATTGATACTCATTTTTGCGCTTACCCTGCTTGCGGGGTGGCCTGTGCAGGAATGGGATTTCTGGCTGGACCGCCTGCGCACGCGGTTGCCGTTGTTATTATTGCCGTTGGCTGTTGTGATACACCCTCCACTAAGCACCCGCGAATTCAACGGATTGCTATACGCTTTCGTACTCATGCTGGTTTTTACATGTATAGGGGTAGGCATCAATTATGCCACGCACTTTGAGGCTGTCCAGCAAATGATCAAACAGGGGCAATCTATTCCGGTGCCTCGCAATCACGTGCGTTTCAGTGTGTTGATGGCCGTAGGCGTAGTAGCGGGCATCTATCTTATCCAGCAAAAACACTACTGGTATAAACCTTGGGAAAACCGGGTCGTAATAGCCATGACCGCATTTCTTTTCATTTTCATTCACATATTGTCGGTGCGCACCGGACTTGCGGCCTTATACCTTGCAATGGGGGCGCTGTTGATAAGGTATATTTTGGTAAATAAAAAATACCTGACGGGGGCGCTGATGATGGCGGCCCTGGTGTTGTTGCCTGTAATTGCCTACCGGATGGCCCCCAGCTTCAAGGCCAAGGTAGATTACATGCGCTACGACTGGTATATGTTTCAGCAGGGACAGGGAGGAATTAATTCCGATTCGGGGCGGTTTGCCTCTTTAGATGCCGGTTGGGATATCGTAAAAAACATCCGTGGTTTGGCATCGGCACGGCCAACTTGAGAAAAGCGATGCGGGAGTATATCCACAAGAACTACCCCGGATTTGAAGTGCACATGCCGCCGAATCAATTTTTATATGTGGCGGCTACTACTGGCATAGTGGGCCTGCTGGTCTTTTTATTCGCGTTTTTTTACCCCCTTTTTTACGGCGCCAACTACCGGCATATATTTATCGCGGGACTATACGCGGTATTATTCGTCACGCTGATCATCGATCACCCGCTCGATTCCAGTATGGGAGTGGGTACGCACTGCGTGTTTTTACTGCTGGCTCTCAAGGAGCGGTCTGACCGCTAGCAGGGCTGCTTCCAGGCCCGAGGCATCTTTTCCACCTGCGGTAGCGAAGAACGGTTGACCGCCGCCGCCACCCTGGATATGTTTTGCCAGTTCGCGCACCATATTGCCGGCGTGTAGTCCGCGTGTTTCCACGAGCGATTGGCTGATAATAACCGTAAGCAACGGTTTATCGCCTGCTACTGCGCCGAGTACGATCACAGCGTCGCCGAGTTCCTTTCCAGTTGGTAGGCCAGGTTTTTGATTGCGTTAGCGTCTGACAGCGGCAGATTTGCGCAAAGCAATTTATAACCATCGTGGGACTCTGCTTTTGCCAGTAGTTCGCCTTTCAGTGCGCCTGCCTGGGCGGCCAGCATCTTTTCGACTTCCTTGCGCAGCTGGCGGTTTTCCTCCTGCAGGTCGGCCACCAGTTTGGCTGTATTTTTCGGGTTTTTCAGCAGGAGGCGGATGGCTTCCAGTTCTTCCAATTCGCGGTTGATATATTGCTCGGCCGTATCGGCTGTTACGGCTTCAATGCGGCGAATGCCGGCGGCCACGGCGCTTTCGGCCACAATTTTGAACTGGCCGATATGGCCGGTTGCGGGCACGTGGGTGCCGCCGCACAATTCGCGGGAGAAGCTGCCGTCGAAGGTCACCACGCGCACCTTATCGCCGTATTTTTCGCCAAAAAGCATCATAGCGCCCAGTTGGCGGGCTTCGTCGATAGGCACGGCCCGGTCTTCTTCGAGGGGAATATCTTCGCGGATCTTTTGGTTGACCAGGGCTTCGATTTGGGCTAATTCTTCGTCGGTCACCTTTTGGAAATGCGAAAAGTCGAATCGCAGGCGCTGGTCGTTCACGTCCTGGCCTTTTTGCAGGGCGTGTTGGCCCAATATGCGGTGCATAGCGGCGTGCATC
The DNA here is from genome assembly GCA_016715405.1 of Saprospiraceae bacterium. Lineage (GTDB taxonomy): Bacteria > Bacteroidota > Bacteroidia > Chitinophagales > Saprospiraceae > JABWBR01. Next base: position 20,214 of record JADKAE010000031.1, on the reverse strand, counting down.
AGGTGCGTCGCCGAGTGGTTGGAGGAAGTAGCGCGGCGTTTGCCGGCGTCAACCTGGGCGCTCACGGCGGCATCGATATGAGCCGGCAGGCGGTCGACGACGTGAATAATCAGGTCGTTTTCCTTTTGGGTGTCGAGTACTTTTATTTGTTCGGCGCCAAAAAACAAAAGCCCCGTATCGCCGGTTTGGCCGCCGCTTTCGGCGTAGAAGGGAGTTGTAGCCAACACGATCTGGTATTGGTCTTTGTCCTTCACCTTCACCGTGCGGTATTTCAGTGCATACGTATCGGTCGTGCTGAGATAGTCGTAACCCACAAAAGTCACCTCTTCGCCCTGTCGCACCGTTTGCCAGTCGCCCACTGCCTTTTGGGCGTCGGCGCGGGAGCGTTCTTTTTGGGATTGGAGGGCTTTTTCGAAGCCGGCTTCATCAACCGACCAGCCTTTTTCGGCGGCGATCAGCCTGGTGAGGTCGATGGGGAAGCCGTAGGTATCGTACAATTCAAACGCGTCGTCGCCTTTGATCAATCCGTTGTGCACCTCCAGGTTATCGAGGCGGCGCAGGCCGTTTTCGAGGGTATGGAGGAAAGAAGCTTCCTCGCCCTCGATAATCCTGGCGATTTGCGATTGTTGGGCTTTTAACTCGGGGAAAATGCCGGCAAACAAATCGGCCAGCAGGGGAATAAGCGTATGGAGATAGGGTTGCCTGATATCGAGGAAAGAATAATAATAGCGCACTGCGCGGCGCAAAATGCGGCGCACCACATAACCCGGTCCTGTATTGGAGGGCAACTGGCCGTCGGCGATAGTAAAAGCCACCGACCTGATATGGTCGGCGATAACCCGCATCGCAATATCGCTTTTTGCAGCGCGGTCGTAGCTAAACGTATACGGCTTGCCGCTGGCTTTTTCGGTATATTGAATAACGGGCGTAAAGATATCTGTATCGTAGGTAGCCGTTTTGCCTTGCAGCACCATGCATAGCCGTTCGAAGCCCATGCCGGTGTCGACGTGTTTGGCGGGCAGAGGTTCGAGTGATCCGTCGGCTTTGCGGTTAAACTGGATAAACACGTTATTCCAAATCTCGACCACGCGGGGGTGGTCCTGGTTGACCAGGTCGTGGCCCGGCGCTTTGGCGCGTTCTTCGGCGCTGCGGAGGTCTACGTGGATTTCGGTGCAGGGGCCGCAGGGGCCGGTATCGCCCATCTCCCAGAAGTTGTCTTTTTTGCTGCCGTAGAGGATGTGCTCGCGGGGCAGAAAGCGCAGCCAGATCTGGAGCGACTCGTCGTCGCGTTCGAGATTTTCGCGTTCGTCGCCGCCAAAAACGGTGGCTTAGAGTCGGTCGGCGGGGATGCCGTATACTTCGGTGAGCAACTCCCACGACCAGGAGATTGCTTCTTCTTTAAAATAATCGCCAATCGACCAGTTGCCCAACATCTCAAACATCGTATGGTGGGTGCCGTCGTAGCCCACGTCTTCGAGGTCGTTGTGTTTGCCCGATACGCGCATACACTTTTGCGTGTCAGCGATGCGAGGATTATCGGGGACTTTATTGCCGAGGAAAAAATCTTTAAACTGGTTCATGCCCGCATTGGTAAACATAAGCGTGGGGTCGTCTTTGTTTACGATAGGCGCGGAGGGCACTATTTTGTGCTGCTTGGACGCAAAAAAATCGAGAAATGCGTCCCTTATTTCAGTAGCGGTCATCATATGCCGGAAATTGTTTTTTTGAAAAACGTGGGCAAATATAGGGAAAGTTCTCCGTTCTCCGTTCTCCGTTATCTGTTATCTGTTCTCTGTTATCTGTTAAGTTTAACTGGCAAAGATAATGAACGGAGAACCGACAACGGAGAACGGACAACAGAGAACAGCCTTCATTTGCTTACAAATCGGCCTGGTATCCACAATTTGCTTACACAATCGTCTAATATTTGTGTTAAAGTTTTGGAAATCCGGATTCGTAGACTAATTTTGGCAAGCCACGTAAGCGATGACATTCCAATTTGGAAAAAACATCCACTAAAATAGCAGCTATTACCCCCCTTTAAGCCAAAAAATTAGAAAGCACTTTACCAGCACGCTTGAAACGCTGCATTTTAGTATTTTTTGGCAAAGATTAAGACGCTCATGGGAAAAGAAAAGTACATTTACAACACCCACACGTTGCAATACGAACGGGTAGTTGAACCGTTAAGTTCAAAATTAATAAGGTTATTCGGTTTTCTTTGTGCAGCAATTGTAACCGGATTTCTTTTAATGCTCATCTCTCACCGCTATTTCCCGTCACCGCGGGAGAAAGGCCTGCTCACCGAGAATAAGCAACTCCGGCTGGAAATGGAACAAGCTTCAAAAGAGTTTGACCGGCTAAGCGAGGTACTCGACAACTTGCAACAACGCGACGCTTACGCCCACCGCATGATCTTCGGCATGGATCCCATCGACGACGGCATTTGGAACGGCGGTACGGGCGGTCACGACAAATACAGCAATTACCGGCAGTTTCGCCATTCCGGCGATATGATGGCGTCTGTACGCGAGCGGGTTGACAAACTCAAGCGGCAGATGGACCTGCAATCGCATTCGCTCGATACGATCATAGGCATGGCAAAAGCCAAAGAAAAGATGCTGGCCAGCATGCCTTCTATCAAACCGGTGCGCAGCGATAAGCTGGCGCGCGATGTGAAACTGCTTTCCGGCTTCGGCCACCGCATCCACCCTATTTTCAAAGTGCCCAGGATGCACAGCGGCATCGACTTTACGGCGCCCAAAGGAACGCCTATCCAATCTACCGGCGCCGGCCGTGTAATCAAAGCAGAGCGGGGTAGCGGCTTTGGTATGCACGTGGTAATCGACCACGGCTACGGCTACCAGACGCTGTATGCCCACATGAGCAAGATAGAAGTGCGCGAAGGACAAACCGTTAAACGCGGACAGACTATCGGTCGCGTAGGCAGCACAGGCACCTCTACAGCGCCGCACTGCCACTACGAAGTACACTACCGTGGGCAGCCAGTCAATCCCATTCAATACGTGATTGACGGCCTTTCGCCCAAAGAATACAATGAACTGGTAAAAGCTGCCGAAGCAGCCAACCAATCGTTTGACTAAAGATCAACTTTGCCATATGAACCTAAAGGTTTCGGGAAAAGACCTCCGCCATGGGGGTCTTTTTTCAATTATAGCGGGCGCGGGACTATTACTGGCCTGCTACGATTCGCCCACTACCTCGCACCAGGTAGCCGCAGTTCCTGAAAAGGTGTACATCCAAGCAGAAGCGGCGCCTGAAGATACGGCGCAAACGCTTACCGTGGTGGGTGTTGGCGATATGATGCTGGGCACCAACTACCCTTCCAAATCATATCTGCCGCCCAATGACGGCAAAGCATTGCTGGCGCCGGTGCTCGACCTGCTGAAAAACGCCGACGTGACATTTGGCAATCTCGAAGGCGCTATCCTAAACAGCGGCGGTACGCCCAAAACCTGCCGCGACCCCAAGGTGTGCTACGTATTCCGATCGCCGGAGCATTACGTGGATCGTTTTGAGGAGGCCGGTTTCGACGTATTGAGCCTGGCCAACAACCACAGCGGCGACTTTGGCCCCGAGGGCCGCAAGCGCACCAAAGCTACGTTGCGCGAAGCGGGCATACACTTCGCCGGACTGGCGGGTACCGACGAGACGGCCATTTTCGAGCGCAACGGCGTCAAATTCGGTTTTTGCGCTTTCGCGCCCAATAGCGGTACCTGCGACCTGCGCGATATTGCCGGCGCCAAGGCCATTGTAGAGAAACTGGCCCGCGAAGTCGACGTGGTGATTGTATCCTTTCACGGAGGCGCAGAAGGCGCCGACCACCAGCATGTGCCCCGCGCTACCGAAACCTTCCACGGCGAAAACAGGGGCAACGTCTACAAATTTTCTCACGCCGTTATCGACGCCGGCGCCGACATCGTTTTCGGCCACGGCCCCCACGTAACCCGGGCGGTGGAATTGTACAAAGACCGGTTTATCGCCTATAGCCTCGGCAATTTTTGCACCTACGGCCGTTTCAGTCTTAGCGGCCCTGCCGGCATTGCGCCCCTGATTTCCCTGCAAATAAACCGCGAAGGCGAATTTGTGGAAGGCAAGATCACGCCTACTTATCAGCAAAAAACGCACGGCCCCAAAATCGATGCCCAAAAGCGGGTAATCAAGACCATCAAAAGCCTTACCAAAACGGATTTTCCCGAAACATCCCTATCTATCGATGACGACGGGATCATGCGCAAAAAATGAGGAATCAAATCGAGATATAAACACATTGAATATTTTTTGCGGTAAATTGCACCTGCGCAGCAAGGCTCCTAATTCGCAAATATGAACAAAGCCACCTCACCTGCAGACCGGTATTGCCACAATTGCCACTACCCCCTGGCGCCTTATGGCGATTTTTGTCCGCATTGCAGCCAGAAATACACCAAGGGCAAAGTGACGATTTGGGAGCTTTTCCGGGAGTTTATCGACACTTTATTCAATATCGATTCAAAAATATTCCTTGCGCTGCGCGACTTGTTTTACCCCGGCAGGCTCACCACTGTTTATTTTGAGGGCAAACAAAAACGCTATGTGAGCCCGGTTCGACTTTTTTTGTTCATGGCGGTACTGCATTTTGCTGTCATAGGCTTTCTCGTGCAGGGCAAAGTGGAAGACGCGCTGTCAACTCAAATAGAAGAATCGACCAAAATCGCGCACAATACCGAATTGCTCGACAGTCTTCGCGAGGCCGGCAAGAAAGTTGAACGCATGTTTCCAGGGCAAAAAGACGTACCTATCGCGATTGACTCCTTATTGAAACAGGTAAAAACCAGCAACGACAGCATGCCGGTCATCTTTTTCTGGCCGGGAATGGTAGATAGTACTTCTGCCAGAGTAGAATCGCGGATTGCCTCCAAAGACGTATTTTCTTTAACAGAAGAAGAAGTACTGGACAAATACAAGTTTACCGGGTTTTGGACCCGCATGCAGGTAAAACAAAACCTAAGGGCTTATAAGCACCCCGACACGCTGGCCTCGTATGTATTGAGCAAACTAATCTGGATGGTTTTATTGATGATGCCGGCGCTATCGCTAATTCTTAAATTACTGTATATCAGGCGAAAAAGATATTTTGTAGAGCACCTGGTTTTTTCTTTCCACTTCCACGCTTTTGCTTTTTTGCTCATGTCGGCGTATTACATTTTTATCGCTAACGTGGCTGAAAGTGAAACGACTTCTACGCTACAAACGATTATACTTTCCGTAGTGCCCGTATTTTTGTTATTGTATTTATTGCTGGCTATGCGCCAGGTATACCAACAGGGGTGGATAAAAACCTTTGTCAAAATGTGTATACTGAACATGGCCTACCTCATCATATTTTTCACCTTTTTGGGCCTCACAGTAGTGATTAGCGCCTTAATGTTTTGATTTTTAGTAACTGTTTAGTAGGGTTTAGTGCAACAGTTACGATTTATAATAAAAATAATGTCCAACAGCGTTTACGAACAATACGAAACCGTCATCGGGCTGGAAGTGCACGTGCAGCTTGCCACGCACAGCAAAGCTTTTTGCGCCGACGATGCCTCGTTTGGCGGCGAGCCCAATACCCATGTGAGCGCTATTTCGCTGGGCCACCCGGGCACCTTGCCCCGACTGAACAAGCAACAGGCGGCATATGCCGTAAGGCTGGGCTTGGCTTTGGGTTGCCGTATCGACCCTGCCAGTGCGTTTGACCGCAAAAACTATTTTTACGCCGACCTGCCCAAGGGCTACCAGATCACCCAAGACCGGCGGCCGATATGTGTAGGCGGCGCACTGCCCATCAAGCTGGGCGAAACCTGGAAAGAAATCCGCCTCCACCATATACACATGGAAGAAGATGCCGGCAAGAGCATCCACGACCAGGACCCCCGCTATTCGTTTATAGACCTCAACCGCGCCGGCGTGCCACTGCTGGAGGTAGTCACCGAACCCGAACTGCGCTCCGCCGAGGAAGTCGACGCGTTTATGAGCGGCATGCAGCAATTGGTGCGTTATCTGGGCATTTGTGACGGCAATATGGAGGAAGGCTCCATGCGCTGCGACTGCAACGTGTCGGTGCGGCGTCGCGGCAATACCAGGCTGGGCGAGCGCTGCGAGATCAAAAACCTCAACTCGATGCGCTATGCCCGCAGGGCCATCGCTTACGAAGTAAAACGCCAGATAGACCTTATCGAAGCCGGCGGCAAAGTAGCCCAGGAGACCCTGCATTTCGACCCCGACACCGGTGTGACCTCCCCGCTGCGCAGCAAAGAAGACGCCCACGATTACCGCTATTTCCCTGAGCCCGACCTGCCGCCCGTTTTGCTCGATGAGGCCTTCCTCTCCGAGCAGCAAAACGCACTGCCTGCCCTACCCTGGCGGTTATACGGCCAATTCAGGAACGAATACCAACTGACGGACTACGACGCCGGCTTATTAATAGAAGACCGCGATGTGGCCGCTTATTTTCAGGACTTTTGCGCCCATACCCCCCATAAAAAGGCGGCGGCCAATTTAATTATAAATAAAATACTACCCTGGCGCCGGGAGACCGATGCGGAAATAACAAACTTCCCCCTCGCACTGTCATCGCTGGCCGCCTTTCTCCAACTCATCGACGAAGGCAAGGTGAGCAATGCCATTGCATACCAGCGCCTATTACCCGCGCTGATGGAAAACCCCGGCAAAGCGCCCCTGGCGCTGGCCCAGGAACTCGAACTCATCCAGACTGCCGATACCGGCTTGTTGGGCGAACTGGCAGACCAGGTACTGGCAGCCAATCCCGACAAAGTAGCCGCCTACAAAAAAGGCAAAACTGGCCTGATGGGCTTTTTTATGGGCGAAATGATGCGCTTATCGAAAGGCCAGGCCGATCCAAAAACCACTACTGCGCTGCTCGCCGACAAATTAAAGGTTTAGGCGGGTTTCGCAGGCCAATTTCAAATTATGGCAGATAATATCACCATCGAATTGCGCGATCTCGAAATGAGCGACTACCAATCGCTAAAAAGCTCCATGATCGAAGCGTATCCCGATTCTCCCAGCGATTATTGGGAAGAAGGGCACATCCGCAAACTGCTCGAAATATTCCCCGAAGGGCAAATCGGCATTAGTGTTAACGGCATGATTGTGGGCTGTGCGCTCTCCATCATTGTACATTACGAGCACTTTGGCGACGAGCACACCTACCAGCAGATCACCGGCAATTACACCTTCAACACGCACAGCCCCAAGGGCGACGTATTGTACGGCATCGAGGTATTTGTGCACCCCGAATACCGCGGACTTCGCCTGGGCCGGCGCCTGTACGACGCCCGCAAAGAACTATGCGAAAATCTCAACCTGCGGGCTATCATTTTCGGGGGCAGGATTCCCAATTATCACTTGCACGCCCATACCGTCACGCCCAAAGAATACATCCAGAAAGTCAAACACAAAGAAATCTACGACCCTACGCTGACCTTTCAGTTGTCGAATGATTTTCACATCAAAAAAGTGCTAAAAGGATACCTGCCCGGCGATAAGTCGTCGCAGGAATACGCTACGCTGTTGCAATGGGACAACATCTATTACTCCCGCAAAACGGGCAGGTTGTCGGATTACGAGCCCATCGTGCGGCTCGGCCTGGTACAGTGGCAGATGCGGCCCTATCAGACCATCGACGATTTGTTTGAGCAGGTAGAATACTTCGTCGACGCGGTATCGGGGTACCAGTCCGACTTTGCCCTGTTCCCCGAGTTTTACAACGCGCCGCTGATGGCCGCCTACAACCACCTGGCCGAATCGGAGGCTATCAGGCAGTTGGCCACCTTTACCGAAGAATCCAGAAACCGCTTTTTGAACCTCGCCATCAGCTACAACATCAATATCATCACCGGCAGTATGCCGCTTTTGCGCGACGACAAGCTATACAGCGTGGGTTATCTGTGCCGGCGCAACGGCACCTTTGAGGAGTACGAGAAAATCCACGTGACGCCCGATGAAGTAAAAAGCTGGGGTATGGTGGGTGGCCGCAAAGTCAAGGTATTCGAGACCGACTGCGGCCCCATCGGCATTTTGATGAGTTACGACATTGTTTTCCCTGAATTATCGCGGCTGCTGGGCCAGCAGGGCATAAAAATCCTGTTTGTGCCTTTTGTAACCGATACGCAAAACGCCTACGAGCTGGTGCGCACCTGCGCCCGGGCCAGGGCTATTGAAAGCGAATGTTATGTGGCGATTGCCGGCGCGGTGGGCAACTTGCCCCGGGTGCACAATATGGATATTCAGTTTGCACAATCGGCCGTGTTTACGCCCTGCGATTTTTCTTTCCCCACCAACGGCATTCGCGCCGAAGCTACGCCCAATACTGAGATGATTCTCGTCTCCGACCTCGACCTGGATTTGCTCACGGAGCTTCACACCTACGGCGGTATACGCAGTCTCAAGGATCGCCGCACGGATATCTACGAGGTGACGTGGAAGAGGGGGAGAGGGGGCGAGGGGGCGGGGGGGTGAGGGGGCGACTTTGCGACTTTGGGACTTTGGGACTTTGGGACTTTGGGACTATCAGACTATCAGACTTTCAGCGCTAGACTAAAAGTCTGATAGTCTGTTGAAAACTGAATGCGGGGTTAGAAATCGGGGATACAGTCTTGCATATCCCAATACCAGCACCAGTATAGGTTGTCATCGCATTCACATGGAATGTGCCCGCCGTATATATGGCCCTTTACCGTTGAATAGTATATACCGGGGCAATGGTGGTCGCCTGCGCCGTCTTTCCAAACATAAATATTATACACACCGCACGTGTCACAGTTATTCTCCGTGGATCTGCCATCCATTGTACAATAAAGTATCCCCTCTAGCGGAAAGACATCCATTACAACCCATCCCCTTGCTTCGCAATGCATCCTTGCCACTTCAGAGCAGAGGAGCGGCGGCGGCGGCGTAGTAATACAGCCTCTCATTTCCACTTCGATCCAGCCATTGGGTTTACCCAGCATAGTGACCACCAGTTCGTGCGTCCCAGCTAGAAGGTGGGAGTTGAGTTGGAGGGTCATATTAGTTTGGGTAAAATTGGCCGGCGTAAAGATCGTCTGTCCATCCAAAGTAATGGTAGCGGCTGCCACCCCGTGGTTAGCGACTGTGAGGCATATATCGGCTTCTTCTCCCATGTTAAAAATCCGGTGTACGGCCATCGGTTGGCTATTAGGACCGGGAAATTGGCCCGGGGGCAGGAAAGGAGCGCCAACCGGCTTGCCGGTATTCCGCACAAAAGTTTCGGGACCGAAGATAAGATCACCTTCACACGGGTCGCAGGTAGTTCGTAGGTCTATTGCTGCGGCGTTCTTCACGTCGAGCGGCGCCCACTCGGTTTTCTCGCAGGTGGTGAGGAGAACCCATGCCGGCAAGAGCAAGAGGAGCTTTATTTGGCTGAGTTTCATGGCAGTAGTTTTTGCAAGATTTGGAATAAGGACTATCCCAAACACATATTGTTGAATGGTGATAATATAGTCATTTTAGGAGAGGAAGGAAATGATTTTTATCAGCAATCAGCAGTCAGCGGTCAGCGGTCAGCACTCGGCGGTCGGCAAAATCGCCCCTTCTCCCCCTCGCCAAGTCTCCCTCTCTCCCTCCCACACTCCCACCCTCTCACACTCCTTTCACGGCGAACCTCGTCCAGCCGTCGGGGTCGGATTTGAGGGAGAAGGGCCAGCCGTGGGCGGTGAGGATTTCGCGGGCGAGGGTAAGGCCGATGCCTTGTCCGCCGTTTTTGGTGCTAAAAAAGGGCGTAAACAACTTATCTTCTACCTCTTTGGGAATGGGTTTACCATTATTGGCGATCACCAGTTGGCGGGGGTTGGCAGAGAGCGTGATGCGCACCGTACCATTTTCGGGGCAAGCCTCGATAGCATTTTTGATCACATTCACCAATACCTGTTCGATCTGGCCGGCGTCGGCCCAGACGGGAAAGGGAGGCTGGGCGAGAGACAGCTCAAGTTGTACGCCGGCATTTTTTGCGCTAAACGACATCAGGCGGGTCGTTTTTTCTAAGAGTTCGTGCAAGTTAACATTAGCTTTAATGGGGCGGGAAGCCGGATCACGTCGGCGAAATTGCGCATAAAAACGAGAGGTGTTCGTTGCGTTCGATGGCGATTTGCAGGGCGGACTGATATCCGAATCGGGGGGTTGGAGTTGGAGGGTCGTATCCAGGATAGAATTCACGGCGCCGATAGAATTATTCACCTCGTGGGCCATCATGCGGATCACCTTGCCGTAGGAGCGCTTTTCGGCTTCGAGGATTTCGGCGGTCAGCTCTTCGATCATCACAAAATCGCAGGGGAAACCGCGATCGACAAACTGGGCTTTCTGGATTTTGAGCGTGCGGGGGCCTTCCAGCGTAATCGTCCTGGATTCGCCCGTTTTTAATTCGCTGATAGCCTGAAAAACGGGGTGTGTAAAATCGCTGAGCGGCCGGCGCTTCACCTTTTCCCTTTGCAGGGCCGTCCACTCCAGGGCGCGGGGATTCATCGCGGCGATAAAGCCGTCGTAATCGAACAAAATAATTCCTGTGGGGGAAGTCTGTATCAATTTTTCCAAAAATAATGTTGCTTCCTGCTGCGTAGTCCGTTCGAGGCGCAACTGATCGATCATGTGGTTGTAGACCGCGATCAATTGGTCCATTTCGAATTTGCCTGTTTTCACAAACTTTACATTAAAATCGCGGTCTTTGATAGCATCGGCGCCGCGGAGCAGCAATTGCAGGGGGCGGATGAGTTCGTTGTAGAGCGACCAGGAAATGGCCAGGGAGAGCAGGATAAAAAATTCGGCCACAAGAAAAAGCAACTTATTTTCCTTAAAAATAAAAAACGACAAGGCGATCGTCACCGCGTGGATAACGACGATAAAGAGAATGAATTTGGCGCTGAGTTTCATAAGTCGTCCTGGCTATAAGGGATGCCGAATTTTTCGAGACGCCGGTACAACGCACTCCGCGTGATGCCGAGTGATTTGGCCACGCGGGCTATTTTGCCTTTGTGAAAAGTCATGGCTCGTTGTATCATTTGCACCTCCATTTCTTCGAGCGTCATAGCGCCCACCTCGGGTAGTCCGGCGTTAGCCTTACGAGAAGAGGGCTGGTATTGTTGTTGAAAATCGGCGACAGAAAGCGTATCGTGTGGGCTGACCAGCACGGTGCGCTCCACCAGATTTTTCAGTTGCCTGATATTGCCGGGCAGGGGCAGCGTTTTGAGCCATTTCATAGCCTCGGGTTCTATCTGGAGCGGTCGGCTATAAAGTTCGCTGAGGTTTTTAATAAAATGATCAACAAGGAGTGGGATATCGCCGGGGCGTTCGCGAAGGCTGGGTAATTTGAGCGTAATGAGATTAATGCGATACAGCAGGTCCTCTCTAAACTGGTTGTTGGCCACCATTTCCTCCAGGTTGCGGTTGGTAGCTGAGATCACGCGCACGTCGACGGTTTTGGTGCGGCTGCTGCCCAGCACCTCGTAGGTGCGGTCCTGGAGTACCCGTAGCAGCTTCACCTGGCTTGCCAGTTCGAGGTCGCCGATCTCGTCGAGGAAAATGCTGCCTTTGTTCGTCATTTCGAAGCGCCCTACCCTATCGGTGCGGGCGTCGGTAAAAGCGCCGCGCACGTGGCCGAACATCTCCGACTCGAACAAGCTGGCCGAAATACCGCCGAGGTTCACCTTCACAAAGGGGCGGGTACTTCGCAGGCTGTTTTGGTGGATGGCTTCGGCGATGAGTTCTTTGCCGGTGCCGCTTTCGCCCATAATCAGCACGGAGGCGTCGGTGGGCGCCACGCGGCCGATCGTTTCGAGTATCTGAATGATTTGCGGGTCGTGGCCGATAATGGCGCTGAAATCGAACTGCTGGTCGAGTTTTTTGCGGGCAGCCGAGCCGCCGGAACCGGAGGGTGCACTGCCTGGCGACGATAGCTGGAGGATCGTGCGCACCGACTCCATCAGGTGGCTGTTTTTCCAGGGTTTGTTGATAAAATCGGAAGCGCCGAGTTTCATGCCTTTTACGGCCAGGTCGATAGAAGCCCAGCCTGTGATGAGGATGACGGGTACTTCGGGATGGGTGCTTTTGATGCGTTCCAGCATCTTCAGTCCGTCGGCGCCCGAAGTTTCGTTAGAAAAATTCATATCGAGGATGATCAATTCCGGCGTGGCGTTGCGCAAAAAATCGAGCGCTTCGCCCGGTGAGCTCACCGGGGAAGCGTCGAAGCCTTCTTTTTTCAGAAGCAGTGAAAGCGAAGTGCGAACTGCTATGTCGTCGTCGATGATCAATATCATAGTCTACTCTTCATGCAGCGCCGTGGCCGGGTAAATAGCTGCTGCCTGCCGGCTCGGATAAAAAGCGCAGCCTACTGCCATAGCCAAAATGGACAACACTGCCAGCAACATAGCCCAGCCGTACACGGCGGATTCCACATCGAGGGCATTGAGCAGGGGCAATTGGACTGCAAAAAACAAACCTAAAAATACCCCAAAACCGGCAATTACCAGGGTTTCTCCGACGAAATATGTCCAAATCTGGCTTTTGGAGGCGCCAAGTGCCCGACGAAGTCCGATTTCGCCTTTTCGGCGGTTGATATTTTGAAATAAAATACCAAATAAACCCAGTCCAACATTAAACACCAGAAACCCGCACACGATAAACAAAATGAGGATAGGCACCCATATCGTTTTATCCTGCGTGCGGCGCATATCATCGAGGTGTTGGATCTCCACCGTCCAGTCTTTGCCCAGTTGCTGCATAGAGCGGGCCAGGCCGGCTTCGAATTCGGGGGTGACATCTGGGGCAACTTTGATCAGCATATCCGACTCCCAGGTTTCCAGCGGTGCAAACACGCAGTTTTCGTCGGCCTGGAACGACGATTTGTGCCGGAAATAGTCGACGACGCCCACTACCTTTGCTGGTTGTTCTCCAGCCCTACTATTTTGCCGACAGCATCTTCTTTATTACCAAAAAGGTTTTCGGCCATACGCCGGGTAATGACAATGGGGTCTATTTTGCCGATAGTGTCTTCGTAAGTAAACCAGCGCCCCGCCAGCATTTCGATGCCCAATGTGGCGGCATAACTCGGTTCCACGTTGATAAAGTCGCTCAGCGCATTTTTGCCCTCGTATTCAAAATCGCGGTTGGAACTGCTAAAACTATATTTACCGCAGAGTTAAAGAGTCAACAGAGAGTTTCGCAGAGCCAGATGTTGACTCTGCGAAACTCTGCGCAAAACTCCTTTCACTCTGCGGTTAAAAATCCAGATTGGTGGGAATGAAAACTGAAAAAAAGCGGAAAGTACCGGGGATTTAGGGTAAAATGGTTGGAGCGGTAGAGAGGGGGGGGTGGAGAAAGAAGAGGGGGAGTGTTAGTGGCCTTAGGGGGTAAAAGGCGAGGGGTGGTGGTGTGGGGGGGTGGTAAGGTAAAGAGGTGGGGGTGGCTGTGCGTGGAGGTGGGGAGTGGGGGGCGTAGGGGAGATAAGGAGTCTCGTCAGTGGAGAAATAAAGAGCGGGTACCGAAAAAAAAGCGCGGTAGAGCCTACTAGAGGTGAGGCTGGGTGTGGCAACCTGGGGGTCGGGGGGGAGGTTAAAGAAGACTGGGAGTGTGGAAAGTAAGAAAAATATAGGTAAAATCCTGGGAAACGTCCAATAAAATAGTGGATCGGTGGGGGAACATCAGATGAAGGTCCTGGAGGGACGGTTAAGACCGGAAGGCCGACAGTAACCTTTAATGCGTCAACGACGGGGAGTTTGGACATGCGCCAGGCGGGGAAAACGCCCGACATAAGTCCAAACACCACACTAAGCACGAAGGCGATAATCGCCACCTTCCAGTTGATTGCCAGGTCGGCGTAGGGTATCATCTGGCTTTGGTTAAACCAGGCGATAAACGCGCCCGACAGCACCAATGCGATAATACCGCCGATGATCGTCAGCACCACATTTTCAATAATAAACTGCCAGACCAGCGTGCGCGAAGACGCGCCAAACGCCTTGCGTATGCCTATTTCGGAAGAGCGCTCCATGATACGGCTGATATTGATATTGATCAGGTTGATAGCCGGCAGCGACATAAAGAGCAGCGCAAAAGCCACGGCGAAGAGGTAGAACCTGGCCCGGGCCGAGCCGTCGCTATTATTAAAAAAAGTATCTTCCACCATACTTTCGAAATAGGGTTTGAGCGAGGCATTGAGTACCTGCGGCTTGAAGAAGTCGTCTTTGGGCAAGGGAATACGCTTCACAACATCGTTGTATTCCGCTTGTATACGCGGCAAGTCGGCTTCGCTTTTTGCCAGCGCCATCACCATATACTCCCCATTGAGGCGGGTATTAGCGGGGTCGCGTTTTTGCAAATGGTAGGGCATATACACATCTGCCGACACCATCATGCGGGTAATGGGGCAGCCGCGCACCACGCCGATGACGCGCAGATCCTGGCCGTTGATCTCAATGGTTTTGCCTATTGCCGACACCCCTTTGCCGAAGTAGTCGTCGCGGGTATCGTTGTTGATCACGGCCACCGCTTCGTTGGCGTCTATCGTTTGCTGGTTAAAAGGTTTTCCCTCCAGAAATTCAAATTGCGTGATCTCCCAGAAAATGGGGTCGGTATATTTAAAAAACAACTTCAATTTTTTGCCGTTGCCGTAGGTATTCACCGTATTGGGCGACGACGAAAAGGCCACCTTCTCGGGGGTTTTGAGCGTTTTGACGTATTTGTTGATATACGACAGGCTCATGGGCCCCCGGCGCATAGCGTTGTTGCCGTTGGAGGTGTCGGCCTCTTCGATCATCGTGGCAAAAAGCGTGCGATCGCGGTATACTTCGGGGTATTTGCCCCCAAAGATATGCTCGTAAAATGCCGTCAGAAGGATCAGGATCATCAGCGTCATGCTAATGCCGAAGAGGCTGATGAAGGTAAAAATTTGCGCCGCCGCATGACGGCCAGGGTGATTTTTAGATAGTTCTTAAGCATAGTCTACTTAGATTTTTGCAGGAAATGCTGGGTTTGAGGGAGGGAGAGTGAGAGTGTGGGAGTGTGGGATCATTGATTCTCACCCTCTCACCCTCCCACCCTCTCACACTCCCCTCTATGCGGTATAAAACTGATTCGAGGATACCAGGGCGCCGTCGAAGAGGCGCACCAGGCGGTGGGTTCGTTTGGCCATACCTTCGTCGTGGGTAACCATGACAATCGTGGTGCGGTCCACCGTATTCAGTTGCTCGAGGATTTCCATGATCTCGTGGCCCATAGCGGAGTCGAGGTTGCCGGTAGGCTCGTCGGCCAGGATGAGCTCGGGGCGGCCCACGATAGCGCGGGCGATAGCCACGCGTTGCTTTTGTCCGCCGGAGAGCTGTGTGGGGTAGTGCTTCATGCGGTTCGACAGGCCTACTTTCTCCAGGGCTTCCGAGGCCAGTTTGCGGCGCTCTTTGGCCGACACCTGGCGGTACAGCAGCGGCAGTTCCACGTTGTCGAGCACGGGCAGGTCATTAATCAGGTGATAGCTCTGAAAAATGAAGCCGATCTTTTCGTTGCGGAATTGCGAAAGCGCCTTGTCGGAATATCCGTGGATGACCTGGTTTTCGATCGTAATCTGCCCCGAAGTAGGTTCGTCGAGCAGTCCCATGATATTGAGCAGGGTACTTTTGCCGCATCCGGAGGGGCCCATGATGCTCAGGAACTCGCCTTTGGCGACTTCCAGGCTGATATTGTTGAGCGCGAGGGTTTCTACCGTGTCGGTGCGGTAGATCTTTTCGATGTGGGATAAGCTTAACATGATCAGTGTGTTATTTTTTCTTGTTTTCAAAATCAAATAGTGTGAGCAGGCGCAGGCGGTAAAACGCCGCCCAATAATCGCGCAGGGCGCCGATATAATCGCGTTTGGCCTGGTCTTTTTCGGCGAAGGCGATACTCAGGTCGGTGATACTCAGGTCGCCCAATACGTAGCGTTCGCGGGCGATCTGGTATTTCTCGGCGGCGATCGAATCGGCGCGGGCGGTGAGCGACAATTGGTCTTTGAGCATATCGAACAGCGTGACCTGGGTATAAATAGCCTGGGTAAAAAGCTGTTTATCCTGTTCGATAGTATACACCGTCAATTGCTGGTTGGCCTCGGCGGTTTTTACGCTGGAAAGGGCGCGGCCCCAGTCGAGGATGGGCATCGTAAACGAGATAGCCACCAATTCCTGGTTTTGGGGTTTTTGGTACAAATCGCCGATCACTTCCGAGCGGTTGCTGAAGCCCAGGCTGGCCGTGAGGCTGGCGTTGATGCCGCGGTCGGCTTTGGCCTTCACCACGTCGCGTTCGGCTTCCAAAAGCCTGCGGGTAAAGCCGATAGCGTCGGCGCGATTGGCGTAGGCTTCGGCGATAGCTCTTTCTGCCACAATAACCGGCGAGCTGGTTGGTATAGGTTCTATTAAATCGAGTTTGTCGTTGTTTTGCAAGCCGATATAAGCCTTGAGGTTGAGCGTGGCGATTTCCAGTTCCTGGCGGGCGGTAGACACCGCCTTTTGGGCTTTGAGTTGTTCGAGTTGGAGTTGGAGGATCTCGTTGCGGCTCACCTTGCCCAGCTCGAATTTTTCGTTGGCGATGCGCTGGATGTCCTCGGTATTTTTGAAGTTCGTTTCGGCAATTTGCTGGTTGACCTGGGCGAGCAGCAGGTCGAAATAGAGCGTGCTGGCCGTGAGGGCGATATTTTCAATAGCTTCGATATATTCCTGGGTACTTTCCTGGTATTTGAGCGGTTCGATTTTTTTGCCCCATTTCATTTCATTAAACTGAAACAGCGGCTGCTCGAGTCCCACGGCAAACAGCGTGCCGTTGTATAGCGTAGCGCCCCTGATAAAATCGTCGAAGCGCTGCACCTGCGAAGTAGCGTAAATCGTGCCGCCGGTGCGGGCGATATTTTGTTCGAGCGACACCCCTACCGAAGAGTTGTTATAGCGAATGGGCTGAAACTGGATCGTGCCGTCGGGTTGTACCACCTCCTGAAAAGAGCGCGAGAAGGCAGGCAGCCGGCTGTCGAGCAGCAGCTGCGGTTTGAAATTAGACTGAAAAGTGCGGTACTCCCAGTAGCGCGTTTCCTTGGTAGTAGTAGCCCGGCGCGCAGCGATCGACTTGGCTTTCGCCAGATCGATCACCTGCGCCAGTGTAAGTTTGTCGGGTGATTGCGCCATCAAAACCTGGAACGACAGCAATAGTATAATACTGATTATGGGTTTCATGGTATTATCTTATGTTGACTACTGTCGCATTTCTATATGTCGACATATCGGTCAAAATAATAGATTCGCCGGGTTGGAGTCCTTCCTCGATTTCCACGTAGTCGAAACTGGTGAGGCCGATCCGCAGCGTGCGCCGTTCTGCTGATTTGCCGTCGGGGCGGAGTACAAAGACATCCTGTACCTGGGCTCCTCTGAAAGTAGGGCCGTTGGCTACGCGCACCACATTTTTGCGGGCGTCGGTCACCACGTAGAGTTCCACCCGCATCTTGGGTCGCAGCAATTTGTATGCTTCGGTATCCTGCAGGCTCACGTCGAAATTCACGACATTATTCGTTACGGCGGGGCGCACGCTGAGCAGCATGCCGCGCACCGAATTGTCGCCGATGCGCACGATAACAGGCAGTCCTGCCTGCAACTGGTCGGCGTAATTATCGGAGATAGAACCGAGTATCTTAAAGCTGCCCAGGTCGGCGATGCGAGCGATAATCTCGCCCTCGCCTACCCTGGCGCCGAGGTTTGTATTCACAAAAGTGATCACGCCGGCGCGGGAGGCCGTGATATCCGACTGCTTGAGTTTGTGGGCCATTTCCTGGAGGCCTTTTTCCTGGATAGCGGCCGTGATCTCCGTTTCGCGGATGCTGGTGCGCATCACCGCCTGGCGGCTGCGGATATCATTTTCGAGTTGTCTTTTTCGAGTTGGGCGATTTGGAGGTTCGTCTCGGCTTGTTCTATCGACTCGCGGGTGCCGCCGCCGGCCTTAAAGAGTCTTTTCGCGTTTTCGAGGTCGGCTTTGAGGCTATTAATGCGAAAAGCCTTAATCGAGTCTTGAATTTTAATATCATAAAAACTCTTATCGAGGTCGAGTCTGATCTTGACGATGCCGTTGCGTTTGAGTTCTAGTTCATCTTTTTGTTTGTCAAATTCCATTTGGGTGAGCGTTTTATCCAATTCCAGAATTCGGTCGCCCACCTTCACCGTAGCGCCGGCATTGACATATACTTGTTGGAGGATAGCTGCTATGGGGCTGGTAATCACCTGTTCGAATTCGGGAGGACTTCGCCGGCGGCGTTGAGCGTATTTTCGATATCGCCGGTTTCGGCCACGGCCACGCGGATTTCGGAGCGTTTGACCGAGTTGGCCAGGGCGCCGCGCAGGTACCAGGTGGCGAGGGCCAGCACGGCTACAGAGATAGCCGCGTAAATCCAGATTTTGCTTTTGCGCCTGTTGATTTCCTGTCTTGAAATTTCCTTGTCCATTTTCGTTCGTTTTTGCACGATAACGGAAAGAATAATCCAAGTGTCGTGCCAAACGACAACAGGCTGATTTTTAGGTTTTTATGTTAATTTTATAAAATAAAAAGTGTTCGATATCGGACAGGGTGTTCGGAGGCGGGGAGGTTTTAACCGCAGAGTTAAAAGGAGTTGAAAGGAGTTACGCAGAGCATGATGTTGACTCTGCGAAACTCTGCGTCAAACTCCTTTAACTCTGCGGTAAAAAAATCAAGGACGTACCACCGCAATCCTGCGGGTGGCCACGATTTTTCCTTTGTTATTGGTCACGCTGCAGAGGTACACCCCGGGGCGCAGCGAAGAAACATCCATTTTTTCCGTTTGATTGCCGTGGATAGCGTAGCGGCGGTGTAGCACCTCCTTACCGAGCAGGTCATAAAATTGGAGGTTATAATTGCCTTCGGGCAGATTCACAAAATCGAAGCGCACATTAACCATTGCGGGGTTGGGGTACGCGTAAATGCCGGGACGAGGGTTGCCGGCATTATGCACGGGCGTGGTCGTATTATTGGCCTTAAACTCCACGCTGGTCACGGCATTTTGCTCATTATTCACCGTTGCTATGGCGATAGGTTCTTTTTCTTCATCATTAAAATAATAATATCGGACGAGCGTATCCACGCCTAGGCCGGGTACGGGAGGGACTGAAGGGCGATATTGGTAATATCCTGCCAGCCGATAAAGGGGAATTTGGCGTCGAGGCGGACTTCGCGGTATTCCGTTCGTTTTTTCGCGCAGCACGTCGTAGGTACCGCCGGGAATCGTCAGCGAACCCCAGCCGTCGACTGCATCGAGGCGGCTGATGGCTACACGCACGCGCAGCGAATCGGGGCTGATGGGGAGCTGGTCGAAGATATCGCCGGGCACGTCATCGGGAGAAAACGGGAACAGCAATGCGGCGCTGCTTTGATTAATCGCCAAAAACTCCAACGTCGCCCTACGCTCGATAATCGGTGGGGCAAAGCGGGTAACCACCTGGAAGCCTTGTCCCAGGGGGTCTTCGCCGCTAAAGCCGACGAGTTCGATACGTTGGCCGGTAGCGTTATAGTAATTTTGTCCGCCGTTAGCGATCTCGATAAAATACTCTGCTTCGGGGAAAGACGCTGCGGCGTTGCCTTCGGCGGCGGGGCGGATAATTTGTTCGCGGGTAAAGCCGGCCAGGAGGCTTGAAAAATCCCACTGCTGGTTGCCGCCCGGAGGGGTTAAGGCGACGATGCCGGTGGGCATTTCGTCGATAGCGGTGCGGAGTGTGTCGCCCACTGCCGGGAAGGTAGCGTTGGTGACGGTAATTTGTGCGCCGGCAGCGACAGCCGCCAGCATGGTGATCATGAGGATGGTATGTTTCATTTCAGTGCCCTTTATGGTACAAAGGTAAGGTTTTTTGTTCTCTGTTGTGGGTTGTCGGTTGTCGGTTGTCGGTTTTTTTTCTGTTGTCCGTTCTCGGTTGTCGGTTATCAGTTCAAAAAATTATCGTCTGCATCACGCGCTCCGTAGCGATGGCGTTTTATACCCATCGCGGAGGAGCGCTGCGCTGTCATCAGAGATTGCTCAATCGGGGTTTAGTCATTTTCGACTCGCTCAATGACCGGCAGAGTCGTTTCTGAGTCGTTCATTGGCCGAGAGGCCGAAACGAACATCCGAGCTAGTACCTTTCAATGCCTGCC
>JADKAE010000030.1 GCA_016715405.1 Saprospiraceae bacterium | reverse complement strand
GGTTTTTCTGTTGAAATCCATCCACTAAGGCGCCAACAGCCAGTAATTTTTGTTTTAGTTCCTCACAAGGTAAAATAATGGAAGTTCACATATTTATTCGGGTAATAATTTAGATCTTGATTTCTCCGTTTTCATCTATATACGTTATTGCCATTCTATGCCTTCCTCATTGAGCGTCATTTTTATCTGTACCAGATTTTCAGGCCTGCCTTTTGCTTTGCAGCTTCAGCGATCACTTTGGTATGATACATATCGGTACTTTTGTTGGCTCTTTGATTTCAGGTTCTAATCTTGCAGCTAAGCTTATTGCCAATGTTTCGTGCAAATTGTCTTTATTAGTCCCCAAAGCCGGGCTATCCTATCCGGCTCCTTCTCGTTTTGCATAGCTTGCATAAAAAAATGTATTGTCCTGATAGAATAGCAAAATGATTCAGCATTTCGGCTTTCGGTTTCCCTCTTTTTAATCCACTTTCAATAGATCGGTTTGGATGTAATGGATTTTGTTAATGATGTAGGATACAACCGCTCAGTAATCTCGACTCGGCTATGTCCTGCAATGCTGAAAACACAAGGGAGCTAAATTGATCTTTTAGCAAAAGGCTGGTAATCTTTGGCAATAATTTCTTCCAGATGATCAATAGCCACCGGAATAGTGATTTCTATCTCGACGCCCTGAAGCGCGGCGCCGGAAGGTTGCTCAATAATTGATCTTTCGCGTAAGCAGAAGCGATATTGGCGGAGTCTAAATCCGCCAATACCCTCGCTTGATTTGATCCCTGTTACCAGGGCGCCCAGATAATCTTTAAGTGTGACCATATTGGCAGGCTTGAAAAATTATTCTATTGGTCTTGATACTATAGCGTCCTCAAGAATGCCAAGCAATTTTTCCATGCCTTCCGGCATTTCTTCCTGAGCGACTTTTACTTTTACGCCCAGATGGTAGGTTTTGTCAATCTTATGCCCCTCGGTAGAAGTTCTTTGGAAAGAAACGTTTACTTTCAAGTTCACCGAGTTCTCGTTTTTGTTATAATTGATTGAATTTGCGGCAACCAAATTGATATTGGTATTATTGTTGGTAAAATCAAGGCTAGTTCCTACCTTAAAATCACTTCCCACCCGCTTATATTCCATGGAGGTTATTTTGGCATGAAAGTCGATTTCTCACTCTTCCACCCGGATAAAGGGTATGGGCGTAATGGTCAGGATAGGCACTTCAGTTGCATTTCCTGGAAAACAGCAAGGGACTTGGCAATATCTACGACAGTAATATCAAAAATCGCCTGCTTCCAGATCCGCCAACACTCACAATCCCAGCTTGATCATCATAATTGCTCAAACTTGTATCGAAGCTTACGCCAGAGATAGCGGTACTATTATCCATACTTGTCTTAGTTGCTAATTGATGGCCCCGAACTTGGGTATCATTAACGTATCTCCGAGTTTGTAACCCGTCCTCCATTGTCAATTGTAATCTGGATCTCTTTTACCGGTTATGCCGGCCTGGTAGCTGTACCATTTTGGGGTACTAAAACTCACGCCGTAAATGGGTTTTCCAGGCGTTATCGCTCTGTCGTTTCATCCTCTGTATCGGGCGTAAAACCGACACTTTTGACAAAGAATTCTACTGGTTCAACCGCACACTGGACGTCGAAAGGCTCGTATTATGGTCGATGACAATGGGCGCCGCCTGCGGGGTAATCGCCTGGTTTTTCCTTCGCCGCAACGCCACCGACGCCATTGACAGCTTTCGCATACTGGCATTTTGCGTCTGATTCCTGCATTGTTGATGCCGCTGGCAGCCGGCTTGTCCAATCGCTTGCTAAGTTCGCATCCCACCGTGCCCACCCCCGTCATCTTTGAATCCGAGAAGCCGTTTTACAGTAGTCTGTTCGGCTTTATCAAAGAAGACAAGGGCAAGCCCACCGGCTATTACCTCTTTTTTTACCATCAGGACAGGCTGTACCGGGTTGAGAACCGGACGGCGCAGTTTGGGGGTGTTCAGCGGGGGGAGGAAGTTTTGTTGCCGATGCGGAGGGGGTTGTGGGGGGCGGTGTGGGTGATTGTATGACAAATCTCATTGCTATTTTCAAAAAAAATATATATACTTTCTGCCTGCTAAGCCCCGCTTCGACTTAGCTGAATGTATAGTCACAACTTCAAGCACTAGCCATGAAAACGTTCAAAATCAAAGATCTGATTATTTCGATGGAGGGCCGCCCGCGCACTAAGCAGATGGTCCACATCGCTACGAGGATTGAAACTAAGTTTTGCATGAAGGGCTGCTCGCTGGTGATTTCGGACTGGTGCAAAAACAACTATTCTAATCCTTTTGAGAATTGTTTTGCAGGGTCTATCGTGGTCGATACCATCTATACCCCTACCTGCGGCGGAACGAAATGCGGCGGTTCTATGGATCCTACCTATTATGACGTTAGAGATGTCGATTACCTGGAAGAACTTAAGTCGATGAAAGCATACATCGAAGAATACGAAAGGGTACTGGAAGAAAGTCTTAGGCCTGATACGATTCAGGAACTCGATATGTTGGAAACGAAGCTGAACGCAGCAGTTAACGAGGTGAAAGCACTTAAAAAACAGATGAAATAAGCTTAGGAATGTGGCGTAAATAACTTACCAGAATTCGGCGAGGCTATTTTTTTACCAGGCAAGGCGCGAGAAGGGAGCTTAGCCAAAGCTAAGTGACCGACGAAGCAACGCAGCATGGTGAAAAAAGAGGCCGCCCAAACAGGTAGGTTATTTGCGACACGTTCCTTAGTGCCAGAAACGAATCGCATGAGTGTGTGTAGGCGAACAGTAAATTGATATTTGACTTTTCAAACTCCATGCCATGAAATCGTTCAAAATTAAAGACCTGGTCATTTCGATGGAGGGCGCGCAAAATGCCATTAATACGGATATCATAAGAGCCAATCAAAAGATATCGCCGGCTATATGCTGGGTGGGATGTACTTTTAGATTGGCGTCGGCGTGCGGACGCTATAACTCCACTATGTACCAACAATGCTGGGCCGGGTCATTCAACACGATTTATACGCCCGATTGCGGCGGCACGATCAGATGCGGCGGCGCTATTGATCCTACCATTTTCGAACTGAGGGATATCGAGATGCTGGAAGAATTGAAAAACGCCAAGGAATGGATCGTAGAAATGGAAAAAGCGCTGGAAGCCAATTTCAAACCCCAGACGAAGGAAGATCTGGAGATGTTGGAAGACAAGCTCAGCGCAGCGATGAATGAAGTGAAACTGCTCAAAAGACAGATGAAATAACTGCCTGAACGATGAAACTCCACTTCCTGCCGGCCAATACTTTCCGTGTTGGCCGGCAATACGAACTACTGGAAACGAGTCGCATAGCTCAGTCGGCGCCGAAGGCGCTGGCAGAACTGTTCTCGAATCCGGAGGTGTATGGGTTGTTTATGCCTGTCGATAAGGCTGGTCATTTGAGCCCTAAAATTGCCTACAAGGATGTCGCCCTCCTGTATTACGCCCTGCAAACCGAAGGTCAATTACCCCATTTTATCCGCAATGCGTACGACGACGAGACGAATCTCGTGGTGGCCCGACTTGTGCTCGACGGCATTCTCGAAATGAAGGCCAACGACCGGTTTGTCTCGGGCGCCGCTGCGCAATCCGCATTATACCGCGAAGATGCCGCCATCCTGCCATCCGGCGGGCGTCTTCCCGCTATTTCCGAACAAGCTATTCGCTATGCGCTGCAACTGGACGGCCTCGATTCGAGGCGTATCGCCCAGCGTTTGTATGGCTACAACACGATGCCTGCGGGCCCGTCGGCGTATTCACACCTCACGGATAGCCGGGCTGTCGAGCGGTTTCTTCGCGTGGCTACACATACGCGCAAAGGACTGCTGAACGGCTGGAAGAAACAGACGCCGACGGAGCAATTCGGCTGGATTTCGTGGCATAAGACCAGTGCCCGTATTATCCACAATGGCCACCTGCCTACCTATAAAATTTATATCAGCCCCACCATTGATGACTTGCCCGGGGTTTTTCAGCAGTTTTTGCACATATTACCCCATATTAAGTTGGTCAGCTTTAAAGTGGGCGCTAATAGGGAAGGGGTGCTACGGCCCGATAAGCTGGTCGTTTATTTTAACCGTTATGACGAACTCACCCAAGCCGCCGATGTACTGAAAGCCGCTCTCTTCTGCGAACACCCGCAAGGCGTGCCTTTCACTGCCCGATCGATGAGGAAGGGCTGTTGTCATGGGGCATTGATCCGCCGAGGGCGGAAGTGATAAAAGACCTGGAAGGCGGCAGTTGGCGCGCCGAAATTACCGATAAAATAGCCGTGGCCATCACACAGTCCAGTGGTGAGCATATACCGCACAAAGAAGCTGTCGGTTTTATTTTAAAAAAGCTTTCGCTAATGGGCGTGGATCCATCGAATTGGATGCCTGTCGCTTTTGCTAATTCCCAAAATTAACCGGTATGTCGACCGACAAAAATTACGTTCTTCCCGAAAATGTGCGCTTTACGCCGGTGGCCGAGTTGCCCGATGCGCTAAAAGCCAAATTTGAATACGAGGAAGGCGATGTGGTGATTACGTTCGACCATTCCCGCAATACCAGCAAGGTGATTGATGCGGATGTGGCCGAGTTGCTGAAAGAGTTTACTGCGCCCAAGCCGTTGGTGGAAGGCATTTTTAGGTATGCCGTGTTGCACAAGCTAAAGCCGCAAGAGGTGCTGGACCATTCGTTTGCGCTGCTGGCACAGCTGCGTGGTGAAGGCTTTTTGGTCGATACCGACGGCGATGTATCTACTAAAAAAACGCCCGATATTTTTGAGGCGGGAGATTTTTTTTTGGATTATGAAATTGTATCTAAAATCCAAAGTATTTCGGATACGGAAGTTTATAAAATTAAAAAAGAAGGTATTTTTTATGTTTTAAAATTATTAAAAACGTCGGGACTTAATCGACAGCTTATCCGCAACTATGAAGGGGAAGTCGCCATCCTCCGCCACCTCGATGGCATGTACACACCGGCGCTCATTGAAAATGGCGAATACGACAATCATCACTACATCGTAATGGAATGGCGCGAGGGCAGCCCCTGCGATGAAGAAGCCGAAAAGCACCGCAACCTGACCGATCCCGACAATGCCTCGTTCCTTGTCAAAACCGCTTGCTATATTCTTGATGCCTATGCTTACATTCATAGTAAAGGGGTGGTACACGCCGATATTCACCCGCGCAATATTTTGGTAACAGACGACGGTCGGGTGAGCATTATCGATTTTGGAATTTCCAGTTTTAAAGGGGTATCCGACAATAGCCCCCGAGGTGGCGTGGGTTTCTTTTTTGAACCCGAATACGCCTTCGCAATGATCAACGGCAAGCCACTGCCGCCAGCTTCTTTTTTAGGCGAACAATACGGCCTTTCGGCTTTGCTCTACCAGCTATTTACCGGACGTCAATACCTCGATTTTTCTTTCGAAAAAGAAGTGGTGTTTAAACAAATTGCCGAAAATGCGCCTATCCCATTTAGCCGCTATGATTTAGAAATCGACCCCGACATAGAAAAGGCGATCTTTAGAGGTTTATCTAAAAATCCTGCCGATCGCTTTCCCACTATTGCAGAATTTGCTGATTGCTTTTTGGCGATAAAAAACCGAATGGAGCGGCAACAGCCCGCACTGGAAGTAACCAAGTATTCTATGGCGGCTTTCAACGAGGCGCTACTGGGTCGATTGGGCTGGGACGGCCCCCTGATCGACAACGGCTTGCAATTGCCGCCGACCTGCTCAGTAAATTACGGCGCCGCCGGCATCGCCTATATGCTTTACCGCCTGGCCTGCCTCAAAAATAACCCCGATTTGCTCGCCCTGGCCGATGTGTGGATCAACCGGGCCCACGCCTATCTCAAAGACGAAGACCGGGCCTTTTTTTCAAAAGAAATAGAAATAACGCCGGAGACGGTCGGCCATACCTCTATCTACCACTCCGCTAGCGGCGTACACCTGGTTCAGGCATTGATCAGCAAGGCTATGGGCGACCTCAACGGGTTTTACAACGCCGTTTCAGGGTTTGTCGCCGAAGCCTCCAAGCCCTGCGAAAACCTGGATGTCACAGTCGGACTGTCGAGCAACCTGATCGGATGCGCCTTGCTGTGGGATTTACTGCGCAGTGAGGAGGCGATGCAACGCGAAGTGGAAAAACTGGGCAATCAAAGCCAGGAGAAAATCTGGAATACACTGGATGGTTACTCCGCTATCGGCGAAGACAATCCACTCATTTACAAGGGTATCGCTCATGGATGGGCGGGCGTATTGTACGCCACTTTATTGTGGCGCCACCGATCAGGTAATACCTTGCCCGGGCAATTCCACACCCGCCTGGATCAGCTGATCGACCAGCGGATCGAGGAAAACGGCTACCTGCGCTGGAATATCACCAACAACGGCGAGGAGTCGTGGCCCGGCTGGTGCCACGGCGCTGCGGGTTACGCGTTTTTGTGGATGCTGTTGTACAAGGTCACCCTGGAAAAGCGCTACCTGACCTATGCCCAACAATCAGTGAGGTATTTTCTGGAAAACGACCAGGAAGACCTCAACGGCAGTCTGTGCTGCGGCATGTCGGGCCAGGCTTATGCTTTGCTGAGTATTTACCGCACCACCCAAGACGAATACTACCTTAAAGAAGCCAAAACCCTGGCCCGCCGTATTCTCCGCCACGCCTATTCGCCGGTAATGCGCAACAACAGCTTGTACAAAGGCGACGCAGGCGCTGCCGTCCTGTTTGCAGAATTGGAAAATCCGATGGAGAGCGGGATGCCGCTGTTTGAGTGATGGCGGTCGGCAGTCGGCAGTTCGTCGTTTCGACTCCGCTCAACCAAAGGCAGAGATCGTAAAGTCGTAAAGTCTTACAGTCGTAAAGTCAAAAAAAATCGGCCATCCCGGATTTCTCCAGAATGGCCGAACCGGCAGCCCGTACGGGAATCGAACCCGTGTTACAGGAATGAAAATCCTGCGTCCTAACCCCTAGACGAACGGGCCGTCTTGGTATGCTTTTTAGTAAAGCGGGACAAAGATAACACCTCTGCAAATAATTCCAAGCCGTAGCCCGAAAAAAAATTTTGGTTTTGAAGAAGGCTTTATTTCCTTACCTTTGCGGCGCCTGTGTGGGTAAACATTTTACAAATAAATGAAGTTCCCCGATTGCACGATAAAGTAATTATTGTTATTTTTACACTAAGTAAGCGTTCATTGATGTACGATAACTAGTGTGGGTAACCTGAATTGCGTGTACGACGAGATTTTTTTACCACAGAGTTAAACGGAGTAAAAAGGAGTGACACAGAGTCAAAATCCGGCTCTGTGTCACTCTGTGTGCACTCCGTTTAACTCTGTGGTGAATAAAAGTAACATAAATACCGGGCAAATACCTGCCATTATCACTCAAATAACATTTTAAATAACATCAAATCACAATAACCATGGCAAAAAAAATCGCCATCAACGGCTTCGGCCGCATCGGAAGACTCTCCTTCCGCAACCTGCTGCAAATGAACGACGTTAGCTTTACCGACGAGGATAAAGCCTCCTGGCACCTGCAAGCAGGCGCCCGCAAGGTGATCATCTCGGCCCCTGCCAAAGGCAACATCCCGACGATCGTCCTGGGCGTAAACAACGAAAAGGTGACCGCCGATGTAGCGATCTTCTCTAACGCCTCTTGTACCACCAACTGCCTCGCACCGATGGTGAAGGTACTCGACGACCTGCTGGGCATCGAAAACGGCTTTATGACGACGATCCACGCCTATACGGCCGACCAGAACATACAAGACGCTCCGCACCGCGACCTGCGCCGCGCTCGCGCCGCCGCCGTGTCTATCGTGCCGACGTCAACCGGCGCCGCTAAGGCCGTAGGCGAAGTATTGCCCCACCTCAAAGGCAAACTCAACGGCAACGCCATGCGCGTACCCGTACCCGACGGCTCGGTGACCGACTTTACAGCTGTAGTGCGCAAAACCGCCACCGCCGCCGAAATCAACGCCGCCTTCAAAGCCGCCTCGGAAGCCTCCCTCAAAGGCGTGCTCGAATACTGCGACGAACCGATCGTGTCCGCCGATATCCTGGGCAACCCCCACTCCTGTATCTTCGACTCCGAACTCACGATGGTGATCGGCAATACGGTGAAGGTGGTAGGCTGGTACGACAACGAAGCCGGCTACTCCGCTCGCCTGGCTGATTTGTGCCATAGGGTAGCAGGTTGTAAATCTGGGTTCTATGGTTTATGAGCGTTCTCTGAGGGTTCGCTGTTCTCCTTCATCAACCTCTCATCCACTCTCATCGAGACAGACCCTTTCAAAGACTTTTCCATGAAAAACATCTCCTTCCAGGGCAAAAAGGTATTAGTGCGCGTCGATTTCAACGTGCCCCTGGACAAACAATACCACATCACCGACGACAACCGTATTCGCGCGGCGGTGCCTACCATACAATACATCCTCGGGGCACGGCGGTTCGGCCATACTCATGTCGCACCTCGACAGGCCGCTGAAAAACTGCTGCCCGATGGGAGTCTGGATAAAGAGCGCTTTACGCTGCGCCACCTCGTAGGCCACCTCTCCGAACTGCTGGGCGTGCCCGTCGCTTTCTGCGAAGAAGCCGTGGGCCCCGTGGCCGAACAAGCCGCTGCTGCCCTGCAGCCCGGACAAGTGCTCCTGCTCGAAAATACCCGCTTTTACAAAGGCGAAGAAAAAGGCGACGAAGACTTCTCGGCTCAGCTCGCCAAGTTGGGCGACGTATACATCAACGACGCTTTCGGCACTGCGCACCGCGCGCATGCCTCCACGACTGTCGTAGCCAAATACTTCGACAAAGGCGCTAAAGGTTTCGGCTTCCTGATGCAGGACGAAATCGACAACGCCACCCGCGTGATCGACAACCCCGACCGGCCCGTCACGGCCATCATCGGCGGCGCCAAGGTGTCGGATAAAATCATGCTGCTCGAGCGCCTCATCGACTTCGTCGACAACCTCATCGTGGGCGGAGCTATGGCTTATACCTTCCTCAAAGCCCAGGGCGGTAGCGTAGGCAACTCGCTGGTAGAAGACGACAAACTCGACACGGCACTGCAACTGCTCGACAAGGCCAAAGCCAAAGGCGTGAAGCTGCTCCTGCCCGAAGACTCCGTCATAGCCGACGCCTTCGCCAACGACGCCCAGCACGCCACAGCCAACAGCAAAGCCATCCCCGACGGCTGGATGGGCCTCGACATCGGAGAGGCGGCCCGCCGCCAATTCGCCGATGTGATCCTGGCCTCCAAAACACTCCTCTGGAACGGCCCCGCAGGCGTTTTCGAGATGCCCAACTTCGCCGGCGGCACCAAGGCCATCGCCGAAGCGGTAGCCCAGGCCACCAGCAAAGGCGCTTTCTCGCTCGTCGGCGGCGGCGACTCGGTAGCCGCAGTCAACCAGATGGGCCTGTCCGACCAGGTGAGCTACGTCTCCACCGGCGGCGGCGCGATGCTGGAATTCCTCGAAGGCAAGGAACTGCCGGGCATTGCGGCGATGCATTGAGGAGGAGAACTGGTGCTGCCGGGAATGCTCGTTTCGACTGTCCCCGGCCTACTAAGCCGTTCGTTGAGCGTAGTCGAAACGAACATCAAAGGCAAGGCTTTTCTTCAATACCCCTGCATGGATAATTCAGGATGTGACTCCAAGTCACGTCCTGAATTGAATCAATCCGGAAATCGTGACTCAGACAACGGGGGTAGCGTGGCGTGTGCAGATACTCTGCGGGTATGACAAAGAAGCGTAGTTGGGCGGCAAATGTTAATCTCTTGCCCTATGGGTGTTTAATTGCCAATGCTGAGCTAAATTTATTCCCGGAAAACTCAATAAAAAAAATGAAACTTTATCCCAACGCGCTCCAACCGCTAACGCTGTCGGCCTTCTTTTTATTTGTCGCTTTGAAAGCCTTCGCAGGACCTCAACCGGTCTTTTCGGTTACTACCCTCGATTTCGGAGAGGTTTTTGTAAACGAAAGCCGCACGCTGACGATGCAGGTAACGAATACCGGCGATGCTGCCTATATCATTACCGATGTTTCTGCTACGCCGGCAGTGTTTGCTGAAAATATCCAGTTTGCTATTGTCGAACCCGGCGATACGCTCGCCATACAAGTCTTCTTTTCGCCGCTAACCCTGGGCCCGGCTACCGGTACGCTGACGGTGTTATCAACTATCGGTACTTCGACCATCAGCCTCCTGGGAATTGGCGTGGAGCCCACTACATTTGATTTTTCACCCGATACGCTGGCCGTGACGCTACCCAGCGGCAGCCTGGATACGACAGCGCTGACTTTTACGAATACCGGCGGGTCGACTTTGACCTTTGAACTGGATTTTCAACCCGAATCGGGACTGGGGCTGCCAGTATTCTGGGAAAGTTTTGAAAGCACACCCCTGGATTTTACGGTCACTCCCGAATACCTCGCCGAAGCCGTGGCAGACCCCGAAGCGCCACAAGGCAACAAGGTGCTGAAACTTACAGGCGGGGCTACCATAGATTATACCGGCCTGTTGTACGATGTAACGCCTACCCAATACCAATACTTAGGCTATTGGGTAAAACCGGTTACAACCGGCGGAGTTAGCGCCGTATTCCGCCTCTGGGCGCCGTTCGGCATCTTGCTCAATTGCTGGTACGACGGGTTTACGCAGCATTACAATGTAAATGTAATTGGAAATACTACGCTGGTTTTGCCCATGGCCCTTAATGAGTGGCACCATGTAGAATGTAAAAATATTGACTACCTGCTGCACACTTTCGACCTGTATATCGACGGGCAATTGGTACAGGACAATTTTAATTGGTTTATAGAAACCGTGGGTATAACCCGACTGCAACTCAGCAACTGGGATTCTACGGTGTCTTATTTTGATGCGGTTTCTGCCTTTACAAGCGAGGGCACGGAGCAATTGATCACATTTTTGCCGCAGTCGGGCGCCGTCTCCGCGCAGCAAGCGGCCCAGGTTGATGTGGTCTTCAACGCAGAGGGCTTGTTGCCGGGCGATTACACGGGTAAGGTATTGGTGACCAACAATTCACAAAACCAACCTTATGTGGAAGTCCCTTTGTAATGACGGTAACACCCGGCGCCGCGTTGCGCGTCGATGCCGATACGCTCGATTTTGGACAGGTATACGTGGGGCTCGAAGTAGAACAACACTTGGGTTTGTCAAATGTAGGTTCGGAATCGCTGCTGGTTACACAGATTAGCTCGCCCTCCCCACTTCTGTCTATTGAGCCCGAATACGGGATTATACAGGGCTTCGACTCGCTGAATGTGCTTGTTGGACTGACCCCCAACGCTCCCGGCCCAATATTTGAACTCATCGAAATTCAAAGTACCCAAGGCAGCAAGCTGGTCTACGTGCGCGCCCAGGCAGAGTACCCCTCCGAAATAAGGTTAACGCCCGATTCACTATGCGTAACGCTGGCTCGCGGACAGGATAGTACGATGTACGTAACTATTGAAAATACAGGATTGGGCACGCTTATCTACGACATCCCCCAGGACGGCCCTGCCCTCAACCGCACACTCGACGTGCTGGCCTTGCGATTGCCCGCCGCCTATACGCAAGCTATGGATATCTTGCGCGATAGCAGCGTGAGGGTCACCGAAGTTCAAAGCATCCCCACTGAACCGGGCGCGCTTGACAACTACGACCTGTTGTTGTTCCCGCGCGAGGATTTTACTGATGTGTGGCTGTATATGGCATGGGCAGGCACTATATACAATTATTTGCAATCGGGTGGCGGCGCGCTGTTTCTCGGCAGGCCTTACGGCGATATTATGTCGGTAACTTCGGCTATGAGCGGGTATTATTATCTCTATGCAGCAAATGGCAACACCGACATCCAGGTATTACACGAAGACGGGCATCCCATCATGTCGGGGGTAAACTTTCCTCTACAGCCGGTAAGCCACCTGTACGGGGTTACTTACGGCAATGTATCGAATAATTTCCATCGTATAATCAGTGAAGAATCCTCTTTAGCCTTGCTGGCATACGAATACAACGGCGAAGGCCGCTCAGGTTTTGTCGGTTACGACTACGTCGAATCGACTGTTGATACCCGCGTTTGCTGCTCAATGCAACGCGATGGTTGAGCGGGCGGCAGTTTCCAGCCTGGCTTCTGCCGATCAACCAGGCGGTACGCTGCCAGCCGGTGAGTCGGGGGCAGTGGTTTTACTTTTCATACAGATAGCTTAACTGCCGGCGTATACCACTACGATTTGACCTGGACCAGCAACGACCCCTTGCGGAATAAGTTTACCATACCCGTAAGCTCATGGTGATCGACCTCCCGGAAGCAGGCTTTTCGGCCAATGAGACTTTATGTCTGCGACGGATCGGTGACCTTTACGAATACTACTATTAACGGCGCCACGGATTACATATGGGACTTTGGCGACGGGGGTTCTTCCACAGAAGCGGCACCCACGCATATCTATCAGCAGAACGGCGTTTACGACGTGCAACTCATCGCCTGTAACGTACTGGGATGCGATACCCTGTTGCGCGAAGACCTGCTCACGGTCGACATCGATGGTTTGTACTGCGATACGCTGATACTGCCTGCTGCCGGACTAGCGGTATTTTCAAGCGAATGCACGGGCGTCATGTACGACTCGGGTGGACCGCTCTCCGAGTACGGCAGCCAGGAAAACGGCCATGCGATCATTGTGGGCGACCCCGGCACCATCCTGCGAATTCGGGTTTACGACGTGAATATGGAACCCTGCTGCGACCGTCTGAATATATACGGCGGCGACCCCGAATTCGGCGCGCCCTTGCTGGGCTCAGTGACGGGCTATTCGCCAGGTCCGTTTGTGTTTCATACCACAGGCAATGTCGCTTTCGTGAACTTTACCAGCGACTTCAGCGTCACAGGTTCCGGCTTTCGCCTGTTGTGGGAATGCGGTACCGAATTTCCTATAGAGGCGTCCTATCTCTATCAGATCGGCAATTGCCGCAATTTTATCAACTTCCAGAACCAATCTATCGGGGCCAACGAATACTTCTGGGATTTTGGCGATGGCGAATCATCAACCGAGATAAACCCCCTGCATGTTTACGCTTCTGCAGGAGATTTTGAGGTAACCTTGTATGCTATCAATGGGCAGGATACGGTCTCTTATACAGGTACTTTGAATATTCCGGAGGTAGACTTTTACGCGGCAGTCAATTACCCGACGCAAGCATCTGTCAATGAACAGGTTATTTTTTCTGTAAATACTTCCTTCCCGCTCAACCAGATTTTCTGGAATATCAACGGCAATTCTGCCATCAGCTTTCTGCCCGTGGTGGCTACGTTTGACCAGCCGGGAGTTTACCCGGTTTCAGTCACTATTACAGGGACGAATGGCTGTGGCATTAATCACGAGGGCACAATTGTGATAGGCACCACGGGGGCTGAAGAGGCCGGTAGTCTGGCCGGCCAGCTTATCCGGCTTTCGCCAAATCCAACTTCCGGGCTGGTACAAGTACAAATCGACAAAACCGAATCCGACCCAGTCAACTGGCAATTACTCGACGCGCTGGGCAGGGTAGTGGAGCAGGGAAGTTGGCCAGGCGGCCCCCGCCTGGATGCCCGGCTGGATTTGGAGGCTCTGCCCTCGGGTGTGTATTTGTTGCGACTTGAGCAGGCAACGCGTGTGGGAAGCACCAGAGTAGTGAGGGTGAGAGAGTGAGAGGCTGAGAGTGTGAGAGCGTGGAACCCTCCCTCTCACCCTCCCTCCCTCTCACCCTCCCAATCCACCGGGGCAATACCGTGGGCTTCCAGGTAAACATTGGCCTGTGAGAAATGCTTGCAGCCGGCAAAGCCGCCGCCGGCCAGCGGAGAAGGGTGGGGGGCTTCGAGCACCAGATGGCGTTGCGTATCAATGAGCTCCTTTTTCTTTTTGGCAAAATTTCCCCAAAGCATAAACACCAGGTGTTGGCGTTGTTCGGAGAGCTTTTTTATCACTGCATCGGTAAAAAATTGCCAACCGATGGCTTTGTGCGAACTGGGCTGGTTGTGCTCCACGGTGAGCATGGCGTTGAGCAGGAAGACGCCGTGGCGGGCCCAGGCGCTTAAGTCGCCGTGGGTGGGAGCGGGTAGGCCCAGGTCGGCATGTAGTTCTTTGTAAATATTTTGCAGCGAAGGCGGGATGCGCACGCCTTTGGGCACCGAAAACGAAAGTCCCATCGCTTCGCCGGGATTGTGGTAGGGGTCTTGCCCAAGGATGACCACCTTTACCTTGTCGAAAGGCGTACTGTTGAAGGCATTGAATATAAGCGGCCCTGGCGGGTAGATTACCTTGCCGGCTTGCTTCTGCTGGTGTAAAAAAGTAGAAATCTGCTGAAAATAAGGCTGTTGAAATTCATCGGCCAATACAGCTTTCCAAGTGGCCTCGATTTTGACGTCGCTCATAACAATTCTTTACCCGTATTTTGCAGGTAAAGGTAACGACTTACTTGCATCACTTCCAGAATTCTCCTATATTTGCGCTGCTTCAAGCAACCTCTCCACAAATGGTCCCGTAGCTCAGCGGATAGAGCAACTGCCTTCTAAGCAGTGGGTCGCAGGTTCGAGTCCTGGCGGGATCACTTTTTTTCGACTGTAAGACTATACGACTATACGACTGTACGACTTTTTCCGCAAAGCCGCAAGCCAGAGCCCAAAGCCGAAGGCCAGTGCCTGAAGCCGGAGGCGAAGGCACTGGTCCCGATAGGACAAAAAAATCCGCAAGGATTTTGTGGGACTATCGGGGCGAGGGCCCTGGTCCCGATAGGCCAAAAAATCTGCAAGGATTTTGCGGGACTATCGGGGTTCGATTCCTGGCGGGATCACTTTTTTTCGACTGTAAGACTATACGACTATACGACTGTAAGACTTTTTCCGCAAAGCCGCAGGCCAGGGCCTGCAGCCGTAAGGCGAAGGCACTGGTCCCGATAGGCCAAAAAATCTGCAAGGATTTTGCGGGACTATCGGGGTTCGATTCCTGGCGGGATCACTTTTTAGACTGTAAGACTATACGACTTTACGACTGTAGGCGGAAGGCACGCAGAGGCTTTTTTACCTCTGTGATTACTCTGCGAAATAATCTGCTTAAGTCGTAAAGTCGTATAGTCGTATAGTCGCAAAGTCCCACCGTCCCAAAGTCTGCCTTCAAGCCCTTCTTGTCAAAAAAATGCACCGTACATCAACCCCGAGATCGTAGCCATTATTACCACCAATCCCACATAAACCACCGTCTTTTGGGTGCCCAGCACTTCCCGTATCACCAGCATATTGGGCAGCGATAACGAGGGACCGGCCAGCAGCAACGCCAGGGCAGGGCCTTTGCCCATACCAGAAGCGATAAGCCCCTGCAAAATTGGCACTTCGGTGAGGGTGGCGAAATACATGAAGGCGCCGACTATGGAAGCAAACAGGTTGGAAAACACCGAATTGCCGCCCACCAGCCAGGCTATCCACTCGCCCGGGATTACGCCGGGGATTGTCTTGCCGTCGTGGGTGGAGCCCAGTAAAAAACCGGCTATCACTACGCCTATGGCCAACAGGGGCAGTATCTGCTTGGCAAAACCCCAGGTGGAAATGGTCCATTCTTTGTTTTCATCGTCGCTTTTGTCGTTAAGCGTGATGAGGCTAAGCGCGGCGATGCCCACGAGCATGGGTACCAGCGGACTGGAAGCTATTAATGCAGAAATAACGGTGGCCACCACGCCCCCCAATACCCAGTGCCATTTTATTTTTAAAATAAATACCAAAGAAAAGCCAGCATCAGGCTGAAAAAACCGGTGATATACCATTTGTAAGCCCAGATATAATACCACGCACTGGTGTGGTCGTCTCCCGCAGGACTACCCCAATTGGCAAATACCAAAATCAATACCAGCGTGAAGAAGTGAAAGGCGGTTTGCCAAACGGGGCGTTTTCCGGTGGCAATTCGATATTCATCTGCTCTTCGCGTTTGGCTTTTCTTCCTTTCGGTAAATTAAAGACATAGCAACACCGATAATTATGCTAAATGCCACGGCGCCAATGGTGCGCGCAATGCCCATTTCTAAACCCAAAATACGCGCCGTGAGAATGATGGCTAAAATATTGATGGCCGGCCCGGAATACAAAAATGCAATAGCAGGGCCCAGCCCCGCGCCGCGCTTGTGAATGCTGGAGAACAACGGCAGAATAGTGCAGGAGCAAACCGCCAGTATGGTGCCCGAAAAAGCAGCTACGCTATACGCCAACCATTTTTTCGCATTCGCGCCAAAATACCGCAGTACTGACGCCTGACTCACAAAAACCGAGATGACCCCGGCGATGAAAAATGCCGGCAGCAGGCATAAGATGACGTGCTCCCGGGCATACCACTTCGCGAGGTCGAGGGTGGCGTCCATGGCGGTCATAAATCGCGCGCTCTCAATGGGGAGGAAAAAGACAGCGGCAAATACAGCAGAAATCAACAAAAGGATTTTTAATTCTTGTTTTGCTTCCATGATGAAATAATTAATTGGTAAGCAAAATCAACTCAGCAAACCGGCAAACATCGCGACATAGTATATCCCCACGATCAAAAACACCGCGCCGACGGCGTAGCGCATCACTTTTTCTACCCGCTGGATGGCGTTAAACCAGGCGCCCACCTTCTCCATGCTGAATGCCAGCAGGTAGGTGAATAACAATACCGGCAAACCCGTGCCTAAGGCAAAAACCAGCGGAATTGAAAACGCATCACCCGCGTTGAGCGTGAGTGGGATGAGCATGCCGAAATATAACGCGCCGCTGTAAGGACAAAACGCCAGGGCAAAGACGATGCCCAGCAAAAAAGCGCCCCAGAGTCCCTGCCGGCCCATGCGGTCGGTGATTTTTTGCACGAAGCTGCTTCCCTTGAAATGCAGCGGAATCACATTGAGCATGATCAGCCCGATGACGATGAGCAGCGGCCCCAGCCATTTTTCGCCGTTGCCCTGGAAAAAGCGGGCTACGTGAAATTTACTGGCGCCGATGTACAATGCAACGGCAATGCCTACATAACTCACTGCCCGGCCCAGCGTGTACAGCAGTCCGCTCCACAGTACTTTTCGTTTTTCGGTAAAGCCCTTGGCGATAAAGGCCGTCGCGGTGATGTTGGTGGCCAGCGGACAAGGGCTGATGGCCGTCAGCAAGCCGAGCGCCAATGCCGAAAGCCAGGGAAAATCCTGACTTTGGGCCAGCGATTGCAGCCATTCGATCATGGCTGAATGGTTTTGAGCGCTGCGTCAATTTCTTTGCGCAATCCGGCGTTGAACTTGTCGGCCTTATTGTAATTCATAAAAGCAAAATTGGTCAGGTCGACGTGGTTTTCTTTGCCTTGTCTGTTCGAATACACGATAAGCGTAGTGCCGAAGGCCAGGAATTTCTTTACAATTTCGGCGTTGGACTTGTCGTCGGCGTTGATGAGGCGGAAGGTGATTTTGCCGCTTTTTATCTCTTTGGCGTAGTGGTCGGCAAGCGCCTTGCGCGTCAGTCGTTCGATTTCGAGGCAGGTATTACAGCGGTGGTCGGTGTGGAAGTCGAGCACCTCCACGCGGTTGGTGGATGCGGGTTGTTTGGCGGGTTTGTTTTGGGCAGAGAGGGTAGGGGCAGTAGCCAATACTATAACAGCCGCCATTAGCCAATATTGGAATAGCTTCTTCATGGTTGAGAGAGTTTTGATTAGCGCGTTAGGATGTTTTCCATTTCACTGACCGAAGGCACCCTGCCTTTGAAGACCACGCTGCCGTCGACTACCACGGCAGGGGTGGAGAGCACGTTGTATTTCATGATCTCTACGATGTCTTCGACCTTTTCAACCTTAGCATCGATGCCGAGCCTTTTCAACGCTTCTTCCACGATGGCGGTAGTTTGCTTGCATTTCGGGCAGCCGGTGCCCAGTATTTTGATGTCTTTCATAATAGTAAATATTTATAAGCCTTGACCTAACAGGAGAGGGTTTTCATTTATCGTAAATTTACGATGAATGGCTGCGCAAAAAAGGTGACTATTGTCAACATACTCATGTGACAATAGTCACCTACGGCATTCTGCGGATCAATGTCATTAAGTTGCTTTCATGGGGTGTACATGTTTACTAAACTTCCAAAAGTTTAGTAAACAAAGAGCTTAACTTAATGGCATTGTTACGCGGTTATTAGGCTTGTTCGATTGTTGTGGAAGTGGGATAATATCTTTTCCGCAGCCAAAACGCGACATTGACCAGCGCTATCAGCGCAGGCACTTCTACCAGCGGCCCAATGACCCCAGCAAATGCCTGGCCGCTATTGATGCCGAAAACGCCGATGGCTACGGCAATGGCCAATTCAAAGTTGTTGCCCGCAGCCGTGAAAGAAATGGAGGCATTTTTGGAGTAATCGGCGCCAAGTGATTTGGCTAAATAAAAACTCACCAAAAACATGATGGCGAAATATATGACAAGCGGTAAGGCTATGCGCAGTACGTCGAGCGGAATATTTACTATCAATTCGCCTTTCAGGCTAAACATGAGCACGATGGTAAACAAAAGAGCTACGAGGGTGATGGGTGAAATGAATGGGACGAATTTCTCCTGAAACCATTCCTCTCCTTTCCATTTTAGCAACGCAAATCGACTTATGATGCCCGCCACAAAGGGAATGCCCAGATAAATGGCCACGCTTTCCGCAATTTGAGCAATTGTTACGTTGACTTCCAACCCTTTCATGCCGAATAACGGCGGCAGCACGGTGATGAATACCCAGGCATATACGCTGTACAGCAGCACCTGGAAAATGCTATTGAGCGCTACCAGTCCCGCAGCATACTCCCGGTTGCCTTCCGCCAATTCATTCCACACGATGACCATGGCGATACAACGGGCTAAGCCGATGAGGATGAGGCCCACCATGTATTCCGGATAGCCGTGCAGGAAGGTTACGGCCAGCGCAAACATGAGTATCGGCCCTATCACCCAATTGAGCAGAAGGGATACGCCCAACACCCTGGTATTGCGAAATACCTCGCCCATTTTTTCATATTTGACTTTGGCCAGCGGCGGGTACATCATCAGGATGAGCCCAATGGCCAGCGGTATGTTGGTGGTGCCGCTCGACATGGAATGGATTACATCGCCAGTGGAAGGGATAAAATACCCCAATGCCACGCCTATGGCCATGGCTAGAAATATCCATAAAGTCAGGTAACGGTCCAGAAAAGACAGTTTTTTACGCCCGGTAGCGGGATTACAATCATTAGCGCTCATATTCAGGTGTTAATTTGTAACTGTTTAGTAGGGTTTAGTGCATGCGCAGTTTAGCGTTAGGGTTTAGTGCATTCGCAGTTTAGCGATAGGGTTTAGTGCATTCGCAGTTTAGCGATAGGGTTTAGAGCCTTCGGCAGTTTAGCGATAGGGTTTAGTGCATTCGCAGTTTAGCGTTAGGGTTTAGTTTTCTAAACATACAGCTAAACCCAATCGCTAAACCCTTCTAAACAGTTATGTTAATTTATTTAGCAACAGGGATCGTTGATGGTTATGGTAAAAAAGGCATTCAGCATGCCCTCCATTTTTTTGAATGCTTCCGGATTGATACAATAGCACGATTTGACGCCGTCGATTGTGCCTTTGATTAATCCGGCTTGTTGTAACTCTTTTAGGTGTTGAGAAACCGTGCTTTGCGCTAATGGGAGTACCTCTACTATTTCTCCGCAGATACAGCTTTTGCGCTTGGCCAGTTCTTTTAATATAGCAATCCTGGCCGGATGTGCCAGCGCTTTTGCCAGGTCGGCAAGCTCTTGTTCTTCCTGTCCAAACGCTTTCTTTTTGTGCAACGGCATGGCAGTTTTTTTATTTAATCGCAAAAATACGATAGATTTGATCAAAACCCAGAATTGGTAATAAAAATCGTACAGTCGTAAAGTCGTACAGTCGTAAAGTCCAAAATATTCCCGCTGCCTCTTCTCCCGTCGCCAAGTAAACTTTACATTAGCGCCACGTAACGTACCCAATGAGGTAAATGAATCAGTCAATTCCCGACATCGAAAAAAGCTCAGCACCTGACATCCAGGCTTTCCAGGAAGCCCGGCTCAGGGAATTGCTGCCATATTTGCAAGCCCACTCTCCGTATTACCGCGACCTTTTTGCCCAACACGCTATCGATATCCATTCAATACATACCCTGGAGGATCTGCGGCGTATCCCCGTCACAGTCAAAGACGACCTGCATCACCGCAACTGGGATTTCCTGTGCGTGCCCCGCCAATCGGTGGTAGACTACATCACTACCTCGGGTACCCTGGGCGACCCTCTAACTTTCGCTGCCACCGAAGCCGACCTGCAGCGCCTGGCTTACAACGAATATTTGTCGCTCACCTGCGCCGGCGGTACGCCCAGCGACATCTACCAACTCATGGTGACCCTCGACAAGCGTTTTATGGCCGGACTGGCATATTTTATGGGCATTCGCCAAATGGGCGCGGGCGTGGTGCGCGCCGGGGTGGGCAGTCCGGGTTTTCAACTCGACACCATCCATCGCATCCAACCCACTGTACTGATTGCGGTGCCTTCTTTTTTGGTAAAATTGATCGATTATGCCGAAGCACAGGGCGTCGATTTGCGGCAAAGCAGCGTAAAAAGCGCCGTTTGCATCGGCGAGCCCATCCGGAATGACGATTTCAGCCTCAACGTGCTGGGGCAACGCCTTACCGACCGCTGGGGTATAGCCCTGTATTCTACCTACGCATCTACGGAGATGAGCACGGCTTTTACCGAATGCGAACACGGGGCAGGGGGGCATCACCACCCCGAATTGCTCATTGTAGAATTGCTCGACGACGACAACCAGCCGGTAGGAGAAGGGAAGATAGGGGAAGTGACCATTACCACGCTTGGCGTAGAAGCCATGCCCCTGTTGCGATTTAAAACCGGCGACCTGTGCCGCTACCATGCCGCGCCTTGTGCCTGCGGCAGGACAACCCTGCGCCTGGGTCCGGTGGTGGGCCGCAAACAACAAATGATCAAATACAAGGGCACCACCTTATATCCGCCCGCCTTGTTTGAAGTGTTGAATAGCATTAGCGAAGTTGAAGAATACGTTATAACTTTACGCTCCAATGAGGTAGGCGCCGACGAAGTATACGTGGATATTGCCACGCCAACGCCTTCCGAGGAAGTCAGAAAAAAAATTGAAGCCGTTTTTCGCCAAAAGGTGCGATTGACACCCCAAATTTCGTTTAGCTCAGCGGCGCATATTCAGCAGCTAAAATTCCCTCCGATGTCGAGAAAGGAGGTCAAATTAATTGATGAGAGGTGAACAGTGAACCGTGAACTGCTCCTTGATCTGTTCACAGTTCACCGTTCACTGTTCACAAATAAAAAACAATGGCAAAGAAAGAACAAGTTGACGTGTTGGTAATCGGAGCCGGCCCTTCGGGCAGTGTTTCGGCGGCACAATTGCATCGCGACGGCTTGAAAATCAAAGTGGTAGAAAAAGAGCGCTTTCCCCGTTTTGTCATCGGCGAAAGCTTGTTGCCCCGCTGCATGGAGCATTTCGACGAGGTGGGCCTCATGGACACCCTCAAAGCCCAGAATTACCAGATCAAACGCGGCGCCCGGTTTATCCGCGACGGCAGGGACTGCTGGTTTGATTTTGGCGAACAATATACGCAGGGCTGGACCTGGACCTGGCAGGTGCCCCGCGGCCATTTTGATAAAGTATTGATCGATACGATAGCCTCCTGGGGCGTTGACGTGGAGTTTGAAACCGCCGTCACCCAAATTGAGAAAGGTGCAGATAGCCAGCTCACCACGGTAACACACGCCGACGGCTCGGAAACCCAGATTGAATCCAGGTTTATCATCGACGCCAGCGGCTACGGCCGCGTGATGCCGCGTATGTTCCAACTCGAGAAACCCTCCGTGATGGCGCCCCGGTCGGCGGTATTCGGCCATTTTACCGACCGCAACCGACCCTCCGGCATCCTTGGCGAGCGTATCACCTTTGTGATCCATCGCCGCGATATCTGGATTTGGGTCATCCCCTTCTCTGATGGAATTACCTCGGTGGGTTTTGCCGGCAACCCCGATTTCTTCGCGATGTATAACACGGAAGACAAAGCAGAACAACTGATCAATATGATGAAAGACGTACCGTTTGTATGGGAGCGCTTTCACGACCAGGACAACGTAATACCGGGAAGGATGATGAATGCCTATGCGGCATCTGTCAAACAATCGTACGGCCCCGGCTACGTAATTACGGGCAACAGCTCTGAATTTATCGACCCCGTATTTTCATCGGGCGTGACCTTCGCTACTGAGTCGGGGCTCGTAGCCGCCAAGCTGGTCAAGCGCCATCTCAATGGAGAAGTCATCGACTGGGCCACCGAATACGTGCAGCACATGCACCAGGGGGTGGAGACCTTCCGCGTATACGTCAACCGCTGGTACGAAGGCGACTTGCAGGATATCTTCTTCTTTTCGCACGATAGCGCCAATCCCGAGATCAAACGCAAAATCTGCTCTGTATTGGCAGGTTATGTATGGGATACCAGCAACCCCTTCGTACGCGACCATGGCGAGCGTGCGCTTGGATCTTTGTCGAAGCGCGTCAAGATTTACGAATAAGAAGGCCGCGTATAGGAGGGTGGGAGAGTGAGAGGGTGAGAGTGTGGGATCAGGGAAAAATCTCTCCCTCTCACTTTCTCACACTCCCACCCTCTCTAACCCGGCGGCTTTTCACCGCCGCCTTTTTTACTACCCATTCCGGCCAGCTTTCGGGGTGTTCTGCGGGGTATACGCGCAGTTCCTGGCTGGGGTCATTGGTCAGCAGATCGAGCGGGCGGCGAACGCCCAGTATTTGTGCGGCGGTATTGATGCCCGAATTGGTAGCGCCCATCACGCCGTGCGACAGCGTACTGCTGCCGCAGAGATATAGTCCTCCCACCTGCGTTTTGGCTTGAAAAGCAAACGGTCCCATTTGGCCGAGCACTTTTTCGGTGCCGTAGCAATTGCCCAGCGTGCCTTCAACGTAGTAGCTGTTGGTAAGCGGCGTACCCAACTCCCATTTAACGATAGCATCGCGAATGCCGGGTATGCGGCCTTCGAGCGTGCGCAGTACCTTTTCGGCGAGTTGTTTTTTGAGTTGGTTATAGGCTTCGGGGCGTTGGCCGGTAATGCTTTTTTCAAAAGCGCTAAAGCGGGAATAGGGAATAAACGTCACCGTTTCGAGCGAATGGTAGCGTCCGTCGTAGCTGGTGGGGTCTTTCAGCGAGGGCGAGCTAATAAACATACCGGGAAACTCGTCGGTAGCCAGCGGGTCGTCTTCGAGAAGTTGCCGGTATACTTCGTTGAGATTGGAATGGGCGGCGTACCAGACATTGCCCGAATCGAGTCCCATCTGGCGCAGATCGCCGTCGATCACCAGGAACATATTGAGCGAAGCGACCGAATAAGTAGTGCGTTGGAGGCGTTTGAGCAGTTTGGGGCTCAAAAACTCGTTGTCTATAAGCTGGTAAGTCTTGCCGGGGTCGGCATTTGACACCACAATGGGCGCCAGGATTTGGCGTCCGTCGTCGAGTTGTACGCCGTAAGTATGGGGTTTCCATTATCGTGGCGCACGAGAATTTTGGTTACCCTGGCCTGAGTCAGCACCTCTCCGCCGTATTGTTTGATGGCGCGGGTAAACGCCTTGACGAGGCCGCCTCCGCCGCCTGCGGGGTAGAAGCCGCCGTTAAAATAATGGCCCATCACGGCGGCGTGCAGGGCAAAACCCGCTTTGTTGGGCGGGAGGCCGTGGTTGCCGCATTGCATATTGAGAAAAGCCTTGAGCAGGGGGTCGTCGAGGTACCTGTCGATTACCCTTTGGGTGCTAAACAAGGCGTGTTTGCCCAGGTGGCGCATGCGGTAGGGGGCCGTCAGGAAATCGGTAAACGTTTCC
Organism: Saprospiraceae bacterium; assembly: GCA_016715405.1. Lineage (GTDB taxonomy): Bacteria > Bacteroidota > Bacteroidia > Chitinophagales > Saprospiraceae > JABWBR01. The sequence goes on along the minus strand of JADKAE010000030.1, from coordinate 24,657 downwards.
AGGTCGGCCACCACGTGAAGTTCCTGTTGGGCCAGATTGACAAGTTGGAGATAGCGTTTGATATTGCGGCGTTCGGCGGGGAAGCGCTGCTGCATATTTTCGATGAGCCTGTTGAGATTGGCGGGCATATCGAAGCGTTCCTTACCGACCTGGCAGTGGTCGTAGCCTTTGGCATTTTGTCTGAAAAAAGTAAGGTCGTTGGCTATGCCCAATCCTTCGAGTATGCGACTGCCGTCCTGGCCTATATCCATGGCTCCGATGTAATGCACGCCTGGGCTAAAGCGGTGGCCGTCCACATAAAAACTCTGACACCAGCCGCCCGGCACGTAGTGTTGTTCGAGTACAATTACCTTTTTACCGGCGCGGGCCAGACAGAGCGCATTGGCAAGCCCGCCGGCGCCCGAGCCTATCACAATTACATCGGCGTCGTTAATCATAAATTATATTAAAAGTTTAAATATCCGTTAAAAGCGACCTTCGCCAGTCCGGAATAGCTATTTTTTGGCGTATATTGGTCGGACATTTACATCATCAAAACAAACAATTTCCATTATGAAGACAGCTATTAAGTGGAGCTTCCTATTGCTTATGCTGGGGCTTTACACTACAGTCACCGCCCAAAAACTCGACTTGTACGAAGGTAATTTAAATTTTCTGAAAGACCAGAAAACGCTCAACGTAATTTACAACTACGAGGACATGAGCGTAGGCGATTTTGACAAGGAACAGGACTACATTGACAAGAAAGTCAAAGAAATGAACAAGGACGAAGCCGGAACGGGCGACAGTTGGGCCAAAAAATGGGTAGCCGACCGCGAAGAGCGCTTTGAACCCAAATTTCAGGAGCTCATCAACGAGTACCTCGAAGGCAAAATCAAAGTGAGCAACAAAGACGCAGCGCCCTATACGCTTGTGTTGAAAACAACCCATACCGAACCCGGCTTCAACGTCGGCATTATGCGCCGCCCGGCTCATATCAACGTCGAAGTATGGTTTGTGGACACCAAAGATCAGTCAAAAGTGGCCGCTAAGGCCAGAATGAAAAAAGTACCCGGCCAGGATGCCTGGGGCTTCGATTTTGACACCGGCTACCGCCTCCAGGAATCTTATGCCAAATGCGGTAAGGAGATTGGGAAGTTTATTATGAAGAAAGTACTTTGATTAAAGGGTTGATGAAGGTTTATAAAGGTTGATGAGGGTTTATAATTTTCAACCTTCATAAACCCTCATAAACCCCCATAAACTCTCATAAACGCTCATAAAAAATGAAACTCGCATTATCCACCTTTTTCATGCTCATGGCCTTTACGGCCTTACAGGCTCAACCTTTTGGCGACAAAAAAGTGGCAGAGCCTTCTACTGTGGTATGGTATGGACTCGACTTTTCTGCTGTGAAACTGATCGGATCGGAAGGTTTTTCAGATCCTTACGACATCAAGAACCGGTTTTTCCGCGCCTGGAACCGCCTCATCATCGATGAAGCCGACAAGTACAACATCAAAAAGACATTCCGCAAAACCGGCTTGGAGTACGAAACGACTGTGATCGAAGAACGCAACAAGCTGCCCAACGAAAACGAACTGGTTACTGAAAACGACTACTCGCTCAAGGAAGATGACGTCAAGAAAATCGTAAAGGCGTACAAAAGCGAAAAATTCAAAGAAGGCCTGGGGCTGGTATTTGTAATGGAAAGCTTGAACAAGCGCGCTACTTCCGGCCACATGTGGGTTACTTTTTTTGACATCGCCAGCGGAGAAGTTGTACTCACACGCAAATATTCGGGAGATGCCCGCGGTTTCGGCCTTCGCAACTTTTGGGCAGGGTCAGTATATGCCGTTTTAGAGCAATTGGAAGAAGATTACGGCAAATGGCTGAAAAAAAATAAATAGCCATTGCTTTAGCAAAAACGGGCTGAATTAGCATATTTGTCCTGGTGATCAGGACGCGTAAAAAGGGGCCGGCTGATGCCGAAGCCCCTTTTTACAATAGATGTAACGGTGAGTGAAACTTAAGCCATGTCGGAATTTTTTATCAGGGTATACGAATATTTTAAGTCGCGCAGGTGGCTATTCGGCCTGCTTTTAGCGGGGTTTATGGGGATAGCCGTTTGGCTTAGCCTTCGCCTGCAATTTGAAGAAGACATCTCCAAGATCATGCCCCTCGACCCTGAGGTGGGCGAAATGAACAAACTTATCGAAAATTCGGAGTTTTCCGACAGGCTGGTGGTATTGGTCACTTTTAAAGATTCCACCTACCAACCCGAAAATCCCGACGAACTCATCGCCTATTGCGACGCGCTGGTAGATACCCTGGAAAAAACACTCGATTCTACCGAATTGCGCCGCATAGTTTACCGGATTGATGAAAGCCGGTTTCAGGAAGTTTACGATGTGCTGTACGAAAATTTGCCTCTTTTTTTAGAAGACGACGACTACCGGCAGATTGAAAAACAACTACAGCCAGGCGAAATACCGTCGCAAATAGAGGGAGCCTACCGCTCTTTGATGACGCCCGGCGGGTCATTTTTTAAAAAATATATATTACGCGATCCGCTGAGTATTACCCGGCTGGGGCTCGACCGGCTGCAGTCGTTCCAGTTGGACGAAAATTACACACTGGTAGACGGCTATATTGTCACCAAAGACTATCGCAACCTATTGTTTTTTATCACTCCTGCACAATCGTCGAAGGAGACCCTGATCAACAAGCGCATGTTGCGCAAGATAGATGCGCTAACCGCTGCCGCATCGGATGCCGTCCAGCAGCGCATCGAAACCATATATTTCGGCGCCATGGCGGTAGCAGTTGACAACGCCACCCAGATCAGGCGCGATGTGACGGGAACTATTTCCGTCGCTTTTCTTTTTCTGTTTTTATTGATCGGTTACTTTTTCCGGCGCCCGCTGATCTTTTTTTACATCATTCTTCCTATTGTTTTTGGTGCGGCTGTAGCCTTGTCCGTGTTGTACCTGGTCAAAGGGGAAGTATCCATTATTTCGGTAGGAATAGGGTCAATGCTACTGGGCATTACCGTCGACTATTCGCTGCATGTATTCACGCACTATCGCAGTTCGGGCAACGTACAGCACATGATCCGCGACCTGGTGCTGCCTTTATTGCTTTGCAGTCTGACGACAGCCGGCGCTTTTCTCTGTTTGTATTCCGTGCGATCGGAAGCGCTCCACGACCTGGGATTATTTGCCGCCCTGTGCGTATTGGGCACCGCCTTTTCCGCCCTTCTCATTTTGCCGGTAGTAGTGGGTAAATCGGTTGCTGAAACCGGCGCCCAATTACAACGCAAACCTCTCGATGCCATCGCCACGTATCCCTGGGATCGCAACCGCGGATTAATGTGGGTTATATTAGCGGCTTCCGTGTTTTTTGCTTTCCAAACCGGCAAAGTAGAATTTGAGCGCGACCTCAACAAGGTCAATTATATGTCGGATAAGGTGATTGCGGCAGAAAACCGGCTCAACCGCATTACCAGCGCTACCATGCGGGGGGTGTATCTGGTAACCAGTGGCAGCAATCTGGACGAAGCGCTCGAGCGCAACGCCGCTATTGCCCAAATTGCCGACTCGCTCAAAAAAGAGGGATTCGTAAAGAATATACCTCCGCGAGCAGGCTGCTGCTTACCCGGGAAGCTCAGCAAGCCAAAATAGACCGCTGGAACCAATTCTGGACCGCAGACCGCAAGCAACTCGTCAAATCCGGTATCGACAAAACTGCCTCGGCGCTCCAATTCCGGGATGATGCCTTCCAGGAGTTTTACGCCTTGCTCGACCGGAAATTTGAACCCCAGGATCCTGGAACGGCTTTTGCCCCCTTGGTCGACTTGTTTTTGAGCGACTATATTTCCAACAGAGAAGGCTTTGTGACTATTCTCACCTTACTTCGACTCGAACAGGGCGCTAAATCGGCGGTGTATGCTACCTATCACGACAGGCCGCACGTAAATATTCTCGATAAAGAATACATGATCGGCAAATTTGTAGGAATTCTCGGACAGGATTTCAATAAGCTGGTCGTCATTTCCCTATTGTTGGTGTTTGTCATTCTCCACCTGGGCTTCGGCCGTTTAGAATTGGCCGTTATCGCCTTTACGCCTTTGGCCTTGAGCTGGTTTTGGACAATGGGTCTTATGCATGTATTCGACCTAAAGTTTAACATCATCAATATCATCATTACCACTTTCGTATTTGGCGTAGGCATTGATTACAGTATATTCGTGATGCGGGGGTTATTGCAGGACTACAAATACGGCGTGCAGCATTCGGGCGCTTTCAAAACCTCTGTTTTTATATCGGCGCTAACTACCCTCGTTGGCATTGGCGTATTGATTTTTGCCAAACACCCTGCCCTGAAATCGGTAGCAGCGCTGTCAATCATAGGTGTAACTTCCTCACTGCTGTTGGCTTTTACCATCGAGCCCTGGTTGTTCCGCTGGTTGTTTTTTGATAAAAATGGCCGGCGTCGCGACTACCCGCGCACCTTGTCGAATATTCTGAAAACCCTCTCGGTATATTTGTTGCTCATAATCGGATCGGTCATCGTTACCGTCGTAGGTACAGTATTGTTCCCCTTATTTTTCCTGGGGCGCGAGCGGCGCAAATACATCCTGCACTGGTTTATTTGCCAGTTATCGCGGTTTTACATCTGGTTCAGCTTTTTCCCCAACCGCCGGGTGATCAACGAAACCGGTGAAGACTTTTCGCGCCCGGCTATCGTGATCAGCAACCACCAGTCGCATATCGACACGCCCATTATGTTTGGGCTTTCGCCAAAACTCATCATACTGACCAAAGGTTGGGTGTACAATTTTCCGCTATACTACTTTGTCGTCAGGCTGGCCGACTTCTTCACCGTATCCAAAGGCCTCGACGTCATTTTACCCCAGCTCAGAGAAAGAGTGGCCAACGGCTATCACGTGGCTATCTTCCCCGAAGGCAGCCGCTCGGAAACCGAAGAAGTACAGCGTTTTCACAAGGGCGCCTTTTACCTGGCCGAGCAATTGCAGATGGATATTTTGCCTATCTACCTGCACGGCACAGGGCGCTTCCTGCGGCGCGAGCGCTTCTGGGGCGAAACCAACGACCTCACCGTGCGCATCGGTGAACGCATAAGCTACGACGACCCCCGCTTTGGCTCAGACTATACCACCCGCGCCAAAAAAATCAACGCGTTTTACCGCCAGCAATACGCCGGTTTTCAGCAAAGCTGCAAGACACCTTATTATTACCGTCGCCAACTGATAGAAAATTACATTTACAAAGGCCCTCTGCTGGAATGGTATACCCGCATAAAAACCCGCATGGAGGGTTATTACGATATTTTTAATAAAATAATACCGGCACAAGCGCGCATTACCGACATCGGCTGCGGATACGGATATCTGGCGTATATGCTCTCGTTTTTATCCGATCAGCGCACCATTACCGGGATAGACTACGACGAAGACAAAATAGCGGTGGCCAACAACTGCGCCGATAAGAACGACAGGCTGCGTTTTGTACAGGCCGATGTGGCCGCTCACCCGCTCGAAGAAAGCGACGTTTTTGTGCTGGCCGACGTATTGCACTACCTCTTGCCCGAAGAGCAATGGGCCTTGCTCAACCGCTGTCTGACGCATCTGGCCCCCGGGGGCATGCTGCTCGTAAGGGATGGCGACCGCGATCTCGCCGAACGCCACAAAGGCACCTGGCTGACGGAAGTTTTTTCTACGAATATTGGTTTTAATAAAACCCGAAACCCATTGCACTATATCTCCGGTTCGGAATTGGAAAATTGGGCCCGGCAAAACGGCCTTTCAATAGAAAGAATTGATCAGACAAAACGGACGTCGAATGTTATTTTTGTGCTGCGGAGTTCCTCCGGGGGTGACGTCCGGGGATAATTCATGGAAGTTGTCGGTTCTCCGTTCTCTGTTGTCCGTTATCCGTTCATTAACTTTGCTAATTATACGTAAACAGAGAACAGAAAACAGAGAACAGAGAACAGAGAACAAAAAACAGAGATGGCAAAATACGACATCGTCATCATTGGCAGTGGATTGGGAGGGATGGAGTGCGCCTACATCCTGGCGAAAGAAGGGTACAAAGTGTGCCTGCTGGAAAAAAACCGGCAATTGGGCGGCAACCTGCAGATCTTTGTGCGCGACAAAGTGATCTTTGATACCGGCGTGCATTATATCGGGGGTTTAGACGAAGGACAAAACCTGTACCGCTTTTTTTCTTACCTGGGTTTGATGGATAAACTCAAGTTGCGCCGAATGGACGAAAGCGGGTTCGACCGCGTGACATTTGACAACGACCCCCTGGAGTATCCACACGCCATGGGGTACGAGCGTTTTTACGAGACTTTGGCCGCTATTTTCCCTAAAGAGCGGGAGGGACTGAAATTGTATTGCGACAAATTGCAGGAAGCCTGCGATAGCTTTCCGATATACCGGGTAAGAGATGCGGTGTTTAACGAAGACGATTTGTCATACCTCAATATTGGCGCCAAGAGCTTCATCGAAACATGTGTGCAGGATCCCAAACTGCGCAACGTGCTGGCGGGCACCAACGCCCTTTACGCGGGGTATGCCGATCGCACGCCGTTATACGTCCACGCCCTGGTAGTGAACACCTACATAGAAAGCGCCTGGAAATGCGTCGACGGCGGCGCACAAATTGCGCGATTGCTGGCCAAAGGCATCAAAGACCACGGCGGCGAGATATACAACTATTGCGAAGTAAGCAAAATAGAGATGGGCAGCGAAGGCGCCACTGCCGTATTGACCACCGATGGGCGCCGCTTTGAGGGCAAACAGTTTATCTCGAATATACACCCGGTGCAAACCCTCGATATGATAGAGGAAGGGTTTGTCAGAAAATCCTTCCGCAAACGCATCGCCGGTCTCGACAACTCGATTTCCATCTTCACCGTGCATATCGTATTCAAGCCCGATACGTTTGAATACCTCAACTACAACTACTATCATTCCAAAAACGCCGACGTGTGGTCGGCGATCCACTACACGGAAGAAAACTGGCCGGAGAATTACATCGTTTTTGTGCCGGCAAGTTCCAAATCGGAAAAATATGCCGACAGCAGAATGTGATGTCCTATATGCGGTATGAAGAAGTAGAAAAATGGGCGCATACGCTCAACGTGATACCCCATGCAGGCCAGCCGGGGAGATGAATATCAGGGATTTTAAGCAGGCAAAAGCAGAAAAATTGCTCGCGGAAGTAGAAAAAAGATTTCCGGGCATTCGCGATAAAATACAATCGCTCCATGTCTCCACGCCGCTTTCCTACCGCGACTACATCGGCACCTCCGACGGTTCGATGTACGGTATTGCCAAGGACTACAACAACCCCATGATGTCATTGCTCTCGCCGCGTACCCAAATCCCCAATTTATTCCTCACCGGACAAAACCTCAATATGCACGGCATGTTGGGCGTGACGGTGGGAGCCATCATGACCTGCTCGCGTTTTCTTGGTTTAAAATATCTCATGCAGCAGATTAACAAACATTAAAATTGGTATCTTGGCGGCTAATAAAAGACCATTAAATCCTAATTCCTATGAAAAAGATTGTATTAGTACTCTTTACGGCCGTATTGTGTTGCGGCCTCGTGCAGGAATCTCAAGCGCAAGCTTATGAAAAAGGATCTAAAGTCCTCAACATCGGCATCGGCGTAGGCGGATGGTACGACTTCGGCTTTATTTCCCCTGGCGTTAGCGCCTCCTTTGAGGTGGGTGTCTGGCCTACCGGCAAATTCGGCGTCATCGGCATAGGCGCGTACACTGGCTTCCGCGTAGCGGTTGACAAGAACGATTTTTTCGGAGATATTACGTACGGCAACTTTGTATTGGCTCCCCGCGGAACCTACCATTTTACGATCATCCCGGTAGAAAAGCTCGACGTGTATGCTGCTATCCAACTCATCACCGCATTTGAATCGATCAATTACGACGATGATTTTTTTGAAGATAGCAACAGCGTAAATATTTATCCGGGTGTAGTAGCCGGCGTGCGCTATTACTTCTCCGACCGCTTCGGCGTGTTCGGTGAGGTGGGCTACAATCTCAATTACCTCACCGGGGGTATTGCGCTGAGCTTCTAATTGATGTTGTCGGTTGTCAGTTATCGGTTGTCAGTTCTAAGGTCATATTTAACAGACCAACAGATAACCGACAACCGATAACCTGACAACAATCCAGCATTTCTCCCTCATGAAAAAGACCATCGCCATCATCGGCGGAGGCCCATCGGCAAGTACTTTGGCCACCTTGCTGGCGAGAAAAGGGCATAAAGTAGGTATTTTTCGCACACCACACCGCCCGGCTCTCATCGTAGGCGAATCTCTATTACCGGCCATCATTCCCATCTTAAAAGAACTGGGCGTAGAAGAAAAAGTAAGCGAATTTTCCGTCTTCAAGCCCGGCGCCACCATCTGCCTCGATCCGCACGAAACATTGTCATTTGGCTTCGACCTGGCGCGAACGCGCATGGTATACGCCTACAACGTGCCGCGAGATAAATTCGACGAAGCCATACTGGAGGCGGCGGTGGATGCCGGCGCCCGTTTGTTTTCGCATCGCGCCGAGGTAATGCTCGACAACAAAGGCAAACCAGCCCTGACCCCCGAAACCCTGGCAGCTGCCGAGGGTTTCTTCAACGACGGCGTAGACCTGCTCGTCGACGCCAGCGGCCGCACTCGACTGCTGCCCAACCTGCTCAACCTGCCTTCGGAAGAAGGAGGTCGTAAAGACCTGGCCCTGTTTTCCCACCAGGAAAACGTGGAGATGACCGATCCCGGCAATATCCATGTGGACCGCTATAGCAAAGGCTGGGGCTGGCGCATACCCCTGCCGGGCCGCGTATCGGTGGGCATCGTCGTTTCGCCCAAACATCTCAAGCAGCTGGGCGATACCAAAGAAGAGCAATACGACAACTTCCTCCGGCAGGAGCCCAAGCTCCGCGACTACGTCAAAAACGCTCAACGCACTACCACGGTGATGTCCTATACCAATTACCAGTGGAAATCCCTGAAATTATACGGCGAAGGCTGGGCATTGGTAGGTGATAGTGCCGGTTTTATTGATCCGATCTTTTCCACAGGACTCTACCTGGCTATGTACAGCGCAGTACAGCTGGCCAAAGCTATCGACAAAGGTACGCCGGCGGCGTTTGAAGCCTACCAGCGCCACCACCGGGAGGAGCTCAAGAGCTGGCAATCGATTATCGATATGTGGTACGAAGGCACCCTGTTTTCGCTGTTTCGCGTAGGGCAGAAATACAAAACTTCGTTGTTGTCTCGTTTCCTCAATCCTTTTGTCACCAAACACGTCACCCGCATCTTTACCGGTGAGATCCGCAGCGGTTCCTTTAGCCACAAAGTGCTGCAGTTTATGACCCGCTATGGCCTGTATAAGCAGGATACGTCGGCGTTGGTGATAAATTAGTGAACTGTGAACTGTGAACAGTGAACAGTTCAAGGTGCAGTTCACTGTTCACAGTTCACAGTTCACTATTGTTATTATTGTGTTAATCGCAAAAAACAATACCAATAAGCCCGTAGTTTTGTAGAAAATAACCACCGCACATGCGCCTTACATTCCTTTTGATTACAAGCTTTCTTTTTTTATATACTGCTACCGCAAATGCCCAGGAGGGCTTTCGCAAAATGAAAGACGTAGAGGGCTTCAAGCAAAAGCTCAGCAACATCACCAAAGTCACTGAGACTATTCAGTGCAACTTCGTGCAGGAGAAACAGCTTAGCTTCATGAAAGAAAAATGATAGCTAAAGGTTTGTTTTATTTTGATAAAAAAAACCGGCTGCGTTGGGAATACAATTCGCCGTACAAATATACCATCCTGCTCAACGACAAGCAATTAACTATAGTTGACAATGGCAAAGTGAGCAAAATCGACGCCGGCAAAAACGATACCTTCCAGAAAATCCAGGGCATGCTCACGCGTACCTTGCAGGGCAACGTGCTCGACGGCAACGACAAATTCTCGTATGAGTTATTTGAAAACGACCAGCAAACCCTGATCAAGCTCACGCCTGTCGACAAAGAAATCAAAGGTTATATCAGCGGCATCGACCTGTACTTCGACAAAAAGACCTGATGATGGCCCGCATCGATATGCACGAAGCCGGCGACCTCACCAGCATTAAATTTACGAATCGAAAGGTGAATGAACCGCTGCCGGCCGGAGCCTTCTCTGCGAAATGACAGAGAGGGGAGGGTGAGAGAGGGAGAGTGTGGGAGGGTGGGATTATCCTTAAGCATTGGAAACATCCCACCCTCTCACCCTCCCACTCTCTCACCCTCCTACCACAGCCATCCCACCCGCACATCAATGACATCCGCCACCTGGCGGTGCGTTTTCATCGTGGCGCCCAGCAGCAGATGATCGCCGAAGCGATACAAGAGGCTATAGCGTTGATACACCGGATCCACATCGCCCGATGGGTTAAACACATAAGCGCCGAAGTGGACGCCAAATCGCGTGCGGCCGGCCAACACCTCGTAGCCCAGCAGCATAGCGCCTTTCCAGGCGCTTTTGTCAACGCCTTTTCTATCCTGAATCTCCCGCGCCCAACCGTCGTGCACCCATTCCGTGCCGGCCGATACACCGCTCAATCTGCCGATTTGCCGGCCCACGACGCCCCAGCCGCCTACTAAAAGCGTGTATTCGTTGGTGGGGAAATCGGGCGTAGCCTGTGCCGTTTGATGCTGGAAATGCCCAGCACATACGCATAATTTCGGGATTGTTGCTTCCACTCGTCGGTTTTGAGCGGACGTTTTAAAGTGATAGGCCTGAAGTGATATTGAAAACCCACATTTGCCATCGGAAAATTCATGCCTTTATTGGGGAGCTTCATCCCGCCGTTAGAAATGTGGTTGTAATTATAACCCAAAGACAACTCGCAATGGGGATTGATCCGGTAGTACAACTTGGCGTTGACCATACCGGTAAAGCTTAATAACGTGCTGAAAAACAGGTTGGTAGGATTCGTGGTTTCATCGTACACCTTACTCAAAAAGGTAACTCCCGCGCCCATCTGCACTGATCCGTACAGTCGCCCTCCCGGCCTTATCAACGGCTCAATCAACGCCACCGCCGACGCGGAATGCCCGAGTACCTCCGGATTGTCGAAATTGATATAATTGACCAAAAAACCGCGTTGGGTCACGAGTCCCGACTGACGGGTGTGGCGGTCTTCGGCGCGCAACCACATACCCCTGATCTCCAGGCCGAACGGATTCGAATGCGAAACGTTGGCAATCGCAGTGGAGTGGGGGAGGATAAAGCCGCGGTGGGCCTGGACGCCCCAGAGGAATGGGTTGCCTTGGGAAGTATCGGGGGATTGGGCAAAAGCAAAAAGCGGCAGGATTATGGATAAACAACACCAACCCATTGCGGTGTATTGATTCAAAATGAAGTAATTGACTAGACCATGCTGTTGCCATAAGTAGTTAGTTATGAGGGTCTATTATGCAAAATAACGAGCTTTCTCTAACATACTATTTAGGTGATCGAAAAAAAGCGAATATCAGCTGGCCGACAATTTTTTGTTTCTTGACTTGATGTTGTGTAATTAATTGATTTTCATTTGTGTTATAATAAAGTGAAATATTTAAAAAAGTAGAAATTACCCGTTTTTAGTACATTTGTCTTGATATATTTCCTCATTGGCTATATGGATAGTTTTTTCTATTGATACATCCCCCCTTTTTAATTAAAACCCAAATTCCAACATCAAACCTTTCCATTATGAAAAATCAACTACTCTCCACCGTGCTATTTTCAATTTATAATGGCTGCGGCAAAGACAATGTAGGCTCTGGTGCGACCAATTTAGGTCAGGCTACGGAAGTTAGACGGCGAAAAAATTTGCGTCTCAGAATGGTTAGCCTAGTCGTCGCTGTGTTTATGGCGAGTTTGGGAGTTTTAAATACTGCGGTCGGCCAAATATTCCAGGTGGCGGGGTCTCCACAAACGGCAGTGACGAACACCACTACACTGACTCTCACTAAGCCATCAGGGCTTACAATAGGCGATGTTATGATTGCGAATATTGTGCAGAGTGAAGAAGACAACACTACCTTGTCTAACGCTACAAGAATAGGTTGGACGGTGATTGATGGCAGGTTGATAGGAGGAGGGGGGAATGATGATTGGTGGGGAACGCTACTTTATAAGGTAGCCGACGCTACAGATGTGGCTGCAACCAGTTTCGCCTTTTCTTTAGACAGTGATGCGGAGAATGGGGCAGGGGGCATTGTTGCCTTTTCTGGCGTAGATATTGATAATCCTTTTGATGTGGCAACAGGAACATGATTTAACAAATAGTGATGATTTAAGCGCAACCAGCATTACTACGGCTACGGCAAGCGCTGCGATTATCATGTTCGGATTAAATGCCGATAATGAAGCTTATTCTAACTGGAATACTACGTCGCCAGGTTCCCTCACAGAAATATATGACATAACCTATAATGCTGGTTTGGACATGTCTATTGGTGCGGCTTGGGCAATTAAGGCAGCCGCCGGTAATACAGGTACGGGAACCGCCGAACTCTCAAGTAATGACGCCGAAGCCAATGGAGCAATCCTTATTGCGCTCAGACAATTTCAGGGATCAATTACTACTAATACCATAACAGGTTCTCCGTTTTGCCAAGGGAAAGCGTTACAGTACCTTACACAGTCACGGGCACCTTTGGCGCCGGCAACGTATTCACAGCACAACTTTCTAATAGTGTAGGCTCTTTCGCTTCGCCTACTAACATTGGTTCTGTAACTGCTACAGGTTCAGGCAGCATTTCAGCTACGATCCCTCCTGCACAAGCTGCAGGTTCGGGATACAGAATTAGAGTCGTTTCAAGCTGGCCCGATTTCACGGGGACGGACAACGGATCTAATTTAACCGTTGTAGCATTACCAGCTGCACCAACAGGAAGCGCATCTCAAACTTTCTGCTCTAGCGACAATCCCACCGTAGCCGATTTAACAGCTACCGGTATGGGTATTCAGTGGTACGATATGTCTAGTGGAGGTTCTGCACTGCCTAATTCTACAGCACTTGTAAATGGCAATCATTATTACGCTTCCCAAACCGTATCAGGGTGCGAGAGCACTTCTCGACTGGATGTAACTGTGACGATTAATAATGCGCCTACGACCACAGGTGTAACGATTTGTCAAGGGGGCAGCGGTGGTCTGACAGTTACTTCGACTTGTGACGATATCAACGGAACTGCAGGGCCAAGTTTTGCGGGGTCGGCAGCAACAGGTGGGGGAACAGGCAGTTCGTGGACTAATTTAAGTAATATTAGTGCAGATGATGGAAACGTGGTGAACACTAGTGTTAGTAACGGCACCCCCGGGAATTCTGAAAACCTTCACATTACTAATTTTGGATTTAATATTCCGTCGGAAGCGACAATAATTGGAATTACTGTTGCTATTAATCGCTGGGGATCGTCGACTACTTCAGGTGGTATTCAAGATTTAGTGGTAGGGCTAGTAAAAAATGGAACTACGCCGGTTGGAGAAAATAAGGCAATAATAAATACAAATTGGCCAAATTTAGCCTCAACGGTGCAAACATATGGTACCTCAAGTGATCTTTGGTTAACAACGTGGACACCTGCGGAAATTAACGCATCTACGTTTGGATTAACTCTGGATGTTATTAATGCAAATACAAGTAGTAGTAGAACGGCGAGTGTTGATTTTGCCCAAATAACAGTATATTATACCATTTTTGGGGAAATTAGATGGTATACCGCTTCTACAGGAGGCACGTTCCTAGGAACTGGTTCGCCTTAACCCCGTTGGCGTTAGCGGTTCCGGTTTGCCAGATACCAACACCCCGGGCACCTATACCTTCTATGCGGAATGTTCTACCGTTCCCAACTGCCGCACAGCTACCAATTTTATAATTTCAGCTGCCCCCATAGCCCCGGTGATCGCTAAGTCCCCCGACATAGCAACCGTATGCGAAGGCCAAACACTAACTATAACAGTGACAACCCCCGGCAGCGGCGGCACAGGCACTTGCGTGGACGAATACCGCTACTCCACCAACAACGGTGGTAGTTGGAGCGCCTGGTCGACCACGTTGCCGTCATTTGCAGCGATTACAGGTACCAACCTGGTCGAAAGTCGCCGCAATTGCGATAGTGGAACTTGCGTATCCAGCAGCAACCAGGTATCCTGGGCGGTAGTAGCCGACCCGGCAGCCCCGACAGCCACCAAGTCGCCTAATGTGACCGATGTCTGCGTGGGCGCTTCCCTAAGCCTGACGAGCGTGACGGACAACGGCGGCGGCACGGGCACCTGCGTGATCGAGTATTCACACAACGGCGGCCCGTGGACGACTACGCTGACGCCTTTTGCAGCTGTTGCAGGAACCAATACCATAGCTATACGCAAAAACTGCGACGGCTCGGGTTGCGATCTATCGCTGGTGTCGACTTATACGTGGAATGCTGTAGCAGATCCTGCTGCCCCCACAGCCACTAAATCGCCCGACGTGACAGATGTCTGCGTGGGCGCTACCTTAAGCCTGACGGGCGTGACGGACAACGGCGGCGGCACGGGTACCTGCGTGATCGAGTATTCACACAACGGCGGCCCGTGGACGACTACGCTGACGCCGTTTGCGGCAGTATCAGGCGCTAATACGATAGCTATTCGTAAAAACTGCAACGGCTCGGGCTGCGACCTGTCGCCGGTGACGACTTATACGTGGAATGCTGTAGCAGATCCTGCTGCCCCCACAGCCACCAAATCGCCCGACGTGACAGATGTCTGCGTGGGCGCTACCTTAAGCCTGACGGGCGTGACGGACAACGGCGGCGGCACGGGAACCTGTGTGATCGAATATTCGCACAACGGCGGTACGTGGACGACAACTTTGACGCCGTTTGCGGCAGTATTAGGCGCTAATACGATAGCTATTCGTAAAAACTGCAACGGCTCGGGCTGCGACCTGTCGCCGGTGACGACTTATACGTGGAATGCCGTGGCCGATCCTGCTGCCCCCACAGCCACCAAGTCGCCTAATGTGACAGATGTCTGCGTGGGCGCAACCTTGAGCCTGACAGGCGTGACGGACAACGGCGGCGGCACAGGAACCTGCGTGATCGAGTATTCGCACAACGGCGGCCCGTGGACGACTACGCTGACGCCTTTGCAGCTGTTGCAGGAACCAATACCATAGCTATTCGCAAAAATTGCGACGGCTCGGGCTGCGACTTGTCGTCGGTGACGACATATACATGGACTGCTGTAGCCGACCCGGCAGCCCCGACAGCCACCAAGTCGCCTAATGTAACAGATGTCTGCGTGGGCGCTACCTAAGCCTGACGGGCGTGACGGACAACGGCGGCGGCACAGGCACCTGCGTGATCGAGTATTCACACAACGGTGGCCGTGGACGACAACTTTGACGCCGTTTGCGGCAGTATCAGGAACAAACACCATAGCAATACGCAAAAACTGCAACGGCTCGGGCTGCGACCTGTCGCTGGTGACAACTTATACATGGACTGCTGTAGCCGACCCGGTAGCCCCGACAGCCACCAAGTCGCCCAATGTAACAGATGTCTGCGTGGGCGCTACCTTAAGCCTGACAGGCGTGACGGACAACGGCGGCGGCACGGGTACCTGCGTGATCGAGTATTCACACAACGGCGGTACGTGGACGACAACTTTGACGCCGTTTGCGGCAGTATCAGGAACAAACACCATAGCAATACGCAAAAATTGCAACGGCTCGGGCTGCGACCTGTCGCCGGTGACGACTTATACGTGGAATGCCGTGGCCGATCCTGCTGCCCCGACAGCCACCAAGTCTCCTAATGTGACAGATGTCTGCGTGGGCGCTACCTTAAGCCTGACGGGCGTGACGGACAACGGCGGCGGCACGGGAACCTGTGTGATCGAATATTCGCACAACGGCGGTACGTGGACGACAACTTTGACGCCGTTTGCGGCAGTATCAGGAACAAACACCATAGCAATACGCGGAAATTGCAAACGGCTCGGGCTGCGACCTGTCGCCGGTGACGACTTACATGGAATGCCGTGGCCGATCCTGCTGCCCCGACAGCCACCAAGTCTCCTAATGTGACAGATGTCTGCGTGGGCGCTACCTTGCCTGACGGGCGTGACGGACAACGGCGGCGGACGGAAACCTGTGTGATCGAGTATTCACACAACGGCGGTACGTGGACGACAACTTTGACGCCGTTTGCGGCAGTATCAGGAACAAACACCATAGCAATACGCAAAAATTGCAACGGCTCGGGCTGCGATCTGTCGACGGAATCGACATATACATGGACTGCTGTAGCCGACCCGGCAGCCCCGGTGATCGCCAAGTCGCCCAACGTAGCCACCGTCTGCGAAGACCAAACATTAACTATTACGGTAACCACTGCCGGCAGTGGCGGCACGGGCACATGCGTAGATGAATACCGCTACTCGACAGATAACGGTGGCACATGGAGCACCTGGAGTTCGAGCCTGCCGAGTTTTGCTGCAGTAACGGGAACCAACCTGGTGGAAAGCCGCCGCAACTGCGACGGCAGCGGCTGCAATTCCAATGTCAATCAGGTATCCTGGGTGGTAGTGGCCGACCCGGTAGCCCCTGAGATCGCCAAATCCCCCAATGTAGCTACAGTCTGCGAAGGCACGACCCTGACGATCACCGTGACCACCGCGGGCAGCGGTGGCACAGGTACCTGTGTCAACGAATACCGCTTTTCCACCAACAACGGCAGCAGTTGGAGTTCCTGGAGCTCGAGCCTGCCGAATTTTGCGGCTGTAACGGGCACCAACTTAGTCGAAAGCCGCCGCAATTGCGACGGTTCTGGTTGCATCTCTAATGTCAACCAGGTATCCTGGTCAGTCAACGCCGAACCCAGCAACCCCATCGCGCTCAATGATGTGACGGTTTGTCTTTACCCCTCTGGTAACTATATGCTCATGGCTAATACACCTGCGGTAGGCACGGGTACCTGAGTATAACTGGCGGCACCAACGGCAGCCTGAGCCAATTCAGCGACATCAACGACCCCAACGCGGTCTTTACACCGGTGTCGCCGGGGTATTATCAACTGCGCTGGACGATCTCCAATCCGCCCTGTGCGGATAAGTTTTCCGCCATGACGCTAACCTTTACGCAAATATCGTCACCGCCGACCTCGGCTACAGCCATGCCTGCATCGATATGCGTGGGTGGCTCCTCAACGCTGAACTTGCTTGGCGGCGGCAATGGCGACTACCAGACTATCAGATGGTACACGAGCTCTTGCGGTGGAACACCGGCAGGCGAGGGCAACGGCCTGGTGGTCAATCCTGCAACCACGACGACCTACTACGGGCGTTACGAAAACGGGTTCCCCTGTTTTTACAACACGACCTGCGCATCGGTAACGGTAACGGTAGAGGCCGACCCGGCAGCGCCAACAGCCACCAAGTCGCCTAATGTGACAGATGTCTGCGTGGGCGCTACCTTGAGCCTGACGGGCGTCACAGACAACGGCGGCGGCACGGGTACCTGCGTAATCGAATATTCGCACAACGGCGGTACGTGGACGACAACTTTGACGCCGTTTGCGGCAGTATCAGGAACAAACACCATAGCAATTCGCAAAAACTGCAACGGCTCGGGCTGCGACCTGTCGCCGGTGACGACTTATACGTGGATGACTTATGGTACAACAATTACCAGCGGATCGGTCAGCGGCTCAGCTTCACTTACCCTTTGCGATGGCGGAAATCCGGGTTCATTTTCTGCTGGTGCAGCCAGCGGTGGCGATGGTAATTACATATATCAATGGGAACAATCGGTCAATTGCACCGGTACTTGGGTGGATGCAGTGGCAGAATCAGGTGGTTCTACATCGCTGACTTTTAACCCGCCCGTTGTATCTTCTGTCAATACATCTATTTGTTACCGACTTAGAATAACCGATGGCTGCGGCAGCATAGGGTATTCCACCACCAAAACTTATAACATAGTTCCTGACCCAATTTCACCCACTATTAACCCCACGCCTGCTTCTGGAACAACGGTTTGTGTCGGAAGTGACGTTTCCGCTACCTTCAACCCTGGCAGCGGGGGCACAGGCACGGTTGTAGATACTTATGAATACAGCACCGATGGCGGCAACTCCTGGTTGCCATACACCAGTGGAACGCCGATTACGGCTACTGTAAGTATGATAGGCACAAATATGATGCGTATTCGCACCCGAAGGACGGCAACGGGTTCTGGTTGCAACGATGGCGCCTACAACACAGTGCAATGGACGGTCGCCAATAATCCGGTGTGCAGTATCACCGGGCCCGACCCGGTTTGTCCCAATTCAACCGGACATATCTATACCGGTACGGCGGGCATGAGTACTTATTTGTGGAGCGTGACCAGCGGAAACGGTATGATCTCTGGCGCTACCAACAACCCTACTGTTACAATAGATGCATTGGCAGCAGGCAGTTTTACGCTTCAATTGACGATTACGGACGGCAACGGCTGTACGAATTCGTGCTCAGAAATCGTAACCGTAATTGATAATGTGGCGCCGGTTGTTTCAGCTTCGAATGGTAGTACAACGGTTTCTTGCCCATCAATAGCAACTCCACCTACACCCCCTGTTGCAAATGATATCTGCAGTGGCGTTATCAATGGGGTTTTATTCAGCACTGCAAATACACCCGACCCGTTGCTTTGCGAAGGAACAAGGGTGTATACCTATTCCTATACAGATGCGGCTAGTAATGTATCTTATTGGACGTATACGTACACAGTAGAATACGAGCCGTTCGCCAATCCGATGGATGCGGGCCTGACGGTAGATTGTCCGAATGACACGGATACGCCACCGGCACTGCCGACAGTAACAGATAATTGCGGCAACGTGCTGACGCCGGGAGCACCGACGATCAGCGCCAACCGACGTGCGAAGGCACGCGGATGTACACGTATGTCTACACGGACTGCGAAGGCAACAGCCAGGATTGGGTGTATACCACGGTAGAATATGAGGAGTTTGCCAATCCGTGGATGCAGGCATGACGGTAGATTGTCCGAATGACACGGATACGCCTCCGGCGCCGACAGTAAACAGATAATTGCGGCAACGTGCTGACGCCGGGCACACCGACGATCAGTGCCAAGCCGACGTGCGAGGGCATGCGGACGTACACGTATGTCTACACGGACTGCGAAGGCAACACGCAGGATTGGGTGTTTACCTATACGATAGAATACGAGCAACAAATTACGATTTTTGTTGCCAATGCAGGTATGACGGTAGATTGTCCGAATGACACGGATACGCCTCCGGCGCTGCCGACAGTAATAGACAACTGCGGCAACATGCTGACGCCGGGCACACCGACGATCAGTGCCAAGCCGACGTGCGAAGGCACGCGGATGTACACGTATGTCTACACGGACTGCGAAGGCAACAGCCAGGATTGGGTGTATACCTACACGGTAGAATACGAGCCGTTTGCGAACCCGACGGATGCAGGTATGACGGTAGATTGTCCGGATGACACGGATACGCCTCCGGCTCTGCCGACAGTAACAGACAATTGCGGCAACGTACTGACGCCGGGTACCCCGACGATCAGCGCCAAGCCGACGTGCGAGGGCACGCGGACGTACACGTATGTCTACACGGACTGCGAAGGCAACACGCAGGATTGGGTGTTTACGTATATGATAGAATACGAAACGTTTGCCAATCCAACGGATGCAGGTATGACGGTAGATTGTCCAAATGACACCGATACGGCTCCCGCACTGCCGACAGTAACAGATAATTGCGGCAACGTGCTGACGCCGGGAGCACCGACGATCAGCGCCAAACCGACGTGCGAAGGCACGCGGATGTACACGTATGTCTACACGGACTGCGAAGGCAACAGCCAGGATTGGGTGTATACCTACACGGTAGAATATGAGGAGTTTGCCAATCCGATGGATGCAGGCATGACGGTAGATTGTCCGAATGACACGGATACGCCTCCGGCGCTGCCGACAGTAACAGATAATTGCGGCAACGTGCTGACGCCGGGCACACCGGCGATCAGTGCCAAGCAAAAGTGCGAGGGCATGCGGACGTACACGTATGTCTACACGGACTGCGAAGGCAACACGCAGGATTGGGTGTTTACCTATACGATAGAATACGAGCCGTTTGCGAACCCGACGGATGCAGGTATGACGGTAGATTGTCCGAATGACACGGATACGCCTCCGGCGCTGCCGACAGTAACAGACAACTGCGGCAACGTGCTGACGCCGGGCACACCGACGATCAGTGCCAAGCCGACGTGCGAGGGCATGCGGACGTACACGTATGTCTACACGGACTGCGAAGGCAACACGCAGGATTGGGTGTATACCTATACGGTAGAATACGAGCCGTTTGCCAATCCAACGGATGCGGGCCTGACGGTAGATTGTCCGAATGACACGGATACGCCACCGGCTCTGCCGACAGTAACAGACAATTGCGGCAATGTGCTGACGCCGGGCACACCGACGATCAGCGCTAAACCGACGTGCGAAGGCACGCGGATCTATACCTACGTCTATACGGACTGCGAAGGCAATACGCAGGATTGGGTGTATACCTACACGGTAGAATACGAGCCGTTTGCCAATCCAACGGATGCGGGCCTGACGGTAGATTGTCCGAATGACACGGATACGCCACCGGCTCTGCCGACAGTAACAGACAATTGCGGCAATGTGCTGACGCCGGGCACACCGACGATCAGCGCCAAGCCGACGTGCGAAGGCACGCGGACGTACACGTATGTCTACACAGACTGCGAAGGCAATACGCAGGATTGGGTGTAGACCTACACGGTAGAATACGAGCCGTTGCCAACCCGACAGATGCGGGCCTGACGGTAGATTGTCCGGATGATACGGATACGCCACCGGCACTGCCGACAGTAACAGATAACTGCGGCAATGTATTGACTCCAGGGGATCCGACGATCAGCGCCAAACCGACGTGCGAGGGCACTCGGACGTACACGTATGTTCACGGACTGCGAAGGCAACACGCAGGATTGGGTGTTTACCTACACGATAGAATACGAAGACTTCACCATACCCCCTAACGACGGTGAAATAGTCCAATGCGCCGATGATTCTGATGTCGAGCCCACTCCTCCGAGTGTGGATGACAACTGCGGCAATCCCCTGACCCCGTCCGGTCCGGTAGTAAGCGCTAAGCCGGGTTGTACAGGAATTCGCACGTACACCTGGACCTACACGGATTGCGAAAACAACTCCCACGACTGGGTATACACCTATACGGTTGACGATGATACGCCTCCTATGCTTGACTGCCCATCTGGTAGTCCATTCACTCGAAATACCAACCTGAATCGGTGTTTCTATACCGTGCAGGGGGCCGAATTTGACGCAACCGCAAGTGATAATTGCAGCGGTACGGTCACTTTGGTAAACGACTACAATAACTCAAATACCTTAGCCGGTATCATGCTCCCAACAGGTACACATATTATTAAGTGGACGGCCACTGATGCTTGTGGAAATCCATCTGAGTGTACCATCACCATTATTGTGAATGATACGCAATTCCCTACCATCACAGGCTGTCCGGCAAACCAGGAATTTAACACGACTGCTTCTTCCTGTAGCTTTTCAACCGGCTGGGCTAACCCTGTTGCTTCAGATAATTGCGGAGTAAATATGGTATTGAGTACATCGCCGAATACTTTCCTGAACACGTTTATTCCCGGATTTACTTTTGGACAATTTGAGGTGGGGACTACCACCGTTACCTATACGGCTACTGACCTATCCAATAATATAACGGTATGTTCATTTACCATAAAAATAAACGATACTACTCCTCCTACATTAACCGGTTGTCCTTCTCCTATTTCAGTAAATGCCTCCGCGACTCAATGTGCCAGCGGGCCGGTATTCTGGACGCCCCCCACGGCAAGTGATAACTGTCCGGGCGTGACCCTGACCACAACCCACCTCCCGGGGACTTCTTTCCCTGTTGGTGTGACAACGGTAACCTATACCGCTACCGATGTGCATGGATTGACAACTTTGTGCCAGTTTACAGTAACTGTTACGGATAACACGGCGCCGGTAGTAACCACAGCTCCTGTAACCCGCAACTTTACGGGGTGTAATGTAAACGCAATCACCGGACCAACATATTCGCCCATCGCGCTTGTATCTTCTTATGCGGTATTTTCTGATGCAAACAACCAGGGTGTGGCTTATGACAATTGCGGCATAGGTGTGGTCAGCTATCAGGATGTGATTACGGGGACTTGTCCGATTGAAGTGACACGCACCTGGACTTTAAGTGACTGGGTAACTACTACATCGGTTGTTCAGACTATTTATGTAAATGGGCCTCCGGTAGTGCTAAATTGTCCGGCTAACGAAACAATAACCACATGCCCTTCAGAATTGGATATCGAAGTGGCTTATGCAAACTGGTTGGCATCGGTAACTGTTAGTGGCGGCTGTAATGCCGTACTGGTTCATAATACCCCGCCAACACCTTCTGTTTGCGGAGGTACGGCTACTGTTGTATTTACTGTGGAAAGCGATTGTGAAGCGGATGTGGTTTGTACACGTACATTTACGGTTGTTCCACCGGCGCAAGCCGTATTTGCCAGTGCGCCCGATATTTCGATACCATGTACTTCAGCGCCTCCAACGAGTAGCTCTTTAGCCTATAACAATAGCGGCGCTGGCGATTGTCTTATTGCCGGTTCGGTGTCCTCCACGATCAGCGGTAGCCACAATGCTTGCGGCGGCAGCTATACGGAGACCTGGACATTCACGGACGCCTGCGGCCGCACGATTACGCACACACGTACAATTACAGTAGATCCTACTGCTCCGCCCACTATCAGCGCTCCTGATAATACAACTGTTCAATGTAGTGACATAAATGAATCCAGTATTTGGAATAATGCAGGTACGCCTGTTGGATCGGGCAGGACAATGTGGGTGCTATTGAAGTTGGGTTAAATTCCGTTCACAAGTATCGACTCATCTCCGCAGTTAGATTTTATAAAAATTGGGCGGGTATGGAGTCTTTCACAGTTAATCTGTACAGCTATCCGGGCGGCGTTTTGCAGGGGTCCGGCAATGCTAGTAATGGCGGCACGGGTTGGGTTCAAATCTCTTTAAGTACACCCGTTTCCATTACTGCAGGTACAACTTATGTAGCTAGCGTGCTGACGCCGAGCGGCGCTTATGCCTATACTGTCGGCTATTTCCAAACTAGTGATTACAACAATCCTCCTTTGCGCGCGCTACAAACAGGAGAAGACGGCCCCAATGGTGTTTACCAATATGGTGGTGGTTACCCGACCAGTTCGTTCAATGGAACAAACTATTGGGTTGACCCTGTTCTGTCGTCTCCAATTCCACCGGCAGTGGTAAGCGCTCCCGACGTGTGCGGAGTTAGTCCTGTTATTTCCGTCACGAGTACGGTAACTCCTGGCAATTGTCCCAATGCTTATACGTTGACCCGAACCTGGACCGCTACAGATAATTGCGGTCGCACGAGCCAATCTCAAACCGTTGAAGTACTGCCCGCCCGTGGCTTCATTCACAAGCCCTGCCTGGTAATAACTTCCATGTTGTGTAGTGCAGCTCCTCCTGTGGCTACTTCACTATCGTACTCCAACGGCCAATCAGGTGCATGTGAGATTAGCGGTTCGGTAGCGAGTTCTATTTCTGAAATTACGACGAATGTGGTAGTTATACGGAGAGTTGGACTTATACGGACGTATGCGGTCGTACTATTTCTCATTCTCGTTTAATTTTAGTAGACCTAGCCCCGCAAGCCGAATTTAATTCGGTATCTGATGCCCTAATCCCATGCAGTTCTGCGCCTCCAGTTGGTACCTCGCTGTCCTACACAAACGGCGCAAGCGGCGATTCGGCGATCAACGGCTCGGTGACGGGATTGATAGCAGGCAGCCACGACGAGTGTGGTGGAAGTTATACTGAGACTTGGACGTTTACCGATGATTGCAGCCGGACGATTACGACAAGCCGGATTATTGCTGTAGACCCCGCTCCGCAAGCGATGTTTGCTAGCGTTTCTGATATTTCAATACATGTGGTTCTGCTCCGCCAACCGGTACTTCTTCTTATACTAATGGTGTTAGTGGCGCTTGCGCAATTAGCGGTTCTGTGATTGGTTCAATTACAGGAAGTTACACCGAATGCGGCAGCTATATCGAGAGCTGGATCTTTACAGATGATTGTGGGCGTACCTCGACCCAATCGAGGACAATTACTGCTGACCCGGCCCTGAAGCCGTTTTTGCAAGCGCGCCAGGCTTTACTATACCTTGTAGCGCTGCTACGCCACTCGGCACCGTATTATCATACAGCAATGGTACCATCGGCGCATGTGCTATCAATGGTTCCGTTTTGGGCGTTATCACAGGCGGTCATACGGAATGCGGCGGTAGCTATACCGGAAACCTGGACCTATACGGGACGACTGCAGCCGGACGATCACGGCATCCAGAATTATTACGGTACTTCCCGCACCACAGGCTGTATTTGCTTAGTATCGAATATTTC
>JADKAE010000029.1 GCA_016715405.1 Saprospiraceae bacterium | reverse complement strand
AGAACTTATCAGCCTGGTTGTAGTGGACGAATCTATCCCCTTGGGCGAGGCGGGTTCCAAACGCAAAGCGCATTACCTGCAGGATATCCTCTACGACAAAGACGGCGGTGTGTTCCACCTGGGCATGGTAGGTTGCCAAACGCATTTTTCTCCCCCTGAAGCTTTTGAAGCGCTCGAGCAACGACATTACGATTGCGTGCGATTGGGCAAGGCCCGCACCGAATTACAGGAAGTGGAACCCATTATCCGCGACGCCGATGTGATGGGCTTTCACTTGCAGGCACTCAAACATGCGGAAGCGCCGGGAGTAGCCTCGCCTTCTCCCAGCGGCTTTACCGTAGAAGAGGCCTGCCAGTTGTGCCGCTATGCCGGTATGAGCGACAAACTCAAATCATTCGGATTATTCGGCTTTCGCGAATCGCGCGATTTGCGAAAGCAAACTGCTCAAGTCGCCGCCCAAATGATCTGGTATTTTGTAGAGGGCTTCCACCACCGCAAAAACGACTACCCCGTCTCTACCGACGGTCTGGTAATGCACTAAACCCTACTAAACCATTTTTGCATACGATCTGAAAAGGCTGAGAAAACGCATTTGCAGTACGCCCCAGATCGCTTCCTTGATAATGCCCTTCGACATTTTAGAACTGCCTTCCAGGCGATCGGTGAAAGTGATTGGGATTTCTTTGATCTTGAAGCCCAGTGAAGTAGTGGCAAATTTCATTTCTATCTGAAAAGCGTAACCTACAAAACGGATTTTATACAGATCGATAGCTTCCAGCACGGGGCGGGTATAACAGACAAAACCGGCGGTAGGGTCTTTTACCTGCATCCAGGTGATACAACGCACATATAAGGAAGCGCCATAAGAAAGCAACACGCGGTTATAGGGCCAGTTTTCGAGCCGGCCTCCTTTCACATAACGGGAGCCCACCGAAACGTCTGCACCATAAGTGTGGCAAGCCTCGTAGAGACGCAACAAGTCGGCGGGGCTGTGGGAGAAATCGGCGTCCATCTCGATAAAATACTGATAGCTGCGCGCCAGCCCCCATTCAAATCCGGCAATATAGGCGGTGCCAAGGCCTAGTTTGCCACTGCGTTCCATCAAAAATAGGGAGTCGGGATACTGCTTTTGACAAGCTTTTACCAGCTCACCCGTACCATCGGGCGAACCGTCATCAACGATGAGGATGTGGAATGATTTGCCCAGTGAAAACACCGTATCTATCATTCTGACGATGTTTTCCCTTTCGTTGTAGGTTGGAATAATGACTAAGCTATCAGACAAATCGAAGACATTTGCGCTAAATAAAAAGAAGCCCAAATATAGGAGAATTTTTATTAGACTAAATCCTCTTCTTCCCAGTTCTTCCGGGATTGTTTTTGCAGTCTTTTGAGTTCAAGCGTGTCTTCATCGTCTTTGCCGCGGCTTTTGGGGCCGCCTCGCTCCAGCCTTTTTATTTCGCGCTCCATTTCTTTATCTTCCCAATCGTGTTCGAGCCAGGGCATTCCGAACACGGAAAAATAATGCGTAACCAGGCCTATCGACCAGCCTAGTGCGGGAAAAACAAACCACCAGGCGCCCGAATAAGTCACGGCATTAAGCGCAAACAAAAAAGCATTTACAGCGATAAATGACCCCAGGTGGCTATAAAATCCCTTTTTGGCCTTTACCCGCTTTTGGGCTTTGATCAGATTATTGTCCATCATATTATCATTCATTAATAGCTTGTAACTGTTTAGGAGGGTTTAGCTGTATGTTTAGTTAACTAAACCCTAACGCTAAACTGCGAATGCACTAAACCCTACTAAACAGTTACAATAGCTTGGATAAATATAACGCATATTGCTGGAGATAAGGTCTAAATTTAGACTTAACACAAGATAACCGGCGTTAAATTATGCTTTTCCCGGACCGAATAATTTGAGCGCCCAGCAGCCGAGCAAAGCTCCCAAGCCCCCATAAATGCCTCCCACAATAGCTGTGATGATCAACATACCGGTTGCGCCGACTCCTTGTAATAACACGCCCATTTTTTCTGCCAGCAACCCCTGATTGAGGTCGTTAAGATAGGCCGCGTAGCCGCCCCAAAGCAGGGCCGCACCCAGCAAACCGCCCATAAACGCGGTGAACAGGTTGCGCGTACCGATTGCGCCGGCTATTGCACCGCCAAAGACGATGCTCCACCAGGGCAATGCCAGTTGCAACAACAAGCCCAGCAAAATGGTGAGCACCAGTGTTCGACTAAAGGACATGAGTTTTCCTGTTTATTGAAAGGTGATTCGAAATTGTTCGTGTTCGCGCAAGGCATCGGGCGTTTTTACAAAAAGCAATTCGTTGTATTTGCCCTGTGCCCATTGGCCTACCATGCTGTCGTAATAGGCACTGCCGGGATTACCCGATTGTCCGCCGGGATAAACACCCCAGGCTTTGACTTCGGGACCCAGAGAAACTACCATGCGCCAGGAGGGCCCGACTGATTTCTTTACAGCGTTGATGGCGTCGCTATGTCCGCCGATGTCTACGTTGAGTTGCGAAAAAGCATCGATGCCCGCCAGGTGGCCGATGCGCACCGCTTTTTCCGACCTCCAATCGAAATCGTCGTCGTGGTATACGTCGGCCAATTCGGCGCTGATAGCCTTGAAAGCCTGCGTGACAATGTCGCGGGCCTGTTCGCGTTTGCCGGTAGCGGCCTGGTCAAACAAGGTATGGGTGGGCGAATCTTTAAGCAGCGCCACAAAACGCCACATATCGGGATAGTCCAGATAATTGGAGTCGGCACTGGTATACCACTCGTCAAAGGTGTCCTTGTACGACCGGGTGAGCCAACGGTAAAAGACGGCGGGTGTTTTTTTATTTTTATCAAAATAAAAATTCCAGCCGCGCAGATCGTTCCACATGTCTTTTTGAATAGGCGTGAGCGAGCCGGTGTCGAGTGCCGACATCAGAGCGGGCAAGCCTTCCTCGGCCTGGATGCTATAGGTATTGTTTTGCATGGCCATCATGTCGCTGGGGCTGAATTTTTTGTTTTCTGACAGCAGCCGGTTGATCAGGCGCCCCCGGTACATGTCGAACGCGCCGTTGTAGTAGTATGGATAATTAGGAGCTACCGAGTGTTGGTTGGCGGAGGCTACGTATCCCTGGGCGGGGTTTTTTACGCGCGGTATTTGCGCGTAAGGAATAAAACCCTGCCAGCCGTTGGCCGATTGGTCGCCTTGCTGAAGAAAACGCCCCTGCTGATTGGCTTTAATAGGAATTTTCCGTTGACCGTCATGGCGATATCGCCCTGTGAAGAGGCAAAGACAAAATTTTGGGCCGGCGCGGAAAGTCCGCTTAATGCCTGATAGTAATCTTCGTAATTATGCCCGCACATGAGCCGGTGAAAAACGCCCACCTCGTGAAAATCCTGATTTTCGGGCATGTCTACGCTGAGCCAGTGCATGGCCATGTCGTGGTATGGCGAGGCGGGATCGGGATATACCACGGGGCCCCAGGCCGTAAATTTGATCGTATCCAGCAAGGGAGCCTGGCGGCCTTTCACTTTAATCTCTTCAATGCGGTATTCCACTTTGCGGGGTTTACCGTCGAGCAGATATTCGGTTTTGGCCTCGTCGACCCAGGTAAGGGTATACCAGTCGAGTACGTCGTGCGACACATTGGTCTCTCCCCAGGCTATATAGTCGTTAAAGCCTATTAAAATGCCAGGCGTGCCGGGAAATGACACGCCGTAAACATTACATTCGCTGGTATTCATGTGAATTTCATACCAGATAGAGGGCAGCGAAAGCCCCAGGTGGGGGTCGTTACACAAAATAGGATGGCCCGTAGTAGTCTTTTTGCCGGCAACTGCCCAGTTGTTGCTGCCGATAAAGGGCGGCGGGTTGGGCAGCGCAAACCTGATGAGGTCGCCGTAGGGTGGGGGAGCCGGCGCAGTTTGATGGGGAGTTACCGGGGTAAACGGCCAGGGGGTATCGGCGGGAATCACGGGGGTTTGGCCGGGCGGATAGTCGGGGAAAAGGTCGTTGTATAGCGAGTCGCCCAGCATACGAAGCACATTCGTCGATTGGAGATCGTCATTCCTGAAACAAAGCGTTTCGGCCATGCTTTTGGCTGCCAGCGCGGTTTTGAAGGGCGACCAGGGTTCGGGTGCGTAGTCGAGCAGCTTGAATTCGAGCGGATAATCGGCCGGTTTGAGTGAAGCGATATAGTCGTTGACGCCCTGCGGTATAGGCTTCGATAAAAGGCATCTCTTCGCTGTTGTCCGACCAGGCTTTCAGGGTGCGTTCGGCGGCGAGCGTCATCCCTTTTCGGCGTTGCAGGCGATCGCGTTCGAGAGTTTTTTCTCCCACTACTTCTGACAGGCGACCGGCGGCGGCGCGGGTAATGAAATCCATCTGCCAGAGGCGGTATTTGGCAGTAATATACCCTTGGGCGTAGCAGGCGTCGTAGTGGTTAGCGGCAAAAATATGGGGCACCAGACGCTCGTCGAATACCACCTCTACTTTCTCTTTGATGCCTGGCAAGTCGATCACCTGGCTTTTGGGCGCCCTGGCGGGTTCTGCATTTTGCCAGAACCCCCCGAAGGGATCCAGTAGTTTGCCCAGCGGTGGGAGGGCAGAACCGAATGGGTGGTTGCGGTGGCCGGCGATCACCAGTGTGGCGGCCAGTACAAGAGTTAGGATAAACAGGGCGTAGCGCATCGGCTTATTTGATTTGCGAAAGAATGCCTGACAAATATATAAAACTTGATGGCTTTCAGGGGAGGGAGAGAGGGAGGGAGGGAGAGAAAGGGAGAAATAGTGTTATTTATTTGCGTCTTTTTGACAAAATAAGTTAGCTAATGAGCTTTTTTCAAGGATTATCGTTTATTTTGGTTACTATATTTCATGTTACAAATATTGCATAAAACAGTATATTTAATTTTTCCGCTTATGTGTATCGCGTTCAAACGCAAGCGTGACGGCATTTTAACAATATATACGTGTTCATGAAACTTCCATGTTAGCAGAAAGGGGTGTTATTTTGTATAAAAAAATCACGTAGCTATTGCCTTAACTGAAAAAGGCCGTATAATTGCAACATCTTTAAAGTAGTTTTTGTGTTTATTTGTTTGGGTTAGAGGCCCTTGCCTGTTAAAGGCAAGTGTTTTTTTTGTGACATTAGCTTTTACAGCTATGCAGGCGGATAAACAAACGAAAAAAGCCTTGTATCACAAGATGGATACAAGGCTTTTTTAATGTATAAAATGGTATAAATCAGAACGGCTTAATTCTTGAACATATTGCCATCACCAGCGGGGAGGCCGGCGGGTTCAGCCGGTTTGGGTTCTACTTTACCCATAATAGTAAGTACGATTTCCTGATCGCTCGCGTTGGTGGTCAGCGTAACGCGTTTGGTGAAGGGGCCGGTGCGGTTCGTGTCGTATCTTACCTTGATTTCGCCGGACTGGCCAGGCATGATAGGCTCTTGAGGATAGGTGGGTACCGTACAGCCGCAGCTTCCTTTTGCGCTTTTGATTACCAGAGGTTCCGAACCGGCATTCTTGAATTTGAATATGCGGAACGGGTCTGCGCCCTGCTCAATGGTACCATAATCGACGGTTTCTTTTTCAAACTCAATCTTGGCTGCGCTTTGCGGTTTAGCTTGCGTGGCCGGAGTGGTTTGTTGTGCCATAACGACAGCGCTAGCTGACAGCACTAAGATCAAAGAGAAGAAGATTCTTTTCATCACAACTGTTTTTTGTTTTTCCATAATTATACTACAAAATTAGCGCAATTCAATTCAAATCAAAAGTTTTGCTAATCCGAAATAGTTAATGAGAAGTTAATGGGTTAACACGCTTTTAACGAATGTATGACAATAGCCCAGCGCGGCATATAGAGCTTTAAATCAAAATGTGTTAACTTTGCAGGGTATTTATGCCGGCCTTGTCCAAATCCAAACCAAGTTAATAGCCTAACATGTTAAATCCAGCCGTAAAACCTGATAAAAAGAAGAAAGCTGCTTCGCAAGACTCTTTTGACAAAGCCACTGTACTGCGCGATTTTGAGACTTGTTGCCTTAGCAGGGAGGTGAGCCTGTTGTCGCGCAAAGAAGTGCTTACAGGTAAAGGCAAGTTTGGCATTACCGGCGATGGCAAGGAGGTGCCGCAGGTAGCCCTCGCGCATGCTTTTCGACGTGGCGATTTCCGCTCGGGTTATTACCGCGACCAGACCCTGTTGATGGCCCTGGGCCTTTGCAAAGCGGAGGATCTATTCGCCCAGCTATATGCCGACCCCGAAAACGATCCCTTTTCGGGCGGACGTCAGATGAACAGCCACTTTGCTTCACCACTCATAGACCAACAGGGTAATTGGCTGTCACACACCGATAGGTATAATATCAGCGCCGATATTTCCAGTACTGCCGGCCAGATGGCGCGCGCACTCGGCTTGGCCCTGGCCTCCAAAAAATACCGCGAAAATGGCGACGCCGGCGAGCACCCACATTTCTCCGTCAACGGCAACGAGGTCGTATTCTGCACCATCGGCGATGCAAGCACTTCCGAAGGCGTGTTTTGGGAAACCATCAATGCCGCAGGTGTGCTGCAAGTACCCCTCGCCGTAATGGTTTGGGACGACGGCTTCGGCATATCCGTGCCTGTCGAATACCAAACCACTAAAGCCAGTATTTCGGAGGCGCTTGCCGGCTTCAAACGCAATGAGAAAGGACAGGGCATAGATATATACACGGCCAAAGCCTGGGATTATCCCGGGCTGGTGCGCATGTACGCCGAGGCTATCGAAAAAATACGCACTACGCATATTCCGGCCTTATTCCATATCCAGGAAGTGACCCAGCCGCAGGGCCATTCTACCTCCGGCTCGCACGAACGCTACAAGTCTAAAGAGCGCTTGCAATGGGAGCGCGACAAAGACTGCATTAATGTAATGGCGGAATGGATCGTCAGTATGGGAATGGCTTCGATGAAAGAACTGGAAGACATTCGGGATCATGCGCGCAAACAGGCCAAAGACAGTCGAGACCACGCCTGGCGGGCTTTTAACCACCCCACGATACACCACTTGAAAGCGCTAAAAGCTATATATGCGGAGATTCCGGGGCATATAGACGGTGTCGGCGTTTTGCAACACGAACTCGAGACGTTGCCCCACCCCCTGATCAGCGAAGTGGCCCAAAATGCCCGGCGGATGTTTTACTTGTTGTTGCAAGCCGACCACCCCCAGCGCCATCGCATCAGGCAATGGCTACAGCAAATAGAAACCCAGGCTCATAAGCATTACCATACTCATTTATACAGTACATCTGCGGCTTCTGCATTGAAAGTGCCGGCCATAACACCGACTTTTGCCGACGACGCGCCCATGAAAAACGGCTTTGAAATTCTCAACGCCTTTTTTGACAAGGTGCTGGAACGCATTCCGCAACTTTATGCTTTTGGGGAAGATGTGGGCAACATCGGCGACGTCAACCAGGGATTTGCGGGCCTCCAGAAAAAATACGGAGAAAGCCGCATATTCGATACCGGCATCCGCGAATGGACGATAGTGGGCCAGGCCATCGGCATGGCTATGCGCGGCCTCAGGCCTATCGCCGAAATTCAATACCTCGATTATCTGATTTACGGCCTGGAGCCGCTGACCGACGACCTGGCCACCCTGCGCTATCGCAGCAACGGCCAGCAGCAGGCGCCGGCCATCATTCGCACACGCGGCCACCGTCTCGAAGGCATCTGGCATGCCGGCTCGCCGATCGGGATGATACTGAATTCGCTGCGCGGCATGTACGTGCTTACCCCGCGCAATATGACGCAGGCCGTTGGTTTTTACAATACCTTATTGCAATCGGACGATCCAGCCCTGGTCATTGAATGCCTCAACGGTTATCGACTCAAAGAGCGAATGCCCGACAACATCGGTGAATATACCGTGCCGCTGGGCATGCCGGAAATCCTCCAAGAAGGTACCGACGCCACATTGGTCACTTACGGCTCCTGTGTCAGAATAGCCCAGGCCGGCATCGAGCTGCTCGGGCGTTTGGGCATCTCTGTCGAGCTCATTGACGTGCAATCACTGCTTCCTTTTGACCTGGAGCACCGTATCGGCGAATCTCTTCAAAAAACAGGACGAATTGTGTTCATGGACGAAGACGTGCCCGGCGGCGCATCTGCTTATATGATGCGCGAAGTGCTGGAAGTACAGGGAGGCTATCAATACCTCGACTCGGCGCCCGTCACGCTCACGGCCAAGCCGCATCGACCGCCTTACGGTTCTGATGGCGATTACTTCAGCAAACCCAATCCGGAAGACGTTTTCGAGGCTGTTTATCGCCTGGTTTATGAAGCGGAACCCGGCCGGCTTCGTCATCCGCTGCCGTAGCGGCAATAATTATCTACCTGCTTCGTTTGTGTGGGGTGATTCTGAATTAATACATTTGCAGCAAAAAATAAATGGCATGAAAAAATGGATTCTGTTGCCTGTTTTAGCAGGCTTGTGTTATGTGGCAAATGCCCAGGCAAAATTAGACTCCCTGAGCTATAGCGCAGGCGTAATGATTGCGCAGAGTTTGAAACAGCAAGGACTCGACAGCCTCGACTTGGCTTCTTTTCAACTTGCCGTAAACGACGTACTCAAAAACCAGCCTCTGGCAATCAATGTGGCTGCCGCTAACCAGCAGATGCAAAAGCATCGTCAATCCTTTCAGTCCAGAAAATACGAAAAAGTAATTGCCGAAGGCAAAAAGTTTATGGATGAAAATGGCAAACGCAAGGGCGTAGTGACCTTGCCCAGCGGCCTCCAATACGAAGTGATCAACCCAGGCTCGGGCCCCAAACCCGCAGCTAAAGACAAAGTGTCGGTACACTACCACGGCACCCTCCTCGACGGCACGGTATTTGACAGCTCCGTCGAACGCAAGCAACCCGCCACTTTCGGCGTCACACAGGTAATACCCGGATGGGTAGAAGGCCTGCAACTGATGCCGGAAGGCGCTAAATGGAAGTTGTATATCCCCTACAATCTCGCTTATGGCGATCGCGGCGCCGGCCCTAAAATCGGCCCGTATTCCACTCTGATTTTTGAAGTTGAACTCCTTAAAATTAATCCGTAGCGCGTACCGGTTGGACCGCTGCCAGCGGTACCGGTCGGACCGCTGCCAGCGGTCGGACCGGTACCTGATATTTTTCGCAATTGCTCCGCTATTGCTGCAGGCCCAGCCCCGCTATGAAGCGCCGCTTGGTGGCGTTGTCTTTTTGCAATCTGCATTCTACACGGGTGATACTACCGATGCTGTTCATCTCACCAATTACCCCGAACCCGATTTACATATTTTTCTTAAAAAAAATATGACACATCCGGGTTGCGACGAACGACCGTATACCACTGTTTTTGAAGACGGGTTTGATACGAGTGAGTTGGATAAAACGAAGTGGCTGGACTATTACCCCTACCCGCATCCTTTCGATACATTGCACAACCCAGGTTCCAATTCCGCCTATTTGGCAGAAAATGTGACGGTTGACGATAGCATATTATCACTGCAAACCCAAAGGTTAGACAAGCCACTTCGTTTTCGGTGGCAGGAAATTCCCGGCGCGCCACTATATACCAAACGCATAAAATGGTCGTCGGGGGTGGTGCACACCAACAATCGCCTGCCTACCAGCGACAATCCTTCGGGGTGTTTCAGGTTTGGCAAATTTTGCGCATCCATCCGAATTCCATCAACGAGGAAGCATTGGGGCGCTTTCTGGCTTTATGGCTGGCCCGGCGAGATTGACATTTTTGAGTTTTGCTTGCCCGACTGCGACGAACTGCAAAGCACCCTCCACCAATGGAACATTCCAATGCCGGGCTGGGGGCCGCAAGGCCATCCGGCGTATCCTCAGGATCACCAGTTTGGCGACCTCAGCACGGACTTCCACGAATATTGCCTGGAATGGACGCCCTACAAGATGGAATGGTCGCTCGACGGCAAGCCGTTCCGTACTTTTTACCGCTATTATCGTATGGATTCAAATGCCGACAGCCTTGTGTTAGTCGGCCTCGAATGCCCCGATATACCAATCGGCGATTCGGTGGAAGTATACGAACACATAGCCTGGAATAAATTCGACCTCTTTTATCTCGACCTGATCCTCAATACGACCGTTAGCGGCAATCCGCGCAAGTTGTCAGATGTTATGCAAGTGGATTGGGTGAAGGTACAGCAAAGGAAAGCAATGCAGATTACGGGGCCCACAGTGCTGGAAAACTTCGACAGCACATATACTTTTTCGTGGACAGGCAGCGATGTGCCGGATCAATTGGACTGGGAATTGTCGGAAGGAATAGAATTGGCAGCCGTCACGGATACTTCACTTGCCTTGCGGCCTATTCCTGGTTTTTCAGGCAGAGTCTGGATTAGAGCCGTTGTTCCCAACAACGAATCCTGTTATCCCTTGTATTTGGAAAAACAGCTTTATTTGCCCAGGTAGCGGTACCGGTCTGACCGCTGGCAGCGGTCAGACCGGAAAACTCAGAAAGCCAGTTCCGCTCTCATTCGCTCCAATTCCTGATTTACTTCCGCTTTCAGGCGGGATTTTTCCCATTCAATTTCACGGCGAACGGCTTCCAGGTCGGTTGGGTGGAATTCTTCAATGGCGGAAATGTGTGGTGGCGCCGGCGGCGCCCTTCGCAGTCGTTCTAATTCTTGATATTGGCGGTAGTTGTGGGCAGCGCTGATACTTAACAGCAGGCTTAATGCCGTGATAATGCCCACGGCGATTCGAAGATTGTTGTACAACATGTCGGATGATTTAAAATGGGTGATGCTTAATCTGGTTGCAAATTAAGTTATTTAGTTGCGCGACGCAAGTAAATTAAACCACCTTAAGCTTGCTTTAACAAGTGTGTGGATAAAACGTAACTTTGCGGTACAACAACAGATATGAGAATAGATATTTTGTCCGTATTGCCCGAATTGTTGCACAGCCCTTTGCAACATTCTATTATGAAACGCGCCCAGGAAAAAGGATTATTGGAGGTGCATCTGCACGACTTGCGGGAGTTTGGATTGGGCAAACACAAACAACTCGACGATTACCAGTTTGGCGGCGGCGCCGGCATGGTCATGATGGCCGAACCGATCGCCAACGCTATCGAAAATTTGCAGGCGCAGCGAGCCTACGACGAAATTATCTTTATGACCCCTGACGGCCACCGCCTCGACCAGCCACTGGCCAACCGATTGTCGCTGAAAGGCAACCTGATGATATTGTGCGGACACTACAAAGGCATCGACGAGCGCATCCGCGAACACTTTATCACCCTTGAAATTTCGATCGGCGACTACGTGCTGTCGGGTGGCGAACTGCCCGCAGCTGTACTTGTGGATGCCATTGGGCGACTACTTCCAGGGGTATTGAATGATGAGACTTCCGCACTTTTTGATTCTTTTCAGGACAACCTGCTGGCGCCGCCCGTATTTACCCGCCCGGCTGATTTTAGGGGCTGGCAAGTACCCGATGTATTGCTTTCCGGCAATTTTTCACTCATCGAAGAATGGCGACTCGAACAGTCGCTGCACCGTACGCGCGAAAGACGCCCTGACTTGTTGGAAGACTCGGATGAGGGGGAGAGGGGGAGAGGGGGAGAGGGGGGGGACTTTGTGTAGCCCGCAGATAATATATGCCTTGTGGGTAGGTACTTACATCAATTTGATCAGGGAATGGCAACCATCGCTGCAGCAAAGTGCCGGTAGCGGTATACAATTCGAGCGCAGCAGGTAGTTCGGCGCCGGTAAATAAGATCGTTATTAAGTCAGAAGCCGGGTTGGGGGCTATTTGAAGCAAGCCGATGTTTGCTTCTGGTTCCTGAGCGCCTACGGCAATGGGCTCCAACGTTACGATAACCGTATCACTTTCACCCGGGCTGAGGGAAGTTGAAAAAACTGCGCTCTGATAGCCCGAGGCAGCGATATCCCAGGTATAGTCGCCGGCAAGATTACCCGCCTTGATGAGGCCTTCCAGGTTGGCGAATAGCGTGTCTGCTGAAGTAGTAGCCGTTGCGCCCGGCAGCGGAGCCCCGGTGACGGCATCCCGAACGAATACATATTTGCGTCCTGCCCGTGTGCCGTTAAAACTCCACACATACAAGCCGTCTTCGCGGTTGCCGCCGATAATGCGGCCACTGGGCGATAAGGACAAGCCGACCACAAAGCCATAGAATCCGCCGCTTGGACCGGCGTAGGTGTCGTAGTAGCCGACTTCTACCGGAAATTCCGGATCGGCTATGTCTACCACGCGCAGACCCTCGGTGTTGTGGAGAAACAAATGCAAAATTGCCGAGAATATAGGGGTTGTGCACCAGGCTTAACGGATTGCCGGTATACGAAGCCACCTCGTATACATTGAAAGGGTCTTCTACATTATACATGCGGGCGGGAAGGCCGTCGTGCTCGGGGGCTACAAACAGGTATTTGCCGTCTGTGGTGGTCGATGCGCTATGCGTATAGCCGTCGCTGATCGAAAACCGGCTGATGAGCTGGGGTTGGCTTTTGTCGCTGATATCCACAATATCAATCGTACCCTCATAAAACGCGGCTGCGTACATCAAATCGCCACGCACATGGCAATCATGAATGTAATACCCAGACTGATACACACCCGCTTCCACCGGCTGTGCGGGGTTGCTCACATCCATAATACGGACGCCCTGCGTAGCGGAGGTACCGCATACATACACGTAAGGCGCTTCGCTGAAAATATCGCGCTGGATGATATGTCCTAAAGTGAAAGTGGCGGTATAGGTAGTAACCAAGGTGGCGGTATCGGGTAGTTGCGACAAATCGATCACCTGCATGCCGTGGCCGGTTCCCGATACATCGGTGACCACATAAGCATGATGGCCCACCACCGTTATTTCGCGCCAGTTGGTAACCGGACCCGGTATAAAAGCCAACTCTTCCACGCTGTTGGTATTTATTTTATAAATGGCGGCGCCGGTTTTCGCTCCCAGGATGGCATATTCTGTGCCGTTGGGGGCTGCGTAACACCACGAGCCCGAATACCGCACATCCCCGCGGTGGTACTGAGCTATCAGGGATACGTTGAGCACTTCCTGGGCATGGATGCCGGTTTGGAACAATAACAACAGCGAGAAAAGTAGTATGTGGCGCATAGTGCTGGGCTTATTCTGAAGCATTTTTATCGGAAGTGGTTCGGGGCGGATGATCAATCGCAGAGATTGGTCGTAGGTAAGGTAATTCCATACCCAATTGAAAAAAACAAAAACCTTGTTTTTTACGCCGAGGATTTGAAAAAGATGCACCAGCATCCAGACCAGCCAGGCAAAAGCGCCCTGAAATTGAAAACGCGGCAGGTCAACTACGGCGCGGTGGCGCCCGACAGTCGCCATCGAACCCAGGTTGCGGTATTTGAATGGGCGTAGGGATTTTCCGGCATTTTTACGCAATAGATTGGAAGCCAGATTGACAGCCTGCTGCATGGCGCCCTGCGCCAGTTGGGGGTGTCCTTTGGGGTAGGCTTCTTCTTCTTCCATATAGGCGATATCGCCAATGGCGTATACCTCATCGAGGCCATCTACCTTGTGGAACCGGTCAACCCGTATTCTACCGGCCGGCCCTCTGGCAGCTTCGGGTAATCCCGGAAGCGGTGCGCCCGTTACACCGGCAGCCCAGATCACCTTGCGGGCACGCAAAGTACTGCCGTCGTTCATCGTGACAGTCTCCCCATCGTAGTCTACTACCAGCGTCCTGAGTTTGACAATCACGCCCAGTTCGGTGAGAAATTTCAGCGCTTTTTCGGAGGCGGCATTCGACATGCCGGTGAGCAATTCGCCGGATGCCTGAACCAGGTAGATATCGATTTCGCCGATATTTAATTCGGGATAATCTTTGGGCAAGATGTATTGTTTCATCTCTGCCAGAGAACCTGCTACCTCCACGCCAGTAGGGCCGCCGCCTACTATTACGATATGGAGATAACCCTGGCGTTCTTCTTCATCGGGACAGGTGAGGGCTTTTTCGTAATCGTCGAGGATGGCGTTGCGCAGATACAGCGCTTCCGACACCGATTTCATCGGGATGGCTAACCGGGCCAGTTTGGCATTGCCGAAAAAGTTGGTTTCGGCGCCGGTAGCAATTACAAGTAAATCGTAGTTCACAATGCCCAGCGGGGTAATCAAACGGCGGTTTTCGGTTTCTATGGAGCTAACTTCGGTGACGCGGATATATACGTTGGAATAATCCTGGAAGAGTTTTCGAAAGGGAAATACAATAGAACTGGGTTCGAGCCCTGCCATAGCCACCTGGTAAAACAGAGGTTGAAACTGGTGGTAGTTGTTGCGGTCAATGAGCACTACCTGAAAAGGCTTACCTGCCAACTTCCGGGCAAGGGCCAGCCCGGCAAACCCTCCCCCTACTATTACAATACGAGGCTGGTCGGTTTCGGGCAAATTGATCTTGGTCATGATCAGGTTGTTGTTTTTTTGTAACTGTTTAGTGCCTTCGGCAGTTTAGCGATAGAGTTTAGTGCCTTTGCAGTTTAGCGATTAGGGTTTAGTGCATGCGCAGTTTAGCGATTGGGTTTAGTTTATCTAAACATACAGCTAAACCCAATCGCTAAACCCAATCGCTAAACCCAATCGCTAAACCCCACTAAACAGTTACTACATTTGTAAAAATCACACATTTACCTGGTGTAGCCCAGGGCCGTATGGTTTTTGCAGCACATCCAGCAGCACATCGTAATGCGCGCGGTTTTGTACAAAATCCATCTCGTTGATATCCAGTACTAACACGGGTAGTTCCTGATCTGTTTTAAAAAATTCAAAATAAGCCTGTTGAATGGATTGAGAGATGCCGGTGTGATATCTTTTTCAAAATCGCGCCCCCGCTTTTTAATATTTATCAATAATTGGTCTACCGGTCGGTGCAGGTACACCAGCAAATCCGGTTTGGGGAAATTGGCGTTCAGAATATGAAAAAGCCGTTGAAAAAGGCGGTATTCTTCGTCCTGCAGGTTGTTATTGGCAAATAACAGCGTTTTTAAAAAAAAATAATCAGACACGATGCCCTGCTGGAATAAGTCCGTTTGGGCCAATTCCGATTGCAACTGCTTGTGCCTTTCGGTCATAAAAAACAACTCGACGGGAAAGGCATAGCGTTCGGGATTTTCATAAAAAAAGGGCAGGAAAGGGTTGTCGGAAAACTCTTCCAGGATGAGCCGACAGTTGTATTGCTCGGCAATCATGCGGGAGAGCGTGGTTTTTCCCGCGCCGATATTGCCTTCAATGGCTACAAAGCGATAAGGCAGGGTAGTATGGGCTGTTGACATGGGGCGAATTTCGCCAATTTTTTTTTGTAATATTGCAAAAAAATATACCTCCTTGACCTTCGAACAAATCCAGGATCAACTTCGCAAAAAGAAATTCGGGCCCGTGTATTTTCTTCACGGGGACGAAGATTATTTTATCGATACCATCAGCAATTTTTTTGAAAATGAGGTTTTACCGGAGGAGGAGCAGGCGTTTAACCAGACCATCTTTTACGGCAAAGACACTGACCACCTGGCGGTACTCGACGCCGCCCGCCGCTACCCCATGATGTCGCCACACCAGGTAGTGATCATCAAAGAGGCGCAGGATATGAAATCGCTCGACAAATTGCAGTCGTACCTCGAAAAACCGGCGTCTACTACGATACTCGTCATTTGCTACAAGCACAAAAAATACAACCTGAATTCCGCTTTCGGCAAGGCGCTAAAGGCCGGAGCCGAAATATTTGAGTCTAAATCGCTGTATGACAATCAGGTGCCCGACTGGATCAAAAACTACCTCAAAGACAAGCAATTCCAGATAGCTCCCGACGCCGCCAATCTGCTGGCCGAATACCTGGGCACGGAGTTGTCGAAAGTTTCCAACGAACTCGACAAGCTGGCCATTAACCTCACACCCGGCACGGTTATCACGGTGGCCCATGTAGAAGACAACATCGGCATCAGCAAAGACTACAACGTATTTGAGTTGCAAAAAGCGCTGAGCCAGCGCGACGTGCTTAAAGCCAACCGGGTCGTCAATTATTTTGCCGAAAACCCGAGAAAAAATCCCGTGCAGGTTGTGATAAGTTCGCTGTACGGATATTTTAGCAAAATATACATGCTGCACTGGGTCAAGGATAAGCCGGAGGCGGATATCCTGGAGGCACTGCAATTGCGGTCGGCCTACTTCCTCAAAGAATACCGGGCTGCCATCCGGCATTATCCTATCCAGAAACTAGAGCAAGTTATCGCCAACCTAAAAACCTGCGACCTCAAGTCAAAAGGCGTCGATTACGATGCTACGGGCAAACCGGAAGGGAGTTGTTGCGGGAGTTGGTATGGCGGATTTTGCATTAAGTTGTCGGTTGTCAGTTGTCCGTTTATCTGTTATCGGTTGTCGGAGTGAAATTCCTCGGATAGACTGTCCTGCCTGAACTGTTGGTCAAATTTTACCGGCTTTACGGGCATTGGTAGCGGCCGTCTCAATCAGCGGTGCGACCTTATCAACGTTATAGCCTCCCGGGGTGATCGGCAAATTGCTCCCATTTTAAATCCTTGAGGTTGCCCAGGAAAGGAATGGCGCCAAAGCAAAAGCCCTCGCTTCCATCCAGGCGGCAAGGGCTTTTGTGTTGTTAGCGTATTTGCTTTACTTAGGAATAGTGATCCAGCCTTCAGCTGTAGAGACGGCGTAGCCGGTTTCAGGATCAACATAGCCGCCGCCCTTTACATTGCCAAAAGCACCAGTAAATTTTCCGGTTCCGCCGATGATGTCCAGATCGCCGGTGAAGGTGCCATCAAAGAACGATTCGTAGGAGCCTTCCCATTCCAGCCGGTCGCCATTTGCACCTGTCCAGTGGCCTTGACTACCCGTGATAAGAATTTTAACCGGATTCCAGTATTCGTCAAAAATCACTTCGCAACTGCCGTGTTCCCAGGGGCTTTCCAGCATATTGAGCTTGCCTAGGTGGGTTGCATTACCTTGCATCCAACCTGCTTTGTTGGGAAGACCACAATCTAATCCACCTTGTGAATAATCTGTAATGGCTTCAACCCACGCCTTTATGGGTTTTGTTACATATTCCTTGGCCCGGAAATCCAATGTCGATCCATTCTGAACAAGGGCTTCCTGCTCATTGGTAACATCGGCCGGAACCGGTAAATCTTTTTGACACCCTGCGAGGAAAAGCAGCAGAGCGCCGGTCAAAAAAAACTGAATCTTTTTCATGATTTTGATTTTTAGGTTATTAATTCTGGAGTACACATTTTTTCGTAGTCGTAAAATCATTCGTTCGGAGCCGGCAGAAGCTTATTTTCACTGAAGGATAATCTTGCGGGAACTGCTCCTGCGAGCATCTGCTACCCGAACCAGGTACAAGCCTTTCGGCAGGTTACTACAGGAAATAGTTTTGAACGAAGTACCTGACTGGAAGTCCAGGGTTTCGCTCAACACTTTTTGACCGGTGATGCTGAAGAGCTCAATCACGAGAGCGTTATATGCCTGACCCTCGATGCGAATGTTGAAGAAATCGTATGCAGGATTTGGGTAGATGGTGAAGGCGTCCAATAATTCTTGTTCGTAAACGGGGGTGGTGATAAATAGCGTTTCCTCGTACACAGACTCCTCGCCGCAAGCATTGACGGCAGTTAGTTTCACGACATAGTCACCTGGAGCGGGATAGATGTGCTGCGGGTTTTCTTCCTCACTGGAGGAGCCATCTCCGAAGTCCCAAAAGAAAGTCGCAGCGTCTGTTGAGGTGTTGGTAAATTGAACTGAGTCGTCTTGTGCCGACCAGGTAAAATCTGCCTGAGCTGGCGGTACTGCTCCGTAGACGATTATTTCTTCCTGTCCAACGGCCCAACCTGTTTGATTGTCCCAGACTTGAATATCGGCTAAAAATCTACTTCCGGCCCATACCACCTGCCAATTTACCCCGCCATCGGATGTTTTGGCAATTGCTGGCCCCTTGCCCATCACGTAACCTCCGGCTGCCCAGCCCGTCTGCTGATCTATAAAGTGGATAGATGAAACCAACCCTATATTCAAAGTGTCCGGAAACGAGATTCCAATTTGCCCCGCCATCCGTCGTCCTGAATAAGTTACCTTGATGGATAACGGCCCAACCTGTCTGGTTGTCAATAAAAAAATACGTCTACGAATGGGCCCCCTATCGAGTTCAATTGAACTTCCCAACTCTCCCCGCCATCTGTTGTCTTCAGAATTTCGGCATAACTTGCTGCCCAACCTGTCAGACTTTCCAAAAAGAAGAGGGATGAAAAGGTGGCATTTGTGCCGGTCGAAAGCTGCTGCCAGGTCAACCCGCCATCCGTCGTTTTCAGCATTACGCCCAATTCTCCTGCGACCCACCCTGTTTGATTGCTAACAAACTGAACAACACGCAGTTCACTTGTGATGCCCGAAGATTGCGATTGCCAACTTTCCCCACCGTCCGAAGTGTGGAGAATAAGTCCCTCGGTTCCTACTGCCCATCCTGTTATAATATCTGTAAAAAATACGCCGTATAAAGGAAAAATAGTACCGGAAGTTTGCGGTTGCCAGCTTGATCCGCCATCTTCTGTTTTGAGAATAGTGCCAAAATCTCCTACAGCCCAGCCGGTCATTTTATTGATAAAGAAAACGTCGTGTAAAAATCCTTGGACGAGCGTATCAGTATCTACCTGGTGCCAGCAACCATCACCGAATGGCTGAGCCGGGCAATATTGCAGCACCGTCTCGGACACTTTAGACCCCGGCAGATTTGGAATGAAAAAAGGAGCCAATGCCCCTCCCATTCCATAGATGCAGCCATCAACAACCGAAGAAGCGAAAGCCATTTTGTACTCCGGCATGGTATCCACCGGCTCCCACTGATCCGTTTGCGGATCATATTTTATGATGCTGGAAATAGTACTGACGCCATCGGGTGCGCCGCCGTAAGCGTAAATCATATTATTGACGACTCCTGAGC
This sequence comes from Saprospiraceae bacterium, assembly GCA_016715405.1. Classification (GTDB taxonomy): domain Bacteria; phylum Bacteroidota; class Bacteroidia; order Chitinophagales; family Saprospiraceae; genus JABWBR01. Next base: position 57,218 of record JADKAE010000029.1, on the reverse strand, counting down.
CAAATATTGACCTGGTCGTAGGCATTGGTTCGCCTTCCGTCCAGGTATCGGTGATGGGGTTGTAAACTTCCAGGATATCGAAATAGCCATTTTGAGAAACCCCTCCGAAGGCGTAAATTTTGCCCTCAACCACTTCGCTACAGAAACCTGAACGGGCAGTCGGCATGGGTGCTACTGTTTCCCACGTATCGCCAACAGGATCATACCTTTCTACTTTATTTACCCTTGTGGGGAAGGTCGTGGCGCCTCCCAGTGCATAAAGTTTACCACCGGCCACGGCAGTAGAAAGGTGTGCCCTTGCAGTTAGCATCGGAGCTTTTTCTGTCCAGGTATTCGTCGCCGGGTCATAGACATACAACTTGTTTTTTGGTGTTCCCAAATAGATGCTTTGGCCACCCACAACGTAAATTTTATCATTGATCGTCTGGGAAGAAGCGCCGAGGATGGGCACAGGAAAATTCGCTTTTGGTTCCCAGTCGTTTGTCTGCGGATCATACATTTCAACGACATTGCTGGTCTGGGTTGTGGAATATGCGCCGCCAATCACATAAATTTTTCCATCGACCACACTGCTGGTACAATATGCCCGACCTGTAGGAAGCGGTTTATTATACTCCCATCCAGACTGGAGCAACTCATACTTTTCTACTTTGGTCAAATCTCCAGAACTTCCACTTCCGCCAATGGCATACATAACATGGCCGTCGAGGACAGCCACACCGAATTTGCGACGGGCGTACAGCAAGGGTTCGAACGCTGTCCATTCCCCAATGTTCGGGTCGTAGTACTCTACTTTGTTGATCATGGAACTACTGAGCGTGGTACCACCGAACACGAACAGTTTCCCATCTACGTTTTTGCAAGCATGGAGTCCCCTCGGATAGATCATGGGAGTATTGATGGTTTGCCAATGGCCAACCGCCGGATCGAACATTTCCATCGTACTGTGTGCTATTGTGCCATCGCTACCGCCGGTCACATAAATCTTGCTGTTCAGTGTATCGGCATAAGCAGCAATTCTGTTCGTGTTCATGGGGGGGCCAATTGTCCAGGTGTAATTATCCAGATCGAAAATATCTACGGCTGCCCAGCCTCCCAGGGCATTGTCTCCACCGATCAGATAGGCCTTGTTATTCAAAACGCAGCTGGTAGAAAAACCCCTGCCGATGGGTATTAATCCGACGGTATCAAAAACCTGTGTAACGGGATCATACCTGAGCACCTCTCTCCTGTAGTCAAAATCGGGGTGGCTGTGGCCTCCAAAAAGGAAAAATTTCCCGTTGTAAACTTCTACGATGACATCTTCGAGCGAGTCCGGCATTTCCCCTCCGGAATCCCATCCCGCTCCGGGTTCAAACACCCAAACGGCATTAGAAGATTTTCCTCCGCCAAGTCCTCCACCGAATACGTATATTTTTCCATTAAGAACGACCGGGTCTGTCTCAAAAAGTGCGATAGGCAAATCGTTTTCAGGCTCCCATGTCCATTGCGCCAGGCAAGGCAGTGAAAAGAGCGACAGGAAAAGCGCCGCCCAAAAGGGTACTGTGTTTTTGAATATCTTTTTCATGGCTACATTTTTGATGGTGGCATTCGCCAAATTTTCCATTTGGCGAATGCATCAATTGGAAATTGATTTTGATCTCAATTTATACCCCTACCCACCCGCAGATGAAGGATTATTGTTCCAAGCCATGTCTTATTGTTCCAGATAAAAAAACTGAATATTAAACCTCCCTGGCTTCCGAGGGTGAAAGCCCGAATTCCTGGCTGAATGTGCGGGAGAAGTAGTAAGAATCCTTGAAACCAACCGCGTAGGCCACTTCTGCTACGGTCATGCGGGTGGTGCGCAGCAGTTCCCGTGCTTTTTCCAGGCGGAAGGAACGGATGAAATGCGAGGCGGGCTGCCCGGTAAGGGCCATCAGCTTGCGGTGGAGTTGGGTGCGGCTGACGCCGGTCATGGAGCAGAGTTCTTTGATGCCGAAATCTTCATCCGGGAAGTGCTTTTCCAGGCAGTGCTGCACGTCGTAAAGAAAGCGCTCGTTCAGTCCCTTCGGCGGGCTTGGGGGCAGCGGCTGGGCGAGGCTCTGGCTGAATTTTCGTTTCAGTGTTTCCCGCAGGGCAGTCAGTTTTTTCAATTCCACTTCCAGTTCCTGGCGGTTGAAGGGCTTGGCCAGGTAGGCGTCGGCGCCGGCTTCCAGCCCTGCGATGCGGGAGGCTATATCGGTTTTAGCTGTCAGCAGGATGATGGGGATGTGGTTGGTGCGAAAGTCATTTTTCAACACCCGGCACACCTCCAGCCCGTCTTTTTTCGGCATCATGATGTCGCTGATGATGACGTCCGGTATTTTTTCAATGGCCAACTCAATCCCTCGCTCCCCGTCAAAAGCGATTTTTACATCAAAATCTTCGTGCAGGAAATTTTGCAGGTAATATATCACGTCGGGATTGTCCTCAATGATTAACAACCTGGGGTGGGAGGCGGCTGTATTGCTCTTGGGCCAAAATCTTTCCACCTCCTTCCAGGCTTCCAAAGGTGGAGACCTGTTGGAGGAAACACGCCGGGGGGCTGTGTTTTTGATGGGTAAAAAAATAGAAAACACGCTGCCCTCGCCCGGCCTGCTGTCCACTTCAATGTGGCCGCCGAACAGGCGGACGTATTCCCTGACCATCGCCAGCCCGATGCCCGAACCTTCGGTGGGCCATTCCCCCACCTGGTAAAACCGGTCGAAAATCCGCCCCAAATGCTCCGGCGGAATGCCAATGCCCGTGTCTTTGACTTGAAGGAGTAGACAGGGGCCGGCTTCCAGCGTCGCTGCCAGGGATGATGGAACCGCCGCCAGCCGCTCCACCTTGAGCCAAACTTCACCCCCGGCGGGCGTGTATTTGACGGCATTTTCCAGCAGGTTGCCGGCGAGGTGTTCCAGCTTTTCAAGATCAAAATCCATCGGAATTTCATGGGTTTGACTGGAAAAATGCAGGCGGATATTTTTTGCTTTGGCCAGGCTGTGAAAGGATTCCAGCAGGTAGCGCAATTCCGTCACGACATCGTCCTGCACATAATGCGCCGTGAGGTGGCCGGCCTCCAGTTTCGACAGGTCGAGCAACTGATTTACGAGGCGCAGCAGTTTTTTACCGTTGCGATGAATCAGGTGCGCCGCATAGTCAGCCTTTTGGGCGGAAGTTGCCCGAATTTCATCTGCCATACCCAGGATGACCGTCAACGGGGTGCGGAATTCGTGTGAAATATTGGTGAAAAAATGGCTCCTCGCCGCATCGAGCGACCGGAGCTTTTCGGCTTCCAGTTTCCGGAAGCGCATGCGTTCCCGGTTGTAAATCCTGAAAAAAAATACAACGTGATGGCCGTTGCCATGAAGTAAAGCACGAACAGCGTCAGGTTCTCCGCATCGGAAAATTGGACCAGCGGCGTCACGTAAGGCTGAAGCAGTGCTTCCAGCACCACGGTGGTCAGGTACAGCAGGAGTAAAAACCGCACTTTGCCGGGATCGGGGAAAAGGAGAGCAAAGTAAATTCCGGCAAAGCCGATGAAAACAAAACCGCCGGAGTGCAAAATCCCGCCGGTAATGAGCACGGCGGCAACGGCAAAGAGCATTTTGAAAATTTCAGTTGCGACGAAAAACTCCTCCGCATACTTCCGAATATGGAGATACACCAACATGATGGTCAGCAAATAAGCGCAAAAACCCGCCATCAGGTACACCAGTATGTTTAAACCCAGGCACCCGTATACGGCCATCACCGTGAGGCCGAGGAAGAAGGTGGAAGTAACAATCCCTGCCCAGATGTTTTTGGACAGCAAAGTCTCCTCGTCGTCGCCAGGAGCGTAAATGAATCGGACAAGCCAACGGTTCCAGATCGGGAGGAGGTTATTTTTCATTTGCGAAGGGTTGTTCGTGTTCCGAAGTTATGCCGATACCATGGTTTTTTTCGTTGACGAAAGTCACTCCCCGGCTAACGAATCAAAAAGTGTAAAAAGACCCGGCCTGAAAGAAACCTGGCGCCTGCGTTCTGGTGAGAAATCAGATCAAATAAACCCATCCGTACAGTTCCACACCTTTTTCGATCATCGTCGAAATTTCCCTCTGAAGTGCGATTGCGATATACGGCAGTATACGTAAAGCAGAAAAAAAATTGGCGGCTGGCTTCTTGGCAGTCGACAAAAATACCCTGACATGCAACTATTCTTTTAGTTAGTTGTCTTTATTGGGCTTAATCACCCGCAAAAAGACAACCATGAGAGTATTTCTTACCCTGATCATCAGTCTCAGTACCCTTTCTATTTATGCGCAAATGTCCACCCTGCGCGGGCGTTTGCAAGACAACCAGGGCGGCGCAGTCGCCTATGCCAATGTGGTGTTGTACAATACGTCCGACAGCAGCTTGTTTAAGGTGGGCGTAAGCGATGAAAACGGAATTTTCGAGCTTCAGGGCCTCGAAGCCGGAACCTATTTCCTCGAAGCTTCTTACCTGGGGTTCGATGATATTCGAAAACCCGACATTCGCGTGGATGGTACCCAGCAGATTGATATCGGCGTTTTGGTCTTAAACCCTTCTGCCATAGAACTTGCCCAGGCCACCGTCACTTCTTCGCGCGTGCTGGTGGAAATAAAACCCGACCGCACGATTTTTAACGTGGAAGGCACCATCAACAGCGCGGGCTCCGATGCCATTTCACTGTTGCGCAAAGCCCCTAATGTGACGGTTGATAACAACGATAATATCAATGTATTGGGGCGCGCCGGCGTACTGCTTTACGTAGACGGCAAGCGCTTGCCGCTGGGCGGACAGGACCTCAGCAATTATCTCCAGAATTTGCCCGCCGAACAAATCGACCGCATAGAAATTATCACCAACCCCGGCTCAAAATACGAAGCAGAAGGCAACGCCGGGATTATTGACATTCGACTAAAAAGAGACAAAAACCTGGGCGCCAACGGCTCGCTGAATACCACCTACAGCCAGGGCCAATACCACCGGGCCAACCTCACCGGCAGCGCCAACTACCGCAATAGAAGTGTAAATGCATTTGGAACAGGCAGCGTGGGCGACGGCGGCGGCTTCAATAAGATGTTGTTTGAAAGCTACCAGAACAACCTGGTGCAGCACGAAATTAACAACCATAAAAACGACTGGCGCAATTACAATTACCGCTTGGGAGCCGATTTTTTCTGGCAAAAATCATACCATCGGTTTTTTGGCAGGCGGCGGCGACAACATTTCCGACAATACTTCTTACAACCGCATTACCCTCGCCCTGGAAGCCACGCCTGACAATATCGATAGCATACTGGTAGCCAACAATACGGCTGATAACAGCAGGACCCAGCAAACCTACAACCTCAATTACCGCTTCGATAACGCCAAAGGCCGCAGCCTTAATGTGGATTTGGATTACGGCAGCTACAAAAACCGGAGCGTCCGCTATCAACCCAACCGCTATTACGATGCCTCGGAAGAAGTGTTGCTCACCGAAATTATCAACCGGTTTGATACGCCCACCGATATCGATATTTACACGTTTACAGTGGATTACGAAGATGAGTTGTGGAAAGGCAAACTGGGCGCCGGCGCTAAATTGAGCCAGGTGGTTTCCGACAATACCTTTCTCTTTTATGATGAAATAAACGGCCTTCCCGTTCAAAATAACCGGTCTTCCAACGAGTTTACTTACGACGAAAAAGTATACGCCGGGTATATCAATTATGCCCGCGGCTTGGGTGAAAAATGGAATTTCTCTGTCGGGCTCCGCGCCGAGCAAACGGATGCTACCGGCGATCTGCGTGCTTTTTTGCCGGAATTGCAAGAGCCGCCTGTCGAATTGAACTACCTGAGCTGGTTCCCCAATGCGGGACTGACCTGGCAACCTGCCCCGAAGCACACTTTGTCGCTCAACGGCGGAAGGCGCATCAACCGCCCCGATTACAACGTGCTCAACCCGTTTAATAACCAAATCAGCCAACTTTCATACGAAAAGGGCAACCCGTTCCTCCGGCCGGAAATTGTGAATAACCTCGAATTGGGGTATACCCTTTCTTATAGGTACAACTTCAAATTGGCTTATAGCCGCACCACCGATCAGATCACCCGCCTCATCGCCCCCGACGATGTGGACCCCCGGGCCGGGTTTATTACCTGGGCTAACCTGGCGCAGCAAACCATCTATAGTTTTAATGTGAGCGCACCCGTGCAGATCCTCAAAAACTGGAGCGCCTATTTTAATGCAGGCATTTCGCACCTCGACAACCAGGCCAATTATGGCGAAGGCGCCGTGGTGGATGTGCAGGCCTTCACCTATAGCATCTACCAGCAGCATACCTTTACCCTTCCCGCCGGTTTTACGGGCGAAATTTCGGGGTATTACTCCGGGCCCGGCGTATGGGGCGGCGTATTTGAGTATGAATCAAGCTGGAGCCTCGACCTCGGCCTGCAACGCAAGTTCTTGAAAGACCGCCTGAATGTTAGAGTCAATGTAAGCGATATTTTTTATGAAACGGGATGGGACGGCTTTTCGAATTTTAACGGACTGTACGCCAAAGGCGGTGGCCGTTGGGACAGCCGTCGCGCCAGCCTGAGCTTGGGTTATCGTTTTGGTAATGAAAATGTTAAGTCGCGCAAACGCACTACAGGCATTGAATCGGAAGCCGGTAGAGTGGGGGGGAACAGTAACTCATTTTACAAAAACTGCTCATCAGGTCTTGTTTTATTAAAAACTTTACCCCTATATTTGTCGCAGTTCAAAATTAGTAATACAACTATGTCAGTTCGCATACAGAACAATTGGTGGTGGCACAATCTCTCGGACTCCCGGGTGAATTGACGCGCCATTGACTATTTTGTTCTACCAAGCGGCCTGTCGGATCACCCGGCAGGCCGCTTGTCGTTTGCGCAAAAGCCAACAAGCATGGATACTGCAACAGCCTTTTCAACCCGCGTCAAATTGCGGGCCCTGGTCAGAAAAAAAATGGCCGATACCCTCACGCCGGTATCGTTGTACCTCAAGGTGCGCGACCATTTTACCGATCCCGTGCTGCTGGAAAGCAATGATTTTCGCAGCAAAGAAGACTGTATGTCGTTCCTGGGGCTCGATGCGCTGGCATTTTTTGAGGTGAAAAACGGCGCGATCACTACGTCGAAACCCGATGGCACGTTGCGGCAAACTCCCGTGACCGGGGTACAAGACGTGCCGAATGCGATGTTGGAATTTCTGCAAAGCTTTGAAGTCGAATACGATACCCCCTACAAAGGCTTCAACGGGCTTTTCGGTTATACCGCCTTTGAGGGAGTGCAATACTTCGATACGCTGCATTTCGACCCCGCCAAACGCCGCAACGACCTGCCCGATCTGCGCTATACGCTCTATCGCTTTGTGATCGCCATCGACCATTTTCGCGATACGCTGTATATAGTCGAAAATCTGCCGGAAGGCCGGTCTTCCCGAATCGATGAGCTCGAAGCGCTGATGTACGGCCACAAATTTACTACCCACCCTTTTAGGTTGCAGGGCGAAGAAACCAGCAACCTGAGCGACGAAGAATTTATGGAACTGGTAAGCCTCGGCAAACGCCATTGCCGGCTGGGCGACGTATTCCAGATCGTGTTTTCGCGGCAGTTTGCCCAGCGCTATACCGGCGACGATTTCAATGTGTACCGCGTATTGCGCTCGGTGAATCCATCGCCCTACCTGTTTTATTTCGATTTCGGCAGCTACCGCATCTTTGGCTCCTCGCCCGAAACGCAGATGCAGATATCCGGGGGAACGGCCTGCGTGAACCCCATTGCCGGCACCTTCCGCCGCACCGGCGACAACGAAGAAGATGCGCTCAATGCCATCGAACTGTCAAAAGACCCCAAAGAAAACGCCGAGCACATCATGCTCGTGGATCTGGCCCGCAATGACCTGAGCCGCCACGCGAAAAATGTGCAGGTGCGCGAGCTGAAAGATATCCAGTTTTTTAGCCATGTCATCCACCTGGTATCGAAAGTAGAAGGCGACTTACCCCCCGGCACAAACCCTATGCAGGTATTTGGCGATACCTTCCCGGCAGGCACCCTCTCCGGCGCGCCCAAATACAAAGCCATCGAGCTCATTCAGCAATACGAAAACCAACAACGCAGCTTCTACGGCGGCGCCCTGGGGTTCATCGACTTCAACGGGCAGATGAACCAGGCTATCGTGATCAGGTCGTTTATGAGCCAGGATAATACGCTGTTTTACCAGGCCGGCGCCGGCGTTGTGGCCGCCAGCGACGAACGCAAGGAACTACAGGAGGTGACCAATAAACTCGGCGCTTTGAAAAAAGCCTTGTTGGCAGCTTCATTTATTGAAACAAATAATGTTTAAACGAATAAATAGAAGACTATGCGCGTCCTCGTCCTGGATAACTACGATTCGTTTACTTTTAATCTTGTGCAATATGTGCAGGAAATCCTCGATCAGCCCGTGGAAGTATACGGCAACGACGCGCTTACCCTGGAGGCCGTAGCGGATTACGACGCCATCATTTTATCTCCGGGCCCCGGCTTGCCGGCTGATGCGGGTATCATGCCGGCCCTCATCACGCGATATGCGGCCACCAAGCCCATCCTTGGCGTATGTCTGGGGCACCAGGCGATAGGAGAGGCCTTTGGCGCCCGGCTGGAAAACCTCTCGCAGGTATTTCACGGCATAGACACCCCCGTGCGGATCACAGACCCGGAGGAGCCCTTGTTTTTCGGTCTCGACCCGGTAATCATGGCAGGCCGGTATCATTCCTGGGCGGTTACCGGCGAGGGCTTGCCCGGGGATTTATTAGTGACGGCGGTGGACGACACCGGGGCGATTATGGCAATGCGCCACCGGCATTACAACGTGAGAGGCGTTCAATTCCACCCGGAGTCGATCCTCACGCCCGAAGGTCGCCGGATGCTGGAGAATTTTTTCACCTACTGCGTACCGGTCGCTCAAAATGTATAAGTTATGAAAACCATACTTCACCAATTATTCGAACACAAAACGCTGGATCGCTACCAGGCGAGGGACACCCTCATGCAAATCGCGCAGGGCGCCTATAATCCGGTGCAGGTAGCCAGCTTTATGACGGTATATCAAATGCGGCCTATTACCCTTGCGGAGTTGTTGGGTTTTAGCGATGCCCTGCTTGAACTTTGCGTGCCCGTCGACGGACAGGGTATAGATGCCATAGATATTGTGGGTACCGGCGGCGACGGTAAAAACACCTTTAATATTTCCACTTTGGCGGCGGTGGTAGTGGCCGGCGCAGGGTACAAGGTAGTCAAACACGGCAACTACGGCGTTTCTTCTGCGGTGGGTTCTTCCAACGTGCTGGAAGCGCTGGGGTATCGATTTACCAACGATACCAGTGAATTGCGCCGGCAACTGGACCGGGCGGGCCTTTGTTTTATGCACGCACCCCTTTTCCACCCGGCATTAAAAGAAGTAGCGCCGGTGCGCCGCCAGTTGGGCATGAAAACTTTTTTCAACATGCTGGGGCCGCTGATCAACCCCCTGCAAACCAAATACCAACTGCTCGGCACTTACAGCCTGGAATTATCCCGCCTGTATCAATACGCCATGCAGGAACGCGGCCGCAAATACGCCATCGTATACGGCCTCGACGGCTACGACGAAATATCGCTTACCGGCGCTTTCAAGCTGCGCACCAATGAATCGGAGCGCTTATGGCAGCCTGAACACCTCGGCCTTCCCCGTTATGAGCCCAACACGCTCCACGGCGGCGAAACCCCCGAGGCTGCAGCAGCGATATTCAGAGACGTGCTTCACAACAGGAGTACCCCTGCCCAGCGCGACGTGGTGGTGGCCAACGCAGGCGTGGCCATCCACACCATGAAGCCTGGCAGCGCTATCGGGGATTGCCTCGCCGAAGCCCGCGAAAGCCTGGAAAGCGGCAAGGCGCTCCGCACCCTCGAGGCCCTCCTCCCCTGATTCCCATTTTCATTTCAACCCTCGCCTTTAGGCGGGGGATAAGCAGAACAAATGACCATCCTACAAACCATCATCGACTACAAACGTCAGGAAGTCATAAGCCGAAAAGCAGGCATCCACCGCCGGATATTAGGCGAAAGCCCGTTTTGTAGGAGAAAAACATATCCTTGCGCGAGCACCTCACGCGCGAAGGCGCTTCGGGTATCATCGCCGAATTCAAACGACTGTCGCCATCAAAAGGCCCCATCAATCTGGATGCTGACGTAGAACAGGTCACCAACGGCTATACCCAGGCTGGTGCATCGGCTTTGTCGGTACTCACCGACTTCAACTTCTTCGGAGGCTCTGCCGACGACCTCACCCGGGCGCGTTGCAACAACCACTACATCCCCATATTGCGCAAAGACTTCATCATCGACGAATACCAACTCCTGGAAGCCAAAAGTATGGGCGCCGACGCCGTGCTGCTCATCGCCGAATGCCTGGAAAAATGGGACGTGGACGCGCTGGCCAAACAGGCAAAAGAATACGGATTGGAAGTATTACTGGAATTGCACGACGAATCGCAACTCTACAAAATCAACGACCATATCGACCTGGTAGGCGTCAACAACAGAAACCTGAAAGATTTCTCCGTGAGCCTCGACACCGCGCTGCGATTGGCGCCGCTGCTGCCCGACAGGGTGGTGAAAGTGGCGGAAAGTGGCCTGTCAGACCCCGCGTCGGTGCAACTGCTGCGCCGGGCAGGTTACCAGGGTTTCCTCATCGGCGAACATTTTATGAAATCTACTGACCCGGCGGCGGCCTGCGCTCAATTTATTAATAGTCTAACATAAAATCCCATTACCTTCATGCTCAATGTCATTAAGTTTAGCTTTCAGGGGCGGTACATGTTTACTAAACTTCCAAAAGTTTAGTAAACATGAAAAGCTAAACTTAATGACATTGACTTCACGCTTATATCATAATAACAAGCTACGACATGAAAATCAAAGTATGCGGCTTGCGCGAGCCGGCAAATATCGAGGAAGTGATCGCTTTAGGCATTGACTATGCCGGTTTCATTTTTTATAATAAATCACCCAGAAATGCTGATGGGAAGGCTTTCAAAAGCTGGATGGACAAAAACGAAGCCATATTTGGTAAAACCAAAAAAGTGGGCGTATTCGTCAATGCAGAAATAGAAGCCGTGTTAAACGCCGTACACGACTACCGGCTCGATTTTGTGCAATTGCACGGATCTGAAAGCCCCGAATACTGCCGGGAGTTAAAAACCTACTGGAGTATCGGCTCGCTGCGCAGCGCCCAACTCATCAAAGCCTTTGGGGTAGATGAAAAATTTGATTTCAGCGATACCGCTGCATTCGAAGGCTTGTGCAGCTTGTTCCTGTTTGACACCAAAGGCCCTTTACAGGGTGGTAACGGCGTGTCGTTCGACTGGAATTTGCTGGGTGAATATAGCGGTTTTACGCCCTATTTGCTCAGCGGCGGCATCGATGAAGCCGATGCGGCGGCTATTCGGGCTTTGCCTTACAAGCAACTTGCCGGAGTAGACGTCAACAGCCGCTTCGAACTCAAACCCGGATTTAAAGACACAGATAAAATCGCCCGTTTTATAACCGCTTTGCGCGGCGATTAATAGTTAAAAAACAGCCAATTGCATGATGCATAATACGACTACGCCCTCGCAGCAGGCTACCATAGCCGTTGATGAACTGGGTTATTACGGCGAATTTGGAGGGGCCTATATTCCGGAAATGTTGTACCCCAACGTAGAAACCCTGCGCCGGCAATATCTGGGACTCATCAAAGAATCCAGTTTTCAGGATGAATTCAGGCGACTACTCCGCGACTACGTGGGTCGCCCTTCTCCTTTGTATTTTGCGTCTCGTTTGTCGGCGTTTTTTGGCGCCCAGATCTATCTCAAGCGCGAAGATCTCAACCATACCGGGGCGCACAAGATCAACAATACCATCGGACAGATCCTGTTGGCCAGGCGTTTGGGCAAAACGCGCATCATTGCCGAGACGGGCGCCGGTCAGCACGGCGTGGCCACGGCTACGGTTTGCGCGCTCATGGGACTGCAGTGCATTGTTTTTATGGGCGCCGTAGATATGGAGCGCCAGGCGCCTAATGTGGCCAGGATGAAAATGCTGGGCGCCGAAGTCCGCCCCGCGCTCAGCGGCAGCCAAACGCTGAAAGACGCCACCAACGAGGCCATCCGCGATTGGATCAACAATCCCGAGGATACGCATTATATTATTGGCTCGGTAGTGGGCCCGCATCCCTATCCCGACATGGTGGCCCGCTTCCAATCCGTGATCAGCGAAGAGATGAAAAGCCAGCTACAGGAGCAAACCGACCGGCATTACCCCGACGCCATCGTAGCTTGCGTAGGCGGTGGCAGCAATGCCGCCGGCGCCTATTATCACTACCTCAACGACCGGCGCGTGCGGCTTATCGCCGTGGAAGCGGCCGGCCACGGCGTCCATAGCGGTGAGTCGGCGGCCACCAGCGTACTGGGGAGCCGCGGTATCATCCACGGCAGTCGCACTTTGCTTATGCAAACGCCCGATGGGCAAATCGTAGAGCCTTATTCTATCTCCGCCGGCCTCGACTATCCCGGCATCGGCCCCCTGCACGCACACCTCATCAGTACGGGCCGGGCAGAAGCCGTGAGCATTACTGATGAAGAAGCGCTAAAGGCCGGATTTTTCCTGGCCCAAAACGAAGGCATTATTCCTGCACTGGAAACCGCCCATGCCCTGGCTGCTTTGGATCGACTGGGCTTTTCTGCCGACGATGTGGTGGTTGTCTGCTTGTCGGGGAGAGGGGATAAGGATTTGGATACGTATATCGGAATGACGAATTGCGAATGACGAATGACGAATGACGAATTTCGAATTGTTTGATTATGAACAGAATAGATAAACTTTTTGCGAATAAACGAAGCCAGGTGCTCAATGTCTATTTCACAGCTGGGCATCCGCACCGCGACGACACTGTAGAGATCATCCGTGCACTCGACCAGGCGGGCGTCGACCTCATCGAAGTGGGCATACCCTATTCCGACCCCCTGGCCGACGGGCCTACTATTCAGCAAAGCAGCCAGGTAGCCCTCCAAAACGGGATGACCCTTGCGCTTTTGTTTGAACAAATTGCCGAAGCGCGCCGCTTTAGCGATACGCCGCTGATCCTGATGGGGTATTTCAACCAGGTGATGCAATACGGTGAAGAATCCTTTATAAAAACCTGCCAAGAAGTGGGCGTCGACGGTCTCATCCTGCCCGATTTGCCCTTGTACGAATACGAACGCAGTTACAAGCAGCTCTTTGAGAAATATGATATGGGGATCAGTTTTTTGCTCACTCCCCAAACCGACGAACAGCGAATCCACGAAATTGACGAGTTGAGCAGGGGCTTCATATATATGGTATCGGATGCATCGATTACCGGCGCCAAGCAGGGCATCTCCGACAGGCAATTGGCTTATTTCGAGCGAATAGCGGCCATGCAATTGCGAAATCCCAGATTGATCGGTTTCGGCATCTCCAATAGCGATACTTTTCAGACCGCTTGCCAATACGCCAACGGCGCCATTATCGGCAGTGCGTTTATTCAAGCGCTTGGTTTACATGGGATTGAAGTAGCCGGGGCCACCCGCGATTTTGTGCGCCAAATCCGCGCATAATCATTGACAAATTGGTATATTTTTATGTAAATTACTGCAATGGACTCCCATCCTATCCAATTGTTCAAAGCTGGCCTCAGCGATATTCCGCAATTGCAAAAAATTGCTATACAGACTTTTATAGACACCTATGCTGTATATAATACCGAAGAGAATATGCGCCGCCACCTGGAAAATGCTTTTAACGAGGCCCAACTCACTGTGGAGTTGCTCAATCCCGACAGCGAATACCATCTGGCGTTTCAGGAAGGGCAGGTTGTCGGTTTTATAAAAACCAATATCTGGCCGTCGCAGACCGATGAAAATTGGAGGGATGGCTTGGAATTAGAGCGAATTTACGTACTGCAAACCCACCAGGGGCGGGGCATTGGCAATATCCTTATCGATAAAGCCTTAGCGCTGGCGCGCGAAAAAGAACTCCCTTATTTGTGGTTGGGGGTTTGGATGAAAAATGAAAAAGCGATTGGGTTTTATGAAAAAAACGGCTTTACCAAAGCCGGTACGCACGTTTTTAGGCTGGGTGACGAGGATCAGAGTGATTTTATTATGAAAAAAAATGTATAAGTCATGGCAAAGACCATCCAAATACTGGGCGGCTACGGCGGTGTGGGCAGGTCGCTGGCCAAAATCCTGTTGCAACATACAGATGCCAACCTTCTGATTTCGGGTAGAAACCTCCATCAGGCAAAGGTTATTGCAGGGCAACTCGGCGCGCAATTTCCGGGGAGGACGATTTCAGCTCTTTACGCCGATGCCTCTGATGCGGCTTCTATGCGTGTGGCGTTTGCCCAAACCGACCTGGTAGTGATGGCTACCAGCACCCCACAATACATTCCGCAAGTGGCTGAAGCCGCCCTGGCCTGCGGCGCCGACTACCTCGACATGCTGGTGCGGCAGGATAGTCTTGAAGCCCTTCAATATCTGGAGGAATCCATACGGACAAAAGGCCGGATTTTCATCGTACAGGCAGGCATTCACCCCGGCTTGCCGGCGGTATTTATTCGCTACGGCGCCCGCTTTTTCGACCATTACCACACGGCAAACGTGGCCTTGGCGATGAATGATCGCTTTGAAAAACCATCATCCACGATCGAATTAGTAGCCGATATGGCAGATTTTAAATCCAAAATCGTCAAAAACGGAGATTGGGCAGATGCCGGATATCGCGACATGCTCACTTTTGAATTCGGCCCTCCTCTTGGCCGGCGAACTTGCTATCCCTTGTTTTTGCGTGAGCTTTCGCCATTGCAGGAGACTTACCAACTCAAGCAAATGGGGATGTACGTAGCGGGATTTAATTGGATGGTGGATTATTTCGTTTTCCCCTTTATCATATTATTACAAAAAATAAAAAAAGACTTCGGACTTCGCTTGTCGCAATGGCTAATGTACCTCGGCGTTAATTATTTTTCGCCTCCCGAAAAAGGCATTGAGATGCGCCTGCACGCGGAGGGTATAAGCGACGGCCAACCGCTGACCTGTGATATGGTGGCCCGATCGGATGATGGATACGCGCTTACGGCCTACGCAGTAGCCGCCTGTATCAGGCAGTATCTCAACGGCGCCATTCACGAACCCGGCCTTCACCTCATGGGACTGATTGCCTCACCTGAGCAGATTATGGCTGATATGAAATCGATGGGCGTTGACTTGCAGGAAAAAATATCGGCCGGAACCCCTAGCTTTGCGGCATGAATTCTCCTTTTTTCAGCGGTTACGAAGTAAAAGAGCTTCAATTTGAAGTAGCGGACATGCCCATTCGCCTGCTCAGGGCCATGAATGTAGACGAATTGCTCGACCGGCTCCTGGCCAAAGGCGATACGCACGAAGACGTATTAGACGAGCGCATTCCCTACTGGGCGGAGTTGTGGCCCTCGGCATTGGGATTGGCTCGTTATTTAATTGAAAATAAAATAGTCGGCCCGGGTACAAGCGTCACCGAATTGGGTTGCGGCTTGGGTCTGCCCGGCATTGTAGCGGGCAAACTGGGTGGCGCGGTCACCCTCACCGACTACCTGGAAGAGGCCCTGCAATTTGCCGCCTACAACTGGTCGCTCAACTGCGAAGGACAACCGAGCTGTGTGCAACTCGATTGGCGATACCCCAACCCCGCTGTAGCCGCCGACGTGCTCATCGCTTCCGATATTACCTACGAAAAACGCTTTTTTGAATACCTGCCCGCCGCTTTTCGCAGCATGTGCAAACCCGGCGGACAAGTAATCGTGAGCGATCCACACCGGCAGGTAGCGTTTTCTTTTTTTGAAAGCCTGCCTGCAATGGGTTTTGAGGTGGCGCATACGGCATACGGCATACCGGCGTGGGTATCTACGCACCGGCATACGATAGACGTGTATGCCATCAAGCCAGTGCCTGTTCCAGATCAGCGATAATATCCGCCGCATTTTCAATGCCTACCGATACGCGCACCAGACCATCGGTGATGCCGTATTGTTGCCTCACTTCGCTGGGGATATTGACATGCGACATCGAAGCGGGGTGCAGCACCAGCGTATCCACGTCGCCAAGCGTTGGCGCCATGGTGCAGAATTGCAGCTTTTTGATAAATCCTATTGCGGCTTCTAATCCTCCTTTTACTTCAAAACTTAGCATGCCACCAAAATCGCGCATTTGTCTTTTTGCCAATTCATGATCGGGGTGGGAGGGCAGTCCGTTGTAATTTACCCGCCCCACGCGGGAGTGTTGTGCCAGAAATCGGGCGATCTCCATCGCATTCGGGCTGTGGCGTATCATGCGCAGCTCCAGCGTTTTAAGTCCGTTGTTGATCAGCCAGGCATCCCAGGCATTGCAGGTGGCGCCGGTGAGTTTGAGCGTTTTGGCTACGCGGGTAGCCATCAACTCCTGGTCGAGGCCGATGACGATACCCGCAATCGAATTGCCGTGGCCGTTGAGGAACTTGGTAGTAGAATGTACCACAAAATCGACGCCAAAGCGAAAGGGCTGTTGCAGGTACGGCGTACAAAACGTATTGTCGATAGCGCTGAAGGCTCCGTGTTGTTTGGCCAGTGCGGCCAGTGCGGCTATGTCTACACAAGCCATCGTAGGATTGGCAGGTGTTTCCATGTAAACCATGCGTATAGCGGGGTTGGAGGCCATCACGGCTTCTACTTTTTCCAGATTGCCCAGGTCAATAAAAATAGACTCGATGCCCAGTGGCGCCATAATTTGCGAAAACAACTCCGTAGTGCCGCCGTATAAATTGCCCTGTGTGAGCAGCTTATCGCCGGGGCGCAGCAGCGCCATGGCCAGCGTGGCGATAGCCGACATACCCGAACTGGTGAGCAGCGCGGAGGCGGTTTTATCGAGTCCGTGGGTTTCCAGCGCGGCAATTTTGGCGGCTACCGCGTCGATGGTAGGATTGCCATAGCGGCTATAGGTATGCCCCTGGGCTTTGCCGGCAAAAATATCGATGCCGTGCTCCAGGTCGTCGAGCACAAACGAAGACGTCGCGTAAATCGGCAACTGGTGAGGTGGGGTAGTGCGCAAATCTTTCCATTCCTGTACACAGAGGGATCCAAAGTCCAGCTTATTATTCATAAAGCGATTGGTTTTGATAGAAAAATGAATTAATAATCTGATAATTCAACGTCAAAAAAAAGAAACATCAACTATTTTTGGGCCTTAACCGTTTATACCCAAATACAGACTAGTGAAAGAGAGCGCCCAAACACAGGTGTCGAAACTATGAATGAAGAGCCAATTGATAATGATCAATCGTCAGATGACTTACAGGATTATCAAGTCATTGTGGTCGATCCGAAACAAGCGCCCATCCGGATCGACAAGTTCCTAATGGACAGGCTCAACAATGTGTCGCGCAATCGCATCCAGATCGGCCTCAAGGCCGGCGCTATAAGAGTAGACGGGCAGGAAGTAAAACCCAACTTCAAAATCAAACCAGGCCAGCAAATCTCGACGATCATGCCGCGGGCGGTATCGGAGCCATTCCGGATCTTCCCGCAGAATATTCCCCTCGATATCATCTACGAAGACGACCATCTGCTGGTCATCAACAAGCCGGCGGGCATGGTGGTTCATCCGGGTATTGGTCATTTCAAAGGCACCCTGGTCAACGCGCTCATCTACCACTTTCGCAACCTGCCGGTGATGGAAGGCAACTATGAAGACCGGGTAGGACTGGTACACCGCATCGACAAAAATACGTCGGGCCTGATGGTCATTGCCAAGTCGGAATACGCCATGACGCACCTCGCCAAACAATTTTTCTACCATACCATCGAACGAACTTATCTGGCGCTCATTTGGGGCGAACCCAAAGACGACGAGGGCACGATCGTAGGCCATGTAGGCCGCAATCCGCGTTATCGCCACTTGTTTACCGTTTTCCCCGATGGCGACGAAGGCAAATGGGCCGTCACGCATTTTAAAGTCCTGGAGCGCATGTACTACGTAAGTCTCGTACAATGCAACCTGGAAACCGGCCGAACCCACCAGATCAGGGTGCACATGCAGTACATCGGCCATCCGTTGTTTAGCGACGATCGCTACGGCGGCGACCGCATTGTGAGAGGAACGGTATTTAGCAGGTATAAAGATTTTGTAGAAAAAGTATTCACCGCATTGCCACGCCAGGCCCTGCACGCCAAATCCCTGGGTTTTGAACACCCTGATACGGGCCAATGGATGCAGTTCGAATGCGAGCCGCCGGCCGATTTTCAGCAAGGGCTGGATATGTGGCGGGCTTATGTAGACGAACGAAAATCGGCAAAATTCAAATGATGACGCTCTCCCAACGCCTCGATGCGCTTATTAAACTGGGCCGCCACCTGTCGGCAAACGACGACGAATACCTGCAAGCCCTCATACAACGCACCCACTACCACAACGCCTGGTTTACGCCCGACAGCCAGCAACGCGCCCTGGCCGCCATCGCCGGCCAGTTTCTCGATGCACAAAAGCTGGCGTTATGGCTTGAGCCTTACCACCTGCCGGAAGTGAACCCAACTCTCAGGATTGTTGGGCTTGTCCTGGCGGGCAATATCCCATTGGTGGGTTTCCACGATATCTTGTGTGTATTTGTATCCGGCCATAAAGCGCAAATCAAGCTTTCGGATAAAGACCCTTATCTGCTGCCTTATTTGCTCAAACTGTTGGCTCGCATCGACGAACGCACTGCCGGGTATTTTGAGGTCGCTGAGCGGCTCAGCGGCTTCGATGCGGTTATCGCCACCGGCAGCAATAACTCGGCGCGTTATTTCGAGGCTTATTTCGGCGTTTATCCGCATATCATCCGGCACAACCGCAACGCCGTGGCGGTGCTCCACGGTCGTGAAACCCAAGCAGAATTGCTGGCGCTGGGCAATGATATATTGCAGTTTTTTGGATTGGGCTGCCGCAGCGTAGCCAAAATTTATGTGCCCCGCAATTACGCTTTTGAACCGCTGCTGGAGGCCCTGCACGAATACCGGCAGATCGTATTACACGATAAGTACAAACACAATTTCGATTATAATACCGCCATTTTTATCCTCAACCGCGTGCCCCATTTGGCCAACGGCAGCGTGATACTCACCGAAAACGAATCCCTGCAATCGCATATCGCCGGGCTGTATTACGAATATTACGACTCACCTGAAGAACTACGCCAAACCCTCGAAACCCGCCAGGAAGAGATCCAGTGTATCGTGGGCGACTTTCCCGAGTTAAACCTCCCCCTTGTGCCTTTCGGCCAGGCCCAGCAACCCGCCCTCTGGGATTACGCCGACGGCGTGGATACGCTGGCGTTTTTGGGAAAACTTTGAGTTGGCGGTCGGCGGTCGGCACTTAGCGCCCAGCACTCAGCAGCCGACTGCCGACCGCCGACTGCTGATAACTAATTCACCTCACCAACATCACATCCCCCTCCACGCTGATCACCTCATCGTCAATGAATTCCAAATCGACGAGGTACACAAATATGCCTTGCGGCATGGGTTTGCCCCTGAATTCGCCATTCCAGCCAACACTTGAATCATTGGGTGCAAAATCGCGTAACTCGTACACCAATTCGCCCCAGCGGGAGAATACTTTCAACGACTTTACGAGGCGAACTTCCGGTCCTGTAAATATGCTTAGCAGGTCGTTGATCCCGTCGGCATTGGGACTGAAGGCGTTGGGAATGAATACGTCCCTGATTTTGGCTACCAGCACGGTTACACTATCGGTGGTGAGGCAATCGTCGGCAGAAGTTACGCTGACGGTATAAGTGGTGGTGTGGTAGGGCATGGCCACAGGGTCGGGGCAATCGATACACGAGAGATTATACGGCGGCGACCACTGAATGGTATCGGGCAGCAGGTTGATAATTACCCGTAACGGGGTGCTTTCGGCAAGCGCGATGATGACGTCTTCGCCGGCATCAATCTGGGGGATGGCTGCCGCCACGAGTTGCGCAGTCGTATCGGCGGTACAGCCGTTGGCGTCCTGGACGACAAGGGTATAATCGCCTTCTGGCAAATTGGGGAACTCCGTGACCACTCCAAAAACCTGGCCTTTGAGTTCGTACAAATAGGGCTCGATACCTCCACTTGCCGATGTTAGGCTGATACTGCCAGTTTCCGGGCCTTCACAATTGGGATACGTAAATACGGCAGAAAGGGTCAACTCGGCGGGTTCCTCGAGGAGGTTGCTGCCGCTGAGCAGGCATCCGCGGCTATCGGTGACGGTCACCGAATAAAACCCGGCAGGGATGCCGTTGAGTTGGGCCGAAGTGTTGCCCGTATCCCAAAGGAACGAATAGGGCAATGTGCCGCCCTGTGGCAGCACTTCCAGCAGGCCGTCCTGCCCGCCGAAGCAGGATATATTGACTCCGTTGTAATCGGACAAGTTCCACGACAAAGCGAGCGGCTGCGGCTCGGAGATCTCGGCGATGAGCACTACGTCGTTGCCAAAAGTGTCGGAGACGGTGACCAGGTAAACGCCCGGCGGCAGGTTATTGATCGTTTGCGGTTGGTTGGCACTCGTCAGCGCTCCGTTGCCCGACGGATTGCCGTTGGTGCGCGCCCAGGTATAGGTAAACGGCGGTGTGCCGTCGGTTATCGCAAAGGTGAGCGACCCCGAGTTTTCACCAAAACAGCGCACAGGCCCTGCTTGAATGTCGCCCTGCATTTCGCAAACAATATTATTCAGTGTGAGGTGAATGATGCTGTCGCAGCCGTTGACGGAGGTCAGCGCTACGTCGTATTGCCCGGGAAGTGAAAACGAGGAATTGCCTATCGGAATACTGTCGCCTTCGCAGATATAAAAACTCAGGTCGGTTTCTATTACCAAATTTTCAGTTAGAATCAATTGTACCATGCTATCACAGCCTCCCGCCACAGTATAATGAAACTCGTAAACCCCGGGGTCGCACAGTGTCGTATCGGCAAAGTCAAGGCAGTCGTTTTCACAAATCGCCTGTTCGATAATAGTGGGCGGAATATCTTCGATAAGAATCGTGCGGCAACTTGGGGTAGCCTCATCACAGGCATTTGCCGCAGTTACGCATAGCTGGTAAGAGCCGGTTGTCATCCAGTCGATAGATACAGATTGGTTTGTGCCTATGAGCGTATTATTCAGCGTCCACCTGTATTGGGTGGCGCCTACAATAGTGTCGGCACTGTATTGCGAAGTAGTGCCCGTACATCCTTCAGCAGGGCCGGCAATCGTGCCTGAGGTAGATAAGGGAGAAACTTCGGTACTTCCCTGCAATACGGTAATGGTATAGCTGCACACATCGTCGCCGCTTCCATCCATTACAAAATAATAATATTGGCCGACTGTCAGCGGTACGGTATTGGTGAAAATGGCCGTCGAATTGTTATCGACGTCCGTATTACAATTTGAAACGAGGGTGAAATTCTGGCAGTTGAGGCTTTGATAGATGCCTATTTCGAGCCCCAATCCCAACTGACAATTAAAAACCTGGACGGATAATTCGATATTGGGCGTACCCGCAATAAAGGCAATCCACTGCATGTGGTGTATCTGGGTGGTGCAAAAGCCCGGAGGCGCCTGGCCCTGTATCTGGCTGCTGTTGATACCTGTAAAGCCGTCAATATCGCAGATCACGCAGGCCGGGGCGCAGGTAGAAGTCATGGCAGGATTGACGCCGCAGGGAAGCGGCTGGGCATTCAATGAAAATACAGCTATGCTGAAAAGAAAGACAAACTGGAGCTGGCGTAACGCAATCTTCATACGGGGTAGTTTATTATTTCTCAAACATAAGCGGAATATTGAATATTATCGCTTGTGTTTTGGTCTAATGGATGACGATACCCGTATAGATACAATTAATGTTTACTAAAGTTTAGTAAACATTACGCCTTCTCCTCCCAAACCATCGCAAGGTGCACCAGCGTCTCGACTGCTTTTTGCATGTCTTGCACCGATACCCATTCCTGCTTGGAGTGGAAGGCGTGTTCGCCGGCAAAGATATTTGGAGAGGGTAATCCCATAAAGGAAAGCCTGGAGCCGTCGGTACCTCCGCGGATGCTCGAAAGGTGGGGCTGCAAACTTGCGCGTTTGATGGCCTCTACGGCGTGTGTTACGATTTGAGGGTGCTGGTCGAGCACCTCTTTCATATTGCGGTATTGCTCGGTGAGTTTCCAGTCGTAGGTAGAACGCGGGTAATTGGCCATCACGTCCTTCACGATCTGCTCGAGTTCGGCTTCATGGGCCTTGAGGCCGGCTACCGCAAAGTCGCGGATAATGAAGCGCAGGGTGGCCTGTTCGGCATTGCCGCTCATCATCACGGGGTGGACAAAGCCTTCGCGGCCTTCGGTGGTTTCGGGGCTGAGACGGTTTTTGGGCAGCCGGGCCAGGATGTCGCCGGCAATTTTGATGGCGTTTTCCATTTTGCCTTTGGCAAAACCCGGGTGGGCGCTTACGCCGTTAATGGTGATCACCACGGCATCGGCGCTGAAGGTCTCGTCTTCGAGCGAACCCAAGCGTTCTCCGTCGACGGTGTAGCAGAAGTCGGCGCCCAGTTTTTTTAGGTCTACTTTGTCTACGCCCCGGCCTATTTCTTCGTCGGGGGTGAACAGTATTTTGATGGTACCGTGTTTTACGCCCGGATTTTCCATAAAAAACTGGACCGTATTCATAATGGCCGCCAGTCCTGACTTATTGTCGGCGCCGAGTAGGGTGGCGCCGCTGGCAGTGACGATGTCGTTGCCCATCTGCTCGGCCAGGTCGGGGTGGTCGGCCAGGCGGATCACCACGTTGGGGTCGTCGGGCAATACGATATCAGCGCCGTCATACTTGCGGTGCACAATGGGTTTGACACCCGTACCGCTACTGTCGGGCGAGGTGTCCATGTGCGAACAATAACAAATGACGGGTACTTTTTTATCCGTATTGGCGGGGATGGTACCGTATATATAGCAGAATTCGTCTAACTCGGCATCAGCCACACCCAGCAACTTGAGTTCCTCGACCAATACCCGTCCCAGGTCTTTTTGCTTTTCCGTAGATGGGTATGTCTTCGATTCCGGATCCGACTGGGTGTCGATGACCACGTAACGCAAAAAGCGCTCGAGAACGGAGTATTTTATAGGTAGGGACATGGTTGTTTTCTGTTTTCTGTTTTCTGTTCTCTGTTCTCTGTTCTCTGTTCTCTGTTCTCTGTTCTCTGTTCTCTGTTCTCTGTTCTCTGTTCTCTGTTCTCTGTTTAAAATTAATTAGCAAAGATAAGGAACGGATAACAGACAACCGACAACCTACAACCGACTATGCTAAGACTTTCTTCACCAAATCAGCTGCTTCCTGGAGGGCGATAGCGGAATACACTTCGAGTCCGGAATCGTCGATAATCTTTTTAGCCAGGTCGGCGTTGGTGCCTTGCAGGCGCACAATAATGGGCACGTGGATATTGCCGATATTGTTGTAGGCATCTACTACGCCCTGGGCCACGCGGTCGCAGCGCACGATACCCCCGAAGATATTGATCAGGATCGCCTTCACGCGTTCGTCGCGAAGGATAATTCGGAAGGCATTTTCCACGCGTTTAGCGTCGGCGGTGCCACCCACATCGAGGAAGTTGGCGGGTTCGCCGCCCGATAGTTTGATAATATCCATCGTGGCCATGGCGAGCCCGGCGCCGTTGACCATACAACCCACGTTGCCGCTGAGCTGCACGTAGTTGAGGCCGTAAGATTTGGCTTCTACTTCGGTGGGGTCTTCTTCATCGGTATCGCGCTGGTCGGCTAGTTCGGGGTGGCGGTACAGGGCATTGTCGTCGAGCACTACCTTGCTATCGACGGCGATAATACGTCCGTCGCCGGTTTTTAGGCAGGGGTTGATCTCAAAAAGAGAGGCGTCGGCGCCCACAAAAGCATTATAAAGCGAAGTGATAAACTTCACCATTTCTTTGATGGCCGGCCCTTCCAATCCCAGATTAAAAGCCACTTTGCGCGCCTGAAAGGGCTGCAACCCCAGAGTGGGGTCGATATATTCTTTATGTAAGAGTTGGGGCGTATGTTCGGCTACTTCCTCGATGTCCATGCCGCCTTCCGTAGAATATACGATCACATTGCACTTGCGCTGGCGGTCCATCAGGATCGACACATAAAACTCCTTGCAGGCATTGAAATCGGGGGCGTAGGCATCTTCAGCGATCAGCACTTTGCGCACCAGTTTGCCGGGGCCTTCGAGTCCGCCGGGTGTCTGCGGTGTTTTGAGCATCATGCCCAGGATATTGCCGGCATGCGTTTTTACCTCTTCGAGGTTTTTGGCGAGTTTGATACCGCCGCCTTTCCCGCGCCCGCCGGCGTGGATCTGCGCTTTGACAATAGCCACGTCGGAGCCTGTACGCCCGCGCATCTGCTCGTATGCCGCTATCGCCTCATCTACTGATTGCGCTAAAATGCCTTCCTGGATAGCTACGCCGTAGCTTTTCAACAGTGCTTTTCCCTGGTATTCGTGAAGATTCATGGTATGGAATCAGGATTGTTTAAAAATCGCCCCAAAAGTACAGTTTTGTAGTCAATATCCAAAATTGTTGTGAACTGTGAACAGTGAACTGTGAACAGATCGATGAGCAGTTCACAGTTCACTGTTCACAGTTCACTATTTCATTTTGTAAATTGATGGCAACGTTTTACCTTGTCACTTACAATGGACAGCATCATTCACTATTCGATACCCGGATTTATCCTCCTGTTGCTGGCCGAAGCGGCACTGGCCTGGCGCCGGCGTGCAGATTGGTACGAAGCCAAAGACACCTTTAGCAGTCTGGCCATGGGCATCGGCAATGTATTAATCGGGTTGGTGACCAAAAGCATGGTATTTGGATCGATGGTCTTCGTGTATCAATACCGGCTTTTGGAATGGGGTTTTGTGTGGTGGGCCTGGGTAGCGGCTTTTTTTGCGGAAGACTTAACGTATTACTGGTATCACCGCATTAGCCATAGCAGCCGTTATTTCTGGGCTTCGCACGTTATCCATCACTCTTCGCAGCATTACAACCTGGGCACTGCCCTGCGCCAGACCTGGACCGGCGAATTGAGCGGCGGCTTTGTCTTCTGGTTGTGGTTACCGCTGGTTGGTTTTCATCCGGCGATGATTTTTACACTTAAAGCAATTAGTCTTTTGTACCAATTCTGGATACACACAGAAGCTATTGGCAAATTGCCGCGATGGGCTGAATTTTTATGGAATACGCCCTCCCATCACCGCGTGCATCACTCCAGCGACCCCAAATACCTCGATCGCAACCACGGGCGCATCCTGATCATCTGGGACCGGCTATTCGGCACTTTCCAGGTAGAAGAAGAACATCCGCATTACGGACTCACTAAAAATATTCATACCTATAACCCTTTGCTGATTGCTACCCACGAGTGGATTGCTATGTTTAAAGACGTTTTCCACTCGCGCAATCTTCGTCAAGCGCTGGGTTATCTCTTCGGTCCTCCCGGATGGAGCCACGACGGCTCCCGCCAAACCAGCGAGCAGATCCGCGCAGCATGGAAGGGGAGGGAGAGAGGGGGGGGAGGGGGAGAGGGGGTGATTTTTGATTTTTGATGTTTAATGCTGGATTTTAATGTTGGATTATCCGTCCCCTATCTTTGCCAATTATACTTTAACAGAGAACCGAGAACCGACAACTGACAACTGACCTGACAACAAACCATGCCTACACCCGCTAACCAATTCATTTTCAACCCCGCCCATCCTGCGGTAGTCCATTTTCTGCGACAAATCAATACGCCCTGGAAAATGTGGTTGTATTTGTGGTACAAATTGCCTTCGGCAGGCTTTTGGGGGCTGCGGGTGCGCAGTTGTACCATCTCAAAGGGAGAAGTGAGTATACCCTTTAGCTGGTTTACGCAAAATCCTTTTCGCTCCACTTATTTTGCAGCCCAATGCGGAGCGGCGGAGATGTCGACAGGCATGTTGGCCATGGCGGCTATCCGGGGTTCAGGCCCGGTGTCGATGCTGGTTACGCAGGTCGAAGCCGTATTTACTAAAAAAGCTACCGGACTGGTGGTGTTTACCTGCGAAGAAGGACAACAAATAATCGACGCGGTAGAACGGACCGTGAATAGCGGGGAGGCGCAAACGATAACCGTGACCTCCGTGGGCGTACAACAAAATAACGGACAGGAAGTGGCCAGGGTGAGGATTACCTGGTCGTTTAAAGGGAAAGGGGAATGAGGGTTGATGAGGGTTGATAAAGGCTTATGAGGGTTGATGATTACTTATTTGAAATCCTTGAAGACTCTCATAAACCCTCATAAACTCTCATAAACCCTCATAAACCAACAAAATCTATTCTTCAGCTTTGATTTTCATCTGCTCCTTATACACCGCCTTGATGATCTCGTTGCGGCGCAATACGGAAGGCTTCTTGAACTCTTTGCGCGTACGCAATTGGCTCATGATACCGGCATCTTGAAATTTGCGCTTGTAACGTTTCAGCGCCTTGTCAATGCCCTCGCCGTCTTTAACTTCAATAATCAGCATATCGATTTTTTTGATTTAACTGTTTTTACGGGGTGCAAATATACAGTATCATCTATGAAAAACCAAGAGAAGATAGGGAAAAAATGTTCTCTGTTGTCCGTTCTCCGTTCTCCGTTGTCGGTTATCCGTTCCATATCTTTGCCAGTTACACTTTAACAGAGAACAGAGAACAGAGAACAAAAAAACACAAGCCTTCCCGGTATTTACCCAGGAAGGCTCGCTAATGACACAATATCTATCAGAGTTCAGTAGACTGTTCTACAAATTCCGTAATCGGGAATTTTTCTTCCATGATGCCTTTTAATCCGTCGACCACGTTCACCACGTTGTCGTATCCTCTTGATTTGAGAATAGATGCAGCGATAAGCGAACGGTAGCCGGTGGCACAGGATACGTAATAGCGCGTATTGTGCTGGATCTGGCTCATATTTTTATTGATAAAATCGAGCGGGAAATTCTGAGAGCCTTCTATGTGTTGGGCATTGAATTCGCTGGTTTTGCGTACATCCAGGACTACGGCGCCCTGCTTATACAGCGGAAGCAGTTCCTTGGGCGTAACTTCATCCAGCGTATCGATGTCTTCTCCGGCAATTTTCCAGGCTTTCATGCCGCCGTCGAGGTAGCCCATGGCATTGTCGTAACCCACGCGGGCCAGGCGGTCTACCACCTCTTCTTCGCGACCCGGATCGGCTACAACCAGTATAGGCTGCTGCAGATCGGGGATGAGCGCGCCCACCCAACTGGCAAAGCTGCCGTCGACGCCGATGAAAATAGCACCGGGGATAAATCCTTGTACAAAATCTTCTTTGCTGCGCGTGTCAATTATGAGCGCTTCCTGCGTTTCCCATACCGTTTTAAATGCGCGAACGCTGTGAGCCTGCAAACCGCGCTGGCGGACTTCCGTGATGCTGTCGTAGCCCATTTTGTTGAGCATAGCGTTTTTCGGGAAGTATTGCGGGGGGTCTACGAGGCCTTCGGTTACTTCTTTCACAAATTCAGCCCTTGTCATGTCGGGGCGCAGCGCATAGTTGAGCCTCTTCTGGTCGCCCAGGCGGCCCGAGGTTTCGCTGCTCATCTTTTTGCCACATGCCGAACCGGCGCCGTGACCCGGATATACGATCACCTCATCGCCCAGGGGCATGATTTTGTTGCGAAGGCTGTCAAAAAGTAAGCCGGCAAGGTCTTCGCGCGTCAAGTCAGTTTTGATAGCCAGGTCGGGACGGCCTACATCGCCCAAAAACAGGGTGTCGCCTGTAAATATAGCGTAGTCTTTGCCGTTTTCATCGCGGAGCAGGAAGGTGCTCGATTCCATGGTGTGGCCGGGCGTGTGCAGCACTGTAATTGTTACATCGCCTACTTTGAGCACTTCGCCCTCGGCGGCTACGTGGGCTTTGAATTGTGGCACGGCAGTGGGGCCGTATACGATAGTCGCGCCAGTGTGCTTGGCCAGGTCGAGGTGACCCGATACAAAGTCGGCGTGAAAGTGTGTCTCGAGTATATACTTGATCTTGGCGCCGTCGGCTTTAGCCCTTTCCAGGTAGGGTTCCGGTTCTCTCAATGGGTCGATTACTACCGCTTCGCCTTTGCTTTCAATGTAGTAAGCGGCTTCAGCCAGACAGCCAGTATAGATTTGTTCCACTTTCATAGGTTGCATACTTTTTTTGTGAATGAATATTTTGTCCCTGGAGTGAACTTTCCAAATTTGATAGGACAAAATTACTTACGGATCACTATATCGTATTGTGACGGGAATCACACCTGGCAATGAGTTTTGTCACCGGGTAGCCAAAGAAATATCATCATTCCAATTCGCATAACCGCCGTCGAGATGGTAAACGGCTTTAAAACCCCCGTTGCGCATGAGGGTAGCCGCGCGCACGCTGCGGCGGCCGCTTCGGCAATAGACCAGATAAGTGCGTTGTGGGTCGAGTTTTTCTATGCAATCCCAAAAATCATAGGCCAGGTAGTCGATATTGATGGCGCCTTCAATGTGATTTGCGGCAAATTCTTCTACCGTTCGCACATCAATCACGGTGATGCCGGGTAGGGTGGCTATCGCCTGGCGAAAAGCTTCGGGCGACAGGTTGTTGAGCAGGCCTTTTAGCAATTGCCAGCGACTGACAGGGCATTGTTCCGTTTGTTTAGCCATGTTACAAAGTTACAATACCCTTCAAAAAAAGCGGCAAAAAAAAGTTGCCAGGCTCTCACCACTTGCGCAGCTCCTGCCTGACAACCGTCCCCCTTACTAAAAACAACGTGTTAGATCTTTATATATGGAGTTATGAAGGTCTTATCATATAAACATATAATCCATACTTTTGGACGAATGTTCTCACACTCAGTCACTTTGTTTTTTTGTTTTTTCCAAACAAATCCGCAGATTTCGCCTTCCATTTTGAATAAACGAGCGCACCTGTCCCAGGGGCTGGCTTTTGAGTAGGGCGATTTCCTGGTAAGATTTTTCTTCGTAATAAAAAAGGAGGATGGTCTCCTTCTGGCCCTCGGGCAATTGTTGAATGCAGTCGTCGAGTTGTTTATTTCGCGTATCGCTTTCTTCCGTTGCCAAATCCCATTCTTCGCTTGGCCCGGGCTGCCAGGCTGCTTCGCGCCGTTCGGCGCGCTGCCGGCTGCGCAATTGCATCAGGCAGTAGTTTTTTGCATAGGTATACAGCCAGCTTTTCAGGTTGCTTATCTCGTGCCGGCGGAGTTTGTCGTGAAGTTCTTCAAAAACCCCCATCGCCGCATCTTCCGCCTCGGCGGTAGTATCATAATAGTTTAAACACACACCGTACACCCAGGCCACATAGCGTTCAAAGATATAGCCCAGCCACACGGGATCGCCGTTCTGCCGGTAAGCTGCCAGCAATTCTTCATCCGTATACGATGCCGCTTTTTTCGGGAGTTTGAACATTTGTAAAAAAAATAATCCGGGCTAATTTATGCATTTCCCCGCGGCTGTGCATCTATTCCTAAAAACTCAACCGTCATGAAAAAGCTGTATGTCCTTTTCCCCGCTTTCCTGCTGCTGATTTTGGCTTCTTTTATCTACCCGCCTAAACCGTTTACTATTCAGGGCGTAGTAGAAGACGCCTGGCAGCAACCCTTAGCCGGCGCGGAGATCCGCGTGGAAGGCGCCAAGACTAGCGTCCTTACCGATAAAAATGGGGTTTTTAAGCTTGAAAGCCGCGATTCCTGTCTGACTATTTCAATTTCTCACGCCAATTACGAGCCGCTTGCGGGCCAGACTGCTTGTGCTGGTACCACCAACCGCTTTGCCCTATTTGTGCCGGCGCCCAAAGCGGAGGAAGAAAAAGACATGTCGCTGATGGAAATCGTCGTCGCAGGACAAGCTGCGACTTCCAGAGCTAACGCCAAAAAAAGCAAGCAGCCCGCAGGTGTGATGGCGCCTTATATTCCTTATGCCTCCGACGACGCCCCCGCCATGAATACCGAAAATTACGACGTAATTGTGGATAACCGCTTTTATGCCACAAATAAAGAACCCCTGTCTACTTTTTCGATAGATGTAGACGCCGCTTCGTATAGCAACCTGCGCCGTTTTATCAGCAACGGTACCCTGCCCCCCAAAGACGCGGTCCGCATAGAAGAAATGATTAATTATTTTACTTACGAATACCCCGAACCCAAGGGCGATTTTCCTTTCGAAACCCTGTCGGAAATCGCCGCCTGCCCCTGGCAACCCAGCCACCAACTGCTGAAAGTAGCCCTGCAAGGCAAACGTATACCGACAGAAAACCTGCCCGCTTCGAATCTGGTTTTTCTTATCGACGTATCGGGTAGCATGGATGAACCCAATAAACTACCCCTGCTCAAATCTTCGTTCAAACTACTGGTCGATCAACTCAGACCCCAGGATAAAGTGGCGGTGGTGGTGTACGCCGGCGCTGCCGGACTGGTACTGCCCCCCACTTCAGGCGCCGACAAACCTCGTATCAAAGAAGCTATTGAAGACTTGAGAGCCGGCGGCTCTACCGCAGGAGGAGAGGGCATCATTCTCGCCTACAAAACAGCCCGCGAACACCTGGTGAAAGGCGGCAATAACCGCGTGATTCTCGCCACCGACGGCGATTTTAACGTAGGCGCCAGCAGCGATGCCGAGATGGTGCGCCTCATCGAAAAAGAACGCGAAAGCGGCGTTTTTCTTACCGTGCTGGGTTTTGGAATGGGCAATTACAAAGACAGCAAAATGCAGCAATTGGCCGACAAAGGCAACGGCAACCACGCCTATATTGACAATTTGTCGGAAGCCCGCAAAGTGCTGGTCAATGAATTTGGAGGTACTTTGTTTACTATCGCCAAAGACGTCAAGATCCAGATCGAATTTAACCCCTCCCAGGTAAGAGGGTATCGCCTGTTGGGCTACGAAAACAGGGTACTCGCCGCCGAAGATTTTAATGACGACAAAAAAGACGCCGGCGAATTGGGCTCGGGACATACGGTCACCGCGCTGTACGAGATCATCCCCGCAGGGGTAAACAGTCCGTTCCTGGCTTCTGTCGACGACTTGAAGTACCAGCAAACTACGGTAAAGAGGATCTCTCTGCAAGCAAAGAATGGTGTACCATCAAGTTGCGCTACAAGCAACCTACAGGTACGGAAAGCCGCCTGCTGGAACAGGTGGTTAAAAACCAGAAGCAGGGATTTGAGCAGGCCTCCGTGGATTTCCGCTGGGCAGCCTCTGTAGCGGCGTTTGGCATGTTGCTGCGCGACTCTGAATACAAAGGCAGCGCCGACTACCGCAGTATGATCAAATGGGCGCAGGCCGCCTCGGGCAAAGACCCCGGCGGTTATCGCGCAGAATGTATCCGGATGATGGAAAATGCCGCCGACCTGGCAGGAAACCGGTAGGTAGAGACGCAATGCATTGCGTCTCATGCATGAAACCGGTAGAGACGCAATGCATTGCGTCTCTACAAGGCCACGATTCGCTGACCGGCCACAGCGCTGATGGGCAAGAGGGCGGCGCCGTTCCATTCACCGAAAATGGAAAGGGGCCGCCCTCCGCTTAATGCCAATAGCGGCCAGTATCCCGTTGCCGAAGGCGCCAGCGGGATATGGCGATTTTGTGGGTCGATCAGCAGCCACTGCGACTGCTGAAATACCGGAATGACGCCATCGATCAACGCAGGAAAGGCCGACAGCCACGGATTTGCCGCCAACGCGCCGGCGTAGTTGTCAAATAACGCTTCAAAATGGGCGTTCCCTTCGGGAATTTGAAAAGGGGTATCGCTTAAGTGGAAGGTCTGTATCACCGCGCGTTGGGGGTACACAGCGGGATAAAAGGCCAAAGTGCCCTCGATAGCTGTGCCTGCGGGCCATTGCTGTTCAAAATCGTTGTTTCCCCAAGCAAAATCCAGTAACAGGGCAAACTGCCCGCTTTGTTCGCCAATCAGCCAGGTGCGTCGCACGCTGAGCTGGTCTTCGGCGTATTGGCGCCGGCCGAGCGATATCCACCGGTCGGTGAGTATATTTTCTCCGGCTGGAAGGTCTTCTTTTCGAATATTCACGCCGGCCAGACTTAGGAGCTCCTGCTGCATCTGCAAAGAGGTAGAGGTCGGCCAGTTCATGCAATACGGTTTGGGGCCAGTTATCGGTGCCGATTGCCGCATGGATAAGCCGTAGCCTGCGGGCTATGCTGCCCAGCTTGGCATCGACGAGCCGGGCGGCAAACCTATCCCATTCTTCGTGGTGCGCTTCGGCAGCGGCGAGGCCCTGGCCGATAAGTTGGTGCAGCCAGGACAACAAATCAGCCGCACCCGCCTGCATGGCTGCCAGTCTTTTATCAGTAGTAGCTACCTGGGGTGCGGCGGCGGTTGTTTTTTCGCGCTTGCGCTGCAGTCGCAACAGCCAGGCGGATACCCAGTCGGGAGCTTCCAGTCCGGTGGTGAACGCATCGCTACCCTGCGCAGCCAGCAGCAAGAGGGCCAACACGTGTTTGCAGGGTTTGCGCTTTACCGGGCAGGAACAATAGAAAGCGGGCGTGGCGGAAATTCGGGCAGCAACGAGATAGGGATCGCCGGGCGTGCGGAATTCGCCCCACAATAAATCGTCGATGGCGCCGGCCGATTGCCAGCGACGGGCGTGGACCAGGGGGCGGGCCCGTTCCAGCGTGGCAGGGTCGGGCGCTAATTGCGCAATATCGCGGGTTGTCCACAGCATAAGGCGTGGGATAAAGGCCTATTCGTCGTCGTCTTCCTCCAGATCTTCTTCGCTGATGATGCCCAGGGCAACCATAGCTTTTTCGGAAGCGATTTGTTCGGCACTTTTCTTATTGAAATCGTCGGCAGTAGCTACCTTTTTGCCATCTACCATTACGGCTACCTTAAAGCGGTCGCGTTTTTCAAACTTATAGCGGGCGAGTAATTTGTAGCTGATCGTTTGACCGTTTTTCTGGCACCATTCCAGCAACTGACTCTTGTAATTGTCGTCAAACGTTTCCAGGTCGTGCACATTGATATATTGCCGCAACATGCGTCTGACTACAAAATTTTGGTCTTATGATAGCCACATTCGAGGTAAAGGGCGCCTACAAGCGCTTCGACGGCGTTGCCGAGCATCGAACGGCTCAGGCGGGTATTGTTGTATTCGTTGAGCAGCACGTCGAGCCCCATCTTGTCGCCAATTTTATTGAGCGACTTTCGCTTGACGATCTTCGAACGCATCTTGGTGAGGAAACCCTCGTTGCTGTTGGGATATTTTTTAAACAAATATTCGGCCACGATAGTGCCCAGCACGGCGTCGCCGAGGTATTCGAGTCTTTCGTTATTCTGGATGGCATAGGCTTTATCCGACACACTGGATTTGTGTGAGAAAGCCAGTTTGAAAAGCGTAAGGTTGGAAGGCGTAAATCCGAGCAATGAATGCAAGCGCCGTGCCAGTTGTCGGTCAGTAGAAAAATAGTAGTTGTATAAACTTAGCACCAAACGCACGAGATCACTCAATTAGTCTTCGAATTTTTTAAAAATAACGGAAGAATTGTGTCCGCCAAAGCCAAAAGTATTGCTGAGTACGGCTCTCACTTTGCGTTCCTGCGCTTGATTAAAAGTAAAATTGAGCTTGGGATCGAGTTCAGGATCATCCGTAAAGTGGTTAATAGTGGGGGGGACAAAACCGTGTACTATAGCGAGAATGCTGGCTACCGACTCAACGGCGCCGGCGGCGCCAAGCAGGTGGCCTGTCATAGACTTCGTAGAGCTGATGTTGAGGCGATAGGCGTCATCGCCAAATACATGTTGAATAGCGCGTACTTCGGAGATATCGCCCAGCGGGGTCGATGTGCCGTGTACGTTGATATAGTCGATATCCGAGGCATTGAGCTTGGCATCGGCCAGCGACATCTTCATGACGTTGCGGGCGCCCAGGCCTTCGGGGTGGGGGGCCGTGATGTGATAGGCATCGGCAGTAGCGCCGCCGCCAACGATTTCGGCATAAATTTTGGCGCCGCGTTTGCGGGCGTGTTCGAGATCTTCAAGCACCAGCGAAGCGCCGCCCTCGCCCAATACGAAGCCGTCGCGGTTGAGGTCAAAGGGCCGCGAAGCCGTTTTGAAATCGTCGTTGCGGGTAGAGAGCGCTTTCATGGCGTTGAAGCCGCCGATGCCGGCTTTCGTAACCGCAGCTTCCGAACCGCCGGCAATGATAATATCGTTTTTACCCAGCCGGATATAATCGAACGCGTTGATGAGGGCGTGCGTGGAAGATGCACAGGCCGAAACCGTGCCGTAATTGATACCCCTGAAGCCGTATTTAATGGAAATATGCCCTGCTGCAATATCCGAAATCATCTTGGGGATCATAAACGGACTATAGCGCGGGATTTGATTGCCGGCAATAAAATCTTCGATTTCCTTTTCCAGCGAACGCAATCCTCCGATACCGCTGCCCCAAATCACGCCTACGCGGTCGCAGTCCACCTTTTCGGGGTCGATACCGGCATCCACAATAGATTCATCGGCGGCAATCAGCGCGTAGATCGAAAAATTATCGAGTCTGCGCACCTCTTTGGCTTCGATAAACTGGGTAGGATCGAGGTCCTTGATTTCGCATGCAAATTGCGTCTTGAATAGCGAAGCGTCGAAATGCGTGATCAGGTTAGCTCCGCTAACACCGTTTTGCAGCCCTTCCAGATAGGCTTTGACGTTGTTGCCAATGGGGGTAACTGCGCCGAGACCTGTGACGACAACTCTTTTCATCATTGCGAAGGAAACTTTCTGTTTGTAGGAACCCGGCCTGTTTCAGGGCCGGACATTGGCTTGGGGATTACTGATAAGGCCGGCTTGTTAGATCTGTTGGTAAAAAAATCCACAAACCGGAATCAAGCTATGCCGGTTTGTGGATTTGAAAAAAACCAGAATGAATTATTCTTTCACGTTCTTCTCCAAATATTCGATAGCTTGACCAACGGTTTGGATGGTTTCGGCTTCTTCATCAGGAATTGAAATGTTGAATTCTCTTTCAAATTCCATTATAAGTTCTACCGTATCCAGGGAGTCTGCCCCCAGGTCGTTGGTGAAGCTGGCGGCCGGCGTAACTTCCGACTCGTCCACTCCGAGCTTATCAACAATAATCTTACTTACTCTTTCTGCAATGCTAGACATAGCGAATCCACTTTAGTTGGTTTACAAAATGCTGGTGCAAAGTAAAAGATAAGTATATTGATAACCAAAGTTTTTATTTAATTTTTTATGAAACCCTTGTAGCTATTGGGATTCCTGTTTTTGACCTATCGAAAAACTACCCAAATGCCAGTATATAGGCCGGCGAAAATTTGCTCAATTATTCAAATCGGCTTTTTTAATCCCAATTGGCGAGCTATAAATTTGCCGTCAGGGGCTGCCCATTCGGCCTTTAATACTATCTTTGCCCCAGCTTTTTTACATTACACTGCGTACGCTTTCTTTCATGATTACAACTGAATTGCAAGCAACGCCTGCGGTGTTGCTCCTTGAGGACGGCACAGTTTTTCGAGGCAAAGCCGCCGGCAAGATCGGCACAACTACGGGAGAAATCTGTTTTAATACCGGCATGACGGGGTATCAGGAGATTTTTACCGATCCATCCTATTTTGGCCAATTGATGGTGACTACCAACGCCCATATCGGCAATTACGGTACCAGGCGCTCGGAGGTAGAGTCTTCTGCTATCCAAATCGCCGGCCTGATCTGTAAAAATTTCACTCCTCAGTATTCCCGGCACCTGGCCGATTTGTCCATCCAGGAATATTTCGAAGAAGAATCGCTGGTCGCTATTTCCGATGTCGATACCCGCGCTATCGTGCGCCATATCCGCGATAAAGGCGCCATGAACGCTATTATCTCTTCAGAAATTCTCGATATTGAAGTGCTTCGCGCCAGGCTCGCCGCTGTGCCGCCCATGGAAGGCCTCGAACTCGCCTCGCAGGTAAGTACGCCCGAAGCCTATACCCTCGGCTGGGAAGATGCCCCCCTTCGCGTGGCCGTACTCGATTTCGGCGCCAAGCGCAGCATTCTCCAATGCCTGGCCGACCGCGGGTGTTACCTCAAAGTATTTCCCGCAAAAACACCCTTTGAAACCCTGCAAGCCTGGCAACCCCACGGCTATTTCCTGTCGAACGGCCCCGGCGATCCCGCCGCTATGCCCTACGCCGTGTCTACCGCCAAAGCTATCCTTAAGGAAGATAAACCCTTGTTCGGCATCTGCCTGGGGCACCAACTACTGGCCCTGGCAGTGGATATTCCGACGTATAAAATGCACCACGGCCACCGCGGCATCAACCACCCCGTAAAAAACCTGCTGACCGGCCACTGCGAGGTGACCAGCCAAAACCACGGCTTCGGCGTAAGCCGCGAAGCTATTCTCGACAACGCAGACACTATAGAGGTCACCCACGTCAACCTCAACGACAATACAATAGAAGGCCTGCGACTAAAACACAAACCGGCGTTTTCGGTGCAGTACCACCCCGAAGCCTCGCCCGGCCCCCACGATGCCCGCTATTTGTTCGACAATTTTGTGAAATTAATGAGTGAACAGTGAACTGTGAACTGTGAACCGATAACAGATAACAGATAACCGACAACAGATAACCGAAATTCATAACCATGAGTAGTATCATAGACATTCGCGCAAGAGAAATCCTCGACTCCCGCGGCAACCCCACGGTAGAAGTAGAAGTACTGACCGAAGACGGATATATGGGCCGCGCAGCGGTGCCCTCGGGCGCCTCTACCGGCAAACACGAAGCCGTAGAACTCCGGGACGATGACGCCGCCCGCTTCCTCGGCAAAGGCGTACTCAACGCCTGCAAACACGTGGAAGAAGTCCTCGCAGAAGAACTGATCGGCGTAGACGTTTTTGAACAACGCTATATCGACCAGTTGATGATCGACATAGACGGCACGCCTAATAAGGCTAAGCTGGGCGCCAACGCCATCCTCGGCGTTTCGCTGGCCGTGGCCAAAGCCGCCGCTGAAGCCAGCGGACAGGAACTGTATCGCTACCTCGGCGGCGTCAACGCCCACGTGTTGCCCGTACCTATGATGAATATCCTCAACGGAGGTTCGCATGCCGACAACAGCATCGACTTCCAGGAGTTTATGATTATGCCCGTCGGCGCTGAGTCGTTCTCCGAAGCGCTCCGCATGGGGGTGGAAGTCTTCCACCACCTCAAAAAAGTGCTGAAAAGCAAAGGCTACTCCACCAACGTAGGCGATGAAGGCGGCTTTGCCCCCAATATCAAGTCAAACGAAGAAGCCATCGAAACGGTGCTCAAAGCTATCGAAGCCGCCGGCTACCGCCCCGGCGAAGATCTCATGATCGCTATGGATGCCGCCGCTTCCGAATTCTACGACGAAGCTACCGGCATGTACCATTTCAAAAAGTCGACGGGCGATAAGCTGACGACTTCGGAGATGGTGAGCTTCTGGACCGACTGGAGCAACCGCTTCCCCATCCTGTCTATCGAAGACGGCCTGCACGAAGACGACTGGGACGGCTGGCAGGCCCTCACCCAAGCCCTGGGCAGCCGCGTACAACTGGTGGGCGACGACCTTTTTGTGACCAATACCACCCGCCTACAGCGCGGTATCGATATGGGCGTAGCCAATTCTATCCTGATCAAGGTAAACCAAATCGGCACCCTTACCGAAACCATCGACGCCGTCAACCTGGCCACCCGCAATGCCTATACCAGCGTGATGAGCCACCGCTCGGGCGAAACCGAAGATACGACCATCGCCGACCTGGCCGTGGCGCTGAATACCGGCCAGATCAAGACAGGCTCGGCTTCGCGCTCCGACAGGATCGCTAAATACAACCAGTTGCTGCGCATCGAAGAAGACCTGGCCGACGCCGCTATCTTCCCCGGTCGCGCACTGATTGGAGGCTAATTATTTTATTTAAATACGCCATAGCTATGAATACACTCCAGATGTTGCTCAATAAGTTGCCGGGGCCACTTCGCAACCGCTATTTCTTTACACTGCTGTGTTTTTTTGCGTTGATGGTCTTTTTTGACAGACACGACGTGCTCACACAGTTCAGGCTGCAACGCATGGTAAACAAGCTGGAAGACGACAAGGCGTATTATACCAAAAAGATCGAAGAGGCCAAACAGGAAAGGTTGGATA
The DNA here is from genome assembly GCA_016715405.1 of Saprospiraceae bacterium. Taxonomy (GTDB): domain Bacteria; phylum Bacteroidota; class Bacteroidia; order Chitinophagales; family Saprospiraceae; genus JABWBR01. The sequence continues at coordinate 18,979 of JADKAE010000029.1, read as the reverse complement.
TGGACGCCAACAAAGAACGTTTTGCCCGCGAGCGCTACTACATGAAACAGCAGGACGAAGACGTCTACATCATTGTGGAAGAATAATTTTTACGAACAAATAAAGAATCTATCGCATATGTCTGTTCTCGTTAATAAAAACTCCAGGATCATTGTGCAGGGTTATACCGGCAAGGAAGGCACTTTTCACGCCGAACAAATGATCGAATACGGCACCAACGTAGTCGGCGGCGTGACGCCCGGCAAAGGCGGCGAGACGCACCTCGGCCGCCCCGTGTTTAATACGGTGGCCGATGCTGTGCAAAAGGCCGGCGCCGATACGTCGGTGATCTTCGTGCCGCCGGCATTCGCTGCCGACGCCATCATGGAAGCCGCCGACGCCGGCATCAAGGTGATTATCTGTATTACGGAGGGCATCCCCGTACAAGATATGGTGAAGACCAAAGCCTACCTCGAAAAACGCGACTGCCGACTGGTGGGCCCCAATTGTCCCGGCGTGATTACGCCCGACGAAGCTAAATGCGGCATTATGCCCGGTTTTATTCACCGCAAAGGCACTATCGGCATCGTGTCGCGCTCGGGCACGTTGACTTACGAAGCGGTTGACCAGGTGACCAAGGCCGGCCTCGGCCAATCTACGTGTATCGGTATCGGCGGCGACCCCATCGTGGGCACCACTACCAAAGAAGCCGTAGAATTGCTCATGAACGACCCGGAAACCGAGGGCATCGTGATGATCGGCGAGATCGGCGGCACGATGGAAGCCGACGCAGCACGCTATATCAAGGAATTCGGCACCAAACCCGTCGTAGGCTTTATCGCCGGACAGACGGCGCCTAAAGGCCGCACGATGGGCCACGCCGGCGCTATCATCGGCGGCAAAGACGATACCGCCGCCGCCAAAATGAAGATTATGGAGGAATGCGGTATCCTGGTGGTGAATTCTCCCGCCACGATCGGTGAAACGATGAGGAAGGCGCTGAAGAAATAAGCTCTCAGCAGTTAGCTCTTAGCAGTCAGTTCATAGCAGCTGAGAGCTGAGAGCTGACTGCTAACCGCTAAAGATGAAAATAGCTCTGACCGACAAAACCCACCCCGTCCTGCGCGAATTGCTCGAAAGCGCGGGTTACGCTTGTCTGGATTGTACCCAACTCAGTAAAGAAGAGGTAATTGCGGCGCTTGCCGAATGCCGGGGTATGGTGGTGCGCAGCCGCTTTGCGCTCGACGCCGCTTTTCTGGAGCGAGTGCCCCACCTCGATTTCATAGCCCGCTGGGGGGTAGGGGTAGAGCATATCGACCTCAAAGCCGCCGCCCGCCTGGGTATCGCGGTATTAACCTCGCCGGAAGGCAGTAAGGATACGGTTGGCGAACATACGCTTGGACTATTATTGTGCTTAATGAACAACTTGTCGCGCGCCGACCGCCAGGTGCGCGCGGGGCAATGGATGCGCGAGGGTAATCGCGGCGTGGAAATAAAAGGCAAAACCGTCGGCATCATGGGCTACGGCAATATGGGCCGGGCTTTTGCCCAGCGCCTGAAGGGCTTCGAGGCCCGCGTGATCGCCTACGATCGCTACCTCGACCACTACGGCGACGAATACGCCGAAGCCGTCGACCTCGATACGCTTTGGCGCGAAAGCGATATCCTCAGCCTGCATTTTCCCTATTCGCCCGACAACCACTATTTTGTCGACGGCGCTTTCCTGGATCGCTTTGCCAAACCCGTTTTTGTGGTGAATACGGCCAGGGGCCTCATCCTGCACACCGACAGCCTGGCCGACCGCCTGCGCAACGGCAGGGTGCTCGGCGCCGCCCTCGATGTCATTGAATACGAAGAATCCTCTTTCGCCCACCTCGACCCCGATTCGCTTCCGCCTACTTTTCAGTATTTGCGCCAATCCGATCAGGTGGTGCTAAGCCCCCACATCGCCGGCTGGTCGTTTGAATCGGAGGAAGGCCACGGCCGCGTGCTGGCGGGGAAAATCTTGATGTTGTCGGTTGTCGGTTGTCTGTTGTCCGTTCTCTGTTCATTTACTTTACTGATTTAACCGATAACTGATAACCGACAACAGAAGACATCAAACCCGCGGTTTCACCTTGGTCAAAAAAATCTTTCCGGGAATACAATCGCCGAAACTGGAAGAGCCGCTCCAGCCTCCTTCCAAACGCCAGCGGTTGCCCTGAGATACGAGCTTGAGATTGCCCTTTTTTATACACCAATCCATATTGGCTTCGCGTTTACAGCGGGATATTTTAATCTCAGTAAACTGGATATGCGTATTATCCACCCAAAAGCCCTGCAATTCCATCTCAGCAAAAATTTTGTCTACATACACATAAGACCTGCCGTATACCTTGTTTCCTTTTTGTTGAAAATACATCTCGAAGCTGTATTCTGAGCGGTAGCCGCCTTCGTTTTGGGTAATCACACCCTTCCATTGGCCGTTGAGGTGCTTCGATTGGGCCTGCAGGAAAAACGAGGGCAGCAGCAGCAATAAGAGGGTACTAAATCTGATCATCGTCCACAGGGGGTTGTTCGAAAATACTGAATATCGTTTTGCCGTAATGGCGTTCCTGACTATAAAACGGATGGTTTTTGAAAGAGTGGTTGGGGTTGTGTTCCAATACCAGCCACCCGCCCGGGTTGAGCAGTCCTTTGTCAAAGATGAGCGTTGGGATCTGGTCGATAGTGGGTAAAGCATAGGGCGGTCCGGCAAAGATATAATCGTAGCGGGTTACACAAGACTGGATATACTTGAATACGTCGGCCCTGACGATTTGCAATTCGCTCGTCACGTGAAGGGTTTCCGCCGTTTTTTTTACAAAATTCACACAAGCCGGGAATTTATCCACGTACGTCACATCGGTGCAACCGCGCGAGATAAACTCGTAGCTGTGGTTGCCCGTGCCGCCAGAGAGGTCGAGCACTTTAATATCTTCAAAATCGAGCTGGTTTTGTAAAATATTAAACAAACCTTCCTTGGCGTAGTCGGTAGTAGGGCGGGTAGGCCAGTTGTCGGCCGGCGGATAAAAACGCCTGCCTTTGAATTTACCGCTGATGATGCGCATGAATAAATGATAATGAGTTTGTGTAATAACGCCGGAAGGCCGGTTTGCGTTGTGAACAAGTGGAATGAAAAAAGGATCAGGATGCGAGCATCAGGCTGAATAAGTCGGCGTAAAAATGGCCGGGAGTTTGCTCGAGCTGGGGCCCGACGGCGATTTGAGCGGGTGTGGGCATAAATTGCAGTTGGCGGAAGTAGCGTGCCAATAGGGTGAAAATAGCCGACTCCGGCAGCAATTTGCCGCTGATAAACACCGGCGTAAGGTTGTTGTCGAGCTCTTGCTGGTGAAGGCCGAGCAGCACGAAATACAAAAAGTCTTCGGCGGACTGATACGGATAGGTGTTGCAGAGCTGTACGGCGCCATTCGAAAAAAGCGCCAGGATCAATTCGCCGGCTTGCAGGTGCAGGCAAACGCAGTGGCCCGAACCGGTGGCTTCCGCCAATTTTCGCCACGACTGCAGCAGCGCGGAAGAAAGGTGCATAAACCGGCAGCCGGGAAATCCCTGGCGAAGCGCGCCCAACAGCGGCGCCGGCAGGGCGTATAAGCCGCGGCAGCCCAATTCGCCCAGGTCGTCGGCCAATATTTCGGCGTGATCGGGCAGAGCAGACAGGTGAAGCAGGTATTGATTTTTTTCCAGTGGGTTATAAAGCCTGGAGGGTACAAGGGTAAGCGCCTGGCCCGATAGTCCGATTCGCGCGCTTCTGAAATTATCTTGCAGCCGCTTATCGTTTTGAATAATAGTTTGAATGGCGGAGGTTTCCTGCCAGGCCGGTGCGCCTTGCTGTTCAAATGTGTATTCCCGCAGCGCGACGATCTGGCGGCGTTCGTCGCTCAGGGCATATGCAAAACTGTCCACCCCCAGGAGGATGGACAGTTCGTAGTCTTGATGACGAAGTTTGGAATAAGAATCTTCTGATATGTCAATGCTTATCTTTCCCAATTGCCAGAAAGGTTAGGCGCAGTCATATTACCAAACTTCACGGGTTTTTCCGGATCGTAGTTCTGATCGTATTTGGCATATCTGGTGCTGGCGAACTTACCCATAAACACTTTGCGCTTGGCGCCTACTTCCAGTACGGGAACCAGGGTACTCTGATAAGTGATGGTATCAGCCTTCATCTCAAAAGATGCGCCGTTGCCGTAGGGTACGTAGCGCAGCGAGTCGAGGTTAATACCCAGGGCACGGACGGAGTCGATAGCCGGCGCATAAGAGGTATCATAAGTAATTTCGCCGGTAAAATTAGGGTCGTCGGGGTCGCCGATAACCTTAATAATGGCGAAATTTTCCGTTTCCAGCACCTTTTTAAGGGTTTCGAAATCGGGGGCAAATTCCTCCTTTATGCTACGATAAAGCTCTTGTGCGTTGCGTATGGTCATGAGCTGGTCGATAACCGCGCGCTCGCGCTTTTGCTTTTCATTCTTAAAATTGATGGGTTCCTGGATGCTTCCGACCAGCACCAAAACGAGGCCGGCGACGAGCAGTATCAGAATGGCGTTGATGAGTAATCTCATTTTTTCGGTTTGTTTTGACGCAATAATAAAGATTTTTATCAAATCGAAGGCCATAAAAAGCGAATGCAATTTTACAAATATTGCTTCACACAAGGAAGAAGGAACGAAAAATTCTGGTATTTCCTTGATAAACCTTTTCCGCTTCAACCCAAACAGGGGGCAAAACGTTAAAAAAAGGCTACTTTTGCGGGCTAAATTTGAGCTTAACTTTTCCGGTTATTTCGCGCCGAGCCAAGATCATGCCCAAAACTTGGCGGCATCGAGTAAAATTTTCCCTCTCCCGCCCCTTCCCCGTCGTGTCGTCTGACGATACCTCCGCCGCCGTCATCGTCGACGGGGAGGTGCGCAGCAATTGCGTGGCCAACCAGGACGTGCATCGACTCTACGGCGGCGTGGTGCCCGAGGTGGCCTCCGCGCGCCCACCAGGTGAATATCGTGCCGGTGGTGGAGGCCGCTTTCGCCCAGGCCGGCATCGATAAAACAGAAGTCAGCGCCGTGGCTTTTACCCGTGGCCCGGGGCTCATCGGCTCGCTCATCGTGGGCGTGTCGTTTGCCAAGGCTTTTGCGCTGAGTCGGAACTTACCTCTTATCGAGGTGCACCACATGCAGGCACACGTGCTGGCGCATTTTGCCGATCGACCTCATCCTCAATTCCCCTTTTTGTGCCTCACCGTGTCGGGCGGACATACGCAAATTGTGCTGGTGCGCGACTACCACGACATGGAGGTGCTGGGACAGACCCTCGACGACGCCGCCGGAGAAGCCTTCGACAAGACGGGCAAGCTGCTGGGCCTCGATTACCCCGCCGGTCCGCTGGTCGACAAATGGGCGCAACAGGGCACGCCCCGCTTTCCCTTCCCCGAACCCCAGATACCCGGCCTCGATTTCAGCTTTAGCGGACTAAAAACCTCTTTCCTCTATTTCCTGCGCGAGCAACGCGAAGCCGACCCCGATTTTATCGCTAATAATATGGCGGATTTCTGCGCATCCGTCCAGTCCCGCATCGTATCGGTATTGATGAACAAACTGGTAAAAGCCGCCGCCCAGACCGGCATCACTACGATAGCCCTGGCCGGCGGTGTGGCCGCCAACTCGGGCCTGCGCCAGGCCCTAGAAACCACGGGCCAAAAACTGGGCTGGCAGACGTTTATCCCCGCTATGGCCTATTGCACCGATAACGCCGCGATGATCGGCATTGCCGGGTATTACAAGTATTTGGCCGGGCAGTTTGCTGAGCAGACGGTGACGCCGGTGGCGAGGTGGGGGTGATGTTTGATGCTTGATGTTGGATGTTTGATTATTTGATTTTGGATTGGGTGGTTTTTACAATAGAGGTAAGAATCCGAATTAGTCTTTCGCATTCTGCCTTTATATCATCATAGTCATATTCGATAAAATTGCCGGCCTCAATGAGTTTGGCCAATAATGGGCTTCTCAGCCTCTTTAGCTGCGATACCCATCTTTGCTGCAAATTCTTTTTGGGAATAACCAGCCTGAGCCTCTTCCACATTTGCTCCAATACTGGGGGCACTTCTAAAAAATTGTTTGCTTAGAACGTATTCATTTTTTGCTATCAGCGCTTTATAAAGGCCTATAGACATCAAGGCAAATTGATAAGACTTATCACGTATTAAATTTTCCTGCACGACACTAATGATTATTACTACTCCTTAAATACCCAAATAAATTTAATAAAATAATCAAACATCCAACATCAAAAATCAAACATCAAATCTCTATGTCTTTCTCACTGACAACCTTCCCGTGCATACACCTCAAAATCCGCGCAGGAAAATGCTCGAGAATGCGATAATCGTGGGTAGCAAATAATACGGCGGAATTATTGAGCTTGGCCAATTGGCGCATCAGCAGGAGGATGTCGTCGGAAGTTTCGGGGTCGAGGTTGCCGGTGGGCTCGTCGGCGATGATGAGCTCGGGACTGTTGAGCAGGGCCCGGGCTATGACCACGCGCTGCTGCTCGCCGCCGGATAACTCGTGGGGCATCTTGCGCTCGCGACCTGCGAGGTCGACCATTTCCAGTACTTCGGTGATACGCTTGCGCAGGGCGGCTTCTTCTTTCCAGCCCGTGGCTTCCAGCACAAAACGCAGGTTGGCCTCCACGCTGCGGTCTTGCAACAAATTAAAATCCTGGAAAACAATGCCCAGCTTGCGGCGCAAAAGTGGTATCGTATTGCGATTGAGCGTCCGCAGGTCGAAACCCGCCACCTCGCCGTGGCCTTGCACCAGGGGCAGGGCGGCGTACAACAGCTTGAGCAGACTCGACTTGCCGCTGCCCGTCTTGCCGATCAGATACGTAAACTCCCCCTTGGCTATTTGCAGGTTGACCCCTTCCAATACCCGGGTGGTTTGCTGGTAAATATTGACGTCTTTGAGCCTAACTATCAAATGCTCCATAACTTTTACAACAAATTGACGGTCATTCGGTGTTTTATGGTCGTGGACTTGTTATACATTTGCACGTCGGTCCGAATTTGATCATCCAACTACCTGTTATGAAAAAAATATATTTTATCGCCATCGCCATGATCGCCGTTGCGATACTTATCTTTTCTACGGCAGCTGAAGATATGAGCACGTATTCCACCTTTGCAGATGCCGCCCGCAGCGGCAAGAAGGTGAAAGTAGTGGGACAACTCGCCAAAGATAAGGAAATGTACTACAATCCCGAAAAAGACCCCAACTACTTCAGTTTCTACGTGAACGACGCCGCCGGAGTAGCTCATAAAGTGGTTTTGTTGGGTGAAAAGCCGCAGGACTTCGAGTTGTCGGAGCAAATCGTGGTGACCGGCAAAATGAAAAAGAGGCCTTCGTCGCCACCGATATTCTGATGAAATGCCCTTCTAAATACAAAGACGAAGAGATTTCTATTAAAAACGAACAGAAGGGATAGTTGAACACTCATGGAGAACGCCATTTCGTATATAGGAGAACACCTCTGGCCCGGCAGGATAGGCCATGCAGGCATCTTGCTGGGCTTTGTCGCCGCTCTGCTTTCGGCGCTGGCCTATTTTTTTGCCACCCAGCGCAGGGATAAACCCGAAGCCGCCCAATGGACTAAAATCGGCCGCTGGGCCTTCGCCGCCCATAGCCTGGGCATTTTGTCGGTCATCGGCATGTTGTTTTACGTGATGACCCGCCAATACTACGAATACCAATACGTGCAGGCCCACGTATCCGACGACCTGCCTTTCAAATACATCTTCGCGGCGTTCTGGGAAGGCCAGGAAGGCAGCTTCCTGCTGTGGATGTTCTGGCATATCGTACTCGGATTGGTCTTGTTGTTTAAAGCCGGCAAATGGGAAACGCCCGTGATGTCGATGCTGGCGCTGATCCAGGTTTTTATCGGCAGTATGATTCTCGGCATCTACGTGGGCTGGGGCGACGACCCCCTCAAACTCGGCAGCAACCCCACTTTGCTATTGCGACAGGTTATGGATGCCCCGATTTTCAACCAGGTGGATTACGTGAGCAAGCTCAGCGGCAACGGCCTGAACCCCCTGCTGCAAAACTATTGGATGACGATTCACCCGCCCACGCTTTTCCTGGGCTTTGCCTCTACTTCTATACCTTTTTGTTTTGCCATTGCCGGACTCTGGCTCCGCAAGCATACCGAATGGCTCCAACCCGCCCTGCCCTGGGCTTTGTTTAGCGGCGCCATCCTCGGCACGGGCATCCTCATGGGCGGCGCCTGGGCCTACGAAGCGCTCAGCTTCGGCGGCTACTGGGCCTGGGATCCCGTAGAAAATATGTCGCTGGTGCCCTGGCTTACCCTGATAGCCGGTATCCACACCACGCTGATCGCCAAGTCGACCGGCTATTCGGTGAAAAGCAGCTATGCCTTTTACCTGCTCACTTTTGTGTTGATCGTGTACTCTACTTTCCTCACCCGCAGCGGCGTGCTGGGAGATACCTCCGTACATGCCTTTACCGAGATGGGCCTGGAATCGCAATTGATACTCTTTCTGGGCTTTTTTACCCTGCTTTCGCTGGTGATGTTTTTTATGCGGTATAAAGGCGTTCCTGCCCCTCCCAAAGAAGAGCGCATCACCTCCCGCGAGTTCTGGATGTTTATCGGCACGCTGGTGTTGTTTTTTTCGGCGATCATCATCACCGGGTCAACCTCGCTGCCGGTATACAACAAAATCATGTTGTTTTTTGACCCCACCTTCGAAGGCCGGGTGATCACGGAACCGGAACCGCATTACAACAAATACCAGTTGTGGATAGCCGTCTTTATCGGATTGCTGACCGCTTCCGCGCAGCTTTTGCGCTATAAGGGAGTCAACTGGGAATCGTATTGGCCCAAATTTTTGCGCCATGCCGGCGTAGCCGTTTTACTTGCGCTGGGAATGTCCTTTTTGACCACCCGCTGGATCGAGGTAAAGGATATCCGGCACCTCACCATGTTGTTTGCCGGCTGGTTTGCTATTGCCGCCAATACGGATTATCTGATCACCTTCATCAAGGGCAATCTCAAGCTGGCGGGGTCTACATTTTCCCATATCGGCTTCGGAATCATGCTGGTGGGCATTTTGGCCTCCGGACTCAACAAACGCGTGATTTCCAGCAACCCGTTTATCATGGACGGCCTCATCGAGGGGGCCGACGAGCAGAGTTTGCGCAATAATATCCTCTTATTTAAGAATGCTCCCATGCAGATGGGCGGCTACGAAGTGACGTATACCCGTGATACCCTCGACAAGTTTTCGCGTACCTATACGGTAAATTACAAGAAAAAAGACCCGCAAGGGCAGGTGCTCGAAGAATTCGAATTACACCCCAATATTTTATACGACAAATCATTTTCAAAAGTCGCCGCTTCCAACCCGTCCACCAAGCGTTATCTCGACAGAGACGTCTTCACCCATATCGCGTCGCTGCCGCAGGTAGAAATGGACATGGAATTCCGCCGGAAAAGAGAAGACAGTCTCAATTACAAGCGCTTCGACCTTTTTGAAGGCCAGGAAATCAGCTTCCTCGATACGGTGCCCATCCGCGATCGCGACACCTCGGTACTCAAGCGCTATACGTTGCAGGTCGAATCGGTGTCGCGCGAAACCAGGCATCCCGATTACAAACCCGAAAAGGGAGATTTCACCGTGGGCGCGCGCCTGCGCGTGCAACGCGAGGGCGACGACACCGTTTATCTGGCCGAACCTATGCTGGTACTGCGCAAAGATATGCTGGTGAGCTACCCGAGCCAGATCAACGAAATCAGCGCCAAAGTGCGCCTGACCGACGCGATATTTACGCAGCTATTCGTCCCCGAATCGGAATTGGGCTACAAAGAATACGAACTCACCCAGGGCGACTCCGTGCGCGTAGGCGACCTGGTAGTCCGCTTTGCCGGGTTCAACAAGCAACCCGATAACCGCGATTACCAACCCGAAAAAGACGATATCGCGGTGAGCGCCGTGCTGGATGTGCGCGACGCGGCCGGCCAGACCTACGAGGCGCAGCCGGTCTATTTGATAAGGGGCAGTCAGCCTTTCAACCTGAAAGACGAGGTAGAAGAACTCGGCCTGCACGCGCGATTCATGTCGATCAATCCCGAAAAAGAAAGCGCTTCAATAAGCCTCGCGCTTACCGGCAAAAAGCGCTATAACGTGCCTTTTGAAATAGCTACCAATTCGCTTCGCTCCGATTACATCGTACTGGAAGCCATCGAATTTCCGGGTATCAACTTGTTTTGGCTGGGATCGCTGCTGATGATGGTGGGGCTGTCCGTCGGCATGTGGAACCGCATGCGCAGCAACCATGCCTGAACGCATCGCCCTGATCGGCGCCGGTAGGGTGGGGGGCCACCTGGGCAGGCGCCTGCACAAAGCGGGCTGGCCGATCGTGCAGGTATACAGCCGCACCCCTGACAAGGCAAAATCGCTTGCCGCGCAGTTGGGCGCCGGATATACCGATGATTTGAATGCAATAACCCCCGATGCCGATTTGTATATCCTTGCGGTAAGCGACGATGCCATAGGCGAAGTAACGGGCGCGCTCAGGCTGCCGCCCGATAAACTGGTAGTGCATACCTCCGGCGCCACCCCATCCGACGAGCTACACAACCGGTTTGCGCGCTACGGCGTCTTCTACCCGCTACAGACTTTCTCTGCCGACCGCGAGCCCGATTTTTCCACCATACCCATTTGTTTGTTCGCCGCCGATACGGCCGGCTACGATTTATTAGAGCGCCTGGCCCGTTCCCTGGGCTCGCCATTTTACGCAGTCGACGACCGGCAGCGTTTCGTATTGCACGTAGCGGCTGTTTTTGTAAATAATTTCACCAACCACCTCTACCAGGTCGGCGAAGACATCGCCCACTCCGAACAATTGTCGTTCGACCTCCTGCGCCCGCTGATACTGGAGACCGCTCAAAAAATACAAACGGCTTCACCTGCCGCCATGCAAACGGGGCCGGCCATCCGCGGCGACGCAGCCACCGTGGAGCGCCACCTGGCCTACCTGGCTGCTCGGCCGGAGTATGCGGAGTTGTATAGGATGCTTACAAAGGGGATCAAGGGGGAGATGGGGTAGGGGACGACTGTGCGCGGGAGCAGGTCGCCAGATAAGGTTTGTATCTTTAACATGGACATGTAGCCACTTTGATGCAGTAGCGTCACCAAGGCTTTGACACCCAAACCATATTGCACCTGCGCGTTCACATCCACCCTCTTTTCGTGATTAGTACCAGTTAATCGAACTAAACCCAGTAAGCACCAAGATGAGCTACAAGGATCGGGTACATGTCTTTGCCCTGTTCAATGCTTTTTTTAAGCAGACTATGTCGCAGACTGTGCTTCTATGAAAAGGTCGCGGATTATTCTCAGTGGCTTCTTTCTATTTGATCTGCTTGATTGATGAGACCGCACGGTTAAACTCGTCTAATCGATCAGGTGGAACATTGGCATAGCCTACTACATGCCCACCGAGAATATATTCTAACCAATAATTTCCATCAGGTTGCTTCCCATAGTTTTTTATCGTGTCTACTGGCTCCAAGCTGCGATCAATTGCGTAAGTATCAATTCCTATATTTTTCCTGTTCGCAGAATTTACATTAGAACCGCTGTAAATTTCAGTGGATATATAGAAAAATAAAGAATCTCGATATTTGAATCGATATTCACAAAATCCATGATAGTTATACTTTTTCAGACTGTACCCTCTTGGGCTAGTTACCTCTATCGTGCTAAATCCTTTTTGTTCCAATAAACAGTCTTCAAAATCCAACCTCCTTAGTCTAAGCTTCCCAGAATAATTAAGAGTAGAGGAACAACTGACCAGCAAAAAGAAAACAAAGATGATAGATAAAATACGAAGCATACTTTCTGATTTTAGAATCTGAACATTAATTTTTGAAGAAGAGGAGGCGTGGAGTTGATAGGTTGCTTATTTCCATCTATTAGCTTGGGGCCGTCAACATATCTCTCTCTTAAGCTTTTTCCTAAATCTTGTCTAATTCTATTTTCATGGTAGACGGCTCGTATTTCGCGTCTTTCTTCACTTCCACCATTTATATTAACTTCACGGCTGTCTAATGCCCCAAAATTAGAGTCATAAGCATGGCCCACTTCGTGACCTAAACCTAAAATCCCTCCCTGGCTTGGGTTCCAGATAATATCTCCTCCTGAACCAATATTATCAAATGGAAGAAAATCTATCACTTTGGCTCCTTGATCCATCACTTGCATGGCATATGCATTATTGGATAGTACGGCAGTTTTCCCACCTCCAATATCCGGCGCAAATCTGCTAACCCTTTATTAGTATATTTTATTGTGAAATTGTTCTTTGATTCAGAAAGTGTTGATATCAGATTGCTACCATATTCTGATTGACCCAACTTGCCTAAGGCTTTAACAATTCTTTTTAGTGAACCCTTAACTTTACCTTCATAAGCAGAACCATCTTTATTGAAGAGGTTGCTATTTTCATATAGAAGATTGCCATCTTTTGTGGCGATCCAAATACTATCTCCATTGACATCGATGAGCCTTATCGGATTGTTGGCGGCATAGGTGTATGGTGAATGGAAACAATATTTATCAGCGAACTTATCGATTGAAGTGAAACGGGCTATAGCGGGGTCGTAAAATCTTGCCCCGTAATCATTCCAATCCAGATCCAACTCCTCATTGAGTTCTTTTCCGTTGTATTGGTATCCATTTATTGGCCCGATGGTGGCATACCACGGGCCTTCGTGATTCATGCCGAAGGGATAATAATGGTTTTCTTGAGTAATTTCCGCCTCATTCTCCGGTGTCGAAGGGTCATCCCATACCTCGATAGTTCCGTTGTGGTTGTCATCGGCGAATGCGAGGCGGGTGTTACCTAAGTGGTCTTTCAGCCAATACTCGGCCCGGAAGCGCGTGAGCGTTACGCCGTACTGGTCGTAGACTGCCGTCAGGCGGCCTTCCTGGCCGTACACAGCTTCTACTTTTCCGTCTTTGTACTCGACGCCCTGGCAGTAGTCTTTGGTCACGCCCGCTACTTGTTTTCTCCATTTGCGTCCGGCTGCGTCGTAGGTGAGGCTCATGGTGCCGCCTCCGGCGCCGGTTTTGACGATCTGGCTGGGTAAATTTAAGAAATTGTACGTTATGGTGATGTCTTTATGTGGATCAAACGTCATATTGCCGTTGTCGTCGTACAGGTATGCTCCTGCGCCGGGTTTGGGTTTGAAGCCTTTATCTCTGCCCGGCAGGGGCGCTGCGTCGGCTACATTTGTCAAGTGAGTGCGCTGGGCGTCGTAGCTGTAAGTCAGGTCGTCTATCATACCCCACTCGCAGGTGGGGCCGCCGATGAAGCCGTTGCGGCTCAATCGCTCCAGGTTGCCTATGGCGTCGTAGGCGTAGTTCCAACCCCGGTAGGTGTTGGTTTCCAGTATTTGCAGGTTGAGCGCGCCGTTTACAGGGTTTTCGGTGAGCAGGATGTCGCCGTAGTTAGCTACCGTCACGCGGTTGAGGCCGTCGTATCCGTAGCGGTAGTATTTGGGGTTGTGGCGGGTGACTTTCCAGCGAGCCTCCTCAATATTGCCGTTGAGCTCGTAGTCGAACTCCATAGCAAACAAGGGGTCTTTTCGAATGACGGTGACGCTGATGAGTTGATCAGGGCCGGTGATGAGTAGTTGATCCAATACGATATGCGGCCCCAGCAACTGGCTTAGCAGGTTCTGGCCCAAAATGTAGATGGTGGAGCCGTCGCAGAGTTGCACCAGGTACAAGGTGATGGGGAAACTCAAACCGGCAGCGTTGAGCTGCGCCATCTGTCCCATGATGGAGGTCACGGAGCTGTTTTGCTGCTGTATTTCGTAAGGGGGACAGCCAAGGGGCTCGATGTTGCACTCCGTGGAGTTGTTGGTTTCGTCTTTGGGCGCGATGTCATCCAGTAGCCCTTGAGCGCGTTCGCTCAGCACTTGCGCCAGGTTTAATGTCGCACTGCTGCCGTCTGTGCGTTTTACCTGAAAAGTCTGCTGGCTGGAGCCGATATGAACCCGCCCTAAGCGCTGATAGGGCCCTACAAGCGTGGGAAGTTCTTCGCGAGCTACCCACCTGACGCCGATTCCCGGCAGGTAGACTTTGTACAGCAGCGTAGGGAAGATCATGGTAGCGGGGGTCAGGGCGGGCATCTGGGCGTCTAAGGCCGCCACCGAGGCGGCCTGCGCCGAGGCCTCGCCGATGGGCCGGTCTTTGATGTTTTTGCAGGGTTCAAACGACAGGTCGAAGCGCTTGAAGGAATAAGGGATGCCTTGCAGGTCGCGGATGTACTCAAAGGTCAGGTTGGTGCGCCTGATGCGGATCGTACCCCGCCAGGTGGGCGCGCCGGTGGGCGTCTGTCCGCCTGTCACTTCAAAGTCGATGCCGGCATAGACATAGCCGTTGGCCGTCAGCCAGGCGCCCAGGTCGGCGCGCAGTTGCGCGCTGTCGGCTATTTCGTAATTGTAGTTGGGCAAGGGCAGGGTCTGACCTGCCGCCTGTATTTGCATAATGGCGTTGTTGGCGCTGCGCCACAAGTCGTAGCTCACCTCCCAGGAGTAGAGCCGTTCGTAACACTCGCCGTTTTCGCAAGGGTCCAGGTCGTTTACACTGACCTGTTCGCCTGCGACTATCCGGTCCAGTAATTCATCCAGGGATACCTGCGCCTCTTCGTGTACGCCGTTTGGGGATGGCGGCTGCGTGGGGCGCGAGCAGTACGTCCAGTCGTCTTTGCGCGCCACGACGGGGTTCATCTCCTCGATCCAGCCCCGGGGCGTATATCGGAATACGGTTTTTTCCAGGTATGACCCCGAGCCCAGCGAGCCGTATTGCTTCTGGATGAGTTCGTCGCGGTCGTTGAAAGCCCTTGTCACCGCCATGGCGTCGCCCGGCACGGAGCCGAAGATGTACATGATTTCGCGGCCGAAATTGTCATGGGCCATCGTGGCTACTACGTCGAGGTTTTGCGCTCCCCGGGCGTGTTTGCGCGCTATGGCCGTCTGCCAGTCGGCATGGTTGAAGGAAAACAACCAGCTATCGCTGAAGTTGACCCCGCCCAGGGTATAGTTGTCCAACTGGCCGGTCATACGCCCGTAGGGGTCGTAGGAGTAGTTGTTGGCCACAAAATTGGCTGTGCCGTCCAGCATTTTGGCCCGGCTTTGAGTGAGTTTTCCCACGTGGATGCCGCCCAGCGCCTCCCCGTAGGTATTATCACGGATCAGGTCGCCCGGCGCGCCGAACTGCTCCTGATCGGGGTTGATATTGACCCCGGTAGCCAGCCTCACTTCCTGTTCCCGACCGTAGGCGTCGAAGGCGTAATCCAGGCGATTCCTGTTGCCGTCGACGGTGAACTTCAGCAGGTCGGTCTGGTCATAATAGCGCAGGTGCTGGGTTTCAGCGCCGGGTACGTCCTTGCTGGTCATCCGGTTGCGGACATCGTAGCGGTATTCATAGGGCTCGCCGATGGGCGGGTCTACCCGTTCCAGGTTGCCGCTTGCATCGTAGGTATAAAGGGTCTGACCGCCATGCACATCTATGATCTTGTGTGTACGCCCTAGCAGGTCGGTGAAGGTTTGCGTGGCGTTTTCTTTTTCATCCACGAGGGTGGTTTTGTAGTAATTGTTCTGTGCGCCGTAGCGGGTTTCGGTTTCGGAGTTGTCGGGGTAGATCACCTGGATCACGCGGTTGAGTGGGGAGTCGTCGTAGATGTAGGTCATCAGGTTGCCGGGCAGGTAGGTTTCCTTTTCCAGGCGGCCGTAGGCGTCGTATATCCACTCTTTTTTCAAGACGTTGTTGTGTACCATGGTCGTCGGCCTACCCAGCCCGTCGAAGGTCTGCACCACCGTTTGGGTGGGAGCATCGGTGTAGGTGGTGGTCTGGGTGATGCGGTTGGGCGTGCCGTATTCGTAAACGTAGGCAGCAACGATATTGCCCTGGCGGGCGCTGCTGGTTTGGAGTCTGTCCAAAGCGTCGTAAGAAAAGAGAGTTGCCGGCCGTCAATATCGGTCGCTCCCGTCAGCAGCCGGCGTTCGTTGTATTGCCATTGCCAGTGCCAGTCCAGTTTGTCGCGACGGGTCATCAGGCCGTTTTCCCAATAAAAGTCGTCGGTAGGGAAAGCCATCCAGGTAAAATCTTCCGGCGAGCCGCCGGCCGTATAGGCGCTGATCTGACCCCGCTGCAGGGTTCCGCCCCCTTTCAGTTTTCGTTAAAATTTCGGGGTTTGCCGGCCTGAAAGGTCAAGAGCTGACCGCCGACTACCGCTCCGCCCACTTTGTAGGTAATTTCTTCGGGTATGCCTTTGATGTGCATCCACTTGTGATAGCGCGTCTCCAGGCGATGTTCCACGCCGTCGCTGTTGGTAAAAAACTGTGCGGTGGGTAAATTAACGGTTTGATCGCCATAAACATAGGACAGGCGTTTGACGACCGTACTTTGTGCGCCGTTTTCATAAAAATAATCCGTCGTGGTTTTTTCGCTGACGTATTTCCAGACTTGTTTGAAAAAGAAAGCTTTGCGCTTGTATTTGCTTTTGAAGCGTTTGGAGAACAGACAGGAGGGCGAATACTGGCCGCCCACCACCCGCCATTCGAACAGCAGCGGGTTTTCAGAGGTCTGGCACAGCAAGGTCTCGCTGCTTTGGGCCTGCCAGGATTCCGCTTTGAGATTTACCGCCGCGGCGCTGTTGGCCGTCTCGCCGCTTTGGTAGGAGTACAGCAGTTCTTCTTTTCTTACCAATACCCCGTCTTTGTCGTACACTTCTTTTTTGATCAAATCGCCGTTGGCGTGCGTCGTAAACTGGGTGGCTTCCGATATGGGCTCCGTGTGGTAGTAATACACGTTTTTTCCGATGTTGTCCTGCACCGTACCGATAATCTCCTCTACCCGGCTATAACCCACATGGCTGCCCTGCACGGCGCC
Organism: Saprospiraceae bacterium; assembly: GCA_016715405.1. GTDB lineage: Bacteria > Bacteroidota > Bacteroidia > Chitinophagales > Saprospiraceae > JABWBR01. The sequence goes on along the minus strand of JADKAE010000029.1, from coordinate 1,995 downwards.
AAGCACGCCCAGACTGGTGGGATAAACGTAAATAGAATAGCAGGTGTATTCTTCCGACCAAGGCGGCGGCGGCGGATGTCGTAACTTGCCCCCGGAGGCTCGTTGTGGTAGGAAGTGGACATATGGTAATGCGGTTCCGAGAACAGCAGTCCACTGGAGATTTCCGAGCCGCCGGCGCCGGTCGTCACATAGCGGTAAGTGCGCCGCTGGGCGATTTGGTTGCCGCCGGTATAATCCGTAATCGTTTTAATGCGCACTCCGCCCACTACCGGACTTGCCCCCACGCAGGGGCGTCCGTGTACCCGGTTGGCTTCCCATTCCCACTGCGTGCGCCCTCCGGTGGGGTAGGTGATGCCTGTCAGCGTGCCTTCCTTCATCGCATCCTCGTTTGACTCCCGGTTGGCGCCACCCTGGCCGACGATATCCTGTCCGCTGTTGCAATCCAGCGCGGCGGGGATCAGAGAGTTGCCGCAGGCGTTATAATAACCCCAGTGGTCGATGTTACCCGAGCCGATCTCGGGTAGTTGACCGGCGTCATAAGTGAGCGAGTAGGGCGGTTTGGCGAGCGCCTGGCCGTTAGGGTCTATTCCTTCTTCCAGCACGCTCTTCAGCGTTAGCCGGGCCGTGCTGTTGTCATAGCCCAAGGTCGTGCGCGACACCGTTTTTAGCGGCGCTTCCAGCCAGCGCTTTTTTAGTGTGATTTCCGTGAGTTTGAAATCGGGATAGCTCTGTCCGGTTAGCTGAGTGGTAAAGAAAAGTTCTTCCCGAACCCCGCCTCCCGCTGATTCCAGGCGGATGGATTTGAGCAGTCGGCGGTCGTAGATTTGCATTTGCGACTGCGTCTGCGTCACTAGAGACACCTGTGGCGAGCCGCGGTGTTCCGCCAGTGCGATTTTACCGGTTTCATTCAGGTGGATGTTCAAAGGGCGCTGTATAGGGGCCGCGAGTTGAACGTAATAAAAAGGGGTTTTCCTCTCCGCATGGCGTTCCCCTCAGACCAAATACCAACTCGGTTGAACTCGCCCATCCCTTAATGGGCTTGTGGCTTGAGGGTTGTGATATCCCGCCTTCACGCGGTCAAAAGTGTATTTGCGCCCTTCCGGGTCGTAGGCCGTAAAGCGGATGATATTGTCGGTGACATTGTCGAATTCCGGGATGATCGTCAGCCCGGAAACTCGTAATACACCAGTACTTTACTGCGGGTGATGACGAATTTACCACTGTAGCCGCCGAAATTGAAGAAAAACATATCCGGCTGCGCTTCTATACTGCCGTTGATCAGGCTGACCAAAAAATTGTTTTCGAGAATTTGATCGGGGTTTTGAAACTCCATAATTTCTTCTCCGCCCCGGCGAGGGTCTTGCACCGGACTGAAATAATTGCGTTTCAGGTCGGGGTCGCCCACCACCGAGCGGGTGATTACCCCGGGGCCGTTCAAAGTCCAGCCCAGGCCTGTCCAGGAGGGGACTTCATCCACTTTCACGGCGTGCACGTCGTAGCTCAGCGATACGCTCCAGGGCAGGTACCGTCCGTTGAGTTGATACAGCGGGATATTGATCTGGCGAGCCGGTAAACGGACTGATCGGATATGGCTGAATTTGCCCAGAGAAGCCGCCTCGGAAAGACGAGGGCAGCACGATCTGGTTCTGCAGTATGCTTTTATTGAACTGGCTACCCTGGCCGTCCCATTTCTGGGCGGACAGACTATTGGCAATAAATACGAGGAAAGCAACGGGTTAGAAATTGGTCTTGGAAGGTATATTCATCTTGATTTTTTGAGCATTATCTATCAAAGATTATGACGATAGAATAATTGGTGCATTTGTTGTTTTTAACTTTTAATGTTGTAAAATCACAGGTAATTGTACTTATTTTATCTCTTAACAAAACACATTACAAAACTAATGCTGTTTATTTTTCGGGTCAATACCTTGATTGGGGTATTTATTACTTTTACGCTGGATAAACAGCACACTAGCATATTACAAGTAAAAC
>JADKAE010000028.1 GCA_016715405.1 Saprospiraceae bacterium | reverse complement strand
TCACGCCCGGAGGTGGGTTTTGAACATTAAATTGAATGAAACCTACAGGGAACCCGCCGCTGGGGTTAGCAACGGTCGCGATGTATTTATACCCCAATGAATCGCATACCAGGCTATCTGAGACGATATACAGACAAGCCTGTTCGGGCATGCAATCGAGCAGTAGGGTATCCGAACAGAAGGGCTCGTATTCGCCGTTGAGATAGTTGATCACGATGTATTGAGGGGTAGCCAATACGTTTTCCAGGCAAAAATCGATCATGTCGTTTACCTGGGCAGGCATTGGCCCAAAACCGGTGGGCGTTATCGTTACACTCGAAGAATTAAAGTTGGGTGTAAATAACCCCGCCGCCGTATTGTAGCCGTTGGCAAAGGTGATGCCGTTGAGCGCCTGCACCTGGATGCCGAATACGGGTTGGCTGCCGACATTGGCGTAGTCGAGCGACCAGCAACACGCGGTGTCGGGTTGCACCTGGGTGGGCGTTACGGTAAGCCCCAAGGATTCGCAACCGGAGCTGCATTCGCAGTCGAAGACTTCGACGTCGCCGATAAGCCCTTTTACATAAAACTGCCCGGTAACGTCGTTGTCGCTATCGATAAAAATGCTGTTGAGGCTGGCGTAACTGCCGGCGGTGTTACCAGATGCGGGTATGATGGCCAGGCCGTAAGCAATCTGGCTCGACCCGCCGAATACCAGTGCATCGCCCGTGGCAATTATTTCGGTGTCGCAGCCGTCGGCAGGCGGTGCATTGCCGGTGAAACTTGTATATGCGTAGTCAACCCCGCCGGCTGCGTTGGTATTGCTCAGTCCGGCGCCCACAAAAATGGACTGGCTGGGAGGCCAGGCGCCCGAACTGCCCGAGTATTGAAACACAAAATTGGCGTGCGCGCCGAGCCGCTCTGCAATCAACATGCGCACCCCATCTCCGGCAAAAGCAATATCGGGTACCGGCTTGTCGCGCACCTGGAATTCAAACAATTCCGTGCCAACGATCAAACCCGTGCCGGGGTTGACGGCCAGGGAGTATATCTCGGCGTTGACACTGCTGGGGTCGCGGGCAAAATACACGCGTTTTTCCAGTGGATTGTACCCAATGCCGTATACGTTTTGAGCAGTACCCGCCTGGCCCGCGAATGCCGGGTTGAAAACCTGCAGTATCGTACCAGGCGCAAAGGAAGTGTTGTCGGCAGCGGCAATGACGTTGATGGTCTGATCGGCCCGGTTGGTGACGTAAAGCAACTGGTGGTCTTTGTTGTAGGTGACATTGCCCAACCCGCTGTTGTTGTTAAAAAGCGTAGTACCTCCTACCACCGTCGGCGCCGCAGAGGCGGTTACGAAATTAGTTACCCCACCGGTGTAGGCATTGATGAGGAACACGATGCCGTTGCCGTTTACAATAGGCGGCGAAGACCAATACGTGGCCGTGGCTGCGCGAGTGGCATAGGCATTGAAATCGCCGTCGATAGCCAACCCGAAGATGTAACCCATGCGCCCGCTATTCCAGTCGGGGTGGGTGTAATACGGCGCCGCCCAACTGAGATTGACCCCCTGCGGAGCGCCTGTGCGGTTGCGTATATCTCTCAACGATAACACAACCCCCGGGGTAGCCCCGTTATCGGCGCCAAACGAGTTGAGCGCCATACCGCACCTGAACCGCTTTTGTTCGGGCCGGAAGTAAAACGGGCCGGCTTGACCGAATGCGTTAGGGGGCAGATCGGCGTTGTAACTGGTGGGCGTAGTAGGAGAGTATTCGGCCGGGGCATAAACCACTACAACGGTATATACGCCGGGTGGCAGTCCGATGAAACCGTAACGACCGCGGCCGTCGGTAAACGCACTGTCCAGCAATACGCCCTGGCTGTTAAATAACTGGATTACGAAATTGCCGATACCCGGCTCAGTAGCAGGGTCGTTGATCCCGTCGCTGTTAAAATCAAAACACACAAAATCGACCAATGACCCAAATCCCATGTTGGGCCGGTTGATGAAATCGAGGTTGGGAATTACCTGCCCAACTCCGAGTCCGGTGGCCAGTACAGGGCCGGTAAACCAAAAAGTGTTGGGAAAGTTGGCGTTGATGGTTACGGCATAGTCGCCCGCCGGCAAGCCGCTAAACCGGTAACCTCCCAGTCCGTCGGTTTGGGTCACTTGCGCGCCGTTGGGCCCGTCGAGGGTGACCTGCGCGCCCACAATAGCCGGCTCAAAGGCATCCTGCATGCCGTTGCCGTTGATGTCGTAGTAGGCCGTACCTGCTATCGTACCCAGCGTGGTCATGTCTACGATGGCGAAGTTGACGCCGGTGACCTCCCCGTCGGGCTCCAAAATGACGGTTTGCGTTGGCGGTGTGGAGGCCAGATTTGGATTGTTTAATTGTACGATGAGAAAGTACTGCCCGGGCGTGAGAGAGCAAAACTGGTACGTTCCATCTATTCCGGTCATTTGCTGTAATAAGGCGCCGGCACTATTGATGGCCGTGACGGTCAGTCCGGCAATACCCGACTCAGTGGGGCCTTGTAAGCCGTTGTTGTCGTCATCCCGGAAAACCGTACCTGAAATGCAGTTAAAGGGCTGCGCCCAAACCGCCATAGCCGTAGCCCCCCAAAAGGCTGCTAGGAAGATCAGGCGTGTAAGGCTTTTTTTCATGGTCAATGGATTTTAAAAAATGATGATAGAGTGCTTCGTAAGAGGTTGTTATCGCAGAACCATCAGACGTAAAACTTCGATTTGCGCATCGTAAGGCTGTAGCAGGATGAAATACACCCCGGCGGGCCATTGTCGTATGTCCAGTCGAATACGGGAACTTGTCTTTATCCACTGCCGGTCGATGAGTACACCGCCGGAAGTATATACTGCGTAGCAAAAATTTGTTACCTGTTCGATGAATTGCAATTCTACCCAGTCACGAGCCGGGTTGGGCCACAACGCAATTTGTGGGATAGCCGCCACCGGGGCAACGTAGGTAACAGGACAGTCGATGAGGATCGTATCGCACACTTCCAGCGTAGCAAGATCAGCGTCATAACATAAATTGCCCTCGAGATCGTAGCGGGTCACGCGCATGCATACCCGGTAGTCGCCTTCCATAGTGTAATTGTAGATGAAAGGCGCATCTCCGGGCAGGAAGGACCCCACGGTGGGGCCGCCGCTGAGCATTCGGATACGCCAAAACACTTCGTCGCATTCACTCAATGCATCGGCAGTGAAAGTAGCCGACTGCCCGGTACAATCCAGTTTGTAGGTAAAACGCTGCGCCACGTCGGCTTCGAAATCTGTGTATTCGGTACAGCAACGGTCGCATACCGGTATTTCGATGCAATGCGTCACGGTACAGCAATCCAGCGCGATGTCGCCATCCAGGAGCCTGCTGGCGGTGAATTCCAGGCATAAACTGGTCAACGCCGCCGCATCAGGCCGCAATTGGATGCTCAGCCCACCGGCAGTGACGCCCGGCAGTAGGGGAGGGGCCAACACAATCTCGTCTTCTACCACCAGGTCTTCACCCGGGCTTTCCCTGAAGCGCAGCCGATTGACGGTAAAAGGGCTGTTGTTGGTGTAGTTGAAGGTATACAGATAACTGCTGTCGGGCATGCAGGTCGTACTGTCCGGCCAAATGGCACTGCATTTCTGGCAAACTAATTCCAGCGTATCGGTGGCCGATATAGTGTTGTTATTCAGCCAGTTGACGGCCATTCGAATGGGCTGGTTGGAAGTCCACTCATCTATGCAAAAGTCAAAAAGCGCATAGCCGCCTGTGGGTAAATTGCCGCTGGCACGCAACCAGCGAAGGCGGCGGTGAGGCTCGGGTATGCTGTGCAACCACCCACCGGACAGGTCGTAGTTTATGGCAGAAAATTGCGCATCGAGAGAAATTACGCTCACCTCTATGCCGTTGTAAGGGCCGTCGGCGGGGTCGTAGTTGAATGACAGGGTATAACAACACGCCGCGGAATCAACCTCCGATAGATAGGCCGTAGACGTAAGCTCTAATGTCGTCAACTTAAGCTTCAATGAGAGGAGCATGTTTACTAAACTTCCAAAGTTTAGTAAACATAGAAAGCTTAAGTTGACGACATTTGACGTAAGCTCCTCTTTGCCATACAAACATACCTGCATGAACAGTAATAGGATGATCAAAGGATGACATTTTCTTTGGCGCATGCACCCGAGGGGTTTTAGTGCCGTTTTTTAGTATTTAAAGGTAATTATATTTGCTGTTGATAGGAGTTTATTGTTTAAATTAATTAAAATGTTTAGCTTATAAAAAATATTATTTTAATTTTTATTATAAAATAAAAATATAGCACCGCAATAGTGTTTGGATATATCGATTTAGAGCTTGTTAGTTCTTCTGTACAGGCGCCTCTTTATTGGGAAGAAATGGCACCGGTTCATCCGCTTTTTTTTGATTAAGTAACCCCAATATCGTCAGGCCGATTACCAACGCTACAAAGAGCAGTGTACCGTAAAAAGCCAGCCGGCTTCTGGCGGCGTTATTTTTTTCCCATTTTCCCAGGCGGCCCCGCAGATCTTTCATTATATACTTTGGCATCACTCCTCCCGAATTACAAACAAGAAACCCTGCTTGCCGCCTTCCGCCTCCAATTGTAGCCAATAAGCTCCCGGCGCCAGGCTGCTCACATCGTACACGGTCACCGGCGTTTGATCTTGTGGATATTTTCTGATCACTTGCCCCGTGGCGGATAATATAGAGGTGGAATAAACAGGTGTGCCGGCATCCTCAGCGCGGGGTTTGACAGACAGGTGCAGGTTGTCTTTTACCGGATTGGGATATATATTAACGACAAATCGGTCTGACAAATTTGAAGTACTCGTGGCGTCGTCATTGCTGTAACCTATTGTTGGCGCTTGCATGACGAAGTTTCCCGTGCCGTTGGGCACCCTGGCCATGGGTATGTTGGTCTCCTGATAGCCGAACGTAACCGCATCAAGTTCTTCTTCAAATGGATTCGACAAGATGAGCTCCTCGCCATCCCTCGACAGTTTGAAGTTGGCGTGAAGGCCCGCCTGTTCACCGTCTTCGTCGGCCCAAACGATCACATAACCGCCGGCGGCAATGGAAGCCCCCGCCGGGAAAGTCCACTTGGTGGGGTTGTCGATGTTGTCGCTCAGGTAAAAACCGGACAGGTCAAAGTTCTGATTGCTGTTATTGTAAATTTCAATCCAGTCTTCGTTTTCACCATCCTGGTCTTCGATGTTGGAGGTGCTGTCGTTTACCGCCATAAATTCGTTGATGACGAGGCCGTCGCCATAAACCTGTGATTTGGCATGGTTGGCCAAAAAAGAGACTGAAAAGTGTAATGATAATTGTATAGTTGAAACGCATGAGAAGCTAGTTTTAACATGAAAGCATATTTGCGACTATAGGACTGTAAGACTTTACGACTGTACGAAAGAAAGTTCGCAGAGTCCTACAGTCGTATAGTCGTAAAGTCGTACAGTCGCAAAGTCCGTCACTGCTTAACAATCCTTTTAGTATAAATCCCTCTTTCCGTCTGCAATCGAAGAATATACATCCCCGCACCGGCAGACGACGGCAACTCAAGCGCCAGCATATTCTGCCCTGGCGATAATTGCTCCCAGCTCTGCTGCGCCACCACTGCACCTGCCGTGGTAAGCAGCGTAGCCTTTAACGGACCGGCATCCATCAGGTCGATTTCGCAGGTGAACTGGTCGCGGAATGGGTTGGGGTATACCGACACTTCGGCCAGCCCCGCCGGCTCGGTAGCGCTGTTGGCGCAAGCCGTCGATACGCTGAACGCCACATCGGCGCTCACCGTATTGCCGCATACGCTGAATACTTCGATTTCGTAGGTGGAGCAATTGTTGAGCCCCTCAATGATGAATTCAGGGTCGAGCACCGAGATAGCCTCCCATTGGCCGCTTTCCGCATCTCTCCACCGCACGATATAGCTGATGGTGTTGAAGGGGCCGTTCCAGGAGAGGGATATGGTGGTGGCGGTGGAGTCTATTTCTATTGTAGACGGCGATGCACAGGGCACGTCGGGCGCAAAAAAGGCCGTGATGGTGTCGCCCATGATCATACTAAGGCTGATGGCATCGGAAGTGGCGTCGGGGCCGAATACCTGGTTGGCTACTTCCCAGTGGTCCAACTCCCAGCCCTGGGCGGGCTGCGCGGTGAGCGTAATGGGAATGTCGCCAAAATATTCGGCGTCGTAGGGGTAGGTGTCTGGAGCAATGGTGTTGACCAATACTTTGTTGGAAAAACCCGCCGGTTCTACGCGCACTTGGAGCGGGTAGGGGCCCGACACTTCGTAGCAATCGCCGATGCCGCCGTTGATGACGATGCAGCGGGCGTTGATGAAGTCGCGGATGGTCTGCACATTGATGAGCCACGACTGATAAGAGCCGCCCCAGCGGGCTACCTGGCCGTACATTTCCGGCTCAATGACCGCAATCATTGAATCGAGCAGGGCGATCATGTACTCACACGACAAATAGGTGTTGTTTAAATCGGCATACCGGTTGACGTATAACGCGTGGAATTCTTCGTTTTCCATCAGCGACACGATGAGGTCGACGTGTCCTTGTGGGTCGGAAGAGTCGCTGTATTCTTCGTTGTCGCAAGGGTCGGCATTGGGGCTTACATCGGGAATGGAGGTGTAATTTACATAATGACCAAATATGGCGTCGAGATCCCACAAGAGATAACGCCATTTCAGTTGTTCTCCTTCGGGGTTGCGGCCCCGCCACCAGGCGGTATTCCAGTTGAGCCAGTCTTTGCACACTACGTGTGTGTTCAGGATCATATAGTCGATGAGGCTCAACACATTGAGCTGGTCTTTGACGATTTCGTAGTTGGGCTGCGCCGACATGTCGTTGGTGGTGATGAAATTGTGCAGGGTGTACCAGTCGGCCCAGTCGCCGTATTCGATCCAGGTAGCGCCCCAGGTTTTGATCATGTCGATGTCGTATTTGCCCTGGTTGTAGTAGTATTCGGTAAAGTCGCTGTCATCTACTTTTTCCCGGATTTCGTATACCCCCCAGTATTCGCCGTTGGCATATAACACGCAGGGCTTATAGGTGCGCTCGTCGAGTTCCAGTCCGGCGCGTTGCGACAGCGTATGCGCGTAGGCGTCGCGGATATGCGCGCCGTTGTTGTGGGCAGGATAGTTGTCGTTGGCGGCAGCTTTGAGAATAAGCCGCTGGTATTCTTCGCGATCGGAGTTGTCGAATACCTTGTGCTCTATTTCGTCGTCGTAGCCGAATTCATCGCGGGTGATGTAGTCGATGCCGCGTTGTCCGTAGGCCCAGCTGTCGTTGCCGTGTTTGTTGTATTCGCCTTCGGCTTCGTCTATCTGCTCACCGTTTTCAAATAGCTCAAAAGAACCCCAGGGACTGCTATAGCTGCCGTTGAGCAACTCGTCGAGTTCGCCGCCGGCCACCGAGATCACCGGTATGGTATGGGATACGTTGATGAAATACGTGTTGGTTTGGGTCAAACCCGGCAAAACCAGCGGATCGCTCGAAAATACCCGCGCACGCAATACGGTGGTTTCGGAGATGTCGATAGGGCCGCTGTATGCGGGAGAGGTAGCAATTGGCTCCGACCCGTCGGTGGTATAGCGAATGGTCAAACCCACCGGCCCGAATATGGACACGCTCAACGGGTTGGTGTAAAAACCCGCCGGCAGGTTAATTATGGGTATGGGGGTGTAGTCGTTGCGGGCTATGGTGTTATTGACCGCGCCGGGGGTGGGTTGGTCGTATATCTTCCAGTCGCCGGCGGCATTGCGGCCATAAGAGTGGTTGGCGCGGTTGGGGTCTTCCCAGTGAAACTGATCGATCACGTTGCCCGCCGGATCGGCTAATACGGCGTCTTCTTCGGCGGTTTGCGTGATGCGAAAACTGGCATGCCATTGACCAAAATAATAGCCGTCGCGCCCCGAAGCAAATATTACTAAATATTGCCCGGGGTCAATAGCTGCACCGGCAGGAAAAGCCCATTTGGTGGGATTGTCGATATTGTCACTCAGGTAGTACCCCGTAAGGTCAATTGTGGCGCTCCCCGAATTGAATAATTCTATCCAGTCCTCGTGCTCGCCGAAATAATCGGTATAAATATTCCTGTTGGCGGCGCTTACTTCATTGATACGCAATTGCGCAGTAAGCGGATTTGCGATCAGGATACTCAGAAGGGTAATCAGTGTAAAAGTTTGTATTCGCATAGCTATAATCCGGTTATTTTAAATGTGCCTAAAATTACGCTTAAAAAACATAGGACTTATCGTCCTTTTACCCGTATTTAGATTTTGTCGGCAAGTTTGCCATTCCACAATACATTATCTTATGCGCACGATTACTATTTTGTTGGCTGCTGTATTGTCTATTCCCATAATGGCACAGGATATCCCTCCCATGCCGGTAGTACCTACACCCGAGCAAATTGCCTACCAGGAGCAGGAGTTGATCGGTTTTATCCATTATACTGTAAATGCGTTTACCGACAAAGAGTGGGGCGACGGCAAGGAAAACCCCGCTATTTTCAACCCCTCCCAATTGTCTACCGACCAATGGGCCAAAGTAGCCCGGCAGGCGGGTATGAAACAACTCATTATAACAGCCAAACACCACGACGGCTTTTGCCTCTGGCCCTCCCGATTTACCGACCACTCTGTAAAAAGCAGCCCCTGGAAAAACGGCCAGGGCGATGTGGTCGGCAACCTGGCCGCTTCCTGCCGCAAAAACGGCCTGCGCCTGGGTGTCTATCTCTCTCCCTGGGACCAACACGAACCCTCATATGGCAGCGACAGCTATAATTCATTTTATATGAATCAATTAGAAGAATTGCTGACCCAATACGGCGAAATATCGGAGGTGTGGATGGACGGCGCTCGTGGCGAAAATGCAAAAGACATGGTATACGATTTTCCCGCCTGGCGCAGCCTCATCTACCGCCTCCAACCCAAAGCCCTGATCTTCTCCGACGCAGGCCCCGACATCCGCTGGATCGGCAATGAACGCGGCTACGCCGGCGAAACCTGCTGGTCGACGATCAATAGCGACGATATCGTCATAGGCAAGGCTGATATGGCCTATCTCAATACCGGCGACCCACATGGCCGGCGCTGGCTCACCGGCGAATGCGACGTGTCTATCCGCCCGGGCTGGTTTTATCACCCCCGCGAGGATAGCCTGGTCAAATCCCCCCAGCAATTGATCGAAATTTATTACAACTCGGTAGGCCGCAACGGGGTGCTGCTCCTCAACCTGCCCCCCGACCGCCGCGGTCTGATCCACGAAAACGATATTCGCTCGCTTAAAGCATTCCGAAAAATCATCAATAACACGTTCCGCAAAAACCTGGCCCTGCGCCAATCCGTGAGCGCCGACCACTACCGCCAACAAAATCCGCGTTTTGTACCCCAACACCTCACCGATGGCGATAACCAAACCTACTGGGCTGCCGCCGACGACAAACGCCAGGCCACGCTGACGATCAGCCTCAACAAACCGCGCGTATTTAACCGCATTATGCTGCAAGAACCTATCCGCTTCGGACAACGCGTCTCCGCCTTCCACATCGACGCCGAAGTGGACGGCCAGTGGATTACCATAACCCGCGGTACTACCATAGGATATAAACGCCTGCTGCGATTTGATACAATAAAATCGGGAAAAGTAAGAATCGTAATTGACGACGCCCTCGGCCCGCCCGCACTGTCAAATGCCGGCTTGTTTTATGCGACGAGAGAGTAGGGGAGACGATGCGACTCAGCGAAACTCAGCGCTTAACTCCTTTAACTCTGCGGTAAAAAGCAGGGCATCAAAGAAAAAGCAAAGACCCATCGCCATAACTCAAAAACCGAAAATCATTATCAAGCGCATAGCGATAAATCTCCCGCCAGTCATTGCCCACCGCAGCGGCTACCAGTAAAAGCAGCGTACTCGAAGGCTGGTGAAAATTGGTGGCCAATGCGTCGACCGTGCGGATGCGATAACCCGGGGCAATCAGCAATTGCGTGGGGGCTATCAGGCGATCCATGCCTCGCTCCTCCATCCATGTGAGCAGGGCCTCCAGCGCGGCAGTCACGGAGGTTTGGCCAAGCCTGCCCTGATACGCATCCCATTGGCTGATCTGCAGTGCTTCGAGCGACAAGCCGGGCTGTTCAAGCAGCTTGCTACCCATCAGGAACAAGCTTTCGAGCGTGCGCAGCGAGGTGGTGCCCACGGCTATCACCTGCCTTTCGCCGTGGCCGTCGAGCAGGGATTGGATAAACTCCGCGCTTACGTCAAAATATTCGGCGTGCATCTCGTGGTCGCCGATGGTCTCCGATTTCACGGGCCGGAACGTGCCCGCGCCCACGTGCAAAGTGAGATATTCGCAGGATACATTTTTTTCGCGCAGACGGTCGAGCAGCGTTTCAGTATAATGCAGCCCAGCCGTCGGCGCCGCCACTGAGCCGTCGTGGCGGGCATAGATCGTCTGGTAGCGTTCGCGGTCGAGTTCTTCGGCCGGGCGATGCAGATAGGGCGGGAGGGGTACCTGTCCGGCCAGGGTGAGCACCTCGGCAAAAGTGACCGATGCCGGCGTCCAGCAAAACCGCACCCGGAAATGGTCGCCGGTTTTTTCCAGCAATTCCGCTTCCAGCGAGATGGCATCGGCGCCTTGTGCAAGTGTCCTTTGCAGCGGACCCGATTTCCACTTTTTAGCGCCGCCTACCAGGCACAACCAGGTGGCTTCGCCGGTGGCCAGCAGGCCGGTATTGAGCTCGCCTTCCGGTGAAAGGCAAAACAATTCGATCGCAGCGCCGCTGGGCAAATTGAACAGCACCCGCGCCGGTATCACCCGCGTATTGTTGAATACCAGCATCGCATCGGGGGCGATATGCCGATCGAAATGGCGGTACACATCTTCCGAAATGGCGCCGTCGCGGTATACCAATAACTTCGAAGCGTCGCGTTCGGCCAAGGGGTATTTGGCGATGCGATCATCGGGCAATTCGTAGGTGTAATCTGCTATGCGGATGTCTTCAGGTCTCATTGTCTCATTTAATCGTTTTGAATAACGACCTGGCGGGGAAAAAGTTTGGATGTTAAGAGTGATGTACTAATATCACTTTAAGAAATCAAAATAATGAACTAAATTTGTCATAATGACCTTTATCATTAGAGGCCTAATTATAATTATGGATACAACAAAACGCACAGCACCGCTTTCCAATCTTCAGCTTGAATTGCTCAAGTTGTATGCCGCTGGAGTGCCTGACAAGTACCTCGAAGATCTAAAAATCTTGATTGCTCGTTTCCTCTTCGCCAAAGCCAGAGCCAAAGCTGACCAGATTTGGGACGAGAAACAGTATACCGACGAACTCCTGAACGAGATTCTTCAAAGAAAAGCCTGATATGTATCGGGTAGTACTTGATACAAGTGTGATCGTGCGTGCCGTATCTGGCAGATCATTTGCTTCGTATGTGTTTGATGCGCTATTCAAGCAAGACTTTACGCTATGCGTTTCTACTGAGATTTTGTTGGAATACGAAGAAAAGCTCTCTCAAATTTATGATAAGGAAATAGCTGATTTAGTAATATCTGCGCTCATTTTACTTCCAAATATAGAGCATGTTAGTATTTATTTTGATATGAGGCTGATCGATTCAGATGCTGATGACGATAAATTTGTAAACTGCGTTTTTGCAGCAAATGCGGACTATCTGGTTTCAGATGATCGTCACTTTCGCGTGCTTCCAACTATTCCTTTTCCAAAAATAATTTGCCTAACTTATACTGAATTCAAGCGATTATTATTTGAATCAACAATAAAATAGATAAGATACTTTTTTTATTGATATGATGATCGTACTCTATCGCCAATTTACACAACAGGATAACTCTACCGCCACAAACCCCGGCGGCCAATGCCAGAACGCTTTACGAAAATTTAGGCTTTATGACATTCTTCATTTTTTAATTTTTCATTCCACCCATGTACGCCATTCAAACACATTCACTTACCAAAAAATTTGGAGACACCACGGCCAACGACGACATTTCCTTGCACGTCAACAAAGGAGAAATATACGGCCTGATTGGACTCAACGGCGCCGGAAAAACAACACTGATCCGGATGTTACTGGGCATGATAAAACCCGACAATGGGCATATTCAATTATTGGAAAATAATTTAACACCCAATTTTTTCTGTGGAATGAAATTGGCTTTTTAGTCGAAACCCCATTTTCGTATCCCAATTTATCGGTCCGGGAAAACCTGGATATTTTTTTTGATTTGCGAAAATTAAAAGACCCGGCATTAATCGACAAGGTGATCGACCAATTAAAATTAACCACCTACAAAAACAAAAAAGCCAAACACCTCTCGCTGGGCAATCAGCAACGCCTGGGACTGGCCAAGGCCCTCCTGCACCAACCCCAACTCCTCATCCTCGATGAACCTACCAACGGCCTCGACCCGGCAGGTATCGTAGAGATCAGAACCTTGCTCCGGTCGCTCACAGAAAACGGCGCCTCCGTGTTGATTTCCAGTCACCTGTTGAGCGAAGTAGCCCAAATGGCCCACCGCATAGGTATTATACACGAAGGCAAATTGATAAAAGAATTATATGCCGGCGAATTGGAAGCGCAATTGCTAAAAAAGGTGGTAATCCACACAAAAGATAACGGTAAGGCAATAGCACACCTGAAAAAATCGGAATTTGATGCACAAATTGTAGGCGATCGCATTTATGCCACCGACGAAAGAGCCATTACCTCCCCCGAATTAATTACCAAACTATTATCAGACGCCGACCTTCCACCCACTGAAATTTATGTGAATAAAGAAAACCTGGAAATGTATTTTCTTCGAATAACCGGAAAATAAACAGCTATGCTATACGAACAATGGCTTGCGCTGAAAGCGGAATTTAAAAAGATCAGGCATTCCAGTATCATTTGGGTGACTTTTATTGCTTTTGCACTGGCCCCCCTGATGGGCGGCGTATTTATGATTATTTTAAAAAATCCAGATCTCGCCGCCCAGTCCGGCGCTTTAAATGCCAAAGCGCAATTAATGTCTATGAGCGCCGATTGGAATTCTTTTCTGGGAATCCTCACGCAGGCCATGGGCGTTGGCGGGGTTTTGATTTTTGGTTTTGTGGCGAGTTGGATATTTGGGAGGGAATATTCCGACGGCACGGCCAAAGACTTGCTGGCGCTGCCTATTTCGAGAACGAAAATATTAAACGCCAAATTTATCGTGTATACCGGTTGGTGCCTGGCGCTGGCCATTTCAAATTTGTTAATCGGCCTATTAATCGGCGCCCTGCTACAATTACCCGGATTTGAACAAACCATTTTTTTTGAAACCCTGAGGGTTTATGCGGCCACAACAGTATTAACGATATTATTAGGCCCTCCCATCGCATTTTTCGCCCTCTGGGGCAGGGGTTATCTCGCTCCGCTGGGTTTTGTGGCCCTTACACTCGTTTTTGCACAAGTGATTGCCGCCACCGGCTTTGGCAATTATTTTCCCTGGTCTATCCCCGGCCTCTATAGCGGCGCCGGCGGCGAATACCGCGATTTGCTCAACGTATGGAGTTATTTTATTTTGATCGCTGCCAGTCTGGCAGGTTATTTTGCCACTATCTTGTGGTGGAAATACGCCGATCAGGCGAAGTGAACCCACAACCCACAACCCACAACTGTGCTATCACCACAAAAACACCTCTTCCAACTCCCCGCTGCATCCTACGGACTCAGCACGGCAATGGCCAATGTGCCCGGTAGCCCGGGTCAACACGCCGTGACTGTCGCCGATGAATTCCCCAGCGGCGTGTATGCCCTCCAGGATTGGTGCAGGCGCCACGGCACAGACTGCCGCACGGCGGCGCCGCCACCCGACAGCCGCGCAGGCAGAGGCGCGGCATGGAACCACCGACTGCTCGAAACCATCAACGCCGATACGGCAGTGGTGCTGATCTCTTCGGTGCACTGGACCGACGGCACGATTTTCGACCTGGAAGCCATCGGCCGCCGCTGCAAAGAAGTCGGCGCTGTGTTTATCGTAGACGGCACCCAATCGGTCGGCGCCAAACCTATCGACGTTCAAGCCGCCCAAATAGATGCGCTGGTAGTAGCAGCCTATAAGTGGATGATGGGCCCCTACAGCATCGGCATGGCCTATTATAGCCCGTATTTCAACAACGGCTTCCCCCTCGAAAACTCCTGGATGACCCGCGCCAATGCCCACGATTTTTCTTCGCTCACTAATTATACCGACGCTTATTTCCCCGGCGCTGCCCGCTACGATATGGGCGAATTCAGCAATTTTATGCTCATGCCCATGCTCGACGCCGCTTTGTCGCAATTGCTCGAATGGGAGCCCGCCCGCATCCAGGATTATGCCGGCCGCCTCACCGCCCCGCTAATCGACCGGCTGCTCGCCCACGGCTTTGGACTCGAAGACCCCGACTGGCGCGCACAACACCTCTTCGGCTTTCAATTGCCGCCCCATATGGATAAAACCGCTTTGATGCAGCTCCTGCAAAGCAAAAAGATTTATGTGTCTACCCGTGGCAGCGCTATCCGGGTTTCTGCCCATGCCTTCAATACACAAGATGATGTGGAGGCGTTGATGGGAGCCTTGGACTAATGTCGTCAACTTTGGGAAAAACTAAAGCGATACTTTTTTACAGCGTTACACGGAGTTCACACAGAGTCAAATTCTAACTCAGTGTAACTCCGTGTGAACTCCGTGTAACTCTGCGGTTATAAAATCCGCGTTACTTGACGGCATAAGAGTGCGTGGGCAAGCACTACATTTTCAGAAAACGCTTCCTGATTATACCTTGTGTTGTCTGCACCTGCAGGTAATATACGCCAGGTACAAACGCCTGCAAATTAATGGCGTTGTTATGCTCGCCTGCCGGTAGTAAACCCATGTTCTCCTGGTAAACAACTTTTCCGTTGCCGTCAATGATGGTCAGTACAAGCGTTGAATGATCCCGGAGATTGTAGCTCAGATTCAACTGATTTTCGGCAGGTACCGGATATACTACAACCATCGCGATTTCTTCGTAATCGTTTAATTGAGATCCATTTTCCTCATTAGCGGCCAGACTGGAGCCTGGCGTGAGGAAGCGCAGCGCACTCGACCACATACTCCAGGTGTTGCCGCATAATACGGCTACTTGAAACTGGTACTGCGATAAAGCCGTGAGCCCGCTGATATCGGTAAAGTTGGCGGTAGTAGTGGGCAAATCCGTCCAATCTACATCCGTGTTGCGCTTGTACCGCCAATCATAGGCATTGACGCCGGTGACGGAGCAATTGAGCCTTGCGCTCGTTGGCATAATGTTGCTCACGAAAAGCTGGCTGAGGCCGGGCGCAAAACATCCCGAATCGAGGGTCATAAATAATTTGGATTCCGACCACGCCGTCCATATAGCGCCGCATTGCACAGCTACCTGGAATTCGTATTGCGTCGATGCCGTCAGGCCGGTTAATGCAAACGCGTTTACACTGGTGCTGGGCAGGTCGGTCCACGCCGTCGTACCCAATACCCGGTAGCGCCAGTCGTAGTTGTTTACTCCGCTAAGGCTGCAATTGAGTATGGCGGTAGTGGTGGTAATATTAGTCACTAATAGTTGGGATACGTCAGGTACCGGGCAAGGAATCGAGGGGGTCGTAAATATCTGGCTCACCGACCAACTGCTCCACACTTGGCCACATAAAACGGCTACCTGAAATTCATAAGCAGTTAACCCTTCCAAACCGCTGATATCTGTAAAATTGACGGTGGTAGTGGGTAAATCCGTCCATGTACCCGATCCCTGTATGCGGTAGCGCCAATCATAGGCGTTTACCCCGCTTACCGAGCTATTGAGCCGGGCCGCAGAAGAAGTAACATTGGTAGCAAAGATTTGCGAGAGGGTAGGAGCCTGGCAAATTCCATCTGTAGTAAACGATTTGGCCGCCGACCAGTCGGTCCAAACCCCTTGGCATAATACGGCTACCTGGAATTCGTAACTGGTAAATTGGTTTAAACCATTGAGGTTATAAAAATTCAAAATGGTGGCAGGCAGGTCGGTCCAGCCGGCTGCACCTGCTGCGCGGTATCGCCAGTCGTATTGATCTACGACTGTCATACTACAATTCAGCCGGACAGCAGAGCTGGTTATATTGGTAACAGATAATTGAGCCGGCGTCGGCGTGATGCAAGGTGGCGTATCTGTATTAAATGTTTGGACACCCGACCAATCGCTCCAATTCACGCTGCACTGCACAGCCACCTGAAATTCGTAAGTAGTGGAGTGGGTCAACCCCGTCAGTTGTACAAACGATGAATTAGTGGAGGGTAAATCTATCCAGTTTTGGGCGCCGGCTACCCGGTAGCGCCAGTCATAAGCAATCATGCCGCCCAGCGAGCAGTTGAGCCAGGCGCTGGTAGTCGTAATGCCGTCGGCAAAAAGCTGGTTGGCAACTGGGGCCGCACAAGGCAAGGCCTGTGTGGTAAACCGAAGGGCCTGCGACCAGTCGCTGTTGACGCCTGCGCCGCATTGCGTCAATACGCGGAATTCGTATAAAGTCAATGGAGATAATCCGGTTACGTTAAGTGTGGTAGTCGCCGAGCTACTGCTTTGCCAGGTGGCGGCGCCCACTGGGCGGTATTGCACCTGGTATCCCAATGCACCTGTTACCGCACTCCAATTTAAAGCGGCAGAGTTGGCCGTCAGGTTGGAGACTGCCAAACCGCCGGGAATAGCACAGGAAATACCCTGTATCAAGCGGGCGGTGGTACCCCCCACCACATACACATGGTAATCGCTGCCGACCCTGAAGCCGTTGGCATAACTCCCTGGGATGGTTTTATACCAGGCGGGTGAACCGTCGCTGTTCACTTTGCACATACCCATTTCGAAGAGGGTACCCGCAGCGAGATAGACGTGGTTGTATTGGTCGATATACATTTGAGCATGCAACAGGAAGGCGTTGGGGCCGTCGGCGTCGGGTACAAACCACACCTGATTGCCTTCCGTATCGGCTTTTAGAAAGGTAGAGCCGCCCGAGCCGGAATTCGGAAATCCGCTGATCACCGGCATATTGTCGCTGCCCACTTCTATCCTGAAACCGCTCATCGGATAGGTGTGCGACCAAATGAGTGCGCCGCTCGGAGATATTTTACGGATGACGGTGCCGCCGTTTGATACGTATTCGCCGTGCACGCAATAGGTGTTGCCAAAAGCGTCGCCTGCGGCATCACCCACGGTAAGGCTATTCACCCCAGCTAAACTCCAGATCTGATTTCCGTTCAAGTCGATTTTGGCATACCCGTTGATACTGCCAGTGATACCTCGTGCAGCAATGACAATGTGATTGTCGGGCGTAAATTTAAAATTCACCCCTTTCCCTATTCCCGCATTGTCAAAATAAGACCATAAGGCCGTACCTGAGGGAGAGAATTTTTTGACTTTCGTTACAAAGCCGTTGGGACCGCTGCCCATCCCCAATACGTAAATATTATTGGCATTATCGATCAGGCACTTGCGGGTTGAAGAACCGTCAAAAGTACCTTCGTAGACGTTCCTCCATAGTAAATTTCCGTTGGGATCAAATTTCATCACAATGCTGGCTGCCTCCACGGGGTTGGAATACCCCGACATTGAAGTACCTACTACCACCACATTCCCCTGCTGGTCCGTCTCCACCCACGATAATCTTTCCCATCGGGTATTGTCAGTTTGGTCGTAAGAAACCTCCCAAATGAAATTACCGGTAGCGCTTCGCTTGGTGAGGATGATATCACCTCCGGGGTTATATACATAATCTACAGTATATACATTATTATTGCCATCCAGGGCAATCGAGATACCTCCAGTGTTTTGCACCCAGTCGATCGTGACCTGAGCGGGTAAAATCAACGGAATTAATAGCGCGATTATGAAATAAATTCTTTTCATAAAATGGTGTATTTAGATGTGTGAAAAAACATACTCTATTACGGGATATGATTACCCCAAAACGGTATTATGCTTGAGAGCGGGAAATTCCCTTCCAAGCTATCAATCGAGTATGTATGGAGTAGGATAGGATTTATAAACGCCGTTTAAGACGGCTTATGTGTGCAAATTGAGTCATAAATGAATCAATATGCGGTGACTATAGTCACAAGTTGGGAGTGACTTTAATCAAGGGGCTCTGGTTTTATCGCTTTATTGTGAGGAGTACTTATTTAGTGTTACTGCAAACGTACACCCGGCGCCATAGTCGCTTTCAAGGCTGATATGCCCTCCCTGGGCTTCGATAAACTCTTTGCTGATAGCCAAACCAAGCCCAGTGCCTTCTTTTTGAGAACCCGGAATGCGAAAATACCGGTCGAATATTTTGTCTTTGTATTGTGGTGCAATGCCCTGACCGGTATCTCTTACTGCTATGGTAACCGTATCGGGATTTTCCTGGATGCGGAGATAGATGACAGAATTCGGGAAGGAGTAGCGTATAGCATTTGAAATCAAGTTGGTTAATACCCAGGCTGTTTTTTCGCTGTCGGCATATATTTTGGGTACAATCTCCGGGCTCGAGATATCAAACGTGATGTTCTTTTGTTCTGCGAGTACTTTACCCGCCTTTATAGCATAATTCAAAATCTCTATCGGATCTGCCGGGAAAATACTCAATTGGATATTGCCGCTTTCCACCTGCGTCATATTGAGTAACTCGCCGGTTATTTTGAGTATCCGGTTGGTATCGTCTTTGATGCCGGTTAGGAGGTTTTTTTGTTCCTCGTTTAATACGCCGATTTGTTCGTTGTCTAATAACTGAAGACTCATTTTTATAGAAGAAACGGGCGTTTTTAATTCATGAGAAACGGTCGCGATAAAATTGGTTTTTGCAAAGTCTAATTCTTTATAGGCGGTAATATTGCGCAATAAAATGACGTAACCGGCGAGCTGCTCCGATTGCTCGCCGGTCGGCGTTATTTTTATAAATAAAATCTCTTTTTCAAAATAGCTTTCTTTGCCATTGGCATAAATTTTTAGCAAGCTTTCTTTTTCAGTACTTGACGTAGGCTCTTCAACCATCAATTGCCGGGTCAGTGAGCGAATTAAGTCATTGGTAATAGCCGTTTCCTGAATAGGTTTGCCAATTAATTCACTTTCCTGTAAACCTGTTACCTGAAGGGCTACCTGATTGGCGAATATTACTTTTTTGTTTTCATCCAGACCTATAACAGGATCGTGCATATTGTTTATCAGGGTTTCTATCCGCTTTTTTTCCATCATCAATTTGGCAAGGTTGCTGTTGTTGTATTCTTGCAGCTTTTTAGCCATGGTATTAAACGAAAGGGCTATTTCTCTGAACTCGTTGTGGCTTTCAAAATGCACGCGTTCGGCATAGTTTCCCGCTGCGATTTCTTTGATGCTTTCTGTCAGCTCTTTTATGGGATTAGCGATGTTGCCGGGCAAATTGACAAGTAAAATAAAAGCGATTACAAAGCACAAAGCGCCTGTTATGGCAATCCACATCCCCGCATTTCGGGCTGTTTGTTCGGCTTGAATGCTTTTGCGGTGAATGGCGTTCATGTTCAGCAACATTAAGGAGTTCAAATCCTCACGTATGAGTCTGGGCTTAAGGGTGTCATGTGGGTTTGTTTTCAACTCATTGAAGTGAAAGACCAGGCTTTCTGTGATTTCAATCTCGCCAAATTCGGTAACATTGGCTTGTTGCCTGGCTAAATTAGTTTCAAAAATTTGGACGGCATTTTTTTTCTGTATGTATTTCATCCACTGCTTTGAGCATGTGTCGGGCATATTCCAGCGTATGGTAGTTGTCTTCCAGGATATTTCTGGTGTCAACAGCCAGGGAGTTGATCTGAATTACGCTGAAAACAGCCAGCAGGACTATTAAAGTAAACAATAGCCCAACGCCCAGGGTGAGTTTGGTTTTTGTTCTCATGTTAAGATAGTATTACCAGGTCAATATCATAACTCGACAGTTTTTTTAGCAGCTCATTCAGGACATTAGTGGACATCAGTATTTTAATCAGGTTTAAATGCGGTTTGCCGATGCATATCGTAGTAATATGGCGCGCTTCTGCCTGCTCGATAATCGCATGGGCGATTTTATCACTTTCTGTTTTGATGATTTCGGCGCCTAGTTCGGTGGCTAATTTAAAATTATTGATAAGGTGCCGCTGCTTGTCAAGCGCAATTTTATCTGCCCGTTCCGCCGTGGTTTGCACATACAAGACATACCATTTACTGTGGTAATAATTAGCCAGGCGAGCTGTTTTTCGTATCACTGTTTTTGCCATTTTTTCATTGCTGCTGATACAGGCTAAAAATCTTTCGTGCCGGAATGCCGTTTGGGATATTTCGGTTTCTACTTTCCGCTCTACTTGCGAAGCTACTTCTTTTAACGCCAATTCCCGAAGTTGCAGGATATGTTCGCTTTTGAAAAAGTTTTGTAATGCCGTTTCGATTTTTTCAGGATGGTAAATTTTACCTTCTTTCAGCCTGCCGATTAAATCGTCGGCGGCAAGGTCAATATTGACGACTTCATCGGCCTGGGCCAATACGCTGTCGGGTACGCGCTCTTTGACTTCTATGCCGGTAATTTGCCTCACATCCTCGTTCAGGCTTTCTATGTGCTGTATGTTTACGGCGCTTATTACATTTATGCCGGCTGCTAAAATATCCAGTACATCCTGCCAGCGTTTTTCGTTTTTACTTCCCTGAATGTTGGTATGCGCGAGTTCGTCCACAATGACAACTTCCGGATGCAGACTGATGATGGCCTGCAAGTCCATTTCTTCCAGCTCTTTTCCTTTGTAAAACATTTTTTTCCGGGCTATGACCGGCAATCCTTCGATCAATTCTTCTGTTTCTTTTCTGGCATGGGTTTCTATGTATCCTATTTTTACGTTGATGCCGTTTCTCAGCAAGGCGTGCGCTTCCTGCAGCATGCGGTACGATTTCCCTACGCCGGCACTCATCCCTATGTAGAGTTTAAATTTACCCCTTCTCGATTTTTTTATCAGATCGAGGAAGTGTTGTACGTTTTGCTCTTTTTCTGTCATTAAAATAAATTGAGGGTCATGCAGTACCCATTATTTGATTTCGTCAAGCGCAAGGTTTAGTTTCAGGACGTTAACTCTGGACGGCCCAAACAGCCCGACTAAAGGCCCTTCCGTGTGTTGTTGTACGATACCGGCTACCCGGTCTTCCGGCAGTTGCCTTACCCTGGCTACTCTGCCTACTTGAACGCGGGCTGCCTCCACCGAAATATGCGGATCCAGGCCGCTGCCGCCGGCCGTTACCAGGTCGGCAGGGATTTCGCTTTTGGATACGCCCGGGTGATGGGCCAAGAAGGTATCAATCCGGGCCTGTACTTCCGCCAGGTATTCCGGATTGGAAGGCCCTTTGTTACTTCCCGCCGATCCCGCCGCATTGTGTCCCACTGCCGAAGGCCTCGACCAGAAATAACGATCGGAAGTAAATGCCTGCCCGATCTCAATAATTTCTCCTTTGCCGTGTTGAGGGCTTAGTTGAGCAATGCCCCATATAGCACAGGTGTAAATGCCGGAAAATAAAATGGCACAAAGTATGGTCAGCTTGATAGCTGGAAGAAAATGCGTTTTCATTAGTTACAATTTAAAATAAAAAAAAACTAATATATCAATAAGCTTAATCCCCACAAAAGGCACAATCACGCCGCCAAGTCCGTAAATTAACAGGTTGCGACGCAACAGGGCGCTTGCCCCTATCGGTTTGTACGCCACCCCCCGGAGCGCCAGCGGTATGAGCAGCGGAATAATGAGGGCGTTAAATATCACGGCAGAAAGAATCGCGCTTTCAGGACTGTGCAGATTCATAATATTCAACGCCTGCAAAGACGGGATGGCGGTAATAAACAAAGCGGGAATAATGGCAAAATACTTGGCTACATCGTTGGCGATGCTGAACGTGGTCAGCGTGCCCCTCGTCATCAGCAATTGTTTGCCGATTTCTACGATTTCGATCAACTTGGTGGGGTCATTGTCGAGGTCTACCATGTTGCCCGCCTCTTTGGCTGCCTGGGTGCCGCTATTCATAGCCACGCCTACATCGGCTTGAGCCAGCGCAGGCGCATCATTGGTGCCGTCGCCCATCATGGCTACCAATTTGCCGGTCTGCTGTTCTTTGCGGATATAATCCAGCTTGTCTTCCGGTTTGGCTTCGGCGATGTAGTCGTCTACGCCGGCTTTTTCGGCGATGTATTTGGCCGTGAGCGGATTATCGCCCGTCACCATCACGGTTTTTACCCCCATTTTGCGCAATCTTTCAAAGCGCTCGTGGATGTTGGGTTTGATGATATCCTGCAACTCGATTACTCCGATTATTTTGTCGTTTTCTGCTACAACGAGCGGCGTACCTCCATTGCTGGAGATGAATTGTACCTTCTGCGCGGTGTCGGCGGGGATTTGGTTGCCGGCATTATTTGCCAAAAGCGCTATGGCGTCGCTGGCGCCTTTGCGTATGCGCCGGCCGTCAAAATCAATGCCCGAACTGCGGGTTTCGGCGGTAAATTTGATGAAAATGGGGTTTTGCACCTGAAAAGTAGATGGATCAACGCCCGCCAGTTCGATGATCGATTTTCCTTCCGGGGTATCATCTGCCATTGAACTCAATACGGCGCAAGTGATAAAATAATTTTCATCGATGCCGTCGGCCGGGTAAAAATGGGTGGCCTTCCGGTTTCCAATGGTTATCGTACCCGTTTTATCGAGCAGCAATACATCTATGTCGCCGGCGGTTTCTACCGCTTTGCCCGACTTGGCGATGATGTTTGCCCGCAAGGCCCTGTCCATGCCCGCGATACCTATTGCCGACAACAACCCGCCGATTGTAGTGGGTATTAAACACACAAAAAGAGATAAACGCCGCAATGGTGATGGGAGCGTTGGCATAATCGGCAAAAGGCTTTAAGGTTACGGTTACTATAATAAATACAAGCGTAAACCCCGCCAGCAAAATGGTCAATGCTATTTCGTTGGGCGTTTTTTGCCGGTTGGCGCCTTCCACCAGGGCAATCATTTTATCCAGAAAACTCTCGCCAGGCTGGGTGGTTACGAGTACTTTTATTTTATCACTCAGTACTTTGGTGCCCCCGGTCACGGCACTTTTGTCGCCGCCGGCTTCCCGGATCACCGGCGCGCTTTCGCCGGTGATGGTGCTTTCGTCGATGGTGGCTAAACCTTCAATGATTTCGCCGTCACTGGGTATAACATCCCCGGTTTCACAAATAAAAATATCGCCTTTTTTTAAGATACTGGAACTAACCAGCGTACCGTTTTCCAGCCTGGCGGGCGTTTCCTCTCGCGTCTTGCGAAGCGAATCGGCTTGCGCTTTGCCCCTGGCTTCGGCAATGGCTTCGGCAAAATTGGCAAACAATAAGGTGAGCAAAAGCAGGAAAAAAATGACAAAATTATAAGCTAAGCTGCCTTGCGATTTTTCTCCGCTTGCTACCCATATGCTTACTACTAACATCACGGCTGTGCCGATTTCAACGGTAAACATGACCGGATTGCGAAACATCTTCCGGGGATCGAGTTTGACGAAAGATTGCCGGAGCGCTTGTGTGACCAAATCCCTTTGGAAAAGTGATTTATTATGTTTGGATTTCATCGTCGTATCGAATTAATAAATAGAAAAATATTCGGCCAACGGGCCAAGCGTTAGTGCAGGGAAAAAGGCAAGGGCGGCTACTATGGCGATAACGGCAAATACCATGATCCCAAAAGTGGGCGTGTCAGTTTGAAGCGTACCCGCGCCTTCCGGTATGTATTTTTTGCTTGCCAGATGACCTGCAATGGCTACAGGGCCGATGATAGGCAGATACCGGGCAAATAACATGACCAGTCCGCAGGCTATATTCCAAAACGGCGTATTGTCGCCCAACCCTTCAAATCCACTGCCGTTGTTGGCAGAAGCCGAAGTGAACTCGTAAAGCATTTCGCTGAAACCGTGATATCCGGGATTGGCCAGCCATCCCGCGTATAGGGTTGGGTTTCCGGCATACAGATAACTCGACAAGGCCGTGCCGGCCAGGATGAGCAAGGGGTGCAGCAAGGCAATGATCATGGCGATTTTCATTTCGCCGGCTTCTATTTTTTCCCAGGAATTCAGGCGTCCTGCCTACCATCAATCCACTGATGAATACCGCGAGGATGATGAAAATGTAGAAGTTTAAAAAACCTACCCCCACACCGCCGTAAAAGCTGTTGACCATCATGCCGAGTAGGGCAAACATGCCGGTGAGCGGCGTCATGCTATCGTGCATGGCGTTGACAGAACCATTGCTGGTACAGGTGGTGTTGATGGCCCAGTAAGCCGATGCGGCTGCCCCAAAGCGGACTTCTTTTCCCTCCATGCTGCCCGCCTTCTGCCCGATACCCATCTGTGAGATAGCGGGGTTGCCGTTTATTTCACTGATCACAGATGGAATAAGCAACAGCAAAAAACCCAGGGTCATTATCCCAAATATGATCAAGGCGAGTTTCCGCCTTTTGAGCACGTAGCCGAAGGCGAATATCATGGCAATAGGGATCAGGAAGATGCTACAGGTTTCCACGATATTGGTGAAATAATTGGGATTTTCGAGCGGATGCGCGGAGTTGACCCCAAAAAAACCGCCGCCGTTGGTGCCCAACTGTTTGATGGCTACAAACGCGGCCACAGGGCCACGACTTACCTGCACCGAATCGCCCTGGAGGGTGATCATATCAGCTTTTCCTTCAAATGTCATCGGCACGCCGTTGAAAACAAGCAATGCGGCTACGATAAAAGCAAGCGGAAGTAAGATTCGCGTAGCGCTTCTGACAAAAAAGCTGTAGAAATTGCCGAGTTTGTCAGTTGTTTTTTCTTTCATCGCCATAAAAACAACCGCACAAACAGCGATACCCGTAGCTGCACTGATAAATTGCCATAACATTAAGGTCAATTGCCCTAAATACGATAATCCGGTTTCTCCCGAATAGTGCTGCAGGTTGGTGTTGGTGACAAAACTCACCGCCGTATTGAACGCCAAATCACCCGACATAGAGGGATTCCCATCGGGGTTAAGCGGCAGCCAGGCCATGTTGGTGAGTACAAATAGGGAAATAACTAACCAACAGCAATTGATGACCAGCATCGCTACCAAATGTTGCTGCCAGGTCATTTCTTTTTTTGCGTCGACCCCGCTTAATCGAAAAATCAGACGGTCGAGCGGATCGAAAATGCGATCGAGCCAGGTGGACTCGTAGCTGAATACTTTTCCGATGTAGCGTC
Organism: Saprospiraceae bacterium; assembly: GCA_016715405.1. GTDB lineage: Bacteria > Bacteroidota > Bacteroidia > Chitinophagales > Saprospiraceae > JABWBR01. The sequence goes on along the minus strand of JADKAE010000028.1, from coordinate 44,766 downwards.
CTAACGGTATCGCCAATAATATGACCAGCCCATACATCAGGACCAACCCTAATATTTCTGTGTACATCTTGAGAGGTTTTATTAAAATTTTTCGGGTCTAACCAATACGTAGCACATATAGCCGAATACGACTATGGCCAGGACGAATAATGCACTCATCTGTGTAAGTTTTTTGCAAACCAGAAAATGGAGCGGAAAAAAAACAGAAAGCACATTAAGCTTACTGTAAGGAGGATTGCGGTTGTCATATCCATTTTGTTTTTGTTCAAAACGAATAGTTCAACTACCGTTCCAGTTTGGCACAGGAGGCTGAGAGCCGCGCCAAATAACGTCAAGCCCGACTTGAGGGGAGTTTTACACTATCATTATGAAAGCATGCCCCCTATCGTTTTGATAGGGTTACCTGATCTGGTATTCGTCCAGTTTCCGGTATAGCGTAGTAAGCGCAATATTTAAAAGGCGGGCGGCTTCGGTTTTATTGCCGTTGGTGTAATTCATTACTTTTTGAATATGCATTTTTTCCATACCGGCTAAATCAAAAGTGGAATACGTTTTACCTTCCTGAAAAGGGAATTGCAATTCAACCGGTAGATTTTGAAGGCTAAGTGTTTCCCCGTCGGCAAGAATAATACTGCGCTCCATTATATTTTTTAATTCGCGGATATTTCCCGGAAAATTATGTCGTTTAAGCGCTTCTACAAATTCAACGGAGAGCGAAGTGATTTTTTTATTTATTTTTTTTGAAAAATATTGCATAAAATATAAAGTCAAAGGCTCAATATCGGCAACTCTTTCGCGTAAAGGAGGGAGTTTTATTTGAAATACCGACAGTCGATAAAATAGGTCTTGTCTGAAATGTCCCGATTCTATTTCTTTTTCCAAATCGCGGTTGGTTGCGGCAATAACCCTGACGTTAACTTCCGTGGTTTTGCTGTCGCCCACTTTGTGAAACTCCACGCTTTCCAGCACCCTCAGTAGTTTGGCTTGTAATTCCGGGGCCATTTCTCCTATTTCATCTAAAAATATAGTGCCGTTGTGGGCTTCTTCAAACAAGCCTTTTTTATCTCGGGTGGCGCCGGTAAAGGCGCCGGCTTTGTGCCCGAATAATTCGCTTTCCATGAGCTCTTTGCTGAAAGCCGAACAGTTGACGGCCACAAAGTGCTTGTTGCTCCGCGGGCTGGCCAGGTGTATGGCCCGGGCAAATACCTCTTTCCCGGTACCTGTTTCGCCGGTAAGCAAAACGGATGTATCGGTCACGGCTACTTTTTTGGCCAATTCTATGGCTTCAAGCAATGATTTGGAATGGCCGATAATGGTGTCAAAAGATTGTTTATCAGCCAGTTGCGATTCAAGATGTGATACTCGCCTGGCCAACTCAGCTTTTTCGATGGCGCGGTGAAGCAGGGGAATAATCCTGTTGTTGTCGTCGCCTTTGGTGATGTAATCAAACGCGCCGTTTTTTATGGCCAACACGCCATCGGGTATATTGCCGTAAGCGGTAAGTACGATGATTTCTGTAAGCGGATAGAGGGTTTTGATTGCTTTGGTCAGCTCAACCCCGTTGCCATCGGGGAGTTTTACGTCGCACAATACGACGTCCGCCTCCGATTGCTCCAGCTTTTTTAAAGCCGATTTGCAGTCGGCAGCCTGCCATACTTCAAAACCCTCCAGGCTGACAATCCTGGCCAGCAGGGTTCTCAATTTTTCTTCGTCGTCAATTATTAATACCTTTTTCACACGCCGTGTTCCTTCATAATCCTGTTCAACCATTTTACCATCAGGAAAATGATAAAAGAAGTAGTTAACGCCAGTGCAAAGTTGACCAGGAAGAAATTGGCTTTGTTTTCGTAGCCGTCCCACAACTGGCCAATACCCCGCTCATTTTGTTGCCGATGGAAGTCGACAAAAACCAGCCGCCCATCATGAGGCCGGTGAGGCGGGCAGGGGCCAGCTTGGAGACCAGCGATAGCGCCATCGGACTCAGACATAGTTCTCCCACGGTGATTACGCCGTAACTGCCTATCAGCCACCACATGGCGCTTTTGTCGGCGCCGTTGTGGCCGGCGTAAACCGCCGCAACCATTACCAATGTAGACAATGCGGTGATAAACAGACCGAAGAAAATCTTCCAGGGGGTGGTGGGCTCCCGGTTTTTTCGCCGCAAAAAGGCAAAAAACCAGATCACCGGGAAGGTCAGCGTGACTACCCATAGCGGGTTGACCGATTGGAATAACTCGGTGGATATCAATTTGATGGATTGGCCTTCGGGCGGCCATTCGTCTTTAGGTATGTTTTTGAGGTAAAGCGGATAGTCGTATACTTTGACCACTTTGTCGTCGGCGTCGCGGCTCACGCGGAATTGCTCGTCGGTGAGCGGCACGGAGTCTTTGACGACGGTCACTTCCTGTACCATGCCCAGGGTTTTAGCCGGTGCGACCAGCATCTCCGGGATTTCGCGGTCGGTGTAGCTCTCCGCCCAGGTGGTGAGCGCAGTGCCGTTTTGTTTGAAGATGGCCCAGAAGACGATAGCTACGGCAAAGACGGCGAGCAGGGCCGCCAGCGGCTTGCGGTCTTCCGCACTGGAGCGCACCAGTATCGACACGTAGTAACCCGCCACGGGCAAGGCGCCGAGGATAAAGGCGTCGGTGCTGTCGCTGCCGAAAATGTCTCCCGGCAATATCCAGCCGATGTAGCCGGCTATCAATGCCGGTAGCAAGGTCACGCCCAGGATTTTGCCCACGGGCATATCTTCTGCTTTGGTAGGCTTGCGCACGTCGGCATGGGCGTAGTGCTTGTTGCCGAGCCAGAAGATAATGACGCCGAGGAACATGCCGATGCCCGCAGCGGTAAACGCCGCGCCCCAGCTAAAGGTATTGCGCAGGTAGGCTGCAAAGAAGTTGCATATAAATGCCCCGATGTTGATACCCATATAGAAGATGTTGTACCCCGCGTCTTTGAGCGAGCGGTACTTGTCTTCGTTGTATACGTTGCCGAGTAGGGTGGAGATGTTGGGTTTGAAAAAACCGTTGCCGATGATGAGGAATATCTGCGCCACATAAAAGGCCGTCATGCCCGGCAGCGCCAATCCGCAATAGCCGATACCCATGAGGATGCCGCCGATGGTAATCGACAGGCGATAACCCAATATCCGGTCGGCCAGCAATCCCCCCACAAACGGCGTGAGGTATACCATAGCGATAAAGGTGCCGAAAATATCAGAGGCCTGCTTTTTGTCCATCGCCATGCCGCCCTTTTGGGTGTCAGTCATGTACAAAAAGAAAATGCCCAGCATGAGATAGAAACCGAAGCGTTCCCACATTTCGGAGAGGAACAGGAAGGGTAGTGCCTTAGGGTGTTTGCGCTCAGCCATAGGTTTGGTTAGGTTTTATACCTGCCAAAATAGCTGTTTTTGCGTGTTTGCCAAGGATAAGCGCGATTTTTTGCTAAACGGGGAGTTTTTTACCGCAGAGTTAAAAGGAGTTGAAAGGAGTTACGCAGAACGTGATGCTGCCTCTGCGAAGCTCTGCGTTAAACTCTTTTAACTCTGCGGTGAAAAAAATAATAAAAAAGCACAGTCGGGTTATTTCGTGCGAAGCTGCTTCAGATCGGCTTCGCCTTTAAAATGGGTGATTGCGTATTTCCCGCCCTCAAAAAACTCAATGCGGGCGGCTTCGTCGATTTCAAACAAGGTGTCGCTGATGGGTTTTAATTCGAATTTTCTACCGTTGGGGCGCTGGGAGTATAGTTTGCCGTTTTCAAAACTAATGCTCCGGTCTTCGTATTGACCGGCATAGCTTTTAAGCAGTTCGGCTTTGACGTCGATTTTGTCGTACAACAAAGGCAGACTGACGATGTCCCACTCCGCGTCGGCTTTGCTCATGGGGTTATCGCTGCGGGCAGCGCGGTCTTTCAGCGCCTGGGCATGGGCGGTTTTGAGGGCATCGGCGGCGCTGCACTTGACGTCGGGAATGATACCCACGCCCTCCCAGTTGGTCTTGGTGACCGGGTTGATGGCGCGCATGTATGGAATACCTATGATAAACTTGTCGTCGACGGCAAAAGGCTGCGTGGGGTGTGCGCCCCCACCCGTGACTTCGCCCACGATTTTGCCGCGCTTGAGACACTGAAAATCGTAGCTGAATTCTTCTGCGCAAGAGAAAGTATACGAGCTCGTCAGGATATACACATCGGTCTGGAGCAGTCTGGGGCCTTTTACTTCGGCGACGGTCCACGATTCTGTGGTTTTATCTTCTATCCGGTTGTAAAAAGTATTGATCAGGGTCGGTTTTTCATAAAAATAACCCATAATCCATTCCACCAGTTCGGGGTCGCCGCCGCCGTTTTCGCGCATATCGAAAATCACCGCGCCGGTATTCGCCACAAAATTGAGGGCCGCGCTGGCGGCTGCTTTGGCGCCGTCGTGGGGCAGGAAGCCGTTGAATTTGATATAGCCGACATTGCCGGGTAGAATTTTCACTTCTTTAAATTCGTAGTTGTTGTTTTGGAGCCATTCCAATTCTTCCGGAGAAGGTTCGGGCTCGGCGCCGTCGGGTTCGCCGGCCCGGGCTTGCAATTCCTGGGCAAAGCCGGGGGCAAAGCGGAAGCGCAGGTGTTTGTCTTTGGAGATGTCCTGCAATACCTTGTTCACCTCGGCAGCCAGTGCGCCGGGGTCTTTGATTTTGTCGAAGCTGCCCTTGTCGGCCTCAGTTTTCAGGGCTTGCTGCATCTTGAGGGCGACGTCGGGGAATACGTATTTGCTTTGCAACAATTCGCCGGCTTTTGCAGGGTAGCGTGTATCTCGTCTTTGGTAAGCGATACCTGCGGCTGGGCTTGGGCCATATACCCGTACAGCAGGGCCGCAATGATCAGGATGAGGTATGATTTCATAATAACAGTCGTTTAAGTGGGTGAATTACAATTATCAAAAATAACGTCGAGGGTGAGCTGCAATTGGTGAATGGCTTCGGCGGACAAGTCTTTAAAGCGGCCTGCCGGTATTGTTCTACCGTTGGCATGACGGCCTGCATGAGCGATAGGCCTTCGGCAGTGACGGCTACTTCATTCCTGCGGCGGTCGTTGGTCGAAGCCGAGCGACTCAGATAGCCTTTTTTTACCAACAAATCGGTGATGCGGGCCACCGAGGCCTGGTCTTTGAAAACGCGCTGGGCAATGTCGGCCTGCGAGAATTCGGGGTGTTTTTGGATGGAGTTGAGTACCAGCCACTGGTCGACCGTTATGTCGAATCCCGCTTCGTTGAGCCGCGCCTGCGCAAACTGCCTGTAGCGCTTGATCGTGCGTTCGATATGATAGAATATGGTTTGTTCGAGAAACATATTGCAAAGGTATTATTCTATGATATATCAAACAATGATATGTCATTAAAAATTTGTTAAAAGATTATTTGTAACTGTTTAGTAGGGTTTAGCGTTAGGGTTTAGTTTTTTTAACATACAGCTAAACCCAATCGCTAAACTGCGAATGCACTAAACCCTACTAAACAGTTACGATTATTTTTACATAAATTCACCAAAAAAGAAGATGATGAATCGCCTGATAATAGCTCTCTTAATTGTACAAAGCACCTTTTTTACAGCGTCTGCGCAAAATACTCCCTGGCAGGACACCCTCTCCTCCATCGACCGGATTTTCGACACCTGGCAGTCGACCGCCGCTCCCGGGGGCGCCGTGCGCGTGAGCAGGGGAGGGGAGCTGTTGGTTGAAAAAGCCTACGGCATGGCCGACCTGGAACGCAACGTGATCAATACCCCCGCAACGGTTTTTGAGTCGGGGTCGGTAGCCAAGCAATTTACAGCCGCCGCTGTGTTGTTACTGGTCAAGGAAGGCAAACTCAACCTGGATGACAACCTCTGCCAGCATTTTCCCGATTTCCCCGATTACGGCAGCGGCGTTACGGTTGAGCAACTTTTGCACCACACCAGCGGTTTGCGCGATTGGGGCGTGGTGGCGGCTATCGGTGGCTGGCCCCGGGGTACTCGAATTTATGCCCCTGCTCATGTAAAAGAAATCATATGGCGCCAAAAGCGGTTAAATTACGAACCGGGTTCAGCGTATATGTACAGCAATTCCAATTACAATATGTTGGGCTTTTTGGTAGAAAAAGTGAGCGGACAAAAGCTGCAGGATTTCACCGAAAACCGCCTCTTTATACCCGCCGGCATGACTCATACCCAGTGGCGCGACGACTTTAATGAAATCGTGCCGGGCCGAGCCATCGCTTACAGCCGGCAAGAAGGCGTTTACGTACAAAACATGCCTTTTGAACATACTTTCGGCCACGGCGCTTTGCTAACCACCGTCGAAGACCTCGAAAAGTGGAACCTGCGCTGGAAAAACAGGCTTTTGGGTAAGGAAGTCAATGACATGCAGCGCCAGAAAGGCAAACTGAACAATGGCAAGGAAGTCAGCTACGCCCGGGGTGTCGTGATGGGCAACGTCAACGGCGTTACCCAGATTAGCCATAGCGGTGGCACGGCGGGCTACCGCGCCTGGCTGGCTTATTACCCCGAAAAAGACCTCTCGGTAGCCCTGCTGAGCAACGACGGCAGCGCCAATCCCGAGCGATTGGGCATACAGGTCGCCGAAGTGTTTTTGGGTAAAAAAGAAATCGAATACCCCGATTTCCCCGAAGTAGCCCTCGACGCCGATTCCATGCGCGCCAAAACGGGATTGTACATCAATAAAACCAACTACGATACGCTCGATATCAGCTTGCGCGAAGGAATGTTGAGGATAGCGCCCTGGGGTGCGTTTAAATATATCGGCGAACAAAAATTCCAGCAGGGCGGGAATATCCTAACGTATGCCAACCCCAACCAGATTATCTGGAAATCCCCCGATGGCAGCTCGCAGACTTTTGACAAAACCACACCTTATCGCCCCAATCCCACCGAACTGGCCGCCTTTGCCGGCGTCTATTTCAGCGAAGAAGCCGATGTGAAAGTTACGCTCGATGTACATAAAGACCGGCTACGGCTATTCCGCGCCCCCGATACATACTTCCTGCTCACACCGGTATACCCTGGTGTGTTCAAAGACGAAGAGGGCAATACGCTGGTATTTACACGTTTGGGTTACGCTTTTTCTACCAGCCGGGTATTGCATTTGTGGTTTCAAAAGCTGTAGTGGTTCTCTGTTCTCTGTTCTCTGTTCTCTGTTCTCTGTTCTCTGTTCTCTGTTCTCTGTTCTCTGTTCTCTGTTCTCTGTTCTCTGTTCTCTGTTCTCTGTTCTCTGTTCTCTGTTCTCTGTTCTCTGTTCTCTGTTCTCTGTTAAGTTTAACTGGCAAAGATAAGGAACGGATAACGGAGAACCGACAACAGAGAACAGAGAACAGAGAACCGACAACAGAGAACTGACAACCTCTACTCAGATGACGAATCCGACTTCTTCCCCCCCCACACCATATATACAATAACTACCGGAATGCCGATAAGCACAATCGTAGTAAAAATCATCAGCAAATTTGCCTGGAACCAGTTGACGAGAAACATAATAGGGCGTATTTTGGTGAACCGTTAAAATACGATCTGATAAACGGCTTTGCACATGATATTCATCAGAATGATAATTGACAAATATCAATGTCTATATATGAAAAAGCTGACCGCAGTTGCCATGATCCTACTCTGTTACATAGATATCATAGATACCACGTTTACTAAACCTCCAAGGTTTAGTAAACGTAGTATTCATAGATTACAAAGATTATGTAGTAGGCTCGCCAAGTCGTACAGTCGTATAGTCGTACAGTCGTACTGTCGCCTGGTCGCCACCGCCATCCTTGCATTGTCCACAGCCGCCACAAGTTGGTCACAGCCAAGCAAAGCCGCCATCAAGCCCGTCAATTTTGCCGAGGTGCGTTTTGACGATGCTTTCTGGAAGCCGCGGATGGACAAAGTCGCTTCCGTAACCGTGCCGGTATGTATCACCTACACCGAAGAAAAAACCGGCCGCATCCGCAATTTCGACAGGGCCGCCGGCAAACTCGACGGCCCCCACGAGGGCATCTTCTACGACGACTCCGACGTATTCAAAGCGCTCGAAGCAATGGCCTATACGCTCAAAATACAACCCAACGCCGCCATCGAAAAAAAAGCCGACGAATGGATCGATAAAATCGCCGCCGCCCAGCAAGCCGACGGTTATCTCAATACCTATTACACCGTGACCGGCATTGAAAAACGCTGGACCGACATGGGCATGCACGAAATGTACTGCGCAGGCCACCTGATAGAAGCGGCGGTGGCGTATTACAACGCCACCGGCAAACGCAAACTGCTCGACGTGGCCATCCGCTACGCCGACCACCTCGACGCGCTTTTCGGCCCCGGCAAGAAAGACTGGGTGCCCGGCCACCAGGAAATCGAACTGGCGCTGGTCAAACTTTACCATACTACCGGCGATCAGCGCTATCTCAAGCTGTCCAACTGGCTGCTCGAAGAACGCGGTAAAGGACTCGGAAAAGGCTACACCTGGGACAACAAAAGCTGGGGCGGCGTCAACTACTGCCAGGATAATGTGCCCGTGAAAGATATCAGCGATATCACCGGTCACGCCGTGCGCGCGATGTATATGTACACCGGCATGGCCGACGTGGCCGCCGAATTACCCGGTGCGGGTTATGAAGCCGCCTTGCAACGCGTGTGGGAAGACGTGGTGGGCCGCAATATGTAACTCACGGGCGGCATCGGCTCGTCGGGTCACAACGAAGGTTTCACCAACGAATACGACCTGCCCAACGAAAGCGCCTATTGCGAAACCTGCGCTTCGGTGGGACTGGTTTTCTGGAACCAGCGTATGTTTCTGATGACCGGCGAGGCCAAATACGTCGACGTGCTGGAGCGCAGCCTCTACAACGGCGCCCTCGACGGGTTGTCTTTGTCGGGCGACCGGTTTTTCTACGGCAACCCCCTGGAATCGGAGGGCCGCCACGCCCGCCGCGAATGGTTCGGCACGGCCTGCTGTCCTTCCAATATCGCCCGGCTCATCGCTTCGCTGGGCAATTACTGCTACGCGCACAACGACAGGGCCGTGTGGGTCAATTTGTATGCAGGAAATAACACGGCTGTGCAGTTGGCACAAGGCCGGGTAGCTATTGCTCAACAAACCAACTACCCCTGGGATGGCCTTGTTAAAATGAACATCCAGCCCGAAAAAAAGATGGCTTTTGCGCTGCACCTGCGCTTGCCGGGTTGGGCCGGCACGGAAGCATCGCCGGGCGACTTGTACCATTTTTTGGATACAATTAAAGCCGGCATTCAAATTTTGGTCAACGGCCAACCCGCAGACTGGCATGCTGAAAAAGGCTACGCGATTATTCAGCGCAGCTGGCGGCCCGGCGACGTGGTGGAACTACAACTCCCCATGGAAGTGCGTCGCATAGCCGCTTCCGAGGAATTGGCTGCCGGCATCAACCGAGTAGCCTTGCAGCGCGGCCCGCTGCTGTATTGCTTTGAAGGCCCCGATAACGACGGCGAGGTATTCAATATTATCATACCCGATCACATTCCCTTACAAAAGTCCTGGCGCGCCGACCTCCTGGGCGGCGTGATGACGATAACAGGCGACGCCTCGGTAGTATTGCCCAACGCTGACGGCCAATCGATGTCTACGTGGCGCAGGCAGGTCACCGCTATTCCCTATTACGCCTGGAATAACCGCGGCCCCGCCCATATGCAGGTGTGGATGCCCAGGAAGGTAGCGCGGGCACGGGTGTGGGGAAATTGATTATTATAATTAATTTTACTTTGTTACTTTAGAATTTTTTATTTATCACGTGTACACATTGCACCCCGCTGGGGCTATAATGCACTTTGCGCATGATTTTCTACCAATATCTACGCCCCGCTGGGGCTTTTGGAGCATCTCAAGAGGCCCGGAGGGCCGAAATATTGTTAGAACCAGCAATAAAAAAGATCCCAAAAGCTCCGGAGGAGCGTAATATGCGGTATGCCGGGTTTAAAGTGACAAAGTAGTATTAACAACAAAAAAAGCTTCTAATGGAAGAACAACTGGCAAAAGAATCTGAACTCGTAAGCGAAGATTCGATGAAGATATTGGGCGAGTTTGAAATGTTGGAATTGGAGTCAGATCTCAATGAAGAAAATGAATAAGTGATATCACATTCAACCCTATTGATTATGTGCCTAAAACAACTTCTCCCGCTTTGCTTTGCTTTTACCTGCCCGGCATTAACCGCTCAAAACATCCTACACGTAGGCCCAGGCCAAACATACCCTAACCTCTCTGCGGCAGTAAACGCCGTCGAACCCGGCGATACCATTCAGATCCATGCTGGCACCTATTCGGGTGGTCTGTTTTTCGGCGACCTGCAAGGCCAGCCCGACGCCTGGATCAGCATCCGCAACGCACCGGGGGAAACTGCCGTATTTCAGGGCGGCGGCAATGCCATCCAGTTGAGCGACCCGGCCTACCTGCATATCAGCGGACTCATTTTTCAGCAGCAAACCGGTAATGGCTTTAATACCGACGACGGCGGCTCGTACGACACACCCGCACATCATATTATCTTCGAAAATTGTACCTTCCGCGATATGGCCGCCACGGGTAATAACGACCTGCTCAAATTATCCGGTCTTGACGACTTCCAGATCGTGCGCTGCACCATACAAAACGGCGCCGCCGGCGGCAGCGGCATCGATATGGTAGGCTGCCACCATGGGCTTATCCAGGCGTGTTATTTTGAAAATCTCGGCTCAAATGCTATCCAGGCCAAAGGCGGCTGCGAGGATATCCAGATCGAACGCAATTTTTTCCGCGACGGCGGCCAGCGCACCCTCAACCTCGGCGGCAGCACCGGACTAGCCTTTTTTCGACCCGATACCGCCCACTTCGAAGCAGCCGACATACGCGTGTTCAGCAATATCATCGTCGGCTCCTGGGCGGCCGTGGCCTACGTCGGCGCGGTGAATGTGCGCGTGGAAAACAATACCATCTACAACCCCGAAAACTGGGTGATCCGCATCCTCCAGGAAACCGTCGACCCCGACCGATTCCTGGAATGCGGCGACAATACCTTCCGAAATAATATCGTGCACCTCGACCGCAACCTCAGCACAGAGACCAATATCGGGCCCAATACCCGTCCGGAGACTTTCAGCTTTTCACACAACCTGTGGTACAACAGCGCCCTGCCCAACTGGAGCGGCCCCGACATTCCCACCCCCGATCCCAATATGTTGCTTAATCAAAACCCGCTATTTGCGGATGCCGGCGTAGATGATTTTCATATCCCACCGGCAAGCCCGGCAGCCGGCGCCGGCATCGGCCCTGCCGGAACGATATTGGATTTTTACGGACAGGGTTATGCCAATCCACCCTCTATCGGCGCGGCCGAGGCCAATCCCGTGTCGGATACCAATAAACCTACTTTACAGGAGTATGGATTGTGGGTGTACCCAAATCCCACCAAAGGCGCGGCACGAGTCCGGTTTGTATTGCCGAATACGGAGCGAGTGTCTTTAAAATTATACGATATGCAGGGGCGTTTGGTGCGTCAGTTAGTCAATAACGAAAAACTTGCCCCCGGTGAACATGAAGTGGAATTGGCGTTGGGCAGGGCAGGAATCTATTTGTTACTATTGGACGTAGGGGGGGATGTTGCCGGTTATCAGCTATCCATTCTGCCTTAGAACCGACAACCGATAACCGACAACCGACAACGGACTTACAACGACAGCAAAAATCCTATCGTAAAATTCGCATCCCAGTCGAACACAAAAGTATCGCAATCGGATGCATCGGCGATAGCCTTATAAATATTGAGGCCCGCCTTCTGCTTATCGCCGTCGGCGGTATAATCGCCGGCTTCGGCCAGCACAGTAAAGCGCTCCTTGCCCTGGCGCGATTGCTTGGCCAGTTCGAAAGGAATACCGCCGATAATAAAGCAGTTCTGGCGATTGGCGGCGGGTATTTTCATGATGGCGCGAGACACGTCGTTATACACCGTATTATCGCTTATCTCGCTCTGAAAATATTTTGAGCCAAAAGACTCTATGCTATTGGTCTTGCCGTTTTCTATCCAGGAAATCTTCGTATTGGCCGAGCCCATATCCACTACAAACGCATTGTCTTCAAAATCCCTGGGCAATACGCATTGCAGGGCGAGCTTGCCTTCCTGGGCGGGCGTCACCGTATTCACCACATAGCCCATCGATTTTAGTCCGGCTTTGATCTTACCCACCGACTCCGCTTTTGCAGCGCCCGAGCTCACCACAAAGTGGATATCTTTGGGGCTCACGCCGCGGTCGAGCATCTTGGAGATATACTGCTTGAGACCGATGCGCACATCATCTTCTGTAGCCATGTTTTCATACACCAGGCTGACGCCGTATTCTGCCTTATCGAGCACCCAGTTTTTGTTGTTATCCACACGGATCACAAAAGAGTTGAAACCCGAAGCGCCGAGTTCGACCACGCCTTTTAGCTTGCCGTTGACAGGTGCGGGGGGCGTATAATCGAATGTGCGCGCAGCGGGGCGGTTATTGGAAGGCGCCGGCGCGGTTTCTTCTTCTTCGGCTGTCGTCGGCGTTTGGGCCTCTTGCTCGGTGGTAGTAGTGGTATCACCCGCCGATTGCTGGAATTTCGGCGCCAACATGCGGAAGCCGAAATAAGCGGCGGCTACAACGAGTACCACGATTAGTAATCGGGAAAAATTGGTTAATCTCATATTGATTGGAATTGTTTTTTGAAAATGAAGTTGTGCTGCTACAATTTACGAATTTAAGCGGTAATTAGCTGAAAATGCTGTGTAGCTTTATTGCCATTTTCGACTACAAAAGTGCAAAAATGGACGGCGCCACAGCTATTTATAAGATAGACGAGGGAAATCGTCCGCTTATTGCACAGCAGTTTATCGACAAATGTGTTTAGGTAAGTAATGAATAATATTTTAATAATGAATAATATCATTTACACCGCATTGCTCACGCGGGTACTTTTCTCTGCTTGTAAGCAAGAGCCAAAGCCTGCCGGCAGCCAGGTTGCAACCCAACGTATTGATCAAGCGCCGGCCATTGATTCTGCAGCCATCTTGCAGGCAGAAAGCGCGGCAGACTCGATCTTCAGGGCAGGATTGAAGCAGCTGAAAACCGTAAATCAAGTAGAAATTCAATCGCTTAACCTGCAAATCGGCGAAATCAAAGCCGGCAAACGCTGGCAATTCGACCGCTATCCGGGCAATACCAGGACGGAAACCCCCGATAGCGGCTATGTGTTTCTCAGCGCCGATATTCGTATTATTTCAACCGAAGAAAACCCGAGGCTGCCGGCCATATTACTCTATAAAGCCGGCAAACAAAACCTGGAAATAGTCGACGCCATGACCTGGATGTTTTACGGCTGGAAAAACGAACAGGCCTTTCTCGGCAATACTAAAGACGAAGGCAATTTGCTGGGACCGGGCCGCACAGTGCGGTTTTCACCGGGCCTGGCCGTTCGCGAAGAAACAATGAAAAACCAGGTATTGGTTTTAGTCGTACACAAAAGCTCCTGCATGATTAGAACAGAGCGCAAATTTGACAACCCGCCCCTGTTTTATGATGCAAAGACTTGCCGGGCTAAAGGACAGCTCAGCCTGAAAGAGTTGGCGCAAAACTACGAAGTGCTCAAGATCTTTAACCAGCAGGGCATATAGCTATTTCATGCGACGACTCGACAATGTGAGAGTACTGGAGATAAGCAGGGAGCGCCATATTCCGCCGGTTTTACAGCGCTACGACCCCCGTTCGCTGCACTGGTTCGGAAGCGTCCGGGAAGCCTTGTTGGCCTTGCTGAGAGGAAGCGATTTTCCCCGCCGCTGCGTGTTATTGCCGGCCATGGTACCCGAAGGGGTGATTTACCCGTTTCAGTTAATGAACTGGAAAATAGTTTATTATGATTTTGATTCAAATGGCAACCCCGATTTTGAGCAGGTAGCGCAACAAGTCCGGGCACATACGCCCGACATAGCCGTCCTCATCCACCTCTTTGGCGTCATTCGCGATGCCCGCCGCATGAAATCCCTGTTGCACGTCGATTGCCTGCTGGTGGAGGATTTTGCGCACACCACATTTTCACCGTGGTTGTCGCAATACGAAAGCCCTGCCGACTTGCTGCTGTTTTCCCCGCCCAAGCTGCTGGGCGTCACCGATGGGTGCCTGATGGTCGCGTTGCGAGAAGGCATCCAATTTGAAAGCCCCAAAAGCTGGTCGCCCTTGCGCAGCTTGTACCTGCTCGTCCGGCTGGCTTCGCTGACCCTGGGCGCAGCGGCGCAGCATGCCGGGCATTTCGACGGGTTGGAACTCCTTGCCCGCGGCGCCAACTGGTGTTATAATCTGTCTTATCGCCTGCTGATGGCCTATTGCAGCCGGCCGCATACTTTTTCCCAAATAGGCAAGTGGCTGTTTGATTACACGGACCACCGGCATGTAACGGAAAAAGGATAGCCCAGGTAGACGCCTACCGGCAATTGTTGCATCACCCCTTGCTTACGCCGTTATACGCCGACGAATTCGGCCAAATGCCCTTAATTGGATTTCCTATAAAAACCGACCACCGGCAAGCTTTGATGGCGTATTTGGCCACATACGGCATCCGGGGCGCCGCCTATGCCGACCATTGGTGGTTTGTGCCCGATGAGCAACGCGAAAATTATCCCAACGCCTGGAATTTGCTCCAAACCCACTACGTATTGCCCGTCAACCAGAAATTGTCGCTGAGCGATATTCGCCTGGTGATTGAAAAAGTGAATAATTTTTCAATAACTAGCGACTGACTACAAAAGCCGATACCCCTCTGATTTTACCCGCAACTTCCAATAATGCAACATAATTTCCCATCGGCCACACTCCTGTTTGTACCCGCAATCGTCCAGAAGTTGGGAATTCCCCCCAATTCCACATTAGTTGCCCATTGGAATTATAAATGCGTAAATGAGAGCCGACAGGCGTTCCTTCGATCTGAATCCACACTTCTTCATCTGCAGGGTTGGGAAATATCGACACTACGACCGGTAGTGCCGGTTCTCCTATACCGACAACAGTGGAAACGGTTACCGATGTATTTGAAGTACACCCGTTGGCGTCGGTTACCACTACGCTATACGAGCCTGGGCCCAGTCCGCTAATAGTATCGCCTGTCTGGTTGTTGCTCCACAACAACTCGTAAGGAGCAACGCCGCCGCTGACGGTGGCTGTCGCACTGCCGTCGTTGGCGCCGGGGCTGGTTTCGTCGGTGGCCGCTATAGTGATTTCAAGCGGTTCGGGGCGTACAATCATGGGGCTGATAGCGCCGGTACTCTGGTTGTAATACGTGCCCGACAGCGATTGCTCCAAGGTGACGGCGCGCACCATGTAGCGGGCGCTTAACACGGGGGAATCATCAGCGAATAGCGTGTCGGCGATAGGGGAAAAAGTGAGGCGTTCCCAGACGGCGTCGGGGCCTTCCTGCAGCCGGTAGACGTGGTAGCCGAGGAGGGCGGTATCGGCAGAAACCTCCCATTGCAGCAGGTTACTCTCGCAACCGGGGCTTATGCTGAGTTCGCCGGCAGGGGAGGGGTAAAACAAGCGCAGGCTGGGGTCGCCCAGCAAAGCTACATGGATCCCGCCGCTGCCGGAACCCCCGTCGGCGTATTCGGCGCTGAGGCCGTTGTTGATGGTGGCGCGGGCGCTGTAGCCGATGTTTTCGCCCATGCCGAGGTGATGGTAGTACCAGTTGGGCCGCCCCGACCAGGAGCAGGTGAGGATGCCGCCTTTGTTGGCCAGCGCACCCATCATAAAGTTGTTGTCGCTGTCCCAGTCGCCGTGATAACTTCCAAACAGCATCGAAAAAACTACCTTGATGCTGTCGGCAGCAAACGAAGAAGTGCTGCCCACGCCTCCGGCGCTCTGGTAAGAGCCCCGCCACAGGCATAGCCCATGAGGATGGGGTCGGCGTCGGTGTCTTGTTGGAAATCACCGGCGACGGTGTTGTTTGCACCCAATAAATTAAAACCCGCTTTCCATCCGTTGGAGGCAAACGACTCGCCGCTGAAATAGCCGAAGTTGTCATCGACCAGCATGCGCTTTTGCGGGCGGTAAAACGTGTGGCGAAAAGCGTGGTTTTTATCGAGATAACGTTCGTAAAGGGGCATGAGGCCGGTTTCGCCGAAGGTAGCCGGATTGAGTTTGGTGAAATTTACTCGCCCGACTTGCAGTTCAAGCGCGGAAGGTATCGAGGACTGGTCGAATTTGCCGTCGCCGGGCACGTTGTGGTTTTCCGGCCGCGAAGCGGAGGTCGTGTTGATCAGGTTGTCCGTCCAGTTGCCGTTGATATCGCCGTAGTAGGCATCGGCGGGCCAGGCGCCGCAGTGGTCGCCGTGGCCGTCGGGGCAGATGTTGCCGGAATAGGGTACGGGGATTCGGCCGAATAAAAATACGGACTTCAATTGGTCTGGCGCAGCATTGTAAGCCTCCACGATGAGCGATTTTATATCCGTCACCGACACGGAATCGGGGTTCACAACCAATAGGTCTACCCGCCAGCCGTCGGCGCTGATATCGTCGCGCAGACGTTGCACCTTGTCCCATAGCGGCGAGAGTTGTTCGTCTACGATAAGCAATAGCTTTCCCCTGTTATCCACTACCGGCAGGTCGATGCCTGCCTGCAGGTAGGCGTTGGCCGGCGCCGCCGTGCCGAACCGAACGATACCGTATTCGTAACACACTCCCAGCGAAACTGCCGGGTCGTTATAGCTGGTATTGGCGCTATTGGAAAAAATGGTAGTCCAGTTGGCAGTCCCCTTTACCCGCTTGCGAAGCGTATACTGCGCATTGGCTACCTCCGGCCAGCTGAGCTGAATCGCGGGTGGATTGGTACTGGTAGTAACCGCAACCGCGATGGCTTTGTCCAAAGGGCTTTGAGCTATAGCTTCAGAAAACAAAATCAGACTGGAGACCAAATAGAGTAATAGATGGCGCATAAAGAACGATTTTTTCGTAAATATAATCAACTACAACAACCTACAACCCACAAACCCACAACCTACAACCTACAACCCACAACCCACAACCCTTATCCTACAAAAATCACCCCATGCATTGATATCCGTCAATGTAGGTAGCCGGGCATACACCTACCTTGTTAAAAAAATAGCAAGGCCATGGACCATAACAAGCAACACATTTACGAGCAACACGCTGATCACACCGAGTGGATCAACCGGTTGGCGTTTTATAAAGATGAATTAGCTTTTCTCGAAAGGCGTTTATTGGAAATTGCAGGCAAATACACCAGTGCCGAAATATTGGCCACCTGCGATAGTCTTGCCAACCGGTTAACGATACAGCGTAGCGAAATGCACCGACTGAAAGAAGCAATCAAAGGAAAAGAAGAATTGCTAGAACATAGCGCCATTGAAAACCCAACTGCCATCGACCGCAGGTTGTTTCCGCCAGAAGTAAGAGAGCGACAGGCAATGGAAAATTTTGAGGATATCTACCACGATCTGCGCAAAGAGCTAATAGCATTTTTCGGCAAATACATGTAATCAAGTTCAATAGGCTTTTTGGGTTGTCGGTTGTCTGTTCTCTGTTCTCTGTTCTCTGTTCTCTGTTCTCTGTTCTCTGTTAAAGTTTAAATGGCAAAGATAATGAACGGATAACCGACAACCGAGAACGGATAACAGAGAACTGGCAACTTCATTTCTCCATCAGCACATCAGCACATCAGCACATCAGCACATCAGCACATCAGCACATCAGCACATCAGCACATCAGCACATCAGCACATCAGCACATCAGCACATCAGCACATCAGCACATCAGCACATCAGCACATTATTCCTTCTCCATCACCACACCATTCACCACCGCCCGTTCCAGCATCAGCGCAATTCTGCCTTTGGGCAGGCGTTTTCCTGCGGTATTTAACGTAAAACCTCACCTGCCGACTTAATCAGGCCTATATCGCGGGCGTACCATTCTTTGACCATATAACCTTCAGCGGTGCCGCCGGCGGGATACCTGATCACCGTAGTTGTGATCACAAAGCAATCGGCGAAATTCTGCAACGGCGTGCGCGAAGAGTCGTTGCCTTCAACCTTGATCTCGTAGGTTTGGCGGCCCGATCCTTTTTTCTGTTTGGCTTCCAGCAGGATATAGTTGGCTTCCAGTTTGACCACCTCGCCTTGTTTTACCGTGGCGGGCAGCAGTGTCAGCGGCTGGTCGAAGATGATCTCTTTGCCAGCGCCGAGTGCCACGGCAAAGAGCTTCCAGCCGCCCGCGTCGAGTTGCTCGATGCGAAACTGGGCGTTTTCTTTCTTTTAAAAGCAAATTGGCCTTTAAAATGAAGGGTATCGCTGTAAGTAGCCACAAGCGGAGGTAATTTGTCGTCGAGCATATTTTGCAGCTGCAGCGTATCGCCGAGTCGCATAGGCATATAATCGGCGATGCGGTAGGCCGGTTGTCCATACATGACAACAGCCGAAAGCAGGGCGACGAATAAGGCTACTGGTTTATAGAATCTCATAGTATTTGCATTGTTGGTTATTTCACATCGACCAGGTCGATGTCAAAAATAAGTACGGCATTAGCCGGGATGCCCGGGCGCGGATTGTCGCCGTAGCCCAACTCAGAGGGCAGGAAAAAAGTACCCCTTCCGCCTTCTTTGAGCAGGGGAAGGCCGATTTGCCAGCCTTTGATGAGGCTGGCCAGCGGAAATTAACAGTTTGACCGGCAGCGGTCTGGTCGAATACTGTGCCGTCGAGAAAAGACCCGCGGTAACTTACCTCAACAGAATCGCTGAGTATAGGAGAGGCGCCAAAACCCTCGGTAGTAATGATATAAAACAAACCCGATTCGTGCTCCAGGGCGCTGATATTATTGTCGAGCAGGTATTGCTCGATAAGTCCTTTGTCGATGAGCGCCTGGTTGTCGTCGTCCTTTTTGCAGGCCCCGGCGAGGAGTATGACGCCGAGGAATACCATAGAAAACACACTTTTCATATATCGCAGTTTTTTGAATCGCAAAGATAAAAGCTTTGTTTACAACGCAGTGATGTCATTAAGTTAAGCTTTTTATGTTTACTAAACTTTGGGAAGTTTAGTAAACATGTACCCTCCAGGAAGCTTAACTTAATGGGTAGTGATGTATTGCAAACGCAAATACAAGGTTGGAAGTATTTGCAGTGACTCGGGCATTGTATAGTCAACTTAAGCTTCTATGTTTACTAAACTTTGGAAGTTTAGTAAACATGCACCTCCCATTGAAGCTTAAGTTGACGACAGTAGTCTCGGGCATTGTCATTAATACTACAACAAATCTATTTGCAATTCCTTGCCGGAATCAAAAAATAGCGCGACTTTTGGCCATCAAAACGCTTCCGATGAAGAAAACAGCGATAGCGTTAATCGCAATATTGTATTCCTGCCTATTAGCAGCTCAGCCCAACACACAGGATGATTTCATGCGCAGCAGCGGCAAAATCTATGTGGTGGTTGCCGTCATCGTTGCGGTTTTTATCGGAATCGTGATTTTTTTGGTCTATTTAGACCGAAGGCTAACCAAATTGGAGCACCAAATTAAAGAGAATGACTAAGCAACCAACCAGTTTTTATCAAAGTGTCATTAACTACTTTGATAAAGCCGCTGTACACACCGGCTTGCCTGATGGCTTACTGGAACAGATCAAAGTGTGTAATTCCGTCTACCGCGTTAACTTTCCGGTTAAGATTGGTGACGAGGTAAAGGTTATTGAGGCTTATCGCGTACAGCATAGCCAGCACCGCACTCCTACCAAGGGGGGGATTCGCTATTCCAACCACGTCAACCAGGAAGAGGTGATGGCGCTCGCTACCCTGATGTCTTTCAAGTGCGCGATTGTCAACGTGCCGTTCGGCGGCGCCAAAGGCGGGGTGAAGATCAACCCTTGGGATTATACGCCCGAGCAACTTGAGAAAATCACTCGCCGTTATACTACGGAGTTGGTGCGCCGCAACTTTATCGGCCCGGCTATCGACGTACCCGCTCCCGATTACGGAACCGGCCCCCGCGAAATGGCCTGGATTTACGATACGTACCGCGCTTTCCACGACGACGAACTCGACGCGGCAGGTTGCGTGACCGGCAAGCCGGTTAATCTCAACGGCATCCATGGCCGTACCGAAGCCACCGGGCGCGGTGTGCTCTATGGCATTCGCGAGACTTGCGCAGTGAAAGAAGATATGGCCCGCCTCGGTTTGACGCCCGGCCTCGAAGGTAAAACTGTCGTAGTGCAAGGCCTCGGCAATGTGGGCTCGCACTCTTGTACGCTGCTGCAAGACGAAGGCGGCGCCAAGATCATCGGCGTATCTGAAGTAGAAGGCGCCATATACAACCCCAACGGTATTGATGTGCACGCGATGTTGCGCTTCCGCCAGGAGACAGGGTCAATCATCGGATTCCCCGGCGCTACCAGCCTCGGCAAAGAAGACCGCCGCAAAGTGCTCGAATTTGAATGCGATATTCTTGTGCCGGCTGCTCTCGAAAATCAGATCACTATCGAAAACGCCGCCAGGATCAAGGCTAAGATCATAGCAGAAGCCGCCAACGGGCCTATCACGTCTGAAGCCGAAGAAGTGCTGCTAAAAGCCGGCAAGCTGATTATCCCCGATATTTACCTCAATGCAGGCGGGGTAACGGTTTCTTACTTCGAATGGCTCAAAAACCTGGCCCACGTCCGCCTCGGCCTGATGGAAAAACGCTTCAACCAACAGATCAACGACGAACTGGTCAGCCTGGTAGAACGCCAAACCGGCCGCGTGGTTTCCCCCGACACCTCTCGGGGCGCCGGCATTTGCTTTTTTATACCCCGAATTTTATTATTAATGATTTTGTCAGTTAAAAAAGAAAAAAAATTTCAATAGGTTAACAGGTAGATTTCTTGTATTTTGTTTTACAAGTCAATAACTTACAGGCTGATTATCGATTTATCCACATAATTGAAGTAAACATGTCGGACAAACTTGACAAGATAGACCTCAAGATCTTGAGAATCCTGCAAGACAACAGCAAGATCACGAATCTCGATCTGTCGAAAAAGATTGGACTTTCACCTGCACCGACGCTTGAGCGGGTGAAAAAACTTGAGCAGTCTAATATCATAGAAAGCTACCACGCCAAAGTTAACCCGCAAAGCATCGGGCTTAATGTGAAAACCTTTGTGCTGGTCTCGCTGGCCTGGCAGAAGGAAAACGCCCTCAACAATTTTCTCGATAAGATCAAAGAAATAGATGAAATCGCGGAATGCTATATCATCACGGGCGAGGCTGATTTCCTGATCAAAATCGTTTGTAAGGATATACCAACCTACGAGCAGCTGTTGTTCAAAACTCTCTCGCAAATCGAAGAGATCGAGCGCCTCAAAACGCTTATGACGCTTTCCACTGCGAAAGACAGCAAAGTGCTGCCTTACAAGTATGACTAAGCGCTATAGGCTGTTTGTAGCAGATCAAATACGGAGTGGACGGTGACTCGTGCAAGCTCGCGCGCTTCTGTGTTGTGGTCAATCGAAGGTGCGGATTGCCCCGGCACTTCTTATTTGATGGGCACGATGCACGTCAGGGACCGGCGCGCTTTTAGCCGCTGGCAGCAGGTGATACAAAAAGTGGAAACCTGCGAGGCCTTCGCCGCCGAAATCCAGATTGATCAATTAAAATCTATGCCCGGGCTGCTGCCTGCTGTAGCGCCCCTTCATCAATTGCTGCCCGAACGCAAATTCCAAAAGTTGCGGCGCCAATTGCGCAAAGGCGCCGGCATTGATATTGTTTCTTGCGACCACCTGCCGCCGGTCATCCTCCTCCAGCTAATTGATGAGGCCCTTTTGGCCCGCGATTATCCGGCTTCCCTGGACGAGAGTCTGTGGAATTACGCCAAAATGCAGGGCAAGGAACTCCTCGGCCTCGAAACCACCGAAACACAATTAGGTTTCCTCCGTCAACTCAACAATACCTTCCAGGTGCGGCAACTGCTCGAAGTGGGCAGCCGGTGGCCGCGCCACCGCCGGCAGGCTATGCGTATGGCTGCACTGTACGAAGCAGAAGAAATCGACAGGCTCTAGCAAAGCGCGCGACAGGGCGCCGGCCTTATTCGCAAAACATTGTTACTACAGCGAAATGAGCATATGGCCCGCACCCTGAGCGGGTTGCTGCGCAGGCAGACCGTTTTTTGCGCCGTGGGCGCCGCCCACCTCGGCGGGGGCAAGGGCATGTTGAGCCGGCTCAAAAAAGAAGGATACATCGTGAAGCCGGTACCGCCGGCATAGCTTTTTTCGGAATTTTACCCGGCAGAGGGCATACAAATAAGCGGGCAATGTTAATTTTGTCCGAACTCAAGCGAAGACCAGCACACATGCACGCTATAAAACCTTTCATCATCGGCATCACCGGGGGCAGCGGATCGGGGAAAACTACCTTTATCCGCCAGTTGAGGAATCATTTCACCCAGGAAGAGCTTTGTATCCTTTCACAGGACGACTACTACAAGCCCCGCGATGTGCAGCGCCGCGACGACCAGGGGGTGTACAATTTCGATCGCCCCAAGTCGATTGATAAAAAAGCATTCATCGAAGATATTCGCTGTCTGATGGAAGGCCGCCCGGTAGAACGCCTGGAATATACTTTTAATAACCAGGACGCCAAACCCCATACGCTGGTATTCCAACCGGCGCCCGTACTTATCGTAGAGGGCATTTTTGTCTTTCACTTCAAAAAAATCAGGGAAATGCTCGACCTCAAGGTGTTCCTCCACGCTAAGGAAAACCTGAAGGTCATCCGCCGCATCAAACGCGACAAGGAAGAACGCAATTACCCCCTGGAAGACGTGCTCTATCGCTACCAATACCACGTGTTACCCACTTTCGAAAAATATATCCAACCCTACATGGACGAAGCAGATATTATTATCAATAATAACCGCCATTTTGATAAAAGTCTGAATGTGATGGTGGGGTATATCCGGGATTACCTGCGGGGGTGAGGTTCTCTGTTCTCTGTTCTATGTTCTATGTTCTTGTTCTGTTCTCTGTTCTCTGTTAAAGTTTAACTGGCAAAGTTAAGGAACGGATAAATAACGGATAACAGAGAACCGCCTTACCCCCGGAGGTGCATCAACATATCCTCGGTCATAGCTTCCAGGTCAAACTTGGGTTTCCAGCCCCATTCCTCCCGGGCTTTCGAGTCGTCGATACTTTGCGGCCAGGAATCGGCGATGGCTTGCCGGAAATCGGGTTTATAGCTGATAGAAAAGCCGGGAATATGCTTTTGGATAGAGGCTGCAATCTCTGCGGGTGTAAAACTCATGCCGGCCAGGTTATAACTGGTGCGCACCTGGATTTTGTCGGGGGCGGTAAACATAAGCTCCAGCGTGGCGCGGATGGCGTCGTCCATATACAACATCGGTAACATCGTATCGGCGCTGAGGAAACACTCGAAGGGTTGGCCCTGAACGGCTTTGTGGTAAATATCCACCGCGTAATCGGTGGTGCCGCCGCCAGGCAGCGATTGATAACCGATGATGCCTGGGTAGCGGATAGAGCGCACATCGAGGCCGTAGCGCAGGTAGTAGTAGTTGCACCAGTTTTCGCCGGCCACCTTGCTAATGCCATACACCGTAGAAGGCTCGCGGATCGTAAACTGGGGGGTATTCATACGTGGCGTATGCGCGCCATACACGGCAATAGAGCTGGGAAAAAACACCCGCAGCTTATAGTCCTTCGCAATTTCGAGCACATTAAACAGGCTGCTCATATTGATCTCCCAGGCTCGTTTGGGGTCTTGTTCGCCTTTGGCTGAGAGAATAGCCGCCAGGTGGTAAATCTGGCTCACCTTGTAGCGTTGTACGATGTCCAGCAGGCGGGCGCCGTCGAGCACATCGAGTATTTCAAAAAGGCCGTGATCTTCGGCGGGCGGCCTTAAATCACTGGCAATCACGTTGTTTTCTCCATACACCCCGCGCAGGGCTTGCGCCAATACGGTGCCTATTTGTCCATTCGCTCCAATTACGAGCACGGTCTCCGCTTGCATAGGTATTATTTGGATTAGGTATTGGGGTGCAAAATAGTAAAAATGTAATTAGCAATCAGCGGTCAGCGGTCAGCAGTCAGCCATCTCACTGTTACTTCCGGCGAAAAAAGTACAACAACCCTGCCAAAATCAGCAACCCCGCTACCCAATACGCATAACCTGGAAGGCCATGGCTGTGCGTATGCCCATGCCCCACCTCAAAAGTCAGCGTAGCCCAATTGGATTCGTGGGTTAATCCGGTTTCATTGGAATGAGCCATGTGGATCGTTCGCAGAAACCACTGTCCTTCGTGGTCAATTTTCAGCGAAATTTCCCCATTGGCGTCGGTGCGCAGTTGGGTATCGTTGTGTTGGTGCTCGCCGCCTGCTTCGTGGTGATCGTGGCTGTGCCCGTCGGCCGAAAAACCGGCGTAGACCAGTTGATCGGGAAGCGCTTTTCCATCGCGTAGCAACCTGACTTTCAGGGTTTTGCCCACCGACAAATCGTAGGGATTGCTTTGCGGTACAAACTCGATAGGGTAGCCGAGCGCCGTTTTCCAGTCTTCGGTTTTTTTATCGCCCACCTGAAAAATCGCTTTTACGTGTTTGGAATATTTCTCTACGGCGTCTTTGTCGAGGGCATTGTTTTGTTTGCGCCATTCGATCATATCGAGAACGCCGTCGTGTTCGAGGTATTCGTTGAAGTCTTTGGCGCTGAGGGCGATATTATTGGGATGCGTGGAAAGCCCGGCTACCCAGGTGCCGGCTTCGCCCGTTTTGAAACTGAGCACCGCCGCGCTGTCGACTTCCGTCCACTGACTGCTGTCGGGATGCACCCGTACGCCGTTGCCCACCAGGCTGACATCCTGCATGCGCTTGCGGGCTATGGCGTTTTCGCTGTTGTCAAAGGTGCCGTTGTATAATAGCAAACTAGCAATGGTATTCGGCTGGAGAAAAAAGGTGTTCATTTTCAGGAACATATCGTGGCTGCTGAACACTATAAAGGCAGCGATTATTAGGGTGAGTTTTTTCATAAGTTTATTTTGTTGATCTTCAAACTTTTCAATTAAGGGTAAAACCCGGCTAGACCCATCATTTTTCTTTCTTCTACTTTAGTTGGTTTATTCAATTCAAGCAGTTTTGCAGTAGACACTTGTTCATTTTGTATCAAGCCTTTGAAGTGCATTGGCCTTAGCTAATCTTACAATGTGCTCAACGGTCATGTGCCGCTCCATTTCTTCCTTTTCTTCTTCTGTTAATCCCTTCGTCTTGTTTTTTTCAAGTAACTCGTTTACCCTCATTTGAGATTTAGTAGAGGCTTTATAGGCCAATACCTTGCGTGGGGAAAGGCTTGCCAGGAACTGAGCCAGTTCGTCGTAAACGGAGTTATACTCTACTACCATATTTTATATTTTCAAACAAAAATACGTTTTTTTGATCTAAAATGAAAGGTTTGAAAGCCAGTAACATGAATCAAATAAACCTATTCAAAATATTCTCAAAATACTCCTGCCGCCCACTGCGTTGTTGCGGCTCTGGCGATTCGCCGGCTATTTTGGCCAGGTCGTTTAGCGACAACCTGCCCACTTCAAAATCTTTGCCTTTGCCGCTGTCGAATGAGGCGTAGCGGTCTTTGCGGAGCTTTGGGTATTCCGATTTATCCAGGATAGACTGGGCTGTTACAAGCGCCCGCGCAAAGGCATCCATGCCGCCGATATGTGCGTAGAAGATATCTTCGAGGTCGGTCGAGTTGCGGCGGGTCTTGGCGTCGAAATTGATGCCGCCGCCTTGCAGTCCGCCGACATGCAGAAAGACCAGCATGGCCTCGGTGAGTTCGTATAAGTCGACGGGAAACTGGTCGGTGTCCCAGCCGTTCTGGTAGTCGCCGCGGTTGGCATCGAGGCTGCCGAGCATGCCGGCATTGGCGGCCACCTGCATTTCGTGTTGCATGGTGTGCTGGGCCAGCGTGGCGTGGTTGAATTCGAGGTTGAGCTTGAAGTCGTCCTGCAGGCCGTACTCCCGCAGGAAACCGATGCAGGTAGCGGCGTCGAAGTCGTATTGGTGTTTGCTCGGCTCCATGGGTTTGGGCTCTATGAAAAACGTGCCTTTGAAACCCTGGCTGCGAGCGTAGTCTTTTGCGATATGGAGAAAGCGGGCGAGGTGGTCGAGCTCGCGTTTCATGTCGGTGTTGAGCAGGGACATATAACCTTCTCTTCCTCCCCAGAATACATAGTTTTCTCCGCCGAGTTTTATGGTGGCGTCGAGGGCGTTTTTTACCTGGGCGCCGGCGTAGGCTACTACCTCGAAGTCGGGGTTGGTGGCGGCGCCGTTCATGTAGCGGGGGTGGCTGAATAGGTTGGCGGTGCCCCACAGTAGCTTCACGCCCGTCGCTTTTTGTTTTTCAAGGGCGTAGTCGGTGATGATTTCCAGGCGTTTGGCGCTTTCTGCCAATGTCGCCCCTTCGGCTACAAAATCGTAATCGTGGAAGCAATAATAGGGTACGCCCAGCTTGGTGATAAACTCAAAGCCTGCGTCCATCTTGTCTTTGGCTTGCTGGATGGGGTCGCTTGAATGTGCCCAGGGAAAGTTTTTAGTGCCCGGGCCGAAGGGATCTCCGCCCGTTCCGCAAAGCGTGTGCCACCAGCAGACGGCAAACCTGAAGTGCTCTTTCATCGTTTTGCCGCCGACCTGGCGGTTTTCGTCGTACCAGCGAAAGGCCAGCGGGTTGTCGCTTTTTATACCCTCAAAGGGGATTTTGCCGACGGTATTGAAGTATTGTGTATTTGACATAATGCATTGATTTTTAATTTTTTAAATACAAAATAAGTTGGTTTTTTAACGAAACTTGGTGTGGGTGGAATTCCCCTTTAGGGGTTAGGGGGCTGGAGGGCAAGACTACTCCAGCGCTTCTTCCAATTCCTCCTCCCACGCCCGGTAGGCAGCTGAATACACGCCGTTCATATCAGTAGGTTCGTATACTTTTATCACTTTGCCGCCTTTCATCGCTTCGTTTACGGAGGTAAAAAAACCCGTGGCTACTCCTGCAGCCTTCGCAGCGCCGACGGCGCCCGTGGTTTCTACCAGTTCGATACGGCTGCCGATGAGGTTGGAAATGGTGCTGGAGAAATGGCGGACTGAAACAGGTTGTCATTTCCTACCCGCATAACCTGTACATTCAAACCCATATTTTTCAGGATATCCATTCCATACACAAAAGAAAAGGCAATACCCTCCAGGGCAGCCCGGTACAGGTGTGCTTTTGTGTGTTGGTTAAAATGCAGGTTGATGATTTTGGAGCCGATATTTTGGTTGCCAAGCATTCGTTCAGCCCCATTGCCGAAAGGCAAAATGCACAAGCCGTCGGAGCCTGCGCCGACCTTCGAAGCCGATTTTTCCCTATCGTCGTATGACGCACCGCTGTCGGCAACGTTTTTTTTCAGCCAGGCATACTGGCTGCCGGCGCCGTTGATGCAGAGCAAAATTCCGATGCGGGGGTCGCTTTTGTATGGTTGACGTGGGCGAAACTGTTGACCCTCGATTGGAGGTCAAAAACGGGACTGTTCACTACGCCGTAGACCACGCCCGATGTGCCCCGGTGGCGGCAATCTCGCCTGGTTCCAGCACGTTGAGACTCATGGCGTTGTTGGGTTGGTCGCCTGCGCGGTAGGCCACAGGGATGCCCGCTTTCAACCCGGTGTCCTCAGCAGCGGCCTGGGTTAGCATGCCTTGTAGTGAAAACGTGGGCACAACGGCCGGCACCAGGTTTTTGTCGAAACCGAAGTAATCGAGTACCAGGTCGGCTACATTGTCCTTTTTGAAATCCCACAAAATGCCTTCCGACAAGCCGCTTGGCGTAGTGAGGGTTTCGCCGGTGAGCCGCAGGGCGATATAGTCGCCGGGAAGCAAAATTTTATCTATTTTTTCATAAATATGTGGTTCGTTATCCTTCACCCAGCGGAGCTTGGAAGCTGTAAAATTGCCGGGAGAATTAAGCAGGTGTTGCAGGCACAAGTCTTCGCCTATCTCCAAAAAAGCTTGTTGCCCAATGGGCACGGCCCGGCTGTCGCACCAGATGATAGCAGGGCGCAGTACCTGTTTTTCTTTGTCAATAAGCACCAGTCCATGCATCTGGTAGCTGATGCCGATACCCTTGATGTCGTGGGGTGAAACACCCGTTTTTTCAATAAGTCGCTGCGTGGCCACGCAAAGGGCCTGCCACCACAGCTCCGGTTGTTGCTCTGCCCAACCGCTTTGCTGGGCGAGCATATCCATTTCTTGCTCGGGATAACTTGTCAGCGCCACCATTTGCCGGGTGTCGGTGCGCACCAGGGCGGCTTTGATTGTAGAACTTCCTATGTCGTAGCCCAGGAGGTACATAGCAGCAACGGGTTTAGGTACTTCAAATGTACGTCAAAAATGGGTAGAAATGCGGAGTAGCGGGATTATATTATGGGGTGGGGGAGGGCTTGAGTGGCGGGGATATAATACACATTATACATAAATTTCCTACCAATAGGTACAAACGTGCGAATCATGTAACTCATATACTGAGTTGTGTAAAGTTGTCCGGTATTAAGGTACTTATTTTTATGGCGTGAAATCTATTCACTCCTGCTCCGTCAGTTTGACTATTCGAGTTGCTGTATGACTGCACGAGCTGCCCCTAAAATACAATCGAACAATATGGCAACCGCAACTCAAAAAGAGGTATCCACCAAATCCAGCGAACTTATCTGGGCTTTGCCAGAAGGCGAATTGTTCACCCGTCTCGCCGCTGACACCAAGCAAGGTCTATCGGCGGCAGAAGCCGCCAAACGGCTGGAGTCTTTTGGTCCCAACGCCATAGCCCAGACCGAACAAACACCTGCATGGAAGCTATTCCTGCGGCAATTTAATAGCCCCCTTGTCGTGCTGTTGGCCGTGGCGGCGGGCGCTTCGTTTGCCTTTCAGGAATGGCTGGATGGGATAGCCATCGTGGTGGTTATTGTCATCAACGCCCTCATTGGTTTTTACATGGAATTTCAGGCGGGGCGCAGCATGGCAGCCCTAAAAAAAATGGTGCCCGTCTCCGCAAAAGTATTTCGGGCGGGCCGCTTGTCGGAAATCACAATTGAAACGCTTGTGCCCGGCGACGTAGTTTACCTCGAAGCCGGGGACATGACGCCCGCCGATGCCCGGCTTTATGAGAGTGTGCAGTTGCAGGCGGACGAGTCTTCCCTGACCGGCGAGAGCGTCCCCGTAGAAAAAGAACCCGGCGAATTGTCTGCCGACACGCCGCTCGCCGAGCAATCGAACCTGCTTTTTAAAGGAACTTTCATCACCAAAGGCAATGGCCGTGCGGTAGTCACTGGCACGGGCATGAACACCGAATTGGGAAAAATCGCCCATCTCGTCGGCACTTCCGAACAGGCTGCCACGCCATTGGAAAAGAAATTGGAAGCGTTCAGTGGCCGCCTCATCAAAATTACCGTCGGCTTAGTGGTCGTCATTTTTGGGGTGGGCGTGGTTGGCGGCAAGCCAATCCTTGAAATGTTTGAAACCTCCATTGCGCTGGCAGTAGCCGCCGTCCCGGAAGGTTTGTCCATCGTTGCCACCCTCGCGCTGGCACAGGGGATGCTCAAACTGGCCCGCAAGAAGGTGATTGTGCGCAAACTTTCAGCAGTGGAAACGCTGGGCGGAACTACCCTCATCTGCACCGACAAAACCGGGACGCTCACGCTCAATAAAATGGAGGTCGAAGCACTCGTTTCGCCGGGTGGCAATTGGGCAAAAAGCGAAAATGCCGCCGAATTGCCCGCCAAAAATTTGCCGGAAGCGCAGTACCGCCGACTGATGCAAATCGCCATATTGTGCAACACTTCTGAAATAACTGTCGGGAAAAGGAGCATCAAGGAAATCGGCGACCCGCTCGAAACGGGCTTGCTCAAGTTAGCTCTGCGGCAAGGCGAAGACATAAACAAACTCCGCAAGCAATACCCAAAACAGTCGGAAATGCCCTTTTCATCGGAGACCAAAATTATGGCGACCCAGCACAAAGCCCCGGAAGGCAACCTGGTTTTTGCCAAAGGCGCTGCCGAAGAAGTGCTCAACTGTTGCTCGTTTTTGCTTGACGGCGAGACAAACGCCCCCATGACTCCGCAGCGCCGGAAAGTATGGCTCGCCGAAGCGGAAAAAATGGCTTCGTCAGGGCTGAAAGTCATTGCGGGCGCTTTCAAAATGGAGGCAAAAGGCTCGAAGGAGGAACTGACCGATAACCTGGTATTCGCCGGGCTTTTTGGGCTTATAGACCCGCCAAGAAAAGAGGTGCCGGCCGCCATCCGCCAATGCCGAGAGGCAGGTATCGAGGTCGTCATGGTCACGG
Source organism: Saprospiraceae bacterium (assembly GCA_016715405.1). Taxonomy (GTDB): domain Bacteria; phylum Bacteroidota; class Bacteroidia; order Chitinophagales; family Saprospiraceae; genus JABWBR01. The sequence continues at coordinate 14,374 of JADKAE010000028.1, read as the reverse complement.
GTGACCATCCCGCTGCCGCCAAGGCCATCGGCAGGCAGTTGGGCATCATTGAATCCGACGATGCAGACGTGGTGCTGGGAAAGGAAATGCCGGACTACGAAAAACTCAAAGCGGCGGACAAAAATCGCTGGGCTGCCGCCAAAATTTTTGCCCGCGTCAGCCCCAAACAGAAACTCGATTTGATACGGGTTTTTCAGGAACGAAAAGCCATCGTGGGCATGACCGGCGACGGCGTGAACGATGCGCCCGCCCTCAAAAAAGCCGACATCGGCATCGCCATGGGAAAACGCGGCACACAGGTCGCACAGGATGCCGCCGACATGGTGCTGAAAGATGATAGTTTTGTCAGCATCGTCGTTGCCATTCGGCAGGGGCGGGTCATTTTCGACAATATCCGAAAGTTTGTCATCTACCTCTTATCCTGCAACATGAGCGAGTTGGCGGTCATCGCCATCGTATCCCTGCTGTTCCTGTCTTTCCAGTTGAAGCCGTTGCAAATCCTGTTCATCAACCTCGTCACCGACGTGCTGCCCGCGCTGGCATTGGGAGTCACGCCCGGAGGTCCCGACGTTATGCAGCAGAAGCCGCGCAAACCCAACGAACCCATCATTGACCTGCCGCGTTGGCGGCGGATTTTTTTCTACGCCGGCATCATTACGGCTACGACCATCGGCGCAGTGTATTTCAGCCATTACATCATCCATGCCGGGGATGAATGGAACGCCGCACTTAGCAACAATATCCTGTTTTTTACCCTGATTTCCGCCCAGTTGTTCCATGTGTTCAACATGGGTTCAATGGAACTTCCGTTCTGGCGCACCGAGGTTGTCCGCAATCGCTACGTGTGGTTTGCCCTTGGTGCTTGCATCGGCATCATTGTGCTGCTATACCAGATTGCCCCCGTACGCACCGCGCTTTCCATTACGCCCATGTCAGTTGCTGATTGGGGAGTGAGTATCGGGGCGGGCTTGCTGGCAATGGTGGTCATCCGGCTGGGCAAGTATTTGAAGTTTTTTCAAAATAAAGTATTATGATTGGTTCGCTCATCACATGAGCAGAATCCATCAATGGCCTGCGAACGGCAAATTTTGTTTGATGCTTCGTTGCATTCATATCGTTAGCATCAAGCACGGTGAAGTTTTTCGATTTGACTGTTGTCGGTTGTAATTCTTCTCTCCCTCCCTCCCTCCCTCCCTCTCTGCCCGCCCCCCAGCCGTGTGCCGGTAAAAACAGAAAAGGCCGTTCCGCTTTCGCGAAACGACCTTTGTGTGTCGGGGTGACAGGATTTGAACCTGCGACCACACGCCCCCCAGACGTGTACGCTACCAGGCTGCGCTACACCCCGATGATTGGGTTTGGGTGTGAGTTTTACACCCAAACCTGATCTCGTGGGCGATAGCAGGCTCGAACTGCTGACCTCTGCTCTGTCAAAGCAGCGCTCTAAACCAACTGAGCTAATCACCCTTCACCACTCCATCTTTCTGAAGCGAGCGCAAAGATAAGGAAATACGATGCATTTCTGCAACCCTGGGGAAAAAATGTTGTTGTTGTGTTGTCTTGTGTTGTATGTTGTCTGTTCTCCCTCGTTTCTCTGTTCTCTGTTCTCTGTTCTCTGTTAAGTTTAACTGGCAAAGGTAATGAACAGACAACGGAGAACAGAGAACGGACAACGGATAACCGACAACAGAGAACAGTTCACCCGAAAAAGTCGAATGTTCGTCGGATTTTGGGGCGCTTAGTGTAACATTTACCCTTATTTTTAGTTAATAATTGTATGTGATCTCCACATAGCGTTTTTTCATACTAGTTCAATTCTGTGAAGTCGTGTCCGGTGACACGACTTTTTATTTCACCACTTTTCCGTCTTTCATTACCCATTTTACTTGCTGCAGGGCTTTGATATCCTGGTCGGGGCGGCCTTCTACGGCGACAAGGTCGGCCAGGAGGCCCGGCTTGATGGCGCCGAGGCGGCCGGCCCAGCCGAAGACGCGGGCGTTGACACTGGTGGCGCTGCGCAGGGCATCGAGCGGGGGCATGCCGTAGGCCACCATGAGTTCGAGTTCCCAGGCATTGTTGCCGTGGCTAAAGACGCCTACGTCGCCGCCCATGCAGATGGTGACGCCGGCGGCAAGGGCCTGCTTGAAGACCTCTTGTTTCTCTACTACGCGGGCCGGGGCGGGTTCTTCGCCTTTTTTCCAGCCGCGGTATTGGCTGATAGCTTCTACGGCGCCGAGGGTAGGGCAGAGGGCTACTCCTTTTTCGGCCATGAGTTGCAGGATTTCGGGCGTGGCGCCGTCGCCGTGTTCGATGGTGGTGACGCCGGCCAGGATGGCGCGGCGCATGCCTTCTTCGGTAGAGGCGTGGGCTACTACGTCGCGGCCGCTGCTGCGGGCGGTGGTGACGATGGCGTCGAGTTCTTCGAGGGAGAAGGTGGGCATGGCTTCGCCGCGCAAGCCCCAGCGGTAGTCGGCGTAGACTTTGATGATGTCGACGCCCTGTCCGATTTGCTTACGCACGAGGCGGATGAGTTCGTCAACGCCGTCGGCCACGTCGGCGCCGACGGGCGTGGATATGTGGGACGCAAAACCCTTGGGGCCGTAGCTACCCCCTGCCACGATGGCGGGGCCCGCAGCAATGATACGCGGCCCGGCAATGACGCCTTTTTCGATGGCGTCTTTCAGGCCGAGGTCGGCATAGGCGGCGCCTTCGGTGCCCAGGTCGCGCACGGTGGTGAAACCCGCCAGCAACGTTTTCTGGGCGTGCACGGTGGCGCGGGCGGTGCGTTCGGCGTGGCTTTCGCGGAGCACCTGGTCGTCCCAGCTGGTTTCGTTATACGGATGTAAAAACAAGTGCGAGTGCCCTTCGATAAGTCCGGGCAGCAGGGTTTGTCCGGGCAGTTCAACCGAAACAGCCCCTTCGGGGAAGGCGACATCTTTGAAAGGCCCTGCAGCGATGATCTTGTTGCCTTCCACCTGCACGTACCAGCCTTCGCGCATTTTTTCGCCATCGAAGACGAATGCCGGGCGGAGGAAGGTGGTCTGGGCAGTCAGGAATAAGGGAGCCAGTACGGCAAGGAATAAGGATAGGGGGCGCATGGTGTTTTTTTTTTGGGGCTAAGCTACGGGTTTTACAAGTATACTCAGATTAGACCTTATAAGGTTTTCAAAACCTTATAAGGTCTTACGGAGCATCTCAGTTGTCTTTGGATGCTTGCTTCTTGTTTTTCCTTTCCGTGAAATCCGGCTAATCTGTGTCATCCGTGATTCAAACTTCAGGCCCCTATGCATTTTCCCCCGGATAACCCTATATTTGCCGCGCAAACCAAATTTCTAATTCAGGAACTAACTTCAAGTTAGCTCCTGAGTTGTACCAAATTACGCCTATGTTATCCAAATCGCTGCTTACCTTTTTTGCGTTATGCCTTGCGCTTACTGCATCCGCTCAAAAAAAAGAAGAGAAAAAGTGGGACGTCAATAACCCTCCCGGTGAATTCAAAGAGGTCGAGTTTACAGTGTCGGAGGGCACTTGGATGAACCTTGACGTGAGCCCCGACGGCCGGCAAATCGCTTTCGACCTGCTGGGCGATATTTATGTGATGCCCATCAGCGGCGGAGAAGCCAAGGCGCTGCGCCAGGGATTGGCCTGGGAGGTGCAGCCGCGCTTTAGTCCCGATGGCAAGAAACTCTTGTTTACGAGCGATGCCGGCGGCGGCGACAATATATGGATGATGGATGTGGACGGCGCCAACGCCAAACAGGTGACCAGCGAAAGTTTTCGCCTGCTGAATAACGCCGTGTGGATGCCCGACGGACAGTATTTTATTGCCCGCAAACACTTCACTTCACAGCGCTCGCTGGGCGCCGGCGAGATGTGGATGTACCACTTCAGCGGCGGCGAAGGTATTCAACTCACGAAACGCAAAAACGACCAGCAGGATGTGAACGAACCCTGTGTGTCGCCCGACGGGCGTTATGTGTATTTTAGCGAGGATATGTACCCGGGTGGGTATTTTCAATACAATAAAGACCCCAATAGCCAGATTTTTGTGATCAGGCGCTACGACCGCCAGGAAGGCAAAACAGAAGATATCACCGGCGGCCCCGGCGGCGCCTGCCGCCCACAACTGTCGAACGACGGCAAAAAACTGTCTTTTGTACGCCGCGTACGCGAACAATCGGTGCTGTTTATCCACGAACTGTCCACCGGCAAGGAATTCCCGATTTACGAGGGTTTGAGCAAAGACCAACAAGAAGCCTGGACGATCTTCGGTATTTATCCCGGTTTCGACTGGATGCCCGACGACAAACATATTGTGATCTGGGGACAGGGAAAACTCTGGAAGGTGGACGCCGCCAATGGCAAAGCCGCGCAAATTCCCTTTAGCGTGAAAGCCAAACACCGCTTCCAGGAGACGGTGCGTTTCGATAATCCGGTGTTTACCGACCAATTCGACATACATGTGATCCGCCATGCCAAAACTTCTCCCGACGGGAAGTTGCTGGTATTTAACGCAACGGGTTATTTGTGGAAAAAGATTTGCCCAACGGCACGCCCGTCAGACTTACGAACAGCAAAATTTTCGAATACGAACCGGCTTTTTCTGCCGACGGCAAGGAGATCGTGTACGTGACCTGGAGCGATACGGATAAAGGCGCCATCATGCGGCTCAACCTGGCTACTGGCGCCACCACCAAAGTAACCACCGAAAAAGGCATTTACCGCACGCCTTCGTTTTCTCCCGACGGAAAAACGATCGTGTACCAAAAAGAAGGCGGCAACGACCACCAGGGATTTACCTATTGCACCGAGCCGGGTATTTACACTATTCCCGCCGGCGGCGGCAAAGCCACGCTGGTGACGCCCAACGGCGAATACCCCACCTTCAGCGCCGATGGACAGCGCATTTTCTTCCAGACCGGCGGTTATATTTTCGGCAGCATTACCAAAACATATCGCAGCGTCAAACTCGACGGCAGCGACGAAAAGACGATTTTTAATACCCAATACACCACCCAGTTTACACCGAGTCCCGACAACAAGTGGGTGGCGTTTTCCGAACTATATAAAGTATACGTAGCGCCCATGCCCATGCCCGGGCAGTCAGTAGGCCTGTCGGCCGGCACCAAAGCCATTCCCGTGGCCCAGGTAGCCCGCGACGCCGGCATCAACCTGCACTGGTCGCCCGACAGCAAAAAGCTGTACTGGACCCTCGGCGATGAATACTACAGCGAAGAACTTTCCCAGCGCTTTAAATTCCTGGAAGGCGCCCCCGATTCGATACCGCCGGTAGACACCGTGGGCCTCAAAATAGGGCTGAAACTGCCGATGGACAAACCCGAGGGCACGATAGCCCTTACCAACGCCCGCATTATCACCATGGAGGGCGACGAGGGGATCGCCAAAGGAACGATATTGGTAGAGGGTAACCGCATCAAAGCCGTGGGGCCGAAGGTTGTAGTGCCGCGCGGCGCCCGGGTAATCGACTGCAGCGGCAAAACCATCATGCCGGGCATCATCGACGTACACGGCCACCTGGGCAACTTCCGCTACGGCATTAGTCCGCAGCAACAATGGCACTACTTCGCCAACCTGGCCTACGGCGTCACCACCGCCCACGACCCTTCTTCTAATTCGGAGATGATCTTCACCCAATCGGAGATGATCAAAGCCGGCTACATGGTAGGGCCGCGCTTGTATTCCACTGGCACTATCCTGTATGGCGCCGACGGCGACTTCAAGGCCGTGGTCAACAGCCTCGACGACGCGCGTTCGGCCATCCGGCGCACCAAGGCCTACGGCGCCTTTTCGGTGAAAAGCTACAACCAGCCGCGCCGCGAGCAGCGCCAGCAGTTTATTCAAGCTGCCAGAGAGTTGGGCATTTTGGTCGTACCCGAGGGCGGTTCGTTTTTCTACCACAACCTGAGCATGGTAGCCGACGGCCATACCGGCATCGAGCACAACATACCCGTGGCGCCGCTGTACAACGACGTGGTGCAATTTTGGTCGAAAACCAAAACCCACAACACGCCTACGCTGATCGTCAACTACGGAGGCCTCAACGGCGAAAACTACTGGTATCAGCACACCAACGTGTGGGAAAAAGACCGCCTGCTGCGGTTTACCCCCCGCGCAGTGGTTGACAGCCGCGCCCGCCACCGCACCATGGCGCCCGAAGCAGAATACGAAAACGGCCATATATTGACCTCCAAATCGTGTACGAAATTGCAAGACGCCGGCGTCAACATCAACCTGGGCGCGCACGGCCAATTGCAGGGCCTCGGCGCCCACTGGGAATTGTGGATGCTGGCCCAGGGCGGCATGAGCAACCACCAGGCCCTCAAATGCGCCACCATCAACGGGGCTGTATACCTGGGCATGGACAAAGAGATCGGCTCCATCAAAACCGGCAAATTGGCCGACCTCATTATTTTGGATCAAAACCCCATGGAAAATATACGCAACTCCGAAAAAGTGCGTTACACCATGATCAACGGCCGCCTGTACGATGCCGCCACGATGAATGAAATAGGCAACTACGACCGCAAGCGCCTGCCCTTGTTTTTCGAAGAAGAAGGCAGCGGCAACGCCTGGCCGATGGACACCAACACGGGCAGCTTTATGCCGACGATGTGCGGGTGCGGGAAATAGTTCTCTGTTATCCGTTGTCGGTTGTCCGTTGTCCGTTCTCTGTTCTCTGTTATCCGTTCTCCGTTCCTTACCTTTGCCATTTAAACTTAACAGAGAACAGAGAACAGAGAACAGAGAACAGAGAACAGAGAACAGAGAACAGAGAACAGAGAACAGAGAACAGAGAACAGAGAACAGAGAACAGAGAACAGAGAACAGAGAACAGAGAACAGAGAACAGAGAACAAAAAATCAGCATATGGGTTACTTAACCGAATACGTAGAACGCAGCGGCATCCTGGTGAGGGCCAAACAACCTTACTACGACTGGATCAATAAAGTAGATCCGTCGGAGCCGATGAACATCAAAGAACATCCCATCAAAAACGTCTATCTCGTGAATGCGGAAGAGACGGATGAGGCCGATGAAGAGGCTGTGGTGCGGAAGTTTTACGAACTCATCTTTGCAGAAGAGCTGAGTGGGTTTGCATCTGATGAAGAGGCCTGGCCTGCCGAGCGCAGCTTTGACACCTTCAACCAATGGTTCGACTGGGAAATCATCGATATGGCTTATGACATATTGGATGAAGACGAGCTCGACGAAGACGAGAATTGGTAGTCAAACGCTAACTCAACTTTTTTTTCGCTGGAACTGTTACTTTTGGTACATTTGTGCATCCAAAGGGGGTATCTTATATTATCAGAACTGGAGCTAATTAAGACTGCATAGTGTCAAATTCTACCAACCTGACGAGCATCCGCTCACCCCGCGTCGTCTTCATTGATGTGTTGCGCGCCTTTGCTATCCTTATGATGTTGCAAGGCCATTTTGTGGATACGATGCTCGCCCCGGAATACCGCGACCCAAACAATGCCATTTATTCGGTTTGGTTTTTTATGCGGGGTTTGACGGCGCCTATCTTCTTTTTCTCTACCGGATTGGTATTCATTTATTTATTGATGAAAGACGGCAGGCCGCTTGCACAAAACATAAGGGTGCAAAAAGGGCTTCGGCGCGGCGTTTTTCTCATTGCGCTGGGTTATCTGCTCAAGTTCAATTTTCCGAGTTTACTCATTGGCAGGGTATACCCCTCGTTTTTTGTGGTAGATGTGCTGCATTGTATAGGTATAGCTATTCTGCTGCTTGTAGGCTCCTACGCCGTGCACCAGAAACTGCGCGTGCCCATGTGGGGTTTGCTGGCCTCGCTGGGTTTGTTGGTGTTTTTTATAAATCCTGCGGCAGAGAGAGCAGACTGGTCGGCGCTGCCCACCTTACTGGCTAATTATTTTACCATGGCGCGCGGGTCGGTATTTACGCCTGTGCCCTGGGTGGGATACACCATGTTTGGCGGCGTGTTGGGATACATGCTTCACAAAAAACCTACGCTCGCTTTCACACACTGGATGCCGCTGGTTTTGGCCGCGGTCGGCCTGGCGCTCACCTTGTATTCGCACGCCATGCTCACGGCCCTGATCGATATTACCACTGGAGGTACGTATAAGCTGCTTCTTTTTGGCAATTACCTGTTTTGGCGACTGGGGCATGTATTTATCGTGGTATCCATTTTTATGTGGGTTTTGCATTTCTTCCGCTATGTACCGGTATTGATCACCAAAATAGGCAGCGAGACGCTCACCATCTATTCGGTGCACTACATCATCTTATACGGCACCTGGCTGGGCATCGGCTTATCGCAACTCCTGTATCGATCGTTGAATCCCTGGCAGAGTTTTACCGGCGCCGTTTTATTTGTGAGCTTTTTATTTTTCTTATTTATAAAATAGAAATAGTACGGGCCTGGCTGGATAAAAACCTGCAATCTCCGCTTTATTACCGCTGGCGCGTCGTGCGGGTAAAACTGGCCCGCGCTTATTTTAAGTGGGTAAATACGAAGCAACCGCGTGTGCGTTTTTCTTTTATTAAATTCTTTTTCTAATTCCATGAATGTTTACTAAACTTCGAAAGTTTAGTAAACATAAAAGCCATGAATGTTTACTAAACTTCAAAAGTTTAGTAAACATGTAAGCCGTTTTTTCACCTTAACAAGTTCAACCATGCGACGTACGTTGTTATTGGCCTGTCTGTTGTGTTTAAACCTGTCTATTTTTGCGCAAGTCGAAAAAGCGCCTGCCCGCCGATCTGGTGAGGGCGACGGGCCATACGAGCAATTGATCATTCGCGGAGTCACGCTGATCAATGGCAACGGCGCGCCGCCCACGGGCCCGGTGGATATCGTGGTGGAGAAAAACCGCATCAAAGAAGTTAAAAACGTAGGTTACCCCGGTGTGCCTATTAGTCCCGAACGCAGGCCCAAGCTCAAAGACGGCGGCAAAGAATACAACTGCGAAGGCATGTACCTGCTGCCTGGTTTTGTGGATATGCACGGCCACATCGGCGGCCGCGAGCAGGGCGCCTATGCCGAATACGTCTTTAAGCTCTGGCTGGCCCACGGCATAACCACCATCAGAGACCCGGCTTGCGGCAACGGCCTCGACTGGGTATTGGATCACCGCGGCCGCAGTGAGCGCAATGAAGTCGTAGCGCCCCGTATCAAAGCCTATACTGTATTTGGAATGGGCCGCGACGAGCCCATCAGCACGCCCGAGCAGGCGCGGGAGTGGGTAAAAAGCAACGCCCAAAAAGGCGCCGACGGCATCAAATTTTTTGGCGCCCCGCCACAGATCATGGCTGCTGCCCTCGAAGAAAACAAAAAAATCGGCTTGCGCTCGGCCTGCCACCATGCCCAAATGGACGTGGCCCGCTGGAATGCCCTGCAGTCGGCCCGCGCCGGGCTCACCTCTATGGAGCACTGGTACGGCTTGCCGGAAGCGCTTTTTGAAAACCAAACCGTACAAAACTATCCCCTCGATTATAACTACCAAAACGAGCAAAACCGCTTTGAAGAAGCCGGCAAATTGTGGAAACAGGCGGCGCCGCCTCACTCTGCGCATTGGAACAAAGTGATGGACGAGATGTTGTCGCTCGACTTCACCCTCGACCCCACCTTCAATATCTACGAAGCCAACCGCGACCTCATGCGCGCGCGCAGAGCCGAATGGCACGAAGAATTTACGCTGCCCTCCCTCTGGCAGTTTTATATGCCCAGCCGCATTTCGCACGGCTCTTATTGGCATAACTGGGGCACCGAACAAGAGGTAGCCTGGCGCGAAAACTACCGCCTGTGGATGGCATTTATAAACGAATATAAAAACAGAGGAGGGCGCGTCACGGCGGGCTCCGATTCGGGATATATCTACCAGTTGTACGGCTTTGCCTATATCCGCGAGTTGGAATTGCTGCGCGAAGCGGGTTTTCATCCGCTCGAAGTGATTCGCTCGGCCACCCTCTACGGCGCGCAGGCGCTGGGCATGGAGAAAGAAATCGGCACCGTTGAAGTAGGCAAACTGGCCGATTTTGTGATCATCGACCAAAACCCGCTGCAGAATCTTCAAGTGCTTTACGGCACCGGCGCTATCGCGCTTGATGCTAACAATGAGGTGGTAAGAGTAGGCGGTGTGAAGTACACCGTGAAAGATGGCATAGTGTATGATGCCAAGCAGTTATTGGAAGATGTAAAAGAGATGGTTCGTCAGTCAAAAACCAAAGACGATTACGAGATAAAGCAGCCGGGGCAATAGGCGCACCGGGCTAAACGGATGTCCTGGAATTGACAGAACGAATAAATATTTCATATAAAAAACAAGCTTATTTGCTTGATAAACAAGTAATTAGAAGATATTTTTTGTTTGACCGCAAAAATATATATTACTTATTATTTAAATATTGTAAAAATATTTATTTCCTTTGTAATGCAAACAGCACTTGAAGAAGAAGTGGTTAGTCTTCCCTATGATTACTTTCCTCCCAACGATTTCCGAGCTTTGAAGTTATCACATTAGTTACCAATGTATTGATTTGGTAAACATGCAATCCACAAGAGGGACAAGCACAGCGTCCATTATTGTGTATTAGCGTGTGCGTGAAACAAATTTACAAAAAAACAAAAACCGGATTTGGTCTGACAATTATGTCAACGGCAGCGATACGCGTTAGCGATATGGCGGAAGTCGGCGGGTATTTTCATGCCATTTAACAAGGGAAGGTTCACAATAAACACAAAATACAAACTACAGCAAATGAACACAGTACATCTACCCAGCACTATTTTCATTACCGGGCATATTTGTCAGGCAGTCATCATAATTGATATTACGCCTCCATAAGCCAATACCCAATGCCGGGTAATAAACAAGACCGCCTGATGAGCAATCAGTGCGGTCTTTTTTTGATTATTTTAAGTGTCTATTAATCAATTGATTATAAGTATATTATTTTTTATTTATTTAATAATTTGATAAGCATGTGTTTAAGAATTATAAAATAAATTATTCTTATTCATGCTTTCTAAGATGTAACATTTAATCTTATCTTACGATAAAGAAAGTAAGAAACAAATATTCACACATGGAAACACTCATCAATCTCATCTCAACGGGTTAACGCTCAAATTCAGGAAGGTTCGGTTTTTTATTATACGCTAACTGCTGTTATAAGCAATAGCGTGTAAGCACATAGTTGGTTGAATATTATAAAAATCTTTTGAGCGGCACTACTAAATACGCAGAATAAAACTGCAAAGTCGATTCCCAACAATCGGTTAATACCCAAGTTTATTGCACAAATTAACTACTAATAATGCAAGATTTAGTAGAGTTGGTGACGTTGCTCAATGGTCAAAGAGTAAAAGCGAGTGGATGGCGTAGTATACTTTTCGAAGCGAACTCTTTGATGGAAAAGCTATACAATGGGATCGCCTGTGGCAAGGTAGCTACAGATGAAGATGCGCGCCGTTTGGTATATAAGTCGAACGGGGAGTATACTCGTTTGCCCAGTTTAAAAAACAAACTAAAAGAGCGTTTGCTCAATGCGCTTTTTGTAGTCGATATTAATCACAGTAGTTTGACAGACCGGCAGTTGGCGTATTATGACTGCCACAAGAAATGGTCGATGGCCATGATCTTGTTATCCCGAAATGCCAAATACACCGCGATTGATTTACTTGAACATTTATTAAAGTATACCATCAAATTTGATTTTACCGATCTGACCTTGGAAATAGTGCGTTTATTGCGCCTGCATTACAGCACTATAGAAGGAAACGCCAAAAAGTACAATTATTACAAGTCGCAATACCAATATTATCAGGTCGTGTGGGCTGCCGAAAACGAAGCCGAAGAATTATACACCGACCTTAGCATTTACCATGTAAATAGCAAATCGACGCGCGAGCTCACGCGCGATCAGGCCGAGAAATATTTCGAGCGCTTGCAGCCGAAGTTGAAGATCTCCGAGTCGTTCAAATTGCAGCTTTGCGCCCGTATCATACAACTCACCATATATACGAGCAGCGGGGATTACCTCACGGCTGCGGGGTTGAGTGAGGCGGCCATCGAATTTTTCTCAAAGAAACCCTACCACTCGGGGATACCGCTACAGGTATTTTACTATCAATTGATGGTATGTTATTTGCAGCTGGGGGAATACGAAAAAGGCAAAATGCTGTTTGAAAAATTCAGCAACGTATATTTTGATGAGGGTAGTTTCAATTGGTACAAATTCCAGGAATTATTTTTTCTGTTCGGCATGCACACGGGAAATTACACCGATGCATTGCGCGTATGCGAAGCGACCATTCAGCACGCCAAATTTGCGCAACAGCCCGATCATATTACAGAGTCCTGGCGTATATATGAAGCATACCTGCACTATCTCCTGCATGTAGGGCTGATCACCCAAACGGGGGCGGCTGAAAAAACGGAGAAATTCAAAATAGCCCGTTTTTTGAATGATATTCCAGTTTTTTCACAGGACCGGCGGGGCATGCACATACCGGTATTGATCCTGCAGATATTATTCATGATTTCGGGCAAAGACTATGAAAAGGCGATTGATAGGGTAGAGGCTATTGAAAAATATTGCAGCCGTTATTTAAAGCGCAACGATACTTTTCGCAGCAACTGCTTTATCAAAATGCTCTTGCAAATCCCGGAAGGGTCATTTCACCGGGAAGCCGTGACCCGGAAAGCGGAGAAATATGTAGAGATGCTGAAATCTGCGCCGGCAGAGATCGCCAACCAGTCGCACGAGATTGAAATCATACCGTACGAAAAGTTGTGGGAGATTGTAATAGAAAACCTCCCCAAGCAAGTATACAAGCCCCGGCGGCAATCGCAGGGCTCGTGCTTTGTCTGAGAGAAATGCGTGTTTACATAGCATCCTCTGGGGCTTTTGCGCTTGTATAAGCGAGTTTTGAGGTCGATTTCATATTATAATTTATATTTATTCAGTAGTAATCACAGGTGTTTCGAGGTGGTTTAATATGTTTTTTAATTTTATAAAAAATTGAATAATAACATTTTACATGTTAGATAATACATAGATTATATATTTATTGCAAGCGATTGAGCCTGTATATCTGTCCATTAGACATATAGGTGGTGCTAATACTTTTACATCGTGAAACAAATTTACACAACGATGGAAAGTAGAAGCAACAAAGTAATCGTCATCGATATCACGGGCGTATAAACGCCGGAGGTCGACTACCCGGACAGGCAGATACAAGAGAATGACAAGATGCTCAAACCGGCGCCCATGCAAGAAAAACGTAATGTAGTTCCCCCTAAAATATTGCTTTAAATGGGTGCCGGACTCTTAACGAACCGCAGCAGACAGCGTATAACAGGAAAGAGTACAGTGTTTCATTGTGAAAACAGTGGACAATAGCAGGATGGCCATGGGCGGCCATCCTTTTTAGTTTTGGATTTGTTTTAATACGTAATTGTTCTTACATTGCACGCTGTAATTGTTACTACCCCATTTGTCCCCTCTCTGCTAATATTGATTGATCAACACGTCGCCAAAGCATGCAAGAGCTCAGGGAATTGGTTTCGATTATTACAAAGGGTAAATTGAAAGCGTTGGAACGCCAAGGAGGTATACTCAGATGGGATGCCAAGACCCAGGCATTGTATCAATTGGTGGCGGAAGGGAAAGTGACGACGGATGAAGAAGCCAGGTCGGTGTTGTTTCCCAAAGAAAAAAGCGTCACGCCATACAACCGGGTCAAAACCCAGCTCAAAACATTCCTCTTAGACAAACTATTCGAGATCGAGTTGATCGAGCCGCACTATCATGCCAGGCAGCGCGCTTATTTTGAGTGCTACAAGCAATGGGCGGCCATCAAGATCATGCAGGGGAAAATGCCCGCCACGTGCCGGCTGCTTTAGCCGAGGACGTACTTAAAAAGAATCAAATACGAGTTTACGGACGTAGTCCAGGAAATGGCGCGCACACTGCGCCTGCACTTCGGATCGCTGAGGGCGATCAAAAACGCCACGAGTATTACCGGCAGTTGGCCGCTACTTATGAAGATCTCTACCATTGGGAAAATGCTTCGGAAGAGTTGTATACTCATTTGATTACCAATTATGTGAATAGCAAATCGACGAAAGAGCAGATTCATGAACAGGCAAAATTGTATTGGCAACAACTAAAAGGGCCGATGCAAAAATTTGATACCTACCGGCTGCAATTTTGCGGCCGGTTGATAGAAGCCACCATTTATTCGAGCATTAATGATTATCGCAACACGATTGCCGTTTTGAAAAGTCCATCCATTTTTTCGAGTCTAAAGAATATATCGCCGGCATCCCCCTGCAAGCGTTCCTGTATCAGGAAATGGTGT
>JADKAE010000027.1 GCA_016715405.1 Saprospiraceae bacterium | reverse complement strand
CATCTCCTTTAAACAATTTTTGCTTGCCGTCTTTATAAAGCACGATGGCAAAATAAGCATACACATCGAGTACGGCAGGTTTGCCCCGGTGCATGCCATTCCAACCGTATTGCGGATCGTTGGGCAGGAAATTGGCGACGTAAAATACGGATTCTCCCCAGCGGGAATAAATTTCGAGTTCCAGTATTTTGTCGATTCGGTCTCCTGCATAGATCATGAAAATATCGTTGATGTTATCGCCGTTGGGTGAAAAACTATTGGGGATGTATACGTCGGGTTTGAATTTTATAAAAACAGTCACTTCATCGGTGGCGGTACAGCCGTTTTCATCCGTGACAAGCACGTGGTAGGTCACCGTCGAATCGGGGGTGGCCAGGGGCTGCGGACACGAGGTGCAGGACAGGCTGTCGGAAGGCGTCCATGTAATGGTATAATTGCCGCTGGAAGGCGTGATGTCAGCTTCTAAGCGGGTACTGTCGCCATAAAAAATGGTGACATTGGGCCCGGCGTTTACGGAAATAGCGGGCGGATTTTCGAGCTCGATGCTGGTTTCCCAGCGACAGCCATTGGCGTCTTCCACTATTAGAGGATAAACACCTGCACCCAGACTTGAAAGTTAGGGCTCGCCAAAAGGGTTGCTCATTAAAAGAATACAAAAATGGGCCACTACCGCCGGTTACTGAAATAACCGACACAGCGCCGTTGGTTTCGTTGTGGCACCTCCGGGTTTTGTACGGATACTACAGCGTTTTGAGGAGGAATGTTATCGGCCGTTACGGTTACTTCGTCGGTGGCCGAGCAGCCGTAAGTAATATTGGTTTACCGTGAGCAGATAAACCCCTGCTGTATTTGCGGCAGGCGTGGCAGTATTTATTCCCGAAGTGATATTACCATCCGTAGTCGACCAGAGATAGCTGATATGGGGCCCTGAAGACGAGTTGGCGCCGTTGAGGGTTACCGATGTAATAATGCAATCGAGAGCCATATCGGCGCCTGCGTTGGCCACGGGCGAGGGTTCCACCACGACGCTTACGGTTGCCTCGCTGGCTGGACAAACACCGCCGGTGCTGAGTAGGTAGCGGAAGCGATAAGTTGCAGGAAGCTGTCCAGAAAGAGCGAAACTACCTGCAGCGGGTTGGAATGCTCCGCTGGTGGAGGGCACGGCGGAGGTCTCCGTCCATTGTCCGCCCAGGTCCTCGCCTTGCAGCAAGTCGAACAAATTGACGACTTCGCTCGAACCCACGCAGAAATGCACCGCCGGCTCAGGTTGGCCCGCAAAAACGGCGTCGTCTACCTGGATAAATTGGGTTGAAAACGCCGGGCAACCGGCAGGCGGGGTATTGATCAGCGTAAACCGGATTTCGTATTGGCCGGCGTCGGCGTTGGCGGCGTTAAAAATGCTGTTTGTTATGCTTGCCGGGTTGCTGCCCGCGGGGGCAGCGACAATGCTCCAAGTGCCCGGTTCGCTGGTTTGCTGCAAGGTGGTAAGGTTGAGCGAACCGCCTGTGTTGCAAAGCGGTCCGGCGGCACTGGTGGCTACGGAAGGACAATCACAGAATACAACTTGTACAGTCACATCGTAGATAGCCTCCTGGCAGGGGGCTGCGGCGCTTTGCGTAGTGTAGCGAAACAGGTAACTACCTTCTGTTACGCCTGTAAAGTCGAGCGTCGGGAAAGTACCTGTGGCGCCGGAGTTTTGCAAGTCGGTCCAGACGCCGCCCAGGTCGCCGCCGATTACCAAAGCGCTGAAATCGAGCGTAGCCGGGCCTCCGGGGCCGTTGCAGACGTCGGCGTTGAGCGTGACGACTGCTGATGGAGGCGTGTTGACTGTAACCCCTATTTGAGTAGTACCTACACAACCATTTTCAGTGGCCGTAATCCCGTAGGTCGCCGATGAGCCGGGTGTGACGGTAATGGCAGCGCCACTTTGTCCGGTGCTCCACACAAAAGTGGCGCCCCCGCTTACGGTCAATGTAGTAGATTGGCCGAGGCAGATAACTGGAGGAGACGCCACTGCGACGGGTACAGGCAATGGGTTTACGGTAACGGTTACGGGTATCACTGAAGTGCAGCCCTCATCAATGACTGTTACACTGTAAGTTGTAGTCACCACAGGAGAAACGGTGATAGAAGCTCCGCTTTGTCCGGTGCTCCATTGGTATACGTCGCCACCGGAGGCGCTGAGCGCAGCGGATTGGCCCACGCAAATGGTATCGGGTTGTGCCAGTGCGACGGGTATAGGGTTGACGGTTAAAGTGGTCGAAGCGGTAGCGCTGCATCCATTTTCGGTAACGGTAACCGAATAGAGGGTTGTTTGGGAAGGAGATACGCTAATGATCGCATCTGTATCGCCCGTACTCCATAAATAGGTGCTACCGCCACTTGCCGTAAGTGTGGCCGACTCGCCGTCACATATCACAGGGGCGGAAGTTTGCACATCGGGAACGGGTAGCGGGTTCACTACTATTGTCATTTGAGCTGCGCCTATGCAGCCGCTATTCGTAACTGTAACCACATATGTTGTAGTTGAAGTAGGTGTCACCATGATGGAGGCCGATGTTTGTCCGCTTCTCCATGGCTACGTGCCGCCGCCTTCTGCGGTTAGCGTGGCTGATTCGCCAGTACATATCGTATCCGGGATGGCGATGATAGTGGGCGTCAGCGTATCGCCCATCATTACCGTAACAGACGCCTGACCGGTACATCCCTGGTTGGTTACCGTTACCGAATATGTGGTATTGACAACGGGGTTTACCGTAATCGTTTCCCCGGCTTGGCCGGTGTTCCAGGAATAAGTGCCGCCGCCGGAGGCTGTAAGCACAACCGGCAGTCCCGGGCAGATAGTCGTGGCTGAGGTCGAAACAGAGGCATTCACTTCATTGACGGTTACGGTTACTTCGGTGGTGTCGGTGCAGCCGTTGGCGGTGACCGTTACTGTGTATGTGGTGGTAGCCGTGGGAGTAACCGTAATCGTTGCACCCGTTTGGCCGGTGCTCCAGGAATAAGTTGTTCCGCCGCCGGCTGTCAATACGGCTGATTGGCCCAGGCAAATGGTTTCGGGTGATGCAGTCGCAGTGGGCAGCGGATTAATGGTGACAGTCGTGGAGGTTGTAGCCTGACAGCCAAATGCACTTGTAACGGTCACGGCGTAGGTTGTGGTGGATGCGGGTGTCACCTCGACAGAAGCCCCCGATTGTCCGTCGCTCCATACATAGGTATCGCCGCCGCCGGCTGTCAGCGTGGTAGATTGCCCGATGCACAATGTGGCTGGGCTTGCCGAAGCAGTTGGAACAGGCAATGGATTAACGACTACCGTTGTGTTGGTCAGGCTGCTGCAGCCATTGGCGGTAACAGTAACGGTATACATTGTCGTGGAAGCCGGCGTCACCGTAATCGATGCGCCTGATTGTCCGGTGCTCCACATATACATGCTGCCGCCGGTGGCCGTTAGTGTGGCGGATTGTCCGGTACAGATAGAGTCAGGCGTAGCCGATGCCGTAGCTACCGGTAAGGGGTTGACCACAACGGTTACATCGGTAGTTGCGGTACAACCGGTGCTGGTAGCCGTTACCGAATAGGTAGTTGTGGCTGCAGGTGTCACGCTAATGGAAGAACCGCTTTCTCCTGTGCTCCACTGGAAGGTATCGCCGCCGGTAGCGGTCAGCGTGGTAGATTCACCCACACATATGATGGCGGGGCCGGCTATGGCAGCGGGAACAGGCAGCGGATTGACGACCACTGTAATACTGGAAGAACCCGTACAGCCATTAAGGCCTACCTCCACAGAATAAGTAGTGGTAACTGAGGGCATAACAGTGATAGAGGGATCGGTTTGTCCGGTACTCCACATAAAAGTATCGCCGCCAAAAGCGGTGAGTACCGTGCTTTGGCCTGTGCAGATGGATGGAGGATCCGCTGTTACGGTAGGTACGAGCACATTGCTGACAGATACGGTCACAGCCGCTACGTCAGTACAACCGTTGTTCGTCACTGTTACGGTGTAGGTTGTCGTAGCCGCGGGTGTCACCGCTATGGTGGCGCCGCTTTGTCCGGTGCTCCAGGCATAAGTGCCGCCGCCGGTAGCGGTTAAGGTAGTAGAAAGCCCCGGGCATACCGTAGACAAGGCAGCGGTTGCTGTTGCTGTCGTCGTATTGACGGTGACGGTCACTTGTGCTTCGCCAGAGCAGCCGTTGTTGGTGGCAGTGACGGAGAAGCTTGTTGTTGCAGCAGGTGTAACCGTGATATTGGCGCCGCTTTGCCCGGTGCTCCACAGGTATGTCCCGCCGCCGGTGGCGGTCAGGGTAGTAGACTGCCCGGCGCACAATACGGCAGGGTTGGCCACAGCTGTTGGCATAGGTAATGGAGTGACCACTACGGTAGCCGATGCGGTACCTGTACAGCCATTATTGGTTACCGTTACCGTATAGGTTGTAGTAGTAGCAGGCGAAACGGCAATAGTGGCGCCGGATTGGCCTGAACTCCATTGATATGTGCCGCCGCCGGTGGCAGTGAGGACGCTGGTTTGTCCGGCACAAATAGCCGCCGGACTTGCAGTAGCGGTAGGTGTGGGTAGCGGATTTACGGTAACCGTGACATCCGCTGTAGCGGAACAGCCGTTAGTAGTCACCGTGACCTGGTACGCCGTGGTAAATTGAGGGCTTACTGTTATAGTAGCGCCAGATTGTCCGGTATTCCATTGATAGGTACCGCCACCGGTGGCCGTGAGCGTGCTGGTTTGCCCGGCACAAATAGAGGCCGGATTAGCCGAGGCTGTGGGGTTGGGCAAGGGGTTTACCGTTACAGTAACGCTGCCTGTGCCTGTACAGCCGTTATTGGTGGCAGTCACCTGATACGTTGTCGTAGAGAGTGGTGTAACAAGAATAGCCGGGCCGGACTGCCCCGTGCTCCACTGATAAGTACCGCCGCCGGTAGCGGTTAGCGTGCTGGTTTGCCCCACGCAAATAGACGTTGGACTGGCTGTAACGGTAGCTGTGGGTAGCGGATTTACCATCACCGCTACGCTGGCTGTGCCCGTGCAGCCGTTATTGGTCACCGTCACCGTATAGGTGGTGGTAGCGGGCGGCGAAACGGAAATAGTGGCGCCCGATTGGCCCGAGCTCCAGGCATAAGTGCCGCCCCCGGTGGCTGTTAGCGTGCTGGATTGCCCGGCACAAATAGCGGCTGGGCTGGCAGTAGCCGTAGCGCTGAGATTATTTTCGACGTTTACAGTGACCATAGCCTCATCGGTGCAGCCATTATTCGTGACGGTCACCGTGTAGGTAGTCGTTGCGGTTGGATTTACAGAAATAGATGCGCCGCTTTGTCCGGTATTCCAGGCGTAAGTTCCGCCGCCGGTTGCCGTCAAAGTAGAAGTAAGGCCCGGACAAATTGTTGCCGGTATGGCGGAGGCGGTGGCGGTAGTTGAATTAACTGTTACCGTCACATCGGCAGTACCCGTACAGCCGTTATTGGTGACGGTTACTGTATAGGTGGTAGTTGAAGCGGGAGAAACCTGTATGGGAGATCCGAATTGCCCGCCGTTCCACTGGTAAGTGCCGCCGCCGGTAGCCGTCAGCGTAGCAGATTCCCCCAAACAAATGGCTGCGGGATTGGCCGAGGCCGTAGGTATAGGCAGCGGGTTTACGGTCACTGTTACATCGGTAGTAGCCGTACAGCCATTATTTGTCACGGTTACGGTATAAGTAGTCGTAGCGGTGGGCGATACGTTAATCGTAGCGCCTGTTTGGCCCGAGCTCCAGGCGTAAGTGCCGCCACCCGAAGCAGTCAGTGTGCTGGATTGCCCGGCACATATTGTCGCCGGGCTGGCCGAGGCTGTCGGCGTGGGCAAAGGATTGACATTCACCGTCACATTTGCGGTAGCTGAACAACCGTTATTGGTTACCGTCACGGTATATGAAGTAGTGGAGGTGGGCGATACTGAAATCGTGGCGCCGTTTTGTCCGCTGCTCCATTGGTAAGTGCCGCCGCCGGAAGCAGTTAG
This sequence comes from Saprospiraceae bacterium, assembly GCA_016715405.1. Taxonomy (GTDB): domain Bacteria; phylum Bacteroidota; class Bacteroidia; order Chitinophagales; family Saprospiraceae; genus JABWBR01. Next base: position 61,760 of record JADKAE010000027.1, on the reverse strand, counting down.
CGTACTGGTTTGCCCGGCACAAATGGTAGAAGGATCTGCTGAGGCAGTGGGTGTAGGCAAAGGATTTACATTGACTGTCACGGTGGCGGTGGCGGTACAGCCGTTGTTGGTTACCGTCACGGTATAAGTGGTAGTCGAAGAAGGCATCACGGTTACAGAAGCGCCGATTTGTCCGTCGCTCCACAAGTAAGTGCCGCCGCCGGTGGCCGTTAGCGTACTGGCTTGCCCGGCACAGATGGTCGAGGGGCTGGCAATCGCAGTGGCAGAGGGGGGAGGAGTCACGTTGACGGTTACATCGGCGGTACCCGTACAGCCGTTATTGGTCACCGTCACGGTATAAGTAGTGGTAGTGGTGGGCGACACCGAAACAGGCGACCCCGATTGGCCGGTGCTCCAGGCATAAGCGCCGCCGCCGGTAGCGGATAACGTACTTGATTGCCCTTCGCAAATGGTCATAGGGCCGGCCGTAGCCGTAGCCGTTAGGCTGGGATCCACGGTGACTGTCACGGTGGCGGTGCCGGTACAGCCGTTATTGGTAGCTGTTACCGAATAGGTAGTTGTGGTGGTAGGCGCCACGGTGATGGAAGCTCCTGATTGGCCGGTGCTCCAGCTGTAGGTATCTCCGCCCGAGGCAGTTAACACGGAACTCTGACCCGGACAAACTGTAGTTGGACTTGCAGTTACAGTAGGCGTTAAAACAGCCCCGACCGTTACGGTTACTTGTTCTACGTCTACGCAGCTATTATTTGTTACCGTTACCGAATAAGTAGTAGTAGCGGCGGGAGTTACCGTGATAGACGCGCCGGTTTCCCCGGTGCTCCATTGATAGGTACCGCCGCCGGTAGCTGTCAGCACAGAAGACAGTCCGGGACAAACAGTGGAGGGGCTTGCTGAAACACTCGCCACGGTTGAAATGACATTTACCGTGACGGAAGCTACGTCGGTACAGCCGTTGCTATCGGTGACGGTGACGGAGAAAGTGGTGGTGGTGCCGATTGCCACGCTGAAAGTAGCGGTTGTTTGTCCGGAACTCCATTGGTATGTACCGCCGCCGGTGGCAGTCAACTGGACGGGGTTTCCAGCGCAGATGGTACCGGGATTGGCTGTGGCTGTCGCGGTAACTGTGTTCACCGTAACGGTTACATCGGCTTCGTCGGTACAACCATTATTAGTGACAGTGACGGTATAGGTAGTTGTTGCCGTAGGCGCCACGGTTATCGATGCGCCTATTTGTCCGGTACTCCAGGCATAGGTGCCGCCACCCGTAGCAGTCAGTGTGCTAGTCTCTCCTTCGCAGATCGCTGTTGGGCTTGCCGAAGCCTGTGCGGTGACAGTATTTACGTTGACGGTCACGTTGGCTACACCTGAACAACCGCCATTGGTTACTGTAACGGTATAAGTTGTTGTGGTTGTGGGGTTCACAGTGATGGTAGCCCCGGATTGCCCGGTACTCCAGGCATAGGTGCCGCCGCCGGTAGCGGTCAACGTGCTGGCATCCCCGGAACAGACCGTACTTGGACTTGCCGTTGCCGTTGCCGTCACTGAGTTGACGTTAACCGTAACGGCAGCTACGTCAGTACAGCCGTTATTGGTCACTGTGACGGAAAAAGTTGTTGTAGAACCTACCACCACGGGGATCGTAGCGTTGGTTTGCCCGGTACTCCACAGATAGGTCCCCCCACCGGTAGCGGTTAGCATACTGACTTGCCCGCTACAAACCGTACTCGGGTTGGCTGTGGCCGTTGCTGTAACCGAATTCACTGTTACGGTCACGTTGGCCACATCCGTACAGCCATTATTGGTGACGGTGACGGAGTAGGTGGTTGTACCAGTAGGCGCTACCGTTATTGAGGCGCCGCTTTGTCCGGTGCTCCAGGCATAGGTCCCCCCGCCGGTTGCAGTCAGTGTACTCGTTGCGCCTTCGCAAATTGCTGCGGGGCTTGCCGTAGCCTGGCCGTTGACAACAGTCACGTTCACGGTCACGTTGGCTACATCGGTACAGCCGTTATTGGTCACTGTAACAGAATAAGTTGTTGAGGTCAAAGGGCTTACGGTAATGCTGGCGCCGGTTTGACCTGTACTCCAGGCATAGGTGCCGCCGCCCGTAGCGGTCAAAACCGAAGAGCCGCCTTCGCAAATCACTGACGGGGCAGCCGAGGCGGTAGCAGTTGCGGAGTTCACCGTCACTGTGAGGCTTGCCACGTCGGTACAGCCGTTATTGGTCACCGTCACCGTGTAGGTAGTGGTTGATGCTGGAGAAACGCTGATAGTTGATCCGGTTTGTCCGGTGCTCCAGGCATATGTGCCGCCGCCGGAGGCGACCAGGTTGGTTGAACTCCCTAAGCAAATTGGATTGGCGCCGGCGGTAATATTGGCGGTTACGGTATTAACCACCACATTCACAACCGCATCATCGGTACAGCCATTGTTGGTCACCGTTACGGTGTAAGCCGTGGTAGCAGCAGGGGTTACGATTATGGAAGCGCCGGTTTCTCCCGTGCTCCAGGCATAGGTACCCCCGCCGCTAGCTGTGAGGGTAGCGAACTGGCCTTCGCAGATCGGATTGGGGTTGGCGACAGCCGAAGCGGTGACGGTATTGACTGTTACAGTCACGGTGGCTACGTCGGTACAGCCATTGTTGGTGACGGTCACGGTATAAGTTGTAGTGGCTGTGGGGTTTACAGTAATAGTGGCGCCTGATTGGCCTGTACTCCAGGCATAGGTTCCGCCGCCTGTAGCTGTTAACTGCACCGGATCGCCCGAACAAGCGACGCTGGGGCTGGCTGTCGCCGATGCGGTCACGGTATTAATCGTCACGGTAACGGTGGCCACGTCGGTACAGCCGTTATTGGTGACGGTTACGGTATATGTGGTGGTAGCCGTAGGGTTTACGGCGATGGGAGACCCTGCCTGGCCTGTACTCCAGGCATAGGTCCCCCCGCCGCCGGCAGTGAGCTGCACGGGGTCGCCGGAACAAGAAACGCTGGGGTTGGCGGTAGCCGTTGCGGTCACTGTGTTGATATTCACGGTTACACTGGCGTCATCGGTGCAACCGTTGTTGGTCACTGTAACGGTGTAAGTGGTGGCGGCGGCGGGGTTTACAGTGATCGAGGCGCCGGATTGGCCGGTGCTCCATTGATAGGTTCCGCCGCCGGTTGCGGTTAGCGTACTGGCATCCCCTGCGCATATTGCTGTGGGGCTGGCTGTCGCTGTTGCCGTCACGGTATTTACCGTCACCGTAATATTGGCCGTAGCGGCGCAGCCTGCGGTATTCACCGTTACCGAATAGTTCGTAGTTGAGGCTGGTGATACCGTAATTGCAGCGCCTGTTTGCCCGGTGCTCCAGGTGTAAGTGCCGCCACCTGTAGCCGTTAGCGTAGTGGATTGCCCTACACAAATAGTGCCGGGGCTGGCAGTAATATTGGCCATCGGCGGCGAGCTCGGGTTTATGGTAGCAGATGCTTCGTCCGTACATCCCCCGTCTAATTGGGTAACCGTCACCGAATACGTACCCGGCGCCAGGTTCAAGGCGGCTGGGCCGGAGAGAGAAGGAGGGTTCCAGGCATAGGTATAACCCGCTCCTGCAGGGGATACAGCTATTCCGCCGTTATTTTGACCACAGGAGGGCTGAGCTACATTTAGGGTAACTGTTAGGGGTGCACTGGGGTTAAGTGTAACACTGACGTCGTCCATACAACCCGTAGCGGTTTCAGTCACGGTTACCGTATACGACCCGGGGGCCAGGCTAATCGGATTAGCGCCGCCAACTATAGGCGGATTCCAGGCATAGGTATAGCCCGGACCGGCGGGGGTCACGCTGATAGAGCCGTTACTAAAGGCGCAGGGGGGTTGGGTAGGGGTGGCAGTAGCTACTAGTGGCGAACTGGGGTTAAGAGTGACCGAAGCGTTGGCCATACACCCGCTTGCCGTTTCTGTAACCGTAACGGAATAAAACCCGGGCCCGAGATTAGTAACATTAGAACCGCTAAGTGAACCCGGATTCCAGGTATAGGTATAACCGGCCCCAGCAGGCGATACGCTTATAGCTCCGTTATTTAACCCGCAACTGGGTTGTGTGGGGGTCATGGTTACGTTGAGCGTGGGGCTAGGGTTCAGGGTTGCCGAGGCAGTGGCAGTGCAACCGGAAACCGCTTGGGTTACCGTCACGGAATACGCACCCGGCGGCAAATTGGTGGGGTTTGAGCCGCTCACCGAGGGCGGATTCCAAGTGTAGGAATAACCTGGGCCTGAAGGATTCACGCTGATCGAGCCGTTGTTTTGTCCACAAGTAGGCTGGGTAGGGGTGGCACTTGCCAATATGGGAAGGCTGGGATTGAGGGTTACTGATGCCGTGCCGGTGCAGCCGCCGGCAGTTTGGGTGACCGTGACGGAATACGTGCCGGGCGCCAGATTGGTAGGGTTGGAACCGCTCACCGAGCCTGGATTCCAGGTATAAGTGTACCCTGCGCCGGATGGCGTTACGCTGATCGAGCCGTTATTTTGTCCGCAGGTGGGCTGCGTAGCATTAGCACTGACCGTAAGGGTCGGACTGGCATTCAGGGTCACCGAGGCGGTACCTGTACAACCTGTGGCGGTCTGGGTAACCGTGACCGAATATGAGCCAGGGGCCAGGTTGGTGGGGTTAGCGCCGCTCACCGAGCCGGGGCTCCAGGCATAAGTATAACCTGGGCCGGAAGGCGATATACTTATGGAGCCGTTGTTCAACGCGCAGGAGGGCTGGGTGGGCGTTGCTGTGACTGTGAAAACGCAGGGCAGGCAACTACCGTCATCTACGTTGGCATTTGGGTTGTAATTGGGCGAAAGCGGGTTTGTGCAGCCGCAAATGATGGGTGATGGAAAATTGAGCGTAATATTTTGAGCCACGCCGGAATCCAGGAAAGCGTGGTCGGCGATACAGATCTGTGCCGAGATATTGCCAGGGGGGCAGGCTGCCCACAAAGAGGCGAAAGAGTTGATACCGGGTGTTCCCACACCACAGGCATCGTCGGAGGTAATACCATACGTACCGCCGCCCAGTGCGATGCCGTTTTCGGGGTCGGGCCCGCCGCCGTCGGCGAAAGTAACCAGCGAAGGGTTGCCAGGAGAACCAATATCATTGGAATTGCCAAAGGGCGATCCACCTGCGCAGTTGCCTATAGCGCCGGGGCGTTGCATGATGTTCAGCGTATTGCCGCAGGCGTTGATAAATACATCCAAATCCCCCTGAAAAGTATGTTGAAGCAGCATGGAAACCCCCGTCGGGTAGCCTGTTTGGGCAGGATTAAAGGTGAGCGTCACGCAATAAGCAGTTGCCGGGTTGCCATTTACGGGCGTAGAAGCATCGGGCAAGGGTATACTCGGATTGGTACACTGTCCGCCGGCCTGGTTAGTATAGGCAAGCGAAATAACAAATAGGCAGCAAATTTGTAGTAGTCTGTTCATAGTTCGGATTCGGCTCAATTAAGTACATAATTCTGCTATTTGGTGAGAGATTATACTTTCCTGCCAAAACTACTGAAAAGATAAAATTTTTCTCGTTTTTTTAATGAGATTGTACTATAAACTGTTGTTTTATTTGGACTTAATCCAATTTGTTCGTTTTTAGTGCTTTATGATGGTGTTTGTGTAGTGCCGTGATCCGGAATTTACTATCACGATATACATTCCATCAGCTAATGGCGATAAATCGATCTGAAACCCGTTCTCGACCTGATAGTTATCTTTTTCAACTAAAAACACCCGCCTTCCCAAGGCATCAAAAACCGATATTTTCGCTTGCGTTGGAGTCTCCTCTACCAATTTTAACCAACATACTCCACTTGTAGGATTGGGAAAAACCAGGAAGGACTGCAAAGTCTCTTCTACTTCTTGCGGTGTGCTATTGGGAATGCCCGGGCATAGGTTGTCGAGCAAGGCCTGGTATTTGGGCGCAGTAAGCAGGTATGGCGGCTGTATGTCGATGTCGTTGAGTACCCCCCAAGAACCATAGATACTCTCCTGCCGGCTGGCCAGGCTAAAATTGCCAAACAATCGACTTCCCCAAACTCTGATGGTGTCGAGCATGTCGTCGTAGAGGCTGTAAATTTCAGGGCTGTACTGTGCGTCGTACATAGCCTGCTGGTAGGGGTAACCGATGCCGAATACATTGCCCACAAAGTGCTGGCCGCCTTCGTAGTTGATAATTTGTTTACCAAATAACTTGACGTTGTTGTAGTCCTGCCTCAAAACGGGCCTAAAACCCTGCCAGGCATGGCGGGCATTGGCTATGATATCCTGCGGCGTGGAGGCGACGTTCAATACGGGGTTACCGGTATCGGAGTGGTCGAGCCCCAGATAAGATGTCGGTGAGCCGAAATCCCATTCGGAAGGGTCGAGTTGCGAGAGGATCTGCTCGTTGAGGTAGTTAAAGCCGGCCTGAAGGCCCAATACGCGTTTTACCCTCGATTTTCCTGGGCCGAACACCTCGTGCCAGATGCGGAAAGTGCGTCCCGCCCTCGCAGCCATGGCGCGCCCGTAGTTGAGGTTGGAGGGGGCCGTTTGCACGTTATAATGCGCCTGGTCGAAAATCCAGTTCCACACTTCGTTGCTGTATTCGAGGTAGATGCTGAGCGCCGGATCGAGCTGGTCGCGGAACAGCGACGCCATCTGGGCTATATAGTTGCTGTCGGCGGCATGGGGCACGCAGATCCACACATCTTTGTGGGTCTGGTTGGCTAATTGGATCATGACCTCGTAAGGTACGCCCGTTGGCACTGCATACGTGAAATAGTCGGTGGAGGACCGGTCTTCCCAATGCACTACAGGATTGTGATTGGTAGCGCCCCAATCCATAAATCGCAGCGCGCTAAAGGGCGCTATTTTCTCCAAAAAACCTTCATAAAAAGGCTGGGCTTCGATATCCGCCGTTTCATCGGCCAGGCGCAATACGCGCACATTGCGCACGTGATTGCCGGGTTGCGAGCTATTTATATTAAAAAAAATATTCCCAACCTGATTCACGTCAAATTGTATCCTGCCGGGCGTATTGCCGGTCGTCGTCACCCCGCCGTTTACCACGAGGTTTCCCTCTCCGTCGTACAGCAGTACATACGATTGGCCCGGCGGCAGGTTGGCGCCTTCCGAGGAGATCACAAAGCGCACCTTGTTGTCCACGCCGTTGGCGGATTGCGGGATGTGAGTGGGATAGCTGGCAGCGTCAGTAGCGATGGCGGAGGCATTGCCGTTATCCCAGCAAAAACAGGCATCGTCGAAGGCGATAAAGCCGCTGCGCACGTGTTTCATGAGGTTGCGCATGGGCCGCTCGGGCACCCAGTCGGCAAAACCCGACATATTGGTGGCGATGGCCAAGTCGCATAATTCGGGCTGCCAGCCGTCGCAGGTAGCGCTATCCACCGGCACGTGCAGGGTAAACAGATCGGAACAGCCGCTCGCCCCCGAAGCGGTGTAGGTATATTCCGGCGGCGAGGTTGTGGTATTCATTGCCGTTGACGGGCATCAGCGCCGTGCCCGCTGCGTTGGTCAGCGCAAAAGTCGCGGGGTGTTCGTTGATGCGGATGATGCCCGTCGGCGCCGAGCAACTCGCCTGCTGTAACAGCGAAAAGCTGCTCAGACAGGGAAAAGTATTGTTTTCATTTCGAACCAGGATGCTTTGCAGCGCCGTATGTTCCAGTCCGACCTCGTCGCGCACCGTAAGCCGCGCCGTGAGGCTGCCCAATGTGGAGTAGACGTGTTGCAGGTTCTGGCCCGATTCATCAGGTGATCCGTCGCCGAAATCCCAGCTATACGTCAGCGGCCCTCCTTCGGGGTCGTAGCTGCCGGCTGCTGACAGATTGACGGTCAGCGGCGCCTGGCCGTCCGTAGTCGAAGCTGCTATGACGGCCACCGGCGGCAGATTCACCTCCACGTTGCCGTCGGGGGCTGCGCAAGCATAAGAAGCTGCCAATCGGAGTTCGTCCACGGTACCGTTGCCGGGGCTATTGCCGAGATACACCGCCACGCTGCGGAACGTCAGGGGCGTGGCGCTCGACTGCGCCAGCGCCGGTGTGGGCGTTGATTGGCCCAGCGTGGCGGGGTTTACATACAATTCTACCGCCGTATTATTGGCATTAAACTGGATTTTTACTGCTATAAATGCTGTAGCGCCCACCGTCACCGGCACGTCAGATGTGTAATAATTATTGCCGATGCGCAAGGTCCAGCGGCGTTGTCCGCCTACATCCGATTGGCCTTCAAAATAGCCGAAAGCTACCTTTTCGGCGGTACAATTATCGCACCAGGGCGCCGTAGAAGCGTGCAGGCTGGTAAATACCGATTGGTTATTATTTTGGTCTTTGCGAAGCAGGGCGCTCATCCAGAGCGTGCCGCCGGTCTGCGTGCCGATAGCGCTATTGTTTTCAGCTACCCATTCGTCGAACGGCCCGCCGTCGGCGGTATTCAGCCGGCGGCCTGCCGTGAGGTACGCCCTGCCGCCGAGGGCGTAGTTACCTGCCACCTGCAAATCGCCATACACAGGCGCCGCGCTGTTGTCGATCTGAAAGCCGGGCAGTACGGTATCGTTATTTTGCACCAGCCAGGGTTCCAGCCAGCCCGAGCCGCCGTTTTGTCCGTTGAGCGGTTCGCCGGCGGCATAGTCGAAAGCGTCGTAAGCCTGGTAGATGCAGGGCTGGGTGGTGGCGAGCAGCGGGAGCAGTAGGAGGATCAGGGTACGCATGGGTGTTGGGATTTTGGCTTGGGAAAGATAGGGAATATTGGGCGACTTTGCGACCGTGCGACTTGGGATTAGCGACTCATCTGCGGGAGAAGGGCGTGGATTTGAGGTAAATACAGGAGCTACTTGGTCATGAAAGCAGCAAGACGATAGAGATTTACACCCATATCAAACAACAGGGGATAGACAGGATTAAAAAACCATTAGATGATTTGGGATTTTGGCAATATGCCGTATTTTGTGATGAACGATCAAAGCACATTGCCGAAATACACACCATTTAGCAGCGGGAATACAGCCGGATTGGGTGTACTCCCGCCATGGTGACGGGAGTGTAGGAGATGGGGGTAATTAGACAAAAACAAATAAGGACAATCGGACATAAAAACACATGCAATAGTACCAATTAAGAAAATCACTACATGAATAAAAAAGAACTGATTAAAACGGCAAAACAGAAGGTTAAGGATAAAAAAGATTTTATGCACATCTTAATGCATTTTGTATTGTAACATTTTCTTTGTTTTTAATCAATTATTTTACAACTCCAGGAACATGGTGGTTTATTCTTCCAATAATCGGTTGGTCAATGGCAGTACTTGGACATTATTTAAATGTCTTTGGACTGCCAAGTTTTAGAGATGAAGTTTGGGAGGAAGAACAATTTGAAATAGAAATGGATAAATTGGAAAAGACTCAAGATTTGGATTATAATGAGAATGAAATTTTAGATATTTCAAATGACAAGTTTGAATTGAAAGAATTAAAGGAGAAAAGAAAAAATTATGATTCTGACGATTTCGTATAAAGAATAGAAAAGTAAAAACTACACCCAACAAAGGCTAAAATGTTCATAGCGGCTAAGCGCCGCCACGGCATAAACGCCGGCCGTCAGACTGTTCAAAAAAAAACCTTGCCCCTTGCCTCCGGGCCGAAAAATGCGTGAATTGATTGTCTGAAAACGACGATTAGATGAGACCCGAAAAACACGGCAAACAGAAAACGGGAGAGTCCAGCCACATATACACGACCTACAATATGCAGCGTAGTGTGCCATCCTTTCCGTCATGGGTTGATACAAGCCCTGAAAAACCGGAATTTGAATCCGGATTGGGTGAAAAATGCCGGCTTTTTTTTATTTTTGCTCTGTGCGCCGCTATGGTTTTTGCACAGACTGCCGCGGGCTGCTATTATAGACATACGGCGTCAGTAAACCAAATACGTAAAAAAACAAATTAATACTAATGAACGAGAAAGAACTATCTGAACTAACAGACCAAGAATTGTTAGAAGAATCAAAAAAGATGAAATCATCTTCTTTGATTCATGCTGGATTAATAGGATTTATGGTTGGAATCATAATTTACAGCGCTGCGAAAAACACTTGGGGGTTTCTTACCCTAATCCCTTTGTTTTTTATTTACAGGCTGTCAAAAAAATCTAAAAGAAATGAAACCCTAAAAAAGCTATTGAAAGAACGCAATTTGAAATAAGCAATGGCGGAGATTTGTAAAAACTGCAAAACAGAAATAATTCTAAATTACTGTCCAGGTTGTGGACGTCCTAAATCTTTGAAAAGAATTGACGGTCAATATATACTTCAAAAAATTCGTGTTGTTTTGAGTTTTGAAAAGGTTTTCTATTTTTTCGCAAAAAAAACAGACCTTAGCAGGGTACTTGAATTTACCTAAAAACAAACTTACTCAAGATGAAGACTTTGGGAATGATTGGAGGTACTTCCTGGCACTCCACCATAGATTATTACCGCTATATCAATCAATTAGTGGGTGAGCGGTTGAACTCCTCTATGGTAAACCCGCCGCTGTTGATATATAGCTTGAATATAGAACTCATGCGCCGGAATCATTGGGATGAAATAAACCAAGCGTATTTAGATATTTCCCTGACCCTACAAAATGCCGGGGCGGAAGCCATACTCATTTGTGCCAATACTCCTCACAAAGTTTGTCCTTTTGTGGAACCAAAGTTAGACATCCCTATCATCCATATAGCGGATGCCACTGCCGAAGAAGCTAAAAGATTGGGGTTAAGCAATTTGGCATTATTTGGCACCAAACAGGTTATGGAAGGAGATTTTATTAAGGAAAGAATGCGCAATAAATACCAGATTCAAACCCAAACGCCGGATCCGGAAACCAGGGTAAAAGTACATACAGCAATTGCAGAAGAACTCACCAGGGGCTTGTTTGAAGATAAGACCAAAGCCTTTTTCTTAAATGAAATGGCTGCATTAAAAACGCAAGGAATCGATGGCGTCATATTGGGATGCACAGAGTTGCCTATACTGATCAAACCTGCTGATTTTGACCTGCCTTTATTAGATACCACTTTTTTGCATGCAAATAAAGCCGTAGATTTTATTTTGAGCTAATGCTGATGTGCATCCCTCACTCCCTCCCAAAAGCCCCCGCCAATTCGGTGCCATCCATTGAGTTGGGAATTTGCAGGCCGTGCCAGTGTATGATGGTGGGTTGTTCAGGAAGCAGGTTGGTAAATTGTACCACTAATTCTTCGCCTTTTTTGGCCCGCAATACCGGCCCCGGCAATTGTCCGTTAAATCCCCAGGCACGGATGTTTCTATTTTCGGGGATTTTCCAATTGAATTCGCTCGCAGTGAGCAGGTAGTTTTTTTTGTGGGTGGTCATGGTTATGGATTTAGGCTAGTTTGATGTGCTGATTTGCTGATTTGCTGATTTTTTTAAGACCAACATTTTTTAATAACCAGCAAATCAGCAAATCAACACATCAGCAAATTAACAAGTGCAATTGTCGCCGCAAGCGCAATTCGTACAAGTACAATCGGGATTGCTGCAGTTGCAGTTTTTGATGGTGGTTTCCATTGTATTAGATTTTAAGAATGAATGAAATAATTAACGATACAAAGGTAGGGGCGTAAGGAGGGAAACCCGTTACGATAAAAGGGGGTGGATGTATATAATTTTTGGATCAGAGCTTATCCAGGAATCTGCGTTTTCTGCGCCTATCGTTTTAAAATGCGAAGGAGTAAGGCCGGTTACTTTTTTAAACTGGGCGGAGAGATGGTGTACGCTGCTATAGCCAAGTTGGTAGGCTATTTCGGATAAGGAGAGTTGATCGTATACCAGTAATTCTTTTACCTTTTCAATGCGCTGGCTGATAAAATACTGTTCGATAGTAATACCTTCGATAGAAGAAAAAAGATCGCTCAGATAGCTATAGTCGTAGTGGAGCCGATCGCCGATAAAAACCGATAATTTTATATTTTTCTCATCGGCGTCAAATTCTAAATAGGCTAGTATAGCAGTTTTAATATCCTCAATTATTTTATTTACGCGGGAAGCAATTAATTCAAAACCTACTTTATTTAATTCAGCTTCTATTTTGTCTTTTTCTTGTGTATTTAATTCTTTTAATAAATCAGCTTCTCCCAATGTTACTTTTTCAAAAGGAATATTCAACTCGCGTAGTATGTTCTCCACGGTGAGTACACACCGCTGACATACCATGTTTTTAATGAGTAATTTGGTGCTCTTCATATTATAATAGTTTTTCAAATCGCCCCCTCTCCCCCTCTCCCTCTCTCCCTCTCTCCCTCCCAACCCCGCATAAACCTCCGCCACTTCCGCCGCCAGCCTCGCATTATTAATAGCCAGCTGAATATTCGCCGCCAGGCTGTCGCCACCGGTGAGTTGTTCGATGCGGGCCAGGAGGAAAGGAGTGATTTTTTTGCCCTTGATGCCTTGGGCCGTCGCCTCGGCCAATGCCTGCTGAATGACGGTCTCTATGGTAGCTGCGGGCATATCGTACGCTTCCGGGATAGGGTTGGCGATGACCACGCCTCCGTGCAGCCCCATATCCCACTTGGCTTTGAGGGCGCGGGCCAGGGGTTCGGGGGTGTCGTAGCGGTAATCGACAGGCAGTCCGCTGTGACGCGAGTAGAAAGCGGGGAATTCATTGGTTTGATAGCCTATGACGGGCACGCCATGGGTTTCGAGATATTCGAGGGTGAGGCCGAGGTCGAGGATGGCTTTGGCGCCGGCGCAAACGACGGCTACGTCGGTGCGGGCGAGTTCCTGGAGGTCGGCGGAGATGTCCAGGGTGGTCGGGGCGTCGCGGTGCACGCCGCCGATGCCGCCGGTAGCAAAAAAGCGGATGCCGGCCATGGCAGCGATGATCATGGTGGCAGCTACGGTGGTGGCTCCGTCGGCGCCCTGGGTGAGTACGAAGGGCAGATCGCGGCGGCTCAGTTTGGCCACTGCTTGTCCGCCGCGGGCCAGCCGGTCGGTCTCGGCAGCGCTAAGGCCTACTTTGAGGCGGCCGTCCATTACGGCAATGGTGGCCGGCGTGGCGCCGTGGTCGCGTACGGCCTGTTCGAGCGCTTGCGCAGTGGCGAAATTTTGTGGATAGGGCATGCCGTGCGAGATGATGGTAGATTCGAGGGCGACTACCGGCATCCCCGACTGCAATGCCGAGGCTACTTCAGGTGATATGTGGAGGAAATGTGACAATGGGCGGTTCTCTGTTGTCGGTTATCGGTTATCGGTTTGTGTTTTCTCTCCCTCGCCCCCTCGCCAAGTCGCCCCCTCACTTCGTATTATCCAGGAATTCAATGCGATTGCGGCCCAGCGCTACGCGACCCTCGCGCTCTAATTGCTTGAGCAGGCGCGACACGGCCTCGCGGGAGGCATTGAGGTCGTAGGCGATTTCCTGGTGGGTGGCCTCGATGGTATTTGAGCCCTGTGCTTTTGCTTTTTTCTGGAGGTAGTCGATCAGTCGGTCGTCCATGTGCTGGAAGGCGATATTGTCGATTGTATTGATCAGTTCGAGCAGGCGGCTGTCGTAAGAAGTCAGTACAAAATTTTTCCAGCTCTGATAGCGGGTCATCCATTCGTCCATGTAGCGGGTAGGAATGCCGATCAGCATTACGTCGTCTTCGGCTACGGTTCTGATCTCGCTTTTTTTGTGCATCAGGCAGCAGGTAAACGACATCGTACACGACTCGCCGGGGCGAAGGTAGTAGAGGAATAACTCCCGGCCGTCTTCGTTTTCGCGCGATACTTTGATGCTGCCGTTTACAAGCAGGGGCATCATCTTGACGTAGGCGCCCACGTCCATGATGGTTTTCCCGCCTTAAACTGATAAATCTCTCCCACCGTGGCAATTTCTTCCTGCAGGGGTTTTCAGCCAGTTGCGGGTAGTGTTTGCGCAACAGCTCGATGATCTCTGGATTGAAGATTGATTTGGTCATATTGGCCGGCAGCTTATGTTATTCGCTTGGACGCGTCGTATTTTACGTTGATATTAATCCAAATAGCACGGGCCAGACGGAAGGTATACACAAAAAAGAACACCATCACGGCTATTAACAATCCAAAGGAAGCCGCGATACTCCAGTCAAGCACCCAGTGCAATATGGCTACGAATCCAATTGAAAACCATCCGGTAAAAATATAGGAAATGAACATTGCGCCGTAGTAAAAACCCGGTTCGGGGTGGTAGTTCAGTCCGCAGTGATCACACCTGTCTTTCATATCAAAAGAACGCTTGAAGGAGAAGGTAGGCGTGTAAAACATATCGCTTTCATGGCATTTGGGGCATTTTAACATAAAAATACTATATGCCTTGCTGCCTTTATGGAAGATACCCATGTGTTTATTTGTTTTGGGTGAACAGTGAACTGTGAACAGTGAACAGTGAACAGTGAACAGATCAAGGCGCAGTTCACAGTTCACTGTTCACTCACATATTACATTGACAATTTTCCAAACATTCAATAATCAGAGATACATCCCTTTCTTTGAGAGAATAAAGCATACTGCGACCTTCGCGTGTTACGGAGAGGATACCTTTGATGCGCATATTCTGGAGGTGGTGAGAAGTCAAAGACTGTTCGCTGCCGAGCATATCGCAGATTTCAGTAACCGACAGTCGGGGGTACTGTTCGAGCAAATGCACGATGCCCAGCCGAATGGGATGGGCAACTGTCTTCAGGATAAAAGCGATGCGTTCGAGCTTTTGCACCTCATCCTGATTGATCGGCGCTGATTTTATTGCTTCCATGGGTATAAAGGTATCAAAGTACGCATAAACAAACAATGTATCGGGCCGAAATGTTGTGCGCCGGAATTGTGGACACAGGGATTTTTTTTGGGCTTAGGATGCTGACTTATTTGCGTATATTGGATTGCTCAGTATCGGATAATTCAGGATTTTGACAAAAAAACCAAACACACATGTTCTCAGTACGCTACTTCATCATTTTAGTTGGAATGTTTGGGTTTGCGATGCCGTCGCCGGCTTTTGGGCAGCAATCCAGCGACTCTGTTTTTACGCTTATTTTCAGGATTTCGGCGCAAGAGGCGGAGACACTTTACAAACCTGAAAATCCGGCGTTCTCCGATACTTTTTTGCATACGCTGACAGACAGCACGATGCTGCCCGACAAGTGGCGACCCTCCATCCCCGGCCATTACGTGCTGGTACACGCCAAAGGCGAGCAACTAGCCGGCGAGTTGCGCAGTTTTGTGCCCATTTATGCACAGGTATTGGAAGACTACCAAAACCTGTCTATTCAGATTTTTGACGCATCGGGCCGGGCGCTTAGCGATGCGCAGGTATGGATCAACGACCGCCCGGTACCTTTCGATTCCGCGCTGGGACTTTATCAATTGCGCCAATATAAAAAAGACGGCTTCCTGAAAATAACTGCAAACGGGGATACTATTTTTTACAGTGTCGACAACAACCGGGAATACTCCCCGCTTCGCCAGCGCTGGCAGCGATTTAAAAGTTCAAAAATAGGCCGTTGGGGGGTATTGCCCGGCATTGTCGGTATCAGACTTTATCAGGCGACCAAAGCGCTGATCCGCGGCGGCAATCCGAAATACTACCTGCGCTTCGGTCGCCGAAACAAGCCTTTCGGCGGCTATATGGCGCTCAACAAACCCCGCTATTTGCCCGGTGATACGGTAAAAATGAAGGCCTATATTACCAATCACCGCCATAAACCCTATCGAAAACCGCTCGACCTGGTATTGTACTCGCCCCGTAAACCGACGACCGTATTGGCGCGCTTAACACCGCAAAGTCCCGGCAATTATGTGTATGAATTTCCCATAGGCGATTCCTTGAAACTCGATGAATACTATGCTTTAAGGCTTAGTGCCGACGGTCGCAAAGGCATATTGATGGACGGGCAGTTTAAATACGAGGATTACCAACTCGACGAGGCCACGTATGAATTATCGGCGCCTTCATCCTGCCGTAAAGGCGAAAAACTGCAACTCGAAGCCTGGGGCAAAGACCGCAACGGCGTTTTTATAGCCGACGGCGAGGTGCAACTTACAATGCTCACCACTGATATTTCTGCCATTTTCGATACACTGCTTCGTGTGCCCGACACCCTGTGGACCTACCAGACAGACCTGCGCCCCGGCGAAAAAACGACCATCATCGTACCCGATTCTATTTTCCCGGCAGCAAGTTTACAAACGCAAATAAACGCCCTTTTCCGCAATAGCAACGGCGAATTGCACAGCAAAAGCGTCAGCATTCAATATACCAAACAGGAATACCAGCCGGCGCCGTACGCCAGCCTCTGGCTGGACGGCCAGGAGGTCAACGCAGCTTATTTCAATACCGCCGGAAAATCCGATACCCTGCCTGCCAAGCTTATCATCCTGCTGCCCGACGGCAAAGAAACTCTCGAACAAAACGTGACCCTGCCTTTCCGATTCCCGGTGAACCCCGCTTACCGCAGGTACGATATCTATGTAAATGGTACACAGGCGGGATTAAACCTCTGGGGTAAATCGAGCATATACATCGCAGGGCATCGCAAGGCCGATTCGCTGATCTGGACACTCTATAACCCCCTTCGGATTCCGGTGGCCTATACAGTGTGGGATGGCAAAACGGTTTGGGAGTCTGGCTTTTGCCAGGAGGATTCGCTTGAATGGGCCCGGCCTACTGCTTCTGCCCACA
Source organism: Saprospiraceae bacterium (assembly GCA_016715405.1). Lineage (GTDB taxonomy): Bacteria > Bacteroidota > Bacteroidia > Chitinophagales > Saprospiraceae > JABWBR01. The sequence goes on along the minus strand of JADKAE010000027.1, from coordinate 45,070 downwards.
CCATGGCTGTGCAATGCCATTATACCTGGGCCGGCGAGCCGCAAATGATTGAAAAAACATTCCCGCGCTACGACCAACTCCTGAGCATCAAATTAGAACAACCCGACCTGGTGGCGCCCGGCGAAACGGTGCAACTGAAAATTGAAGCTAAGGATTTTTACAACAAACCAGCCAATGGCGTACAACTCGCCGCGGGTGGCATCAACGCACAATTTGACGAGTGGGGTAATTATGAAGACCCGCAGATCAGCTTTCGGAAACGAAAAAACGCCATCATTTATGGGGATTTCAACACAAAACGCCTTAAGAGCAGGTCCCTACAACAAGCCTTAACCCCTGCCTGGTACCGTAAGCTGAGACGCGACAGTCTGCTCTACTACCGCGTGCGCTACGAAGGCGACGGTGTATATATGGAATATATCCCCGCCCCAGTCGATACTTTTTACGGGCGTATGGCCCAATTTGCCCCCTACCTGGTAAAAAACGGCCAGTTACAGTCGGTGTACCTGATTTATATCAACCGGAAGTTAGTGTATAGCACGGAGGTCGATGTCTGTCCCAATTATAGTTTTCCCGGCCTGACCGGAAAAACACCATTACTATCCGGGCCCGCAATGCCGAGTACACTATCACCGATGTAGAACTCAAAGCCGGGTATAAATTAGAACTGGCAATTGATGTGGATCGATATGCCGCTTCGGCAAAAGCCAGACAGGTGAGCGTCAAATCAATGCCCACAGAATGGACATCTTTCGAAAAAAGCGAACTCAACCGGCATACGTTTCAGTTGGTTGCGGATCAGATCGGGCAAGCGTACTACCTTTGGAACGACAATGCTAATATTCACTTTATAACGATTAAGTCAACGGGTAAGCAACTGCGCGTGGGCCCTTTTCCGCCTAATAGCCAATTGTATCTGCTGCGGCAAAACGCTTTTCAATCGAAGTTTCTGTTTGAACCGGGTTTCGCTTATTCGGTAACCTTAAACCGCGAGCGCCTATACGCCTACAACCTGTTTCAGGCAACGACCCCTATTATTTATCCAATAAATGGGGCCCACAGAATCCCGGCGCATGGATGTTTCACCCTGCTGATGTAAAAGCCAAGACCAATGATAAGCTGGTGATTAATTTTACACAAACAACCAATACCCACCAAAAAGACCAGGGCAAATTGCGGATAGAATACGGAAATGCCGGAGATTTAACACTAAAAGCAATTTACATGCTCGGGCCCGACAGTGTGCGGCAAATATTCAGGGGCAACATGCGCCGGTGGATGGGCTTAAAGCCGGGTAGTTATACCGTTATGTTGATTGCGGGAGAAGGGGAAGCATTTTTAAAAAGAACGATCAGCATAAGCCCCGATTCTACATTGTGCCTGCGGTGGAGCGGCGCTCAATTTATGCCCGACAGCGCCGGCGTGGTTACCTGGCCCCTGATGTACGGCGTGCAGCCCAAACCGGACTTGTCGCTAAAACCGAGCGGCTGGAAATTCGGAGGAGGCAGTAGCCGGTTGTCGGGAAAAGTAACAGACCCCGATGGCGAGCCGCTTATTTTTGCCAATGTTCAGGTCTATCAGGATAATATCTTAATTGCAGGTGCAGTAAGTGATATTGATGGTAATTATTATTTTGAAGATTTACCCCCCGGCAATTATGCAGTAGAAGTAAGCTACACCGGGTACTCCACTAGTAGAATTACCGGCGTCATGCTACTAAGCGAGCGATCCAATTATCTGGACCTTGCGCTAGAGTCGCCGAGTTATGCCTTGATGGAAGTGCTGGTTGTGGAATACAAGGTACCCTTAGTTGAACAAGATAACACCCAACAAGGCTACAGTGTCAGCAACATAACCAGTCTACCCACTCGCAATATCAATGCGATCAGCGCAACTGCCGCCGGGCTTGACTCCGAAGACGAGGTAACTGTCAGGGGCAGCCGGGCCGATGCGACGGAGTATTACATCGACGGTATTCGCGAAGGAACCCTGCCGGCCATGCAATTCGATTTAATTCAATTCCGGGGCAATTTTAAAGACGAAGCCTTTTGGCAGCCCAATCTGGTGACGGACAGCAAGGGAGAAGCTTATTTTACCGTTACATATCCCGACAACATCACCGCCTGGAATACTTATGCCCTGGGCATGGACCGCCGCGGCCGCGCAGGCGTGGCGCAAAAACAGGTGCGCGCCCTCAAAAAACTGATAGCCCAACTCGCCGTACCCCGCTTTATGCTGGAGGGCGATAGCGCCGTGGTGGTGGGCAAAACCCTGCATATCGGCGATGACTCGCTGGCGGTGGCCACTGCTTTTCAGCTCGATGGGCAGCTATTGGGCGCGCAGCAGGCTGTGGTAGCCCAAGGTCGCGTAGACCGCGCCCTGGTAGTCGCCCCCGCCGCCCCCGACACCCTTGCCTTGCGATTCGGCGCGCAGTCGGCCACTTATACCGACGGCGAAGAGCGCAAAATCCCCGTATTGCCCGTGGGTAGCCTCGAATCCAACGGCGTTTTCCATGTGCTCGAAGCCGATACCGCATTTACCCTGGCTTTTGACCCGGCCAAAGGCCCCGTCACGCTGTATGCCGAAGGCAACATACTCCAACAATTGCTCGTCGACCTCGACGGGCTGCGCAACTACCCCTACGGCTGCAACGAGCAAAACGCCAGCCGGCTTACGGCCCTTTTGCTCAACAAACAACTGCGAAAGTTGCTGGGCCAAGCCTTTGACGGCGAGCAAGATATACAACGTATGGTGGCGGCTTTGCGAAAAGCGCAAAATGCTAACGGTACCTGGGGATGGTGGCCCCAGGGCAAAGACAATATCAGGATGACCACCTACGTACTCCGGGCCCTGCACCTGGCTTCGCAATCGGGTTACACCACCGAAGCCCTCGAAAAAGGCCTGCGCTACCTAACCGGGCAAATTCACCTGTTGAAAGGCGATGAATTACTCCACACATTGCGCCTGCTGTCTTCTGTAGGCCAACCCCTCAACTATGCACACTATCTGGCGCCTTTTGACACGGTGAAGCAAACCCTGCACGATCGCCTGCTCGTATTGCGCATCCGGCAGGAGCAAAAACTGCCCCATTCGCTCGACACCTTAAAAAAACACGAACAGCGCACCCTCTATGGCGGTTCGTATTGGGACAAACAGGGTTATGATTTGTGGAGTGGCGCCGTGGCCGCTACATTGTTGGCCTACGACATAGCCCGGGAGGCAGGAGATACCATGCTTGGCCATCGCATTCGCCGATATTTCCTGCGGGAGCGCCCATACAACGGTTGGCGCAACACCCTGGAGTCGGCGCAAATCCTGCGGGCCATCCTGCCCGATATAATGTCGGAGGCGGATACTACCGCTACCCTGGAGAGTACGTTGGATATCAACGGCGAGCGGGTGCCACTGCCTTACACGAAAACCACTGCCACAGGGCAGCCATTGCGTATAGAAAAAGGAGGAGTCGGCCCGGTATGTTTCACCGCCTACCAGCAAAGCTTCAATCCGCAACCCGGGCGTAAAGCCGATATTTACACAGTGGATGCTAAGCTGGAGCAGGATGGCCGCGAAGTCGCTGAATTGCGGCAGGGCAAACCTGCCAGGTTGGTCGTGACCGTAGAAACCGGTGAAACAAGCGACTACGTCATGATCGAAGCGCCCATCCCGGCGGGTTGTGCTTACCTCGACAAACCTCAGCTGCATTGGAGCGGCCCCGAAGTGCACCGCGAATACTGGAAACACCAGGTTGCCATCTTTTGCGAGCGACTGCCTGCCGGAAGTCACAGCTTTGTGATCAATTTAGAGCCGCGTTTTGACGGGGTTTACACCCTCAACCCGGCCAAAGCGGAACAGATGTATTTTCCGGTATTATACGGAAGGGAAAACCTTCGGCAGGTGCGCATAGCAGGTGAGTGATGCGGCGACACGCTTTTATTTATTACATTTGTGGCTGTATGATTATTCACTTAGTGTTAAGCCATGTTACTTGACATATTCCTCACATTTTTTTTAGTATTGCTTAATGGTTTTTTTGTGGCGGCAGAATTCGCCATAGTAAAAGTGCGTATATCTCAGTTGCAGGTGCGGGCTGATTCCAGCTTTACCGCCCGGATAGCGGAAGGCATCGTAAACAACCTCGATGCCTATTTGGCGGCTACGCAATTGGGTATCACACTGGCGAGCCTTGGATTGGGCTGGATAGGCGAGGGTGTAGTTTCCCGCATTATCATCAACTCCATGCATCTTTTTGGGTTAGAAATAGACGACGAGTTGGCCCATAAAATTGCCTTGCCTTTTGCTTTTGCCACAATAACCGTCTTGCACATCATATTCGGCGAATTGGCGCCCAAGTCGCTGGCGATACGTTTCCCAACGGCTACTACGCTCTGGTTAGCGTCGCCGCTTCGCGTATTTTATGTCATATTTGCTCCCTTCATTTGGATGCTCAACGGCTTGGCTAATTTCATGCTCAAACTGATAGGTATTCAGCCGGTGGCACATACCGAGATCCACTCTGAAGAAGAACTCAAACTCATCATTGCCGAAAGCGCGGAAGGCGGGGCTATTCAGTCGTCGGAGCGCGACCTCATCCAGAATGTATTTGAATTTGACAACCGGCAGGTGTGGCATATACTCAGACCACGCACCCAACTGGTAGCTATAGATGTGGATGCCACCTTGAAGGAGGCCATGGAAATATCTGTTACCGAGGGATATTCGCGGTTTCCAGTGTATAAAGATTCGGTAGATAATATCACAGGGATCGTCATCACTAAAGACATCATGATGCACTTCATGCGCGATCCCGAAAAATCGCTCCAAGACCTCGTGCGTCCGGTGATCTTTGTGAATTCCAACCGAAAGATCATGCACCTATTGCGCACTTTTCAGAAAGAACACACCCAGATGGCTATTGTGGTCAACGAATTTGGAGGCACAGTGGGCTTGGTTACCCTTGAAGACATCATAGAAGAGTTGGTAGGCGAAATACAAGACGAATACGACACAGAGCAACCGGTGGTGGAAAAAATTTCCGAAGGAGTGTTTAAAGTGCTTGCCCAGAACCCCTTGGAAGAGATCAACGAAAGCTTGCCCGAGCGTCTGCCTACCAGCGCCGAATACCTTACCTTATCGGGATTATTGTTAAAAGTAACTGACGCCATTCCCAAAGTAGGCGAAGTCATTTCTATCAACAATTACGAAATCAAAGTGCTCAAGATGTTCCACGCCAGTCCTGAAATCGTAGAGATCAGGTGGAAAGGACTGCCTTAACGAGAAAGCCGTGCGAAAGTTTATAGTAAAATGGGCATAAAAATTCGCTGGCATTATTCATCTTTGCAGCGGCACAATTTTTGTTAAAAAAAACAATCCACCGCCATGTCTAGCATAGATAACGCAGGAAAGAAAGGATACTGCATGTTGTATTTTTTTCTGTTTTTTTTGCTGTTCATTATCCTGGTAGTAGCCGTTTACCAGTATAATTTCAAATTCCTCGGCAACTAAGCGGGGAAACCGGCGCTTCAATCCAGCATCATGTCATCCACACTCGCTTATATCACCTGGAATGCTTCGCCCGAGATCGTGCATCTCGGCCCGCTCACCTTGCGGTGGTACGGACTGCTTTTTGCTACAGGCTTTCTGGCCGGTTTGTATATGGTGAGAAACATGTTCAAAGCCGAAAACGAACCGGAGGAGTGGCTCGACAAAATTTTCATTTACATGGTTGTCGGCGCCGTATTGGGCGCCAGGCTGGGGCACGTGTTTTTCTACGATTGGGATTATTACTCGAAACACCTGGGTGAAATACCGATGGTGTGGGAAGGCGGCCTGGCCAGTCATGGCGGCGCCCTTGGCATTATCATCGCATTGTGGATTTTTTCAAAGTATACTTCCAAACGGTCCTTGCTTTGGATTTTGGACAAGGTGGCGGTACCCACTGCGCTGGCGGGTTGTTTTATCCGGCTGGGCAATTTGATGAACTCCGAGATTCTGGGCCGGGCCACCGAGGCGCCTTGGGCTTTTGTATTTACCCGCGTGGATGAGGTCCCGCGCCACCCCGTGCAACTTTATGAATCATTGTCTTACTTGCTCTCCTTTTTTATATTGTATTATACCTATTGGAAAACGGATAAACGCCAAAAGCTGGGCTATATCTTCGGCTTATTCATGGTGCTGATATGGGGCTTCCGATTTTTTATAGAGTTTTTCAAAGACAGCCAGGGCGGCTTGGAGCAATACTTCGGCGGCGCCTTGAGTACCGGACAGTTGCTTAGCATCCCGTTTGCCGCAGTAGGGCTGTATTTTATGTTTCGGAACCGACAGCCAGAGCCGATAGCTAAAAACAGGTAACGGGAACGGACTAACCGACAACCGATAACCGATAACGGACTTCATGATCGCATACATCAAAGGGCTCATTACCTTTAAAAATCCGACGTTTGTAATCGTAGAGACGGGAGGCATAGGATATCACATCCACATCAGCCTGCAAACCTACTCGCGTATCGAACCGTTGGAGCATGTCCAATTGCTCACCCACCTTCATATCAAAGAAGACAGCCATACCCTTTATGGATTTGCCGAAGAAGCCGAACGCACGCTTTTTGTACAGTTGCTTTCTGTGTCGGGAGTAGGCCCCTCTACCGCGCAAATCCTCTTGTCGGCGCTCACTACGGATGAGATCAAAGCCGCTATTGTGGGCGAAAACGAGCATGCCTTCCGCAATGCAAAAGGCATCGGCCCCAAGACGGCTAAGCGCATCATTTTGGACCTGAAAGACAAAATAGTCAAAGAAGGCGGGGAATTGTCGCCCGTATTCTCGGCGCAGAACAATACATTCAGAGAAGAGGCGTTATCAGCATTGGTAGCTTTGGGTTTTGCCCGTATTTCGGTGCAAAAGGCGCTCAACCAAATCCTCAGGGAGCAGCCCGCTGTGAATTCCGTAGAAGAATTGATCAAGCTGGCGCTCAAACACTTGTCATCCTGAGTACGTTGCGGATCATCCCTAAATAAAGTACGCCCGGCAAGGCTGGATGCGCTTATTGGAGGGTGATCCGCAACGTTTTTTATCAGACAAAGACAATGCATGCGCTTGCAGCTTTATGCCGAAGGGCTTGTCTTTTTTTGCATACGAATAAATGACGGTTTAGTGGGATACGTTAAAATTACGCTCCCCGGCAAAATGAAAGACCAACCATCGTTTAAAACAGTAACTAACACAAAGCAGTTCACAGAAATACTTTTTTTCATGGATCCCAACCCCCGGGTACGGTTCCAGAATCCCATGTAGGAATTATGATGAGATTGTTATTACCCTTTACGTTATTTGCATGTGTGATGTGGAGTGCGGCGAGTGCCAAAAGCGTTCTTCCCGTTCTCCATGATGACCCCTTTGCAGCCGGGTTCGTTCATGCTATCCAGGATACTTTGCCTCCCATCCAAGATCGCCAGGGCGATTTTATCAACGAAGGCAACCAAAACCCTTTCGATCTGAAAGACCCGAAAGTGGTAGAGCAAAACGTCGAATTTGATCCTGAAACGGGCCAGTATATCATTACGGAAAAAATCGGCGACGATTACTACCGCCCGCCCACTTATATGACGTTTGACGAATACCTCGATTGGCGCAAAAAGCAGGAAGAAGACGCTTATTTCGATCAACTGGCGGGCATCAACCGTGGTACCGGCAGCAGCGCCCTCGACCCACTGGCCAAATTTGACGTAAAAAGCAGCCTGCTCGACCGCCTCTTCGGCGGCACCACGGTAGATATCAGACCACAGGGCGGTATCGACCTTACCTTCGGCGTCGACCACCAACGACTCGACAACCCTATCCTCACCGAACGCCAGCGCCGGCAAACGGTCTTCGATTTTGATATGAATATCCAAATGAACGTGACCGGTAAAATTGGCGAAAAGCTCACGCTTACCACCAATTACAATAATAACGCTACGTTCAATTTTGATAACCAAATCAAACTCAACTACAACAGCGACCTCTTTAACGAAGACGATATTATTAAGAAAATTGAGGCAGGTAACGTAAGCCTGCCCCTTAGAGGTACGCTCATCCAGGGCGCCCAGAGCCTCTTCGGCCTAAAAACCGAACTGCAATTCGGCCACCTGCGCCTCACGGCTATTGTGTCGCAACAACAATCGCAACGCGAAAATATCCAGATTCAAGGCGGTAGCCAGTTGCAAAAATTTGAAGTGAAATCGGACGAATACGACGAAAACCGCCACTTCTTCCTCAGCCACTACAACCGCGAATCTTACGAAGGCGCCCTGCGCAACCTGCCCCAGATCAATACGCTGTTCCAACTGGAAAACCTCGAAGTGTGGATTACCAACGACCGCAACGAGGTGCAGGATGTGCGCGATATCGTAGCGCTTGCCGACCTGGGCGAACCCGAGCGCATCGTCAACCCCAACGTGGTAAATACTTACGACCCCCCCCGCTATACCGAGATCGGTGGAGGCCGCGCCCTGCCCGAAAACTATGCCAACGACCTCTACGCCAAAATTTCGGCCCAACCCGATATCCGCGATATCGACCAGGCAGTGGCCATACTCCAATCCCAACAATTCGGACTGGTGCAGTCGCGCGACTTCGAAAAGGTGCGCGCCCGCAAACTCAAACCCACAGAATATACCGTTCACCCCGAATTGGGCTTTATTTCGGTAAATATTAACGTGCAGCCCGACCAGGTACTCGCAGTGGGCTATCAGTACAAGTACAACGGCAAGATTTACAAAGTAGGCGAATTGTCGGTGAATACCGGCGACGTGAGCACCGATACCTCGCGCCAGATTTCGCAGGTGCTTTTCGTCAAGCTGCTCAAAAGTATGACCCAGCGCACTGACGTGCCCACCTGGGACCTCATGATGAAAAACGTATATTCTATCGGCGCTTATCAGGTGAATCCGCAGGAGTTCCGCTTCGACATCTTTTACGAAGACCCGGGTAAAGGCCAAAAGCGCTTCTTGCCCCAGGGCAACCTCGAAGGCGTGCCCCTCATCCGCGTGTTCAACCTCGACCGACTCAATACCCAGGGCGATCCGCAACCCGACGGCGTATTCGACTTTGTGCCCGGCGTGACAATCAACCCGGTAAACGGACGTATCTATTTCCCCGTGCTCGAACCCTTTGGGTCGGCCAGGTAACCAAATCACAGACCCCGTTCTACGAGATTCGTTTACTTATCCGGAATTGTATTCCAAAACGATCTTCCTGGCACGCGAATTCCCCGAAAAAAACCGCTATACGATCAAGGGTAGCTATAAATCGAGCGTGTCTTCCGAAATTTCGTTGGGCGCCTTTAATATCCCTCCGGGTTCGGTACGCGTGACTGCCGGCGGACAGATATTGCAAGAAGGACGCGATTTTGAAGTGGATTACAGCACCGGCCGTCTCCGCATTCTCAACGACGCCGTGCTCGCCTCGGGTGTGCCGATAAACGTGTCTTTTGAAGACAATACGCTGTTCGGTTTCCAACAAAAAACAATGATGGGCTTGCGCGCCGATTATGAAATTAATAAAAATTTCAACGTAGGCGCCACCTTCCTGCAGTTGTTCGAACGGCCTTTTACACCCAAAGTCAATATGGGTGAAGACCCGATCAGCAACCGAATCTATGGCGGCGATCTCAATTTTAGCAAAGAAGCGCCCTTCCTTACGAAACTGGTGGACAAGCTGCCCTTTTATTCCACTAAAGCGCCTTCTAATATAAGCGTTAGCGCTGAGGCGGCTTATCTCGACCCCGGGCACTCCCGCGCGATCAATCAAAGTAAAAAGGACAAAGGAGGCATCGTTTATCTGGACGACTTTGAAGGTAGTACCAACAGTATCGACCTGCGCGTGCCCGCCAACAACTGGGTGCTGGCCAGCGTACCCCAAAACGACGACCAAAACAATAACCCGCTTTTCCCCGAAGCAAAATCCGCAAGCCTGGCTTCGGGCGCCAACCGGGCCCGCATCAACTGGTACCGCATAGACCCCAGCGCCCGCGGCCCCAACGACGACAATAACCCTTATACCAGTCTGGTACCGCAACAAGAGGTATTCCCCAACCTCCAACTCACCCCCGACCAGCTGTCGCCCAATATCCAACCCTTCGACCTGGCTTATTTCCCAGGTGAAAGGGGCCCCTACAACTTTGACCCCCCTAACGGCTATCCGGGCCTCAGCCGCGGCGTATCCGTCAACGGCGATTCACTGGTATTGCGCGACCCCGAAACGCGATGGGGCGGTATCATGAGAGCCATGACCACCAACGACTTCCAGTCGGCGAATATCGAATTTGTGGAATTCTGGATGCTAAGCCCATTCCTCGATACCACCAACGCCTTCAACCCCGCTGTCGACGCCGAAGACAAACAAGGCACGTTGTACCTCAACCTGGGCAATATTTCGGAGGATATCCTCAAAGACTCGCGCCAGTTTTTTGAACACGGCCTGCCCAGCGATATCAACCCCGACCGGGAAGTGGATAATACCCTGTGGTCGGTGGTGCCCCGCCGCGTACCCTATACCCGCGCCTTCGACAACTCGCCCGGCACCCGCGAAGTGCAGGACGTAGGACTCGACGGCCTCAGCGATGAGGGGGAAAAAGAAAAATTTGAACCTTGGGTCAATAGCATCCGAACAGTCAACCCCCAGGTGGCTGATAAAGTAGAACTCGACCCCGCCAACGACAACTTCCGGTATTACCGCCATAGCAGCTTCGGCTCGGGAGATGGCATCAAACAGCGCTACCGCGATTTTAACAACCCGCAGGGCAACTCGCAGTCGAATACCGGCAACCAGGAACGGCAGTCGGGTACCAATACGCCCGACATGGAAGACCTCAACCAGGACTTCTCGCTCAACGAATCAGAATCGTATTTCCAGTACGAAATTCCCTTGTTTGTCGATCCCTTTAATCGCCGCGAAGTAGACCGCAGTCGCACGCCGTTTATCACCGACCGCATAGAAGCCGGCAACGGCCGCATATGGTATCGCTTCCGTATTCCCTTGAATACGCCCAACAAAAAAAGCGTGGGCGGTATTATTGACTTCCGCTCTATCCTCTTTATGCGGATGTACATGCAGGGCTTCAAAACCGATACCTATCTGCGTTTTGCCCGCCTCGAGCTGGTGCGCAACCAATGGCGCCGCTATTCGCAAGACCTCACCGGCCGCGATATCAACGGCGTGCCCGATAATTGCAATGGCGTAGAAACCAACTTTGAAATCGACGCCGTCAATATCGAAGAAAACAGCAGCCGCCTGCCGTTTAACTATACCCTACCCGAAGGCATTCAGCGCGAACGCTCGCTGGGCGTTTTCCAGGCACTACAGAACGAACAGTCTTTGTCGCTGCGCCTCAACGGCCTTTGCGACGGCGACGCGCGCGCCGTATTCAAAATTACGGAAGCCGACATGCGCGTGTACGACAAACTCCAGATGTTTGTACATGCCGAAGCACCCGATCAAGATGTACCCGACGGCGGCCTACGCGTATTTATGCGCCTGGGTAGCGATTTCCAGAATAACTATTACGAATACGAAATCCCGCTGACGATGTCGAACCCCGACCTTGTCACCGGCCTGCCACCAAGCGATCCCCGCTATAAGCAGGAAGTATGGCGCGTAGCAAACGAATTTAATTTCCAACTCAAACTATTGCGCCAGCTTAAAGAAGATCGCAATCAAACCGGGGCCAGCGCTACTTCCGAATTTGTACGCGTATTGGACCCTACGAACCCCGAATTGTCGCATGTCATTAAAGTAAAAGGTAATCCCAACCTGGGCTATGTCAAGGTGGCCATGATCGGCGTGCGAAACCCCTACACCGGCGATGGCGCTTCATACCGAGCCGAGGTGTGGGCCAACGAATTGCGCCTCTCGGGCCTCGACGAACGCGGCGGTGTGGCAGCAATTGCCCGCGTAGACATGCAGCTGGCCGACTTAGGTAATGTGACCCTTTCGGGTAATTTTAATTCTATCGGCTTTGGCGCGCTCGACGACCGCGTACACGAACGTAGCCGCGAACGCGTGACCGGCTACGACCTGGCCGCCAATGTGGAGCTCAACAAATTCCTGCCCGAAACATGGAACCTCAAGGTGCCCTTCTACGCGCAGATATCTAACGCCACCCGCACCCCCGAATTCGATCCCTACGACCTCGATGTGATCCTCAGCGACAAACTCAAAGATGCCGACACCGCCCAGGATCGCGACTCGCTTCGGGTACAAGCCCAGGATGTGACCAACATCACTACCTATAATTTTACCAATGTGCGCAAAGAACGCGGCACAGGCGGCGCCGGTGGTGCAGGCGGTGCAGGCGTGGCCACAAAACCGAAGACGCCAAAGCCCTGGGATATCGAAAATTTCAGCGCCAGCTACGGCTATACGGAAACCGACCGCCGGGACCCCATCATTGAATTCGACCGCCAGAAACGCTATACCGGCGGAATAAACTATACGTATTCCCGACCTGCCAAGTACGTCGAACCATTTAAAAAACTGATAAAAGACGATAAATACCTCAAGCTGGTCAAGGAAATCAATTTCAACCCGCTACCCAATACCCTGACCTTTAGCACGGTGATGGACCGGAATTTTGCCCGCACCCGTTACCGCTTTGCCGGGGTGGACGAGCGCTATAACACCTTCTTTAATAAGCGCTTTACCTGGGATCGCGACTATACGCTGCAATGGGACCTGACCCGCTCGCTCAAATTCAGTTTTAACGCTAATAACAACGCCGTTATCGACGAACCCGATGAAATTGCCATGCTGGAAGATCCCAATATTGGCGATATCCGCAAGTACCGTCGAGACAGCATCTGGAATAATATCCGCGAGCTGGGCCGCCCCAAGATGTACAAACACGACATCAATATAAGCTACAACCTGCCGCTGCGCTTGTTGCCATTCATGGATTGGCTGCAGATCAGGGCGCAGTACCAGGCCGGCTACGCATGGAATGCCGCCGCCCTCAACGTAGACAGCCTCGGCAACGTTATCCAAAACCGCCAAACACGTTCTATCAATGCCGACCTGAGTTTTGACAAATTGTACGACCAGTTCGGCTACCTGAAAAAAATCAACCGCGGCGCCGCGCCAAAACCCAAGGGCAAAGGCAGCAAAACGGATAATAAGCAACAGGAAACAGACGATAGCGGTAAAGTAGCCGACGACAAGGATAGCAAAGACAAGAAAAATGCCAAGAAAAAGGATTCCGAACCCAGCGTAGCCGAACGTATACTCATCAGACCGCTATTGCTGTTGAGAAAAGCCAGGCTGACCTATACCGAGCAGTTCCGCACAGTGGTGCCCGGCTTTATGCCACGGTCCAATATACTAGGTATGGAATCGGGCTTCGGGGCGCCAGGCTGGGATTTTGTGGCCGGCATGCAGCCCACCATCCGCACCCTGCGCGAACCCGACTATTATCAGGAGGATCGCGACTGGCTCCACAAAAACCGCAATTGGCTCACTACCAGCTTGTATCTTAACCAAGATGTGGTGCAAGACTACTCACAGACCTTTGACGGCCGCCTCACGCTGGAGCCGTTCCGCGATTTTCGCATAGAAATTGAAGCCAATAAAACGTATACCGAAAACCATACAGAGACGTTCAAAGACACCACCAGCAACGGCATAACCGACTATTCGCACGCCGTGCCTGCCCAAATGGGGTCGATGACCGTGTCGTATTCCGCTTTGCAGACTTTGTTCCAGGACAGCCGCGACGAGATCATCAGCTTGTTCCGCACCTTCGAAGCCAATCAGCTGATCCTTTCCCAGCGACTGGGCACGGGCATCCACTCCGACCCCAACCTGGCCGAGCTGGGTTATACCGACGGCTACGGCAAAAACCAGCAGGACATCATGATTCCTGCTTTTATCGCGGCTTACACCAAGCAGGACGCCCGCAGCATTGATCTTAATTTGTTTAAGACCATGCCGAAGCTCAACTGGCGACTTACGTACAACGGGCTTGGCAAAATACCCTTGTTTAAAAACATCTTCAGCAACTTCAGCTTGTCGCACGGCTACAAAACTACGATGACGATAAACAGCTATCGCACAGGCCTCGACTACCTGGCCAACCGCAGCAACAGCAGCCGCGATACCTTGTCGGGCAACTTCTTTGCCCGCCTGGAAATACCCGAAGTGGTCATCCAGGAATCATTTTCGCCGCTCATCGCGGTAGAAGCTACCCTGCAAAATGGTATCTCATTTAACGCCGACTATAAAAAGTCGCGCAACCTGGCACTGAGTACCGTCAACCGTTTGCTGGCAGAGACGCAAACGAAGGAGATTACGATAGGCTTTGGTTATCTGCTTCGCAACGTAGATATCCCCTTCCTTACAGGTAGTAAGAAAAAGGGCAAGAAGCCGAAGCAAGAAGAGAAAGAACAGAAGCCCGCCCAAAACCCGAACCAGCCAGGAGGCCGCAGCGCTCAACTGCAGGGGAAGGATTTGGATATTCAGTGCAATTTCTCTATTCGCGATGATGTGACGCTGGCCCACAAGCTCGACGATAGCCCTGCAGAGCCCACGCGAGGCAACTACGCATTGTCGCTCTCGCCTTCGGCAGAATATAAGCTCAACAAGCGCCTTAGCCTGCGTTTGTTCTTTGAGTACCGGCGCACTGTGCCCAAAACGTCTTCCGGCTTCCCCCGAACCGATGCCTCGGGAGGCCTGGTCGTGCGCTTCCAATTGAACTAATTACGAATTACGAATTACGAATGAATGCAAATTATTGATTATTAATCAATTGATTTTAAGTCATTCGTAATTCGTAATTCCTCATTCGTCATTCACCCTTCCCATCTTGTTCCCCCGCCCGTTACAAAAAATTGATTGAAAAATTGGTGGATAGAAAAATTTAGCAGAGGTTTACGTGGATATTGCATATCATCATTGTGCTTTGGCTGCTACGCGCCATGCAAAAGCATAACTGCAACGAAAAAGAGCAATCAACATCTAAACCATGACGAAACACAACGAATCCTGGGGTTCACGGGTAGGCTTAGTACTGGCAATGGCCGGCAACGCCGTGGGCTTGGGCAACTTCCTGAGATTTCCGGTACAAGCCATTCAAAACGGCGGCGGTAGTTTTATCATTCCCTACCTGATATGTTTTCTGCTGATGGGGCTTCCTTTGTTATTTGTAGAATGGTCGATGGGGCGCTTTGGCGGTCGCTTTGGCCACCACAGCACGCCGTTTATACTCGACTCCATGTCGAAACAGCGCTTCTGGAAGTATATCGGCGTATTCGGGATTTTTACCAACCTTGCTGTAGCTGCGTATTATTGCTATCTGGAAAGCTGGACGCTGGCTTATATCTACCATTCCGTGGTAGGTACTTTTAGCCCTATGGACCAGACGCAGGTATCCTCATTTTTTGATAATTATACCGATATCACCACCTCAACCACCGGCATCCCTTATGAAGCCGTCATCTTTTGGTTGTTGTGTTTATTTTTAAATACCTACATCCTGTCGCGCGGATTAAGCGGCGGTGTAGAGAAAGTGGCCAAAATCGGCATGCCCTTGCTCATCTTGTTTGGGATCATACTGGCTATCAAAGCAGTCACCCTCAAGGCAGGCAGCGAAGGCGCCATTAATGATGGCACCGTTGGCCTCGAGTTCCTATGGACGCCTGATTTAAAATCTATATGGAACCCCACTGTTTGGCTGGCCGCCGCCGGTCAGATTTTCTTTACACTTTCGGTGGGTATGGGTAGTATCCAGTGTTACGCCTCGTACCTGCGTTCGCGCGATGACATTGCGCTTAATGCCATGAGTGCCGGTTGGATGAATGAATTTGTGGAAGTAGTACTCGGCGGCTCTATCGTCATTTCTATTACGGTGGGTTATTTTGGTATTGAAGGTATGACCAATCTGGTGAGCCAGGTAGGCGGACTTGGGCTGGGCTTCCGCACGCTGCCCTATTTGTTCCAGCAGTGGGGCCCTATATTGGCAGTGGTAGCAGGGATTTTCTGGTTTGGACTGCTTTTCTTTGCGGGTATTACATCTTCGCTGGCCATGGGAACGCCGTTTATGGGCTTCCTGCGCGACGAATTCGGCATGAGTCGCGAAAAAGCTGCCTGGTCCTTTGGTTTGTTTATCCTGATACTTGGCGCTCCCGCTGTATTCTTCTTCAAGCAGGGGGTATTCGACGAATTCGACTATTGGGCCGGTACGGTTTCGCTGGTAGTCTTTGCACTGTTTGAAATCATCCTATTTGCATGGGTATTCGGCATGGAAAAAGGCTGGGCGGAAATCACTTCCGGCGCCGATATCAAGGTGCCGCGCATTTTTAAATTCATCATTAAATTCATCACACCGCTACTACTTGGCGCCGTATTCATCGGCAGTTTGCCCGGCATTTGGGACAAACTGACCGCCGACACCAACGGCGCCGTCATTTTCGGCCGCTTCCTGCTGCTGGGCGTCTGGATCGGTGTCGCAGTGATGGTGTATATTGCTTATCGCAAAAGAGTAAAAGAAGGGAGGTTTACATCATGAAAACATCTGCATTGATTCTTATGCTGGCTTCATATATCACGGTGACCGCCGTGACGATATACTTTTTTATTATGGTACTCAAAACGCCCCACAAACCCGACGAAGGGGAAGAACCCATCCCGGAGGTGAAGTCGTTTGATGTAACCTAAGCCTTCGGTGGTTTAGCGAATGGGTTTAGTGCATGCGCAGTTTAGCGATAGGGTTTAGTTTTCTAAACATACAGCTAAACCCAATCGCTAAACCCAATCGCTAAACCTTTCAATCACAGTGAAGTACCTGCTAATAACCTGGCTCATCGCCTATACAACTACGTTGTCTATGGCTCAAGGTGTGCGCGCGCGCGATCTGGGTATTCCTTTTGACGGAACCCCGGGATATTTCAACGCCATTACTGACGTCCCCGGTATCGAGGTCGGTTACACCACGCTTATTTCTGGCGAAGGTGAGTTGAAAGTGGGAAAAGGACCAGTGCGTACTGGTGTGACGGTCATTTTGCCCTTGGGCAAAACCGCCGGTTTTTACCCCGCTGCCTGGTTTTCACTCAATGGCGACGGCGAAATGACGGGATTGCCCTATCTCGAAGACTACGGCATGGGCTACGGCCCGGTGGGCATTACCAATACCAATAGCGTAGGCACCGTGCGCGACGCTATCGGCGCCTGGTGTTTCCGGCAGTTCTCTACCGGCGACTTCTTTGATTTTTCGTTTGGCCTGCCTATTGTAGGCGAAACCTGGGATGGCGGCCTCAACGACATCAACGGCTACCACGTAAAACCCGAACACGTTTGGGAAGCCCTCGACAAAGCCGCTGCGGGCCCCGTAGCCGAAGGCAATGTAGGTGGGGGCACCGGTATGTGGCTCTACGGCTTTAAAGGCGGCAGCGGCACGGCTTCGCGCCGATTTGCCATCGATACTACCACTTCGTATACCCTGGGCGTTTTTGTACAGGCCAATTTCGGCACGCGCGAAGAGCTGACCATTGCAGGCGTGCCTATGGGCAAGGAGATCACCGAACTACAGCCCATTCAAAATACCGGCAGAAAAAAAGACGGCTCTATCATCGTGGTCATCGCTACCGATGCGCCCTTGTTGCCCGGCCAACTCAAGCAGGTAGCCAAGCGGGCTACGCACGGCATAGCGCGCACCGGCTCTATTTCGCATAACGGTTCGGGAGATATCTTCCTGGCGCTTTCTACAGCCTCCCCCGAATACGCACCCGATTCACCCCTGGAAACCTGGCGTGTATTGCCCAAATGGCAACTCGACGCAGTATACAAAGCCACGGTAGAAGCTACAGAAGAAGCCATCATAAATGCCATGATCGCCGCCCGCGACCTGGACGGCATTAATGGCAATAAATTTTTTGCTATTCCCCACGATAAGATCAGGGAATTGCTCAGGAAGTATAATCGGACGACGGAGTAAGTAGGTGAACAGTGAACTGTGAACTGTGAACAGATCCTGGAGCAGTTCACTGTTCACTGTTCACAGTTCACATATTAAAACAAACAAACATGACTATTAAGCACCGGCTTATTGTAATGAACTTCCTGCAGTTCTTCGTGTGGGGCGCCTGGCTCATTTCTTTGGGCGGTTACATGATCAACACCCTGGGATTTAGCGGCGGCGTGGTAGGTAGCGTGTATGCCACAATGGGTCTTGCTTCGTTGTTTATGCCTGCTTTATTGGGAATGGTGGCCGATAAATGGGTGAATGCAGAAAGGGTTTTGGGGGCGTGTCATATCGTGGGGGCGGCCCTGTTGTTTTGGGCCTCTACGGAGACCGATCCCGATACGCTATACTGGATCATGCTGCTGAATTCTATGGCCTATATGCCCACTATCGCGCTCAATAATACAGTGTCATATTACATTTTGAAAAAAAATGGGTTTGACGTGGTAAAAGATTTTCCCCCTATTCGCGTATGGGGCACCGTCGGATTTATTTGTGCCATGTGGGTGGTAGACTTATTGGGTTGGAATAAAAGTCCGATGCAGCTATACGTAAGCTCCGTTTCGGCGTTGTTGCTGGGGATTTATGCCCTCACCATGCCCAAATGTCCGCCGACAAAAACCAAAGAAAAAACCTCGCTGGCTACCTCTTTGGGTTTTGACGCTTTCGCTTTGTTTAAAAAACCCAGGATGGCGGTGTTCTTTATTTTTGCCATGTTATTGGGCGCGGCGCTACAGATCACCAACACCTTTGGCGAACCTTTTTTGCACGACTTTGATAAATTATACGCCGATTCGTTTGCCGTGCAGCATCCCGGCCTGTTGATGTCTATTTCTCAAATTTCGGAAACCTTATTTATTCTCACCATACCTTTCTTTTTACATCGATTCGGCATCAAAAAGGTCATGCTGATCAGCATTTTTGCTTGGGTATTGCGCTTCGCCTTATTCGGCATAGGCAACCCGGGCAGTGGTTTATACTTGCTCGTCCTTTCCATGATCATTTACGGCATGGCTTTCGATTTCTTCAACATCTCCGGTTCGCTGGTAGTCGAAAAAGAAGCCGACGTCAAAATCAGGGCCAGCGCGCAGGGCTTGTTTATGCTCATGACCAACGGCCTGGGCGCCTTCATCGGCGGCACGCTGAGCGGCTGGGTAGTCGATTATTTTACGGTCGGCGGCGTTAAGGACTGGCCCAGCATCTGGTTTACTTTTGCCGGCTACGCGCTTATACTTGGTTTGATCTTTCCATTTGTATTTAAATACGACCATAAAAAGGAGTCGGTGCAGGCGGTGGCGCATTAGGGCGAGGGGGCGACTGGGCGAGGGGGCGATCCTTGTCGGTCGTTGAGCGGAGTCGACTTTGCGACTTTGCGAAAGAGGTGACATCTTCATGAGGTACGAATGAAGGTGTCAGGGTTGTTTAAAATTATACACCGGGCAAGAACACAGGTTTTTGCCCGGTTTTTTTTGTGATATATCGGTTGTAATTAAATGAGGGTATAGCGTATTTAATAATACACAATAAAAATCTGATCAATGAAAACCTTGCTTTTTTGCACCAGCCTGATTATTCTTTTTGCCCTCAGCAGTTGCACCACTACCGAAGAGATTTGGATTAATGCAGACGGCTCACTGCGCCAGGAAGTCAAAATCGATATGGCCGCGTTAATTCCTTTTATGAAAATGTCGGAAAACCAAATGAGCGCCGAAGCCGGAGTTGATACCGTGAATACTTCCCCAGACCCATTTTCCGAAATAATAAAACGCGGAAACGTAGATAACCTCATCCATTTGGGAACTGCCTTTGAAGAAGAACTTAAAAAGACAGGTTCGACCGAAGAGAATTTTTGGCAGCAATTTAACGAGGAAGACAATGAGAAAATCCCCGCCGAAGAAAAAGAAGCGATGAAAACCCTGATCAAATCGGTGACCAATACCCGGATTCGCATCAAAATGAACGAAGCGGAAAATATCTATTTTTTCAGCATAATCCAGGATTTTAAAGACATCAGTGAAATGAATAGCGGCCCCAATGCCCTCAGCATGCTACAATCGCTTGGCGGGGCAGGAATGGGACAAGATTCAACGAATAAAGCTATGTTGAATATGATGGCCGGCCAAACCCCCGCGTACAGCCTGAAAAAAAACGAATTCCGCATTTCCCGCCCTGTTTATACCCCGGACAATCTGAAAAACGAAGAAGAACAAGCCATGCAAATGTTCCAGTTATTGGGGGACGCCATGCAATTCGAATACCTCATCCATTTTCCCGGGAAAGTAAAAGAAGTAAACATCAAAGACGCAGAGATCATCGATGGAAATACCGTGCGGGTGAAAGTGCCGGGAAAGACAGGCTTACAGCAGGAGGTGTTTGAGTTGGTGGTGAGGTATAAGTAGGGCGGTGACGAATGGGGCGGTTTCAAGTTTTGGGCGTGACACAGGCGCAGGCGCGAAGTATAATTAATACAGCAAGCCGAATAACCACAAAGGTATGCGATTCCCATTCCCGGTTTCTATATCGTCCAGCGCCAGCCACGCCTGCGGTTCGTTTTTTATTTGCTCAAATGTTTTTCCTTTGCCGCCAACTTCTAATACAAGCCGGTTGTCCACCAGGAAATCACCGGCCGGGGTAAAATGTACCGGGTAGATTTGGCGCAACTGATTGAAAAGAAACGTTTCGCGCAAATTTCCTTTATCAGCGCGTTCAGGAGACAAGGCGTAAGCGAGGTTTGGATTGTCCAGGTACACTTTTTCCGGTTTTTGAAAGGCAGACAGGCCTTTTTCCGGCGCCCGAAGGAAGGCGAGAAGAGCTGCTTTTTCCAAAAAATGCAGGTATTTTAGCAGGGTATTGCGCTCAATCTGAATGCGCTCCGCTACTTTGCTTACATTAATGGCAAACGGTACGGACTGCGCCACCACCTGCAGCAACTGCAATATTTTGCGCGTCTGCCGCACCTGGATACCTTCCACAAAAGCCAGATCGGATTCTACTACCACCTGAATGGTCTGTGCCAGCCTGCGGCTGTACAGCTCCGGAGATTCGGTAAAATAAGGATAACACCCCAGTTCCCAATAGCGTGGCAAGTGTCGGAGCGGTTTGATCTTCTGTACGATATCCAAGGCGATTTCGAGGTGGTTGGCCAGGATTTCCTCCAGGCGAAGCGCCGGCAGCCGGATGTTTTCGCTTAATGCCAGATATTCCCGGAATGACAATACCGGGAGGTCATACAGCACTGCCCGCCGGCTCAGGTCCACATCGAGTTTATTCAATTCTATGATCGAAGAGCCGGTAAAAACGATTTTATATCGCTGAAAGCGTCGTAAATATTTTTCACTTCCTGGCCCAATCCGGATATTTATGCACTTCGTCCAGAAAAAAATAGCGGTAGCCTCTTGCCTGCAACGCATCCACGGTATCCCACAGGCGGTTGTCCATGAAATACAGATTATCCAGCGACAAAAAAATGGCTTCGGCTTTTCCCACCGGGTGCACCTCTTGCATCCGCTGCAACATCAGGGTAGTCTTACCCACGCCCCGGAAACCCCGAATGCCGATTAGCCTCCAGTCCCACTGTATTTGGTCGTATAGAAAACGGACAAACGACCTGTCTGCCTGCATGACCAACTGATTAGAACGAGCGATAAGTGTATCCATGATTGATTTTTATAAAAAGCAAAATTAATCATTTTTTGCTTAATGGAAGAAGCATTTATGAAAGATTAGTCGAGTATTAACAAGTATGCAAATTTTAAAAACGACACATGTAAATTGTAAAAAAATATAACTGCGATTTTAATGATCAATGTCATTGATTTGATAAAAGAGAAGGAGGTAAATTACAGGTGGTTTGAATGACGCAAAACCCGGCGTATTTCCCTATGTTCGAACCGGCACCCCTTTGATCTTGCAGGCGCCGTAAGGCAATCAGGTGTGCATGGCTTGCCGTGCACAAGGCGAATAGTTTTATTGCAGATCAGGCATTTCAGGATGTCGCTTCGGCTAAAGATTATGCAACAAGATCGTCTGAAAAATCCCCCTCCCGATAAAAACCGATCATCTGGAGGATCAGACACTCCCAATCAGGAGCGCGCCTCTAAATTTGCCATCGAAATACCTCAGATATCTCTTCCCAAAGGCGGCGGCGCCATCAAAGGCATTGATGAAAAATTTGAAGTGAATGCCGCAAACGGAACGGCTTCACTGAGTCTGCCCTTGCCATTTTCACCGGGGCGCAACGGCTTTATGCCGGCTATTTCCTTAGGTTACAACTCCGGCGCAGGCAATGGCCTTTTTGGCCTCGGCTGGGATTTAAGCTTCCCCTCTATTCAGCGCAAAACGGACAAAAAACTGCCGCGCTACCGCGATACGGAAGAAAGCGATACGTTTATGTTTTCGGGCGTTGAGGATTTAGTGCCGTTTGTGGAAAAAGGCCCTGCAGATGAAAAACCAGACAACCCTGAATACAAAATTCTTCGCTACCGGCCGCGCATCGAAGGCGGATTTTCCAAAATTGAAAAAATAACACATCCAGACCACGGCATGTGGTGGAAAGTGACCACCCGTGATAACGTCGTGACCTTTTTCGGGAAAAGCGCGGACTACCGCATTGGTGACCCCGAAAATCCCGACCGCGTTTTCCAATGGCTGCCGGAACTGAGTTTCGACGACAAAGGGAATTACGTTTTGTATGAATTTAAAGCAGAAGACGGCAAAGGATACGGCACTGCATTGCAAGATAAAAACCGCTTTGATGCCAATGGCGCCCCGCGTTTCGTGAACCGGTATTTGAAACGCGTTTATTACACCAACAAAGCGTCTTTTTAAACCGACCATAACCACAACCCACAAAATCCCTTGACCTCCGATTTCCTGATGGAAATGGTGCTGGATTACGGCGAACACGGCTATTTGCCTACCGATATACAGGGAACGGCCTCCGTGAACTACGCAGAAATCAATCCCTGGTCTATTCGCCACGATGCTTTTTCTACCTATCGCAGCGGCTTTGAAATCCGCACCGCGCGACTTTGCCGCCGGGTGTTGATGTTTCACCACTTTGATGAATTGGGAAGAGAACCCTGCTTGGTGCGTTCGCTTGATCTCGAATATCGCGGTTCATCTTTAGAGGTAGCGCCGGAACAAGGCGATAAACTCGAAGTAACCTATTTGGTCGCCGCCAGGCAGTGCAGCTACGTCAGAAAAGACGCCAACAGCTATCGGTTCAAAAGCCTGCCTCTACTTGAATTTGAATACCAGGAACTGTGCTGGAGCAGGGAAATCCACAGTGTAGCCCCGGAAGATACAGCCAACGCCCCGGCAGGACTCAGCTCCGGCTACCAATGGGTGGATCTCTACAACGAAGGCATCGCCGGCATTCTCACCGAGCAGGGCAACGGCTGGTTTTACAAAGAAAACTCAGGCGGTGGCCATTTTACGGCAGCCAAACCGGTCATTCCCAAGCCCTCTTTCCTCGGACTGTCCAACGGCGTTTTGCAACTACAAGACCTCGCAGCGGATGGTCGTAAGCAGGTCGTGGTCAATAGCCGCGGTTTGCACGGCTATTTTGAATTGACGGAGGATAACAACTGGGAATCTTTCCAAGCTTTTGCGCAAATCCCCAACCTCAACCTCCGCGATCCCAATACCCGCCTGCTCGACCTCAATGGCGACGGGCAGCCGGAGATTGTCGTCACCGAAGAAAACGTCTTTACCTGGTACCCTTCCGCCGGCACGCTGGGCTACGATGCGCCTGAACTGGCGCCCAAGCCTTTCGACGAGGAGCAAGGCCCGGCCATTGTATTTGCCGACAGCACCCAGAGCATTTATCTGGCCGATATGAGCGGCGACGGGCTCACCGACATTGTGCGCATCCGCAACGGACAGGTCTGCTACTGGCCCAACCTTGGCTACGGGCGTTTTGGGGCAAAAGTGAACATGGACAAAGCGCCCTGGTTCGACCACCCCGATCAGTTCAACCCCGCCTATCTGCAACTCGCCGATATTAGCGGCACCGGAGCCACCGACATTATTTACCTCGGCAAAAATCAGTTTCTCGCCTGGCTCAATCTGAGCGGCAACGCCTGGAGCGAGCCTTGCGACATCAGTCCGTTCCCCGATACCGCCCAGCCCAATACCGTGACGGTGACCGACCTGCTGGGCAATGGCACTTCCTGCATCGTGTGGTCGTCGCCCCTGCCGGCCAATGCGGGTGAACCGCTGCGCTATATTGACCTGATGAGCGGTCAAAAACCGCATATTCTGAAGAGCTACCGCAATAATTTTGGCAAAAAAGTAGAGTGGACGTACAAAAGCTCTACCCACTATTACCTCGAAGACAAAAAAGCCGGTAAACCCTGGATCACCAAACTGCCCTTCCCGGTACAGGTGGTGAGCAAGGTGACGGTGACCGACCAGTGGCGTAAATCCACCTTTGCCAATACCTACAGTTACCACCACGGCTACTATGACCACCCTGAACGCGAGTTTCGCGGCTTTGGGCGGGTGGAACAAGTAGATGTGGAGGATTTTGGGAAATTTGCCGAGGGCAATAGTGCCAGTCCTTACATCACCGATGATAAAACGCTGTATCAACCGCCGGTGAAAACCGTCACCTGGTTCCACACGGGCGCCTTCATGGGGCGGGAGCGGATTTTATCGCACTTCCGGGAAGAGTATTTCCAGCCGAAAATCGAAGATTTTACAGAATTGGAACTGCCCGAACCGGACATCGAGAATGAAAACCTCACAGCCGACGAATGGCGCGAAGCCTTGCGCGCCTGCAAGGGCATGACCCTGCGGCAGGAAGTGTACGAGCTGGATGTGGATGCCCTGCAGCAGGGCGAGCAACGCCCGGTGAAACTCTTTTCCACGGCGTTCCACAATTGCTGGATCCGTTGCCTACACCCCAAAGGGCAAAACCAGCACGCCGTATTTTTGGTTGGCGAAAGCGAGGCGATTACCTACCAATACGAATTGGATTTGCGTGCTTATGCAAGTGAATCTGAGGGCGAACCCAAGATTTTAGACCCTCGTATTGCGCATACCCTGAATCTGAATTTTGATAAGTGGGGCCAACCTTTACAATCGGTAGCAGTAGCGTATGCCCGAAATCAGGCGGCTATTGCAAAAATGGAGGATGGCGAGGCAAAGGAATTTATCCAACGAAGCGGCATACAAAGCGTCCATCACATTGCTTATACCGAAAATCGTTACACCAAAGAAAAAGACGATGATAACTGCTACCGACTGCCGCTTCCTTTCGAAGTGCTCACGTATGAATTGACAGGAATAGGATTTGACTTGCCATCTTTTACGATTGGGGATTTTAGGAAGTATCGTCTGAGTGAGGTGCATCAGACTGTTGGGGATGCAGTCGAAAACCTGGATTACCACAAACGCCCGGACCTGTCTAAAACCCAAAAACGCCTCGTTGAGCACGTCCGTATCTTGTATTTTAATGAAAACTTAAAGGATCCACTTCCACTCTTCGATTCAGGCTCATTAGCTTTACCCTACGAAACCTACAAATTAGCCCTGACCAATGACCTGCTGAGCGCCATTTTGGGCGATAAATTGCCTTCATTACAAGCAGCAGATGAAGTTTATGGCGACATGCTCCAACGGGTACTGGCAGAAGGCGGCTACCACCATTTCATGAAGAACCGGGCCTTTGGTGGATAAGCTCCGGTAGGGCCGGATTCCAACCCGATGCCGCCGACCATTTTTACCTACCCGAGCGCTACACCGATCCCTTCGGCAATGTAACCACGCTGACTTTTGACGACTACGATCTGTACATTAAAACAAGTACTGACCCGGCCAACAATAACGTATCGGTCACAAAATTCGATTTCCGGGTGCTGGCGCCTCTGGAAATGCAGGATATCAACGACAATTACAGCGAGGTTTGTTTTGATACGTTGGGTATGCCCGCGGCGGTAGCCGTGAAGGGTAAAGGCACAGAAGGCGATAATCTGGAAGGCATTTCTACGGATATAAGCGAAGCCGAACTGATTGATTTTTTCACCGGCGAATACGACTTGGATAAAGCCCGCACTTTTCTGGGCAACGCCACTGCCCGCCACCTCTATTACTTTGGCGATGAAAGCCACCCCGCCTGTGCCGCCGGCTTGGTGCAGGAAAAACACGTGGCGCAATTGGCAGAGGGTGAAAGCAGCCCCTTGCAAGCCGCCTTTGAATACAGCGACGGCATGGGGGCCGTATTGGTGAAAAAAATACAGGCCGAGCCGGACCCCACCCCCAACCCCTCCCCTGAAGGAGAGGGGAGTAAGATGCTCCGCTGGATTGCCAGCGGGTTGACCGTGCTGAACAACAAAGGCAAACCAGTCAAACAATACGAGCCGTATTTCAGTAAGGAAGGGGCCTAATCCGCTTTGAAGAGCCAGAGGCCGTTGGCGTGACGCTCATCCTTTATTACGACGCCCCAGGCCGCCAGGTACGGGTGGAAATGCCGGACGGCACGCTCAGCCGGGTGGAGTTTTCGCCCTGGTTTACCCGTGCTTTTGATGCCAACGATACCGTTTTGGAAGCCGGGCAACACCTGGTACATCTATCACACAGATGCTGATGCCACGCCTGAAATGCAACGCGCTGCGCAGTTGGCAGCAAAGCATAAAGACACACCAGCCGTCGTTCACCTAGACAGCCTGGGCCGTGAGGTGCTGGCGGTGGCGCACAATCGTTGCCCTGGCGAGCATGGCCCTTGGGAAGATAAAAAATACCTGACCTACACCCGCCTCGACACCGAAGGGAAAGCCCTCTGGATACAGGATGCGCGGGGCAATGTGGTGATGCGCTACACTTTACCCGCCGTAGCAGGTGCCGACCCGCTGCAAGATTTTTGCCCGGCCTACGACTTAGCCGGCAACCTGCTCTACCAGCACAGCATGGACGCCGGCGACCGCTGGATGCTGCCCGACACGGCAGGGCAAGCCCTCTACTCATGGGATGTGAACGAGCGTTGGGAGAACGGCGAAGCCATGGAGGAGCGACGCATTTACCACAACACCTACGACGAACTGCGCCGACCAAAGGATCAATACCTGCGCATAAGCGACGGCCCTTGGCAACTCATAGAGCAGACTATATACGGGGAAAAATGCCCGGACGATGCCGACGATAAAAACCTGCGCGGACAAATCTGGCAACACTATGACCCCAGCGGCTTGATCATCAACCTGCGCTTTGATTTTAGAGGCAACCTGCTGGAACAAAGCCGACAATTGGCCAGAAAATTCGAGGCATCGGTAATAGACTGGTCTCCCGACTCAACTACCGCTGCACTGGAAAGTGAAGTATTCACCCAATGCACTGAATACGACGCCCTCAACCGTATGACCCGGCAATACAACTGGCACCGCAACGAAGGCGCCCGCCGCGTGGCCGTGTATGAGCCGAAATACAACGAGCGCGGCCTGCTCGCGGGTGAAGATTTGATCTTGGGCGCTAAGAAAGAAGAAAATGGCTATTCCGGCGGTAGTAAAACAACCGCCATTTTCGGCCTTACTTACGACCCCAAAGGCCAAAAACAATGCATTCGTTACGGCAACGGTACTACCACGCGCTATACGTATGATACTAAAAATTTCCGGCTGATTCAACTGCGCACTACCCGGTCTATCCAGGAAGAAGATGCTATTCTGAAAGATTCAACCATTGCGCAAGACCTGTACTACACTTATGACCCTTCGGGCAACATTACCGAAATAAGCGATGAGGCGATAAAAACCAAGTTTTACAACAACCAGGAGATAAACGCCAGCAGCCTGTACGAATACGACGCCCAATACCAGTTGATCAGCGCGACAGGACGTGAAAATAACGCGTTGGACAACAAAGCACCCGGCCCAAAACCAGAAGATGCGGTCCCGATTGGCGAACTGGTATTGCGCGATTACACCCAATATTGTACCTACGACAGCGTAGGCAATATCCTGCGCATGCGCCACAAGGCCGGATTACGGAAACTCGAAGAACGCTGGACGCGGTACTACCACTACGCCAAACACAGCAACCGCCTCCTAGCCCCCCAAGTGGGCGATCCGGGTGCATACGAGCTTTATCCCGACAAGCCGACGCTGGAAGTAAAATACCACTACGATACCCACGGCTCCATGCTCAATTTCTCCAATGTTGGGGATAAAAATTTACCCGTTGGGACTACCGCGATATGATCCACTCCGTGGACTTGGGTGATACCAACATGACTTGGTACCAATATGCCGCCGACAAGCAGCGCTGCCGCAAGGTGATTACACGCAAGGACAATACCCACGAAGAACGCTGGTACCTGGGCGGGCTGGAATGGTACCGGCGTTTTGAAGGTAAGAAGTTGGTGGAAGAAATAGAAACCCTGCACCTGTTTGAAGGGGAGCAGCGGGTGTTGCTGGTGGAAGATGTATTGGTTACACCCGATGATAAAGGCCCGAATACTTTATTCCGCTACCAATACAGCAACCACTTAGGCTCTTCCTGTGTGGAGATGGACCAGGGGGCAGAGATTATAACTTATGAGGAATACCACCCGTATGGGACGACGGCTTATCATGCGGTGAACTCGGATATCAAGGCGGCAGCTAAGCGGTATCGGTATACGGGGATGGAACGGGATGAGGAGACGGGGTTGGCGTACCATACGGCGAGGTATTATTTGGGGTGGTTGGGGAGGTGGGGGAGTTGTGATGACAATTTTGATATAAAAAGTACAAATCTATATTTGTTTCTTAGTAGTAATCCAATAATTTACACCGACCCAAGTGGTCATAATATTATAATCCTTGCCGCAAGAACAGGCGCTGAAGGTAAAGGCCATTCTGCTATACTTGTCCAGTTGGAGAATGGAAATTGGAGGTATTTTTCAAAAAATGGAGTTACCATTGAGGGAAAGCCACCTGGTTGGCCAGAAGTAATGTTTGATAATTTTAAAGATTGGGAAACAAATAAGCGACACTGGAATCACGTTCAGGATTTTGACAGCCCAAGTTCTTTTTTCAAATACCAATTAAATAAAGTCAAAGAATACAATCAATTGTTAGATAATGGAAAAACAGAAAATGAAATTGCAAGCGAAGACGTCTATAAGGAAATAACTGAATACGTAACAATTAAGGGCACTCCAAGGTATGAAGAAGGATTAGAACTTAAAACTAGCAAAGAAGCAGACAAAGCTATTCTACAAAGTGCTAGTATTGAAATAATGGATCCATGGGGTATAGTTATTAATAATTGTAATGATCTTGTAGATGATGCAATTGATGATTTTTTTAATACTTCAAATAGTTTTGTTCCTAATAAATGGTATGATTCGATGGTTGCGCTTTACAATGGCAATAGTGGAACAATTTTATATTTTGTAAAATTCACCATGTCAATTGAAAAAACTAATTATTTCATTGATTTGACGAATGTTGAGGCTGATAAATATGACTTTGAAGGATTAGATTTAGGAGAAAACGACTATTTCATTGATTTGACGAATGTTGAGGCTGATAAATATGACTTTGAAGGATTGGATTTAGGAGAACCTTCAAATGAACCGGCTCAAGTTATTTTCGAATTAAATATGATTAGATATTTATTAAATTGACTTTTTCATTTAAGTAGGTGTGCAGTATTATTCGATATTTATTTTAAGCCTCTCACTAAAACTACTGCCCGGCAATAGTGCCTGTCAGCAAAAAAATAAAACACACCGTCATGAAAAACGCAAAATTATCCTTCATTTTTCTATCCACGCTGGCCGTGGCGGCGATTCTTGGGCTTACCGCCTGCCAATGCGACCAATCCAAACTCTTCAACAAAACCTGGGTGCTGGAAAAGTATGGGCCGGAAACGGCAATGAAAGCAGTAATAATGAGTAATCCATTGGCTAAAGAACCGGTGCTGCAATTGGACGGGAAAGGGCAGTTTGGAGGAAACGACGGGTGCAATGGCTTCGGCGGAGTGTACAAACTCGGGGCAGATTGCGAAATTAGCTTCGATAGCATTCGTCACACCTTCATGTATTGTGGGGATAGTCTTATCATGGTGCAGTCGGGGGCTATAAATGACCTGATTCGGGACGTGGCAACATATGAAGTAACCGATTCGGAATTGAAACTGAGCACGCCTGCGAAGGGGGTGCTGGTGTATCGGAAAAAATAGGAATAAACGATGACCACACAACAAATATCCGAACAAGTCCGCCAACTCATCCTTGAAGGAGAATTGGATGATGCTGCTAACGCACACGTTCAGTTCTTTGACAAGGAGTGGAAGAGAAGGGAGGACAACAAGACAGGTTTAACGTATGCAGGCAGATACTGCTCAATACAGTAACTAAAGAAAATCTTTTGCCATGGCAAATCTGAATATTCAAATCAGCGTAAAAAACACCCAGCAAGGTGTTCCGGCACTTCGCATTCAGGGAATTATTCAAGGTGAAGAAAAAATTTGGAAAACCCTGCTTTCCAAAGCAGTTGGTGTGGCGGAATATACCCCAACCGCTGATGAGTTAAAATCCATGGCGGGCAAAAAGTCTATTTTAAGGTCTTTCATGGGCAAGATTTGCTTATGGATAGCAGTGAAGGCAATTTGCTTTGGCAACCAGATGTTCGAGGGGACAAAACGCTCAAACTAGAAATAGATTCACCCAAACTGACGCGGTGGTATGCTTCGGAAAAATTGGAGGGACAGGTACTGGATACTGAGGGGGATGCTGTCATAGAGGCTGAAGTAACTGTAAAGTACTCAGAAGACTTGCTGAACTCAACGCCTGTTCCGATAGGTGTTTGCAAAACGGATAAATTCGGTTATTTTAATGTGCCTTATATTGCTTTTTTACAATAAAGGCTATTGGGACTTCCAGATAAAAGGCAAGTCAGGGAAAGTGGCAGAATCGGGCGATAATCGCCGATACAGTATTGATACCAATGTTGTCAATCTGGTCACAAAGCCTTTTTTGTCGCCTCTTGTACCTGTGCCTAGTAAGCCGGTTAAACCCTTTCCACAGGTACGTCCCGTACTTTTAAAACAAAAAAAGCTGACCATCAGGCAATTAGACACAGAGACACAAGCCGATATTAAGCAATATTTAGTAAACCCTTTGCGCAATCTGTTGTTGTCGGAGGTCGCAGAGATGAGTCCGCGATTGCAGGCAGCTATCCGCGTGATGCCTTTGGATTTTTCCGATGCTTATATCAACAACACCGTAGCTGATTATTTAGAAAAGGAGGTATTGCCCAGCCTGGCAGAAGATGACGATTTATATACCGAACTGCAAACCATCATCAATAACTCTGATGTAAAAAACAAACAATTGCCCACCTTGGGCAAAGCCTTGCAATTAGAACAATCTATTGATAAGCACCCCTATTTCAGTCAGGAATTACAGCGTACAAAAAACTACGAGATTTTACGCATTGCGGGTAGCGACACAAAGGCGACCACTACTTTGATGAAGAAAAAATGGACATTGGACACCTTAACAGAGGACAATTGGAAGGAACTCGAAGCAGAAAATGTCTTTAAAACCGGCGAGCGCGACAAAATTAGCCAAGTTGTTGCATTCTCGCAACTGACCAAGCAACATTTGGGTTTGACTGCTTTTTTAATTCAGGAAGGCAAAAGAAACCCGAAGATTATATCGGGCTTAACCTTATGCAATGGAAAGATCTGATTACAAGTTACAATAAAAATCAAAAAGACGATCCGCTGCCCAAAATTGACCGCGCCGCTCAATTGCTGAAATGGATTTGGGAAGACCGATATCCACAGGAACATTTACTCATGAGTTTGACTAAAGGGGTGGATGGGCAGATCAAAACCACGAAAGATGCCCAGAAATGGGGCAATGCCTTTAAGTATATGGGAGGCAAAACGGTTACCAGCGATTCAAAACTGACATTAGCGAAAAAAAAGGAAGCCATTCAAAAAGAAATCAAATTACTATCGGGTTTTCTTGAAAAAAATCCGGAGGTCAATTTGACTAAAGATGTGTTTGCGGCAAAAGATAAAATTAAGTTCTGGAACTGGGGCAATATTAAGGAAGCCGACCGCACCAATACCTTCAAACAACTGCAATCTATTGCAAGAGTTGGTCAATATGCACGAGCAGCACGCCCGCAGGGAACTTTGTATGAGGCTACCAAAAAATGGGGAATCAATCAGGGCGATGATATAATTTTAGAAGATTGGTTGCAGGACAATCTGACGGATCCAGAGAACACATCATCAACAACGGATATCGCAACTCGATTGCTTGAAAACAACCTGGATAACAGCGTAGCAATTGTTAGTAATTCTCCTGAAAGGCTTGCCGGAAAAAGTGGTATTAGTGTGGATGATGCCACACGCATCGTCAATTATGCCGAAGGCATTTTGGTGCAAAGCGCCAAATTACTTGAAAACTACAGGCAGGTAGTGGCCGCTAATGCTAATGTTCAACTGGAAACGCCTGCTACCTATTATCCAAGGGTAATTCCACCTGCCACCATAGATGTTGAAGAGTTGGTGAATGTGCCCGGATTGGAGGAACTCTTCGGCAGTTTGAACTATGGCAAATGTGAACACAGCCGATCGATGTACAGTCCCGCAGCCTATTTTGTGGATTTAATGAGGTTTATTGAAGTTCATGTTGGTGATGAAGAGTACAATGATCAACAATTGGGGCTTCAAAAACGCAGAGGCGATCTATGGAAATTGGAATTAACTCCCGAAAATACCAATCAACAGATACCTTATATTGAGATTGTGAACGATGTCTTGAAACATCAACTGAAGGAAATTTTGAAATTAGTTCAGCATGAGGATCACCTGCACAAAAAAATAAGCGAAAACACCTCCTGAATTTCAAAGAACTACCCGTTAATATACCCTTGGAAGAGCTGCGTTCGTACTTGAGCCATTTTGGAAACCCCTTTGGCAGATATTTATAGGATATTCGATTCGGCAGGCTACCGGGCTGCTTATGAAGAATTGGGGATTTCGCAAGAAGAAGGGCGATTTATAACCGAGACCAACCCAAGAATAAATAGCGCTTGGATAAACCGGAATTGGGAATATCCTTTTAAACTAACCAATTTCCTTCAAAAATCGGGGCTTACCCGAGATGAAGTGCATGATCTACTCGCAGTGCGTTATATTGTACTCGATGCAAACCCAGAAATAAAGCCCCTAACCGAGGGAGAAATAACAATCACGGAAGAAAAGATTACCTACATTGATAACGGTATTCTCAGCAGAATGCATCGTTTTTACCGATTAGCTCATAATCTGGGTTGGCAAATTTCAGAGCTCGATGCAGTCCTTAAAATTGCCGCCAATAAACCCGATGGTTTATATTCACTTGATAAAAATGCATTACACGCTTTAGCAAAAATTAAAAGAATAAAAGAAAAACTCAATACTGACCTTGAAAAAGCGACAGCTATTTGTTTTGAGTTGACCGATCAACCATTTGGCGCAGGTAAAAAAGGGCTATTATCGGGATTATTTGGCAGCTATGTTGATAAAATCCCTTTTACACTTTTCACGGATGCCTTTGGAGAAATTTTGACAGAAGATTCCCTCGATAGTCCCGATCGTAAAACACAACATGAAACCATAAATGCATTGCTTGGGGCACTTAGTTTGTCCTTAACTGATTTCCAGTTATTTATAGCTTATGTTTTTGAAAGCATTCAAAAATTAGAGACTGAAGCAGGGTTTAGGTTGATAATTGATCAAAATATCATTTCTACCTTTTTCCGATACAGTGAATTATCCCGGTTCCTTCAAATACCAGTGGAGCAATTGATTTGGATTGTTGGTACACTTGATGATATGTATGGACAAGGAATTTAT
Source organism: Saprospiraceae bacterium (assembly GCA_016715405.1). Lineage (GTDB taxonomy): Bacteria > Bacteroidota > Bacteroidia > Chitinophagales > Saprospiraceae > JABWBR01. The sequence goes on along the minus strand of JADKAE010000027.1, from coordinate 11,246 downwards.
GTGCCACATGGTGGTTTGGGCATGGAATTGGGACAGATACTAAGTTGTTTCCGGGTACTAAACTTAAAGACAATTCGCTCGCTGATCGCTATAAAAATGGAGGTATTTGGGCATTGCCCATCAAGCCTCAAATACAATGGATGCAAGTTGTTGAGTTTGCAGAAAGGTTAAAATATGGACCAATCAACACAGCGCTAATGATGTTGATTGTTGATGGAATTGAATCCGCCGGCGCTAATTTCAAAACCACAGAAAAAACAGTTGAGGATTTGCTCGATCTTGCCAAGAATTTTTGGGCAAACGTCTTTCGCTCGGAAGAGGCGGAGAACATAGAAAAAAGAATACCTACTGTTGAGCGAAACGTTCAATTTGAATTGTTTATCGATGAATTTATTTATAAAACATATAACAATGTAAAACACTTGAGAGAGTTTATAAAGATATCCTATTTCACTTTTTTGAGAACCGTTAAAGATGCAAGCCTATTATTACATGACTCGACATCTGACGATGACAATTTAGTACCTTTAAAGAGGATCATTTTGGATCGCCTGCGCAATATGGAGCGTTTGGCCATATTAATATCTACACTTAAACTATCCGACAAGCTTTTTGATCTGGCAAAGTCCAATCCTGATTTGTTTAACATTAAATTCTCTTCAGCGACAGAGCCCGACCCTTCTATACCCAACCCGTTGAGACCGATCCTGCTGGAAGATAGCAATATTTTGTCACTGGACGTGGTGGAAGCCCTTCGCAATTATCAGGAGGCCTCGGCTTTGCATCCGGAACAAGAGGAGTTATTTCAACAGATTTTATTATCAACCGATACAACATTGGAAATCGGCTTGGGTATTTGGTTTAATAAAGACCCCTATTTGGTAAAATCCGTGATGGCTGCAAATAATGTGTCTAAAATTATCATGAACACGCTGCTTCAATTGCAAAACCACCTCAATATATGTACAAAATTGGGTATAGACGGCAAGGCGCTGAAACAAATCGGCTTGTCCGAATCATTTGAACAAGTAAGACAGGCTGCCGATATGATGGCGGGCGCGTTTAAGGCAAAATACCGTAAAGTTGAAGAGTGGGAAGATGTATTTGAAGGCTACCGCGACCGAATCAATGCTATCAAACGTGATGCCTATTGTGCATATTTGATTGAACTGACAAGTATGGGGGGATATGGTTACCAATTTAAAAGCCGCAATGACATATATGAATACTTCCTTCTGGATGCCGAAATGGGCAGTTGCTTCCGCACCTCTAAAATTGTAGCGGCAACGGGTAGCCTTCAACTGTATCTACACCGCTGCCTCATGGGTTTGGAAAAACAGCAAGGACAGCAACAGGATCAATACCACGCGGTTTTAAACGAATCAGATGTAGAGCAATGGCAATGGCGGAAAAATTATCGAGTCTGGGAAGCCAATCGCAAAGTATTTTTATACCCTGAAAATTACCTTGAACCCGACCTCCGCGATGATAAAACACCGGAGTTTAAGGAATTGGAAGATGAATTGCTGCAAACAAAAATCTCGCATGAAAGCGCGGAGCAGGCATATCGAAAATATTTATCGCAAGTAATACAACTGAGTCGATTGGTTTTTGTCGGTAGTTTTTGTCAGCCGATTGAAGGCGACAATAATGGCATTAAAAATTTGTATTACTTCTTTGCGAGAACGCACGAAGAGCCTTATCAATATTACTACCGTACTTATTTGATAGAAGATGGACTTTGGACACCTTGGGTGAAAGTAGAATTGAGCATAGAAGCGAACGACCTTACACCAGTTGTTTTGGATGGCAAGTTGTATGTTTTTTGGACGCACGTGGAGAGGAAGAAAATGGATAAAAATGAGGGAGACAGTTTGTATCAGTTTAAGATTTTCACAAAATATGCTTACCTAAGCGAAAAAAAAGTGGAGTATTCCACAAAAAATTTACATAGGCTTCTCCTTGTTTAATTTGAACGAGATACAAGGAATAATTAAAATCCAAAATTGATAGTGAAGATTTTGTACTAGATCTTTTTTCAAAATCATATTTTGGCAAACCATTTTCCTTTAAATACGAAAACCGTAGTATAGCAATTAGGTATTATTGGGATTTAAATCCAAATTTTTTCGAATCTATAAAAATAACATTTAACGAGCAGGATGTTCCAATGGGGTGTACCAATGGAGGTAATACTTCCGCCATATCGCCTAAAAATTGAAACAATACTTAAAAACGTGGACCTAACGACAGGTTATATGTCATGGTCCGAATACATTACATACAAAAATAAGTACTCTGAAGAAGAACACATATCTCAATGTTGGTTTGATTTGTGGGTTGATGAATATCAGACAGTTCAGGCGTATTTATACTACGACTTATCTATTGAAAATAATAAGTGTAAAGGTCATTTTGCAAAACGTGCAAGCTCAATAACCGTAAATAAGGATAGGGCTGCTTACACAAAACATACTCTTTTTCTAAATGGTAGTCCAAACCCAAACAATAGTTTAGATATCAAAAATGATATAAAATACGCTGCTCTATCTGATACCCCTTTCGACTTTGGATCTTTTGTATATGACGGTGAAAAACGAATAATTTTTACAATTTCTAAGGATGCCAATATAATTCCTAAACAGTGCGACTCTTTGAAATCTTATTTATTTACGGATTCCTCTGACTTTACTTACGCATTCATACTGAATCCGAATGGTGGGGGGAGCATAAAGGCAATTTCTAACCCAAATTTATTTAACGAAGCTCTTTTTATTATTAAGATCGAAAGGCTTGAAGGATTTCTTTTTGCCTAAATCCAAGAAGATACTTTTAAATATGCTTCACTATTAGGCAAAAATTGCGCCTTCAATAATTACTACGAAGAACTCTTCCTCCACATCCCCTTCACCATCGCCCAACACCTCCACGCCGAAGGCAAATACCGCGAAGCCCAATGGTGGTATCACCGTATTTTTGACCCATTTGCATCTGATGGTCAATATTGGCAGTATTGGCGTTTCAGAGAGGAGAAAGAGATGGAGACGATAAATTATATAATCGAAGTGGGAGTTAAGAGCCCTGTCGTTCAAGCCTATGAAGAAGATCCCTTCAACCCGCACGCCATAGCACGTCAACGCAGAATGGCCTACCAAAAAGCGGTGGTGATGAAATATATTGACAACCTGCTGGATTGGGGTGACAAACTCTTTACCCAGGACACCATGGAAAGCATCAATGAAGCGACCATGCTCTATGTGTTGGCACAAGATATTCTTGGGCCAAGGCCGATTGAATTGGGCGGGGCTGTTCAAGCACCAACTGAATCTATGACTTATGAGAAAATCAGGGCAAAACCAGATGTGAATGATTTTCTACTTTATACAGAGGGAGTAGTTTCATCTGGCACTGTTAAATGTGCTACTTCCAAGAGTGAAAAAAAATTGGCTCAAGCGGGCTCATTCTTAGCATTTTGCGTTCCCAGCAACCCCAACCTCCGCAAATATTGGGATTGGGTCGAAGACAGGCTGTTTAAAATTCGCCATTGCAAAAACATTAAAGGCATAACAAGGCAATTGGCACTCTTCCAGCCGCCAATTGATCCGATGTTGCTTGTGCGCGCACGAGCAGCGGGTTTGAGCATTGAAGAAGTTGTAGGATTGGCAACGGGGTCTGTTTCCGTATCACCTTATCGCTTCACTTACCTTATCGAAAAAGCAAAACAATATGCCCAAACCCTGCAAAGTTTTGGCTCGGAACTGTTAAGTGCTTTAGAGAAAAAAGATGGAGAAGAACTGGGCTTAATCAGAGCACGGCATGAAAATTTTATTTTCAAAATGAGCCGGCAGTTAAAAACAAATCAGATAAAAGAAGCGAGGGAAAATGAAAATAGCTTAACCGAGTCACGTATTAATGTTGAAAACCGAATGAATCATTATGAAGGTTTAATAAATGAAGGATTAATCTCTTGGGAAACTGCACAGCAGATATTGAAACATACTGGCAATGGTTTAATGCCTTCAGCTATTACACTTCTTACACTTTCAGGACAACTTAGTCTAATCCCCAAAATTGCTGGTATTGCTTTCTCAACAGGTGCTGAAGAAGCAAGAGATGGGGCTGAAATAGCAGGAGATGTAATTAGATTTTCATCCGGGTTACTTCATCAAGCCGCTGATTCTATGTCCTATGAGGGTGGCAATCAACGTCGTGAACAAGAATGGAAGCAGCTCAGAGACCAAGCCAAGCAAGAACTCACGCAAATAGACAAACAACTCCTTGCAGCCAATATCCGCATACAAATAGCCGAAAAAGACTTGGAAGTACACGATCAAAACTGGGAACATGGCAAAGAACTTTTAGAATTTTACAAGGACAAGTTCACAAACTTAGGTTTGTACAACTATTACGCCACTACCTTAACGCGCCTACACAGAATGGCATACGCCACAGCCTTGCGCATGGCGCAAATGGCAGAACAAAGCTACCGTTTTGAGCGCGGCGATGATGCAGCCTCTTTCATCGGCAGTGATAGTGAATATTGGCAAAACGATCGAATGGGCTTATTAGCTGGTGAAAAATTGATGCTTTCATTGCAGCAAATGGAGCATGCATTTATAATGAACCATACCCGTGATTTGGAGATTACACAGTCATTCTCATTGCGTATGATAGATCCTGAAAAATTATTGGATCTGCAAAATACGGGGGAATGCAAATTTAAAATACCAGAATGGGCATTTGATCTAATGTATCCCAAACATTACAGGCGTATTATCAAATCAGTCAGCCTTACAATACCTTGTATAACGGGCCCTTATACGGGTGTGGGCTGTTCTCTTGCTTTATCCAAAGGTTCTGTTCGAATGAATGAAAGTTCCGAATTAAGTCCTCAAATGCCAGTGGCAACTCTTATAACGACTAGTAATGCAATGAATGACAACGGTATGTTTGAATTCAGTTTCAGAGATGAAAGGTACTTACCATTTGAAGGAGCAGGAGCCATTAATAGTGAATGGTCGGTGCAACTTCCGCCAAAGGATTATCCGCCGTTTGACTACCATACTATTTCGGACGTCATTTTACATATCAGTTATAATGCTAAGGATGGGCGAACATCTGACGCAATGAGACCGTCGGATTCAGATTTGAAACGTTTGATAAGTATGCGCAATGAATTTCCTGCTCAATTAGAATTGCTGAAAAAAGGAGAACAATCAGTGACACTTAATCTTACGGAAGCGTACTTCCCCTTTTTCACCAGGAAAGGCATACAACTTAAGAAAGAAGTTTCTAGCCGAATAAAGAGAACTTTGGAGAAAGATATGCCTCTTTCAGCTCAGGTTTTGCCAGATGGGATGACTCTTACGGTATCAGTTGAAGATATGGAAAGTATTCAAGATGCACTTGATGTTTTGTTTGTAGTTGATTATCATTGCGCAATAGGGAATCCAAATTGACAATAAAAGGTACATGATATATGCAAAAGGTAGCGCCAATCCGTTGAAACAAGGTCTAGGTAATAATGGAGAATATTTTACCATCACCCTTGACTCGGAGGGTATTAATTTCCTCAAACCCAAAGAAGGTTGGCAATGGCCGGAGGATATGTACTTGATTATTCCCTACACTTTAAATTTGCCAGTATGATACGATGAGATAATTCACAACCCCAAACAATACCCCCCCTCTCCATCACACCCCCCACCAGGGTGATACCGGGGATTAAAATTCTTGTTTTCAACCAAACTTACTCCATAGTAACTTTCCAGCAGGTAATAGCGCTGGTTTTCAATGGGAATGCGATGCCGTTGATGCAAGTCTTTATTCTCAAAATGGGCATCTAAATATTGCAGATATTTTTCATAGTCTGGTACGGCGCGGTTCAACGTTGTTTTGTAAATCCCGCAGCCGAATTTTCCCCGAAGCTCCAACTGCTAACTCAAGCTCGCTGTATCGATTTGGCGCGATTCAGGGAAATGAAGCAGATGGTTGTAATAAAGCAAGGGGGTATAATCCGTATAGGAATTTTCAGTAAGCGCAACAGCAAAAAGAAAAAGTGCGTCGATGAAAATGGTGTTTTTCATTTCCTGCAGGCGGCTTTCTTCCCGTTTCGTTTGAGCCGTTGGCATTCCTTTATTCATCAGGAGCAACATTTTTCCGATGATTTCATAACAGGCGATCTGTGCGGATTCGATTTTCCTGGGTTCCCACGCTTGCGTTATTCCGTGATGTAACGGGAAAACAGGAGATGTATTTGTTGGGGTATCTTTGGGTTTGCGGTCGCCATACCGGATCATCAATCGCAGGGCGATAAGAAAATGAGACAGGTCGCGGGATGTCAGTGGTGGTGCAAGCCGGTTGGTTTTGGTTTTCTTCAAATAGCTATCGACGGCACTGGACAACACTTTTGGAATCTTCCGAGAAATGCCTTGAACTTCGTTGCTTCCTTATCTGTGGTATCCGGCTTATTCTTTTTCTGAGCGCTGATGGTCACGCTGTCTTTGCGCTCACCCGACTCCACATCAAGGAGTTCTTCGTCCGTGTCGGTATCGATCTCATCGTCAGCGACAGGGTTGTCTAATCCGATCTGCAGTAGAAAATTGGCGAGGTCTCGCGCCGGGTCATGGTGCAGCGTCTGGGATCGGTAAATGTGATCATCGGGGATTCTGGTAAATTCCGCTTCCGACAATTCGACATCTGCCAACGGTATTGACGAGGAGTATTCAGCAGTTTCGGTCGTAATCCGCATCCCGTGTTCTCGATGTGTTTGTGTTGGCTCAGGCGATTCGAGGTCAAGCAGCGGCAGGATACCAACAAGTGCTTGATTATCACCATCCCGTATATTGTCCAACATTGCCTCCCATTTTGCCCGGGCAGGATCAGGGTTTGTTTTTCTTAATTCCAGCAGACTTACAATGATCTGCCTGTTGCTGCACGGTTGTCCCGTGTCAAGGTCGAAGATTTGACAGGCGAACGGGGCCTTATTTCCCTGAAAACGAAAAGCTGCCGGACCGCTCTTTTCGAAAGTAGTCTCTACGGATTGTATTTCAAGCCCTTCTCCATCGAATAAAACCAATCGCACCGGTTTGTCCAAGGGCTTGGTAACAAAAACCTGAAGATCAGGCTCATCCAGTTCTGCGGCTGAAATGAGTGTCTCAAAGGTTACGCCTTTTGGGGAATTTAGCGCGACTACCGGCCGATTGTTAGCCAAACTGGACAATTCAACGGCCTTGTCAGCTGTAAGGCTTAATCCCAAAGCATCCAGAAAATTCAGCTCCGGGTTATACAATAGCAGGTTCGCTTCGTGGTTGCTACCGCCCAGACCAAACCCTGCCGGCGTGGCATTGAGCTGCCCAACAACAAAAACTACCCGCCGGGTTCGTTTCAAAAACAATAACCTTGGCATGCAACCAACGGTTTTCGATTCGGTTGAACCATCGGCAAGCGTTTTCAATCAAAGAATTGAACCTGATCATGGACATGCTTTACTAATTTTAATGGTAGTTGCCCCCAGACCGGTTCCGTCACCACTCGAAGCATGGCGCCTGGAAAGTGCTCCCTCAACCTTTGCAATGCTAAGCCCCGATCATCGAAAAAAGGTGAAAATACCGTGATGCGTTCTACCTGCTCACGAGGCAGGTTTTGAATCAGTTGTTCCCAAACCGTTGACTCGCCTCCCGAATGGATCAGCATGATGTCGGTTCCGTCCGCAGCCTTCGACCATGTTCCGGGGAGATGGCTGGGTAATGCGCCAAGCCAGGAAGCGTATTGCTCGGCTTCTGCGATTTGTTTTTTCGCAAAGCCGCTCAAATAATTGTCTCTTAAGATTTTGATAAAGTCCCAAGCTCCGGCAAATAAATTCTGGTGACTCTGCTCAGTCTCAGGATAGTAGAACGCCCCCCAAATTTCGTCATTTTTGCCATGTCCCGATTCCGTCAGATTTCCGGAACCAAGGGCTAACCAGCCGGATTCTTCAGCTAACAGCAACAGCATTTTCGGATGAAACGCACCGCCACAATCAACCGGAACAAGGTTGTAAGATTTGGAACGGCTCGTAACAAAGTTGCCTGAATACCGTGTAGCCTCATGCAGCATAGTCGCGTCTGCCAAAACCACTACATTACGAACGCCAATCGAACGCAGGCGGCGCAGCAGCACCTTTTCAAAAAAATAAAAATCGAACGAATAGGTAGTTAGTATGGCGGAATGCAAGCCATCTCGCACCCTGACAGAAAATCAAGAAGGTGTTCGTTGGAGGCTCATGGTTGGTGTAATTCTGATGTTAGGAATGTGCCGGCGATTTCTGTGGGGAAATAGTCTTGGTCCAACACATTAAGGTCCTTGAGAAATCTGACAAGCTCCTTCAGTCGTGGGTTAGTATAACCTACGCCAATGCTGTTGATGAAAATCAATGTTTGTTCCTCCAGCTTGAATTTTTGCGTGTTTACACCTGTTGTGGCGAGTTTGTCCATGGCTACGAACAAATGCCGGTTCAGGATATGCCGGACTAAATACCATTCTAAAAAATCTGCAGGTGGGAGATGCGTATGTTCCCCGACATGCCGCAGCCCGTGTGCAAAATCGCCCCGGCGCTCAACGCCGAGCCGCCGGCCAAACTGGATGAATGCATCGAGATCATTGCTGTATGACTCCTGAAGATCGAGTATCTTGAAAAAACCCAAGGCGGCTGTCTGGGCCGTATTATCAGATTCTTCCTCAGACAAATCACCACGTTCTCTCCAAAAGTTAAACCAGTATTTCACGGAGACTTGCCCGGAACTTGCCGCGTCCAACTGAAGAATGCCCGAAATGAACTCCTGTACAAAGGAGTGCATATCAGAAAAATCCCGCGTGATTAGCGCATCCAGAAAGGCTTTCAAAATCAACTCATTGGCGTAGTGCCAATGCTCATTCACCGCATAGTAATACCATCCAAATGCAAAATCGGAATGTGATCCATCGGTATCTAACCCTTTTCGATCCTCCAACCAAAAAGGGAAGTCCAAAATGGGGCACCCCGGCTCCAACCTGCGAAAATCCAAAAACAGCCGGATCGTATTCTGCCGGAAAAAGGTACCATATTCTCTAGAAACCCGCCCGGGTAAATCCCTGCCAATCAGTATTTTTCGGATCAAACTCCATTCGGTAGTGCCTGGTTGAATGGCAGAGAGCGTCATCTTCTCACCAAATGCTTGCAGATCATCGCTGCCGGCAATGCCTTTTTGGAGGACTTCCAGGAATCTAAGCTCCAAATCAGGACCGATAGCTTCCCGGTAGGCAAGGGCAAGTGCTTTGCCACTGACATCCAGGTTGTCTTTTAGTTTCTCGTGCCGGTCTGGGTCGGAACAAACAAAAATCTCATAATCGTTTCTGAATAGGAGCCCTAAATCCATCAGGACGCCTGCGAAGTACTGCCCAAAGGCTCCTGATTCATATTGCCAGTAACGGAGAGTGCCTTTTACCAGAATATCCGCATATTGGCTAAGATCAAGCGGTAAATCCTGGATGGCTCGCGCCGCCTTTCTTTGCCCGGAAATGCCAGGTTCATACTTGTCTAATGTTTGAATGGCAACTGCCAGTAAAAATTCCCCCCGGCGAATAAACTGAATGAATTTTTTGTAATCCGGCACCCGGATTTTTTCGGCATAAAGGTGTACCAGCCAACAGTAAAAACTCCAATACCGAACCCGCTCGGTTACGTTCGTAATACCTGGCAGCAAAAGCGAATAAGTAGCCACCGATGTGGTTTGCAAACCCAGCGGATCACGCCCTCCCACATAAGCAGAACTTTTTCCAAAAAATGGGGCTTCGTAAAATGGTGTTGTGAGTATTGAATTAGCCATTTGTAACCAATTGACGAATGTCCAAATAAGCTCTTATTACCGGTCGGCTCCCTTCCTGTCTTTCTGCAACCCAGCCCGAAGCAGCCTCCCCCACGTCCTCCCCCACAACCCCTCCTGCAACTCCTCGGCCTGCCCCAGCGCAGCAGGTCTCCAGCAGGCGCTGGATGTCGGCGCGGCGTTTGGGGTGACTTTGCTCGAAGGCGGCGGCTAGCGCAGCTACCCGGCGGGTGCTTCGAGGCCGGCCAACAGGTCGCGCAGGGCGGCGGCCTGGGCCGCTAAGCTATCTGGCCAGGGGCGCTTGCCGGCTGGCGCCGGAGCGGCCCCGGTGTTTTCTTCTTCTACTTCGAGCAGTTTGCCCTGGATGCCGGCTTTGGCGGCGCCGGGCGACTGGTACTCCGGACGCAACCAGCGGATGTGCCCGGCAGACTCTTCTGCCGTGCGCTCGGCGTTGAGGCGCACGAGGCGCTCCAGGATTTCGCCCTCGGACAGACCGGCGGGCCAGCCGTAGGCTTCGGCGACGGCGGCGTCGAGCTCGTCGTGCAACTGCCGCAGGATGCCACCAAGCCCCACTCGTGCGTGCGGCGCTCTTTTCATTCAACGGCTCGCCTGCGCGCCTTTTTCCAGCACGTTGCACATGTCGGTGAGCGTGAGCTCGGCATGCTGCGCCTGCTGCCGCTTGCGATGCGCGTCGAGCCGCTCGCCCAGGTCGCGGATGCGGGCGGTTTGGGCCTCCGTGGGAACGGGGAAGGGGAAGGTTTCGAAACAGGTTGTTTTTACATAAACTGGGGTTGGCCCCAAAATTGAACCAGCTGCTAAAGCCCACATTACGTGGATTTTACTAGAAAGTACACCTAAAAAGTACGCATCATCGAAAGTAATGTTTATCAGTTTGTTATCAGGTAGAACGTCTTTCTCCAAAAAGACAAAAAAACGATGTTTGGAAGTTTCAACGGTGGCGATGTAGCGGGAGAGGTCTTCAATAGCCTCGCGCAGTTCGGGTCTTGTGCGACCATGTAACCACCAATTTTCTTTGACTTTGGGTTCTCTACTTTGATCACGTTCAGGTTTCACTCTTTCTACTAGCCACTGATACAATTCTGGAAATTGACTTCGAACTTCATCAGGGTTTAACCCAAATAAATCAATAACCATGGAATTTCGGGATCGTTGTGCTAAATCACGACCATTAAGATATGGACGAATATATTTTTCAATTCCAGGAATTCTGCCGTAGCCCAATTTAGCAGAATCTATATTTTCAACAATGAAACCGTTTCCATATAATTGCATTCCACGGCTTGTCAAATCTCCGTTTGATCTCAAAGGGTAGGCACTCGCCACATCCGCCCCAATCGTCAAATCGGCCAATATTTTTCCTTTTTTTCAAAAAAGCTTACTTCT
>JADKAE010000026.1 GCA_016715405.1 Saprospiraceae bacterium | reverse complement strand
TGCACCAACGCGCAATTTCAGGGGTCACTCTGGCAACCGTAAAAAGTAATTGAGACATGGAAGCAGTAGCCAAACTCAAGAACGTTCCGATGTCAGCACGCAAGATGCGGCTGGTGGTCGACAATATTAGAGGGAAAAACGTCAACGACGCCCTTTATATTCTGCGCTATTCAAAGCGCGAAGCGGCCACCTGGCTCGAGAAGCTCGTGCTCTCAGCTGTGGCCAATTGGGTGTACAAACTCAATAATACCGAAAATGCCGACGACTACAACCTCGTCATCAAGACGGCTTTTGTAGATGAAGGCACGATGTTGAAGCGTTTTCAGCCGGCGCCACAGGGCCGCGCACACCGCATTCGCAAGCGTACCAACCACGTGACGATCGTGGTGGCCAACCAAATTCCGCTGGAAAGCGAAACGGTGAGCGCTGAGATTATGGAAGCTGACGAGAAATAATTACTTAACGATTTTATACCAACAGTATGGGTCAAAAGACAAATCCGATTGGCAATCGTCTGGGAATTATCCGTGGTTGGGACTCCAACTGGTTTGCCGACAAAGATTTTGCCCTAAAGGTAGTGGAAGATGAAAATATCCGCACCTACCTCAATGCGCGTATCCAGAAAGGCGGCATTGCCCGCGTGGTTATCGAGCGTACGCTCAAGCGCATCACGGTGACGATACACACCTCCCGCCCCGGTATTATTATCGGCAAGGCAGGCCAGGAAGTAGACCGCATCCGCGAGGAGTTGAAAAAACTCACGGGCAAAGACGTGCAGATCAATATTATTGAGATTCGCAAACCCGAACTCGATGCGAATATCGTAGGGGAAACGGTCGCCAAGCAAATCGAAGCCCGTATTAATTATCGCCGCGCTATCAAGATGTCTATCCAGTCTACGATGCGCGCAGGCGCCGAAGGCATCAAGGTGCGCATCTCTGGTCGCCTGGGCGGCGCTGAAATGTCGCGCTCCGAAGAATACAAAGAAGGACGTACCCCATTGCATACGTTCCGCGCCGATATCGATTATTCGCTTCACAGAAGGCGCAAACCGTTTACAGCAAAATCGGTATCAAGGTTTGGATCTGCAAAGGGAGAAGTGTTTGGCAAACGCGACCTTTCTCCCAATGTAGGCCTTACTAAAAAGGAAACTACCAGCGGCGGCGATTATGGCAGCGAGCGCAGAGGCGATCGCGGTGAACGCGGCGACCGCGGCGGTGATCGCGGTGGAAGAAGAGGCGGCGGCGCCGGCGGCAATGATCGCGGCGGCAACCGCGGTGGCGGCGGCGGCGGTGGCAACCGCGGCGGTAGCGGCGGCGGCGGAAATCGCGGCGGCGGCGGTGGCAACCGTGGCGGTGGTGGCGCTGGAAGAAATCAGCGCAGAGGTTAGGATAATATCTAAAAAAAGCCGTACCTTTGCCAAGCTTTTCAAAAAAGCTACTTTTTGAGCGGCTTTAGCCATTGCTTTATTGCAAAATTTATAATACGATGTTACAGCCTAAAAGAACAAAATACCGGAAGCAGCAAAAAGGCAGAAATGACGGCCTTTCGTATCGGGGCAGCACGATTGCCTTCGGCTCTTTCGGTCTGAAGGCACAAGCAGGCGGCCGTTTGACCAACCGCCAAATCGAAGCTGCACGTATCGCTATGACGCGTTATATGAAACGCGAAGGAAAAGTGTGGATCCGCATATTCCCGGACAAGCCCGTCACCAAGAAACCGCAAGAGGTGCGTATGGGTAAGGGAAAAGGCGCCGTCGATCACTATGTAGCGCTGATCAAACCGGGCTGCATTATGTTTGAGATTGACGGTGTGCCGACAGACGTAGCTCTGGAAGCGCTCCGCCTGGCCGCCCAAAAACTGCCGATGTTAACCAAAACGGTGGTTCGTCCGGACTATGTTGACTAACTTATAACGTAATCAAACAATGGCTACGAAAAAATATCTGGAACTTCAGGAGATGACCGATGCCGATTTGCAAGGCGAATTAACAGCTGCGCAAAGCGACTATCAACGCATGGAGTTCGATCACGCGATCAAGGGTTTGGAAAACCCGCTCACGCTCAGAGAAATGCGCCGCGATATTGCACGCCTCCAAACGGAAGTGCGCCGCAGAGATGTTAAAACAAACACCCGAAGAACTCGCTTCACGCAGCAAAATCAGGGCAAGAAGACGCCGCCGTTAAAAATTAAAAAAGACATGGCAGAAAGGAATCTCAGGAAGCAAAGAGTAGGGGTGGTTACCAGCAATAAAATGGACAAAACCATCTCCGTGTCTGTGGAACGCCGCTTGCGCCACCCCATATACGGCAAATTCGTCAAGAAGACGAATAAGTTTATGGCGCACGACGAAAATAACCAGTGCTCGATTGGCGATATTGTTCGCATCATGGAAACCAGGCCGCTCAGCAAGCTTAAGCGCTGGCGTCTGGTGGAAATCGTCGAGAAGGTGAAGTAAGCCGCCACAAAGCGTTTTGGTTTGATTTTTAAATACGCAAGTAATGATACAGCAAGAATCCAGGCTTAAAGTCGCAGATAACAGCGGAGCAAAAGAAGTACTCTGCATTCGCGTGTTGGGAGGTTCCAAGCGCCGTTATGCCTCTGTTGGCGATAAGATCGTGGTTAGCGTAAAGGAAGCCACGCCGGGCGGCATCAAAAAAGGCTCTGTGTCTAAGGCCGTTGTGGTGCGCACCAGGAAGGAAATTCGTAGCAAAGACGGATCTTATATCCGTTTCGACGACAATGCCGTCGTGCTATTGAATAACCAGGATGAACCCAGGGGTACACGTATCTTCGGCCCGGTTGCCCGCGAATTGCGCGAAAAAGACTATATGAGAATTATTTCTCTGGCGCCCGAAGTACTCTAATCCCGGTTGATATTTTTAATCTGAACAGTGATGATAAAGAAAACTGGCAACGACAAGCGGTTCACCCCCAAGCTCAAGATCAAAAAGGGCGATAAGGTGGTCGTGATCTCCGGGGCTTTCAAAGACAGAAGCAAACCCAGGGAAGTGCTCGAAGTGTTTCCCGATACGAACCGCGCCATCGTGGATGGGGTCAATATTCGCAAGAAGCACCAGAAACCGACCCAGGCTAATCCCAACGGCGGTATTATCGACCTGCCCGCGCCTATCCATCTTTCTAACCTGATGCTGGTAGACCCCCGCACGCGAACCTACCCGCGTAGGCAGAAAGGAGGAAGAAGGCAAAATTGTGCGCTATTCTAAAAAAACCGGCAACATTATTAAGTGATGAGCTATTATCCGAAACTCAAGAAAAAATACCGCGAAGAGGTAGTGCCCGCCCTCATGGAGCAGTTCCAGTACGGCTCTATTATGGAGGTACCCAAGATCGTGAAGATCGCTATCAATCAGGGTGTGGGCGATGCCACCGGCGATAAAAAACTGGTAGACAACGCACTTGCCGAGCTTTCGCTTATTGCCGGCCAAAAGGCCGTACCGACTAAAGCCAAAACTTCGGTATCTAACTTTAAACTTCGCGAAGGCATGCCTATCGGTGCACGCGTAACGCTACGCGCTGACCGCATGTTCGAGTTTCTCGAAAGACTGATCTCGGTGGCTTTGCCCCGCGTTCGCGACTTTCGCGGTATTAATGACAAAAGCTTTGACGGCCGCGGCAATTATTCGATGGGCGTCACCGAGCATATTATCTTTCCCGAAATCGACCTCGACAAGGTGAGTAAGATCACGGGTATGGACATTACTTTCGTGACCACGGCCAAGACAGATGCCGAGGCGCTGGCACTGCTCAAATTGATGGGCATGCCGTTTAAAAATCAGCAACGCAGCTAAAATTGCACACGTAGTACTATGGCAAAGAAATCGATCATTGCACGCGAGAAAAAACGCGAACGCCTGGTGGCTAAATTCGCCGATTTGCGCAAGCAACTCAAGGAAGAAGGCAGATGGGAAGAACTTGATACTCTTCCCCGCAACTCAAACCCGATCCGTTTGCACAACCGCTGCAAACTCACGGGGCGCCCCAAAGGCTATATCCGCTATTTCGGGCTGTGTCGCGTGAAATTCCGCGAAATGGCACTCGATGGCAAAATACCCGGCATTACTAAAGCAAGCTGGTAAATTTTTTAATGGTAAAACTGTCGGTCAGGTTCCAGGTAGGGAATACCAACCGGCATAATCCAAAATCATGGCAGTAACAGATTCTATCGGGGATTATCTCACCCGCATCCGCAATGCGCAACAGGCAGGTCACAAGATTGTCGAGATTCCTGCTTCCAATCTCAAAAAGCGCATCACTGAAATCCTCTACGATCAGGGTTTTATCCTCAAATATAAGTTTGAAGACGAAGGTGGCAAAGGTACGCAAGGCGTGATTAAGATCGCCCTGAAGTACGACCCGCTCAGCAAAAAACCGGTCATCCGCGAATTGGGAAGGATCAGCCGGCCAGGCCTGCGACAGTATGCCAAAGCCGATGAACTCACCCGCGTGATCGACGGCTTGGGCGTAGCCATCGTGTCTACCTCCAGAGGTGTAATGACTGACAAACAAGCCCGTACCCAGAATCTGGGCGGCGAGCTTGTTTGCTATGTATACTAATATTGTTGGGACTAAAAAGATTTTAACATGTCTAGGATTGGTAAACTTCCCATTTCACTGCCCAAAGGCGTTAAGATAGATGTCAGCAAGGGCAATTTCGTCACGGTGAAAGGTCCTAAAGGTGAATTGTCCCAGCAATTCGACGCTGATATGGAAATTGCAGTGGGCGAAGCTGATATAGAGATCAAACGCCCCACGGATTCCCAGCGCCACCGCGCGATGCACGGCCTGAGCCGCGCCCTCCTGTCCAATATGGTAGAGGGCGTTTCTAACGGCTTCGTAAAAGAAATGGAAGTAGTAGGCGTAGGTTATCGTGTGAACAATACCGGCCAGCTACTGGAATTGATACTGGGCTTTTCACACCCGATTATGTTTTACCTTCCGCCCGAAGTAAAGGTGGAAACCAAAACGGAAAAGGGTAAAAACCCGCTTATTCGCCTGGAGTGCCACGACAAGCAGTTGTTAGGGCAGATCGTCGCAAAGATTCGCTCTTTCCGCAAACCGGAGCCCTACAAAGGCAAAGGTATCAAGTTTGCGGGTGAGCAAATTCGCCGCAAAGCAGGCAAAACTGCGGGCAAATAATTTTTTCGTTGTATTGTTTTTTCGCAAGGCGTCTTGGGTTTGGAATTCTCCCTACACTAAGGCGGTAAAATGCAACAGACATGAGTGTCACTAAGGCAGAAAGTAGAAAACGTATTCATTATCGCATTCGCAAGAAGATAAGAGGCACGGCAGCGCGCCCTCGCTTGAGCGTTTATCGCAGCAACAAGTTTATCTATTGCCAATGTATTGACGATATTTCGGGCCGCACCCTCGCACAGGCTTCTTCGAAAGAAGCAGCCGTTGCCAATACGGGCAATAAAAGCGATCAGTCTCGCGCAGTAGGCAAATTACTTGCCGAACGCGCTGCGGCAGCAAAAATAACTACGGTCGTTTTCGATCGCGGTGGTTACCTTTACCATGGCCGGGTGAAATCACTGGCCGAAGGTGCCCGCGAAGGCGGTCTTCAATTCTAATTACATTTAATTCCAGAGGAAGCATGTCAAATACTAAAAAGAGTGCTAGCAGAATAAAGCCTGCTGAAACGGAATTGAAAGAGAAGCTGGTACACCTCAATCGCGTTGCGAAGGTGACAAAGGGCGGCCGTACGTTTAGCTTTGCCGCTATTGTGGTAGTTGGCGACGGTAACGGCACTGTAGGTCATGGCCTGGGCAAAGCGCGCGAAGTATCCGATGCAATCTCTAAGGCCGTTGATGATGCCAAGAAAAACCTCATCAAGGTGCCGCTCCATAAGAGCACTATTCCGCACGAACAAAAAGGCAAATACGGCGCCGGTAAGGTGTTGATCAAACCTGCAGCAGATGGTACGGGCGTTATCGCCGGCGGCGCTATGCGCCACGTACTCGAAATTGCAGGCATCCACAACGTACTGGCGAAGTCGCAGGGGTCTTCCAACCCCCACAACGTGGTCAAAGCCACAATCGATGCGCTGTCGCAATTGAGAAACCCGTCGGAGATTGCCCGTCAGCGCTCGATTTCATTAGACAAACTGTTCAAGGGGTAAAAAATATTTCTACCAATGAGCAAGATCAAAGTAACTCAGGTCAAAAGCACCATTGACCGGCCAAGACGCCAGAAAGAGACCATTATTGCGCTCGGACTCAAGCGTATGAACCAAACTGTTGTGCATGAAGCCACGCCCCAGATTTTGGGAATGGTTGAAAAAGTTAGCCACCTGGTAAAGGTTGAGCAGGCTTAATTATGGTATGAACTTTAAAAGTTGTGATCAATGGAACTGCATAATTTGAAACCTGCCGCCGGCGCTGTTAAGAATAGCAAGCGCATTGCACGTGGTACCGGATCGGGCCACGGTGGCACTTCTACGCGTGGCCACAAAGGCGACAAAGCGCGCTCGGGCCACAAAAGAAAGCGCCACTTCGAAGGCGGCCAGATGCCTATCCAAATGCGATTGCCCAAGATTGGTTTCAAAAACGTGAACCGCGTTGCGTATATTGCTGTCAATCTCGACAAGCTGCAAACACTTGCCGATAGGTATAAACTTTCTGCCATCGATTTCAACACGTTGGTAGACAAGGGCGTTGTTAATAAGAACGACAAAGTTAAGCTGCTCGCTCGCGGCGAACTGAAAGCTAAGATCAGCGTGACGGTTCATGCCTGCTCGGCTGCTGCGAAGCAAGCCATCGAAGCACTTGGCGGTAGTGTTAATCTCGTATAATTGACTTACGATGAAAAAATTTATTGAAACGCTCAAGAATATCTGGAAGATCAAGGATCTGAGAACGCGTATTCTCCTCACGCTTGGTCTGCTCACGGTGTTCCGCTTCGGCTCTTACGTAGTATTGCCAGGCGTCGACCCGCAGGTACTTCAGGCTTCTATCGCCAAAAACACGAACCCCAACGACTTGTTGGGCCTTATTAATGTGTTTACCGGCGGCGCCTTTAACAACGCATCTATCCTCGCATTGGGGATTATGCCCTATATCACGGCCTCTATTATTGTGCAGTTGCTGGGGTTTGCAGTGCCTTATTTCCAGCGCCTGCAACAGAAAGAAGGAGAGTCGGGCCGCCGCAAACTCAACCAGATTACCCGTTTGCTGACGGTTGCTATTACGCTGGTTCAGGGCGGTGCATATCTGACCTATGTGAAGGGTATGAACGCCGTAGACCCCTCTATCCCGGATGTGGTTTTCTGGCTTTCCAATAGCATTATCCTGTCTACAGGTACGGTATTTTCGATGTGGCTGGGTGAGCGCATCACCGATAGGGGCATTGGCAACGGCGTTTCGTTGCTGATCTCGGCCGGTATCATCGCGCGTTTGCCCGAGTCGATCATTTTCGAATTCCAGTCGCAACTCGAAAAAGGCGGCTTGCTGATGTTCGTACTCGAAATGGCTATGCTGTTTGTGCTGATCATGGCTATGGTGATGATCATTACCGGGGTTCGGAAAATTCCTATTCAATTTGCCAAACGTATGGTGGGCCGCGGCGCCAATAATATGCCGGTGGCCGGCGCCCGCGACTATATTCCGCTCAAGGTGAATGCCGCAGGTGTGATGCCTATCATCTTCGCGCAAGCGCTGATGTTCCTGCCCGCAACCGCACTCCAATTCCTCGGCGGCGATTCTGCCTCGGGTTCGGGTGTTGTGCGCGCGCTCAATGATTATACCTCGGGACCTTATAATTCCTTGTATTTCATCCTGGTGGTGGTGTTTACATACGTATATACGGCCCTTATGGTCAACCCCCAGCAGTATGCCGAATACCTGAAGCGCCAAAACGCGTTTATTCCGGGTATCAAACCAGGTAAAGAGACTTCCGATTATATCGATGCGGTGACCACGCGTATTACGTTGCCGGGTTCTATTATCCTGGCGCTTATCGCGGTTATGCCTGCTTTTGCCGGCGCTTTCGGTATCAACTCTTCGTTTGCCACCTTCTTCGGCGGCACTACGTTGTTGATCCTTGTAGGGGTAATCCTCGATACGCTACAGCAAATTGAAAGCCACCTGTTGATGCGCCGCTACGACGGTCTCGTTAAATCGGGTCGCATCCAGGGACGCAGCCGTATGCAAGGCATTGGCGCCAATATGTAATCGAACGATCATCGCAAGCGTATGATATTTTATAAAACGGACGAAGAAATCGAATTAATGCGCCAAAGCAATTTGCTGGTCTGTAGCGCATTGGCAGAAGTGGCCTCTATTCTTCGCCCGGGTATTACAGGCGCCGAAATTGACAAAGCAGCCGAAACACTGATCCGCGATCACGGCGGTGTACCGGCCTTTAAAGGATACAGGGGGTTTCCCGCCACTTTGTGCGTGTCTTTGAACGAGCAGGTGGTTCACGGCATCCCCGACAAAAATCAAGTCTTCAAAAGCGGCGACGTGGTTTCTGTCGATTGCGGAGTATTGCTCAATGGATTTTACGGCGATTCCGCTTATACTTTTGCACTGGGCGATGTGCCCGAAGATGTGATGGAATTGTTGCGGGTAACGAATACTTCGCTATACAAGGGAATTGAGCAGGCCGTGGCCGGAAAACGAATGGGCGATATAAGCTTCGCCATTCAATATTACGTTGAGAAGGAAAACGGCTATGGCGTAGTGCGCGAATTGGTAGGACACGGCATCGGCCGCGAATTACACGAGGCGCCTGAAGTGCCCAACTACGGACAAAGAGGAAAAGGCGTCAAATTGCAGGAAGGACTCGTGATCGCCATAGAACCTATGGTGAATATGGGGAGAAAAGAAGTGACGACAGGAAAAGACGGCTGGACGATTTATGCAAAAGATCGCAAACCCTCTGCCCATTATGAGCATTCGGTAGCTGTAGGCAAAACACAAGCTGATATCCTCTCCGATCATCGCATGATCGAGGCGGCTATCCGGCAAAACGACCACATAAGAGAGGTTGAATTAAAAACGTTGGCAGCTTAAAAAGTGGCTGAACCAGTGATATAAGGGCAAAAGGGATATAACGCGTCGATTTTTTTAGCTAATCGCATAAAAAACCGAAGTGTTGTAGTATCTTTGCACTCCGAAATTCGGAATATGGCTAAAAAAAACCTGATCAAACAAGACGGCATTATTGAAGAAGCCTTATCGAATGCCATGTTTAGGGTAAGGCTCGAAAATGACCACCAAATAGTGGCCACCATTTCGGGAAAAATGCGAATGAATTACATACGCATCTTGCCGGGTGATAAAGTGTCAGTAGAGATGTCGCCTTATGATCTGACGAGGGGAAGAATAATTTACCGTTACAAGTAAACTACCGCGGAATCATGAAAGTAAAACCATCGATCAAGAAACGCTCTGCCGAATGCAAGATCGTGAGAAGGAAAGGGAAGCTTTATGTTATCAACAAGAAGAATCCCAAGTACAAGCAGCGTCAGGGTTAATAAACGGTTTGTCCAAAATAATTACGCAACACAATGGCTCGTATTGCAGGTATTGATCTACCAAGGAATAAAAGAGGTGTAATAGGCCTCACTTACATTTACGGTATTGGTAAATCCTCTGCCGAAGCTATCCTTGAAAAGGCTGGCATAGACGAAAATGTAAAGGTACAAGACTGGTCCGACGAAAACGTCCGCGAAATCTCCCGTCTCATCCAGAATGAGATGAAGGTAGAAGGCGAACTTCGCTCGGAGGTGCAACTCAGTATCAAGCGACTGATGGATATTGCCTGCTATCGCGGGCTCCGTCACCGTAAAGGTTTGCCCCTTCGCGGGCAGCGCACGCGCACCAATGCACGCACCCGCAAGGGTAAGCGCAAAACGGTAGCCAACAAGAAGAAGGCTACCAAGTAATCATGCTTAATCGCTTTTTGAGCTAAATAATACGCATCCAGGCAATGGCAAAAGCAGCAAAGAAAGTTAAGAAAAGGAAAGTAAAAGTAGACGCTGAAGGCATCGTGTTTATCCAGGCGAGCTTCAACAATATCATCATTTCGCTGTGTAACAAGCAGGGACAGGTGGTATCATGGGCGTCGGCAGGCAAGGCGGGCTTCAAAGGCTCTAAGAAAAATACGCCTTATGCTGCTCAGGTAGCAGCAAGCGACGTCGCCAAAGTGGCCTACGAAGCGGGTATCAGAACCGCAGAAGTATTGGTAAAAGGCCCGGGTTCGGGTCGTGAAGCGGCTATCCGTGCTATCGATTCTTCGGGCATCAAGGTGACCCGGATCAAAGATATTACGCCGATCCCGCACAACGGCTGCCGTCCACCGAAACGCCGCAGGGTTTAATGCTGCTAACGATAATCGCAAACTTACTATTTAACAATGGCAAGATATACAGGTCCCGCTACCAAGAAGTCCAGAGCATTTGGCGAACCGATTTTCGGTTATGACCGGGCATTCGAAAAGAAGAAATATCCTCCGGGACAACACGGCCTTACGCGCAAGCGCAAGCAACGCTCCGATTACGCCGTGCAGCTAATGGAAAAGCAAAAGGCCAAATATACATACGGCCTGCTGGAACGCCAATTCCGCAGCTTTTTTGAAAAAGCCAGCCGCAAAAGCGGTGTGACCGGCACTATATTGCTCCAGATGCTCGAATCGCGTTTGGATAATACGGTGTTCCGCATGGGCCTCGCGCCTACCCGTCGCGCCGCTCGCCAGTTGGTTACGCACCGCCACATTACGGTTAACGGCATGGTGAGCAATATCCCGTCGCGCCGCCTCCGCCCCGGCGAGGTAATCGGCGTAAAGGGTAAGTCCAAGTCGCTGGATGTGATCCAGGAAAGCGTAGGCAACAAGAAAGAAGTGCGCAGGTTTCCCTGGTTGGAATTCAACCCCGACAAGATGGAAGGCGTTTTTATGGCCTATCCGGAACGCGAACAGATACCGAGAAGATCAACGAGTTGTTGATCGTGGAATTATACTCGAAATAATTGCTTAGTATTGACAGCCGGACACCGGCTGTCAATACGCTTTTTTATTATAAGCAATCCCAGCAGGGTTATTCATCCCACCAAAGATTAATTCAACGTATGAGTATCCTCAATTTCCAGAAACCCGACAAAATCGTTATGCAAAAAGCAAACGACTTTGAAGGGATTTTCGAATTTAAGCCCCTCGAACCGGGCTTCGGCCAAACGGTAGGCAATTCGCTGCGCCGGGTGTTGCTCTCTTCACTCGAGGGTTATGCCATTTCGGCCGTCCGCATCGCAGGTGTAGAACACGAGTTCGGCACTATTCGCGGCGTGGTGGAAGATGTGGTGGAGATTATTCTCAATCTTAAGCAGGTACGCCTCAAGCAACTCATCGCCGACGATGACGTGTCGAATGAAAAGGTCTACCTGACGATCACCGGCAAAGACGAGTTCCGCGCCGGCGATATCGAGGAGTTTACCAATGTCTTTAAGGTGATGAACCCCGACCTCCATATCTGCTACATGGAGCCGTTTGTCAACCTCGAAGTCGAACTCACTGTGACGAAAGGCCGCGGCTATGTGCCCGCCGACGACAACCTCCCCAAAGATGCACCCATCGGCGTTATTCCATTGGATGCCATCTACACGCCGATCAAAAATGTGGCTTATCGCGTAGAAAATACGCGTGTGGGCCAACGTACCGACTATGAGAAACTGACGATTGAAGTAAAAACCGACGGCACGATCCACCCCGAAGATGCTATTAAGGAAGCTTCGCGCATCCTTATTCAGCACCTGATGTTGATCACCGACGAAAATATTACGTTCGACGACGCTTCCAGCCGCGAAGACAATATTGTGGACGAGCATATCCTCCACATGCGCAAACTGCTGAAGACTTCGCTCGAAGACCTCGACCTCTCTGTTCGCGCCTACAACTGCCTCAAAGCAGCCAAGATCAATACACTGGCCGAATTGGTGAAGTACGACACGCACGAACTGCTCAAGTTCCGCAACTTCGGTAAGAAGTCGCTGGTAGAAATCGAGGAGCTGCTCCAGGAAAAAGGCCTGACCTTTGGCATGGATCTCTCTAAGTACAAACTTGACGAAGAATAATTTTTTTACAGGCGCCATTTTTTAACCTGCAATTACCTTTCTGCCGATGTTTACCTGCCTGGGGTAATAGGCGATGCCGCCGGCAGATTGTGTGTTGCGAAGTCAAAACCATCTCATCATGAGGCACGGTGATAAAGTCAACAACCTTGGCCGCAAAGAAGGCCACCGCAGGGCGCTTATGCGCAACCTGGCTACTGCGCTCGTAGAACACAAGCGCATTAAAACTACTTTGGCAAAAGCCAAAGCACTTCGCACTTACGTCGAACCGTTGGTGACGAAAGCCAAAAGCAATACTACGCATTCCCGTCGCGTAATTTTCAGCTACCTGCAAAGCAAAGAAGCTGTCAAGGAGTTGTTCGGCCCTATCGCCGAAAAGGTGGGCGACCGCCCCGGCGGTTATATCCGCATCCTCCGCACGGGCTTCCGCAAAGGCGACGGCGCCGAGATGGCTATGATTGAATTTGTAGATTATAACGAGATTTACAAACCCGGCAAAGAAGAGGATTCAGCAGGCGCCAAGAAGCGCAGAACCCGCCGCGGCGGTTCGGGCGCGGGCGAGAAGACGGCCGCTACAGCCACCGCTAAGGTAGCCGCTCCGGCAGCTCCCCCGGTAGTGGAAGAACCTGAAATCGAAGAAGCCGAGGAAGCAGCCGCCGACACCCTGGAGGCCGCCGCTGACGAAGCTGCCAATGATCTCAACGAGACCTCCGGCGAAGAAGCCGAAGAAATAGAGAAGTAGTATATACTTATTGATACGCAAAAGGGGCGCCCTGGATTGTTTCCGGGGCGCCCCTTGTTGTATGGGCAAATGCCAAGTGGGAATAATGCTATAGTCCATCTTAGAGCTTGTCTGGACCTTCGGCAATTGACTTCGTCGAATCTTCGATTTGGCTACGAGCGGGCGATTCGGTTGTCGGTTGTCAGTTGTCGGTTTCTTTAAAAAGATCATCTCTCCATTCGATTATTTATTAAAAGTGCGATATTCGTATCGGGCGGGTAGCCGCTACCCAGTAGCGGCTACCTCTCCAGCAATGGGTGTATAGGCGCTATGGAGTAGCGGGTATAAACGAGTTATGGGCAACCCTAAAAAACACAACAGACAATGAGCATATTTAAAAAATATTTGATGGTTCTGACAAATCGGACAACAACTCAGGTGACAAAAAAATTGCCATTGAAAAACTGCTATCGTCTGACGACTTGAATGGTAGCATAATCGAACTAGACAATTTCATTGGTGAACTTTGCTCTTACGGAGATGATATGGACAAGCTGACAGAAGAACAGAAACTATTTTACTACAATCAATGCTTGGAGAGAGAAATAAACAATGGTGGGTTTAACCAATATTTTTTTAACTCAAGTGGCGACTTTGCTCATAAGACAGTTCAGTCCTTGAAGACAATAGGTGCAAACAAAACGGCTGACATTTTGCAAAAAGCAATTGACCAATTTCCAAATAGTAATGTTCCAGAAGACAGAACAGAGCGTCAAGAAATTCTAGAACAAATACAAGAAACGGCAGACCAAGTTTGGGAAGAACTTGACCAAAAGTTTTTTAGTTACGAAGACGACTTGAACACCCTGAATATTGAATTTGCAAGGAAAAATAAAGACAAATTTTAGCTAAATGGAAAAAAGGGCAGCCCATAACAGCACCTACCCAAAAGTGGCGGTTCAGTGGTTAAATCAGGCTTTGTGCTTCTATCAAAGTTTCTGCTTGGTTGACAGTGAAGTGCTTCGAAATCGCCACCTTCGGGTAGCTGCAAAACGTTATGCACCATTCTAAAGCGACAGAAAAAAAACGTTTTGACGTGGAAATTTTGTAAATTTGAAAGATTTAAAGACTGAAAAGTATGTTCAACACAATTGAAATAGACAGAAGCAACCTGACAATAATGGGGGTTAAGTTTTCGGACTTAAAAACTTTAGAAAGCACTGCAAACGCTTTGGGAAGTAATATGTTTGAAGGCTTTAAACCAACACCCAAAGGTATTGAGATCATAAGGGACTATGTGACAGGGAAAATAACACTAACAGAACTTGTGGCGTTCGCCAAACAAAAAGCCTATGTCTAATTCCTACAAATACATAGACCCTGATTTCACCTACACTGACCCCAAGACAGGACTTTTAAGGAATTTACAAGACATTACAGACTCTGACGTATTACTTTTTGTAGAGAGTGGTGCAGTAACTAAACGACTCCAAGAACTTTACGAAAACCCAATAAAAATCAAGGAAATTGACAGCCTTTTTGAAATTCATAGGCATTTGTTTCAAGACATTTACGTTTGGGCAGGGAAAAAACGCATTGTTGAAATAAGTAAAGATGGTAAACAGTTTTTCCCTATTTCGCATTTTGACAACGCTTTTAGATACATTGACCAGTTAATTGCAGAGTTCAAGAAAATTCCGAAAGACAACAATAAACTGTTAGCCGAGAAATTGACGGAGATTTTAGATAACGTCAACTATTTACACCCATTCAGAGAAGGAAACGGAAGAACACAAAGGGAGTTTTTAAGACTGTTGGCTTTGGAAAAAGGCTTGACACTAAACCTCAACCCACCAGACAACAAAAGTGTTTACGAACGATATATGAAAGGGACTATTGAAAGTGACGTGGGCACATTGACAGAGTTGATTTTTGAACTAATTGACAGGGATGAAAAATAGAAGAAC
This sequence comes from Saprospiraceae bacterium, assembly GCA_016715405.1. GTDB lineage: Bacteria > Bacteroidota > Bacteroidia > Chitinophagales > Saprospiraceae > JABWBR01. Next base: position 35,648 of record JADKAE010000026.1, on the reverse strand, counting down.
GGTGCATGACAGCACATTTGCAATAGGCGGGGTTTCGTGCTCCGCATCAACATTTGTGGTAACAATCCAGCCCTTCGGGTAGCTGCAAACCGTTAGCAGTCATGCGGTAGAAATCCGCCGCTAAGCCAAGCCGCAAACCGCTACCCCCACCATTCACTTCCACGCACTCCGCTTCTTGAAATACTTGGGATTTACCACCAATAATCCAAACGACTCGCAGTCTTCTTTGGTGGTTTTGGCGTGGTGGGCGCCGTGGGCGCGCAGGATGGCCCGCGAATAATCTCCGTCGAGCTGGCGGAACCAGCGAAAACGGCGGTGGATGTATACGTCGTGGATGAGGAAGTAGATCAGCCCGTAAATGGAGATGCCTATGCCCACAAATAAAAGCCAGCGATAAGGCGTGGCCAGGCCGGCGATGTAGCAAAACATGCTGGGAATGGCAAAGACCAGGAAAAACAGGTCGTTTTTCTCAAAGAAGCCGTGTTTTTCGTAGTGCGGCTTGTGGTGGTCTTCGTGCCAGCGCCACAGCCAGCCGTGCATGATGTATTTGTGCGCAAACCAGGCGACGAATTCCATGCCGGCGATGGCGGCGAGGGTGGTGAGGATGTAGATGATGGCAGTCATGTTGTCGGTTGTCGGTTGTCGGTTCTCTGTTCTCTGTTATTTGATACTTGAACCGACAACAGGTTATGCGAGAAACAGGCTCAAAAAAAACGCCCATTGCAGAATAAACAACGCGATAGCCACTTTGTTGAGGATAAAACCCTGGGTTTTCATAAACAGAAGTTGCAGGGGGAAGGCTATGGCGAACCAGCCAATATAATTCTGCATGGGGGGGTGGCCGCCGGCCCATTGCCAGAAATGGTATTGTACGGCTACCGGCTCAATAACGACATCCAGCAGCACCATAGCTGCTGCAGCAATAGCCGCTTTGGCTACCCAATGCCATTTGGGGGCCAGGTGGTTGACCAGCACGCCGGCGGAATATGTGAGTAATATCCAGTTGACGCCGATCATGGGGGGGGTATCCCAGAGTTTGGGGCCGAGCACCTGTTCGTAGTAATAATCACCAAATAAAAGTCCGGTTTGTACGCCGAACAATTCTGCGCAATAACCCACTACCAGGCTGCTTATCAATACGATGTAGGTGGCCCGGCTCCATTGGGGGTGATGCCACAAGACGAGTACCAGCGATAACAATAGGTTGAGCGGGGTAAGCAGCAGAAAGTCGGGGTGCAGGGGGCAGGGTAGCGCCCACAATCCCCACCGCGTAAAAAATGGCCAGGATGGCTATTGTGATATTGGGATTACGCATGTTCCAGGACTTGATCTACAATTTTGGCCGAAAGCATACATAGGGGGATACCGCCTCCGGGGTGCGCGCTGCCGCCGCAAAAGTAGAGATGGCGAATGCGGGAGCTGAAATTGGGGTGACGCAGAAAAGCCGCCATGCGATTGTTGGAACTGGTGCCGTACAAAGCGCCGAGGTGCGACCAGGTTTTTTGCTCGATGCCGCGGGGGTCGAGGGTATCCTCACAGGCGATGAGCGGCCTGAGGTCGACACCGAGTACGCGGCTGAGTTTGTCGAGTACCTGTTCGCGGGCCCTGGCTTTGAGCGTGTCCCAATCCTGACCGCTGTCGTAGGGCACGTTGATCATCGTAAACCAGTTTTCGCAGCCGGCGGGGGCGTCTTCGGGGCAATATTTTGAAGTAATGTTGATATATACCGTAGGGTCGTCGTAAAGCTTGCCGGCTGCCAGGTGGTCGAATTCGGCGCGATAGTTATCGCTAAAAAAGATGTTGTGCAAATTGAGCTCGGGAAAAGACCGGCGAATACCCCAGTAGAAGATCAGCGCGGAGGTCGATTTTTCCTGATTCAGCGTTCGTTCGGGGTGGGGCTGGCGGGGTAGCAGTTTTTTGTAGGTGTAGAACACGTCCATGTTGCTTATGACGCGATCGTAGGCCCTGGGTTGTCCGTTGACGACAATGCCCGTAGCACGGCCGTTTTCGACGGTAATTTCCGACACGGGGGTGTTAAAGTGGAATTTGACGCCTTTTCGCAGGGCGAGTTCGTAGATACTTTGGGTGATGGCGTACATGCCTTTGCGGGGCATAAAAGCGCCGATGCCGTGTTCGAAATGGGGGATCATGCTCAGTAGTCCGGGCGCTTTGTAGGGATTAGAGCCGTTATACGTGGCAAAGCGGTTGAAAAGTTGGACCAGCTTGGGGTGGCGCGCGGTGCGTTCGTGCACTTTGTGCATGGTGGTAAACAAATCGAGGCCGGGTATTTGGAACATAGCTTTGAGTACCTTCCATTGCAGCCAGGTGCCGAGTTTGTGGAGGGATTGCTCCAGGAAGATGCGGCCGGTGATTTCGTATTTTTTCTTGCCGTCGCGTAATAGATCTAATACGGCGCTTTGGGGCACGCCGAAGGTATCGGATGCCGACTGGGCGAATAATTCGGGATCGGCATGGGCATTTAGCCGGGTTCCGTCTTCCCAGAAGTAGTGGCAGACCACCGGAAGTTTGACGTATTCAAAATGCCGGCGGCTGTCTTCACCCGCCAGTTCGAATAATTCATCCACATAATGGGGCATGGTAAACAGGGAAGGACCGGCGTCGAAGCGGTATCCATCGAGGGAAAACTCGGAGAGTTTGCCACCGGGGTAGTCATTGGCTTCAAAGACTTCTACCTGATAGCCGCGGCAGGCCATTCTGACGGCGGAGGCGAGCCCGGCTATTCCTGCCCCTATGATGGCGATTTTCATTGTCTTTCTGTGTGAATTCTGCTATAAAACATCGGAACAGGGAGATTGTTGATGTTAATTACGAATGATGAATTACGAATTACGAATATGTTTTTATTTGAAAATTATTTAATTCGTCATTCGTAATTCGTCATTCGTCATTCAGCAGGGGCAATTCCACAAAAAAGGAGGTGCCTTTATCTTTTTCGGTAAAAAAATAGAGGTTGCCGCCGGCGGCTTCGACAATATTTTTAGACATAGCGAGGCCGAGGCCCATGCCGGAGGATTTGGTAGTAAAATTGGGAAAAAACACTTTTTCCTGCAATTCATCGGGAATGCCCTCGCCGTTATCGGCTACCGTTATAACCGCTTTGTGATCTTGTTGTACCAGTGATATATTGACGATGCCCTGTTTTCCGTCGGGGATGGCCTGGATAGCATTTTTAACGAGGTTATTGAGCACGCGCAGGAGCTGGCTTCTATCGGCAAAAACGAGGAGTGGGGTGGGGGGGAGTTGGCAGGTAATAGCTACGCCGTGTTCGGGTTGGCTTTTGCCAAATAAATCGCCTACGGCTTGTACGATCAGGTTGAGGTTGCATTCTTCGTTTTCGGGGCGGGGCATTTGTGCAAAATGAGAAAAATTCGCTGGCAATGCGGGCCAGGTTGTCAATTTGTTCGATCAGCGTTTGGGCGGTGCGCGTCATCAGTTGGTTGGCTTCTTCGGGGCGGGTTTTCACGGCGTGTTGCAGGAGCTGAACGCTGAGTTTCATGGGTGTGAGCGGGTTTTTGATTTCGTGGGCTACCTGTTTGGCCATTTCGCGCCAGGCGCCTTCGCGTTCCGACAACTTCAATTGCCGGGCGCTGTCTTCCAATTTGGCGATCATTGCGTTGTATTGGGCTACCAATTCGCCAATCTCATCGCGGGTATGCCATTCGAGCAATTCATTTTGCCCCAATTGTACGCGACCCAGTTTATCTCCGATCTGTTCAATGGGTTTTGTAATAGAATTTGACATCGCGAATGCTACTCCTCCAGATGCCAGCAAAAGGAAAATATACAGGGTGAGGAAGGTTTCCAGTAGTGGATAAAAATAAGTGTTTAGCTGTATTTCTGCTGACTCCTCACTCAGGCCTACATACGCCAGTACTTTACCTCCTTTTTCGCTAACCGGAATAAAAGTGCTTTGATCGGTTCGAAACAGGTAGTTCATCGCGCTGGTATCGGCAAGGAGAAATTGAGGAGGCATCACTGGCAAGAGGCTGTTGGGATGAACGCCGGGGACTGTGGCGGTTTGCTGCAAGAGGCCTTGGGCAGAATACAGACCCAAAATGGCGTTATAATTTGCTGCCAGTGAGGGCAATTCCTTTTTAACGACCTGAGGCGCTACATACCTTACGGTAGCCAACAAGTTGTTGATCTTTTCTTCGCGACGAAGCTGGTTGAGCTGGGAAGTAGATTCTTTAAAATAACTACCCGTTACCCATCCTATGAATGCAAACCCCAGCAGCGTATACACTATAAGGTATTGCTGAAGGCGGTGGCGCAGCGATGGTTTTAACCCATTAAACAGGGAAGAAATGGTTTGTGTGTAGTGGTTAATTGATAGCAGTCCGATTACCAATCCAACGAGTAGGGAAAAAGAAAGGGAAAAAAGCGGCATAACACCCGGATAAGGCGATATATCCGGTTGGTTGGCGCTATACAACAATGTGTTGTGCGTAAAGGCTGCGCAAAAAGCGGCGATAAGCGCAATCCAAACAAAAAGCCATATCAGCCCGGGAGCTTTCTGATCAACGTACAAATCAAAAAACACCAGGAATAAAAACACAACCAGGCCCAGCTCCAGCATAGATAGGTTAAGCACAGAAGAAGGCAGCAACAGGGCGGCGCCTACGGCGATTGCCGCAGCCGTCGATAAGCGCATGGAGAGTGATTTGACTACAAATATTAATCCGGTTTGAAGGCGGTGTACCAGGATGAACACCGTAATCGCCATGAGCAGGCCACAGGCGACAATTGCGATTCCCAATGGCGGGATTTCAAAGATGGTGCTTGCCTGCAGATGTATATTGGCATCTTGTAATAACCGGCCCCAGCTATACAAATAACTCCACATGATGCCGGCACAAAGTCCCTGGATGAGCAGCAAACTGGTCAGCACGCCGGTTGATTGAGCTATTACTTTCTCAGGCTGCTTTATGCGATTAAATAATGCGCTTATCCAAAGTAACAGCAGCGTTGCGATCACCCATTGCGCCGGGGTGCACAAAGGCCTGGGCAATGAAGCCATAGGTTTGAAGAACGTCCATATCTCCCATCCGGCCGTTTGCGCAAATACTTGCCAGCCTAACATAATGCCACAAGTCGTAAGACAGCTAATTGCAAGGCCTTCCCAGTTTTTGTCAGACCTGGCCAACACATTGGCCCAGGCATTAGCGCTTACCACAGCCGCCAGCGAAAGCAAGCCGAGCACTATTACGGTGATGATGCGTAAATGCGGAGGCAACCAAATATCGGGCGTCTTAATATAACAAAGCTGTTTTCCTGAAAGGGAGGAGAGGAACAGGGGCTGTTTATCCCGACTAAATTGCCAGCCCTGCGGTAAGGGCAAATGGGCTTTTGTGAGGGGTAAAGTGGCAATGAGGTAATAACCGGCAGGCAAGCTTTTTGACCAGCAGGCATACCAATCTTCTCCCAGCGAGTCGACCAGGAGGGAGGGCAAGGTGTCTATACGCGAGGTAATATCACCCGGAAACACCCTGTCTTCTTTTGACCAGGCCAAGAGGCTGTCGCGCTGATAAAGCCAAAGCGAAAAGGGCGCTACATCTTTGCCGGAAGATATTAAGACTTCGCGGGCATGGTATACCCAATCGGGCTGGGAATTCCAGGTCTGTTGAAATTTGTTAATCTGGCTCTCTGCCCGATGGAAAGCGTTTTGCAAGTCGCGCCGGGCGGCTTCTTTGGGCGATAACAGGCTAATGCCGGCATATAGTATCAAGCCAACCAAACAGGTTGTCAGTAATACAATTTTAGCATATAGCGTTTGTCTGAACACGGGCAAGGGGGAAAATGATGAAAAGCACTTTTCGTACAGGGGTTTTATACGCTGAAAGGGCAAAAGGTTGCAAGGGGTTAAACACAGATCGCTAACTGCTGATTGCGAAAACAGCTATCTTTGGGGTATTGTAAGCTGCTCTATCGCGGTTTCGCCCTTTCGGGGGTGGAAATGAGAAAGTCCGGATAACGAGCGCCACGCCATCTAACGGATGGGCTTTCGCTGCAAGGCGGGAGACGGAAAGTGTCACAGAAAAGATACCGCCGATGCCGCTTCGGCGGCAGGTAAGGGTGAAATCGTGCGGTAAGAGCGCACGCCGGGGTAGGGCAACTTATTCCGTGGATAAACCCCGTGGGTTGAAATGCCATGTACACCTCGATGAACTCTGCGGAGTTCGACGGGTTGCTCGCCTGTTTTTCTACTGAAAGTCGGGGGGGGTAGGCAGATACACCACGTTGGTGACGGCGGGGGTAGATAAATGATAGAGGACCTGCGCAAGCAGGGGACAGAATCCGGCTTACAGGCTTACAATATATGGGCTGCCTCCTTGTGGAGACAGCCCATTTATTTTATACAAAAGAAAAAAACGTGGATTAATTCTCGGCATCGAAAGCGCTGAAGTCGAACAGCAGCGAGAAACGCAACGTATTGTCGAGTGGGTTGCGTTGGTTGGTAGTGGGGATGAGGTACGAGAAATTGAGGCCGAAAATATTGTAGCGCAATCCCAAGCCTACCGTAAAATACTTGCGGTTACCTTTTTGGGAGTTTTCGTTAAAATAACCTGCGCGAACGGCGAATTGCTGGTCGTACCAATATTCTACGCCTGCGGAGTACATCGTTCGCCGATTTCTTCGGCGGCTCCTTCGGGGGCATCGCCAAACGAAGAGAAGATTCCTTTGATCGAAGAATAATCTTTGTAATCGAGAGCGGCCGTCGCCGTCGGTATCGCAATCGGGGCCCTGGCAGGGCGTGGGCACCATCAGTTTATTGATATCGGCGGCAAAAGTCAGTGTATTGTAGTCATCGAGTTGGATATCCCAGGCGGCGCCGAGGCCGAAGTTGGCCGGAAGGAAATCGCGGTCGATAGAGCGGGTGTACGTGATTTTGGAACCGATATTGGTAAATGCGAGACCGATAGTGAGGTCAGATTCTTTCTGGTTGAGGTCGATAGGCGTGCGATAAGTGAAAGAGATATCGGCAGCGCCGGCTACGCCTGGCTCTATCGTTTCGCCTTCCACCTGTTGGCCTGCCGCCAGGTTGCTGTAGATCAACTTACCGCTCACCGAGGCGGAAAGCTTGTCGGCGAGTTTACGGGCGTATGCTACGCTGAGTTCAAATTCGTTGGGTCGCCCGGTATTGAGTGGTTCGCCATTGACATCAGTAAACTGGATGCTGCCCAGCGAAAAATAGCGCAGGCCAAAACCCAGGGTTTGCAGGTCATCGAGTTTGTAGTACCCGGTCAGATAGGCCAGATATACGTCGTTGAGGCCCAGTGAGCGCAACCAGGGGGGTATACGGCCGAGATGCTGAGTTTTTTCTCCGCAAATGCCAGTTTGGAGGGATTGAAATGCATTGCATTGGGATCGGCGGTGAGGCCGATACCTACGTCACCCATCGCGCCTGAACGCGCGTCGGCAACGATGCGCAGGAAGGGCACAGCAGTGACCACAACGTTAATACAGGGGGTACCGTCGAGATTGTAGTATTTGCCGTCTTCGCCTTTAAAGCACTGGGCTTGGGCATCGGTGACCGAGACAGCAAAGAGCAGGGCGACAGCAAATAGCTGGAGTAAGATACTTTTCATGAGAATCCGTTACGTTTCAAAAATTGTTCGCAAATATAGGCTTTAATGTTGCATACTCACTATACGAAAATTTTGGCATCTTATTTTAAGATAACCTATTTTTCAAACGCACTTTCTCCGTTAATGTTACCTGTTCCGGCATTTGCGCGCACTTTTACCTTATATAAATACACACCTTTGGCCAGGCGGTCGCCAAAATCATCGCGTCCATCCCAGGCGATACAATCGTCGCGGCGAAGGGCGCCGTCGGAAAACATGGTGTGGTCGATAGTTTTTACCATCCGGCCAGAAACGGTGTAAATTTGGATCAACACATCGAGTTGCTGGCCGTACAAATTGTGGTCGAACTGAAAGCAGGTATAATCAGTAAACGGGTTGGGGTAGTTGAGCACGTGCTGCAGGGCGATGCCTTCGGAGGAAGCCACCACGAATTCAGTGAGGCCTTCTCCTGAGTTGTTGGACACGTCCCAGGCTTTTACGCTAATCTTATGGCGGCCTTCGGGGAGCTTTGACAGCGGATACCGCACCGTGCCTTTGGTATAGTCGTCCAGTTCAGCCTCGTAGAAGTCGTTGAGCAGCAGCGAATTTTGGGTGTCGTCGTTGAGTACGCCTTCGAGGTCGTGGCCGATACTATTGCCTGCCACGTTAATGCCGTTGTCGTCCTGTAATTTGACGAGCAACACCGGCTTGTCATTTGTAATACTTCCAAACACAAAATCTTCGGTATTCATAAATACGTTGACGAGCGGGCCCTGGTCGTCGGCCAGTCCTTCGGGATGCGTACCGCCGATAATAATATTGCTGTAAGCGCCTGCGGCGTCAGTCAAACGCGATTCATCGGCGGCATAATAGCTAATTTTGCCTTGTCCGAAGGTATAATTGATATCCTTGGGAATGACAAACGTAAACCGGAAGGCGCCGTTTTGCACGGATGCGCGGCCTTTAAACAGAATATTGCGCTGCACGTTAAAGTTGCGCACGCGGCTGCTTGCGTCTTGCCCCAGCGTAGTCACCGAAGCTGTTTTATCATAAATAGTGGGATACACTACCCCGTTGAAATTGGTCATGGGCAGGCCGTTGTCGTCGACTACTACGCCTTCAATCGTTACGCGTTGCAGTGCGCGCAGCGTATCGGCAATGCCGTCGGCGACATCGTGGGTATTTATTTTGGTAGTAGACACGCCATACCGGGGCACTGCCAGCACCATAGCCGGATCGCCGATGAGGGCGAATTTTCGGGAGTTGGTGGTGATGGTGGGGCTGGTGAAGCTGTTTTTGGCGTGCTGCATGGCTTCGCCGATGCTAGGTATGGCGTTATTTTCTTTTGTAAATAAATTGACAAGCGCTGCATCGGTGAGCAGTGCATTTTCGTTGGCATAGACGGCACGGGTGGTGCTGAGCAGACCGATAGCGCCGCCGTTGGCGTTGAGGATAGTTTCTTCGCCTGCGCTGACAAAACCGGGGTCGTCGAAGCCGGTAAACGAGCAGGTAGCCGTGAGGAACAAGGGCAGGCGGTCGGTATTATTCCAGTCTTGTATTTCCGTGATATTCAGGATACGTTCCTGTGCCCAGCCTTTGGGGCCGCCGTGGCCCAGGTAGGCCATTACCAGCAGTCCTTTGAAGATAGAGCGGTCGATAGACTGGTTGACCTGTGAATACCGGTCGCCGGCGGGGGTAGATTCCTGGGGGAATGCGTCAATATAGAGTTTGTCGATATTGTAATTGGGGAAATTCTGCCCGACATCTACTGCGATGGCATCGGCAGAGTCAATATGGAGGTTGAGGTCTTCGTCATCGCTGACAAACAGCACGCGATTGCGCCAGTCGCGAAGCATAGAGGGGTCAGTGTCGTAGGCGACCAGTTTATTGACCACATTTTCTGCCTCTTCGGGGGTTTTCACGGGAAGGCGTCCAACGGCTATATTCATCATGCCGCTGAGCGGATTGGAAATTGCCGCCGTTGGAGAACAGGGCGTAGTAGTCGTCGGAAGGAAAAGCATACAGGGGGTTATAAGAATCCTGTTGGTAAGTGGGCACGAAATTATTGCCCAATTCGTAGATGTCGCGTGGATCAAACGAGCCGTCGCCCAACAGCAGCAGGTATTTAAAGCGGTCGGTTCGTTCGTAGACCATTCGGGCAAAATCGCGGATAGCTGTTGGGTCCAGTTTTCCCGACGAGAATTCGGCATACACCGATTCGATGGGCGCCAGCGAGACGTTCAGCCCATTGTGGTCGGCGCGATGCTGGGCCAGTCGCTGGGCCTGGCTTTCAAAATCGGGGTGATATATTATGATCATATCGGTTTCGGTAATACCATGCAGGTTTTGGTTGTCAATTTTCCCGACGGCCGTTGGAGCGGGGATACTTTTGGCATTATCGAAAGCGATAAATTCGCGCAGGGCGCCGCCTGGCGCGCCAAACCGGAGTTGGCTGCCTTCGAGCGAAGTCTGCTGCGATTTAGGTTGTAGCGGGTTGGTAATATCCCATACCTGGATTTGGGCGCCGGCGTTGTCCAGTACGTAGGCAGAGGCGGGTTGGCTAATGGTTTCTACATCGCGGAACGCCATTTGGTCGCCGTGCATTCGCAATTGGCGGCGTACGTTGAGTTGGAGGAAGTCGAGCCAGCCTTCGCTTTCGCTTACGCCGGCGGGTTGGGGGTATATGACTTTGGCGGAAACCTGTGCGTCAGTGAGGGCGACTTCGCCGGTAAGTACGGCCGTATTGGCGTAATTGCGGTTATTGTCATCGAGGTCGTACACGGCGGCTGCGATTTCGCTAATTAGCTCCGTACCATTTAATTGAATCCTGAAATGCGAGGGTTTGGTGGCGCGGAGGGCCATCCTGGCATGTACGATGGCCGGGGAAGTAGTAATTAAGTTGGGAAACTGGAAGGCGCCGGGATAGTCGTAATCGCGGGCCACCCGGAAGTAGTCGCCAAACCAGTTTTGGCCCGAGCCTTGCGCGAGGTCTTTCCATTCGTGGAGCAGATTGAGTTTGTCCTGTTCCAGCCTGGCAAAGTCGTTAAAAGCCGTAGAAGTAAAAGAGGTATTGGTTTCGCTGGATTGGGGAGCTACACGCAGGCCGTTGCCGGGGCCTATTTTTATAAAATAATACGATTCGGTATCGTAAATATTTTTCACCATCTCGAACGTGCCGTCGTTGGTCAAAAAGCGCCATTTATCGGGGCCTTCGCCGTAGAGGAGAATATAGTCCTGGCCATCGAATTTGCCGTCGGCTTCGCCGGCGACGAAGACGGCATTTTCCACCAGGTCGTCGGGGCGGTCGGCGGCTACATCGGTTGGCAGCATACCGCCGCCGTTGCCGTATATTTTGATCGTACGGGGATCTATATTATCGAGGTTGCTAATTTTCAGCTGGTTTTTGAGGAAGTCGTAGGTGAGTTTGTAGACGCTCGTTTGTGAAACGGCTATCTTATAAATATCGCCATCGCTGAGTACCGACAGAGTCGTATTATTGGGGCCGCGAGCAGCGCCGGTGGAAGAGGGGAGGGCCGACACCTGTAATTCGGCGCTCACCAGGCGTTCGTAGCCATTGCCGGTCTTCACAATAGGCACAAAAGAAATCACACCGGAAAAATCATTGCGGTTGCGCCATACGTTGGTGACAAACTGCAGGGTTTCGGACAGTTGGGTTTCGTCGCCGGGGGCGGGTTGCCAGTTGAAGGGTTCAAACTGAGCGCGTAAGACCTGCACTTGCAACGTGCTATTGGCGGCGAGGGGAATGATGCGTTGAACGTAAGGAAGGGAAGGGTAGGCTTCTCCAAAAACGGCGCCTTCAAAACCCCAGCGTTGAAGCTGGGTATTGCCGGCTTGCAGCATGGCGGGTTGCGATTGCCAGCTAAGGCTTTCGTTTAATACGGAGGTTTGGGCGTCCAGCCAAAAAGGCGTTAATATGGCGGCAATTATAGCTGTAAACGTCAAATGTTTCATACCTTACGCGTTGAGTTGCAAAAAAAACGTTGTGAGATAGGGGTTATTGCTTATTAACGTACCAGCCTCAAAAAAGGTCGGCTAACCAACTTTTTGGCCTCAAATATCTCGCAAATTAAGGCTTATGGTATTAATTTAACCGCGAATTGGCAGTTATTATACATACTGAAGAGAAGGAGTTATGAAGAAGTGGTTTATGGTGATGATCATTCTGGCGGGCTGCGTTCCTGTATTTTCGCAAGATCCGGTATTCAGCCAGTTTTATGCAGCGCCGCTGCATTTGAACCCGGCCTTTGCCGGAGTAACCAATGCACCCAGGATTACGCTCAACTACAGAAACCAATATCCGGGTTTTCCCAATGCCTATATTACCTATGCGGCTACGTATGAGCAATCCATCGAAGCGCTGAATAGCGGCTTTGGGTTGATGTTAAGTGCGGATGCTGCCGGCGACGGCATTTATAAAACCAACAGGGTGGCTGCGGTGTATGGTTATCGTTTGCAGGCGAGCGATGATTTTTTCATCAAATTCGGCGTAGAGGCCGGGTTGATCCAGACCGTCATCGACTGGAACCGGCTGGTGTTTGGCGATCAGCTCGACCCGCTTACGGGTGCGGTAGACGGCAGCGGCAACCCCAATCCCAGCCAGGAGTTACAGCCCGAGCGGCTCAACAACACGGTATTTGACGTATCGGCGGGTTTGTTGGCGTATGGGGGGCCGTTTTACGGAGGCGTTTCCGTCAAGCACCTCAACACGCCTGATGAGAGTATCATTAAGCTCAACGAAAATCTCAATGCGGGTTTACCCCTGCGAATTACCGTACACGCCGGAGCGGAATTTAACTTAGGCGGTCGCAATAATAGGGGTAATACGGCGTTTATATCCCCGAGTGCGATGTTCATTAAACAGGGGCCTTTCGGCCAGTTTAATGTGGGCGCATACGCCGGTTTCGGGCAATTTTTCGGAGGCGCCTGGTATCGGCACACCCTGTCAAACCCCGATGCAGCTATCGTGATGTTAGGTTTTCGCAAAGGCGTTTTGCGCATAGGCTACAGCTACGACCTCACCCTGTCGCCGTTGGCGCAGGCGCCGGGAGGAACCGGTGGCACCCACGAAGTATCGTTGACCATTAATTTTGACGACAGTCGTGAATTGGCACGCAAGAAGAGAGCTTCGCGGTATAACGATTGTTTTAAAATGTTTAATTAGGTTGTAGGTTGTGGGTTGTCAGTTCACTGACAAATGTTAAAGTCTGGAAAAATAGTTCCTCTACCGAAGCCTCTATGGCATGGAATCACTTTTTCGCTATATTTGCTGGTCGTTTCTAAAAACAAATTATTGAAGTAATGAAAAATCTGTTGAAGTCAGGCGTCATCCTCGTTGTCGTTGCGCTATTGCTCGGCGCATGCAGTAGCAATGAGCGCTCCGGTTCTACCGGCTGGAAATACAATGATCAAAAGTGGGGTGGCTTTGAAAAGCTGGATTATCAAGGTCAGGCAACAGGACCCAACCTCGTACTGATAGAGGGTGGTACCTTTACAATGGGTATTACCGATCAAGATGTCACCTACGATTGGAACAACGTTCCTCGCCGCGTTACCGTAACATCTTTTTACATCGATGAAACGGAGGTTACAAACACTTACTACCGCGAATACCTGTTTTGGGTGGATCGCGTATTCGGTGAATCGTATCCTGAAGTATTGCAGAAGGCTTTGCCCGATACGCTCGTATGGCGCGACGAACTGGCTTTCAACGAGCCTATGGTGGAAACCTACTTCCGCCACCCTTCGTACGACAATTACCCCGTAGTGGGTGTGTCGTGGTTGCAAGCCAATGACTACTGCAGGTGGCGTACCGACCGCGTAAACGAAATGATTCTTATCGAAAAGGGCATTCTCAATCCCAATCCGGAGCAAAAAGACGAAGACAACTTCAACTCGGAATCTTATCTCGTAGGCCAATACGAAGGTAATGTGCGCAAGAACCTGAAAGATATTCGCACCGGCGGCGAGCGTCGCGTGCGTTTTGAAGACGGTATCCTCTTGCCCGAATACCGACTGCCTACAGAAGCCGAGTGGGAATACGCCGCTTGGGCGCTTCGTGGCAACCAGGTTTCGGAAAAAGACGAATTGATCAGCGACCGCCGTATTTATGCCTGGAATGGCAACACGGTGCGCTACCAGAAGCGCGACAAGCAGCAAGGTTTTATTCTTGCTAACTTCAAGCGCAGCGGTGGCGACTATATGGGTATGGCCGGCCGCCTCAACGACAATGCCTGTCCTACGGCGCAAGTACGCTCTTATCCGCCCAATGATTACGGTCTCTACGATATGGCCGGCAACGTGAACGAATGGACGCTCGACGTGTACCGTCCGCTCACCAGCACGACGCTGCGCGACGTTGAAAACCAGGACCTCAATCCCTTCCGCGGTAACAAGTTCCAGCAGAAGCAATTGGACGAAGAAGGCAAGCCTGTTGAAAAAGACAGCCTGGGCCGCGTGAAATACCGCTACGTAGAAGATGACGAGGTGGCCAACCGCGAGAACTACAAAGTAGGCCAGCCGTTTAACTTCCTCGACGGCGACCAGCAGTCGCAGGCGTTTTACGACTATGGCCAGCACACGCTTGTCAGCGACAAAGCCCGCGTTTTCAAAGGCGGCTCCTGGGCCGACCGCGCCTTCTGGCTCTCGCCGGGTACTCGCCGCTTTAAAGACGAAGACAAGGCCGACCGCACGATCGGTTTCCGTTGTGCGATGGTTCGCGTGGGTGCGCCTACGGATGAACCCAGCGGTATCGCCTTTAAGTCGAAGAAAAAGTCGAAACCCAAAAGGTACAAGTAGGATTTATCTATTCTACGATACGATAACAGCGAGGCGCCCGGGAGGAATCCGGGGCGCCTCGCTGCGTTATTACTTTCAAAGTTCTTACCTTTATAGGCTTATTCGGGTATGATATGACTTTAGATCATTTATATGCCATATTCCAGCAGCATCCGCGGTGTTGTACGGATTCCAGGATGGTGCAGCGGGGCGATATTTTTTTCGCTTTGAGGGGCGATAATTTTGACGGCAACCAATACGCTGCCAAAGCATTGGAAGCCGGCGCCACCTACGTGGTTGTTGACGACCCGCTTGTATACCGGGAAGGCGATGCGCGGTATTTGCTGGTAGATAACGTATTGCTCACCCTACAAGACATGGCGCGCCTTCACCGCCGGCAATTCGATATTCCGGTGATCGCCATTGGCGGCAGCAATGGAAAAACCACCACCAAAGAGCTGGTTAGCGCCGTGTTGCGCAACCACTACCCCATGTATGCCACGCCTGGCAACCTAAATAATCATATCGGCGTGCCGCTCACCTTGCTTCACATACCACCGAAAACAGAAGTCGTAGTAGTAGAAATGGGCGCCAACCACCAGGGAGAGATGGCCTACTTGTGTCGTATTGCAGAACCTACGCACGGCCTGCTTACCAATATAGGCAAAGAACACCTGGAAGGCTTCGGGAGTATCGAGGGCGTCCGGCAGGCTGAATCGGAGCTTTACCGCTACCTCGCTGCCTGCAACGGCATGGCATTTATCAATCGCGACGAACCCGACCTGGAGCAATTAGCCCGGCCGGTAAGCAAAAAATTGCTTTACGGCCATGTGCCGGTGTTGAACCCCGACCAAAAGCGGCTGTATGAGATGAGTCTGCTTTCGGCACAACCCTTCCTAAGCGTAGCGTTTTGGAGTGATAATGGCGAATTGATAACAGCTCATACCAGGTTATTGGGGCATTACAACCTGGGCAATATCATGACCGCCATTGCGCTGGGGCAGTATTTTAAGGTGCCGGCGTTAAAAATAAAGAAAGCCCTCGAGCAATACGTGCCGGCCAATAACCGCTCGCAATTGCTCGAAAAAGGTGGCAATACTTATATTTTGGATGCCTACAATGCCAATCCCAGCAGCATGGAAAAGGCGATACTCAGCTTTGCAGCTATGGAAGGCCATCCTAAAATTGCGGTGCTGGGCGATATGTTGGAGTTGGGCGAAGCCAGCGAGCACGAACACGATTATATTGCCAAGCTGGCGCTCAATCAACGTATAGACGAATTGCTGCTTGTCGGCAAAGCCTTTGCCACAGTAGCCGACGAACTGGGCGTTCGCCATTTTGCCGATTCAGAAGCGTTGACCTATTGGTGGCACGAACACTCGCCGAAAGGGGCTTTTGTGCTGGTGAAAGGGTCGCGCGGCATTAAGTTGGAGAGGATGATTGATGTGCTGATGTGCTGATGTGCTGATGTGCTGATGTGCTGATGTGTTAATGTGCTGATGTGCTGATGATTAATTATTATAAATAACCCATAACCCACAACCCACATCAAACATCATCCGGCAGATGGAGGGTGGGGAAGATTTTGGGGATTTCGTTGCGCGACGAGATATTCAATTTTTTAAAAATACTGCGCTGGTGGTATTTGACGCCTTGAACTGAAAGCGACATAACTGCGGCGATTTCGGGGTAAGTCATTCCTTCCATCAGATAATGCACAATTTGCCTTTCGATAGGTTTGAGCTCGATATTTTCGGTTTCGGGTCTGGTTTTTTGTTTGGGTGAAAAATATTGCACGATACGCCTGGCCACCGAAGACGACAAAGCGCTGCCTCCTTCTTCCACCATAGCTACCAATTGTTCTTCCAGGCTCTTTAGCGGCTGGTTTTTCAGCATATAACCCGTAGCGCCGGCGCAGAGGGCTTTAAAAATATCGTCGGGGTCGTTAAACACGGTGTACATCACGATATCGGTATCTTCCGGCAGTAAACGCTTGAGTCCGCCAATTGCATCGATGCCTGAAATACCGGGCAGATTGATATCGAGCAACAGGATGCGGGCTTCGATGTCGGGCCGGTAGAGGCGCATAAACTTCTCCACAGATTCAACGGCAAAAATGCAGCGCAGGTGCTCGGAACTTTCGCAATAGGCTTGAAAGTTTTGCCTGAACTGGGGGTTGTCTTCTATCATAGCGACGTGAATCATAGCGATAAAGTTTAGCATTTACATCAAAACGAAAAACCGGTTTTTTCAAAAATATCGGGAACCTTCACAACGATCCGGAAAGAGCCGTCGGTATGGTCGGTTTCGAGTACGCCGTGCATCAATCTGGCGCGGTTGGCCATACTTTCCATTCCTTTGCCGCTGGAATAGGGGATGGTTGTGTGGCTTCGTAGTAATTCTCAATGGTTAGGGACAGTTCCTGGCGGTGATTTTCGAGGCGAATAAACACGGAACTGCTTTTTGTATGTCGAATAATATTAGTTACCGCTTCTTTAAAAATCATCACCATGTGGTGTCGCACCTGGGAGCTTTAGGTTTTGTTCGGGGGCGGCCAGATTGGTTTCTACCCTCAGGCGTATTTGTTGGGGGTGGAAAACGGATTCGGCAAAATCCTGCAGTCGGTTCACGAGGTCGCCCAGCGTTTGGCGTTTGTCGTCAATAGCCCAGACAATATCGCTGAGTTTGCCGATACTTTGATCGCTGAGCGATTCCAGTTGGGACAATGTCGGGTCGGGGTTTTGGATTTTCATCGTTTTCACCAGCATAGAGATTTGAGACAGGGAAGTGGCCACATCATCGTGGAGGTCGTCGGCGATTTGTTTTTTGACCTCATAGATCTGGCGAATTTCTTTAATGCGGTAGCGGTAGGCGCCAAAGATGGCGGCAAAACACAAAGAGATCATCCCCAGGACAAACCACCAGGTTTTGTAAAATACCGGTTTGACGCGCAGCTGGATTTGCTTTTCGACGCTAGTGATACCGTCGCGGTTAACGGTTTTGAAGCGAAAAGTATAATTGCCGGCGGGCAGACTGGTATATTGCACGATGGGGTTATTGCCCTGAGCCATCCAATCGGTATCGAAACCCTCGAGTTTGTGGTAATATTTATTCAGGTCGGGGGCTAAATAGTCGGTAGAGCCGAGCCGGAATTCGATAAATCGCGCATAGGGCTGTAGTTCGACCACCTCAGTGGGGTAATCGGGATAAATCGTTTCGCTTTGTCCTGCGTATTTGCCCGGGCGGGTTATTTTAGCTATAAACACCTGGGGGGTGACGGCTTTTTTTCGTATGTGGTTCGGATTGAAGTAAGTCACCCCGTTTAGTCCGCCAAAATACATCGTTTGGGTGGCCGTATCGAGCCATGCCGAAGAGGCATTAAATTCTTCGTTGTGTAGCCCGTCGGCAGTTGAGAAGTTGAGGAATTCCCCTGTGGAGGGGGTGAACCGGCTGAGCCCCTGATTGGTGCTGATCCAAAGATTTTTCTGTTCATCGGGCAAAATACAATTCAGTATATTATTTGGCAAGCCGTCGGCGGTAGTATAGGTGCGTTCAATTTTTTTAGTATCGGTATTCAGGCAGATCAGGCCCTGGCCGCGAGTACCCAGCCAGAGTAAATTATTTTGTGCATAAGAGCAGAAGATGACACCCGGGGATTGATCTTTCAGATAATTTTTTGAGATAGTTGTTCCGGAAATTTGGTATAGCTCATCGTCGCCGCCGGCCCAGATATCACCGTTGGCAACTTGAATCATTGTAGTAATAGGGTTGTCAAGGCTTGTTTCAAAGGCCAAGTCTTTGAGGTTGGGGGTATCCGGGTTGAAGCGCCAAACCCCAGGTTGTCTGCCGGCCAGCCAAAGGCGTTTACTGAAATCGGTGAGGCCATAGAAATGATGGTACGTTTGGTCTTTAATTAAAAATTCAGGTTTTGCAAAGTTTTGAAGATCAATGGAAAAGATGTCGTTGTATTCTCCAGCGAGGAGTAAATGCCTTTGCCCCAGCGGGAGTATAACCCGGCTGGGGGGTATTCCCTCACAAATCTCTTTTAGCCGGCCTGTGCGCTTTTCGAAGCGATAGACACCGGCGGGGCTGGAAACAAAAACGTCTTCCTCATTGCCATAGATAGCCCGGGTGGGCATGCCTCGAAGGGCCGATAAATGGCGAAATTGGGTGTGGCGCTGTGCCAGGATAAACAGACCAAAATTAGTGCCGATCCAGAGGTTTCCATATTGGTCGGGCTCGACACAAATGGGCAGTTGTATGTTAGAAGCCAGATCGCTGGGCAGCAACACATTCGCATTTCCCGTATACTCATTCAGTATGGCTTTGAGGACAAAAGGGTTGGTCAAAGAGCCGTTAGTAATTTGTGGAAACGGCACAAACGCATTGGAGGATTGATCAAAATACAATGGCTCACCTGTGGCGAAAAAAACGATAGCGCCCTGGCCGTAATTGAGTATGTGGATATCGTCACGATAGGGTATGTGGTAGCGCCGTGTTTTATTTGTAGTCTCCAGCCAACGCGTTATACTACCTGAATCCACATCATATGCCCAAATACCTGCCTTTCCGGGTAGTTTAAAGATCACATCGCCCCTCAACGGCAACGGTTTTTTTTCAATTTGTAAGGAATTGTCATTTAATGTTGCGCTAAGCCGGTATATCTGATGATTCAACCCGCCGTATACCTGATTTTTTTCGTCTAATGCCAGATAAGATATACCGTCCACCCTGTCGCATTTTTGATATCCCGGCATAATCACGTAGACTGCATTGGCCGTTCTAATCCACAAATAGTGTGCCCTGTCTTCGAGGACTTGTAAGACCACAGCATTTTTTAAGGTATTGCAAGGACCCGGCTCTTCCATTTCAAACAGCGAGATCTGGTGACCGTCGTAGCGATAAAGGCCGCTGTGGGTACCCAGCCAAACCAGGCCGTTGTGATCATGGCAAATGGCGTTCACGTGGCGGTCGGCCAGGCCTTCGCGATACCCCAGGTAGCGTATGTCGCAACCCGCCGGTTGGGCAACTACGGCCGGGGTTGACATAGCTATTCCCGCCAAAATGAATATAGTAGTGAAGTACTTCATTTGAATAGGTAAAGTTCTTCCAAAACGCGTTTGCTACCGCAAATTCGGGTTCATTTTTCATAAAACTATACGGCCGTATAGTTTTTTTGAAAACCTTCGGTTAACTACCATAATTGTTTAATGCATGTGTAATTTTGCCGTCTATTTAAGAACAAGGAGCATACTAACTCACACTATAAACACAAACCGCTGCGATTGCTAAGCCCAATTCGCGGTCCAAAAAACGAAATTGTTTTAGATTATTAAGGGGAACTACTTATTTTAGAAACAGCGGTTTGCAAGGTGATTTCTTTGCAGACCGCTGTATTTTTTTGTACACGACCATCCTTTATTGTTAATTTTGTAGGAAAGATAGTCGCTGAATGATAAAGCTCGCAAATAGCCTGGTACTTATTTGTTTTTGTATTTCTGTTCTCAGCGCTCAAAACATTTCCATAGAGAACCTGACGATAGAGGACGGCCTATCGCAGGGAATGGTATATGATATTCTGCAAACCCGCGACGGATTTCTCTGGGTGGGCACCAAAGACGGCTTGAATCGCTACGACGGCTATAATTTCAGGGTATGGAACAATGACCCTGCAGACCCCTATTCTTTGGCTGACAATACGATTACCACCCTTTTTGAGGATAGCCGCGGATGGCTTTGGGTGGGCAGCGAAAGCAAGGGGTTGCATTTGTTTGACCGGCACTCAAACCGTTTTTTTCATTTTACCTTTCCAATAGTTGCAAAAAGGGGCAAACAGGTATTATTCGATGTACGCCAAATAGTAGAAGATGCCGATGGGCATATCTGGGTAGCCAATAGAGGAGGAGGCGTGTTCAAGCTGATAATCCCCCGAAAGTGGGTTGAAGCGCTGCCCGATAAACCCGAACTGGGTATGCTTACCACCCTGATGCCTGTCACTTTACCGGTAGCGGCCCCCTCTAAGGGCAGTCTCATAGAAGAATTTCGCACCTTGTGTGTGATAAATTCGAACCGCATTCTGATAGGTACTACCCAACACTTGTACGAAGTAAACCCCCGCAATCTTGTTGTAAGGCAAGTAAATATGCCTGAAAACTTGAGCCAGGAGGTGTCGGGATTGTTGAAATCCAAAAACGGCGTAATCTGGGGCGTTAATAGATATGAGGTATTTGCCTATCAAAATAATCAATTTGCCCATTATCCTTTTCCTGAAGGCACATTTGTTGATGTGAATCCAGTCATAAAGGCCGGCGAAAATAACCGCGTATGGATTTTGTTTGGGAGTAAATTATGGACGGTTTCAGGCACACAATCCGTGCAGGTGGACAAACCCGACTATCTCATCGACAAACCGGCTAATGCGCTTTTTCCTGATGACCAGGGCAATATATGGGTTGGAACATTGGGATACGGCTTGCGCAAAATCACGCCGCGAAAAGCTATGTTCAACAGCAGCCTGGAAGGGCACAGTATTTGGGGAGTGTGGCAAAGCAAAGCGCAGGAAGTGTATATTAAAATAGTCAATAAGATATACACTTATAACAGACATACCGACCAATTGTCTGACCAGGTAGCTTTTCCCGATGCCTGGCCCCAGCAAAACGACATGGTTTTTGAGCCTTCCGGCAATTTTTGGCTGTTGTGCGGATTGAGAGAAGATACCGTCAACATCACGGAGTTGCGCCGCTACCGGCCTGATAAAACGTTAATCGGAGCGTATCCAATCAAGCTGGACCGATACCCTTATGCCAGTTTGTTATACACTGCTGATGGTGTGCTGTGGGCCTCGGGCGCATCCGGGCAATTGTTGCGATTGATACCGAAAACGGGAAAGGTCACCTCTTATGATTTTGGCTTTCTTTTTGGCAAAGACGCCCACTCTGTACTCGTTTTTGCCCTGGTAGAAGACGGCAACGGCCATATCTGGGCGGGCACCCAATTGGGCTTGGTGAAAGGCGTGCGAAAAGGCGATCAGATCAAATTTGAATTATACAAAACAGATTTTCACCAAAAACAGACGCTGAGCAACAACTCAGTAGCCTGTCTGCTGCCCGATCCGATTGCTCCCGAAAAAATACTCTGGGTTGGCACCAAAGGGGGCGGAATTAACCGGTTGGATATAAACGCCGGCCAGTTTTCTCAAATAACCACGGCAGAGGGTTTGCCCAACAACGTGATATATGGCATTCTTCCCGATGGTGATGGAAATTTGTGGTGCAGCACCAACAGAGGCCTGGCGAAAATCATACTCAAAAACAGAAACCCGGATCAGATCATACCCTACACAGCCGGCGACGGTTTGCAGAGCAGTGAATTTAATACAAAGGCATACTTTAAAGGGCCTGGCGGGGAGTTATTTTTCGGCGGCGTCAACGGTTTGAATTATTTTTTTCCGGAGCAATTAAAATTTAATTCAAAAACACCTAATACATATATCGTCGGGTTGGATGTCAACAACAAATCCATCTGGTCGGATGAAGACCATAATACGCCGATAGAATACCTGCGCCGGCTGAAATTATCGCATAACGAAAACAACCTGTCTTTTGAGTTTTCGGCTACTGACTTTACCGCCCCGGGTAAAAACCAGTACAAATACCAGCTATTGCCGATAGAAAAGGACTGGGTATTCGATCGCGAGCATCATTTTGCGCACTATACGCACTTATCTCCCGGCCGCTACCGGTTTAGGGTGCTGGGGAGTAATAGTTCGGGTACGTGGAGTGAAACGCCGCAGGAAATAGAAATCATCATCACTCCACCCTGGTGGGCTTCCACTTTCGCGTACTTGAGTTATATGCTGATAGCAGGCCTGATCGTATGGCAAATATACCGCGCCCATATCCGCAATATACAATTGACCGCCCGGGTTGCTTACGAGCAACGCGAGCTTGAGCGCGTACGCGATTTGGAGCAAATGAAGTCCAATTTTTTTTCCAATATCACCCATGAATTCCGGACGCCTATTACGCTGATCCTGGAGCCGTTGCGGCAAATACTGCACGATCCTTCGCAGGCGAAATGGCTGTCCAATGTACGGCTGGCCGAAAACAACAGCCGGAAATTGTTGCACCTGGTCAACCAACTTCTCGATTTGGCCAAATTGGAAAGCGGCGCCATGAAAACGGAATACCGCCTGGCACGCGCCGGAGATATTTTCAGGCCCGTGGTAGAATCCTTTGCAGGCATAGCAGAAAACAAGGGCGTTTCGCTCCATTATGAGGAGAGCGGTGAAGATGTGTTGGGCGAATTCGACCAGGACAAGCTGGAGAAAATAGGCGCCAACCTGTTGTCAAATGCCCTGAAATATACCCCGTCCGGCGGCAGCGTTCGGGTGGTATGTGAGGTGAAGGCCACGCAACCGGTCACCGGCGACCCCAAGTTGGAGGGCTATGTGTCTTTTACGGTGAGTGATTCCGGCAGGGGAATTGCTCCTGAAGACCTTCCCCGGATCTTTGAAAGATTTTACCAATCTGCCGATGAGGCGAAGCAGGAATTGCAGGCGGGTACGGGTATCGGCCTGGCGCTTTGCAGAGAATTGGCCGGGGTGATGGATGGAAAAATAGAGGTGGAAAGCGAAATAGATAAAGGCGCCATCTTTACCCTGAGGCTTCCACTTCGCAAGGCGGTTTTTGCCGGTAAAAGGGATGAGGAATCAGTAAAGGAATTCATAGAAGATACCGAGGTAAATGATATTCAACAAGCCGGTGCGCAGGTACCGGTGATGCAGAAGGGGCGCCCCCTGGTATTGCTGGCCGAAGACAATGACGAGTTGCGGGCCTTTCTTCAGCAAACCTTATCCGACAGGTTTAATGTGCTTGTAGCGCCCAACGGAGCGGAAGCCTTAATCCTTGCCCGTGAAAACGTGCCGGATGTTATCGTTTCCGACCTGGTAATGCCCCAACTCGACGGAATAGGGCTACTCGACGCACTGAAAAAGGATGTAGTGACCAGCCATATCCCCGTAGTGCTGCTTACAGCCAAAACCGCGCTTGAAAGTCGTCTGAAAGGCCTTCAAAACGGTGCTGATGCCTATCTGAACAAACCTTTTAATCCAGAGGAACTTCTGGCATGGCTGGACAATCTGCTCGAGAACCGGCGTCGGCTACAGGAGAAATTCAGCGAAGTCGAAGAGAAAGGCCAGGTTGCTTTCCCAACTGCAAGCGGCCACGTGCTGGGGGTTGTCGACCGCAAGTTTTTGGCTCGATTGCACGACGTAGTCGAAGAGGAATTGGATAACGAAAAACTCAGTGCGGAAGACCTCGCCCGGCATTTAACGATGAGCCGTTCTCAACTGCACCGCAAACTCACCGCCATCACCGGCCAATCGGCAGGAGAGTTCTTGCGCAATTATCGCCTCGACAAGGCTATGCAATTGCTGCGCACCGGCGAAGGCAATGTGAGTGAGGTCGCCTGGCGCGTGGGTTTTGTCAATGCCAAACACTTTTCAACTTCCTTCAAGGAGCGCTTCGGCGTATCGCCCAGCGAGGTTAAATCAAGCCTGGCCAACTGATTGACACAAATACAAACCTTTTTGCAACATACAGAAACCTCGGTTTGGTCTCCTGCCTGTAAATTTGTATTCAACAATTAAGCATTACAAGCCGGTATTTGGCCGGTTTAATGATATATAACTTTTACATTAAGGGGACTACTAAATTTTTACAGTGGTTTGTAGGTATAGACCTTGCAGACCACTGTTTTTTTTGGTGAACTGTGAACTGTGAACTGTGAACAGATCATATGAGCAGTTCACAGTTCACTGTTCACAGTTCACTTCTTAACTACAATTTTCTTTATCAGAAGAGTATCTGCCGTCAATCCGCATAATACATATACCCCGGGCGGAACATCTGATAAATCCAGACGAAGTAAATCTCCTGCGGTTTGTACAGCAATTGGCCGGGTTGCCCCACTCATATCTATCACATTCCACTCCTTTACAAAGCCGGCGTGCTGTACAAATAATTCATTTGTTGCCGGATTGGGAAAGACAGTGATTGTTTCCGCCTGTAGTTCGCGGCTGCCCGTGGTGAGGTCGCAGTACACCTGAAACAGGTAGAGATAAGTCTGAGTTCCTCCCATCAGGGATACCGTGACGGCATCCAGGCCTTCAAAGCCGGTATCGGGGCGGTAGGCCAGTCCGGCGCCGTCGGTGGGTTCCAAAATGACCTCTGCATGGCCGTGCTGGGCTTGCTGAAGCACTTGTGGGGCCCACCAGCCGCTCAGGTTGTTGATGTATACCGAGTCATTGCAGGGTACCAAATTCGCGAAGACGGTAGAAATAGGATCCGGACAGCTGATATTATACACATAAATGCCCGTGTCGCAGGTGATCTGTGTAGCGTGGGCGCATGCGATCACTAATGTATCGGCGCCTTCGAAATAGGGTGGAGCCACATATTGAAGAAGGTTGGGTTCTATAAAATCGCCCAGCAGCATGGCATGGCCGTAGGTGGGTAAATCCACGATTTGGGCTGGGTTCCAGGTGGGATAGCCGAGGCTGCCGACCAGGCTGGTATCGCCGCAAACAATATCGCGGACTTCGGTGAAGGTCTGTGCGCCGGCGAACAAAGGCAGCGCCCACGTCATGGCTGCGAGTATAAATCTTTTCATAAGGCTGGTTTTTAATAATAGACGTAAAAACCAGCTCGTATGGTTGGATTAACGTCCGTACAGCGCAGCGTAACGGGCAATATATTTGCCGATTACATCAAATTCGATATTGACACGGGTACCGGCTTTAATATCCTGAAAATTGGTGTTTTCGTAAGTGTAGGGTATAATCGCCACCGAAAATACGTCGTCGTGCGGATTAACCACAGTAAGACTAACGCCGTTGACAGCTATGGAGCCTTTATCAACGAGCAGGTGTTCGGGACTGGGGTTATACCGAAAGTGATAATACCAACTGCCGTCGGCTTCCTCCACGCCGGTACATGCGGCGGTAGCGTCTACGTGGCCCTGCACGATATGACCATCGAGGCGGCCATCGGAGCGCATAGCCCTTTCGAGGTTCACTTTATCGCCCACCTGCAAATCGCCTAAATTGGAGCGCAGCAGGGTTTCAGCGATAGCTGTGACAGTGTGGTCGCCCTCGCCCCGGCCCACCACGGTGAGACACACGCCGTTGTGCGAGAGGCTTTGATCAATTTTCAGTTCATCAGAGACCGGAGCCTTGAACGTAAAATGTACGTTGCCGCCTTCGCGGCGAATTTGGGCCACTACGCCCATAGATTCGATAATTCCTGTAAACATAACTTATCTGATCAGTTCGATATAACCGCTCAAAACGTTGGGATTGACACTAATGCCACTCACACGCCGTTCGAGTAAGCGGCAGGTGTAAAAATAGGTGCCGGTTGCCAGCGCTTCTCCTTTTGCATTATTGCCATTCCAGTTGAGCGCCGGGTCGTTTGTTTTGAAAACCAGTTGTCCCCATCGGTTAAAGACTTCGAATTCGACACTTTCGATAAAGCAGGATGAAATGGGAATAAACAGGTCGTTTTGTTGGTCGCCGTTGGGTGTAAATGTATTGGGTAGCACATAGAAGGGGCAATTGTCCACGCACACCACGTTGCTAAATGGGCTTTCGTTGGCGAAGGTATCAAGGGCGGTCACGACATAACAGCCTGCGATGCCAAATTCCGGCCGGTGTTCGAAGTTTGTGATGCGGGAGTCGTCGACAAAAGCGATTTTAATAAAATCAGCGCCTTGAGTCGGGGCGTAGTAGATATTATAGGACACCACGTCGTCGGTAGTGGCGCATAGCGACATGGGATTTACCCAATTCAAAATATTGAACAGGTTTTGCTCATCGTCGCAGTTGACGAGTTCGTCGCATACATTATCGACTTCCAGGGTAGGGGGGCAGGGTGGTACGTTGTCTATCGGGGTCGCACAGCTTTCCTGGGAGAAGTTTTCAATGGGATTGATAATTCCGCTGACGCCGTAGGAGCCTGTACTTTTTACTTTGTAGCAATACGAAACGCCGTTTACCAGGCCGGTATCGACGAAAGCGGGATCTACAACGGCGGCTATCGAATCGAAGACTCCCGAGGCATTTTTGCGGTAGATGGTATAGATGTAATTATTCCAGGGCACCGTTTCCGTCCAGGAAAGGGCATTCGCATTGTCGGTGGGCGATATATTTAGAAATACCGACGAAGCGGGGTTAGTAGCGCCAAGCAGGGTAGTGCCGCCCTGAATATAGAAATTGACCATGTAGCTGTATGCGCTGCCGGCTGTATTTAGGCCGTTATCCACAAAGCAGGTATCATTGGCGGCGGCAAAAGTGGGACTGTCAAATGATACGCCGATGGGCTGAAAGTCGGCCTCGTTAGCGGTTTGTCCGGGCGCCCTCAGCACTTCATAGCGGTAGGGGCCCGGGTTGAGCAGCGTATCGAGGTCGGGCAGCAGCGGTTTCGACCAGCAAACGCGCATCTGCCCGTCGGTGGCGCCGGTTTGCTGTACGTCTACGTGTGTAATGAGGGGTAAATCGCGGCTGAGTTGCACGCAAATTTCTGCCGAGGGCAGGCTCTCTACGCGGTTGTAAGTGTATTGCCCGCCGGGCGTGGTCCTGGCAAATTCGCCCAGGATGCGATAGCAGTAAGTTCTGCCCCGTTCCAGGTTGGAATCGAGGTAGAAATACCGGTCGTTTTGGACTTGCTGAATGGGGATATTGGTCAACTTGGTATAACCTCTGCCTTCCAACCCCGTGACGCATTCGTCAATGGGGAAATTATTGCTGCCTTCGCGCCGCCACACGGTAAAGCCGCGGAAATAATTGTCGAGCGTATTATCGCAGAAATAAGGTTTGGCCCAGGTCACGGTCACCTGCCCAGAGGCGGGTTGGGCCTGTACATCCTGGGGTGGTGGGCCGACGACCTTGATACGCATACTTTTCAATGTAGCCAGGCCCGAGGAGTCGCCAAAATAGTTGTCGACGGCTTTAAATACCACCGAATAAAACTGATCGGAGACGTGTTCGCAGGCGGTTTGCCAGGTAAAGGTTTTTACTACTGGGTCATCTTCAAACGTATTGGTATCGGGGGTAAAGGTAGCGGGGCTGACGGCCACTTCGAAGGGGCCGCCCAGCGCGGTGAGCCTGACCTTTTGGATCGTTTCCGGCAGCGGAGCGGTGGCCGATACCTCAAAACTGATCAGTTCGCCTGCTATCACACAGATTTCATCAAAAGGCGTGACTACCGGCGGCGGCAGGTTTTCGCATTCCTCCACTAAAATTTGCATATCGCGCACCAGCGTATCGATGGGGATGCCGTTGCGGTATTCTACAATGATCATGGCCAGGTTGTATTCGCCTGCCTGCGTAGGCGAATTCCACACAATATCGCCGGTTCGTTCGTCGATACTGAGGTTGTTATTAGGCCCCGGATTGATCTGATTGGGAAACTGATAATTGGGGACCGGGATGCCGTCGTCTTGAAGCGGTACGATAAAGTGGTACGACAAGCTGTCGCCGTCGGGATCGAAGGCATTGGGGTTGTGGGTAAAAACGCGGCCAACGCAGCCCATATCGATGGGTGGTTGGAGCAATCGCGGTGTGCTGTTACATCCCTGAAACTGGGGGTTGGGTATGGTAAATAAGGTAGAAATGTGAAATTTTACCTGGTCGGAGTTGGGATAGTTAACGTTGAGTATGCCCCCAATTCGGTTGGGGTCGGTAGTAGAAATGCGATAGGCGCCGCGCGCCGAATAGGTATGAAAGCCGATATAATAGTTGCGCTTGATATCGTTGCCCAATAACTCGCCCTGCGGCGGGTTGCCGGGGCCGTTTACGCGGCCTACGCGGTCGCAAGTGCCGTCGCCCCAGCACACCAGCAGCGTATCGCGGTCGGCGGCCGTACTGCTCGCCTTGGTATAGGTAACCACAATAGCCTTTACCGTAAGACTGGTGACGCAGTTGCCTACCTGTTCCACCCAAATTTCGCCGGCGCGGTTGTGGGTGGCATAGAGCCCATGCGCTATCAGCCATAGGGCGGCGGTAAGAAGAAGGGGAAGGAAACGGTAGCGTTGGGTCATATCTTTGTAATTAAGGGTTTTGAGGGTTTATGAGGGTTTATGAGGGTTTATATTATATACTTTCATAAACCTTCATAAACCCTCATAAACCTAAAACAATAACGGCCAAAGCCGCCAATTAGTTTGTCATATACCAGACCCTTAGCGCATCAGCACGACATCTCCTTCGAATATTTCCACCCAGCCGTCCACAAACTCGATTTCTGCCAGGAATGCGTAAACGGCTGTATTCATGGGGCGTCCTTTGAAATTGCCATCCCATCCGAAGGTGGGGTCGTTGGGCTGAAAGGTTTGCCGGCCGAATACCTGGTTGCCCCAGCGGTCAAAAATCACAAAATTCCGGATAAGTAACACATCGGGGCCGCCGAATATCGTCAATATGTCGTTGGCGCCGTCGCCATTGGGCGAAAAAGCGTTGGGGACGAATACCTTGCGCGGCTTGAGCAGGTTGATGATCAGCCTGTCGATAGCGCTACAGCCGTTGCTGTCGGCGGCTATCACGGCAAGGTGGGTGGTTTCGTCGGGAGCCAGGTATTGCACCGACAGCGAGGGTCGGCAAAAAGCGTGTCGGGCGACCAGTGCAGTGTAACACCGGCGATATTGGTGATCGCTTCCAGTCGCACGGAATCGCCCAGCTCAATGGTCAGATCATCGCCTAATTCCACCAGGACTTCTTGCGGTTCAATGACCTGGAGGGTATCCAGCCACAAACAGCCCCTGTTATCACTAATGTGCAACACGTATTCGCCGGGCGCCAGATTGGGGTAATACTGAATGGTAGAGAAAAATTCGCCATCGAGCGCAAACCGGAACGGCGGCGTACCGCCATTTACATTGCTCACGCTGATGCTGCCGTCGGTATCGCCAAAACAGGTTGGAGGTGTAACTACCACGTCGGCGCCGGCAATCGGGGTAGAAATCCCCGCCACGTTGACGAATGCGGTATCCGTGCAGCCGTTGACGATATCGCTGACTACCAGGGCATAATCGCCGGGGGCGCCGGCAAGACCCACCCAGGTATTTTGTCCCGACTCCAATACGCTTCCGGGACCTGTGATCCACTCATAGCGGATGCGCGGCCCTACGCTGGAGGCGCTGCCGTCGAGCCGCGAGGTAGATTGCTGGCAGTCGATTGGCGTGGGAGGAATCACGAGAGCTACCGGGTGGATGGTATCGAGCGCTATTTGGATCGACTTGCTGTTTTCACAACCATTATTTTCATTTAAAATAGTAAGGGTGTAACTGCCAGGCTGGTTGATATCTACTGTCAGGGTTTGGGTGGCCAGCACGTTGCCCCCCGCGTCGGTCCAGGTAGAGGAATAACCCGGCCCTTGCGATGAGCCCGTTGCTTGCACGGTGACGACAGGATTCGCACAGGTGATCAGGCCGGTTGGCGGCAATATCACGTCGGGTTTTTGGTAATCGCCTGCCAAAGTGAATATCAGGGTGTCTTTGCAGGAATTGTAGGTGTCGGTCACTACCAGCCGGTAATTGCCCAGGGTAGCACTGCTCACCATCGGGTCGGTGGGATTGCCCAAAATTTGCCCCTGGCCGATGATACTCCACTGGTAGGTCAGGGGGGTGTTGTTGGCCGAGCTGGACAGGGTGGCGTCCAGGTGGATGGTGTCGGTGCGGCAGTCGAAATTCAGGGTGTCGACGCCCGCTACAGCGGCGGTAGGCGGCAGCCTGTTTTCTGTAACGGCCACGGTGTCCATGTCGGTACAGCCGTTGGACGGGTCGGTGACGGTTAAAATATAATCGCCGGCTTGATCGATCAAGGGGTCGGGGGCATCGGCATCGGCGATGATGACGCCGTTAGGGCTGGTCCAGCTGTATTGGGCCTGGCCGCCGGCGGTGATTGCACTCCCGTTGAGGCGCATGATATTCACGCTGCAGGTCAGCAGCGTATCGGCGCCGGCATTGGCGACGGGAGCATTTGTATCGATAAAAATAACCAGACTGTCGGTACCTGTGCAAAGACTAAGCGGATGGGTTATTTCGAGCGCATACACCCCCGGCGAATAAATGACTGGCGTAGGCGAATCCGCATTGTCAATGACGAGCCCGGGGGCGGCGGTCCATTGATAAACGGCGCCGGGAATAGCGGGATTGGCGCTTCCGCTGAGTGTCAGACTAACATCCGTACAGCGCAGGGTATCGTTGGGGCCCGCCTCGACAAGGGGGATGGTCTCATCACGAGTCACCTGCACGGTAAGCGAATTGGAACAGCCGGTGCTGTCGTTGTTGAGTTTAAACAGGTAACTGCCTGGTTCATCTACTGTTATGGTCAGCGCTTGCGTGCAATTAGGCAGTAATGGCGGCAGCGTACACCATTCAAAAGAAAACCCCGTAGTATTCGCTAAAGGCGCCGTGAGTGTCCAGGTAGAATCTATGCAATTGAGCAGTCCGTTGGGGATTGGCGGGATGGCAGGCAGTTCGTCGGACAGGCTCACTATCACGCTATCGATGCTGGAACACCCGTTGAGGGTATTCAACACGCGCAGGAAAAAAGTATCTGCACAACTCACCACCGGGGAGAGCGTATTGGCGCCGATCAGGCAGTTTTGATTTTCTAAAGAAAACCATTGATAATCGATTTCATTGCCGAGCGAGGAGCCGCTGCCGTCGAGCGCCAGCAGCGTTTGCACGCAGGTGAGCATTTGATCCTGCCCGGCTTCGGCCACGGGGGCCAGGGTGTCAATGCTTACTACCGCCGTATCTGAGTTGATACAACCATTGGAGGTATCGGTTACCTGAAAATAAAAAGTATCGGCTATCGCTACCGTTACCGTGAGTTGATCGTCGGGTGAAATAGCGGTTCCGCTTGCCGAAGTCCACTGGTAGGTAAAATCGGGGCCAACGCTGGTGGTGTTATTGCCAAGCGTAGCCGTAAGTATTGCGCAATTGAGTACCTTATCTCCACCCGCATTGGCCACGGGCGGCGTATTGTCGGCAACGACAATAACATCAATAATTGTAGAAAAGCCGAGTGTATCGGTAGCCGTCAGGGTATACGTACCCGGGCCGAACACGACAGGAGAAAGTGAAGTGGAATCGCTGCCCAGCGTACCATCATCGGTGCTCCATTGCAGGGTACAGTTGATGCAGGGAAAGCAATAAGAAGCCTGCAATTGTATGGAGTCTGTCAGACAAGTAAATGCCGGTGGCGGATCAGCGCTGATACAAGGCGCGCAGATCTGGTCGGTGACTTCCACCGAGGCGGTAGAGCTGCATTGGCTCAGCGGATTATTGACCGTAAGGGTATAAATGCCCAGCGAGTCAATCCACACCCCGGCGCTGTCGGCGTTGCCCACGATACCGGGGCCCGTCCAGGAAAAAACGTTGTTGGGGTCAACGGGCGTCACAAACGATTGTAGCAAAAACGTGTCGCGGTCGCAGGGAAAAACGATGCTGCCGAAATTGATGAGGGGCACGGCGTCGTACAACCGCACCTGGGCTACGTCGATGCTGCGGCAATTGGTAGTTGTGTTGGTGACTTCCAATTGGTAGGTGCCGGGTTGGTTGATAGTTAAAATTGGGGTGAACCCAACCACCACACCGGTGATAAAATTGGTCCATTCGTAGGCGAATTCCGGGCCGCTATCGGATGCGCTGCCGTCGAGCACGGCCATCGGCATGGCGCAGGTGATGGTGTCGTGGGGGCCTGCCTCTGCTTCGGGCAGGTTGTCTTCCTCCAATATCAGCACTGAGGCCGTATCGCTGAGTTGCAGGGCGGTATTGGTGGCTACAAGTGTGTAAGTTCCGCCGCAATTAACAAAGATCTCAGTAGTGCCTTGCCCGGAGAGAATGCAGGTAGTGTCGGCGGCCAACCACTGGAAGGTGTAGTTGGGCCCCAGGGGTTGGATATCGGCCTGTATTGTGGCTGTAGTTTGCGTACAAGTGATGGTATCGGTCGGACTAAGCACAATTTCGGGCATACAATCGAGCGTCACCTCTACACTATCGCTGTCGATACAACTCTGATCGAGGTTGGCTACCTGGAGCGTATACGTGCCGGCCTGGGTGGCATTGAAAAACAAAGTACCTGCCGACACGGGCTGGCCTTCATAAAACCACTGGTAAAAACCGCTGGAAGTACCGGTGCTATTGATCGGCACTTCGCCGGTAATGCAGGAAATAGCGGCGCTATCTTCGAGCATGGCGATAGGCGCGGTGGGGTCCAGGGTTATCTCCACATCGGCAATCGTGGCACAGCCGTTGTCGAGATTCCAGACCTGGAGCGAATACGTGCCGGGACAAACCACCTGCACGGTGAGCGTGTCATTGGGCGAAGCGATACAGGGGCCGGTCCAGGTATAACTGATATTGCTGCCGGTAGTCGACCCCGTGCCGTCCAGCAAAACCGTATCCGAGCGGCAGTCGATTTCGAGGTCGGCGCCGGCGGTGGCAAAGGGATATTGAAAATCGTCTGACACAGTGGCAAAAGCCGTGTCGGCGCAGCCGTTGGCAGTGTCGGTTACAAAGAGAACATACACTCCTGCGCTATCGGCTTGTGCGGTAGAGCCGTTGGTGGCGGTGGTGAAATGGCCTTCTGTTGTCGTCCAGTTGTATATAATACCGGGACCCAAAGTGGTGCCTGTACCTCCGAGCGAAGCCAGCGGCTGATAGCAATTGATGGTCACATCCGGGCCGGCGTCGGCCACAGGCGCTACTGTGTTGCTGCCTACCGTTACTTGCAGGGTATCGGCGCAGCCGGTTGTGGTATTTGTGCCGATGAGGGTATACAGACCCGGCTGGTTTACGTCTATCAGCGGCGTATCGGAGCTGCCCACGATGCCGGGCCCCGACCAGCTGAAGGCCACCAGTCCGGCAGGCGATGAGGCGGAGGCGTCGAGTATGCCCAGCGTATCTGCGCAGGTGAGCAGGGGAGGGGAGCTTATCAGGAGTTGAGGCAATGAAAGATCTTGCGTGACTGCTACGCTATCGATGGCGACACAGCCGGTGGAGGGGTCCGTTACCGAAAAAAAGTACGTACCCGCACAGCTCACCACCGCGAGTGAATCGGCGGGGTTGGCGTCGATACAGGGGCCCGTCCATTGGTATACGTATTGCGGCTCAGCGCTTGCAGAAAAACCAGTCAGCGTATCCTGTGTGACGGCGCAAGTGAGCACAAAGCCCGCGCCGGCCTCTACTGCAGGTAGCGGACTATTGTCGATGACGGTCACCGAGGCGGTATCCCGGCAGCCGTTTGTGGTATTGGTCACGATAAGGGTATACAATCCCGCCGCGTCGGCCATGCTGACGGCCGTATTGATAGGTCCTGTTAAGTTACCCGGTTGGCGCTCCACTGATAGGTAATCTTGATTCCCTGCGAACTGCCCGTCCCGTCGAGGTTTATTTCGGGCAGTGCACAAGTGATCGTATCCGGAAGCGCTATGGCGGCCAGCGGCGCTACCCGGTCTTCGGCTACCACAACCGTATCGGAAGACAAACAACTCAAAGGGCCTTGTGTGCGGGTCACTTCCAGGCGGTATTCACCGGCGGTGTTTACAAACAAAGTAGCATTTGCGCCAAGCAGATTATTAGATGAATCAAACCAATTGTAACTGATTGCGCCGGCAGGAGAAGAGCCGCCGGCATTCAACGTCACGCCATTATTATAACAAGTAATCGTATTGGGAGCAGCGATTTGCGCCGACACCGACAATATGGAAAGTTGCAGATTGACAAAACTATCGCAATTGACCGAAGAGCGAAGCAATACCTGATAGGCGCCTGGACTGGTAAAAACGCTATCGCCTACCATAAAACTTTCACCGGGACAAATCGTAGCGCTAACGTCGGTAAAAACGGGCGCCACCACCGTCATATTGAGGGTTACAATGCTATCGCAGCCTGTAACGGCGCTCAGCGTATCCACATAATTGCCGGTAACGGTGTAATTGGTATTGCCCACCATCACACCAAATCCCTGGCATACGGTGGTATCTATAGTGGTAAAAATGCGGGGTATTACCGTCAGGTTCACGTTAATAATACTATCGCAGCCGGCAAAATTGGGCCGGATAAACTGGTAAACGCCCGTTTGGGTGAGAGCATTGAATCGGCAGCGGTGGGAGAATCGCCCCTCGCAAATAGTGGCGTCAGGTCGGTAGGCGGCGGTGTGGCTCTACGATTACTACGTCGGTACAGTTGTCGGTATTCTTCTCCCGGCAGAAAACGGGTAAAGCTATTCAGGTTGTTTCGCAGGCTGTCCAGGGTAAGCAGGCTATCGGGTTGCGGCAGGCTATCGGCTTCGCTTTCGCGGGTATGACAGCCCGCAAACCTGTATTTGCCGGCCGTTTCCCCCGCGTGTCGGCCAGGAGTTTTAGGGGATCAATATGCCGGATTGACTAATGAGGTAAGTGTAGCCGTATTCTGAGCCGTCGGGCATGGCGTTGGCAAAAACGGGATCGGGTTTCATCAACAGGCTCGAATCGCCTGTACAGGCTAACACATCGGGGTCTGAAAAGGCGCCGGCATCGGCGAAACAGCAATCCACCCCGCGCGTGTCGCAGAAAAAAAGCCTTACGAAAAGCAGCGCCCCGCCGTAAAGCGAAGGATTGTTATTCGTTTGTATCGTCCAGGTGCCGTTGACGGGACCGGTATTAAAATCTTCGAGGCAGCCGTTGAAGGGGTAATACGGAGCCGTCGTAGTAGTCCGCCGCCGAGAGAAAATTGGCGGGTTGGTTGTTGTTCCACTGCGCTAGTCGCCGCTGTCAAGGGCATAGCCGTTCCCCGGCGCAGGGCACAAAAGTAGGGATATTCCATTGGGTAAAAAAAGTAAAAGCCAGCTGGTCGTCGGTATTATTGCCGATAAGTTGGATAGTTTGCCCTCCGGGCGAGGTGAGCCACAATTGCAGGTTTTCTGAATATTGGTGTACAAACTGCAATTCCACCGCACAGAGTCCCTGCTGGGGTCTGCCAGGCCATTGGTTGTAAAATAGTCGGCAATATCGAGTGTAAAAACCTGGGTATTATTGGGATTGATGAGCAGCGTGTCCTCCAAACCACAACTTTGCCCCTGAACCCCGAGGGGCAGGAGCGCCAACAAACACCATAAAAGTCGCCTCATAGCCATGCGGATACGTTCATTTTTGGGATGTAGATTTTTTCAGCAGGAGCAATGCTTTGTAAGGTAGACCCAAATTTAACGCAATTCGCTGG
>JADKAE010000025.1 GCA_016715405.1 Saprospiraceae bacterium | reverse complement strand
AAGGAAAATGAAAAACGATGACAAGAATCGAAGAATCCTCAAACAAAATCTCCCTCTCCTACCGCATCGTCTCTGGTACGACGAAGGTGAAAAATGCGGGAGCAATAATTAAAGCCGTCTCCCTCGATGGCATTGAGAAAGTCGTGGTCAGCAACAACGGATTTGCCATCAAGTACCGCATCCTGCGGGGCGCCCCGGAAGGGAAATACCTGCTGTACTTCCCTTATGCTCAAAAACAGCCGGGCGAGAACTGGCTGCTGGATATTCAGTTGGCCACAAGGAATTCCACACCGACCAGAAGCCCTGTTTTTGCAAGAGTTGGGGCTGGATTACTGCTTCAAAGAGCTTGTACAGGGAGCACATCGAATTTTTCCAGAGCAGAGCGCCGCGCCAGGCTGAAGAACTATTTAGCCGAGGGCGACAACGAGCAGGAGTTGCGCTTCAAGATGATGGCGGTGGTATTTGGCAGCGAGTATTTCACGCTGGAGGCGTATATTCAGGCATATGCGGCGGCCTTCATCAGCGGCGATACCCGTATCGAAAAAGAGCTGGAGCGCTTCAGGTTAGGGGAGGCATTTTGGCGCGGGCAGTGAGCCGGAAGTTCAATTACCAGGCTGAACAGCCCCGGATTTATGATTTCTTGCTGGATGTGTTCTCCCGGAATTTTTCACCTACAAACCAGGGACGCTCCGTCAAGGAAACCCGCATCCTGTTGTCTCTCTGGAAGGACGCCAGGTCGCATCAAGAGACATTCCGCCAACTGTCCGACGCATGGCGGAGGATCTGAAAGTGGCCTCCCTGCTGCAATCCGAGTCGTTGGAGCTCATCCTGCAGGACGACCTCTTTCGGGTCATTGACCTGAAAATTATCCATGAACTGACGGCCCGCCTGCTCAGCCGGGAAATCAGCCTCGATAACTTGTTGGCAGTTCTTAAAACCAGAGCAACAAATATTGGTACCCCGACTACCGGCACTACTACGCGTGTGCCTGGAACACGCCGGGCAGTTACTCACCAAAGTGTTGCGCGCGCCCAGACATCGGTGGAGTCGGTGGAAGAAGCCGCTATGCAATATGCCGGTGAAGGGCACCTCGTTGATTTTCATTACCGCAAATTTATTTACCATCACCGCCAGGCCCGGCAGGACGGGGTGCTCAATGAACTGCTGGACAAGGTGGTCAAGGTTTATTCCAACGACTGGCTACTTCCCCTCAATAACCAATTACAGGACCATCTCAACAGCCTCGGCCAATGGCCGTACCAGTCGCAAAAAGCCCAACGGCGTTTTTTTGAGAACCACGTCAAAAATGTAGCGGGCAAAAATACCCGGCTCTTCGTTGTTATCTCCGATGCCCTGCGCTATGAAAACGGCTGGGAGTTGTGCAAGGAGATCCTGGCGGAAAATCGCTATGATGCGGAGATGGATTATCTGATTACAGGGCTACCCTCGTACACGCAGTTGGGCATGGCGGCATTACTTCCACACAGGGAACTCAGCATTCAGGATGGAAAGGATACCGTGCTGGCCGATGGCATGTCCACCGCCGGTACCCAGGCGAGGACGAAAGTACTGGAAACCAATGCGGGGATGAGGGCCGTTGCCATCCGTGCAGAAGATTTCATGAAAATGAACACCAAGTTGGAAGGGCGGCCTTTTGTCATGCAGTATGACCTGATTTACATCTACCACAACCGCATAGATAAAACCGGCGACGACAAGACTACGGAAGACAAAGTATTCGAGGCGGTGGAAGAGGAAATTGCCTTCCTCAAGGAACTGCTTCGGAAGATTGCCAACGTGAACGGCTACAATATCGTCATCACGTCTGACCATGGTTACATTTACCAGCACGATGCACTGGACGAAAGCGAATTTTCAGAATCTGAGGTGCAGGGGGAAGCCTGGAAGGTGAACCGGAGGTTCATTTTGGCAATCCTGGAAGCCTCCAGTGCGCTGAAAAAATTCAGTGGCGAGCAGGTGGGGCTTTCAGGCGATGCCGAAGTATTGGTAACCAAAGGCATCAACAGGCTGCGGGTAAAGGGTGCGGGTTCCCGCTACATACACGGTGGCGCCTCGCTGCAGGAAATCGTCGTGCCATTGCCGAAAGTCACCAAGCGGAGGGAAGACACCACCAGCCAGGTGGAAATAGACATTATCAAATCCACGGACAAGATTACCACTAACTTGCTGGCCGTATCATTCCTGCAAAAAGAGCTGGTAACCGATAAGGTACAACTCCGGCGATTAGGAGTCTTCCTGCGGCGGAAGACGGAACGGTGCTGTCGGATATATACAATTACACGTTTGATGTATCAGAAGGCAGTGAAAGGCAGCGGGAGGTCAGGCACAGGTTCCAACTCAGCGGTCAGGCAAGCAGCACTTACAAAAACCAGCGGGTATCGTTGGTATTGGAAGAGCCGGTAGAAGGCAGCTCGAAGTGGAAGGAATACAAATCGTACTACTACACCCTCAATATTTCATTCACAAATGATTTTGACGACTTCTAAGCCATGAGAGAACTGGATCATAAGCTGAACCAACATTTCGCCGGTAAAGTCGTGCGGAAAGACCTCACCAAGCTGGTCAAGGGCAATGCTATTGTGCCTACCTATGTGCTCGAATACCTGCTTGGGCAGTATTGCGCCACCGACGATGAAGAAACAATAAAAGCAGGTGTGGAAACCGTACGGGAGATAATTGTCCGCCATTTCGTGCACCGGGACGAGGCGCAATCGTCAAGTCCACTATCCGGGAAGGGGCAATCACCGAGTAATTGACAAGGTTTCTGTCCAGTTGAACGAAAAAAAAGATCGTTATGAAGCCTCCTTTGCCAACCTGGGTCTGCGGCGGGTTGCCATCCAGGACCATTTCATCAAGTCGTATCAAAAGCTGTTGTCAGAAGGCGTGTGGTGTATCGTCGTAATTGGCTACCTCGCCACTGATGAAAAAGATGGTTCGCCATGGATTATCGAAAGCCTGAAGCCCATACAAGTCAGCAATGTTAATTTGGAGGAATACAAACAACTCCGCAAAGCCTTCACAAAAGCAGAATGGGTGGATGCCATCATGCAGTCTATAGGCCTGAGTCCGGAAGAATTTACCTTCCGCACC
Organism: Saprospiraceae bacterium; assembly: GCA_016715405.1. Taxonomy (GTDB): domain Bacteria; phylum Bacteroidota; class Bacteroidia; order Chitinophagales; family Saprospiraceae; genus JABWBR01. Next base: position 54,878 of record JADKAE010000025.1, on the reverse strand, counting down.
AAGCTGCTTCAACTGAGCCGGCTAGTACCTTTTGCGGAAAACAACTACAGCCTGAAGTAGAACTGGGGTCGAAGGACCGGTAAAATCGCATATTTTTCAGGCTGTCGCCGCATGGCATCCTACTTTCCGGCGGTGAAGTCACCAAAGCCAAGCTCTTCGTGAATAACAGCACCGGTGACATCGGCCTGGTTGGCTATTGGGATGTGGTGGCCTACGATGAGTTTGCTGGGAGGTCAAAACGGGTGGATCGTGGGCTGGTAGACATTATGAAAAACTACATGGCCAACAAATCTTTCCCGTGGTACACACAGTATACGGTGCAGCAGCCAGTATGGCCTTTGTGGGCAATACCGACCATTCCGTGCCTTTTATGCCTGGAAGCACAGTAACCTTTTTGATGCCTTACCCGTAGAATACTATGATACGGCCTTTCTGGACAGGATACGCCTACCTGCCCGGCTGGGAGGCAGAAGCTGCGCAATGAAAAGAAGATCACATGCACGATTACAAGCCCCTGTTTGAGCTATCCACCAGCATTACGACCCGGGATAAGGACGCCATTGCGAAGACCTTTTCCGGGTTGGTCAAAGTCATTTATCCGCATGGTGAATACACGGAGGCCGAAGCCCAGGAATTATTGGACTTTGCCATTGAGAATCGCAAACGGGTGAAGCAGTTGACTAAAATGGATGAGACCTTTGAGGAGGTAGATTTCAGCTACAAGGTGATTTCCTCGGCGCCCGAAAATCCATCGAAACAATCGGAGGTGGAATATTAACACGGTGACAATCGAGCCCGATCAAGAGATGGTAGTCTCGAAGCCAGGCCCTCCCTGTCGCCTTCCAGAAAGGCTCCAACGGAAGGCCAGCGAATTATCAGGGACAACCAGACCGGCATTTCTTATGATATGTTGTTTGGTGACTACCTGGAAGGCGCTACCGAAATCAAAGTTATTGATCCTTACGTGCGCTTGCCGTATCAACTTCGCAACTTTATGGAGTTCGCCCAACTCGTATCCCGGCGTAAGAAGCTGGAAGACGAAGTCAGCCTCCATCTGGTTACCAACAATAACGAGGACTTTATCGAGAACGCCAGGGAAGCCTTCCGACAAATGGCGGAATCACTGGAGCCGCTCGACATCATTTTTACTTACGAGTTTGACAACAATATCCACGACCGCTCCATCAACCTGGACAATGGCTGGAAAATTATACTGGGCCGTGGGTTGGATGTTTTTCAGAAGACGGGCGGCTGGTACGATATTGCCGAATACGATCAGGAGAAAAGCGGTGCAAGGGGTGTGAGGTGACTTATGTGTGGGCATAGGGAATGCCAAACTCTTGCTAATTTTATAAAATATGATTGAACACAAAATGACTATAAAATTGATTAAAATCATTCAGGATTATTGCAACTCCTTGTATCATGGCATCATTTGGACTTATCAAGTACATCGCTCCGGATAATTCACACGGTTATCTGCTAGAAGTAGAATTAGAAGAATTATGGAACCCTTCTTCCCATCTTTTCAGCCAAACAGGAAATGTATACTTTCGCCCTCCTGCCAACCAGGAATGTAAAAAGGCGATGTTCTGCGGTTTGATGAAATAACAGGCAGAAATGGTGCAAAATGTGCAAAAATGCTTCCCCAAGCCTATATGGCTTTGTAGCCGAGCGGAATACCCGCACTGTGGTCATTTCTGAAATAGGAAAGCTCACATACGACAGTGGGGAAGCCGATCTACCAGAAGGCACTTTTGTAGAACTAAACATCCACTTGACAGCAACAGGCTTGATTTTCAAAACGGGTATTGCAGACAAAAAACGGATTCCTGATACGTGCTTATCCGACATTGGCTCTATTTCGTTTCAGAACGCTGTTTCCATGCCAACCATTTTCATCTTGTTGTTTGAAAAAGTATCAAAAACAAGGGTGAAAATTTTATATCAGCTTTGCTGTCGAATTGCAAAAAATACCTTTGCGTGAAAGGCTGGAAAGCATTGCATCCGTTTTACAAAAAAGCGAATCAAACGCTCCAGTTGCAAGCTTCCTGAAAAACTACGTAGTTCAAACCCTCCCGGATGAAATTATCCCGCTTTATGCAGAAGGACTGATTGAGTCCGACGACATAGGAACCTGGCTATCGGAGAACACTAAATTGTTACTTGATCAATCGCAATATATTTTCGAACTATTATTAGACAGGTTGTATCCTTCGGAACAGTTCATAAAAATCATCATCGGGGCACTCAAGGCCCTGAAAAGCAAAAAAGCAGATGACCGAGCCACATACATATTGGAACAATTCTCCAGAAAATGTATGGAACTATCCCCCGAACGGTGGTTTGAAGCATTTCTGGATGCGGGCGCCCATCTGGCTGCTGGATGCCATAAAATACTATTGAAGCAAAATGAACAGACGGCAGAAAAGTTGCTATCAGTTATTCCTATAAGTGAATTTTCAACAATTGCAGCGGCTAGCCCGCCATCCTGGATTTCAAAAAGTTATGGGATAAAAATGGCAGATTGACCTGAAACGCCTGCCAATATGCATCTTTGACCTTGAGCTGCGGTGGGGGAGAATTGAAGAGCTTGCCTGGCGTTTTCAGGATGAAGAGCAAGTATTCAAGGGTGAAAAAAATGTTCTGGAACTGGGGCTGCCTCGTTTGTTGCATTTACTTCAAACACATCCATCTCTTGTTTTTTCGGGGCACAATATCCGGGAATTTGACCTGCGGAATTGCGAAAACACCTGGATATACCGGATGATATTTCCATTTTTGACACCTGAAATTGCCGTCATCTGTGAGCCGGCTCGCAGGAATTACCAACTCCGCACAGCACACAATGCCCTCAAAGACGTCCAACTCACCCAACAATTGTTACAGCATCAATTAACGCTTGCTGCAATTGGATAACAACGTCTGGGAAGGATCCCGATTATTAATGCCGAACTCCGTATCCAGTTTTTTGGATATTTTCCGGGGCCGGGTATCACATACCCCTGCTTCCGGCACTGGTTTTTTCCAAAAAGAAGTCGAAAATTCGAAAATAACCAAGCTGCAGGCCCAACTGGCATCTCTGCCGAGCAATGGGCAAATGCATTTGCTTTTACCTGTTGAACACCGGGGCTGGTTGTCAATGCTACCCAATGTTATTTTTCATCCCCCATCGGATAGTTGGGAAAACGGCTTGCTCATTGCCGATAAAATCAAATCATACCTGTCTGATAGCCCATTGCTAAGGGCAGCATTGCTCAACTTCTTAGAGGAATCGAAGCAATCGGGCAGGCCACCTTTGATACGTTTGCTCGCCCTGGCTGCGCAGGCAAATTGCCGATAAGCTGATTGACCCTTCATGCCTCACTGAACCTGCTGACCCCAATGTATGGCAAGGTTTCATTGCCTGGGATCCTATGGAGTTTCTGGAAGAAACCTGATATTGATCATGCGGTAGCAATTTCCCCGGGGTTGTTTTCATTGACAGGCAAAAAGCTGTTAGAAAAACTTCCATTCAACCAACTGAAAGCGATTTCTAGTCAATATTGGATGCGATTTGCCGGTAACAACGGACGTGCCCCTTTGGAAAGAAGCGAAGCAGAATTATGGGCAGGAACCCCCATCGGCATCGAATTTGACGTTTTTGGCTGGAGCGATCAGATGCTACAAACGAGATTTGGCTATGGGGCAGCCTGTCGGCAGAAAGCTGGAAGCAGTTTCTTGAAAGTAAAAACATTCGGCTATTGGACGATGAAAAAATGGAACCATCTTTTGGAGTCGTCACTTTGCCTGACAATTATCTGAGTCGGGCCTCCATTGACCGATTGAATCCTGACAGTCCCTATCGGGCGCCCTACTGGTTGTTTCAAACCCGGCTGCTCGACGGGCTTGTTGTTGACGAAAAACCGATAGTACTTGCTTTGAGAGATACCTTCGAACTACAAATGTTGGCAGCATGGCTTCGCTCCCAGGGTTGGTATACCTGATGAAAGGGTTTCACTTTTCCGGCAGTTGGAATTGATCCATACCAGTTATTCGAGAAAAAAATACCCCAACTACCCTCGAAGCGCTCCCTGCCGGTGCTCGAAGCCAATTATCTGGCGCCAGTGTTTGTTGCGGTGGACAGCCTTGACCTGCGCGCCTGGCAATTTATCGCTGATAAAAAGCCAACCCTTATCACAGTTGATAACGCCTTAAACGAGGACGCAGACAATGTAGAAGATGGAACAAATGACCTGGAATACAATAATGAAGGCGACCCACTTCTCGACCGCTTTGACCTTCACGGCATAATACAGCAGTTTTACCCCTGGTTGGATTGGATGGGTTCAATGGTCAGCAGTTTCAGTTCATCCAATAAACTCGTATTGCTCGATGCCCGGTTTTCTGACCATGTTTTTCCGAAAATTTCAAACCAGGAACTATATATGGCTCAACGCCCTTGAGCAACCAGGAGGCATACCTGCAAGATCTGGAAAACATACTACCCTATTTCCCTAAGTACAACGGGAGGAAGAATCCGAAATTTTTGAAAACTGTAAAAACGCCATAGAAGCAGCGCTACTTGGCGGAAACCATCTGTACGATTATCAGGAAAACTACCTTCGTTCCATCGCACCACGTAATGAAAGCCTGGTCATTAGTCTGCCCACGGGTGGTGGAAAATCGGTATTGTTTCAGGGCCCTGCCTGATATATGACAAAAGACCTGGAATACTGTGTCTTTGACGAGGCGCATTGTATCTCACAATGGGGAAATGAATTCCGCCCGCCTACCTGTCCGCCGCCCATACAGTCCGGCGGTGGCAAACCGGGAGACAACTCCCTTGCCTGTTCCTGTCGGCAACTATCTCGGAGCAGGTTTATCGTGATATCCAACATATCTTCAACGGTCAACCCGATCTGGCAGACCGGCTCCGCATCACCCGCCTGCAACACCAGGAGTTTTACAATCCCATTCGAGATCATATCCAACTGACTTTCAGAGAAGGAAAACCCGAGGAGAGAATCGAAGTCATAGCAAATTATCTGTCAGAAAATAACTTTAATCCCGCCATCAGCCGGGCACTTGTATTCGTGAACAGTCGTCGTGAAACGGAGGAATTGGCGGAGGATTTCGAAGAACAGGTAAAGGGAAAAATCCGTGCAGGATTCTTTCATGCCGGTATGTCTTCCGGTGACAGGGAAGAGGCTTTTGAAGCTTTTAAATCGGGTAATGTAGCGTTGCTTTTGCTACCAAGGCTTTCGGGATGGGCATGGACGTGCCGAACATTCATTTTGTATTTCACTATGAACCTTCCAGCACCATTGAGGACTTTTTGCAAGAAGTCGGGCGTGCAGGGCGCGATCCCAAGTCTCTGGAAGCCGTCAATTTTTCTAAAGACCGGCCATTAACGACTGTTTGCCTGTACGAGCCGGATGATTTCAGAAAGCTCTATGACCGTATTCAACGCAGCAGTATTGCGTGGGAAGACATTCGTGAATTGCAGAGGTTGTTGCTCGATTATTTCCGGCGTATCCAATATCCGAAAGATCGCCCGGCACCCGTGTCGGCAAGACGCTGAACCAATCGCCTACCCTGAGGGCTCGCAAAAACAAAAGCACCTTACTTTCGCTGGGCATGCACTGCTCGAAAACTGAACAGGTTCAAAGTGGGAATGTACACGCCCGACGCCTTAGAATTTGATGCCCAACGGCTCGCTCTACCCGATACCAGCGACCCCGACCTCAACCATTTGTTGGCATATTTGAATGACATCAAGGCTCAAAATAGGGGTTGTTCTTCCGTGCTCGCAGGCGCCGTGGATGTAGCTAAAATGCTCAAAGTTCAGCCTCGGCGATTCGACCGAGCTTTTCCGCCGGATTTTTATGGCGCAAAACCAAGGGCACTTGTATTTAAAAAACGACCTATCCATCGACCTCGTCAGAGGTAAGGGGGAGTTCAGGTTAAAGGAAATAAGAAGCTGGGTGGAAAATGGGACGGCATTGCCAGGACTGGAAGCTGCTAGTGCTTTGCAGGAAGAAGTGTGGTCGCTTTTACGTCCGCAGGGCGCTGTAGTTCTTTCAGGGAGGAAATGGACAGCTTGGTAAACCAGATATTGGAGGAAAAAATGCAAGCAGGCCAGTTCACCTGGATCGAACCTGAAAACAGGGAAAGTTTTGCTGAAGCTTCCAAAAACAGTTTTCCAAAAACAAGATCAAACACGTGATATCACTTTTTGCCTGGTTTGACAAGGTAAAGCACCGAATTCCAAATTGAAAGACGGCCAAACTATACAAACCCTCATTCTGGCACGGGCTGAAAAGGCCAGTCTGATGGAGGAACTCAATATTTTTCATCAACAGTGTAAGATCTTGCTCCACCTGATTTACAACAATTTCCACGAAGGAAACTCCCTGCTCGACTGGTACTTGTTACTCGACCATTTGAATATAGAAGATGTTAGCAGATTGGAGATGATACTGATATACCTCAAGCGAATGGGGTATATTCGATTTGAGGGGAGCGCTATGCCTTTTGCCATTGAGGTATACAAAACGGCATCAAGCGACGACACCATTGACCACCGCAACCCCAGTCACCTGATTGCCGGGTCTATGAAGATGAATTTCTGGAAAACCAAAAGCTGCGCATTCTTCGTCTCGCTGCACTGCAAACACTCGCCTACCTTACAGACGAAAGAGGGCGGGCTGGGGCGGATGAGTTTATTCAGTTTTACTTCATGTGTCAGAGTTCTGCCGACGTGATAGACCTGCTGGAAGAATACCTTTATGAGGGACATCCAATCATCGTTGCAATTAAAGAAAAAGCGCTTCAAGAAGAAGAGGATCGTCTCCATGAAAGCCAACGCAAAGTTTACGATGCCGACCTCCAGCGTAATCTCAACGTTATCGCTGGTCCGGGCAGTGGGAAAACCCATACGCTGGTACTACGAGTAGCGAGACTCATTCACAGGGAAAAAGTGCCTCCCGAGCAAATTCTCGTGCTCGCTTACACCCGGGCCGTAGTAACGGAGCTGAAGGACCGCCTGGCCAGGTTATTTGCCAGACTAGGCTATAAGAATTTGTCAAGGGGACTACAAATATATACGTTTAACGGCCTTATGATACGTTGCCTTCCAGAACTAAAAGGTCTTCCTTTTGATCAACATCCAGGTATCTTCTGCAATAGATATGACCATGCGCCTGGAGAAATTCGGGCAAGGTTGGGTAACATCCGGTATGTGATGGTGGATGAGTTCCAGGATATCACCTGTGAGCTTTTAAGGGTTTTACAGCGAATTGCGCCGCCTCAGTCAGTAGCCGTAACGGTCATCGGTGATCCGGACCAAAGTATTTATGGATTCGAACGGGCTCGCCTTGGGCAACCTGTTCATCCTATTTACTATTACCAAAAATTCAGTGAACTTTATAGTCCCGACACACTTGAACTTACCATCAACTATCGCTCCTATCCCTCATAGTTGAAGCAGCAAAGCAACTGCTATCACTAAATCCGGTGGATTTTCCTGTTCCTCCGCTTGATTATTTCCAGCAACTCCCGGAGGATTGGACGCTAAACAACCGATATGTTGAAATAGTCCAGGCTCAAGATGTGAGATGGGAAGATAAATTATTGAAACTCCTTGCAGAAATTGACGAAAGTGACAGGCCCTATTCCCAATTTGCAGTAATGTTTCGAACGAATAACGAAGTATTCAGAGCCTATGCAAAAATCAAGCAGTTAAACTTACCCCCGTGCGTTCGAATACGCATTCAAGGCAGTTCGGCTAATTTCAACAGACTGCGGGAGGTGCATGAATTTCTGCTTTGGATAAAACCCAATATGGGTCACCCCCTACCAGAGGATTTTCTTCAACGTTTTAGGGGAGAATTTTGGAATACCCATGTCAAACCGGCCTGGGATACATTCACATTGCACACATTGGAAACCCTGTTAATAGATTTTTTTCATAGAGAGAGGCAGCAGACTTCCTCCTATTCGGATTTGGCGATGTTTATTAACGAATTCGCCTGGCGGGATGATGGGCAACTCAACAAAATTTATCAACTCCATCGAGAGGAAATCGCTAATTACCACCAAGCTGATGTCGCCCACACCGAGATTATTCTGACCACCATACACCGGGTCAAAGGGCTCGAATACGATGCCGTCCTGATTCCGCCTTCCTACTACAATCTTGCCGTCAGGCCCAGTGGAAATATGACTTTTCAGGATATGCTGTACGAAGAGCGCAGGGTTTGGTATGTAGCGATGACAAGGGCAAAGAGCGATTAGTCTGGGTAAATGGCAAAGAGAGGCTGCGCTGGAAGAAGGACAGGAATTTTCATTGCCTCTTCAATTACGGCAACAGATCGGTGTTGGTTTCGAGGATGGTATTGACAAAATTAATATTGGATTCCTGCCTTGGTTGGACGACAATAGCTTTCAGACAAAAAACAACTACATTGAACAACAAATTAAGGTTGGAGATGCTATCAGCCTTATGCCAACCCATAATGGAGGTACAAGTATTCGACATAATAACCGAATCATTGGAATGCTGAAAACAGGGACGATAATATGCCCGCCAAATGGATTGTCAGGTTATATCGTGACCAGTGTGCTAAATATACTTACGAAGATTGTGTTGATTATGACAGACGAAATCCTCAAGCTAATTATTCCAAGAACTGGAATGAAAATTGCCTGAAATTTGGGGTATGTAAGTATTGCTGATTTTGCGGGGTATGGGCGGAAGGGCAGCACCCTCCGCGATGGCCATAAACCGCCACCGCTACACAACAAGGCAAGAGGCCAATCTAATGCACCCCACCGCCAACCCCCTACCCCAAATACTCCTCCAACCTCCGCAACAAATCCTTAAACGGCGTACCGTTTACGCCTTTAATATCGCTTCGGATCTTTTGCTGGCGCAATTCCGCCAGTTCGTCTACGTAGACTTTGCGGGTTTCGTTGGTCTTGTGGCGCTCGTAGGCGTTGGTAATGGTGATGGGCATCTTGTCTTCTTGTAGCAGATGGCGGTCGTATTCGCCGATTTTGGTGAGGGCTTTGAAGGTGACGGGCAGAATGTCGACGAGGATGAAAAAGAGGATGAGAAACCACTTGGTGAGGGCTACGGTGCGGCCGCCGACATCGCGGCTTTCGAGGCGTTCGAGGGCTATTTCGCGGGCGAGGTAGTTGTCGCTGAAGTTATTTCTAAAATCCGCCAGCTTGTCGTCGCGGGTGCGCTCGATTTTGGCGATGGCAGCGGCGTTGCTGTCGAGTTTGGAGGCATTTTGGCCGCGCAGAGCGGCCATTTCTTCGTTGAGCAGGCTGATCTCGCTTTTGATTTCGCGCGAGCGCGGACCGTATTGTTTCATGCCGGAGGTGGTGCCGCAAAACATGGTGGTGTCTTTGCCGCTCATTTCATATAGCAGCAGTTTTTCTTTGCAGGCGCGCTCGGCAGCTTTGGCGTCGAGCGAGGCGTTGAGCAGACTGTCTCTGCCCCGCACTTTTTGCATGTCGAGTTCGTATTTTTGGGTGATGGCTTCTTCGCCTTCGATCTGCATGGTGGTGAGTTCTTGTACGAGGCTGTCGTTAAATACCAGCAGTACCAGCGGGTGCGAGACGAGGATGCCTATCCCCACCGAAAATAGCAAGCGCACGATAAAAACGGCGGAGAATACGTCGGTGCGTATTTTTTCCGATTTTCGAAATGTGGATACGATAAAGCGGTCGAAGACGAGTACGATAAAACTCCAGACAATGCCGGCGAAGATGTACGCGAATTTGCTATCGGTGAGGGTGGAGACAGCGTAGGTCATAGAGATCCAGCCCAGCAAAGCGGGCACGATTACTAATCCGCCATAACCGCCGTGTTTGATGTGTTCTGATTGGCCGCAGCGTTCCAGGATAGACCTGTCGGAACCGGCCAACCATACGAAAAGATCGTAGAGCCTCGATTTCATTGCTTAGCATTGAGGTAGACAATGTGGTTTTAGTCGGGCGCTTCTAAGCAAGGATGCTGCAACATTGAGCAGTTCAAGGTGCTCTTAGGCGTTGATGCAATAACGCTGAATCTGGTTGATTATTATTGTTTTTTATACCAATAGCCGGAGTTGCTCGACTACCCCGGATGAAGTTTCGATTCCGCCTGCCGGCCTGGCCGAGGAGTGTACTTCCTGCAGGGGCGCTATTTTCATTAGCCCGGCGAGGTTGTCGGGGCGAATGCCGCCGCCGGCCATGATGCGCAGGCGGTTGCCGGCGTAGTCGATGTACTGCTTCAGCGCTTCGGCCCCCGCGGGTGCACTGGGGGCGCCGCCTGAGGTAAGTATTCGGCTTACGCCTAATGCAGCCAGTTGGTCAATGGCTTCAAGCGGCGCGGTGCATACGTCGAAGGCGCGGTGGAAGGTGAAAGGAAGCGGGGCGGAGGCAGCTACCAGGCGGGCAGTCTGCTCGTAATGTAGTTGTCCATCTGCTTGCAGGGCGCCGCAAACGATGCCGTCGGCGCCCATGATTTTGGCCTGTGCGATGTCTTCGAGCATCACTTCCATTTCGTGTTCGCTATAGCAGAAGTTGCCGGCCCGGGGCCTGATGAGTACGAAGATGGGGATTTGCAGGGCTTCTCTGGGTTTTCGCAAGGCGCCGGCGCTGGGAGTCAGGCCGTCTAATTCAAGCCCCATACACAGGTCTATGCGGTCGGCGCCGCCGGATTGGGCGGCGAGGGCAGAGGTGTAGGAGGCGCAGCAGATTTCGAGTGTTCGGTGCATGGTTTTTTATTTTACCGCAGAGTGAAAATGAGTTTGACGCAGAGTTACGCAGAGTAGCTAAATAACTCTGCGAAACTCTGCGTTAAACTCCCTTAACTCTGCGGTTAGAAAAAAATGTCTAGAAATCATCAGTAAACAACGATCTGCCCGCCCTGCCAGCGCTTTTGCGCTAAAACGCCATAAAAGTAGACTCCCGGACTTAGCGGGTTGATATGCAAAGTATGTAATTCCTCCGAGGGGACAAAAGTAAACAATCGCCTGCCCTGTGCATCAAACAAAACAAAGGTGCTGATCTCGTCGGGGCCGAAGATTACCTGCAAAGACTCGGAGGCAGACGCCGGGTTGGGGAAAACCACTGCCGGCTGCCCGGCGGTGTAATAAATGTTGATGGGATCGCTGTATAGCTGCGTTCCGCTGTGTAAGTCTACCCGGGCGCGGTAGGTATTGATTCCTTGATGCGGCTGTTCGTCGGTGTGCGAAAAAGTAAGGGAGGCGCCCGGCGAATCGCGGAATAACTCGATGTAGGCGCCATTTTCCACTTTTTCAAAGGCGATGTGGCTTACCCCATAGGTCGTGCTCAGATCAAACTGCAAAATCGTGCGGCTGTCGAGCAGGTAGGCCAGGAAGTTGTTCACGTAACAGGCGCCTGCCTGCTCCCTCGCGTCAACGGAGAAGCTTCGGGGGCCTTCTATGCCGGGGTATAAGACGGGCGCTACGCTGTAGTATTCGTAGTTGTACAACGCTTTATCGAGGGTGATGAGCGTATCGGCGAGGGTAGTGAGCGGGGTCATGTACTGATCGCCCAGGTAATAAAGCGCGTAAGCTTCGGCGCCGGCTACGGGCGGCCAGGAAAGCGCGATCGAATCGGGACAATTGAGGGCCAGGCGCATAACGGGCACGGGGCTGATGCCAATAGTATCCGACAAAAAGTGCCGGTTGCCTGCCGAAAGCCGCAAGATGGCCGGGCCGGCAAATGAGGAGGGGGGAGTCCACCACCAGACTTGTTCGCTGGGGGCTAAGGTGTCGGTTAGCGTAGTCCATTCGGTGTCGGCAAGGTGGCGAAAAGCCAGGGTAGCTGGGGCATCGGAAAGCGTGGTTTCCCAGCGCAGGGGCGCCCTGTATCCGCTGATGAGGCGATCCGCGCGGCTGGGGTAAGCCCAGGCGAAGTGCTCCAGGGTATCCCATTGATAAGCCACGAAAAAGCGCTGGGGGCCCTGAGCGACGGCAAAGCCGGCAATGATAATATCGTATTCGCCGGGTGCGGGATTGTCAAGTGTTATTTGTTCGATATTATTGCGCGAATCGCGGGTTCTGCGGGCGGGCAGGGCGAGGGAGTCGGCGTGGGGGTAGGCGCTGAGTGTCCAGGGCTGCCAGGTCAGGCCATCGGAAGGCGTTGGAGGCTGAGGTCGAGGTCGTTGACGAGCGCCCAAGGGGTGTTGACGGCTGCCGGTGGGTCGGCCCAGGCCAGGGTGATTTTGAGGTTTGTAGCATTTGCCGGGATATCGATGGGGAAAGCCAGTTGCTGCTGGTCGTTGATTTCGCCGGAGAACCAGCGATTTTCCATGGTGGTTTGAACGGCTTGCAGCGCGTTGACATTGCCGAATCCGGTAATATAATCTATGCCGGGAGGGCCGGCGTCTTCGGCGCTGTTGCACAAAATAGCTTTAACGAGGGCCGATTCGGGCAACTGTCCCTGGTGGGTATCGCGGTAAGCCTGTTGCACCAGCAGAGCGATGCCCGACACCAGCGCAGCGGCGTTAGAGCTACCCTCGTGGCCCAGGGCAACGAGTTCGGGTTTTAGCCGGCCGTCGTAGGCGGGGCCGCGGGAAGACAGCGGGGAAATAGCGCCCAAAGTATCGAGTGCGCCCACGAGTAGCACGTTTTTGGCCATTTTAAACTGGCCGGTCAGGTTGGCATAACCCACGATGCCTGCATAGTTGCCCGACGTATCGGCCTGAAAACCGCGGTTGCCGGCAGAAAAAACGTGCAGCAGCGAGGGATTTAGCACGGCGCTCCAGTCGTAGGCAAAGGCGCCGGGATCGTAATAATTGCCGAAGCCGGCGCCGTAGGAGTGGTTTTGTACCGACACATGCAGCGATTCGTAGGTTTCATCGGGGTCGGGTAGCAGCACCTCAAAAGAAGAAGAAGTGATGGTGGCGCCTGGGGCGGCGCCTTTGTCGGCCTACCATATCTTTCCGGCGCCTGCCAGAGTAGTGGCCATGGCGGTCGCGTGTTGTTCTACAAAATTGGAGCCCAGGTTTGACGGCCTATGACGGCCCCGGAAGTCAATATCTGTGCTGTCATAGCGATTTTCTTTGACGGATACCACCATGCCGTGGCCATCGATAAGCGGGTAGGTATTATGGACGGTGTTAACTTTATTCAGATGCAGGTTGTGCCCCCGCAGAAGCGCCTCGGTTTGCGGGGGGGTATTTGCCAGATCGGCAAATTGCATAAGTGGGTGGGAAGAAATTTTATCAAAAAACTCATTTTCGGGCAAACTTACCACCATTACGCCGGCGGGCATATAGGCGCCGACAAGCTGAGCGGAGGGTGCGAGTCGTTTGTATATCAACTAATAAAGTCGTTGCGTCGGCGGATACGATACTTATCTGTATATGATCAGTTGCAGGTTGAAGCAGGCGGCTTTGCAGGGCAGGCGAAAGGCGGGTAGCGGAAGCATGAAGGGGCTGAGCAATCGTACAATCCATGCCGCTGATCCACCATACTGCACAAACCAGTAGATGCAGCAGTATTTTATTTTGTTTTGTAAAGTATTGGAAATCAATATTTTTTGTTCCAAAAAGTAAATATATGCTGTGATTAGGCATGATAATAGAAATTAACTTCCCAGGCATAAGCCGTGTTGTAAATTAGTAAAAAAAAATACCATAAAAAAAGGCATTCAGCAAAATATAAAATTTAAAATGTTTGATTAATTGCTTAAACGTAAAATTATATTTTGAATAAAAATAAAAACATAAAAACATATTGTTAAAATTAAAATAATCCCAAATCTTAATAATTTACGGCGCAAATAATACAATTGTTTAACGTTTAAACACGCCTTTAGTATGAAAAAAATCTACTTGTCGGCCACCATCGTGGCGCTCTTTGGTGTCAGCTTCAGCTTTTACTCTTGCTCCAAGTCGGACAAAGTTGAATCACAGGAACAAGTTTCACAGGAAGTGTTGAGCCTGATTGCTCAGCAGGGATTCAGCACGCAGGATGTCATTATGGCTGATGGCGGGTACATTGTGGAAGGCGATATTTTCCTTACCGAGGAAGACTTGCGCAGCAATATTACTTCTCCTAACCTCATTATTGCCGAGACGGAGCAGTACCGCACTAACAACCTGGTATCGGTGACTTCTGCTCCCCGTACTATCACTGTAAGGATGGTAACGAGTGGGGAAAAAAGCTGCCTACTTCCTACCTTGCCGGGGTGGATGAAGCAATCGCCCGCTATAATGCCGAAAATTTGACTATCAGATTTCAACGTGTTACCAGTGGCGGGAATATAGTAATACAAAAAAGCCAGCGGCAACTATCTGGCTTCTGCCGGATTTCCCACGAGCAGCGGTAACCCCTATGGTACGATCAATGTAAACTCGGGCGCAATTGGTTCCAATCCAAATACGAGCTATCTTGCTACCATTCTGGCACACGAAATGGGCCACTGCATCGGCTTCCGCCACACGGACTACATGGACCGCTCGTACAGCTGCGGCGGTGCTTATGCCAATGAAGGCGCCAGCACGGTAGGCGCCGTACACATTCCCGGCACGCCAACTACTGCTGATCCCAATTCGTGGATGTTGGCTTGTATCGGCGGCGGCCAAAACCGCGATTTCAACAACAATGACGTAACGGCTTTGAATTACCTGTACTAGGATCAATTCTGGCTTTAATAACATAAAGGGTCGTACCGCTTAGCAGTACGACCCTTTTTGTTGTATCCTAAAATCCCTCTCTCTCACTCTCCCACACTCTCACCCTCCTATTTATAGCGAACCTTCACCGTTTCTCCGATCCAGCAGCCTACGGTAGCGGTGGCGCCTTCGCTCACGCCGCGCATAAAACCTTCCTGTCGGTCGGGCAGGGCGGCGGAGTAGTTGCCGATGCGTTCGTTGGCTTCGCCGGCCACGTCGCTATCGATAGAGCGGGCGTAGGCATACTTGTCGATAGCTGCGATAATAGCCAGGCGCGAATTCCAGTCGTCGCCGCAGTTGCGGCTCGTTTTGGCATACATATCGCCGATAAGCAGGTAGGGGCGGCCCCAGTTGGGGCGCAGGCTGGCGGCCTTGCGGGCGTTATCGCGGGCGGTTTGATACTGGCCGAATTCCCAGGTTTGGATAAAAGCCATACTATAGTAGTATTGAGCTTTATTATCTTCATTATTATCCGTTTCTAAAGCTTCTTTGTAGCGGGCGACAGCCTGGGAGTATTTGCCTTCTTTTTGCAGCAGGGCAGCGTCGTAGCCTGGATTTTTCTCGCGCAACTCACCTTCCAACTTGGCATTATACACCTTGGCTAATTTTTCGTATGTATTGTGTATCTCCACCATATATTGCGCTGTAGAATCGCAACCGCGCTGGCGGAGCGTGACGTAGACATACTTCACTGTTTCGAGGCTGTCTTTTTCTGCTCGTACAGCGGTGTCAGTTTGTTTTTGAAGTAATCACAATCGAAGATATCGTTTTCCACTTCTGCGAAATGCACCTCCATACGCGAGCGGCCGGCTTCATAATATTGGCCGTACTGCTGGTTGTTTTTCACGTTGTAATCGGCGATTTCGACCAGCTTATCGTGATAAGTACGAAAATCGTCTTTGCTTAGCTGTTTATTTTTATACAAATACACCATCACCTGTGCCATGGGGTCGAACACGATGTATTCCGAATTATTACCGCCTTTGTCTACGCTTTTTGAACGTTTCCATCGTTTGAGCAGAATAGCCGAAGGCAGGCATGTAAAACATGTCGTAGGCTTTGCGACCCAGCAGGAATGCCTCATTCTGATAGCATTGTATTTGCTCGTCGTACAAGCGCATCATAATATCGGCGTATTCTTTTTTCTTGGCAGCGTCGGTAGTTTTGTTCATCATAGCCTGATAGAACAGACGGCCGTCGCTGTAGTGGGTAGCGCGTTGGCCGTCGGCAGCCGGTGCGATGTCGTAAGCTTTTTTCCAGCTTTCAAAAGCTGTATTAAACGTGGCGTCGTCCATCTTTTCCAGATCGGCGGCCTGCTTACCTTTCACGTAAGGGCGGTAAACCGAGTGGGCGTCGAGCGCTTCCTCTTTTTTTGGAGAGTCATTCCAGGTCTTGCATTGGGCGTTCAGGGCGCCTGCAAAAACCACCACAACTCCTGCGGTTATTAGCAGATGCAATGCTGTTTTCATAACTAGTTGAATTTGCGTTTGAAAAACCATGAATTATCGTTTAGGGTAAAACCTACTGATAGTTTTACGTAAGTTTCCTGTAATACATCGGGCACACCGAATTTACCCACCTCGAAAGCCGTCTGGATAAAAGAAATCTGCTGGCGCGGCATGATGATAGGGAATCCGAAGCCGAAAGTAAATCCGTATTTGGTGACCTGGTCGTTGGCGATGCTGCGGCCGTCAGTTTCGTGAAAAAGCCCGGCGCGGTAATGCACGCGCTGCCAATAGCGGTTGTAAGAAAATACGTTGGGCGTGTACTGCATTCCTGCGGCGATACGCCGGCTATCCGACAGCGTTTCCGGTTTGGCCTCGTTGGTATATTCGCTCCAGCGGGTTGCGCTGTACTCTATGCCGACGCGTAGTTTGTTCACTTCTTCGTAAGTAAAACCTGCGGTAAAAGAAGCCGGCATTTGTCCTTTTTCTTTTACTCCCGAAGTATACAATATAGTATCCCTTACAGCTTCGGAAAGGAAGCGGTAGTAATACCGGCTGCTATTCGTATTAAAGCTGGTAACAGGCCCACCGTAGGCGCCCACGATCAGGCGTTTACCCGAGGGCACGCGTTTGCCGGCTTTGTCCGTTTTTTTGAAATCGTACACGTATTGCGTACCCAATTGCCAGGTGAAACCGCTTACGCTGGTCTCGTCGAGAAATTCCGAATTATAAGAAAAGGCCAGGCTGTCGAAATTGACCCTGCGGCTATTTGTCAATTTGCCAAAGAGATAAGCCACATTGACGCCCGCCGAAAAACCTTTGTACTTGACGCCGTTGCCCCAAGCCAGTTTGTAGGTGCCGCCGTTGCCTTTGAGTGCGGTAGTAGCCGTGCCAAAATCGGGATCGAATTGCTTGGTTTGCAAGTCGTAGCCCACCAGGGTATAAGGAGAGAGCGCGATGCTCATGCCAAAGTCCCATTTCGACTGTATGCGGTCGAGCGATTTGTTGACGGGGTTTTTGAGGGGAAAACCCAGTGCCATATACTGCAGGTTGCCACTCCACACCTCATCGCTTTTTTCATTGCTCTTCAGGTTGGCGTATTTGGCATACAAGCCTACCTCAAACGACGTGGACTGCAGGTGGGGCAGTGCGGCCGGGTTGAGCAGGTTGAGCTGGTAGGGATCGTTGATGGCCGCGCTCAAGCCGGCCATACCCCCGAATCCCGACACGTATTGGTCGAGCGGATCGCCCAGGCCAAAACGAGACAGGGGGGAATTATTCTTCGGAATAATACTTGCGTTTTGGCTTTGCGCCCATAGCATACTGCCTGTACAGCAAAGCACAACTCCCACAAAAACACTACGCCACTTGATTGACATTATATTCTAGTATTTTATTTAAACCGAACAAAACGAGTTCAGCGTGCACAAATATCTGGCTTTTCATCATTTTTGCCAAAAAATCCGCATCGCCTCCCGTCAGAATTACTTGTATAGGGTCGTAAAAGGCCCTGCATTGGGCTATTATGCCCTCAATTTCGAATGCCGCACCCCACTGCGCGCCGTTGCGCATAGCGCTATCGGTGCTATACCCGAGCCATAAATCGGTGGCATCGGGTTCCAGTTCGGGCAAGCGGGCTGTAAAAGCGTGCATAGCTTTCAACCTCAAACGCACACCCGGCGAAATATTGCCGCCGAGGTAGTCGCCGCCTCCGGTAAGGAGATCAAAGGTAATACAAGTGCCCGCATCGATTGCCAGGCAATGTTGCCCCGGGAAAAGCGCCAGTGCGCCTGCCACGGCTGCGAGTCGGTCTTTACCGAGCGTTTGGGGTGTGCGATATAGGTTATTAAATGGTAAAGGTGTTTGATTGTTGAGTGGCAGATAGTAAAAATTATCCCTGAGCGCTTGTTCTACCTGAGCGGGCAATGTGTCTGCCACAGTTGATAAGATGATATTTTTCACCCGAAGGTTGGTTGCCAATGCAAGTAATTCTTCCGCCTGCCAAAATTCCCAGTTCCATTTTTGTGCAAGCTGGCTACCATCAAAGAGGCCGATTTTAACCCGGCTGTTGCCTATGTCGATGGATAGGTTCATTTAATTAGGTGACAAGGTGACAGGGTGACAATTCATGCGTATTTATTATACACCTGGCTGATCGTGGCAGCCAGTTTTTGATCTTTTTCAGTCACTATGCCGCCTGCGTCGTGGGTATTCAAGGTGATGTCAACCGTATTCCACACATTGCGCCAGTCGGGGTGGTGTTGTTGCTGTTCAGCGTGTAAGGCAACCTCGGTCATGAAGGCAAAAGCTTCAGCGAAGTTTTTAAACCGGAACGAAGCGGTCAGCGCATTATTTTTTTCTATCCACATGGCAATTGCGTTATTCGTATAAATCGTCGCTGGACTTACTGTCGTTTTGTTGGGGTGGTTCATAGCGTGTGCGGCCAAAGCCCCAATCGAATTGATCGAGGTTTAGCAGGGCAACTTTCAGCAGGTGAATGCAATGGAGAATATCTCCTTTATGCGCCAGTTCTATCGTTTGGTGAATATGTCGCAGCGGAATAGAAATGGCTCCCGAAATAGCGCCTTTTTTACCCTGTCGCTGTACGCCGGCGGTGTCGGTGCCTCCGGCGGGCAAAATCTCGGGTTGCCAGGGTATATTGTGGCGGTCGGCCAATGTTTTGAGGTAATTCACCATGCGGTAGTCGCTGATTACCGAGGCGTCCATGATTTTGATGGCGGCGCCTTTGCCCAGTCGGGTCACCATCTCGTGGGCATAGGCGCCGGGAACGTCGAAAGCGATGGTTACATCGAGGCCAAAACCGAAGTCGGGATCGATAAGGTGTGCAGAAGAGATAGCGCCGCGAATGCCTACTTCTTCCTGTACGGTAAATACGGCGTATATGTCGCAGGGTGGTTCTTGACCTTGTAATTCGCGCAAAGTTTCGAGCAGAATAAACACTGATACGCGGTTGTCGAGCGATTTGCTATTGACGCAATCGCCCATTTCTATCAATTCGCGTTCGCGGGTAACGGGGTCGCCCACCGCGATAAGTTGCTCGGCTTCTTTTTTGCTCAAACCCGTGTCGATGAAATAGTCGGTGATGGGCACTGCTTTGGTGCGTTCTTCGGGGCGCATGAGATGGACGGGTTTGGAGCCCATCACGCCGATCACATCGCGTTTGCCGTGAATGATAACGCGTTGGGAGGTGAGCGTTTTAGCGTCGAATCCGCCCAGGGGGTGGAACCGCAAAAAGCCATCGTCGTCGATATGGGTAACGATAAACGCGATTTCATCCATATGGGCGGCGATCATCACCTTTTTGCGCGTTTTCCCTTTTTTCAACGCGATCACGTTGCCCATATTGTCAATGGAGAGTTCGTCCACCAACGGCGTAACTTCCCTCACCACCAGGTCGCGGATGGGCTGTTCGAAACCCGGCGCTCCCGGGGTTTCACATATCTTTTTTAGCAGTGGCACATTGATCATATCGGATTCAAGCTTTACGCCTTGAGCGCCAAAGATAATGCATACATCCCAAAGATTGCTGCTTTATTGGCGTCTTGCCGATTTTGTGGTAACATTGCAGTAAAGAAACCGGGGCATGTCACTGGCAAAATTGACGAAAGAAACGGCTGTATACGGTATTAGCGCTATTGCAGGGCGATTCCTGTATTTTCTGCTCACGCCGTTGTATACCTATCAGTTGGAGAATCGCTCCGATTACGGGATAGTATCCAATCTGTTTGCTATTGTGGCGCTGCTGATGATTGCTTTTACTTACCGGATGGAGACGGCTTTTTTTCGCTATGCTACAGGGGTTGAGCAGGCTGAGGCAGAAAAGGCCTTTCGGACGGCTTCGATTTCAATCGCCATATCTTCTGTGGGACTTGGCGTATTGCTGTGGTCGTTGGCCGGGTCCATCGCACAATTGTTTCAATACCCCGAATACACCCATCTGGTTAAGTTATGTGTGCTAATTCTGTGTCTGGATGCGTTGTGTGAAATTCCCTTTGCTCGGTTGCGCTTGGAAGGACGCGCCAAACTGTATGCCTTTATCCGACTCGCGGTTATATTGATCAATATCGGAGGCAATTTATTTTTTCTGCTATTGTGCCCTTATTTACTGAAACACCAGGGTTTTGCTCCTGTACACGGCCTCCTCCACACTTTTTATCATCCTGAACAGGCGATTACTTATATTTTTCTTTCCAACGTGATGGCCAGCGCTTTTGCACTGCTATTGTTATTGCCGGTTTACCGGCGCATGCAATGGCGTTTCGACAAGCGACTGTGGTGGCAGATGATGGTGTACGCCGCTCCGCTTATCCTGGTGGGGTTTTCTTACGTCATCAATGAAACTTTTTCACGACAGATGATGCCTTTTTTGTTAGAAGGCACCGTCAAAGCCAGGCAGGAACAATTGGGTATCTACGGGGCCAATTACAAGCTGGCGATGCTGTTGAGTTTATTCACGCAGGCCTTCCGATACGGCGCCGAACCATTTTTTTTCAAACACAAAAACGCGGAAAATGCGCGGCAGCTTTATGCAGACGTAGCGCTTTATTTCACGGTTTTTATGGCCCTAGGTTTTTTAGGCGTGATGTTGTACCTCGATCTGTTTAAATATTTTATCGCTCCAGGGTATTGGGCAGGATTAGGGGTAGTGCCCATCTTGCTGATGGCTAACTTGTTTCTGGGACTTTACTACAATTTATCGGTGTGGTACCGCGTGAACGACCTTACTCATTGGGGAGCATATATATCGCTGGCCGGCGCCGCCGTAACTATGGCGCTTAATATTTGGTGGATACCGGTGATTGGATATTACGGCTCGGCCTGGGCTACGTTGATCTGTTATTCAAGTATGGCGGCGGCCTGCTATTTCATCGGACAGCGCTTTTTTGCGGTTCCCTACAATATACCCCGCATTGGCTTGTACATTGTGCTCGCGTTGGGCATATACGCCTTGAGTTTGTATTTGTCGCCGGTATCGCTGACATGGCGATTGGTAGTGAATACCGCTTTAATAGGGATATTCATCGCAGCGATCTATTTATTGGAAAAGAAAAAATTGGCGGCAGTGCTGCGTTAATTGGAAGATTCTTCCAGCTCTTTTTCCAGCTTCTTCAGGGTTTTATCCATTTTCTTGCGAAACGCTTCCATGTTGTCCTGCATTTGGCGGTCGAGCTCCCTGCTTTTTTCGGCTAAGTCGCTTTTACTCTTTTTGAGTTGGGCGATCCTGTCGGAAAGTTTCTCTTTGGCGTCGGCTTTAGCGCTGCGCAATTCCTTTTCCAGCTCGGCTAATTCGCGGTCGATTTGATTGCCGGCTTTGTCAATTTCCTGCTGCATTTCGCGGCGGCTGTCGGCCATCTCCGTTTCCAGGTCTTTGCCCAGGTCTTCAACCTTCGTTTTGGCCTTTTCGATGTCCGACTCTTTGGCCCTGGTGCAAAAGAAAGGGATAATAGCAGCAGGAGGGCGGCGCTCGCCAGTAGGAGGTATCTTTTCATTGGTTATTGTTTGCTCACCTGGTAAGAAATATTGAAATCATCGAGCACGATATCAAGTATGGGGTCTTCCCCCCGTTTGTAGCCTTCGCGCAGGCGGTGGCCGTAAAAACGCCCCATTGTGCTCCAATAAGAAGCCGTGAAGCCGCCCCGCAACTCCCTGATGAGGTCGTAGGTGGGTACGTTGAGTTCTTTTTCTACCATTTTCATCAGCACCATGCCCTGTGTGCGGCTAAGTTTGCGCAGGGGATCTTCAAATTTGTCGTCGAGCTCTTTTTGAAGGTGTTTGACGTATTTTTTTTGCTTGCCCCGGCGCATTTCGGCCGTAACGACCTCTATCTGGCGAAACACCTTCACAGCTTCCACCGCATAGGGGTATACTTTGACCGCATAAGCGCGATAGCGGCGATATTTTTTGTAATCCTCGTCGCTATTGAATTTGCGAAAGGAGGATACCGATACGTCATCGAGCTGGGCGATTAGCAGCGTGTCGCCGCAATCGTCTATGATAAAGGGCAGGATCTTGCCCGCAATGGTCACTGTGCCGCGTTTTTCCTCCTGTGCGCTAAGGCTTGAAGTTATGAAGGCAATCGCTAGTATGGTTATCAAAAATCTCATCTCTCCGGTTTTTTTCTTGTCTGTGCTTTAGTAAAACAACTCCACAAAGCTAAGGGTTAAACGTCGCTTGGTTAAAATCTATATAAATTCGGGGGATTTTTTTTGAGGTGACAAGGGTAAGGGGTAAGGGTGAAGTGACGACCAGTGAAACGTTGTCCGTCCGCTATGGGGTGCAGGCAAGGAAGCGCCAAGTGGTGACAAGGTGACAGGGCCATTCAATAAGTGATCTCTACTTCGTGATAATGTTGCAGGCTTTTTAAGTTTGGTTGTAAATAGGGTTTTGCGAAACCGGTGTTTTTGAACAAATCATGCCATGTTTTCAGCCTGGCTGACAGGGTGGGATCGGGCGGGAAGGTTTCTGTGCCGGTTATTTTATCGAGGTTATCCAATAGCGTAAAATGCAAGGTATTTTCGCGAATGGCTATTTTACAGGTGGCGCTTTTATTGATATCAATTTTGAATTTTTGAAAAGGGGAAATATCGATATAAGCGCTACCTGAAAACCCTGTGAACCGGTATTCCAGCATGGTATCTGAAGCCATATTCCAGAAAATAGCGAGCTCGCCGGGACCGACTTTGACTTTTGTGCGCAGTTGTTTGATCTCACCAGGTATATGCGGTTGAATAGTAATTTCGTTGCGCAATAAATTGGGGCGGACGCCAAAAAAATATTGGTACCAAATTCTCAACTGCTCGGCGTTTGACCAGGCCTGCAAAAAGTACCCGAGCGTTTGGCCCAGGTGGCGCCGGGGGGGCAGGGCATCGGCATTTTCTGAGAGGCTGCCTACGGCGCCTTCGTATAACGCCTGCCGGTTCATATTGCGGAATAACGCATACGCCAGATCAGTTTGCCCGGCTTCTATCAGACGCTGCATGGCCATGCCGTTATTCCAGAGCCATACCGTGCCGTTGTGGTAGGCGGCGTCTTTATGGTAATAATGCCAATGTTCGTGGTAGGGATAAAAATCGGGGTCGTTTTGCGAAAGCGAAGCCACGCCCCAGGGATACACCAGGTTTTCCCATACCTTTTTGGCTATGTGGGCTTTCAGGTTTTCATCATCCAACAGATCGAGCGCGTATAATTGATTGGGCCGCAATTTAAAATCCTGCACGCCTTCAGCGGTGAGCCGGTCTGCCATGTAGTCATAACCTGTGTTTAAAAAATAATTGCTAAAATTTGATTTTACCTTTTTAGCCAGCGCAGTCCATTCTTTCTTGTTTGTCTGATCCCCCATGAAATCGGCAAAAAAAGCGCCGGCGAGTAATTGTTCGTGCCAAAGTGCCTGGATATCATTGGCCCTGTTGCCGCGGGGTGAATAGGGGGTTTTTCCTTCTTTTTTGGCGTCCATCCAGGTGTCGGCGTCGTCGTGGGTCAAAAATCCGTTTTCGTCTACCCAGTACATCAGGCTACCCTCTATGGTTCTTTTGATATGTGGATATAACTGCCTGATGATGGAAGTGTCGCCGGAATATCTCACGTACTCGAGTATTTGGATCACGAAACGCGGTGTGCCATCGGTGGTATTGTAAATAATATCGGTGGGTTGAGCGCGGTTGGGAATTCTGCCAAAAAAGCGTGAATTTTTGTCCACGAGCTGGAATTTGGCGAAATCCAGCAAAATTTCTTTGGCTACGGCATAGTTGCCCGACACCAGGCAGGCGCCCGGAAACGAAATAAACATATCTCGCCCCCAGTATTGGTTAAACCAGGGTAAGCCGGCGTAAATGCCGGCGCCTTGCTGACGGGTAATTAGCTGGTCGAGCGTTAGTCCAATCCAGGGAATAGCTCGGTCCAGTGTGTCGTTATCAGATTGTATAAAAAAAGAATGGGCAACTGCGTCGAGCCGGTTTGTTCTTTGCGCGATTAATCGCCCGGCATTTTTCCTGAAAAGAGCAATTTTCTCTTGTGCGCCTTCTTCCGTTTTGTCGAAAGCAATTAAAAAACCTCCCGCATCGGCGGGGGCGTGTAGCCTGTCGTTGTCGTAGCGCAGACTGGAGGTATTCCAGGTGGTAACGACTACTTTGCATTCCGGAATTTCTTTTGGGCTAAAGGTCAAAGTGCCCGTCCTGTTTTTGTAAAAAACAAGCAAGTCGCCCAAAAATGAAAAACCGATTTCTTTTCCTTGCACTTGTTCTATTCGGATGGCCAATATCTCGAGGTCATCTACCATTGAAAACGTTTCCACAGCTTTTGGGTATGTGCGCTGGAGTTGGTGCGGAAAAACCCTCACATCAGATGTGTGGCGATCAAGCGGTGTATTATCCAGATAAAGGCGGTAGTCGGAAAAAATCCTTTTCCCGGCAATATTCCAACCGGCAAACCACATGTTGTTTTCTTCCGAATGCGTGGTGGCGTAGTAATAGCCCGATTTTTTATCGGTATAGGAAAACTCCTGTTTTGGGCAGAATCGACCGCGATGGCCAGGGCGTCTCCCTCAGCCTGCTTATTGCGATGGGTAGATTCCATGGATTGACAGGCTGTTAGCAGGAGTAGCATTGTACCCCATAATAAATGGATGGCAGGCATAAAGTTGAGTAAAATAGCGTAATGAATGGATACTATTCCCGCGAATGCATGGCAATCCTGTTGCCTTCCGAATCCAGGAAAAGCCCCATATAACCGATCTCTTCGGTGATAAGGCGTTTTTCGAGCAGTACTTTGCCGCCGGCGGCTTCCACGCGGGAGAGTTCGTTGCTGAGGTCGCCGGAGTGGGCGGTAAAGTACAGCAGCACGCCATCTGCAGAGGGTTTGTAGGCGGCCTCGTGGTGTACCAGCGAACCCCCGCTTCCCGGTGCGTTTTCGATACTGGGAAACCAGGCCATGTCGAGCGGCCCCATCTGCTCGCGCTGGAGTTCAAATCCGAAAACCGTCGCGTAAAATTTGATCGCCCGATCCATATTACTTACGGGAATTTCAAA
Organism: Saprospiraceae bacterium; assembly: GCA_016715405.1. Taxonomy (GTDB): domain Bacteria; phylum Bacteroidota; class Bacteroidia; order Chitinophagales; family Saprospiraceae; genus JABWBR01. The sequence continues at coordinate 29,706 of JADKAE010000025.1, read as the reverse complement.
CCAGCCTACTACGTTGTTTTTCATGGTGTTAGGTTTTTATTGTCTACAAATATCGCTTCTGCCTTCGGAGTATTAAAAAAATCAGGCAAAAATCTTTGGTCAATTACAGACTAATCTTTAAATTTAAGACAAAATTGTCTGAATAAGTTATGAAAGCTCTCTCCATGAATGCAGTATACGGTTTACGCGCGCTGATGTACATCGCAGCGCAGCGGGATCAGGAGGGCTATGTGAGTATTCGCAAGATATCGGAAGACCTGGACATCTCCTTTCACTTCCTCACTAAGATCTTGCAGACGCTCACGCAGCACCACATACTCCATTCTCAGCGCGGACCGGCAGGAGGAGTGGCGCTCGCCAAAGCCCCGGAACAGGTCACTCTGCTGGAGATGCTGTACATATTGGAAGGGGAGGGGTATTTCAGTGAATGTTTTTTGGGACTGCCCGGCTGTGGCGAGCAGCAGCCTTGCCCGGTTCACGACTTTTGGCGCCACATTACGCTGACTATGAAAGAAAAATTTAGCCATACCACGCTTGCCGAGTTGAGCGACAAAGTGCGCAGCGGGGAAGTGAGGCTGGTGTCTTGCACGTAACTTTTTTTGTTTTAATAAAAGATTAAATACTCTTAAATCTTAAACTAATTCATCATGAAATCAATGCGAATGGCCAACATGCTGGTGGCAGGAATCATTGTAGTCCTATTTTGGGGTTGTAGTGGCAACCAGGCCACCGATACTGCGGCAGCAGCAGATGGAAGCGGTGCAACAACTGTTGCCGGACAGGCAGGGGTAAAAGACGATGCTTCGATGAAAGATGTGGTAAAAGTAGCTGCAGGTTCGCCCGACCACACCACGCTGGTAGCAGCCGTCACCGCTGCCGAGTTGCTCGACGATTTGTCGAACGTAGGCCCCTTTACCGTATTTGCCCCCACCAACGATGCCTTTGCCAAGCTACCCGCGGGCACCGTGGAAGGCTTGCTCAAGCCGGAGAAAAAGGCCGACCTGCAGAACATCCTGCAATACCACGTCACCACCTCTATGCTCCGCGCTGATTTCTTTGAGGACGGACAAGAACTGGGGATGGCTAACGGCGGCAATGCCACCATCACCGTCAAAGACGGCAAGGTGCAAATTAACGGCGCCAATATTATCGCTACTATACCTGCCTCCAACGGTATTGTGCACGTGATTGACGCGGTGTTGTTGCCGAAGTGAGAGGTTTAGTGCCTACGGCAGTTTAGCGATAGGGTTTAGTGCATGCGCAGTTTAGCGATAGGGTTTAGTTTAATAAACATACAGCTAAACCCTATCGCTAAACCCAATCGCTAAACCCTAACGCTAAACCCTGCCTCCCCCGTTAACTCTACATTAAGTTTGGCGTCTTGCTATGCCTCCTGAGGGGTAATAGGCTAAATTTGTGCCTCACCATGATATGAGGCCCGATGACGAATACAGGCATTTCCTTCTTTCCCGAATTGCAGCAGTACGTACAACACACCATTCCATTGGAGGCTGACATACCGGCTTCCCGGCGCGAGATATTGCATAAAATAGTGGCATACATTCGCCGGCAACAGGCCGAAGGGCAACCTGTGAATCTGGTTTTCATTTGCACCCACAACTCCAGGCGCAGCCATTTCGGACAAGTATGGGCGGCGGCGGCGGCCCATTGGTACGGTATCAACGATATTCACACCTATTCGGGGGGCACCGAAGCCACTGCCTGCAATCCGCGAACCGTGGCCGCCCTGCAACGCGCCGGATTTAGGGTAGAAAACCGGGCGCCGGGCAGCGACAATCCGCATTATCTCATTAGCTATGCTACCGATGCGGAGCCGGCGGTTTGTTTTTCAAAGGTATTCGATGATGCGGCCAATCCGGCGAATCAATTTGCCGCTATCATGACCTGTAGCGAAGCCGAGCAAAATTGTCCGTTTATCCCAGGTGCGGTATTACGCGTGCCGCTCACCTACAATGATCCCAAAGAAGCCGACGACACGCCGGTGGAGCAGTCACGTTACGACGAGCGCTGCCGTCAAATTGCGGCAGAAATGTGGTATCTTTTCGCTCAACTCCAGTCCTGATTGCTCTTTTAAAGTAACTGTTTAGTAGGGTTTAGCGATTGGGTTTAGCGTTAGGGTTTAGCTGTATGTTTAGTTAACTAAACCCTATCGCTCAACTGCGCATGCACTAAACCCTACTAAACAGTTACCTTTTAGAAACATATTTATCTTTTGAAAATGAATGATTTTGTGAAATAATTCATAAGGATTTATATATTTTTGAGGTGAATTTTATTTCATTTTCACCTAAATCAAAACAAAATGGATACCAAAAAATTTGCACTCGGAACGTTGGCTGGTGGAGTTGCCTTCTTCCTGTTGGGGTGGCTGCTGTATGGCATGTTATTTATGAAATTTTTTGAAGCCAACGCGGGCACTGCAACGGGAGTAAATAAAGTAGAGATGGACTGGCTGTTTTTGATCCTCGGCAATCTGTGCATGGGAGCTTTGTTCTCCTATATTTTTGTGCGCTGGGCGGGCATCAATACCGCCATGGGCGGCCTGAAGGGTGGTGCAGTTATTGGTCTGTTGTTTGCCGCCGGCGTTGACTTAACGATGTACGGCACAACCAATATTAGTAATATTACTGCCACTTTTGTTGATATCGCGTTATGGGTTGTAATGGGCGCCTTGGGCGGTGCGGTTATCGGCTGGGTAGTTGGTATGGGCGATAAAAAGTAATCTTGTTTGAATGAGTTTGTTATATAAAAACCACCTTTAAACGAATCCACCGCCGGCGTTTTCCTTGAGAAGGCGCCGGCGGATTTTTTTGTCAAAAAACGATCAATTAACCTACTCTTTGTCAAATGTCATTTCCTTTTTGCAGGACAATCCGGAATTTTAGAGACAAATTCTGCTAAAGCCATGACAAAGCCGACCACCGCGCTCCAGCAACAAATGCCTTGTGTGCCTCCTGATTTGGAAACAACTCACCGAAAGTGCTCCAATTGCGCAACGAGGTGTTAATTACGGAAAAAACCTACGGGAGTTTAGACCACTTACACCCCCATTATCGCAATAGCGCCCGCAATTTACTACAATACCTCGCGCTACGGCTTCATGAGGTACGCCCGCTGCAATACGAGCTATCAGAATGGGCGCTCTCTTCGCTGGGTCGTGCGGAGCGCAAAGTACACGCTACGCTCGACACGCTATTGCGCATCATGCACCAATTGCTGGGAAAACCCTGGGATCCTGGTGAAAAACCGGTCGTGTGCTTTGAAGACGGCCGCCGCCTCCTGGAAGAAAACACCGAAGCGCTGCTCGGCGAAACGCCCAGCGGCCGCCGGGTGCGCATCATGGTGACGATGCCCACCGAAGCTGCCGACAACTATCGCCTGGCTTTGCAATTATTGCAAAACGGCATGAACTGCGCGCGTGTAAATTGCGCGCACGACAATCCGGAAGTATGGGAAAAGATCATCTCAAATATCAGGCGCGCAGAGGAAATATCGGGCCTAAAATGCCGCATTTTGATGGATTTGGGTGGCCCCAAATTGCGTACCGGGCCGCTTGAAGCGGGCCCTGCGGTATTAAAACTGCGCCCCCGCCGCGATGAATGGGGGCAAGTGCTGGAGCCAGTCCGGCTGTGGTTTTATGATAAGAAAAAAATGCAAGCGCTCGCCGATAATACGCCTGGATTGCCCGTGGATGGTCAGTGGTTGTCGAAATGCCGGCAGGGAGATACCATCGTTTTGAAGGATGCCCGCCATGCCAGGCGCAAGATGGTAGTCGCCGAAGTGGCCGAGGGCGTCTGTCTGGTTGAAATGTTCAAAACCGTTTACCTGAAGCAGGGGCTTGAGCTTCATTTAAAGCACAAAAACAAAGTCCACGCAGCCAAGTTGACCGAAGTACCCCGCCGCGAGCAGCCTATTGCCTTGCACAGCGGCGACATGTTATTGCTTACGCGAAATAATACGCCTGGTTGCCCGGCTGTGACCGATGAAACGGGGAAAGTGCTGCAGCCGGCAGTGATCGGGTGTTCTATTCCCGAAGTGCTCAACGATCTGCAGCCCGGCGAACCCATCTGGTTTGACGACGGCAAAATCGGCGGCATGGTAGAACGTATAGAGGCCGACCAGGTACACGTGCGTATTACCCATGCCAAAATAGGCGGCGAAAAACTGCGCAGCGAAAAGGGTATCAATCTGCCTGAAACGAATCTCCACTTAAATGCCCTGACCCCCGAAGACGTCGAAGCCCTCCGGTTTGTGGTCAGATATGCAGACATGGTGGGGCTGTCATTTGCCAATAACGCCAACGATGTTGCGCAGGTCATTGCAGAAATGCAAAAGCTGAGCAACCGCATTCCGGGTGTAGTGATCAAAGTGGAAACCCGGCAGGGCTTTGACAACCTGCCCGATATGATCCTTACCGCTATGCGCACCCCTATTTGCGGGGTGATGATAGCCCGCGGCGACCTGGCCATCGAATGCGGATTCGGCAGGCTGGCCGAGTTGCAAGAGCAGATCCTGTGGGTGTGCGAAGCCGCCCACGTACCCGTCATCTGGGCTACCCAGGTGCTCGAAGGTCTTACCAAGCAAGGCATTCCAACCCGTGCAGAAGTGACCGACGCAGCTATGGGGCAGCGCGCCGAATGCATCATGCTAAACAAAGGGGAACACGTGGTAGAAGCTACCCGCGCCCTCGACGATATTTTGCGCCGCATGCAGGACCACCAGACCAAAAAGCGGACGACTATGCGCAAATTGCACCTGGCGGAGAAGTTTTTTACAAAAAATACGGAACCCGCTCCGGTCAAAAAGAAACTGAATGTATAGCCTAACTTTACCAGGTGCCGGCATACGATAAGGTTTCTCCTGAAATGAATCGCAGGTAGTCGTATTTCAAGCGCGTAATCTGCCGAATGTGCAGGTAGTCGTGCGCCAGCCAGTTGGCGAGGAACATATGCCCGCTCATAGCTCCAAATTTGGGATGTAGGTAGGCATTATCCCATTTGGGCATGGAAAGCGCGTGCAACCAAGCTACGGATGCCTGTCGCTCGGCAAGAAATTGTGCAAGTTTCGATTCATAGTTTTGCCCGGAGTATTGCCGTTCGGTCACCCAACCCACGGGATCGATAGGGGGCAGCGCTTGCTCCGGGTGTTCGAGAACGTGGCGCAACCTGGCGCGAAAATCTTCGCGCTCTTCATCGCAAATATGGCAAAGGATTTCCAGCAGACACCATTTTCCAGGCTCTTGTCTCCATAAGTACAAGTCGGGCGAAAGCCCTTCCAGCAGCGACTTGAATACGTCGCCGTGGCGTTCGAGTTGTTGATAAATGTGGGTGTACATAGTCGGGTATTTTAACAAATATACAGATACTGACAAAAATCAACTGCGTAAACCGGCTTTATTCATGGCTTTGCACTTCTTTAATTGGTAAATTGCAAAACAGCAATTTTTCACATTATGAGAAAACAACTTACCCTTCTGGCGTGGATAATGATGGCCATCCCCAGCCTGCTTTCCGGTCAATCCTGGTTGTGGCAAAATGAATTTGGAGGTAGCCTTTGGGATATCGGTCGCAGTATCGCAGTTGATCCCGAAGGTAATATTGTCATGGTAGGCTCCTTCCAGGATGTGGCGGTATTTGGCGGCCAGGTGTTTTCCAATGTATCTACTTGCCCAAACCAAACCGATAATACGGATCTGTTTGTAGCCAAACTGGATACCAACGGCCAATGGCTTTGGATACGGCAAATAGGCGGCTGCTTTTTAAGCGTTGGCCCACTCGAAGGCTGGTACCTCGACCTGGCCCTCGACACGGCAGGCAATATCTATATTACAGGAGGTCTGTACGGCCCTGCCCAATTCGGAAACACAACGCTTGTTCCCGGCGCCAATAGCGATGCATTTGTTGCCAAGCTGGACCCCAACGGCAATTGGCTGTGGGCAACTCAAAGCTACAGCGACGGCTGGGTCGACAGCTACGGCATCGCTGTTGATCAAACGGGCGCCGCTGTGATCACCGGCAGGTATTACGGCAGCGCGTCGTTTGGCTTAAACCTGGTACAAAGTACGCTGCTAGCGGAGATACACACTCCGGCGATCTTTTGTGGCTAAAGTGAACGCAACCGGCTTCTGGCTTTGGGCCAAAAGCGCGGGCAGCCCACAGCAGGATTATGAAGCCGGCTACGATGTGGCCGTGGACATGGTGGGCAATGTGTATGTGGCGGGCGCCATGGCCGGCCTCGCTTATTTCGAAGATACCATCGCTATACCTGGCACCGTTACCGACCGCTATTCAGCTCTCGTGATGAAACTCAATGCCGCCGGCGATTACCAGTGGTCGGCCATAGGCAAACCCTGCTCCCTGCCCATCTGCAACGGCCGATGGGCTTATGCCACCGCTATCGCCGTAAGTCCCAACGGCGAAAACGTGTATGCGGGTGGCAATTTGCGGGGCGATGTGGTCTATAATTTTGGCCCCATCAGCGTGAGCGGGTTTGGCAATTTTGATTACAACGCTATTTGGGTAGCCCAGCTAACGGGCTCGGGTCAATGGGTATTAGTTGATGTGGCCGGAAGCCCCGGCGGCAATTCCCCGCTTCCCCAAGACTGGCTTTTTGACCTCAAGATCAACAGCCAGGGCGACGTGTTTGTATGCGGGCAATTCAGCAATGTACCCGAAGCGTACTTCGGCGATATAACCATCGACGGCAATGAACCCGAACGCGCTTTTATCGGCAAAATAACGCTGGGAGGTTATTGGCTGTGGGGCATGCAAGGCCAAAACCTCAATGGCGGAATCTGCGGTATTGCCACCGGCCCCGCAATACGCTCTACACAGTAGGCTATGCGGGAGCCCCCGCACAGGCCACGGTGAGTCGGATTTGCGACCCCATCTGGTTTTACCGCGACAGCGACCAGGATGGCTACGGCAATTCGGAAGAGGCTGTTTTTGATTGCTATCCGCTCCCCATGTATGTGGATAACGAATGGGATTGCGACGACACCAACCCCGATATCCACCCCGGAGTAGAAGAAATCTGCAACGAAGTGGATGATAACTGCGATGGATTTATTGACGAAGGATTCGACCAGGATCAGGACGGCTATACCTCCTGCTCCGGCGATTGCGACGATAATAATGAACTGCTTAACCCCGGCACGGTGTGGTTTAAAGACGCCGATCACGATGGCTTTACCGACTACGAAATTTTGCAGCAATGCGAACAACCCAACGGTTATGTCGATCCGATTACGCTTATTAGTATCGCCTTTGACTGCGACGATACCAACCCACTTATCAACCCCAATGCGCCGGATCCTTGCAACGGCGTGGATGACAACTGCGATGGAACTATCGACGAAGGCCTCACCTGGTATAAAGACCTCGACGGCGACGGCTACTCCGACGGCCAAACCCTGGCTGACTGTGTACAACCTGTGGGTTACACCCTGCCCGAAAACCTGGAGGCTTCCGACGGCGACTGCGATGATACGAACCCGAATACTTATCCCGGCGCCCCCGAGCTCTGCAACGGCCTCGACGACAATTGCAACGAACTGTTTGACGAGATTTTCCCCGATAACGACTTCGACGGGTTTAGTACCTGTGCCGGCGATTGCGACGATACCAACCCCGATATCAACCCCTATACCATGTGGTGGAAAGACGACGACAACGACGGCTACTCCGACGGCGCCTTCCTCCAGCAATGCGAGCAACCCGCCGGATTTAAGCTGAGTAACCAACTTATTGCCTCTTATGGCGATTGCGACGACCTGGACCCTGCCATAAACCCAGACGCCATGGAAACCTGCAACCACCTCGACGACAACTGCGACGGGTTAACAGACAACGATATTTCAGATTGGGGACAGGGATTTACCTGGGTGGGTAATGTAACTTTCCGCTATCAATACCAAATAGATGCCTGGCCGCCTTGTTATAAGGTCATTCAGGGCAAACTGAACATCAGCGGATCACAGATTACCAGCCTTGGCCCCTTGCTCGGTTTGAGACAAGTGACCGGCAAGGTGGAAATTATCAAAACCCGCTTGAACGACCTCTACGGACTCGACTCGTTGCTTAGCGTGGGCGGCGATTTGGCCATCTGGCGCAATGGTGCGCTGTTTAGCCTTCAGGGATTAAACCAGTTGCAGGCGGTAGGTCAACGCCTCGACATCTTGCAAAACAACCAACTCAGCGATTGTTGTCCCATTCAACCCTTGATAGCCTCGGGTGGGGTGGGTGGCGCCATGCGCATAACTGGAAATGCTACCGGTTGTGAAAGCCCCCTTGCCATTGCCACTGCCTGCAATCAACCGGCGCCCAAACATTCACAACCCGGTTTGCCGGCTGATGAACCCGCACTATTGGTAAACGCCTATCCCAACCCAGTTAACGATGTGCTTTATCTGGAGGGATTTAGCGAAACCCCTCTGGAATTGACCATCCAGATCAGGAATATACAAGGGCAATTGTTATGGACGCAAGAAATAAGCCTTCCCGAAGGTCCTTTCACCCTGGACATTCCGGAATTCAACCACTGGCCCCAGGGAGTATACGGAATCATGCTGAAAAATGACAACCTGCCGGCAGAAGTGCTGCGGATAGTGAAATTATAAGTACAAGTTTTGCCTGACTACCAACGCCTGGCACCTTTTGCACTGTCTTACTTAATACATGTTTTCAAAAACCGAACACCATGAGAAATATTTGGATTCTAAGCCTGCTCATTCTTATGTTGGGCGCCTGCAAAAAAGACGCAACAGACAAATTGTCTTATCAACTGGGCACGCCCTTCCAACTGGCGATAGATCAAAAGGCTGAATGCAGCTGCGGCGCGCCTACTATCGTCTTGAAAGATATTCAGGATAGCCGCTGCCCCACCGGTGTAGACTGCATCTGGGCAGGCGAAGTAAAAGCCGTGCTTGAAGTAAACGGCGTGAGTATGACACTGGGCCTCAGCCCCAACGTCGAAGTAGAACCTTCCGGCAGTATAGACGGCTATATGATCGAGCTACGCGCCGTAACTCCCTATCCGCAATACCCCAACGATATTCCGTCAAAGGATTACAGAGCCGAGTTGAAGGTGGTGGATGAAATTTGAGAGGTTCTAAGTAACTCATTATGCAATCTCGCAGACAAAAAGGGGTTGCCGGCGTAAGCTGTGCAACCCTTTTTGCATTCTTTATACCTACCGATTAAACCGAAATGGTAATTTCGAATCCAATTCCTTGACTTTTGTTTGACCAACTGCTTTTCCAACATGAAAAAAACTATACTCCTCGCCCTGTTGTTGACCGGGCTTACGGGTGCGCTTTGCGCCCAATCGTTGCCCGCCGAAATGTATCTTTCTGACGATGGCCATCGCCTCATCACCGGTGGCAGGCTCTATAGCGGGCTGTACGACTCGGCAGTCGTTCGCACAGTACATCTCGATTTTCCGCAGTCTAACTACTGGCAGTTGATGACGCAAAACTACAACAGCCACACTGACATTCCTGCCACGATGACCGTAGACGGGGTGACTTATGACAGCGTGGGCGTGCGGTTTAAAGGACAAACTTCCTTCAGCATGTTGCCCGCGGGCTCACAAAAGCGCTCGTTTAATATCAGCCTCGATTATGTGCATGAGGATCAACATATTATGGGCTACAAAACCCTCAACCTGAATAACTCCTTTCAGGACGAGTCGTTTATGCGCGAAGTGTTTTACCTGCACCAGATACGCAAGCACATTCCGGCTGCGCGGGCCAACTATGTCAATTTGTATGTCAACGGCCAGAATTGGGGGCTATATCCCAATGTGCAGCAACTTAACAAAGACTACCTCGAAGAGTGGTTTCTCAGCAATGACGGCGCCAACTGGCGCGCCGACCGTTCCGACGGACAAGGTGGGGGCCCCGGCGGTGGCGGTCCGGGCTGGGGCGACGGTACCGCCGCCCTCAACTACCTGGGCGAAGATACCTCCGACTACAAAACGTATTACACCCTCAAAAGCAGCGATATCGACAACCCCTGGGATCGCCTCGTGGCCGTTTGCAATGTAGTAGACAACATTCCGACCGCCCAATTGCGCGATAGCCTGCCTCACTACCTCGATATCGACCGCACGCTGTGGTTCCTGGCCTCCGAAATCGCCTTCAGCGACGACGACAGCTATGTGTACAAAGGCAAGATGGATTACTACCTCTACTACGAACCCGAAACCGGCCGCATGACGCCCCTCGAATTCGACGGCAATAGCGTAATGGGGCCCAACCTGGCCAACTGGAACCCTTTCTACCACGCCGACAACGCCAATTACCCCCTGCTCAATCGCATGCTGGCTATTCCCGAATGGCGCCAACGCTACCTGGCCCACCTACGCACGATTATCGCCGATGAGCTAAACCCTGCGGTATGCAACGAGATATTGAGCAACTACCAAACCCAAATCGACCAATTGGTACAGGACGACCCCAAGAAATTGTACACCTACCAGCAATTTCTCAGCGAAATAACCGTACTCCGCAATTTTATCACCACCCGTCGCAACAACTTGCTGGTCAATTCGGAAGTGGCCCAATCCAGCGCCGATATAGGCTCGGTTACCTACTTTAACCTCAACGATGAGGCCTGGACGGCGCCCCCTAAACATGGAGGAAACCCACGTACAAGCTGAGGTGAGCCATGCCATCGGCCTCAACCGCGTCAACTTGTATTATGCCACAGGCATAGTGGGCAATTTCAGTGTGGTGCAGATGTTTGACGACGGCCAACACAACGACAACGAAGCCGAAGACGGCGTCTTTGGCGCTACCATTCCCGGCTATCAGGCAGGTACCTGGGTGCGGTTCTATATCGAAGCATTGACAAATAATAACGCCAAAACGGCTGTTTACTACCCTGCCGGCGCCGAACACGACGTACTTGTATACACCGTGCAAGCTAACGTGGTGGACAACTCCGACGTAGTGATCAACGAACTCATGGCCTCCAACTCTGCCACCGCCGCTGATAATGCCGGCGAATTCGACGACTGGATCGAATTGTACAACAAAAGCGCCAATGCAATCAACCTGAGCGGCTATTATCTGTCTGATAATCCGGCCAACCTGGCCAAGTGGGAGTTTCCCGGAAGGCTCGGTGATCCCCGGCAACGGCTACCTGGTCATCTGGGCCGACGAAGACGGCGTCCAGGGCGACAACCACTGCAATTTCAAACTCTCTGCCGACGGCGAAATCGTGATGCTGCTCGACCCCAGCCTGAATATCCTGGATGAAGTGACTTTTGACGCCCAAACAACTGATATGGGCTACGCCCGCGTGCCCAACGGCACCGGCGCCTTTGTGATACAAAATCCTACATTTAATGCGAATAATGAATCGGTGACGGGCACAACAACGCTGTACGAAAAAGCTCCGGTGATCCGCGCCTACCCCAACCCCGCCCACCAAACGCTTAACCTGGCACTGCCGGATCAACTGGCCGGCTACAAGGTAGAGGTGCGCAATGTGACGGGGCAATTGATACATGTTACTCCTCACACTACAGAAACACTATCGGTAGATGTATCACAATGGCCTGCCGGCCTGTATGTGGTAAGATGCGGGGCTGCGGTTTGTAGCGTGGTGGTGAGGTGATAGGTTACCTCCTCCCTATATCAAGCTTGGCAAGGTGATCCTGGATTTTGGACAGGTTATCGAGCAATACATCGGTGTCATTATACTTCAGGATGTAGGGATTGTTTTGGTATTCCTTTACCTCATCCAGGATTTGTTGTATCACAACGGAGCTTTGTAAAAAAGCCTGAACATATCGCCCATCTTATAGGCGAGGTCTTCTTTGTCGACGCCCAGCACCTTGGCCTGGTTGTAGGAGTTTAGCGCCCGCAGGAAGTCGCCTTGTCTGTTGTAAACTTCTGCCATGTAGTAAAATGCGCTGCTTTCGCCCAATAAACGGGCCTCCTGGAAGCATTGCTCGGCGGATGACAATTCATTTTGCTCCAGGTAAGCCATGCCGTCGCTCATATAGCGCTTGCGAAGACGCTCGTCGTCCAGCGAGTCGAGGTATTGGTCTACTTCCTCCTGATAACCTATAGGGTAGTTGCTTTCTGGTATTTCTGGAAGTACTTCACCGCCTCCGAACGCCCTTCGATGATATTCACCTGGCGGATAGCTTTGCCGAGATAATAATAAGCAGGCGCAAAATCGGGCAAAACATTTGTTGCCGCACGCAGCGCATTCAGGGCCTGGCTCCAATTTTCTTTATCGTCGGGACTACTGTTTTCAACCAATACCCGTCCCAGGTGATAATTGGCCTTTACCAGGCGGAGGCCTTCTTTGGTTTCGTCGGCCACAGCGGTGATGAGCATGGCCACGGCCTTTTCATGATTGCCCAAAATGGTTTCCGCAATAGCCAAAATAACCTGGTTATCGGGGAAATCGCCCCAGTTAGAGCCGATTTGTTGCTCCAATAAAGTCTTCAGGTTGGTTACCGGCCCGGCTTTGACAAGCGCAATTTCTTTTTGTCCCAAATTAAATACACCAAACACAACAGCTTCCTGGTCGCCGATCAGCACGGGATTCTGAATATAATGTTGGATTAACGGCAATTTCTTCTTGCGCACTTCCCTTGCTAATTGGCTGAAACGATATGTTGTCTTTGGATTTTCGCGAAGTACATCGAGCAGGCTTTTCGTAAGTGCGCCATTTTCAGGGGTTTCTAGGCACAGAAGTTTAGTTTTTTCAGATAAGTTTTTGGGGTTTATTGCACCAGAAAGGATTGTGAGATTGCCAATTCCTGCGTAATCCCATCTGCCGTCCGGAGGTAGTCTATTGCCCGTAATATTCCGCGGGGATGAATTTCCCGGGAGCTACCCCCCTGTTTCCCGGTTTTTCGTCAAAGCCGATATCGAGTATACAAGTTAGAAAGCGGGATTCATTTTTTATTTGTAAATCGTAGAGTTCCTTGAAAAATATATCGCCGATTTTTCCCTGTCGACTATCCACGCTGAGTATAGCGGGTATAAATGGCGTATCATCGCTTGTGAAATCCGGAGCTATGTCTCTGGTTATGGGAGGTTCGGACATAGTATAAGCAGCGCCATATCCGGCAAAAAAGAATAATACGGGATTTTCTTTCGCCAGTTTAGCGTGTCTCTCAAATTCAGATAGTATTTTTTTACGGGTAGCGGATTCGCCTAATAGCAGTGTAATATTTTCTTTTGGTAATTGGAGGTCTTCTGCCAAATATTGGCGCCAACTTTCGGCATCTTTTACAGCTGATTGAAGGGCTTTTTCTTTTTTATATCCATCAATACCTATTATGAGGGCATATTTGGTTTGTGCTGCGTTATCGTGATTTGAATATTTTTTATACAAATTAACAAGCGGATCTTTTTCGTTTAATTCCTGGTGTGTATCTATCCATTTTTTTAGCTGAAATGTCGCTTTTTCATATTGCCCAAACCGGTCGTAAATTTCAATTAAAGGAATCAAGGCTTCCAGTTCATTATTAACCTCTTCTGAATTTATTAGGTAGGATTCATATGCAGTAATAGCCTTATCGAATTCCCCTTTTTTTATAAAATGGCTGCCTACTTTTTTTAGTATAGGAAAAAACAGTGTGTGCAAAAGAGGCGCCTTTTGAAGTAAATTAGATAACCGGTAATAATTACTTTCCGATAGTGGCGCCCTGCCATTCTTAGCAATTTGTATTAAATCAACCGGCTGGATAGATTTTTGCGGAAAAAACAAGGGCGTAATATCGCCTACCATTTTGGGCGTTTGTCTAAAATTTCGATCTTTAATATACTTAACAACTTGTTCGTGTAAATTATTAGGTATCGAATCCTCCTTTGTATATTCCCTGATAACAGAAGCAAGGGCGTAAGTAAAAACTCCATGTGTTTTTCCGTCAAATTGCTGTTCATAAGCTTGCTCTCCATCATCGCAGCCAAACATCATGGTATAATTACCGCTTTCTTCGACCCTGGTCATAAATTCACGATCAGAATGAGTGTCAACTACCAAAAATTTGTTGACCGCCCTGATTTTCTGCATGGCTTCATGCAGCTCATCACCCCAGATAAAAGTATGCGCTTCTTTTTTTAAAGAAATATCGGTAGAGTCATAAACAACCAGGGCGTATTCATTTGCGTTTACGCCGCGTATATAAGCATGGCCGGAAAAATAAACAGCTACCGTATCTCCGGGCTCCGCTTGGTTGAATAATTCTTCAAAACCATTTTTAATATTTATGCTGGTAGCATTTTCATTTTTTAAAAAAATGATATTGGGGTTTTTCCTTTTTGATGTGATCAATTCATTGAATAAATTAGCATCATTGACGCAGCCCTTCAGGGGATTGTAGCATTTTGAATCCATATATTGGTCAATTCCAACTACCAATGCAAAAAACCGGGATTTTTCAGTTTCAAACTGGACGGGATCTACCAGGCTTTTAAGGGAATTGTATTTGGAATGCCCGCTAAGACTGCTAAAATATTCGCCCATTTCCCTGTATTTATCAATAGCATCCTGTTCTTTTCCTGCCTGTATGGCCGAAAGAATATATTGATAATACGCGTCGGCTAAAAATTCCTTATCCATAGTCGGGGTATTAGGTTAGCGGATGTGGCGGGTGGGTAGATGACCTTTATTTTTTTTAATAAATTCTGCAAAAAGGCGCATAGCTGCCTCGTGATCGCCGGCGCCTTGCAGCGCCTTTGCCTGCCAATAAATGGCTTCCGGCAGATCTATATCATCCAGTTTGGCATTTTCAATAGCAGATTGGATATGTTTTTCTGCCGAGCGGTATAAGCCGGGGTCATACACCTGTTCGGCCATTTGCATGATAAGTTTACCAATGGCCAGATGTTCTTCTGCATTCATGCCTTTTTTGGGGTGGAAGAAAAACTGTCCGTGTTTGTTGCCGTCAATGTTGAGTTCGCCGTGGCGGGGTGTTTGAAAACCCTCCACTTTTTTCGCTACGTCCTGTAATATTTTTTCGCTCAGCATCACTGCGCCGACGGGTTCGTCATTATTGCTCAGCATAGATTTAAATGCTTCGGCGAAAGGCGAATTTTGGCCTGGTTTTCCGTCCAGCACGGGTTCGTCGCGACCGGCGGTAAGGGCGTATCGCGAGGGATGCCGCTCGGTGTATTTGGCTGGGTCGCCACTGCTGCGGGTACTCATAAAAAAACGCCCGGCAAAACAAGAGTCGGATACCACAAAAATATGGCGCGCCTTGATGGGCTCTAAAAAATCGCGCACAGTACTCAAAGGCAGGTATTCCGTAAATTTTTGCGCGTCGGCGGGAATCCAGAAGCCAATGCCGTTGCGGTTTTCACCGTGCCCCGAATAAATGACCAGCAGACTGTCTTTTTCTTCCAGCCGCCGCGAGTATTCGTCTAACGCTACCAGAATATTTTCAGTAGTAGCCTTGTCGTTGTATAGCTTTTTTACGTTTTCGGGGGCGAAGGTGTATTTCGTGGTCAGGATGCGGGTAATATCATCTGCATCTCTTTCGCAGTTATACAAGGGCTTGTGAGGGTTCTCGTATTTGTCAATAGCAATGGCGAGCACATAATTCACCCCCCGCACCAACTCTGCTGCTGCGCTGGTCGACTCACCGGCCGGCTCCCGCCCGGCCCGTTGTAATCCGATCTCTGTTTTTTTGCTCTTTCCCATATCATGTAGAGATGTCACCTTCTCTCGTTCCTCGAGAAGATTACACCTCATTTGCTAAGTCGAAAAGTTCGCCCCCTCGCCCCCTCGCCCTTTCTCCCCCTCGCCCCTTCTCCCCCTCGCCCAGTCGCCCCCTCTCCTCAATACAGCGGAAATCCCTGCATAAACCCATTCACCTCGGCGCGTACTTTATTGTTCAGCGCTTCATTTTCGACATCGGAGAGGATGGCGTCCATCCAATCCACCACCTGCAGGCAGTCGTTTTCTTTGAAACCGCGGCTGGTAATGGCGGCGGCGCCCACGCGTATACCGGAGGTAACCATCGGCGACTGCGTGTCGAAGGGCACCATATTTTTATTGACAGTAATATCGGCGCGCACCAGGGCATTTTCGGCCTGCTTGCCGGTCACATTTTTTGAGCGCAGGTCGATAAGCATGAGGTGGTTGTCGGTGCCGTTGCTGATCACATGATAGCCTTTGTCGATAAAGGCTTGGGCCATCACCTGGGCGTTTCGGATCACTTGTTGGCCGTAGTGTTTGAAATCGGGTTGCAGGGCTTCGTAAAAAGCCACTGCTTTAGCGGCGATAACGTGCTCCAGCGGACCGCCCTGCATACCGGGGAATACGCCGCTGTCGAGTATCGCCGACATTTTGATAGGCTCTCCTTTTTTGGTAGTACGGCCCCAGGGATTGTCAAAATTATGCCCCATCATAATAATGCCGCCACGCGGTCCGCGCAGCGTTTTGTGGGTAGTAGAAGTTACGATATGGCAGTGCGGCATCGGGTCATTGAGCAGGTCGGCGGCGATGAGTCCGGCAGGGTGGGCTATATCGGCCAGCAGCAATGCGCCCACCTCGTCGGCGATAGCGCGGAAGCGGGCGTAATCCCAGTCGCGGGCATACGCCGAAGCGCCGCAGATGATTAGTTTAGGTTTTACCTCGCGAGCTTTTGCGGCCACTTTATCCATGTCGATAAGGCCGGTTTCTTGCTCAACTCCGTAGAAATGGGCGTCAAATATCTTGCCCGAAAAATTGACCGGCGAGCCGTGGGAGAGGTGGCCGCCGTGCGAGAGGTCGAAGCCCAGGATGCTGTCGCCAGGCTGCAATACGGCCAGAAAAACAGCTGCATTGGCTTGGGCGCCCGAGTGGGGTTGTACATTGGCCCAGGCGGCGCCAAACAATTCCTTCAGGCGGTCGATAGCCAGCTGTTCGATCTCGTCTACAACTTCGCAGCCGCCGTAATAGCGGCGACCGGGGTATCCCTCGGCGTATTTGTTGGTGAGGCAGGAGCCCATGGCGTCGAGCACGGCCTGGCTCGTAAAATTCTCGGAAGCAATCAGTTCTAATCCTTTGCGTTGTCTTTCCAGTTCTTTGTGAAGCAGGTCAAAAAGACGCGAATCCTGTATCATCGGTAAATTAAGTTTTGGAAAAGAAAATATGGGCTTAAGGTACAATAAATCCCGGGCAAAAAGCTTTATTTTAAGCCGGCATCAAGGTGATAGCACACCAAATTGGGCTACACGCATCATGTTCAGCGTTTCACAATCGTTTTGGAATTAAGCCTAAAATGGGCCCCGGTTCCAGCTAAATGCCCACACATGCAATTGCAGAAAACTAGGCTGATATTAGTCTTTTTAGGGGGAATATTGTTGACCGCAACCCTCGCAGAGGCTGCTACGGGGCGCTATCGCGCTACCTGGCGCGAAGACCCTGCTACTTCGATGGTAATCGGCTGGGATCAGATATCGGGCAGCGACCCCGTGTTGTATTACGATGTAGTGGATCGTGCCCAGCAGTATTCGGCATATAAATACTCCAAACGCCCCGATGTATCGCTTATCGCCAAGGGCATGAACAACCAGTTTGCCCGCATTAGCGGTCTCCAGCCTAACACCGTATACTACTTCGTGATAAAAGACAACGAAGGGGTAAGCCGCCGCATGTCGTTTCTCACTGCTCCTGACAGCCCCACCGTACGCCTGTCTATTATTGCCGGCGGCGATTCGCGCAATCACCGCGAAGGCCGCCTCGACGCCAACCGCCTGGTGAGTAAGCTGCGCCCTCATATCGTCATGTTTAACGGCGATATGACCGCCGAAGATACCGCCACAGAATGGCGCTATTGGCTCGACGACTGGCAGGCTACGATTGGCACCGACGGGCGCATTTTCCCCGTGCTGGTATCGCGCGGCAACCACGAGTCGTCTAATAAGTCGCTGGTAGAGATGTTTGACGTGAAAAATCCCGATATATACTATGCTTTCAACATTGGTGGCAGCTTGCTCCGGCTTTATACCTTAAATTCGCTAATCCCCTCCGGCGGCACCCAGCGCGCCTGGCTCGAGCAAGACCTCAAAACACAGGGCAATGCCGTTACCTGGCGTATGGTGCAATACCACCACGCGATCCGGCCCCATACGGCAACCAAAGCAGAACGCGACGAATTGGTGCTCAACTGGGCTACTTATTTTTACAAATATCGCGTGCATGCCGCGTTTGAATCCGACTCCCATATGTGTAAATGGACCTGGCCCATCCGCCCCTCGCGCGAGCCGGGTAGTGAAGAAGGTTTTATCCGCGACGACGAAAACGGCACCGTGTATGCCGGCGAAGGCTGCTGGGGCGCCCCCCTGCGCGACGCCGACGACAATAAATCGTGGACCCGCAACAGCGGCAGCTTCAACCAATTTAACTGGGTTTTTGTAGACCAATATAAAATCGAGATTCGCACGGTTAAAACCGATGGCGCCGACCGGGTGCGCGAAGTAGACCACAAAAATGTGTTTGAACCTCCGCTCGGACTGGTTCTCTGGAGCCCTAGCAATGGGGATGTTGTGACAATCAAAAACCGCAAAACGCCCCAACCCCAAGCCCAGGAAGAACCCGAGGAAGATACGGAAGAAGTACTCGCCGCCCGCGAATCCACAGAAGTCTTTGAACTCGAAGCCGAACGCTCGGGTGAAGTGGTAAGGCTGGGCTGGATCACCTACAATGAATCGTCCCCCATGTCGTTTGAGTTGCTTCGATCGATGGATGGCGGCAAGCAATTTCAATCTATCGGCAAAATAGCCGGTAAGGGCAAGCCACAAAATGCCTATACTTTCGAAGATAAAAGCATTCGCGACGACCAGTTATTGAAAAATGTGCGTTATCGCCTGAAGTGTATGCACAGCAATGGCAAGGTGAATTACTACGATCCCCGCATCGAATTTGAAGACCGCGATGACAATGACTGGTCGGTATTCCCAAAAGTCGTTCCCGACCCCAAAGACGGTATTGTGAAGATCAACTACAACCTGGAGAAACCCGCCGACATACTGATTGTGCTGATCAACCCCCAGCTCAAGGAATTGGCCAGGTTGACCTACAACCAGCAAGCTGCAGGCCCCTATAATAAGTCCATTAACCTTGCCAATGCTCCACCGGGCCGGTATCTGTTAATTGTGAAAGCCAGCGGCAAACCCATTGCGCAGTTCCGCGTCGAAAAATAATTTTTTTTCAAATCGCGTCAACCACTTCGCATAGCCGGTCAAAAATCGCGTCGATGCTTCCCACGCCGTCTACCTTCACGGATTTGCCGTGGCTGGCGTAATAGTCAAATACCGGCGAAGTTTGCTCCTTGTACACGTCGATGCGGTTTTGGATAATTCCGGTATTGAGGTCGTCGGCGCGACCCGAAGTGGCGCCCCTGCCGAGAATACGCTGAATGATCTCCTCATCGGGCACATCGAGCATAATAAGCCGGGAAATAGCCTCGCCGCGGCCCGCCAGAAAAGCGTCGAGCGCCTCGGCCTGGGGTATCGTGCGCGGAAACCCGTCAAAAATATAACCCAGTGCTTCGGGATGCGCGTCTACCTTATTTTGCAACATGCCGATCGTAACCTCATCGGGGACGAGCTCGCCTTTTTCAATAAAACTTTTTGCTTTTTGCCCCAGCGGGGTATTGTTGCCCATCTCATAGCGAAACAGATCGCCGGTTGAAATATGCAAAACGCGATAGCGGTCTACCAGCTGAGCAGCCTGTGTACCTTTACCCGAGCCGGGAGGGCCGAATAGGATCAGATTAATCATCGTGTAAATACTTTAGAGAGTGGGAGAGTGGGAGTGTGAGAGGGTGAGAATTTCAATGATCCCTCCCTCTCGCCCTCTCACACTCCCTCCCTCTTAAACAGGGCAAGTAACCTCTATCGCGCTGCGTAAAGCATATAAAACGCCTGAGGCGCTAACTTTTTGAGTTTTTCTTCCTGTGCGGCTTTGATCTCTGCCGCCCGGCGGGCCAGTAGATCAGCGACAGGCAGCTCCCGGTTTGTCAGTACATCACGGGCGCAGCTTACTTTGGGGCGCCAGTACTTCGACTTACTCAGGTTGTCGATGACCACTCCACGAGAAGTGCTGTGGATGATAAATACGCCTTCTTCATTTTTTTCGACCACCATGGCCACATGCGAAATGCGGTTGCGATAGCGCTTGAAGAAGATCAGGTCACCTTCTTTTACGTTGTTGAGATTTACCTTCACGCCATCGTTGATTTGCGCCCTTGAGCAGCTGGAAAGGCCTACTTCAAAGTGGCGCATGACATAGAGCGTGAGGCCCGAGCAGTCAAACCCCGCCGGGGTGCGTCCGGCATAGCGATAACGCGTGCCGAGTAGTTCTTTGGCGTAGTTGACAATTTCAGCGCGAAGGAGCGCTTTGCTTGCGGTATTTTCTACCGTGGTGCTATCCCCCGCGCCGGCGGCGGCAGGAGTATTAGCATAAATTGAACTAGTGAGTGCAATACTTAATAGGAGTAACATGATACCCCTACAACTGTGTGATTCTGACATTTCCCATGAGTTTAATCCAACCATATAGCTTATTGCGTGCAATTGGAGATAACACAAATAAGCCTTTGGCGCCAAAGCTTTCGGATATGTTCAGGGTGGGATTAAGTTGAGTTTTTGCTTTGGCTCAAATGTTGTAACAGTGCGAAAGTATAGAATTAAATTTGTATTTTTCACCAAAAGCACAACAAATCGTGGAAAAAGTTTTCCACATTTTGTTTTAACAAGCTGACAATCAAATGATTGAAAACCTGTCCTGGTCTGCTAAAAAATTGAACTTTTCTCTGAAGTTTTGTTGCAAATCGCGTGCCAAAGTGGTTGTAAACAGGCCTTCCTGGTGGGATAAAAGATACTGAATTTGCCCTTGAAAATCGACTAGCATGGTGTCTCCTGAGTGATAAAAACCGTTGCCATCATCGCCCACTCTGTTTACGCCGATCGTATAAACCTGGTTTTCGATAGCCCTTGCAATCAGCAGGGATTTCCAGGCATGGCTGCGGCGCTCTGGAAAATTGGCCACATACAGCAGCAAGTCGTAGGCTTCTGTATTTCTGCTCCACACCGGGAATCGAAGGTCGTAGCAGATAAGCGGCAGAATGGTCCAGCCTTTCCATTCCACTATAAGGCGGCTATTGCCAGGGGCATAGTGTTGGTGTTCGCCGGCCAGTGTGAATAAGTGGCGTTTATCGTAGGTAAAAAAAACGCCATCGGGCTGCATCCACACCAGTCGGTTGTAGTAGCGGCCTTCTATTTGGGCAATAAAACTTCCAGTAATTACGGCGCCGGTATCGGCGGCTTGGCGGGCCATCCACTCCAGCGTAGGGCCTTCGGTGGGTTCAGCCAGCCTGGAGGGGTTCATGGAAAACCCCGTCGTAAACATCTCGGGTAGAACAATGAGGTCGGTGAGGCCCGACAGAGGCGCCAGGCGCCGGGTAAAGGCATCGAGGTTGGCAGTTTTGTCTTCCCAGTGAAGATCTGCCTGAACTAAGCTGACGCGTAGGTTTTGCACGGAATAAAATAGAAGGGAGAGGGGGGGTGTCTTACAAACCGCTTGAAATCAGTTTGCAAGACACCCGTATGATTATTTCTTCTTCTCGGCAGTCGTAGCCGCGCTGCGGAGTGCGCGCGGAATTTCGATAGTAGCGATAGGAATACCCGGAGAGTTGATGATTTCGATGCCGGTAGCCGGCTTGATATCGCGGATACGGATCGACTGGCCCATTTCGAGGTGGGTGATGTCGACGCTCAGTTCATCAACAAGATGCTCGGGAGTCGTTTTGATTTTGACTTTGCGAACGGTCTGCAACAGTTTACCGCCGGCTTTTACGCCTGCAGATACACCTTTAAAGCGCAAAGGCACCTCTACTCTAATGGGGTGACCGTCAACAAGGCGCAGAAAATCGATGTGCAGGATCTTGTCATTAACCGGGTGAAACTGCATATCCTTCAGGATGCACTTGTGCGTTTTACCATCCACGTCGATTTCAGCAAGTTGGAAATCGCCCGAATAAACCAGGTTTTTTACTTCACTACCCGTGGTGGTGAAATGAATCGCGTCTCCGCCTCCGTATATTACGCAGGGGATACGGCCATCGTTGCGGACAGCCTTCGTGGCTTTTTTACCCAGGCCGTTGCGGCCCTGTCCCTTAATTGCAACTACTTCCATGTTAGCGTGATTTTTATTTACTTTTTTAAAAAATGCCCGCAAAGATAGGATTATTTTTAATTATCCTTCTACAAACAAGGCAGAAATCGAACGGTGTTCGTGCATATTTCTGATAGCGCGGGCAAAAAGTTTGGAAGTAGAGAGTACTCTGATCTTGGGCGATTGCTGGCGCATGGGTATGGTATCGCTCACGATGAGTTCGTGCAGCATGGAGGAATCGATGTTTTCGTATGCTTTACCTGATAACACAGGGTGTGTACAGAGGGCGCGCACGCTATTGGCGCCTTTATCCATAATGATCTGTGCGGCGCGGCACAGCGTACCGGCGGTATCTACCAGGTCGTCTACCAGAATCACGTCGCCGCCTTTTACGTCGCCTATCACGGTCATCGAAGACACTTCATTGGCTCGTTTGCGGTATTTGTCGCAGATTACCAGGTCTTTGCTGAAGTATTTGGCATAGGTGCGCGCGCGTTTTACACCACCCACATCGGGTGAGGCAAAGATGACGTTTGACAGATCCTGGGTTTCCAGGTAAGGGATGTAAATCGCTTCGCTTTTGAGGTGGTCTACGGGGATGTCGAAAAATCCCTGTATTTGGTCGGCGTGCAGGTCCATGGTCATAATCCGGTTGGCGCCGGCGGCCTGTAGCAGGTTGGCGATGAGTTTGGCAGAGATGGGCACCCGGGGTTTGTCTTTGCGGTCTTGCCGGGCATACCCGAAATAAGGGATTACGGCCGTGATATACCCCGCCGAAGCGCGCTTGGCGGCGTCCATCATCAGCAACAATTCCATCAGGTTGTCAGTAGGAGAGAAAGTAGATTGTATAAAAAAGATATACCCGCCCCTCACCGATTCATTGATCACCGGCTGCATTTCGCCATCGCTAAAGCGGTTTACATCGATGTTGCCCAGATTTTGACCGTAATGGTCGGCAATTTTTTCAGCCAGATAACGCGATGCGATACCTGAAAAGAGTTTCACCTCTAACATTGGAGTGGACATAATTGTGAATAAAGTGGTCGATAAGGCAGGAAAGCCGCTTCCCTGCGTAAAGGTAAGAATATTTTCAATTTCGGATTGCGGATTGCGGATTGCGGATTGATGAAAGATAAAATTAGCACTCAGTACTCAGCTACTTAGTGCTGACTGCTGAAAGCTGACTGCTAAGCCCTGATACCTGTTATTCTTTCGTTAATCTGCCGCCATCCATAAATCAGTCTGCGGGGAAAATGTAGTTTTATAGTTCGTCAACATGGAATAAACCGTAGAGACTACTCCTCGCATGCAGATAAACAGAAAAATAGGCTGGGTGAGTGCGGCGGCAATCGTGGTGGCCAACATGATCGGCGCCGGCGTATTTACGGGCCTCGGCATGCAGTTGAAATACCTCGGAAACACCTGGACCATTCTGTCGCTGTGGGTAATAGGCGGCGTAATCTCCCTTTTTGGCGCTTTTTCCTATGCCGAATTGGGTGTACGCCTGCCCAAATCGGGGGGCGACTACCATTTTCTCTCCCGCATTTTTCACCCCATGTTGGGTTACCTGTCGGGTTGGGTATCGCTGACGGTGGGTTTTTCTGCTTCCATAGCGCTTTCGGCCATGGCCATGGGCGCTTATTTGTCCGATATCTTTTCGCTGCACGGCGAGCTCATTGCCTTGTTGGCTATCGCGGCTATTTCGGCGGTGCACTCGTTTAGTCTGCGCCACAGCAGTATGTTTCAAAATGCCCTCACTTTCGTCAAACTGTTGCTCATCGTATTGCTCATTTTCGGCGGATTTTCGATCGCCCAGGAGACCAACGCCCTCGACTGGAGTTCGGGATGGCGGCACGAAATCGGGCAGCCCGCCTATGCCGTGGCCTTGATTTACGTCATGTATTCGTTTTCGGGCTGGAATGCTGCGGCCTATATAGTAGACGAAATCAGGCACCCGGCCCGCAACCTGCCCCGCGCGCTGATCGGCGGCACCCTGCTCGTGGGGGTATTATACGTGTTGCTGCAACTATCCTTCCTGCGGCAGGCGCCCCGCGAATCGCTGCTCGACAAGGTAGAGGTGGGCCAGGTGGTGGCTTCCTTTATGCTGGGTCACGACGGCGCGCAAGTGGTGAGTATCCTCATTGCGGCGCTACTCCTGGCGGGTATCAGCGCGATGGTGTGGGTAGGTCCGCGCGTAGTGCGCGCCATGGCCGACGACCATACCTTCTGGCGGTATTTTGCCCGAGACAATAGCTGGGGCGTGCCTGTGCGCGCCATCTGGCTCCAAACCGCTATCAGCGTATTTATGGTGGTTACCAGCTCCTTCGAACAGGTGCTGCTGTATAGCGGGTTTGTGCTTCAACTATTTACTACCCTCACCGTAGCGGGGCTGCTCGTTTTGCGGCAACGCGGCGCCTCCTATGAAGGTTATCGAAGTCCGGCCTACCCCTGGCTGCAATATATTTTTCTGGCTTTCAGCATTTGGGTGCTGGGTTACCTACTCTGGGACAAACCCCGCGAGAGCCTGCTGGGACTTGTCAATATTGCCGCCGGAGCGGCGTCTTTTTGGTGGAGCAGGAGGGGAGGGAGAGAGGGTGGGAGAGGGTGAGGGAGAGAGGGGGTGAGCTGTGGTGTCGGCATAAAAAAGGGCGCCTCAAACGAAGCGCCCTTATCAGTAGACCCACAAGGATTCGAACCTTGACGAACAGAACCAAAATCTGGTGTGCTACCGTTACACTATGGGTCTATCCACTCCTTTTTCAAAGAGCGTGGCAAAATTACAACAAAAAAATAGATCAAAAAAGTTCAATCGAAAAAAAATTTCTATTCGAGCTTTTCGAAGACGGATTTCAATCCCAGGCTTTTCATGATTTGCTTGATGCCGTTTTTGAGCGCCTCCTTCATGGTGGTCTGCGTCTTTTTGGCCAGCGAATCGGTGGGACGGGGTTTGAAGATGGTGTCGTGGTATTTGACGGTAGAGGCTACGGGCGAATAGTAATAGGAGTAAATGGATTTGCGCGATTCGTTTTCGGGGGATTGTGATTACGTCGTAGCCGTGGTAGGAGGTTTCGGTGGTTTCGAAGATGACGGCGCGGTTAAAACCGGGCAAGACGGCTTTTTCGAGTACGCTCACGTCTTCGTTCCACAACTCCAACAGTCCGCCGTATTCGGGTTTCCAGTTTTTGTTGAGGTAGATCAGCAGGTTGAGGCGGCGGTGCAGATTGAGGATGGGGTGTACGCTGAAGTCGACGTGGATATCGAGGAAGCTGCCGTTGCGGCCCTGATGAACGCCGGCGCCGCGGTGGTCGTCGGGCAGCGAGAGGTCGTCGATTTGGGTGACCTGCTCCAGCCATTGTATGAACGCCGGACTTTTGATGGCATCGAGTACGCGGGCGAAGTCGGTGTGGTAGTGGTCAAAACTCGACCCTTCCGATTTGTTTTCGTTGATGCCTTTGTAGTGCTTGCGCAATTCGCTCACTTTGGGGAAGTTGGCAAACAATGACTCGGCCAGCCCTTCTTCCAGGAAATTGTCGATGACCAGGTGTTTGTATGGGCGCCCGGTGGCAAATTCTTCGCGATAGCGGGTTATGCTGTCTTCGTTGATGAGCGCTGCATTGAGCGCCGGTGCGATGGTTTTTGTACTCATGATTTTCTTTTAACAGGGCCTAAAGATAGTGCGCCTGCGTGCAATTTGCAACCGCTCCTGCATTCTTTGTCGACCGCGAGGGGGAGGGGGAGAGGGGGAGAGGGGGCGATCAGAGTCTCAGTATCTAGCACGAAGCAAAAGAATTATTATTTTACGTGCTGAACAGCCACCTTACAAATCCATACCCCTATGACAACAAGTGTTACCGTTCAAACAATATATCATTGCTCCCTGGAACGAGCCTTTAAAACCCCTATGCTCTGTGATGTGGCTAAAGTGCACACCGGTTTTGGTGTAATGCCAAAGGTGACGCATTGTACGGACGATGAGTCGTGGGGCAAGCCGGGCGGAAGCAAAAAAGTATTTGTCGCCAAATCGACTACCTTTAAAGGTGGTGAATCTTCCGTGGACAAAGTAATCGTAAGAATAGAAAATCAATATTGGAAAATCGAGGTAAGCGATTTTAAATCCTGGATGTTGGGGTTTTCAAAATTTGTTGGAGAATGGAGGACGACCGAATTAAAAGAAAATACTATTTTAATCACATACACCTATACCTTATACGCCGATATAATCTTGCTTTACCCTTTAAATTGGCTGTTCACAAAAACCTTTTGGCGGATTTATATGAAAAGGGTATTGGAAAATGTGAGGAAAATGGCGTATAGTAATGAGCCGTATATGTATCAATAATTGGCATAACAATACTTTCAAGCCCAGCGCTATAGACCTTAAATGGCGTAAGTGGTCGTAAAATACGACAATGTTTGTAATAGATTAGGGGTAAATTGAGACAATGTTTGTAATAGATTAGGGGTAAATTGAAAATAACGGTTTGGGATTGACTTGTGATCTCTCCAGGGAAATTTGCAAAAGATCCTTAAATTATTGAATATTGTAAGTATACCGCACATCGTCAAGTTTTCCCGACTGATGGTACGGGACAAGTTGTGCATGATTTTTACGGCTCAACACTATGCAATGGAAGCACAACCCCGAAGGGCGATTAAACCAAAACACCACCCCGAGGGGTGATAAAGCGCTTTTGATTCTACGCCCCCTTTATTCAATATATCCACGCTACCATAATGACGGTGCGAGGTAACAACAGCAGAAAGAACGCCGGCGGACGCCAGTCCGCCAAACACCGGCAATCCATTCGCTATAATATCCTGTAATCATGGAAAATAATCCAAACTTGAATAGCCAACCTCCCGAAAATCCATCAGAAAAAGAAAAGCTGCAATCCGATGACACATCTCAAAACAATAAAAAACTTCGCAGCATCTTCCAAAAAACAGGCAATCATTTATTCGACTTCTTTATGCTTTTTCTTGCCGTATTCTGTGGTTTTATGGCAGAAAATCTGCGCGAACAATTATCCGAAAACCAAAGAGAAAAAATTTTTATTAAATCCATTTTAGAAGATATCAAATCGGACACTTTAGAATCAAACGCGATTTTATCCAGTTTAAAAACAAGACGCATCGGGATTGACAACGTTATGACGGAATTGCAATCCCCCGAGGTGATGAAAAACTCCAACCACTTGTACCGGTTATGGACCGAGAGTTTGGGCCTTGATGTTTTTATTTCAAATGACCGGACTATTCAACAACTTAAAAGTAGCGGCGAATTAAGGCTTATCAGAAATAAAAAAGTGTCTGATAGTATCATGCAGTATGACCAGGTCGTAAAAAAATACTACACACAATCCAATCTGATGTACAATGCCCTTACCAATATGACCGCTTATAGCCGGCTTTTTGATTTTATTGAACTAAACAAGGGGCGTAATATTCCAGTACCCCTCGCCTCACAAAATAAAGAAACGCTAAATCAGGCATACGGCCACCTCAACCTTTGGCATCGAGGACTAGATGGATTGATCGGTTGGCTGGACGTAGTCAACAAAGAAGCCAAGGATTTGCTGATTGTTATTAAAAAGAATACGACCTGGATTAAAAGCCTGGACTGGGTTCCATAATTGTGCGGTTCAGATGGACTTGCAGCGGCAAAGAGAAAGTGGATACATGCTTTGCAGAGGGGTGATAATTCATAATAATAATGAAAAAAACGACTATAACCATATTCCTCCAGACCTTGTTCCTTGCCGGTCTACTCGCCCAGGACTGCCCCTACCAAAAGTATTTCTACTGGGCGGGCACGGCAATCCTGGATTATGCGGAAGAAGATTATGCAGCGGCAAACAAACATTTCAAAACGGCCTTTTCAAAAACCATATTTCCACTAGGTACGGACTTGGATCTTGCTCTGAAAACAGCCGTCAAAACCAGGGATACCGTGTGGGCGGAATCTCTGGCTATTCAACTGGCCAAAGGCGGTATTCCGATCCCATACTTCCATCAGCTTAATGGTTTTCGCTGGTATCCGCAATTTGAACAGCATTTTGTGCAGTACCGGCGGTCGTTTGCTGAAAATTTTGACCTAGCGCTTCGGGAAAAATTGTTGGCTTTGAGGATACAGGATTCTCTTTTTAACGTAAAATACCACTTGTGGAGAGTTGGCGAGATAAAAATGGGGTTACAAGAATTAATTGATGGAGCTACCAGTATATCAAAGGGATTCACCGCATTGGTTAGCAATCATGGATTCCCGTGCGAACAGAAGATGGGGTATTATTATGTAAATGGCGAAATCCAGTCATTTCCTACCGTAGTTATTTTGATCCATATGTATCAACATGGCGAATTGCGCTATAAAGACCGGTTATCCAACATCGTATGCGACGGCAAATTAAGACCAGCCGATCAGGCCTTGTTAAACGGCATAAAAGGATTTGGGGATAGTACGGGCATTGAACAAGAAATGAAAATACGATACGAAAGGTATATTTCTAAGTCTAAATATTAACATAGAGGTCTCACCCAATCCTGGTCAGCTCAGGGGGGGGGCTTCGTTGTTATACTCGCTACCGACGAGCATCTTGTATGCATAGCCGTTTTCCGTTCTTTATCTTTTGTCATTCCCGCAGGGAATCTACCACATCATGCCGGCATTTGCCCGTTCAAGCGTTTCGTATGCAGATGCCCTGGCGGGCATGACAAAAGAAAATTCATAGGGTACAAGAATATTATGCACATCCAAGGCTCGCCGGTACAGGGTACCTGCGCAAGTACCGCCGCCGCGACTTATTCCACAAGCTGCATAGGGCTTCTATACGATTTTACCCTTTCGACAAGTGTTAATGCCGGTCGTTTTTTGTTTTTTTTTGTAACAAAATTGTTGCGGGGGCGTATACTTTTTGAGAGAAAAACAGTATTTTTACGGGGGTATGGAGTTGAATTGTTGGGGTGGGGAGATGGTTGATTTTTTGAGGGCAGGATTTGGTTAGGGGGAGAACGGATTTACATGTAATGAGAATAAGTACTATTTACGATGGTATAAACGCTAAAATCAACCAATCGTTTTAGCAGAGGGAAAGTCCGCAGCAGAGTATTCTAAAAATGGCATATGAGGGTAAAGTTAATTTGCGTATATTTATGAACTACAATTATTATAAAGGTAAATACCCGTATGATATACTTGTATACATTGAAGAGTACAATATAGAAGATAAGAGTGTATTGTTCGACTTTCTCGATTTTGGAGAATATACATCTTTTATTGAAGTTAGTGGCTCATTGTTTGAAGATAACCAAGCCAGTATGGTTCTGTTAAAAAATTATTCTCAAAAAAGAGTACAAGAGAATACCATATATGCAATAAAGCCCCCTATAATTCAAAGTTGGGTCTCTCAAGAAATAATCGAGAATGAAACCGAAAACTCTTTTCTGATTGGATATTCAATTGACTTGGAAAAGTATAGTAATGAAGAGAATATTTTTGGGGCCTCAGTTTCAATAGGTAAGCAATTTGACGGACTATCTGGCTCAAGTATATCTG
>JADKAE010000024.1 GCA_016715405.1 Saprospiraceae bacterium | reverse complement strand
AAATAATCCACAAGGCAATTATAATGTAGAAGACACGATAAAATATACTATTAGTTCAATAATTAACTCTGCTAATAATTTTATAATTTATGGGATGAAAGAGTCAGGTAAAACAATTTTGTTAGATAAAATGTTTATCGAAGCTACTCGTAAATTTAATCAGCTCAATAAAATACCTATACTACTAAATTTTAATGATTTTAAAGATAAAGACATTGTTCAAAGTTATTGTGAGAATTTATTTTGAGCGTTTTCTAGTGTGAAATGCAAGATTTTTTAAAATCTAGTCTCTTCAATTATTATATTTGGATATATTTATTTTAATGAAAAGTTTATCTCAAATCGATAAATTAAAAACGCTCCTAATAGATTATTATCCAATGTTCAGTTTATTGCAAACAGCTAACCTTTCTACTGAAAAACTATTATGCCTATCAGATTGTCTCTTGGGCATAACGATATTTTTAAAGCTAATATTATTTTTATTCAAAATTTTGGTAGTAAGGAAATTAAACAACTAATCCAAAAATGGTATGCTGGAAAAGAAGTTGATCTTCAAGAAAACATGGAAAAATTAATCAGTTTGCTGATTTTAATTTCCAAAAATCCACTCGCAATCCCATTGATTTTTGAAAAACAGGAGAAGAGGCTAAATAAATAAATCTGCACATGAGTTATTTATTAAGATATTGGAAAAGACAAACATAGAAAATATTTGAGATACTTGATTTTTTACGAATAAAAAGACTTTCTTATCATTTATTGCAGAATGATATAGGTGTATTTTTTGATTATAACGCAAGTTTGATCTGGATTTACTTGATTTTATTAAGAATTATCTATTATCTCGATTTACTGGACAACCTCAAAAAGTATTAGATGATTTTATTAAGAGGGGAATCCTAACTTGTGAAGGAGATAACCTCGTTAGATTTAAATCTGCATTTATTTTTTAGCATTATTTTCTGGCGCTTCACGTTTTGATTTCACCCAGCTTAGAATATGCATTCACGGAGTTAATACTTAAACTATAGAGAAATTACATACTATACTGGACTTAAAAGAGATGATATTCATGTTTTGAAATATACACAAGAAAAACTTATTTATGCCTTTGGAGAATTTAATCAAGATATAAAATTAAACTATAAAAAAGTCGACAAAGTATTAGAGTCTAAAAAAGAGGGCACTATTACATTTCAAATAGATGAAAAAAAAGCTGCAAGCAAATTAACGGAACAGCAGATGGATGAAATGTATGATGATTCTTTGACCATAATACCTGTAAGCAAAGTAATTGAAAAAAAAGAGAAAAGTAATCAAGACACGAAAAAACAAATTGACAAAGTATTAAAATTAGCTTGTAATGTATTGAAAAATAGTGAAGATGTTGATGATTTCGAGTATAAAAAACTTGCTTATCAAAATGTTATAACTAGTTCGATTTCTCTCTTAATACAATTTAGGGATTCTTTAATTTTACACTTTTTGAAATATAAGAAGCAACCGGATCATTTTCCTAAAAATATTGATTTTCATTTATTTATTCGACTTTTTCCCTTAGTTCACCAAGTCGTACTGTTTAATTGGGTGGGTAGTCAAAAACTAAAACCGGTGATTTTGGACAAAATTAAGAAGGATGAAAAAGCCCTGGATATTTCAGAACTTGAAAGATTCTTGTCAGTATTTATTTATAGTGATATTAAAGGCTCTGATTATCCAGATTACGTTAAAGGAATTTGAAAATATCTAATAAAATTATATAATGGATTTATCCTTTTTAAAAATATTATCTTATTATAACTTGAGAAAGAATAGTCCACAACTTGACAGCACATATTTGAGACTTATGGCAGACATCAAACAATCACTAGGCCATTTGCATAAAAATAAAAAGTCACAATTTATGCGTCAATTAAAGGATAAAAAGAAAGGCAGCATTTGAAGTGATTTACTAATTTTCTCCTTCAAACCCAATCCGCTCCAAATCTCCTCAAAACCCCGGATGATTTCTCTCCACCGCTGCCGGATCCGCAATCTGGATCGGCGCCAGCAGGGTTAAGCAAGGGCAAAAGCCATGGCCATGCGGTGGTCTTCATCGGGTGTGGAAACAAGGGAGTGGTCGACATATCCAACAAGCCGTCAACCAGGTAATAGTCGTGGTTGGGGTTGGGGGCTAACCTGGGGGAGTTTGGGAAAAAAAAAAAATCTTGGGTAATTCTGCCTGCAAAGCCGCAATGCGGTCGGTTTCTTTAATATGCAAGGTTTCCATACCGGTAAAATAACCTAGCTATCGGTAGCGCACAGACGAGCCAGAGTCTGGGCGATGTCGGGCAATCGAGGAAATCCCAGTCGAGGTATCGGCGGTGGGGATGTCCAGGTTGTTAGTTGAATGCCGTCCCGGTAAAAGTAAGTGCTACTCCGAGGTCGAGCATGATGTCTTTAATTACCGAGTCGCCCTGCATGCCTATTGGCAAACAGGCCTTCGAGGTGCAGGTCGCAACCATCCGAAGCAAGGCGGCGATAGCGTAGTAATACGATGCGCCGACCAGACATGGCCTCGACGGTAAACGGCCCTGCGGTACGTAGGACTGCGGCGCCACGCGGATTACCCGGTCTTTCCAGGTGTGTTGTGCGCCGAAATATTCCAAGCGCAGCGTCATGAGGATATAGGGTCGCGACACGAGATTGCCTTCGAGGGTCAGTTCGAGGCCTTGGGGCAGCGTGGGCGCTATCATCAGCAAGGCGGAGATAAACTGGCTGCTGGTATCGGCGGCGATAGACAAGCGGCCGGGGGCGTTGGTATGTCGGGGTTCGCCGATGCGCAGGGCGGATAGCCTTCTTTGCCGAGGTGCTCGATCTGGGCGCCGAGTTGGCGCAGGGCGTCTACGAGCAGTCCGATGGGTCGTTGCCACATGCGCTCGCTGCCGGTGAGGGTCTGTACGCCGGGCTGGAAGGCCGAGGCATGCGCCGTGAGGAAAGCGGAAAGTGGTCCCGGCGTGGCAGGCGTCGCGGATGTCGTCGGTGCTTTGCAGCAGGGCATCCAGTAGTTGTGTATCGCGAGCGTCGGCTAGTCTGTGGATGGGGAAGGTTTCATTGCACAATGCCCTGATGATCAAAGCTCTGTTGCTGATGCTTTTGAGCCGGCCAGGGCGATGTCGCCGGTGATGTCGCAGTGGAAGCAGTCAGGGTGATGGTCATAGTGTCACGGGAACTCCTGTTAATCGACCAGGTCGCGGTAGTTTAGCCTGTTCGGCAGAAGATTGTCGGGACAGGCGAAATCCTGGTCATTTATGGGTGACGAGTCGTCGTCGTCATCGTCTTCTATGCGTTCAAAACGCGTGACGACACCCAGGGATTGCCACGATTGCAGTAATTGCCGAGGCTTCTTCTTTGCCGGGGTTTTATTTCGATGCGGTATTGCATGATTATATTTTTAACTATGATGGAGACGCGATGCATCGCGTCTCTACTGATGGAGACGCGATGCATCGCGTCTCTACTCTTCTTCGTCTTCGAAGGGCCGTTTCTCGCGCGCAATTTGCGGTCGGCGGCTTCGTAGGCTATTATGATCTCCTTCACCAGGCGGTGGCGTACCACGTCTTCGGCGGTTAGATAAATCGTAGCGATGCCTTCGATTTTTTCAGCAAATTAATAGCGCTGGAGTCCTGATTTCTGGTGGTAGGGCAGTCGATCTGCGACAAGTCGCCCGTGATAATACATTTGCCGAAGGGCCCAGGCGAGTCAGAAACATCTTGATCTGCATCGTCGAGCAGTTCTGTGCCTCGTCGAGGATGATAAACGCGTTATCGAGCGTACGTCCGCGCATTACGTATGCCAGGGGGCGATCTCAATGACGCGGGTGGCCATAAACTGGGCCAGCTGGCGGGTATCAGTATCGTCGAGGGCGTCGTAGAGGGGGCGCAGGTAGGGGTCGATTTTTTCCTTGAGGTCGCCGGGCAAAAAGCCGAGGCTTTCGCCGGCTTCCACGGCGGGGCGGGTCAGGATAATCTTTTTCACCGTGCGGTTGCGCAGGGCCCTGATAGCTAGTGCGACAGCGGTATAGGTCTTGCCGGTACCGGCGGGGCCGACGCCAAAGACGATATCGTTCTGTTCCGAAGCCGTGATCAGCTTTTTCTGGTTTTGCGTTTTAGCGCGGATGACCTTGCCATCGGCGCCATGTACGAGCACCTTGCTATCGTCGCTGCTGACGTGTGTTTCGAAGGGATTCTCGCCCTTGAGCAGGTCTTCCACCATCTGCACGGGCAATTCAGAATGCTCTTTGAGCAGTCTCACCATCGATTCAAAACTGACTTGGCATTTGGGTATACTTTTTTTCACTGGCGAGTTTGATGCTATTGCCACGCGAGGTGATCGTGATTTCCGGAAAGCTTTGCGCAACAGGTTGAGCTTGACGTTATTCTCACCGTACAGTTGCACGGGTCGATGCCTTCCACATTCAAAATAATTTCGCTCAAGCGTAAATTGGATTTAAATCAACAAAAAACAATGGCCGGCTACGGTCGGCGCTGGTTGAACTATTAATACCTAATTGGAGGATTATAGTTCATTTTGCCCCCATGTTTTTAACCGTCCGGGCTAAATTATCGCCGTACAAAGTTAGCGAATATATCGCTACACTGTCGTTTTTAGCAAAGGTTGATTTTTTGTAGTAAATTGCACACCGCTTTCACCAAACTACACGCGTTTTATGGCAGTGGTTACATTGACAACCGATTTTGGCAGGCAGGATCACTATCTGGCCCTGGTCAAGGGCGCCATTTTGTGCAAAAACGAGCGCCTCAATCTGGTGGATATTACCCACGAAATCAACAACTACGATATCGTACACGCCGCTTTGTTGTTTCGCAACGCCTGGCGGAGTTTCCCCAAAGGTACCATTCACGTGGTGAGCGTGAATGATTTCAGTGAGGGTAAGGCCAGGTTTGTGGCCATCCGGCACGACGGTCATTATTTTATAGGTCCCGACAACGGTCTTTTTTCGCTGGTTTTCGAAGGCAAACCCCAGGATATTTATCAGCTCGATTATACCGACCACCCCGCTTTTCCGCTCAAAGACGTCTACGCCACTGCCGTGGGGCATATCGCCAACGAGTATCCTTTTAACGAGATCGGCACGCCGGTGGAGGAGATGGTCAAACGCATAACTTTTCAGCCTGTCACCGGGCATTCGCACATCAGGGGCAGCGTAATACATATTGACAAATACGATAATGTGATAGTCAATATCACGCGGATCTATTCGAAAGGGTAGGGCAGGAGCGCGCTTTTCGCTGCATTTCAAACGCCACGAGCCCATTCGCAGGTTATCGCGCCATTACTACGACGTGCCTGTGGGCGAAGTGTTGTGTTTTTTTCAATTCGGCGGGATATCTGGAGATTGCCGTCAATATGGGCAAAGCCGCTACGCTGATGGGCTTGTTGCCGGAGGATTCGGTGCAAATCGATTTTTCATCTGGGGATGCTCCGGGGAGATGACGAATTACGAATTACGAATTACGATAAACCCAACTGCTAATGAGTACAGACGCAAAATTTTGCGTCTCTATCTAATAAACATGATCAAACGCATTGTAAAATTGACGTTTAGGGCGGAGGAATGCGAGCGGTTTTTAGAGATATTCGAAGAGAGCAGCCCGTTCATTCGCAATTTTGAGGTGTACGCATCTCGAATTGTGGCGGGGGAAGCTGGAGCGGCACGTATTTTTCACCTATAGTATATGGCGCGACGAAGCTTTGGATGCGTATCGCCATTCTGATTTATTCAAAACTACCTGGGCCAAAACCAAGGTATTGTTTGCCGATGTGCCGCATGCGTGGAGTGTGGAGGAAGTTAGCGGTCAGCAATCAGCAGTCGGCAGTCAGCTGCCAGGAACTGACTGCTGACTGCTAATAGCTGACTGCTGGATTAGAACTTTATCCCCACATTGACCGAAAGCATATTATTCTTGCCGGCGGCGTCTTTGAAGAACTCGTTGAGGCCTATTTCATAATTTGCATCAACCGTAAAGAAGAGGATATCCACGCCGAGGCCTACATTGGCGCCCATCGTAAATCGGTTGAGTGTTTCCACGTCGAAATTGTAGTTGGGGCGTTCTTTTACGCCGATCACATAAGCGGGTGTCACGCCGCCTTTCAGGTGTAGTCCGATCAGGCCGCCCTGGCCGGTGATATTAATACCGAGATTGACGGGGACGCGCACGCTTTGGATCATCGTTTCCTCGCTGGGCTTGAGTTGTTGTCCTTCGTCGACCACGTCGGATACCAGTCGGGCGGTAAAGCTGTAGTAATGTACGCCGGGATTGAAGAAAACGAGCCCCTTGCCGGCCCTCACGTCAACGCCTACATTCCAGCCTGCGCGGGCTTCTGCAGTGATATCCTGTATTTTGGTGTCGAGCGCCGAAATATTGACGCCTACTTTCGGGTTGATGCGCACTTGCGCCTGAAGAGGAGCAGAAAAGGTAACGGCCGCAGCCAGCATAATCAGCAAGAAGGATGTTTTCATACTATTGTTTTTTTTGATGACCCCCCTATAACGACATGCCAAATGTGTTTTGGTGTAAAAGAAAAACTAAAACTCCGTTAATACAGCGTTAAAAATAAAAAGGGCCAACTCTTAGCCGGACTTGCCGGGAAAGAGTTGACCGCTTGATTCACACTAAAATCTTATGCTCTCTCCTTATGCGCGGAGCAGTCGTTTGAGCTCTGCGATGCTGGGCACTTTGCCGTACACAAGGATTTGATCGCCGATGGCCAGAGCAGGAATGGCCTGGACACCCTCTTTGATGATGGCGCCGATATCGGTGACATCTTCTATATCTATATCGATGCCTAATTCTTCCGCGGCCTTCTCCACTCCTTCACGCATCGCCCTGTCGGAAGAACTTCCCACCCCAAATATTTTCACGTGTAAATTCATCATGAACATATTGTAGCTGGCATATCATTGCCATTGGTACAAATATGACAGGCTTTTTATGAGATTCAAGTGACGGCAATCAGCCGGGAAAGTGATTTTTATCAGGCGTGCCATACTGACTAAAATCACCGTTTTGTGTGACATTCCTCACTCCGCAGGTCTGCCTGCCGGTCTACCTTTGTAAAAGAAAGGGAATTAAAAAGAACAGGTAATATATCATGGTCAATTGGGTGTTCAATCTTTTGTGCCGGTGAGGTGAAAGAGAACTTTGAAGTTAAGATTTTATAAACCGGCATGAGCTGTCGCTCCGAACTTTTCGGGGCGACAGTTTTTTTTTGACATCAAACATTAAGCATCCAACATCAAAAGAACTACATTTGCGGTCGAAATTTTATCATCACCAAATGTACTCCCCTTATGAAGCAACTATGGTTGTGTGGGCTACTTGCAAGTGCCCTCGCGGTATCTCCTGCTGTAATATTTTCCCAAAACGGCGCTTGTAGCGCATTAGTGTTTAGCGATATACACGGCTTGCCGGGCGATACGGTTTGTATTGACCTTACGGTAGAAAATATACCTTCTTTGCTTTCGATGCAATTGTCGATAGCCTATCCCGAAGGGCCGCTCGATTTTATAGCAGTCAATAATTTTCAGCTACCGGGCATGAGCGCCGCCAACTTTGGCGTGCAGGGCATGCCGGGCATTCCGCCCGGTCGACTCACAATATCCTGGTTTGACCCCACCCTCAACGGGGCCGTGCTGGTCGACGGCGATGTCTTATTTTCTATTTGTTTTAAAATTACAGCCCCATCAGGCGGAAACGATGTCATCGAAATTGTAGGAACACCTACGTCGATTGAAGTGGTTGATGCCGGCGGCAATGTGTTTTCTTTTGATGAGGTAACCGGCAGCGTAATGACGCAGGATGCCTCCTCCAATCTGCGCGCTATAACGATTTGCGCCGATTCAAGCGCCTGCATCCTGCCGGTGAACGGCTCGATAGAACTCAGTGTGAGCGGAGGCACGCCGCCGTATACCTTCCAGGGAGCGGCCCCGGCGGATTTACTTCTACCGGTGAAGACCTCACCGGACTTAGTGCCGGCAACTACGAAGTGATCGTCACCGATGCCACCGGGCACAGCGTGAGCGGATCTCCGCTGCTGCAAAGCGGACTATTGGTAGATATAGTCGGCGATACCACCATATGCGTGGGCAGTTCAGCCGCCCTGTGGCTGGACGCGATCAACAGCGTGGTGACCTGGAGCCCGGCCGCAGGCTTGAGTTGCGTAGACTGCCCCAATCCGATTGCTTCGCCGGCAGTGACTACCACTTATACCGGCACAGCCGAAAACGGAGAAGGTTGTGTGCAAAGCGCCAATGTGACCGTTTTTGTGCGCGCTTACGACAATCTGAGTTCGAATACTTTTTCCAACAGCCCCGTTTGCCAGGGCAATACCCTCGTGCTGGAGGCGCCCGCAGGTTTGAATTTCGAATCTTATCAATGGAGCGGCCCCGGCGGATTTTCAGCTACCGGTCCACAGGTTGAATTAGCCGGCGTTACACAGGCCCAGGCCGGCACATATACCTTTCAGGCCATTGACGAACTGGGCTGCGAGGCCGTGGCAGATTTCGAGGTTATCGTGGGCGCACCGCCGGTGTTGGTATCTGCCGACATCAATGATGCCACCTGTGCCGGTAGTAACGACGGCGCCATCGACCTAAGTCTGGCCGGTAACGGCCCCTATGTTTTCCATTGGAGCAATGGATTCACCGGCGAAGACCCCAATGGGCTTTCTCCCGGCTCGTATATCGTATCGGTCACCGACGCATACCAATGTGAAGCTCAATACAACTTCGAGGTAGGGCCGGCGCTGCTGACAGCGGTAGTCAGCTCAATCCCGGCACAGTGCTTTAATACGGCGCCTGCATTTGTGATCAGCGAGGTAGCAGGTGGAGCGGGCGCGCCTTATACTTATTCTATTGACGGCGGCATCACACAGGCGCCTGTGACCAGCGATACGGTATATTTCGATTTGTCGACCTGGGAGGGCCTTTATATATACGACGCCAACAATTGTAGCATATCGCCCAACATGGCGATCATATTCCCGCCGGCCATTGTTGCCGTGTTGGATGAAACCACCCGGCCTACTTGTCCTGAAACCGCTGATGGGGCATTGGCGTGGACAATCACCAGCGCTTTCCCGCCCTATGAAGTGGCCTGGTCTACGGGAGCGCTTACTACCAATAGCGCCGTACTCGATGGATTATTACCGGGCTCGTATTCCGGAACGCTCACCGATGCCAACGGCTGCCAGATTACGCTCGCCGCCGAATTAGATCCCGCATTCATACAATGCAGCCAGCAATACATAGTCGAATTTGGAGTTGGAGATACCTTGCTGTACTGCGATCCCACCTTTGATTTTCTGGAATACGAGTTCACAGAAATCATTTGCGAACCCGATCCATCGATATTGGGTTACGCCATCACCAACAACGGGACCTGTATCAACTTCACCGGTTTATCGGTGGGGGTTGACACCCTGTGTGTGCGCATTTGCGATGTCAACGACAACTCGGAGTGCATCGAAGGACAATTCTACATCACCGTTACAGCGCTCGACATCTGGCCCGGCGACGCCAACAACGACGGGCGGGTGAGCATTACGATTTTTGCCGATTGGATTGGCATTTGGTACCAACGGCCCTGGAGCGCATTGATCCCACCATAAACTGGGAGGCGCAGGGCGCTGCCAACTGGCGGAAGAAACCCCGCTGAGCGGTGTCAATTACAAATACATCGACTGCAATGGCAACGGGCAGGTTTATCGCACCGATACCGTCGCCATTGTGCAAAACTGGGGGCTTACCCATGGCGGTAGCAACCTCACCACACTCGAATTTTCAGAACAGACGCCGGAAGGTAACCCCTTGTATGTGGACGTCCAGAATCTGGAAGAAGGCGGCGAATACGCCCTGCCCATTTATTTAGGCAATGACGACAACCCTGTACAAGGCGTTTACGGCATAGCATTCCGGCTGAGCTGCGACCCGGCCGTCATCGACCCATCGAGTTTGTCGGTGAGCTGGGCCGGAGGTTGGATCGGGCCTCCTGCCATTGTGATGTCCATGTGGAAACCCGGCGATCAACCCGGCGTGATGTACCTGGCACAGACCCGCTGGACGGGGCAAGGCAGCAACGGCAACGGGCCGATAGGTACGCTGCATTTGCGGGTACGCGACGATATTTTTGCTATGCCGGGCAGCCTCAATACGGTCTTTGCCATCGACAGTGTAAGACTTACCAATAAAGCAGAAGTGCTTTTGCCGGTGAATACTACCCCGTTGGACGTAACTGTAATCTCAGGCAGCAGTGAACCCGCCTGGGCATCGGAAGTGGAGATTTTCCCCAATCCGGTGAAGAATTTGCTGTATATTCGCACAGGTCTTATTGCGCTGGACCGCATAGAGATTTACGACGCCTTTGGCCGCCAGATAATGAACCGCGACGGCGCTGATGCCGGTCCTATTGATATATCTAAGCTGCCGGCGGGGGCTTACGCCCTGCACTTGATGGCGAATGGGGATATTTGTCTAGATTGATTGTGGTAACAGAGTAATTTTATTTACCGCAGAGTTAAAGGAGTTTACCGCAGAGTTTCGCAGAGTCAACATCACGCTCTGCGTAACTCCTTTCAACTCCGTTTAACTCTGCGGTAAAATAATCTCATTCACAAAAAACAATAATTAAATATGAAAAGGAAAGCTAAAGCACAATGGCGCGGGCCCGGAGCAGATGGAGCCGGCGTATGCATACCACCAGCGTGGCGTATTGGATGGCACGCCGTATTCTGCCTACACCCGTTTTAAAAGCGAAGACGGTCTGGCGGGCACCAACCCGGAAGAACTCATAGCGGCTGCGCATGCCGGGTGTTTTGCCATGGCGCTCAGCTTCAGGCTGAGTGCTGCGGGTTTCACCGCCGACACCCTCGACGTAAATGCCACCCTGACCATGGAAAACGACGGTGGTTGGTCCATCAAATCCATCCACCTCGACCTAAAGGGCAGTGTACCCGGCGTCGACGCTGAGCAGTTTGCTGAGCTGGCGCAGGCGGCCAAGGCGAATTGCCCGGTCTCCAAGGCGTTGAATTGCGAGATTACGCTATCGGCGGAGTTGGTGTAATAAAATTTGCACACTTAGCACTGCTCGGGTTGCCCCGATGTCAGGACCTGCTGAGATTCGGATAATAGTAGAGACGCGATTAATCGCGTCTCTACTATTATCCGTAATCTTCCCATCTATATCCGGCTGTATGACTTATATCATTGATTTTCAAGTGTGAATAGGTTAAATTCCCTGTTGACTTTAGCTTGAAAATTGTTGTAATGATTTGAGTCATAAAGCATCAAACGATGAAAATACTCCTATACACCACCTCTTGCGGTGGGTACTGCCATTGGCGCTTGCCATTGAGAGCGGGGTGTTTATTTTCTCTTTTAATAATACCCCTCCTGAAGATTCAAAAGAGATTACCATTATCGAGGAAAATAAGGCGATAGTTGTTAGCACCGGTGACTGGAGTGTAAAGAAAGAGTTGAATTTGGATGAATTGGTTGATTTGTCATACAGCAAAAACGGTCGATACCTGGCTATTGCGGATTGCAGCCCGAATGATGTAGTAAGGCTGGAAACAACCAATTATTCGCAGGTGGATGTTCCCTTGGAATCGGATAAATGTCCATGGAAACTGGATTATAGCCCTGACAACAGGCATATTGCTGCCAGTGTCCTTGATCGAGGGTTATACATCCTCGGCCCTAATCCGGAACACGAAGCCGGCCTGCCGGATGCCGTGGATTTGCAGTACCGCCCCGATGGCAAAGAAATAGCCATTGCCACCAAAAAAGAACTTCAAGTTTGGACTATTTCGCCTTTTGCACTCAGAGCGAGGGATGACTATGAGCTGACCTGTCTGGCTTATACTCCCGATGGCGAACGCCTGTTTATGGGGTCTAGGTTTGGATGGTTTGTACAGGAATGGAAAGCCGGCGCCGGGAAAGAACTGAAAAAACGATGGGTGAGCCTACAGTTGATATTGCCATCGATCCAAAAGGTCGGTGGGCGGCAATAGTGAGCGATCACAAAGTTGAGATTTTTGACGCCAAACTGCTTCGGCTGGTCACCCAGTTCTATTTTCCTGCTGAGACGCACCTGAAGGGCGTTACATTTTCAGACCATGGAGGCTGGCTGGCTGTAGCCGAACACCAAGATAATATTCATATCTACGCCACTTCTTCCTGGAAAGAAATCAAAACATTGCCCATTACCGGCCACTATTGGGGTATGGAGTTCAAGCCTGTTGTGATCGCACCTGTGAAACCGGATTATTCTGCGGTCATAGTCTCCATGATGAGGTCGCCGATGAATATGTATCCCGGCAGTGAAATCAAAAAGGGCTTGGTCGTATCATTAAAGCAAGCTATGCCCGATTTGACAAAGGAAACGGTGACAGTCGATTTGGTACTTAGGTCCAAAAAAACGTACCCCGTTCCCGCGCCGTTGGCTTACCCCTCTGAAAAATACAAAGACGGCATGTTGCTGAACAACGGCCGCTACGAAGTAGATATTACCGGCGGCATGGTCAACCTGAAGTTAAAATCGGGCATGGTTATACCCCGGGATACACCGGAGGGCACTTATTACGTGATGGCTGTAGCCGATGCCGGCAACAAACACCCTGAATCTAATGAGCGCAATAATGTGGCGTATTTGGAGATAAAAGTGAAAAAGCGGTTGGATGACCGGCCGGTGAATTGAAAACGGTGTGTGGTATAAATGTTAATAATAAAAAACGAAAAGCAGGTGCTCCATAGCTTTGGAACACCTGCTTCTTTATGGTTAAAAACGTGACAAGAAGTCACGTAAGGGCAGGCAACAATTTATGGCTTCGTAATAGTGCCTGTAAATACAAGGTGTGCGCTTGAAAAATCAGGCGCTACGACATAAGAGTAGGTTCCGTTGCCACTGGCCCCTACAAACCTGCCGGTGCCGGATTCGATCACATAGGTTCCGGCGCCCACAAATGGGCTATCACCTTGCGGTCCGGTAGTACCCACAAAGGTACCTACAAGCGTAGACCCGTCGGCAGAGGTGAAGATAGAAGTACCCGTTTGATCCCAGGGAGCTTCTTCAATAAAGGTATTGTGAACCTGAGAAACTGAAAACCAGGTACTTTTCCCCAAGTGGGTAGCCTTGCCATTAGAAGGAATATTAAACGTTTGGTTTCCCGTCGTGTAATCGATACTTACAAACTCGGGGTAG
This sequence comes from Saprospiraceae bacterium, assembly GCA_016715405.1. Lineage (GTDB taxonomy): Bacteria > Bacteroidota > Bacteroidia > Chitinophagales > Saprospiraceae > JABWBR01. The sequence continues at coordinate 73,506 of JADKAE010000024.1, read as the reverse complement.
GGTGGTATACTCCCCGCGGAATGGAACAGTAGCGTTTCCGCGATCGTCAAGCATCTCTTGCTCATCTTCCAGCCAGGGTAGTATTGAAATCTGGTCTTTTTTCACAGCTTAACACCACCAGTATAATAAGCGCCAGTATCGGAAGAAAAATCATCTTTTTCATGGTTGGATTTTTTGGTTAAAAACACATTTTTACATTAAACAAGATCGTCGCTTTTCGGGTAAGTCTCTTCGTATACTTTAGCCTTCTGTCTTAGTCTTTAATTATCCTGCTGCTCATCAAAAGGCCGTCCACATAAGCTTGTACAACATATATTCCGTTGGGTAAATGAGAAATGTCTATATGTTGTGTTACGGTCTCTAGCAGTAATACTAAGCGCCCGTTGCATCCATAATCTTGATGGATTCCGGATTTTGGGCCTGTAAAAATAAGAGGCCGCTCGTTGGATTGGGGTAGTTTTTCAGGGGAATAGTTTGGACAGGATGTACGTCCAAAACCGGGGGAGTTCAAATACCTGCACATGCCCTGATAAAGCGCCGTTGCCATCGTTATATGCTGCTCCGATGGCTAGTCTGTTGCCGTCGGCGGACAGGCAGACTGCCGCGGCCTCGTCGGCTTCAGCTTCTCCGTCGATATTGGCGCCTAATTGCGTCCAGGCTCCATTCATCCATTCGTATACCCTGGTTACTCCGGTATTTGGCGCGCTGCCGTCTTTGGCAGGCGCGGTAGCGGCCAGGCGGCTGCCATCGGACGAGAGAGAGACCGATGCGCCAAAATAGTCAAAAGCTTCGCCGTTGAGAACAGGGCCCATCAACGTCCAGGATTCATTTTTCCATTCATACACTTTCACCTGTCCGCGTATGGGTCATTCACATCACAAAGCACCGCTCCGCATGCGACCCTGTTGCCATCAGCTGACAGTGAAACCGAAGAGCCGGAATTCGTCGTCTGCTGTATCACCGATTAACGTGCTTCCCAACTGTGTCCAGGTTTCGTTTATCCATTCGTAGATTTTCACATACCCTCCCGGTTGGCCGTTAATGGTTGGAAAAGAACCAAATGAAGCGCCGATGGCGACTTTGTTGCCGTCGGCTGAAAGCTGGAACCGACACGCCGAATTCGTCGCTTAATACACTTCCTATGATGTCCTCACCTACTTGTGTCCAGACTCCTTGAAACCATTTGTATATCCTTACTTTTCCCGATGGATGTCCGTTTCCGGCGTCAAATTTATAGGGCGCCCCAATGGCCACTTTCATCCCATCGGCAGAAAGCGATACGGATGTACCCGCTATTTCATTAGTTATTTGGCCATCAATAGCCTGGCCGAGTTGCGACCAACCCCCATCCAACCATTCGTAAATGCGGACCTGGCCGATTCCGGACAGGACGGCGTTATGACCGGGCAGCCCGACAGCCAGGCGGTTGCCATCAGCAGACAAGTCAACCGAGCTACCTGCCCCGTCGAACGCTGTGCCGCCGTCGATATCTTCGCCCATTTGTATCCAGGCGCTGTTTAGTAATTCATACACCCTCACATGGCCGGCTTTATCGCCGTTTGCGTCATTTCCTGGAGCGCCGGCTGCCAGTCGATTGCCGTCGGCGGAGAGGGCGACGGCGCTACCCAGCCGGTCTAGTGGTGCTTCACCGTCCATATCTCCTCCTAACTGGGTTTGTGCAAAAGATGGGGTATTGAGTCCCCAACAAGCGGCTATGATTAAAAAGGCGATTAACTTTTTCATAGGTTTAGATTTTAATGAAGCCATTTACCTGCAAATTGATGTTTCACAGATACTAATGCCCCAACAAATCTTGCAATCGCCATAAAATTTATTGCATAACTGCAGATAGGCCCGCAGCAGCTATGTGATATTATCGAAGTGTTTTTCTCTAAATGCGGTAGGCGTCATTCCAAATTCGTCGTGAAAGACTTTGCTGAAATAATCGGGGTGTTGAAACCCGGTATCCAATGCTATAGAAGTGATAGAACGATCCTGGTCTTTTAACATCGCCCGGGCTTTTTGCAGCCGGATTGACCGGATAAAATTATTGGTGGACATTCCGGTGAGCGCTCTTAATTTTCGATGGAGTTGGGAATGGCTTAAATGAATTTTATTGGTGATATCCTGGACTTGGAAATTATAGTCGTCGAGGTGGGCCAATACAATGTCGTACACATTTTTCACAAAAGTATGATCTGCCACAGGAAGTTCCAAAGGATCCTTTGTCGTGTGTGATTCAGCCGACAATCCGGCGGCTGCCAGGTAGTACTGCTGTAATTGGCGCCTTCCTTTGATCAATTGTTCCATCGTGATCAGCATTTCATCCTGGTTGAAGGGTTTGGCCAGGTAGGCATCGGCTCCTTTTTGTAAACCTGATAGCCGGGAGGTTTGGTCCGTCCGGGCCGTGAGCAAAATAATGGGGATATGGCAGGTTCGAGAGTCCTGCTTAATGGTTTCACAGAGTTCAAAACCATCCTTTTCGGGCATCATGACATCGCTGATGATGATGTCCGGAATATGCTCTATAGCCTGGTTGATCCCCTGAGTGCCATTTTTTGCGGTTACTATTTGGTATTTATCAGACAAGAAAGAAATCAGATAAATGACTACGTGGGGGTTATCTTCGACGATCAAGGCAATAGGGAGCGTTTCGCCATTTGAGGGGCCACTTGTATCATTCCAATCCTGATGGGGATGATCTGTAAATAAAGGTGAAGTTCTATGGATTGGCAGTGTTACGGCAAACGTGCTTCCCTGCCCTTCCTGGCTTTCAACTTCGATTTGTCCGCCCAGCAATTTCACCAGTTCACGGGTCAATGCCAGGCCTATGCCGGTTGAGGCTTCCTGGTCAGGGCCATATAAACCGGCTTTTTGAACGGTTGGCAGGGGCTGACTGAAAAATCGGTCAAAAATATGCGGTACATGTTCTTTAGAAATTCCAATGCCGGTATCTGTAACTTGCAACGAGAGGCATTTTTGGCCTGCTATTTCACAGGTGGATGCTTCTACATCAACCCGGCCTCCTTCCGGAGTGAATTTGATGGCATTAGAGAGCAGGTTAGCGCAAATATGGGTTAGTTTTTCGGCGTCGTAGTCCATAAGGATTTCGTTTTCTTTAGGGTGGAAATCCAGTTGGATATTTTTGCTTTTTGCGTACCACAAAAAGGGCTCTACGACCTGATACAAATAGCTGATTATATTACCTTGTTGCATTTGAACTTCCATAACGCCTGCTTCCACTTTACTCAAGTTGAGCATGTTATTGACCAGGCGGAGCAATTTTTGAGAATTCTCGATGATCATTTCCAGCCCATGGCGGAACCATTTTTCCGGATTATCCTTCACTTGACGGGCCATACCCATAATCACGGTTATCGGGGTGCGAAATTCGTGGGAAATATTGGTGTATAGGTGGTTTTTTGCATGGTCGAGCCTGCGGAGGGCTTTTGTTTCTGCTTGTGCCAGGCGGCGTTTAAACTGAAGATTTACAATAAAATAGATCAGCGCGCTGCATATAACCACATAAAAACTATAGGCCCAAATATTGGCCCACAAAGGAGGTGATATCGAGATGTGGAGGGATACTTCTTCACTCCAGAAACTCCCGTTTGTCAGTGCTTTTACCCGAAAGCGGTATTTACCCGGCGGTACCCGGGAATAACCGGCCATGGGGTTAGCGCTTGCCCATCGCCATTCGGCGTCATAGTTTTCCAGGATATACAGGTAACGGGTCGTTAGTGGCGAGCGAAAATCCATAGTGGAAAACCGGATGGAAAAAACATTTTGATGGTGGGCAAGTTTGATTTCACTTGTTTCCCAAATGCTCTTTGTTAAGGGGCTACCGGGTAAAGCTTTCAGCCGTGAACCTGCTAACAGGAATTCGGTCAGTCTGACTTTGGGACTAAAGCGCATGATTTCTTGAATGGCTTTTTTGGGGAAAAAGGCATGAAAACCGTTATTATCGCCAAAAAACAATTCTCCATTTTTATTGCAAAAACCTGCCAACTTGAAACCAATAAAATTGTGAGATAGCCGCCCTGGCTTGAAAGCCAAAACGCGTTCGTTTATGGGGTCGAAACAAGTGAATCCGTCATCCCCGAGATCCACAAGTTTCCCGCTTTGTCTTTGGCCATGGCGAAAGAAGCGGATTGAAAAGCGGGTGTGTTGATGATTAAATTGGCGGATCTGGCCGCTTGAAGGATCCAGTCTGAAAAGGGTTTGAAAGGCGTTTATCCAGATATTGCCACTCCCGTCTTCTTCAATACCATTGATATATCGTCTAATGTCATCAATTTTGGGGTGAAGGGTATAATGGTAGATCGTATCCATTCCGAAATCCACGCAACTAATGCTGAGCGCTTGTCCCTGTTCGAAGCGGCCACCACCGCAGCCGATCCACATTCTGCCTTTACTGTCGCGAAATAGCTTGGTTACATTTTTTAGTGAAAGGCCGCCATTAGCGGAAGGAGGTGTTTGAAACCGGCTAATGGTAGCTGTTTTTTTATCGAAAAGAAAAATGCCCTCCCGAATACTCGATATCCAAATCCGGCCTAAATGGTCTTCCATGATATCGGTTAGTAATACGCGTAATGTATCGCCGGGTTTTGATGGAAAAAATAGCGTTTTTGATTACCGGTAGCCGGGTCAATACAATTAATGCCCTGTTGTAGCTGAAGCCGATCCAGATCAGGCCTTGCCGGTCTTCATACAGGCAACCCACATCCTCATAAAAGTCGTAATCCTGGCCGTTGGTAAATATCGGTTGCCGGTTTGTTATCCCGGTTTTCCGATTGAGCCTTATCAGCCCTGCATTCAGGGTGCCTATCCACGTATTTCCATCCCTGCTTTCTAAAAAGGTTTGTATCCGGTTTTGAATGGGGTAAAAAGAGAAGCGCTTATTGCCCATCTCCAGTCGCTGGACGCGCGGGTTAAAATCATGGCCGGGGCCCAGCCACATCGTTCCATCGGCAGATTGAAAAATGGAGCAGGCAATCTGAGATTTCAAGCCCCGGGTATCTCGTTCGTTATATTCGAATTTGTCGAAACCTCCGGTTGCAGGATCATAGCAGCTTATTCCCCCCAAAAGGGTACCCACCCACAGCCGCCGGTCGAAATCTTCATAAATAAAGCTTACGGAATTAAATGCGGTCAAATAGGGTATTTTAAGCTGACTAACCCCGGAAAGATCCAACAACTGATGCCGCTTGAATGTCCCCTTTTCCGGTCCATCAAATGCAAGCCATCTCCTCTTGTACCCACCCAGAAGTTGCCGCGGGAATCTTCCAGTATAGCATGTACAACATTGCTGATCAGGCTGTGAGGATTGTCGGGTTGGTGGAGGTACCGGGTAAAAGTCTCGGATTCCGCATTAAAGCGATTGAGGCCGCCGGCGGGCATCATAAGCATTTCAACGCCTGTTCCTACCCAAAGAACGCCCTTCGAATCTACAAAAAGCGTAGTGATGCAATTATTGCTTATGCTACCGGAATCGGATGGTACATGATAATACCGGCGGACATTACCCAACTTTCTGTCGATTCGGAATAGTCCTTTGTTATTTGTTCCCACCCAGAGAAAACCGGCGTGGTCTTCCGTGATACAGTTAATCGGAGCGTCAGTAAGCCGCTCTTCTTCCGGTGCTTCATGCTCAAAATGCATAAATGTTTCGGTAGGATAGTCGAATTTACATAGCCCGCCCAATTGGTTATAGGTACCCACCCATAAAGACCCATCGCGGGTCACATAAAGGCAATAGGAGAGGTGCGCTGAAATAGTGGTCTTGTCATCGGGGTTGTGTAGGTACGTTCTTACTTCATATCCATCGTAACGGTGCAAGCCGGAAGAAGAGGTAAACCACAGAAAGCCTACGCTGTCCTGAACGATTTGTCTAACCCGGTTGCCCAGGTTGCCGCCTGGCAATTCGAAAATTTCTATATTAGGAGGGAGAGGATTCCGGAGGATTTTTGTTTGGCCTAATAACACATATTCAGGATAGGCTGCGAGGAGCAACAATAAGGAAAAGAAACAAAGCAGTTTGTCCTTTTTATGCATGCCCTGTTATTAGTTGAAAACATAAATCGTTCACTATGGCAGGCAATCGGGAATTCGGATATTTTATTTGTTAAAAATAACATACCCAAAGTAGAACTGCAATGATATTCATCATGGGGAAAATGGGCAAGGCTAATGCAAAAGGCTGGTTATCAGGAGGGCGTAAAAACGAAAGGCCGCCCTGTCAGGCGGCCCGTATTGTCTCAGCTTCTCAAATGACAGTTTGTTTTGAACGAATTCGAGTTTACCGTTCTTCCTCCTTTTCCCCATCCGTATTTGGGGTTAGTTTTCGGGTTTTGCAGGGCTTTTTCTGTTCGGCTTTAGCGTTCCAGTTTTTACGTCTCAGCCAGGTAGCAGGCTAGGGGCGAGGGCGAAGTCGTCGATGACGTTGGGCTCCTTTTGGAAGGTCGATCATTTTCCCGACGTCGGCAAATGATGTCACCTGGTTTTCACCCGCGCCTTCGCAGGCGACTTTGGCCTTGTCGATGGCGTTCAGGAAGTTGCTCCATTTGGCGTAACCCAGTATAACCTGTAGTTCGCGGGCGCTCCAACATTCTGTACCTTCGATCAGGTAGCAGGCGTTTTCAAATTTTTGGAAAAGTTCGAGGATTAGTTCTTTTTTCATAGCTGGATGAGTTGTTTTATTTCATTCAGTAAATATACAATTTGTTTTTATTTTTTCAAAAATGTCGACATTTCATTCAAGAAAAACCCCTGTAATTAATTGATTTACAATATTTTGTTGTTTATTATTCGGAGGAGGAGGGATTAACTATCGTTGATCCCGTTGGGGGGGGCCTGCAAAGCCAATACGGCCCTTCGGGCTTTTTCTTTTCCAAAAAGGCTCCTTCAAGCCAGCTTGGTCGCCTTTTTGGAAAAAAAGAAAGGCCGCCCTATCAGGCGGCCCGTATTGTCTCTGCGGAGGAGGAGGGATTTAACTATCGTTGCAGTCCTTGGGTAGTTCAAGCCAATACGGCCCTTCGGGCTTTTTCTTTTCCAAAAAGGCTCCTTCAAGCCAGCTTGGTCGCCTTTTTGGAAAAAAAGAAAGGCCGCCCTATCAGGCGGCCCGTATTGTCTCTGCGGAGGAGGAGGGATTAACTATCGTTGATCCCGTTAGCCTGCAAAGTTAACATGGCCCTTTTTTGGCTTTCTTCTCTCAAAAAGGCTCCTTCAAGCCAGCTTGGTCGCTTTTGAAAAGTCCGCCCTATCAGGCGGCCCGTATTGTCTCTGCGGAGGAGGGAGGATTGAACCCCACACCTCTCGGCACGACGGTTTTCAAGACTGTTGCAATCAACCGCCTCTGCCCCTCCTCCGTGGTTGTAGCCGGTTTAGCGGACGCAAAGATAAATGGTTTTTTGGAAAAAGCAAATTAGTGAACAGTGAACGGTGAACAGTGAACTGCTCCTCGTTCTCTGTCTGTTCTCTTCTCTGTTCTCTGTTCTCTGTTCTCTGTTCTCTGTTCTCTCTTCTCTGTTCTCTCTTCTCTGTTCTCTGTTCTCTGTTTCTCTGTTCTCTGTTCTCTGTTAAGTTTAACTGGCAAAGTTAAGGAACGGATAACAGAGAACAGATAACCGACAACGGTTAAAACCCCATCAAAAACTCCGTGAGGTTGGCATCGGAGGGGAGGCCGAGCTTGTGGCGGAGGCGGTAGCGCTTGTTCTCAACGCCGCGGATAGAGATATTGAGCAGGGGGGCGATTTCTTTTGAGGCTAAAGTTCATCTTGAGGTAGGCGGCCAGGCGGAGGTCGCCGGGAGTGAGATCGGGGAATTGCTCTTTGAGGTGCTTGAAGAATACTTCGTGTACTTGGGTGAAGTTAGTTTCGAAAACCTGCCAGTCGTGTTCGCTTTCGAGGTGGCTGTCTATGAGGTGGATGAGTCGCTGGTGGTATTTGTCGGGTAGGCGGGCGCCGAGGTCGCCTTTGATGTCGTTGAGGGCCTCTTTGATCTGCATGAGGATCTCGTTTTTGCGCACGAGGTTGAAGGTGGAGTTGGCCAATTCCTGGCTTTTGTTGATGACGTCGCTCTGCAATTGCTCATTGCGCACTTTTATGCGCTCTTGTTGCAGTTGCCGCTCGTTGTCCAACTCTACTTGCCTGCGGTGCCGCTCGAAGCGGTGCTGGTTCCACACCAAAAAGGCGGTGAGCAGGGCGAGCAACGCGGCCAGCATGAGTATGCGGGCCCATAGGGTTTCGTACCAGTGCGGCTCGATTTCGAAGGCAATTTTTTGGATGGCATCAGAAAGGTTGGCGCGCACTTCGAAGACGTAGTTGCCCGGCGTTAGGTTGGTAAATTCTCTGCTTGCGCTTTCCCCAGGCCGACCACCTTCCTGAAAGCCGACCAGCCGGCTTTGAAAAAGCGGGGGCTGGGGTAAAACGCAGCGAATACACAAAACGCAGGCCGTTCATGGGCCGGGCCGGGTGGAGGACGTCAGGAGAATTTCCCGCGAAGGTTTGAGTAGCGTTGAGCAATTCGATGCGGCTGATGAGTGGGGCAGGGATTTGCCCGGCAGTTTCCTGCGCCAGCGGGCGCTGCAGCAGGGCATAACCGTTGTCGAGACAGAATAGGTAGGTACTGTCGTCGAGCGGAATGATACGCTCAAAATCGGGCACCAGACTCACGGATAGCTGGCCCAGAAACTCGCCGTGGCGGTACCATTCGAGGCGGTTGGGGTAGGCTTTAAACCACTCGCCGCCACGGCCTGGCACGATCCTGAAATTGCCGCCGGTGAGGTTAATTCCTCTGTATTCTTTTATGTAAGTCAATTTTTCCCGGGTTTCGTCCCACACGAAAACCAGGGTGTCGGCTTGTACCAGGAGGCGGTCCTGGAGTTGTATTATTCTGATTTTAAAAGGAGTGGGCAAACCATCGGCGGCGGTGAGTTCGCGGCGGCGACTGATGCGCTGCAGGGAGGGGTCGAGTTCTATCAGGTACAGCCCTTTGTACTGGTTGGCCGCCAACACCCTTTTTCGGCTGTCGATGCCCATAAAGCGGATGGGTTCTACGAATCCCTCAATGCGGTGCGAGAGGCGGCGTTGTCCTTGCTGATTTTTGCCGAGCAAGGCAAGTCCGGTGTAGGTGGCTTGCAGCAGGTAGTCGCTGCCGGGCCAGGGCAGGAGTTGCCAGCCGCCGGTGATGGGCGATATGTTGTCGGCAGAAAAGCCGTTGATAGCGAAGGTGCCGTCGTTGTGACCGCAGAGTAAGGAGGCGCTGTCTGATAAAGTTCCCACACCTGGCCCTGGGTGCGGTTTACGAGTTGAAAGTCTCCGCCGGAGAGGATTTAGCATAGAGGCCCTGGTTGGTGCCGGCGTAGAAGCGGCCCTGGTGTATCGCTGCGGCGGCGTAGACGGCGCCGATTTTGCCGCTGCGGTCCTGGTAATAGGTGAGCGGGTCGGAGAGGGCGATGAGGTCGACGCCTTTGTCGAGGCCCACCCAGAGGTCGCCGGCGCGATCCTGGCGGAGGGCTAGTACGGTATTATTCTGAAGGCCGTTATTGCGGTTGAGGTGGTAGACGACCCGGCCGGTTTCGTCGAGCAGGTAGACGCCGTTGAGGATAGTGCCGAGGGCGATCCAGCCGTTGGCGAGCCGGATAGCTTTGTTGAGTTGGTTGGCGCTCAGGGCGGACTGGGCGGGCGTGGTCCAGGGGGCGAAGGATTGGCCGTCGTAAGCGAAGATGCCCTGGTTTTCGGTGCAGACCAGCCATTTGTTGCCGTGCGCCAATATGGCTATCACCCGGCTGGCGGCAAATAACTCGCTGCCGTTGATAAAGCGGAATCCCGCCGCCGGCGTCCACCGGTACAAGCCCTTGCCGATGACCGGCGCTATAAGGTCGCTGCCCACCGATTGGAGGAACATGATATTGTCGGGGGGGCGTATTTCTTCTACCGTCTTGAGGTCGTAGCGGTAGATGACGCCAAAGGATTGAAAAAACACCGACTTCTCGTGTGACAGGATATGCCAGATCTCTTCTTTGGCGATACTTTCGTTGGCCATGTTCTGGCTGAGCGAGTGGTATTGCAGTTGGCCGGAAGCGGGGTGGGGTACCCAGTAGCCGAATTCGCCGAAGCCGCCCGTATATATGCGCCCCGAGGCATTGCACCTTACGCTGCGCACGATCTGTTTGTTGGGGAGTTTGTAGGTTTGCCAGCGCGCGCCGTCGTATTCTATCAGGCCGTCGTTGTTGCCAAAATACAGGCTTTTGTCGGGCGATTGGGCGATGGCCCACATCTGGTTTTGGGCCTTGTAAATGATTTTTGTAAAATTAATAATACGGGGGGTAGCGCTATTTTCACTTTTTAATAAAAAAGGAAAAGCGAGACAAACTGACAACAGAATCAGGCTGTTTTTTACAGATGAATTGTGTAGTTGTAAAACCGGCATGGGGAAATATCGTAATTTGGCGAAGCATTTGCAAAAAAAATAAAACGAAACGGCAAGAACTAATTGCTTAACCATACCTTGGTCACACGGCATTTTTTTAACGCAAGGCTCGCAAAGGATTCGCAAAGCGCGCTAAGTGGCTGATATATAAATAGTTATTGCGAAACAAAAAAAGAAATGACACTGAACCGAATACTTAAAATAATCGCACTGATTGTATTGATCGTTTTGCGATGGAGTCAGCACGAATGGATCGATAGTTGGTCGCCCAATCAGCATTTTGTAGCTATTGCCATCCAGTTTTTGTTATTCGCCTTCGCCACCAACGTGGCTGTGATGGCCTTATCCTGGCTGTACCGCCGCCGAAAAGGGCGGGCAGGCAGGCCGATAACGTGGTGATCGGTCTTGAAAATATTTATTATATCCCGCCACTATCGCGGCCATCCTTGCGCTCTTTTCGCTCATGGGCATCGCGCCACAGGAACTGCCACCACGTAATCGCCCCTGCAGCCATCGCATTTTCAAAGAATTTATCACCGACGTCATCAGCGGCATTATTATCAGTTTCTCCAGGGAGATTTCTATGATGATTATGTAAAATAGGCGAGCACAAAGGTAATCGACCTGACCCGTAACAAAGTAGCCCTGTTGAACGAAGACGACGCGTAATTTATATTCCCAATAATAAATTTTACGCCAATGAGGTGGTCAATTACACCAAACGCGAGATCAGGAAGGTGAATATTGAATTTGAAGTAAATATCAATTCATTTACTACTATCGAAGAGCTCGAAAATGACCTCATCCACACGCTGGCCGATTTTAAAGAACACATCGCACCCAATACTTTCCACCTGAAAATCGTGGATCTTCGCAAGGACAGCCTCGACCTCAAGTTTCAATACGTGGTCGACCGCCGCGACCGCGAAATCGAACGCGAAATCCGCAAGAAGACGGTACGTCAGGTGCTGAATTATGTGAAGAATAACCTGGCAAAGTCGGGGTAGTTCTCTGTTCTCTGTTAAAGTTAAGGAACGGATAACAGATAACGGATAACCGACAACTCACAACCCACAACCCCGCTAACTAGCAAACCTGGCCAGCTGTACGCCCACCAGCGCTTGCAACATCTGGATCGCCAGCGTTTTGGCTTCTTCGGCTTCGAAGCCGCGGTCGATGAAATAATCTTCGAGGCGGACTTGCGACTGGAAGTACATCACTTTGAAGGCGGTCACCATTTGCTGGTGCATGGGGTCTTTGGCCGACCAGATATTGAGGCCGTCCCAGACTTGCTGGTTCCAGCTTTCGGCCTTGCGTTGTTCGTCTTTAGTGGGGGAGTATGTGGTAGTCAGCAACCGGGAGCGTTGGGTGGTGGCGGCGGTGGCTTTGGCGGCGTCGGCTTTGTTGCCCGGTTGCATATCGGAAGCGATGACGAGCATTGTTTGGATTTCTTCCCATTGCGACAGCGGGTCGCAGGCTTTGAGTTGAATTCGCCGGCGGGGAATGCTGCGGCAGCAGTGGCGGCCTTACCCGACTCGCGGGGTGGCGGTCGTTCATCCAGCAGGGCACCGAATAGGTCATGCCGGGAGAGCTGTGCACATAGTACAGGTGCAGAATGAGCTGATCCAGATCCTGGTAGGCATAGGTAGAGCGGTAGTCAAACGGAGGTGGGGTTTTGAACGGGCGGTTGCCGTAGGTTTCTTTGAGGGCGGCATTCATCAGGCGGTTGACTTCGTTGTCGGCGCCTGGCTGGGGATAGCATGGAGGCCCGGTAAGCCTTGGCGATAGAGGTGGAAGAACTCTCGAGTACCAGCACAGCCGAGGGTCGGTGACCAGGTTGTCGATAGCTTGCTGCAGGCGGTCGTTGACGCCAGTTTCGCCGTGTTGGGCGAGCAGGAGGTATTTGCGCAGTTCGCGGTTGCTCAGCTTGACGGCTTCGTAGGCTTTGCCGGTGCCGGCGCCATAGGACGAACAATACCGCGCTGTTGACATTTTACGAAAGCGTCTTTGAATCCCAACTGCTGGATGCGGCTGAGTCGCGCTTAGCGGCGTTGATATCGGCATAGGGCGCCGTGGTGATCTTTATATCGTCGCCCGCAGCGGCGTCGTTATAGAATCTCCCGCTTTTCCCAGTTCGCCCCTCAATGACCTTGCCGGCGTCGCGGGTGGCCGGTTGTATGACGGGCGGGTTGCGACCTCCGACAAGCGGTTTCCATGGTTTGGGCGTTGCCATAGCCCCGCTGGCCACGGCGTGGCCGTCACTTTGTCCGCATCGGCTTTTTTCATAGCCCCCACAAATACCCGGTACACGTTGTCGTTGCTTACTTCCGCATATACGAATCCCAGGTCGCGCACGCCGTCAAAATCCTCGGATTTGGCGTTGAGAAACATGCCGGCTTGCACCGTGAAATGCTGCTGCCCCCAGGCCAGGATGGAGAAACCGCAGAAAGCAAGTAACAATTGTATTTTTTTCATGTTGGATGGTTTGTGTTCTCTGTTCTCTGTTCTCTGTTCTCTGTTCTCTGTTCTCTGTTCTCTGTTCTCTGTTCTCTGTTCTCTGTTCTCTGTTCTCTGTTCTCTGTTCTCTGTTCTCTGTTAATGATTAACTGACAAAGATAAGGAACGGATAACAGAGAACGGACAACGGAGAACAGACAACCTCCTCAAAGTTATACAACGTCTGCAATGTACCTGAAATTATATGCTAAAAATTCAGATTTTTGAGTCGGATTAATGCCAAAAAGGCAGGAAATAGAACTTTGGCGCTATTATTGATGTTTAAACAATAAAATTTATCATGACATACAGGACCGTTGCACATATCATACAGGGCGAACCCATGCAGATGGGCCAGACGGCTATCAAGCAGGCGTTGCCTACCGTTCGCGTACAGCAAATCGATCCGTTTTTGTTGTTGCACCACTTTGGACCCACCTCGGCAGAGCCGGGCGTAGACCCCCTGGCAGTGGGGCCGCACCCGCACCGCGGTTTCGAGCCGGTCACTTTTTTGTATAGCGGCGGCATCCGCCATCGCGACAGCCGCGACAACACGGGCTGGCTCAACGGCGGCGACGTGCAATGGATGACGGCGGGCCGAGGCATCATACACAGCGAGATGGCTTCGCCGCAATTTGTGGAAAACGGCGGCGTCATGGAGGGCATCCAGTTGTGGATCAACCTGCCCAAATCGCACAAGATGACGCAACCCGACTACCAGGATATCAAGTCGGAACAAATACCGGCCTGGACTTCGCCCGACGGCCTCGCCTCACTGCGCGTAGTAGCAGGCCAATACCGCGATATCAAAGGCCCCGCCCGCACCTTTACACCCATACTCGCCCTACAGGTGAGCCTGGAAGAGGGCGGCGAAATCGACATTGACCTGCCCGCCGATCACAACGCTTTATTTTATATTCTCGACGGCGATGTGCAGTTCAATAACAATTTCTCGTACGGCGACTCTACGCTGATCCACCTGCGCAACGACGGCGAAGGTATCCACCTCAAAGGACTGGCTACCAGCCGTATATTGGTGCTCTCGGGGCAACCCATCGACGAACCCGTAGCCCAGTACGGCCCCTTTGTGATGAACACGCAAACTGAATTGCTGGAGGCAATGCGCGATTACCAAATGGGGAAGATGGGAGTTTATATTGATTGATGTGCTGATGAGTTAATGTGCTGATGTGCTGATAATTAACGCATTAAAAAAAATATTTTAAAAATCAGCAAATCAGCAAATTAGCAAATTAGCAAATTAGCAAATTAGCAAATCAGCAAATCAGCACATCAGCACATCAACAATGCAACCCTTTTTGCTATTTTTGCGTTATAATGTCGGGTTTGCTTCGGCTGCCCGGACTATCCAAAATACAGAAGATGAAAAAGACCTTCATGATTACTTTCGAGTTGCCCCAAACGATTGACGAAACGTTTATGGCACTCATACCTCAGCAGCGTTACATTATCAATAATATGCTCGTAGAGGGCAAACTCAAATCCTACTCGCTATCCATGGATCGCTCTCAGTTGTGGGCCGTGGCGCTAGCCGATTCTGAATTTGACGTGATGGAACTCATCGCGCAGATGCCCCTGATCGACTACATGACGCCTCAGATCACCGAGCTCATGTTCCACAACAGCGCCGAGCGGGTATTGCAGTTTTCGCTCAACTAATAAAGTGCTTTGGAAGCCATTAGTCGCCTTTGTGTCCCCAACCCTGTTTAGGAGGGTTTAGCGCCTTCGGCGGGTTTAGCGATTGGGTTTAGCTAAAGTGCGAATGCACTAAACCCTAACGCTAAACTGCGCATGCACTAAACTGCCTAATGCACTAAACTATTACGCAAAAACATCGTTTTTTGCGGTAACAAGATCATCTTACCGGCCGACTCCTCCTGGAAAAGCTTATTTTTGCGCAAATCGATTTCATGAGCGTTTGGATGGAAAAAGCCAGGCAACTGGTCATGATGAAGGCCAAATATGCTACAGCCAGCGCCATAGCTACGGCGGTAGACTATACGCTTTACCTCATGCTGGTCGATCGCGTGTTCTCGCCGGCGCCGTCCAACGTCATCTCCTATACCTGCGGCGTACTCGTCAACTTCGTCCTGCAACGTTTTTTTGTTTTTGAACTGCAAAGGCGGGCCTCCCATGCATTTTTGCTGGCTATGTTGGTATCTTTGGGCGGAATGGCCATCAGTACGGGCATAGTAGCTGGGTTATCCATGCTGGCTTTTTTGCACAGCACCAGTTTATTACAAACTTTGCGCCACAGGCATTGTATTTTTTATAATTTTTATTTTAAACGCTACGTCTTTGAAAAAGCGTTTTGTGTAAGTTATTAATCCAAATCGACGATGAAAAACGTGTTGCGTTAGTCTGCCAACTCGCCGTATTTGTTATGGTCAGCCTGCAGGCGCAGGAATCGCTGAGCCTGTCGCAGGCTATTGAGAAAGGCTTGAAACAAAATTTTCAGGTTCAAATTGCCGAACGCGAGGTGGCGATAGCCCAAAACGACAATAATTGGGCCGTAGCGGGAAAATACCCCGCCATCGACCTCACCCTCAATCTCAATAATACCTACCAGCAGACCAACAACCCCGCTTCGTTTCTTCGCGAATTTTACTCGGTAGGCTCGGGCGTACAACCCGGCATAGAAGCCGTTTGGATTCTCTTCGACGGCTACCGCATCCGGTTTACCAAGCAACAACTGGAAACGCTGGAGCGGCTCAGCCAGGGCAATGCCCAGGTGGCCGTGGAAAACGCCATCGAATCGGTGATCCTGGCGTATTACAACGCGCTGGTGGAAAGAGAGCAGATGCAGGTGCGCCAACGGGTGCTTACCCTCTCCCGCGACCGCCTCTCCTACGAACGCGTGCGCCAGGAATACGGTCAGGCCAGTTCTTTCGACGTATTGCAAACGCAAGACGCCTATATCAATGACTCGATGAGCTACCTCATCCAGCGCACGACCTACGAAAACGCCCTGCGCAACCTCAACACGACGATGGGCGAACCCGACCTGAGTGTGCGATTTACGCTAACCGACCAGTTGGCCTACGAAGCCCCGGTATACGACCTCGAAGCACTCCGCTCGCGCATGCTGGCGAATAATGAAGTTTGCAGAATTTGCAGGTAAGCCGCGAGCTGGCCCGCATTCAAACCGATTTGCGCGAAACGACCCGGCAGCCCAGGATAGATTTGCGCACCGGCGCCGTGTACAATTACAACAGAAACCACGCCGCCACCGGCATTTTTTCCAGCGGGAGGAACGCGACCTGGGGGCATCACGAGCTCCAGCTTTAACGGCTTTATCAATTTTTCGGCCTCTTATACCCTCTTCGATTGGGGCTTGCGCCAACGCCAGATCGAAAGGTCCAAGATGGAGGAACTGATCGCCCAACTCAATATCAGCGATCTGCAGCGCACCCTGACCAATAACCTCGAAAATACCTGGGCGCAATACAACAACCAAAAAGAATTGCTGGACGTCACTACTCAGTTGGTGAATAACGCCCAGCGCAACCTCGAAATAGCAGAGGAACGCTTCCGCGGCGGCCTCATCAATTCCTTCGATTACCGCACGATCCAACTGGGCTATATCAATGCCACCCAGTCGCAACTCAATGCCTATTTTAACCTAAAAACCACCGAAACCGAGCTGGTCAGACTGATCGGGGGACTCGTCCGGTGAGTGAGAGAGGGAGAGAGTGAGTGAGGGAGAAATTCTGTAATCCCTCCTCTCTCTCGCTCCCTCTCTCACTCTCCTTTCAGCACTTTCCCAGACTGCATCACCCGGCCTTCGCCGTTGATCAACTGGTAGAAATACGGTCCGCTTGGCAAAGTACTCATATTCAGATCGGTAGAAGATTGCAGGGAGCTTCGCAAAATCAGCTGGCCTAAGGCATCAAAAACCAGCGCTTGTTCACCGCCGGCGAGGGGCTGGTTGAACTGGACACGCAGCACATCCTGTACCGGGTTGGGATATACTTTAGCCAGTGCCGACTCGCCGGGTTCGCCGGTAGAAACCACTATTACCGCCACAATCTGACAGATCGTTGAAGAACCGCCGTCGTTGGTAGCGGTGAGGCACACCTCGTACATATCCGATTCGTTGTAGACGTGGGTGGGGTTTTGCTCGGTGCTCGTCGAATTATCGCCAAAATCCCAGAGCCATTCGGTGGGGGTATTGGAAGAAGCGTCGGTAAAGGCAATTTCGCCGTTGCCGGCGGGTTCAAAGGTAAACGCGGCTATGGGAGCTTGTATGGCCTGGGTATACGACACAAAATGCGTGGCCGTAAAGGGCAGGTCGGTATTGGGGTCGATTTCGATGGTGACTAGCACGCCTTTGGATTCGGCGGAGAGCCACTGGTACGACTCTGATTCGTTGACCTGCGCGTCAACCAGCAGCCATTGACCGGCAAACAGCGCCCAGATGGAATCCAGCGAGCTGGTCACGACATACTGGCGCAGCGCATCGTACAATCCATTGGGCATAAGCACTACGCCGTAGGCGTCGGTAAAGGTAGTCTGTGCGGCTGTTTGTTTGATGCGCAGGGAGTCGACGCCCAGAAACTCGCCGCTGATAGAAAATTCGGTAGCATAGGTAGTCTGGAACGTAGTACCGAAAGTAGTGGGAAAAACGGACAGCTTTTGCGACGGATCAATTTTAATAGAAATGTAATTTTTATCGCCGGTCAGGTCGGCTACAAGGCCGAGGCCCAGCAATTCCGATTCGGACACTTCCATGAATGTATAGGCGCCCTGGCTTTCTGCGCACAAATTGGCTTCAGGGAATTCTGCCGAAAGCGGCGCCTGGGCCGGCGACAGATAGTTGGTGGCATATACCTCGTGGTTTTCGAGGGCAAGGAAATTCCAGCTCTGGTTGGGGCCTGCCGTCCCGATATTCAAATCGGTTACGGTGGTGTCAGTGGCCAGAACGATGGCGTCGCCCGCGCCCGGCACATCGGCATGCGTGAGGGTAATCTGGGCTTGGGCAAAAGTGGTCATTCCAACTATCAACAGCCATGTTACGAGTGATTTCATGAGTCGATTTTTTTTTAATGTGTGAATTTTTAAATTATTCAAGTCACTTATACGATACGCCTTCTCCATTCCGGAATTTTATGGCGCACTTTTTTAGTATGACAAAAAACGCAATATCTTGTGTAGTGCCAATGCACACATTTGGTGCAAACCATTACAAAATGCTTAACGGGCTGTAACTTATTGCGCAATAATAGCGTTATGAAGTCGTTTTCAGTCCATTCGACAAGTTTACAAATATGACCAAAAAATACGGCGTTACTTTATTCGGAATTGTGTTGTTTCTGCTTGCCGTTAACTCCACTGCATGGGCGCCTACCAACTGGTTTGGTCGTTTGCTGTACGGTGACAAAGAAAAAGAAGCGCCGAAACTCGACCCTGCCACCCAAGAATTGCTTACCAAATACGAAGAATACGTTCGTTTTTCGATGGGCGAGGAAAATATACCGGGAGCCGCAGTGGCGATCGTAAAAGGCGGTCGCGTGATATTTGAGAAAGGGTTTGGGGTAAAAGCGAGTGCAATCCAACGATTCTATCAATACGGCTACTGTTTTCAGGTTGGCCTCGTTGTCCAAAGGTTTTGCCCCCGTTTTGGTGGGCATGCTGGTAGAAGAAGGTTGCCTGGAATGGGACGACAAAGTGCTGGACTACGCACCCAGCTTCGAGCTGCGCAGCCAGAGCCAAACCCGGCAAATCAATATGCGGCACCTGCTTAGCCATACGGTGGGACTGCCGCCACACTCCTACGATTTTTCGCTGGATCATGGCGATACGTATGAAAGACTCGTGGGGCGACTCAAAGAAGTGCGGCTGTCGTATAAACCCGGTGAAATGCACTCCTACCAGAATATTGCTTATAGTGTGGTAGGCGACGTAGCACACAACCTTACCGGCGAAAAGTACGCCGACCTGCTCGCCCGGCGCATTTTTCAGCCGCTGGGCATGTACAACGCCTCCACGGGTTACGGCGCTATGATGGCTGCAAAAAATGTAGCCTATCCGCACAAGCCTACTGACAAATACTATTATAAAACCCCATCTCCGATTTGTACTATTCCGCCGTGCCGGCTGCCGGCGTCAATGCCAGCGTGGAGGATATGGCGCAGTGGTTGCTGCTGCTGCTTGGCCACCGTCCCGATCTTATTTCCGATCAAATGTTGGATGTTATTTTTGAACCACAAGTCAAACTGCTGCGCGGCGCCTGCAATTGCTCCGTCTGGAATCCCGATGAAAGTTACTACGCGCTCGGCTGGCGCGTGCTCGACAAGGGCGATCAGCGCATTATTCTCCACGGCGGCTACGTGAACAGCTACCGCACCGAAATCGCCTTCGACCGCGAAAATGACCTGGGCATCGTGGTGCTCAGCAACGGCGTGAGCCGCTTTATCAGCGAAAGTACCGCAGCGTTTTCCAGATGCACCGGGAGTTGCAGGGAGATCCCGGAGGGGAGGGAGAGAGGGTGAGAGGGAGTGAGGGAGAGAATTATTGATGTTGGAATAGGACCTTGTCACCCAAAAAAAACGGCGCGATGATCTGTGACCACCGCGCCGGGATAATTGGGGGGAACTAACTAACTTTTTATCTCGCAATGAGTAGTTGTTGGCTTTGCATAGACTGGCCGTCGCTGATCACCACTACGTACAAACCCGAATCTAAGTTGGATACCGGCAGATCGATCCTGCCTCCTGTGCCGTCGAGGCCGTTATAGCGCATCATCTGGCGACCCTGGGCGTTCATCACCGTTACAGATAGCGGGGCCGTTGCCGGCTCGTCCAGTTGCACGGCTACATCGGTAGTAGCGGGGTTGGGGAATACCCGGAAGGTTGACATGGCCTGTACGGCGCCATTCGAGGGCAATCCTGCCGAGCCGGTGGCCGGCGCTACTAATTGAGTCGCTGTGCTAAAGAAATTCCATACAGAATAATCGCTCGACATGCCGCCGCCGCATTTGCTTTTCACTTTGAACTGGTAGTTGCCGCCTGGTGTGAGGCCGATTATCAATACAGCTGTATCTGCGGTGAGGGCGTTGAAAGAAAATGCGATGGTGTTTTCGTCGTCTTCTACCTCTACTTCGTATTTCAATGCGCCGGCTACGGGGCTCCAGGTGAGCAGTGCGCTGGTGGTCGTAATTTGAAGGGCCTGCATACTGCCGGGTACTTCGCAAGCGCCGCCTGTGCTGCCCCCACCTGTATTGCCGCCGCCGGTATTGCCCGCGCCAAAGAATACCCACCCGGAATAATCGCTCGACAAGCCGCCGTCGCATTTGCTTTTCACTTTGAACTGGTAGCTGCCGCCCGGCGCCAGGCCGATTACTGCGATCGTCGTATCAGACGTAATAGCGTTGAAGGCAAATAATGGGGTATTTTCATCATCTTCTACTTCTACTTCGTACTTCAGCGCGCCGGCCATAGGGCTCCAGCTCAATACGGCGCTGGTACCTGTCAGATTGCTTACGCTAAGTCCTCCAGGGATGCCGCATGCGCCACCCGTACCGCCGCCGGTGCTGCCACCACCCGTATTACCACCGCCACCCGTGCCACCTCCGCCGGCTACAGCTGTTTGAAAGGGGGTGTAGTTCGTCCAGTCCGACTTATCGCCGCTACACACCGTGCGTACTTTGAATTTATAAGAGGCGTTCGCATTCAGTCCGGTAACCAGGTAAGACGTTCCATTTACGCTAATTTCGATCTCGAATAACTGCGGGTTGTTGTTTGCGTTTTCCACTTTCAGCCGGTAAGACAGGGCATTGGTTGCCGCATCCCAACTCAGCAAAACGCCGTCGGTAGTGTGTTGTGCCTGCAAGCCGGTCGGGGCGTCGCAATCATTGGCAAAAAGGCCGGTAACAGCCAGGGCAAGTACTAGGATCGTAGTCAATATACGTGTCATGATATTTGTGATTTTAGTTGATTAATTAACTCGTACGTCACAAATATGCATGCACTCCGATGTCGATTGCCACTTTATGGCGCCGAACGGGAAAAGGGATAGGCTGAGTGGGGGAGAGGAGGGAGTGTGAGAGGGAGTGAGGGAGAGAATTTTTGATTTTTGAAACCGACAACCGATAACTGACAACCGATAACAATCAAACATCATTTCTGAGTACGTACCAAAAGTATACAAGTTTCCCTGCCATAAAGTCTTTTTCCAGTTGGGAGCCTTTGACTGCGCCGAATTCTTCAAAAAAGCGGACATAAGCGGGGGGCACTTGCCTGGCGATTCGCGCGCGCTTGAGTTCGTCTTCGCTATCGATCGCTTTGAGTACGTTGGGCGTGATAACCTGTTGTCTTTCGAGCACCAGTCCGCTATCAAGGAGTGATTTTTCGAAAGCGGGGATATTCTTAGGGTCGCGCATATCGGTGATGAGAAAAAAACCGCCGGGTTTGAGTATGCGCTTCACTTCGTGAAAAAACAAATCGATAGAGCCGTAAGCATGGCTTGATTCCACATTGATGACTACGTCAAAAGAATGGTCTTCAAAGGGGATTTTTTCGGCATTGCCGGCCACATAACGCAGGTTAGGGCTTTTATGGTTTTCATTGGAAAAAGCCACCGCATTTTCAGCAATATCCATGCCTATGATTTCAGCCGGATTAAAATAACGCGCCAGGTAATACGATCCGCCACCCCGGCCGCTGCCCACTTCGAGCACCTTTTTTCCTTGTATCGGCGTTTGAGAAGCCAGGAAGTGATAAAGTTGAAGCGGGTACCGGTGGGGTTCGTCGCCGGCGTCGAGTTGCGGGCGTTCCGATTCATCCAGGGGTCATAGCCGTAATTCATAAATAACCAGTCTTTAGCTGGAAATTTTTTGGCCAGGTGGTTGTATACCGGACGCCAGACTATGCGGCGAAACCACGGGTATTCTGTTAATTCTAAAAATAGAGATGCCCACATGTTGATGAGGTTTTGGTAATAGCAGTCAGGTCTTAGCGGTTAGGTCTTAGCTCCTGACTGCTAAGCCCTAACCGCTAAGCCCTGACTGCTGATTGCTACTTCACACAGACCAGCTTCCTGGTAGCCTGGTAATCACCGGCCTGCATGCTGTAAAAATATGTTCCCGCGGGCAAATTGCCAAATTCGAAATCAGTGCTATGGCTGCCTTGCGGTATTTGTTCGTTGACCAATACGGCCATTTCGCGGCCCAGCAAGTCGTAGACAACCAGGCGTACGTAGGTAGACACAGGTAGATAATATCCAATTGTAGTGGTATGGCTAAAGGGATTGGGATAAGCGGCTAAAAGCTCAAACCCCATTGCTTGTTCGCCGGGTTCGTTTATACCGGTGCGTATACAAGGACACATTTTTAATACAAATGCATCTTCAATACCCGCTGACGTGAGTGAAAATACAGTCGGTCCCGCGTCAAAATCCACGACGCTCTGGAAATCTCCGGTGGTATACACGCAACCCAGGGCATCGATGGCTATTGCATTGCCTTTTTCTGCGGTGATGCCGGATATTTGTTTTGCCCAGCCTAAATTGCCCGCGGCATCTAGTTTGGTGATAAACATATCGTAAAAACCCGTTGCCGTGAAGTTGGTCACACCCAGATCGGGGTCAAAATCGGCTGTGCCGGCAAAAAATCCCGTGGTGTAGACTTGCTGGAGGGCATCGACGCCGATGGAAATACCCCGGTCGTTGGAACCGCCGCCCATGTTTTTGGCCCAGACGAGGCCGCCTGCTGCGTCTAATTTTAAAATATAAATATCGTAATTGCCCGCCGAACTCAGCGAAAAAACACCGGGGCCGGGGTCAAAATCCGCCGTGTTGGAAAATCCGCCGGTAGTGTATATGTTTCCAGCCGCGTCCACGACAAGAGACAAACCGAAATTCGTCCCGTTGTCGATTTGCTTGGCCCATACGAAGTTGCCGGCGCTGTTCATTTTTACTATAAATGTATTCGACGACCCTACGGGCGATAAATTAAACACCGCCGCACTCGGGTCAAAATCGCTTATACCCCAGAATTCGCCCGCGATGAGCACATTGCCAAGTGCGTCTAACGCAATATCCTGCACGGAGCCGGTTATTTGCATCTGTTTGGCCCAGACGAGATTGCCGACGGCATCCATTTTGAATGTGACTATGTCGGAGCCTGGCGCGGAATTTAGTGTAAATGTACCCGCCCCCGGGTCGAAGTCATAGATGCCGTTGAAATCTGCCGTTACGTATGTATTACCCGATGGATCGAGTACTATGGCGCGAGGCACTAATGTCCAATTGGCGGAGGTGGCTATGATGTGTTTAACCCACAAAAAATTGCCGTTGGGGTCCAATTTTAAAAGAAAACCATCAAAACCCGATACGGGGGTGAGGGTGAATGTGCCCGCCCCGGGGTCGAAATCGGTGGGGGTAGAAAAGGTGCCCGCGATATACACATTACCACTCGCATCGATGGCGCCAGTTCCATAATCTATATAACTACCGCCTATCTGTTTGGCCCACAGTAGGTTACCGTTAATGTCCATTTTGGTTGTAAATACGTCTTCTGCGCCCAAAGACCCGAGGTTGAAAATGCCCGGCCCCGGGTCAAAATCGACGGTACCCCTGAAAAGCCCGGTGGTATATACGTTGCCGACCGCATCTACTGCAATGGAATTGCCGACATCGGTGTTTGTGCTGCCCATACGCGCTGCCCATTCAAAACAAATATCTTCCTGCGGAAAGCAGGCTACTTCTATCTCCAGCGAGCAGGATACCGTGTTGCCGCAAATATCGGTGGCAGTGTACGTAAGGGTCGAAAAACCCTCCAGGAAGGTCAGTCCGCTGGCATCGCCCGCCCCGAAGCGGTGGTCGCGCCCGTAATGTCGTAGCTCACGGTGGGCAGGGCGCAGTTGTCGCTCAGCGTGGCCCATTGTATGCCATTCACTACGGCCGTGCAGGTCACCGGATCGGCCACTACCGAAAAGCTGGGAATACAGGTAATGACTGGGCTAATGGGGTCGCCTACCTGCACTTCGCTGAAACAATTGCTGGTATTGCCGCACCAATCGGTGACGCTAAGCGTAACGGGGAAAACGCCGCATTGGTTGAAAGTATTTGGGCTTACGCCAAATGTTTGGATTTGACAATTGTCGGTAGAGCCGCCGTCGATTTGATTGGCCGATACAGTTGCCATGCAATTGGCGTCGAGTTCGATACCCACGCCATTCAGGCAAACGGCGTTTGGCACGGTATGGTCTGAAACGGTGATTACTTGCAGACAGGTCGACTCGTTGCCGCAGGCGTCGTTGGCTGTCCAGGTGCGCTGCAACGCCAGGTCGCAAGCGGAAGCGCCGGGCACGGTCACATCGGCGTAGGATAAGGCCGGATTCGGATCGCAGTTGTCGGTTGCCGTGGCATAACCCGTAATATTTGGCGTAAGCCCAAAAGCGCAATCCACCTGCAAATCGGGCGGACACATGATGGTGGGCGGCGTATCTTCAATGGTTTGCACCATCGTCACGCAACTGCTGCTGTTGCCGCATACGTCGGTGACGGTGAGTGTAACCGGAAACAAGCCGCATCCCGATAGCGTACTTGGGCTTACGCTGAGAGATTGTATCTGGCAATTGTCGGTCGATCCGCCGTCGATGAGGGAGGCCGTCACAGCGCCCACGCAGTTGGAATCTACTACCACGCCGATACCCGTGCAAATAGCTACAGGAGGGATGCCATCGGCTACTTGTACCGAACTGGTGCAAGTACTCGTATTGCCCGAATTATCCATCACCGTAAGCGTCACCGGGAAAGTGCCGCATTGGTTGAAAGTATTTGGGCTTACGCTAATGGACTGTATTTGGCAGTTGTCGAAAGAACCGCCGTCGATAAGGCCTGGCGTCAGTACAGCCGTACAATTGGTGTCCAACTCGATGCCGACGCCGGGTAGACAAATGGCATTGGGCGGCACGTTATCACTTACCATTATAGTAAACGAACAAGATGCCGGGTTGCCGCAGGCGTCGGTAGCCGTGTAGGTCACGGTGGAAAGTCCCGAGTTGAAAGTCAGTCCGCTGGCGTCATTGAGGCCGGTGGCGGCCGTAGTGCCCGACACGACGTAGGTCACCGGGGGCGTGCCGCAGTTGTCGGTAGCCGTCAGCCATTTGATGCCGTTTACTACGGCGGTACAGCCGCTGAGGCCTGCGCCCACGGTTTGACTGGGCGGACAGGTGATCGTAGGCGGCTGTTGATCGTTTATGGTGATCAACTGCATACAGGTGGCATCGTTGCCGCAGCTATCGGTGGCCGTCCAGGTTCTGATAATTTGTGCGTTGCAGGGTATTTGTCCGGAGCTTACATCCGCATAGCTTATAGCCGGACTGGGGTCGCAATTGTCGGTAGCCGTAGCCGTGCCTGTGGAGGCGGGTAAAGTACTATCGGTGCAACTGAGCTGCATACCCGGCGGACACATAATGGTGGGTGGCGCCAGATCGGCTATCGTGATGAGCTGGATGCAGGTAGTATCATTGCCGCAGGTATCCCTGGCCGTCCAGGTTCTGGTAATTTGCCCATTGCAGGGGATTACTCCGGAGAAGGCGTCCGTATAGCTAATCACCGGGTTGGGGTCGCAGTTGTCGGTTGCAGTGGCCAAACCGGTGAGGGTAGGGGAGGTGCTCCCGTTGCAAGTGATCTGGGTATTGGCGGGGCAAGTTAGTTGCGGGGGTATGGCTTCCAGGGTTTGAATGCCGGTAGTACAGGTGCTGGTATTATTGCACCAGTCCTTTACGGTAAGCGTCACGGGAAAATCGCCGCAACCGGTGATCGTAGTAGGGCTTACGCTGATAGACTGGATCAGGCAGTTATCATTGGAGCCGGCGTCGATCATGGCCGGGGTGATAGTGGTGGTACAACTGGAGTCTAAAGTGACTCCGAATCCCGGAGCGCAAAGCGCCGTGGGGGGGATATTGTCGGTGATGTTTATCGTTTGAGAGGCGTTGGCCATACTGCCGTCGGCGCAGGTAATACTCACGCAGAACGTTTGCGGCCCGCAGGGCAGCTGCAAATCAAGGCTTGCTGTGGATTCGCCCGAGCACCATTGGTAAGAGATCGGCTGGGGGCCTGTATTGACCGTATTGACCTGCACATGTCCGCAATTGTCGACATAATTGACCACAATAGCCGTACTGCAAGTCGAGGCCGGATTGCAGGCGTCGCCCTGTTGCCAGATGCGTTGGCTGCCGGTCAGGTTTGCGCTTTGAGGTTCATCAAAAAACTCGATACCGGGCAATACGGGGCCATCAAAGATCGTATTGCCGGGCAGAATAATATCGGGTACTTCCACCGTCATACAAGTAGTGAGTGCCAGGTCGCTGATCGAGAGAAACGCGCATAACTGCCCGAAGCCTCCGCTGGCGGGCGTCCTGCCGTCGGTATATGCTAATTGGCTGGGGGGCAAAAAAGTAGTCGTCCCGCCTTGATAGGCCACATCGTCGTTGTCGAGTGTCTGGCTCCATTGCAGCGCCGGGCCGTCTATATTTTCGATAAACCTGTACACGGAAGTCTGAAATAATAAGGGTGGAGAAGGCGTAATTCCCGTGACAAAAATATCGCCGTTGGTGGCCTGCCACACCTGGTTTGCCTCCGTCATGACTTCCAGTGTGACGTCCCAGATCACGAGCAGGTCGGCATTAAATTTCATAAAATGCACCTGCTGGTTTTGGAAGTCGGTGCCCACGGCATAAAAAGTACCCCCTGAGCCGGGCGCCACATCGGAGAAAGCAAAAGCCAAACCTGGAGAAACGCCGTTGACAAGTGTACCGGCGTTGTTGGCGCGGAAGATCACCCCTTGCGTGCCCCGGAAGCCGGCCAGGAGGAGGTCGCCATTGGGCAGGGCTTCCAGGTCGTTGACAAACTCGTCGTCTTCGGTGCTGGCAAATCTCTTTTTCCAGTTGATATCGCCGGTTTCGTCGATAGTCATCAGAAACACATCGTCGGTACTGGGCAGCGATTGCACCTGGCGGCCCAGCACGTAGTATGGGTATGCAGCGTTTTGGGGTGCGGGGTTGCGTGCGATGCGGGTAAAAGCGTCGCGGTTGGGCTGGTCGTAGGAGCGCACCCAGGAGAAAGTGCCGGTAGTTGTCACCAGGCCCATGATACCCCGGCTGGTATTGTCGTCGGGCATCGATTGGCCTACTACCAGCAAGTTGCCGTTGGGGGTCAGTACGGCGTCGTTCCAGCGGGAGGCCGTGTTGAGGCTGAGCGTCCATTGCAATTGCCCTGTGGCATTCAGTCGCGATACGGTAGCCCTGGCGGCTTGGCCGTCGGTGGTTTCTCCCGTGCCCAGCACGTAGTAGTTGCTTCCGCTGCGGATCACCTTCGAGAAAGTTTCATCGAGGTTTGTACCGTATTGGCGTTGAAATTGGGCTTGGGCCTGGCACAGCGTAAATGCCAATAGAAAAGCCAGGGCGGTAAAAGTAGTTTTCATATAGTATGTTTTTAGCAGTTAGCTGTCAGCACTTAGCACTCAGCACTTAGCGGTCAATTCAGAGAAACTGACTGCCGACTGCTGAGTGCTAACTGCTGACTACCGACAGAAATGTTGCAATATATATGAGAATTATGCAAAAACCTCCTTCAAATCCACCACCAACTCCGGAAAGATAGTTGTGCGCAGGGGGTCTTCCACCGTTACCGGGGCGAGGCCGATATAAATGCCTTTTTCGTTGAGGACGTAAACCAATACTACTTTTTCAGCCGGGTTGACAATCCAATATTCCCTTACCCCGGCTTCCTCATAAACCCGGTATTTATCGCGCATTTCTTTAATGCTATTGCCTGGCGACAGGATTTCCACGATCAGGTCGGGGGCGCCGGCGCAGCCGCGGTCGTCGAGTTTTGCGGGGTCGCATATCACGCAGAGGTCGGGCTGCACCACGGTCGTATCCTGGCCTTTTTTGCGGCTTACGGGCAGGCGCACATCAAATGGGGCGGAATAAACGCGGCAGGTTTTTCCGACAAAAAAATTGGCAAATTGACGGGTTAATTCGGTAGAAATTTCCTGGTGTATCCTGCCCGGCGCAGGGCTCATCCTGAACAATCTGCCTTTGATAAGCTCCACGCTTTCCTGGAAGCGCCACAGCAGGTAGTCGGCATAGGTATAGCTGCCCTCGGGGTCGAGCTGCGATATGTCGGTGATGATTTGCTTTTGGGTGGCTTGCATATTTAGCTTGTAATTACTGCGAATATAGCGATTTTTTAGGTATACCGCACGTAACCTACAACTTACAACCTACAACAAAACCGACAACCGACAACCCACAACTTATCCCCGTTTTTTCGACCTATTTCCCGCCATAAAGCCCCAGCCGCCCGAACCGAGCAGAAACCCCAGGTCGTACCACCAACCGCTGTTGTTGACGGCGTAAATGGCTACTTCGTCGTCAAACAAACTGGCTATAAAGCTGAAAGGGGTAATGAAGCCGTGTATTAACCCGTAGAAAAAACCGTATTCTTTGCCCTTCAGGCATTCATTTATGGGTTCCACATCGGCGCAGGATACGAGTAAAAAGCTAAAAAACAGCGCTGTGAGCAGCAGGATAGGTGTGCGGTAATTTTTCATTGGAATGCGATTTTAGCCTAAAATACGGACTAATGGCGGTGCGGTCAATGTTTTTAGCTTATAGGCCCTGTCGATTCCTACCAATGGGGGGATTTTTCGGATGAAAGGATACACCAGATGCATAGATGTTTCGAACAGGATTTATAGGATTTAGGGATATACAAGATAAAAAAAACACATCCTGTGCATCTTTCAATCCTAAAAATCCTGTTCAAGACGTCTTGGCAAAAAAGCTCACTCTTCGAATTTCAGTAAAAAAAATCCGGATTAATGACCTTCAACGGATCCCGTTTGCCTGCTAAGTAATGACGCCTCTTTTTCAACCATTTGCATCCCCTGCGTTTCCTACTATTATGAACAAACTCAACGGAAAAACAGCCCTCGTCACCGGGGGCAGCAAAGGCATCGGCTATGGAATTGCCGCCAGCCTGCTGCAAGAAGGAATAAATGTGGCCGTCACCGGCCGTCATCAGGACGCTTTGGACGCCGCAGTCCGGGAATTATCGGGCACGGGCACGGGCAAAATCATCGGCATCGTCGCCGATACCCGCGATTTCGAGGCTATGAAAAAAGCGGTAGCCCAAACCCTGGAGGCTTTTGGTCGCCTCGACATTCTCATCGCCAATGCAGGCGTGGGTCATTTTGCCTCCATCACCGAAATGACCCCCGAGCAATGGCATGAAACCATCGACACCAACCTCACCGGCGTGTTTTACAGCCTGAAAGCTGCGCTCAACCCGCTCATTGAGGCACAGGGATATTTCATCAGCATCGCGAGTCTGGCGGGAACCAATTTTTTCGCATCTGCATCGGCATACAACGCCAGTAAATTCGGACTGGTAGGTTTTACCCAGGCGGTCATGCTCGACCTGCGGGATGCCGGTGTCAAGTGCTCTACCATTATGCCGGGTTCTGTCGCCACGCATTTCAATGACCACGAGCCGAATGCCGACGATGGCTGGAAAATCCAGCCCGAAGACCTGGGGCAAATGGTCGTAGACCTGCTCCGCATGAACCCGCGGACCTTGCCGAGTAAGATAGAGGTGAGGCCGAGTCAGGTGGCTAAGAAGTAATTAGAGTGTCAGTTTTTAAAAAGATATTTATAGCCATAATCGCAATCATACATGCAATTATCCTTGAGTTTATGATACGTTCTTTTCCAGATGTAAAATCGCTTCCAATAAACGGTAGGCACAGGAATTCCACGCCTGTATTTGATTTTTATAGCCGGGTAATAAATGGCCAGGAATTTTAAACTTTCGCGCATTTGCGGAATAATAGCTGAGCTCACTATGCCCGTAGAATATAGGCTTGGATCGGAAACAGCCAATACTTCTTCATAATTGGAAGGGCCGTTTGGACCTTGTGTTGGCCAATAATAGCAATCAAAATAAGAAGACTTCTGTGGAAGCACATGTTCTGCGGGGGATTGTACAAAATTAAAGTGGTTCTTGAACTGGATAGTCGGCAAAACACCAGCCACCGGTTGGACCATACCGGTAAGTGACAGAAAAGGCGTACTGGCAATCGCAAACCCTCCGCTGGGTACACGTTGATCAAGGTAGTAACAGGAAGCTCTGAGTACAGGTATCCCCATATCGAAAACCTTCAGCGGTGAGGTTGCAATATATTGTGAAGGATGAATAGTCGAACCATGTATTCTTCCGCTCGAACAATCCATACTCAACACACCGTCATCAAATCCCGGATGTACTTTGAAGAAAAACGGAATCAACATTGATTTTGGATGCCCGGAAGCGATGGTCATTACCGGTACAGGAACATCATCAATATAAGAGCCCCACTTAATGCGTGTAGTTTGTGGAACTAAATCATATAAGATGCTTTCCAGTAGAAGATTCCTGTTTGTGCCAAAGCTGAAGTCTGTTTGATAAAGACCGTCCGTCAGCCCCAGTGTGGCTTTTTGGGCTAAAAAGGCAGGTATTTGTGTATTTAACAGAATGGTAGCGAGGTTACTGCCAGACATCGCACCCCGAACAGCCATATGACCTTTGCATCGGTCAGCAATCAGTCCGATATTTCCATATTTCGACTGAAGGGAAGGATCCGTTTTGGTTTTATTGGCAATTGATAATGCGACATCGCCGACAAGGCTACCGGTTGAGGTGCTGACAATAATATAATTACGCCCAAAGCATTCTTTTTTTCGGGGATCGCGAGGGTCTGCTACGACTCCTTCTCCGGTTTCCATGGCTTCCCTGATTTGAGATAAGACTGCATGAACGGCAACATCCGCCTTTTGTGAACAATTATAGGTTACGATCAGGTACCTGTTTAGATTTCCTTTCCCTGTGAGGAAATAATCAATGTGAGGTTTCCAATTGTCATTTGCTATGTTTTTATAATAACCGAAATAAAACTCGTACGGGTGGTCCGGCCAGTTGCTCCCCGCTCCTGGTTTGAAAATTGCCCGCTCACAGATATGCTTCAACTGAAGACCATGAATGTAGATAATGTCCTTTCCCTGAAATGCCATTTGGTTATACCCTTCGGGGGTCGGGCTGTCACAATTATGCTGTAAGGGCGGAATTGGAGGTAGCGGAGGAGGCTTTATGCCTGAAGGTGTCCCAACATCCGGCTTTTCAAATAATTTCTGAAGCTCATCACAGGTCATATTGATGCCTGCCATCTTCAAACTATCATCACAGTTATAATTCACCACCTCCGGCGGCAAAGTTCCTCCAATCGAAAAACATTTATCTGAAGCCTGAGCATACCAATTGGTCGTCCCATCATAATTGTACAAGTCCTGAAGGCTGCCATTGTCGTATTCCTCCTCCTCGGCTTCCGGCTGGCAGTTAAACCCGGGCGGGACAGCCCCAAAACCTGCTGGCATAATAGGATTTCCTTTCGCATCCAATTGCACTTCATCGCAATCATTGCCTTGAGCAACCTCGCACAGCGACACATCGTCTATCCATAATGTTGAGGAAATTTTATCGTCGTCTGTGAAAACATTCAATGCGATGTTTTGAAAATCCTTGTTGGCGACCCATACCGGGAATTCAATGACCGACCAAGCGCCGCAGTCCCGGATTTTCCCGCTGCGCCCAATGATGGCGACATTGGGGCCAGGCTCCGGGTGGTTCCGCTGGCAGGCAGGGCGCCATTGAAGGCAATGGCTCTGATTTTGGCGTAATTCAGCGTGGTGGGCGTGGCCAAAAACCGGACAGCTACGCTCAGCATGTATTTTTTGCCTTTTCGAATCTCGTTTTGAGGATCAAGGGCCTGGGCGATGGCCTGTCCGCCGATCTTGTTGCCCGAAACTTCCCGCATACCCGTCGTCGAAGCATCCGCCGCCGGGCGTGTGGTCAAATTTAGGTGTTCCGTACGCAGCCGACCAATGGGCCGTTGAGCCATCTACCCGGAGGATTTGAATAAAATCACCGTTGCGCACCAGCGGGTTGTCGCAGAAGTCGGTGAGTTCATTGAGGCACCCTCAATTTTAAAGAGTCCTGGCACAAGGTTTTACCGGTCCGATCCAACCAGGAGTTGTACAGCCAGATGGGGCTTTTGCCTTCCACGCAAATGGTCGCCACTTCGGTTTGCCCAACCGGAATTTTTGCCGGCTGTTTCCAGCTTACTTTTTTGGTCAGGGGTGGCACAGCAACCGGCGTTTGCTGCCACGGACTTTGTTTCCCGTACACGTGGGTAATGTTCCCGTTTTTGATGGAGACCTGGAATTCAGCAGGAAATATCCTTGCCCGGCCGGTCAACTTATTGGTCAAAAAAATCTTGTAGCAGCATGGCCCTTCTCCCCTGTCTTGCTTTTTTAAATTAACCGTCAACAACTTGCATTCGCTGTCCCTGATGATTTCAATCGCCGGACTCGGTTTGATAATTTGGGTGTAGCTGGTTGAAGTGTTTAATAACGCGAAGAAGGTGAAAACCAAAGTTAGCGGGAAGGGAAGGGTTGGTTTCATGTTTTGAGTTTTTTTGTGAATTGGGTTTTATTTTGATGCATGCTGCATAACAAGACTTTGTCGCACAAATATGCCTTTCTCTGCAACGCCATGCTGAGAATCATGCGATTCGGTATTTATTTGATGAAATTCGGTTTGAAAGCCGGGTGAAATGTTTGCAGGGCTTATTTTGAAGAAGTCATTTGGAGGCGGTTTGTGACAAGTTTGAGGTTTGGTGGTGGCTTATATTTTTGTCTGAATCAGAATTCGCAGGATTGGAGAATTTTCAGAATTTACACGCCGCACATTCTGAGCATTCTAAAATTTTGGGAATTCTGATTCAGACAGCTTGTTTGGAATGGCACAAGTTGTGGTTCGATACGTTGTGTTTGCATTCCGTTATTTTCTTCGCCAGGCAGAGACTGGCCGACAGCCTGTATCTGGTCTGAGAACCTCGCGAGCGGCTTACGTTTTATATTTAAATGCCGAATGGAGAACACTTTGTACCAACTGAACACATATGGCCAGCGGGCAAGAGCCGTGTTGGGCTTGGGGCTTGCGGTTGTGGAACACATCTAGCCAGCGGAGAACCTCGCGAGCGGCTTACGTTTTATATTTAAATTCCGAATAGCGAAAACTTTGTGCCAACTGGTCGCAAACCCATACGAGTAGCGAACGCTTTTGGCAAGCGGGCACAGTGCGGTAGTGTGGAGATCATTCATCTTTTTCTTCGGCGCCTTTTATAGCATCATCTTTTTTTTCGTTCTTTTGGCTATCCGTTGTATTGCTGTCTTTTTTTTCTATTTTTAGGGTCGTTAGGATCGGATGGCAAATCCGTATATAATGGGGGTTGCTCATTATAGGGAAGTGGAGATTGGTCACTGATGTTTTGATCATAGTATTTCAACGTTCCTTCAGGAGTTACTAAGTATTCCGGAATATTATTAACCGAACTATTACCAATATCTTGCCCCGAAAAATTTTCATTCATATCTATTCCACTCTCCTTGTCAACCAGTTTTTCATCCCAAGCCGAATGAGAGTGTATGCCCGCTACCTCTATCTGACCTTTTTTAAGATTTCTTTTCGGGCTGGAATCTGCCTTGTGCCCTTTTTTTGCTTTGTTATATGAATAATATACTTCGCCATCTTTTACTATTTTATAGATTGTTGAAGCATATTCTTTGTTCTTTTAATAGATTTTTCGTTGTAGGTCATTCCCCAATTA
This sequence comes from Saprospiraceae bacterium, assembly GCA_016715405.1. Lineage (GTDB taxonomy): Bacteria > Bacteroidota > Bacteroidia > Chitinophagales > Saprospiraceae > JABWBR01. Next base: position 39,845 of record JADKAE010000024.1, on the reverse strand, counting down.
TGGGCTGCTTCATCAGCCGTTTTAAATAAATCTCCGGGGCCTTCTCCATTAATATCCACTAACCTGATAGGGATATTGCCAGCGAAAATAAATGGGCTCCAATCAGCGAATTTATTAAATTGCGGATCTAAGCTTAAAAATCTTCCCAACCTCGAATCATATACCCTCGCTCCAAAATCCAAGCTATTCCCCGTCCCCTTCACCTCATCATCTTTCTCCTTCCCATTAAATCCATACCGCCCATTCATCCCAAAATCCCTTCCATCCAACACTACCCCAAACGGACTATAATCATTCGCACTCAACACATCCGCCTGAAAATAATCAATCACCCCATCTCCATCATCATCCCTCGGAATTTTCCGATCCGATACTACCGTCAATACATTCCCCAAATGATTACTCCCCTCAAAATGCTTATTTCCAAGCGTCCTGATGAATGGGCTTGTACCAGACGATGCGCCAACCAACTCTAATTCAGAATAATCGCTTCCCAAACGACTGCTTCCAAAAAGATTGCGTTCCATGACCTTAAAGCTTGGTACTGCTGTAGCCGTAGTCAGTTTATAAATCCCCATGACATTCCCCTGCGCATCCCGTGCATAGTAGGTACCGATCCAATCAATTGGCGGTTTTACCCCATTGGCATCCCTCGGCTTTTCAATTTTTGCAAACCGGTTTCCGCTTGCATCGTACAGGAATTCCAAATCAGATCTTAAATTTCCCGGTAAGCGCGTGATGCTTTTAATTTTACCATACACCGTCCATTCAATTTTATCAATTCCTTCCTTTTTATCGTGTTTTAAATTGCCTATCTCATCGTATCTGTAGTTGTTCACATGATTGATGGTGATGGGGGACGATGGGGATGGCGTGAAATTTCCCTGATCCTCTATATCATCAGTGGCTAATGTAGTATTGGCATTTCCGTCGTTCACATGGTATAGTCTGTTTTGCAGCCTTTTTCCACTGGCATCGGTTTTATATTGGTAAGTCAATTTGTCGAAAGCCGCCCCGTTTTGGTCGGCGCGTTCCTGGTACAGAATATTGCCGTTTGCGTCGTACTTAAAAGCATTGTGGTACAAACCTGCGTAGGTAGAACCTTGCTCCCAGCTATTAGAAGCAACATCCAGATTTTGGAACGCTTTCATCTCCAGCAATCTATTCAACTGATCGTATTGATAAGCTGTCCCTTGTGGCAAAATATTCGGCATTTCATTGGCTGCACCAGTGTACACTTTTGGCTCTACAATGGTGGTGACCATGCTTCCGATGTTCCCGTTGAACAGGTCAAAACTGGCAGCCATCAAATCGCTGTTGGGCGTCAGGGCTTCAAAACGCTGTGCGGTATTGCTCCATTTTGATGCGTCAATGGGTTGGTAATCATTGGAATGGTAATTCAGGGTGTATCCAAAAGCGTCTTTGGCGACCGTGCTGTTGGTACTTCCGGCTAAGCCATCGTTCCCGATGTCGTTTTCCGCTTTTAACAAATTGCTGTTTACGCCTTTTATCCAGCCTTGCAGGGTATAGACATAATCCATACCCTGGGTTTGGTTATCGCCAATCTCCACCCGGGCCAAAGGGCCATGGGAATAATAAAAATACTGAGCGTCCTGGTCCCAGATGACGCTGTCTTTGCTGGTATGTACTTTGATGATGCGGTTGTCTGCGTCGTATTCGTACTTATGGTAAAAAGCATCGGGTTCGCCAGCCTGGAAGAGAACATCATTCACCTTTCCACTGATGAGATCGTACTGGTAGTCTATCTGCTTGAAGCGTTGTGTTTGGGACTGTAAGGGCCCATAGCAGACTATTACGCCTATTATTACAAGGAGTAGTTGAAAGAGATTAATTCTATATTTTAAAAATAATATCATATAAATGCGTTAAAAAACACAAATTTGTTGAAAACCTCACCTGCGGGATGCGTTTGTGGTAACCAAACGCTTACCAATCTTGATTTCAATATGATCCACATCCAGACTCGCGAACGAGTTCTTAACATCAATGGCTCTTACGGATTCTTTGGCCGTGATCAGGCAATTTTCGTTACTTTATATTGATTGTGGCCATTTTCGCCACTCTTCGACTCCAGCGCAGCGAACACTACGCACCAATGGGGTTTTTATCAAAGGTTTCTTACATTCATGTGACTTGTTTTATCTGGATTACTATCGGATGAGTCACGCGACTTTACTAAACCTTTTCTCTCAAAGTTTTTATTTTGCATTTTAAAAAGAAATTTTGCAAAGGGACTATTTTGTTGTCCTCTATTATCCATTTTTTTGCCTGTAACGTCGTCAATCCCTCCTGCTTTTCTTGTATCTTCTATTATTTCCAATTCTGCTAGAAGATCAACATTTGCTTTGTAAATCGCTTCATAATACTTGTCATCCCTTTTGCCACCAAGTTCTTCCTTAACACGACGTTCAGCTTCGATTTCTGCTATGTCGTGGTTTTTATAAGCCAGATCTATTTCGTTTATTGGTAATGCCTCTGTATTCCGAACGGCTTTATCAAGTCCACCTACTTTTGGGAGTTCAATGTTATGATGTCCCCATGGTTTCCAAAATCAAATAAATGTTTTCTAATAAATTTATTTTTTTCGCCTATAACGGTTCCATTCATATCTATGTAAATTCTTTTATATAACTTACCAGTACCACGAGTGTTTTTATTTTTTAACTTGAGATCATAATCAGTAGTTATCGAAACGACGTATCCAAATCTAATGACAATTGTAAATGTAACATGTTCTAATCCGTCCAAATCAATGCCATCAATAGGTCTATTTGATGCAAATTGATAAGTTGACAACTCAGGATATTCTTTAGCAATTGGATCTACACTAAAAAACCGCCCCAACCTTACATCATACGCTCGCATCCCATAATCTTGATGATTGCTTTTTTCCTTCACCTCATCATCCTCTTCCTTCCCATTAAACCCATACCTGCCTGAAGTTCCAAAGCTTCTCCCATCCAACACTACCCCAAACGGACTATAATCATTCGCACTCAACACATCCACTTGAAAATAATCAGTCCCCCCATTCCCATTATCGTCACGCGAAATTTTCCGGTCAGAAAAAACCGTCAACACATTCCCCAAATGATTGCTTCCCTCAAAATGCTTATTCCCAAGTGTCCGGATGAATGGGCTTATACTTGCCGATGCGCCAGCCAACTCTAATTCCGTATAATCGCTTCCCAAACGACTGCTTCCAAAAAGATTGCGTTCGATGACCTTAAAGCTTGGTACTGCTGTTGCCGTAGTCAATTTATAAATTCCCATCACATTCCCCTGCGCATCCCGCGCATAATAAGTCCCGATCCAATCGTTTTGTGGTTTTACCCCATTTGCATCCCTCGGTTTTTCAATTTTAGCAACCCGGTTTCCGCTTGCATCGTACAGGAATTCCAGATCGGACCTTAAATTTCCCTGTAAGCGTGTAATACTTTTAATTTTGCCATACACCGTCCATTCAATTTTGTCAATTCCTTCCAGTGAATCGTATTTTAAATTCCCTATCTCATCGTACCTGTAGTTGTTTACATCATTGATGCTGATGGGAGACGAAGGGGATGGCGTGAAGGTTCCCTGATCTTCTATATCATCGGTGGCTAATGTGGTATTGGTATTTCCGTCATTCACATGGTACAACCTGTTTTGCAATCTTCGTCCATCAGCGCCGGTTTTATATTGATAAGTCATTTTGTCAAAGGCCGCTCCATGCTGGTCGGCGCGTTCCTGGTACAGGATATTGCCATTAGCATCGTACTTAAAAACATTGTGGTACAAGCCTGCATAGACAGAACCTTGTTTCCAAATGTTGGTTATTACATCCAAATTCTGAAACGCTTTCATTTCCAGCAATCTATTCAACTGGTCGTACCGGTAAGCCGTCCCTTGCGGCAAAATATTCGGCATTTCATTTGCCGCACCGGTATATACTTTCGGCTCTACAATAGTGGTGACCATACTGCCGATGTTGCCGTTGAACAGGTCGAAACGGGCGGCCATCAGATCGCTGCCGGGCGTCACGGCTTCAAAACGCTGTGCGGGGGTGCTCCATTTTGATGCGTCGATGGGTGTGTAGTCGCCGGCATGATAATTTAGGGTGTAGCCGAAAGCATCGTTGGCGACCCGGCTATTAGCGCTTCCGGCCAGCCCATCGTTCCCGATATCGTTTTCGGATTTTAGCAGGTTGCTGTTTACGCCTTTTATCCAGCCTTGGAGGGTGTAGGTGTAATCCATGCCCTGCACGTTGTTGTCACCTAATTCCACCCGGGCTAAGGGGCCGTGGGCGTAGTACTGATACCGGGCGTCATTGTCCCATAAGACGCTGTCTTTGCTGGTATATACGCGGGTGATGCGGTTGTCGGCATCGTATTCGTGTTTATGGTAAAAGGCGTCGGGTTTTCCGGCCTGGTAAAGCACGTCGTTTACTTTTCCGCTGATGAGGTCGTAGGTATAGTCTATCCGCTTAAACCGCTGACCTGTTTGGGCTTGCAGGGGTGGGTAACAGGCTAACAGGCTCATTGTTGCAAGGAGCGTCTGAAAGAAAAAGGTTTTGGTTGTTGCAGATTGTATCATGTTGGGTTTATAAAAATGTAATAGGGTTGGGAAAAGAGCCAGTTGTCTTGATTAATGTCGGCTTTATATGCTATCTTCTGTATTTTTTTCTTAAAGATAAGCCCGACAGGCAAGTTTTGTGTTTCCATTTTGTACGGTCTTACACTTGTGGTTAACAGGTATCTCCTTTCATTTTGTCGTGCGCTTATTTGTGCGTATGTCGCAGGTATGCTCGTGAGTCCCAGAGTGGCGAACATTTCGCGCCAGCGGTGATGCAGTTGCATAGCTTTCGTTTTTTTACTCTTTTGATTTTTTCTGCTGTTCCTCCCATTCTTTTGCAATTTTCAAATAAGAATCAGGTATAGCAAGTCCTCTTGCTTTACCTGTATTTACGGCCTCGACCCATCTTGCAGCTGTAATTTTAAGGTAACCCTCGGCCATGACGTATCCTCCCTCCTTGCCTCTAATTGCAAACTCTCTTTTTTTGCTTGAACCTCATCGTCGACATCATATAAATTATCTGGCACACCAAAGACATTACTCATTTTTCCAGCCAAAATCTGCCACCCATGCTTAGCTTCATGAAAAGCATCTCCTTCATCACCATACTCTATTGTAACTACAATGCCATTTTTTTGATTACCTTCTTTGTCTTTATACGCTTTTGTACCACTTATTTTTGTATCACCGCTTTCTTTTTTAGAAAAACTATAGAAAATATCTTCTTTTTCACCCATTTCTTTGAGCTCTTTTTTAGCATCAGTCAATTCTTGAATAGAAGATTTAAGGTCAGTTATTTTATCAGCTTCCTTATCGGGGTCTAAAGTAGCTAGTGCCTTAGTATATTCTGCGATTTTACTATCAGCAGACGCAGTCATCTCATTGGCTTTTTTCTCGTCGGACTTTTTATCCCATGCATCACCCATTGGATCATTTAATACAATGGGATTATTCCCCATAGAAGCGTATGATGTTTCCCAAGGTGTGGAAGCAGTTTGTGGATCAATTGATAGCCATTTCCCTAATCGTGGATCGAAAATTCTATATGTAGTTGAATAAGTATTCTCCGCCCCCTTCACCTCATCATCCCTCTCCATCCCATTAAACCCATACCTCTCATCAACCCCCAAATCCCGCCCATCCAAAACCACCCCAAACGGGCTGTAATCATTAGCCGCTAATACCTCTGGTTGAAAATAATCAATCACCCCATCAATATCATCATCTCGCGGAATTTTGCGCGCCGAAAAAACGGCGAGTACATTGCCCAGGTGATTACTGCCTTCGAAGTGCTTGTCCCCGGGCCTTCGGATGGCTGGATTTGCAGCCGGCGATGCAGCGATCAATTCCACTTCGGTATTGTCGCTTCCCAGGCGGCTGCTTCCATACAGGTAGCGTTCGATGGTTTTAAAACTTGGCCCAACCGTAAGCGGGGTGTGTGTATAGATCCCCATCACATTCCCTTGCGCATCCCGCGTATAATAGGTTGTAATCCAAGCACTTTGCGGCTTCACCCCGCTGGCATCCCTCGGCTTTTCAATTTTCGCCACTCGGTTTCCGCTCGCATCGTACTGGAATTCCAGATCGGACCTCAAACTGCCTGATAACCGGGTAATGCTCTTAATCTTGCCGTAAACCGTCCATTCAATGGTGTCGATTCCTTCCAAGGTATCTTGGATTAAATTTCCAATCGCGTCGTATTGATAGTTATTACCGCTTTTGTTTGCCGTTAGCGGATCGGCATTAAATAAGCCCTGATCATCGATGTCATCTGTAAATGCGGTTTTGTTTACTTTATCATTTACGTGGTACAAGCGGTTCGATTTAGTGCGGCCACTCGCATCTTTTACATAGTTATAGGTTAAGGAGTCAATGGGTTTTCCTGCTCCATCGGCCCTGATTTGCTTCAAAATATTGCCGTTTGCGTCGTACTGGAAGGTGTTGTGGTACAAATTTGCATAAGTAGAACCGGGCTGCCATTTGTTAAAACTGGTGGTAATGGCAGGGTCTGTGCCTAAATTTTGAAAAGCTTTCATTTCCAGCAAGCGGTTCAACTGGTCGTACCGATAAGCCGTTCCCTGGGGCAGAATATTGGGTTTTTCATTGGCGGCTCCGGTGTACATTTTCGGCTCCTGGATGGTGGTGACCATACTGCCGATGTTCCCATTGAACAGGTCAAAACGGGCGGCCATCAGATCGCTGCCGGGCGTCACGGCTTCAAAACGCAGTGCGGTGCTGCTCCATTTTGATGCGTCGATGGGTGTGTAGTCGCCGGCATGATAATTTAGGGTGTAGCCGAAAGCATCTTTGGCAACCCGGCTATTGACGCTTCCGGCTAAGCCATCGCTTCCGATGTCGTTTTCCGCTTTTAACAAATTGCTGTTTACGCCTTTTATCCAGCCTTGCAGGGTATAGACATAATCCATGCCCTGGGTTTGGTTGTCTCCAATCTCTACCCGAGCTAAAGGGCCATGGGAATAATAAAAATACTGAGCGTCCTGGTCCCAGATGACGCTGTCTTTGCTGGTATGTACTTTGATGATGCGGTTGTCTGCGTCGTATTCATAGTTATGGTAAAAGGCATCGGGTTCGGCAGCCTGGTAGAGAACGTCATTCACCTTTCCGCTGATGAGATCGTACTGGTAGTCTATCCGCTTAAATCGTTGTGTTTGGGCTTGGGCATAAGGAGTCCCGGACAGCAGCCACACAAGGGAAAGCGCTGAATAAAAGACGGATTTAGGTATTTTATTTGTGTTTTTCATGATCCGGGTTTCAACTATTGTATGCCATCCAATGCCGGGGTGTCCTGCAACAGCGTTTTTACATTTCCGTGTATGTCGTAACTATAGTGGGTGGCATGCTGATACGTTTGTGGGTTATTGTCATTCACGTCTTCATACGTTACGGTGGCCACGCGTTTACGCAGATTTTCCTGCGTGATTGGCAGACCTGTAATGATGGTCTCGTCGTAATAGGTCTTGGTCACTTCCCGCCTGTTGCTCGCATTGATCCATGCATTTAGTTTGGTGTCGCTGATTACGTCCGGGTTAAATAATCCGTTGACAACTTCTCCAAAAATAGTGGAGAAACGGGTATTGCTTCCGGCATTGTCGGTCAATTCTCCCACTTCCGATATGCGCCCCAGGGAGTCATACCGGGTGTAGCTGTAATCAGCAAGATTTAAAGCAGATGCCTTTTTACGGTTGAATTGTTTTGTGTTTTGAGACACCACCATTCGGCCTAACCGGTCGTACCAGAAGCGCGTGGAGAACAGGTTGGTTTCATCGTTCACTAAGCGGGCGTAGTTGATGGTGGGTATGCCCGTATTGAAGGATCCGCCCAAAAAGCCATGATAACGGGTGGCAAAATCTATGGTGACCACATCAACATTGGCTGGTATTGCCACGCCATTAGTCCCCTTCAAGTCCATATCTACCCATTTGTCCGTTGTTGGCCCCGAAGTTTGAATATTGGCATCAAAAGAGCAACGCAGCACATAACTGCCAATGGTAGGCGCGCCCGAGCCCACCACGTACCCGGTGCGGTCGTCGTGAAAAAAGACATCGGTGAACACGGTATTCGGGTTAACCAATGCCGGCGCAGTATGGGCTACCCAGGCGCCATTGTAGCAATAGATTTTTTTCTTGTCGCCCACTGCCATAAACTTATTATTGTCCTGGAAGATGTGTATCGCTCGCAGCGTTACAGTTGTTGGCAGAGCCGGCGACATTGCCGAAAATGTACTGCCATCATTTGTGGTAGTATACGCAGCCCCACCTTGCCCCACGATGTATCCTGTTCCGTTTTTTACAGCTACATCATACAGATTATTGGTGGTTGTTCCAATATTGTAATAGGTCAGGGTTGTTCCGGAAATTTTCCCTACATATCCGGCATCTCCAATAATAATTGCTCTTTCCGCCTGTGTGGTCCAGACGCCATTTAGCATGGGCATGGTGGTACCCCCTGATGCGTTCACAGGCAATACATATTGCCAGCGCGTGCCGCCGTCTGCAGTGTGCCGTATGGTTCCCTTATCGCCCACAATGTACCCGTTTTGTACATTGGTGAAATGCACATCGCGGAGGGCAGGGGTGTATATGGCCTTTATTTTTGCACCTGATGCGCCGTTGTATTGATATACTGCTGCGTTATCGCCCACAGCGTACACGGCGGTAGAACCAGGTAAAAAACAAAGGCCCCGAAAATCTTCGGCGGGCTTTAGCGCAGCAAGTACCGGAGTTGCGATTAACAGGTTGGGGATAGACACCAGTGTGCCGTGTGCGCCGGCAACGTAGGCATTGTTGGCGGTATTTAAGGCAACATCGTATAGGTTTTCCTGGGTAGCTACGAGTATGGTTGTCAGGGCAACTGCGCCTGGGGTAACCGCACTACGGAGCAACAAGCCATTGTCGCCTGCAATTAAACCTGCATAAGTGGCGGGTGCAGCCACCGTAGGCGTGGTATTAAATTTAAGGGCGTTGAAAGGAACAGCTGTCGCCGTCGGCACGGTTTTCCAGTCGCTGCCATTGCTGGTTTGCAGCAATGTGCCCTCGTTCCCAACTGCATAAATCGTATTGATTCCGGCGGCCTGTACGTCCTGAATGGCCAAAGGCGACACATTGGGAGAATTGTCGGTCCAGGTCGTTGCGGTTCCTTTGAACAAATCCCCGCCGACGCCGGCTGTTAAAATGGTATTGCTTACCTGTACATTGATAGACACGAGGTTCGCCGCCGCAGGCAAGGCAATCCCAACGGTGGTCAGTCCGGCGCCCAGGTTTGATTTTTGCGCCTTTTTTACTGTACCCGATGTTTTATCAAAACCATACACATGGGTGGCGTCATCATCAATATCCACATAATTATCGCCCGCTCCACTCATTAACGCAAAGGTGTAGGTGAGTCCGGAAGGCTGAATACGGTAGAGTGCGCCGGTATTGGTCCGTGCAATGCCGGAATTAAAGGTAGGGTCGAAATAAATTTCCCTGATCGTAACGCCGGCGGGCAATCCAGGGTTGACCTCCCGCCAGGTTGTAGCCGCACTGTTGGCATTGCTCGTAAAATACGCCATAGTGCCGCTTGCTACCCAGCCATGATTTGCATCGCTGAAATAAACGCTGACAAGATCAGTCGTCGAGGGTATGATGGGGACCCCAGCAACATTCAATAATGTCGTAACAATATTTACTAATCCGTAGCTGCCGTTCATCACCAGGCGTTTTACTTTACCATCGCTACTTACTGCATAGCCTTTTTCAGAAGGGCTATTCGAGGTCGTATTTGGGTAAAAATAAAAATCATTGTAATCATCGCCGGCAGCGCTGATCAGCGTCCAGGTCACCCCGGAATTAGTGGTCTTGTAAATTTGCCCTTGTCCGGCAACTGTTTCCAAAATGGCAACCCCTTCAGTGTCCGTTTTGAAATATACATTTTTGAAATTGTGGCTGTGGCCTGTGGGCACCGTGATCCAGTTGTCGCCGCCATTGACCGTGTGCAATAAAGTGCCATCCACGCCTATGGCATAACCCTTGCCGGGGCTTGCGGGCACCATTTGTATTTTTACTAAGTCGGTGCTGCGAATAGCAGTCGAAGCCGACCAGCTTACGGCACTTACTGTACTTTTAAAAGCCTTCCTTGTCCGTTGGCCGTGCTTGCTCCTATATATAAATTAGCGCCATCGTAGGTGATCGAATTGAGTTTCATGCCCGACATTATAGAAGGGGCAATGGACGTGAAAGTGACGCCAGCATCAACAGTTTTTAAAATCACCCCATTATAGCCAATAAGGATTCCGTTAGAAGCCGTTGTAAAATACAAATCATTTAAGGTAGTGGGGACATCCGGCTGCGCAAGCATGTCCCAGCTGGCCCCATCGGTAGTCTTTAATACAATGCCGTGGTTGCCAACGGCAAAACCGTTGAGCGCATCCTCCATTTGAACTTTTTTAAGGTCAGATGCTACGAGGTCGTTCATTTTTGTCCAGGTAACGCCGCCATCGTTGGTGGTATATAAATACCCCCGCGTGAAAGCAGGCGTCCCGATATTAACCACATCAATATACCCCGATAAATAGCCTTTGGTTGCCGTAACAAATTGAGTTGCCGTAACTTTTAATCGGGGGTCCAATCCGTTGGGCAGGGAATATTCCCAGATGTCCATTAAATCATGGTCGGGCATACTTTGGCGCACCAATTGGTTTAAACTGTTGTACACATAAGTCGTTGCCATGGTATGATTGGTAAAAAAGGAATGCTTATTAAATGTTCGGTCGTTATTGATTGTTTGAAAATCAGCCGCCGCAGTAACGTACCTAACGCCTTCCGGTGGAATGGTTTTCACCAAATTTCCTGCCTGATCGTAATAATACAGGGTGAAATGGTATTCTTTATCCTCGTAGATAGCCGTAAAGGATTCAAATGCTTTTAAACAATGCTCGTTGTATTTTGCGGCAATCCAGGTCGTTAAACTATCCACGTATTGCTGGTACGCGTTGGCTGCATTGGCGTAAGCCAAATCAATTTGGTATTGTACGCATGGATTTGTGTAAGGAACATACGGTGGAGAAATAAAGGTATCCTGGAGCATTGGAGGGTCGCACGGCGGTTTAAGTAATGGGGGACAAGTATTTGCAATATTCAATTGCCAGTACAATGCTTCCCGGTCATCGTTCAGGTTTGCAGTTTCATTGATAATGGTTTGCAAAAATGCTGTATAAGCTTCCACACAATGGCAAAATCCTCCGGATAGAAAATCAGCATAAGTATAAATGTTTACTATTGGAGGCAATTTTAAGCCAGGATGGCCGGCAACATATTCATTGTAATTGGATATTGCCGTGAGGTATAGATCGTATGCGTTTTTGCAGGGATCTCCGGGATTTGTTGGCACTATTGTTGGCATCACACCAGGGCAAGGCGGCGCCGCGACGAAAGATTTTATATAATCCATCAATAAGGCTATTCCGTCGGGGCTGTTGCACAATCCAGTTATTAAAAATTCTTCATAACTGTACAATGGGCTTGTTATTTGATATTCCTTACACGTCCGCCGAATGCGTTGTTTTTTTTCAAATGCCCGGTAAGCATTCACATATTGCTGGTATAAATCTTCACATTGTGCTCTTGAAGTTGGCACCAATACATCGTTTGCAGGCTTAATACCCCCTGTTCTGTCCACAACAATGGGGGCTTTTTTGTTTGTTCCCGGTCTGCCGCAATCCTTCACCTGAATGGTCGCGTTTGCTAATATAATGAAAATGCGAGGGCAGGCGGGATTACTGGCATAAGTTAAGGTGACGGTATAAACACCGGCATCGGCATACGTGTGGACGGGTTCCGATGACACAGTTCCATCCCCGAAATCCGATATTAACTGAGGATTCCCGGAACAGCCGACCGTCTCGAAACCGAAAATGACAGGGTTGTTTTTGCAAATGATTTTGGGCGGAAATATGCTGATGGAATCGCATACGACGCAGGGTGGTTTGGGCCCATCCAAACAAGGGTCGCACATTTTTAAAGGCAGGCAACTTTCTCCCCAGATGGTATCTTTAACGGGCTGCTTGCCCAATAAATAAATTCCAACAATGAAAAAAATGTACTGATTATTATCTGCAGCAGTTGGCCCATAAGGCGTTAGGGGGCCATCAAATCCAATCAGGCCATTAAAATACCGGTGAGGGCTTGGCCCCTCGTGGTGCAAAATCATTTTACAATCCCCTTTTTCAGACTGAATAGAAAAAATCAAGGAATCTGTATAAGCCTCAACAAAAGCTTGACCACTATTGAGGCTGCTGGTTCCTGTTAAATCAGCTGGAAAATAAGATTGAATTAAGCTGGTGTAATGAGGGCTTTGCGTTAAATCAATATTTCCGGTAAAAGGGCGTTTCAATAACACGTCTTTTAGCAAAGCTTCTAAATCTTCTCTTAACTGAAATTCATCCCCTTTACAATAGAATGGTTTGGGCAAACCACAACTCCCCATGCTTAAGCCGGTCTTTACAGCGCCATTGACCAATTCGACCGAGCCGGTAATCGTAACAACCGGGTTATTTAATGCATCCGCTCCTTTTACTTCAAAAAAGTTTTGGTATTTACTTTTGATCCCGGCAAAGTATTTGACCGTCGAGAATACGGTTGGATTTGCATAAGTGTTAGGGCTAAAACTGGTAAATCTAATCGCCAATACCTTGGTAGGGTTAGTAGTGGTTATATCGAATAATTCGTACAAGTTTGGCAGGGTGTGTTTCCAGCCTACGTTTGTGTTGGTTACGCCCAGTGCATTTTTAATAGCAGGGGTTATGAATAACTGGTATTGAACAGGAGAGCTGTTTAAATTTACGGTAGCATTGCTTGTCAATTGGCCATTTACCTGGAGCGCCGACATTAAAGCGCTTAAATCTTCAGCCAAATCATTTGCGTCGCATTGCGGTGGAAAGATGCAACCCGTAATTTTTAAGCAAGTAGACCCGTGTATGGTTTTATAAATAACGGCGCCGTTTGTGCCCATGAGGGCGGCTATGGCGTTGAATTCGTAATTTGAACCGACCGTAGCCGTGTATTTTAACTGGCTGATGCTCACTATGTCATCCCAATTTACAATTCCGGTACCTGTTTTGTCCAAAACAAAACTACAAACGGGGGTATTGGTTGAGGCATTCACAAAATTCCCGGTCAGCACATTCCCGGTTGCATTCGTTGCTTTCCAGACATAAGGAATAAAGGCGCCCGGCGCAGTTCCACCGCTTACCGCAACGTACAGATCGTTTGTGAATTCGCCATAAGCTTGTAAATTTTCACCGGCCGTATTGTCTAATTGATCCCGTGCTGCCAATCCGGTAATCAGGTACTGCAAGTCAATAGCCAACGGGCATTGCCCGGTCTGTAAATACATTTGATAATCCATTTCATCGGAGCTGGGAGGACGAATATCATCAGGCCCGAAAAAACAAGAATTCTTTTGTTTTCAATCGGATCTGCGCCGACCTCTTTGCCAAAAGCTTCACAAGCGAGTGGTATGGGGCCATTTTGATAGGTAGTGCCGCAGCGTGCTGTAATGGCGGCAACTTTCACCATGGAATAGGGGACTCCATTTAAAGCTTGAAAATTGGCAACAGCAGGCAACCCATAAGTAAAAAAGAAAGGGTCTTTAGGATCACCAGGAGCAGTGGTGTAAAATAACTGTGCCATGGCGTTAATGTCAGATGCAGCCTGGATTGGCGGCAACCCAGGGTAGGAGTTTAAAATCAACCCCGTATCTGCAGCCTGCTGATACGTATTGGTGACCAGCAATAAAGAGTCAAAATCATCCGATGATGAGGAGTAACCAGCCGGATTTTTGCTGTATGATGCGCAGGATTCATAATAACAATATTCCGGGTGGTACTGGACTAAGGATTTTGCCCAGTTATCTTTCCAATTGTTTACAAAATCCTTAACAAACTCAAGGTTTTGAGGAACAGTGTAATGAAAATTGCCCACAGGGTCGAGCTGCACAAGTGCCGGATTATCAACAACAGGAATGAAATTTGCACCGTCCGGGCTTACATGAATAACAGAAGGCGTTCCGTTTGCGTCTAAATACTGGCTATAATTAGAGCCATTTATATTAATTTTGGGTTTTTTCCAATTAACCGGCCCACCGGAGTCAAACGATTTAGGGAGTATATTATTCTCATATAAAACAGAAAGCGCCAGATCAGGCGCCTGCCCTCCAACCGTATTTTGAAACTGCGCATATTGGCCATCGGGGCTGACATCGAGCAGCATTTGCTGGTAGGTCGCTTCGCACCAGGAAATCGTTTTGCAAGGTGCGCCACATTCTTCCAACAAATAATCGAATTCCAGTTCTGTACCGATACCTGCGGCCACATAGGCGTCCCGGGCCTCTGAAGCATTGAGATACTGTTTTCCATTGATGTATTGCAAACTGGCAATACAGCTTTCACAAGTAATATTGCACCCCGAGGTGTCAATTTTGGCAAACGCTTCCTGCTGAAAATCGCTCAATGTTTTGACGCAACTGTTATATGTGGAATCCAGGTAAGTCGCAACATAAAAATCCCTTGCTGCGCTGTTTATGGTCAGGATTTTACTTACGGTATAATTTCCGACGGGTAAGTTTAAGGTAAAAAATTCGTTTTGGGTAAAAGGCGTTGCTCCAGTACAATCCCGATTGAAGGATACCACATTCCCGTTTGCGTCTGCGGTGAAATGCCCTATTGTTTTATTGACCAGATGAGCTCCGGTGCCCGGCATAGGTGTAACAGTCTGGCCACAATCATCAGTTACTCTTATTTCCAGGTCATATACGCAGCTAAAGCAAACGCCCGCCGTATCCAGGCATAAATCCGTGAATTGGTCAATATTTAAAACATAATCAAATTTGTATTCGCTTTCATAAGCAACCAATAATTGCGAGTTAAATACAATTGCATTTCCCGGGATGTTTTTTGTGTTAATTGAACTTTCACCTAAAGCATTTTTAGCAAATAAATCAATGGTCAATTGTTTTACGGCACTACTTTCGCTGTCCAAAGGCGCAAGAATAGTTGTTGCATTATCTGCTGCTTTTGGGGCATCTCCAGCCAATGCTGTGGCGATGGTCCTTCCTTCCTGATCTAAATAGGAAACACTGACTTGTCCATTTGCATCAATGACTAAATTCTTTTTATAATGCGCGGCATCGCCAACTTCGGAGCCGAATAGCCGATCCAGTTGGGTTTGATTTGGCCAACCATAAAAGTACTTTGTCTCATGGTTGGTTCCTAATTGATATTTTGGCCCTACACCGCCCTGTCTCCTTATTCTTCCCGTGTTATCGGGGGTATATTCAATTTGGGTAAAAGGATATTTTTCTCCGTCCGGCACAAATGCCTGCCAGCCGGATTTTTTCGGATTTGCCGGCGAATAATAATTGGAAGCGCCAGAAAGAATACTCATTGGGCTCACTTTCATATCGCAAGGATCTGCGGGAGACGCATCCAGGTCAAAACTATCTCTGTCGTAGGATACTACTGTAGTTGATTCATTTCTGTTAAAATTGGGATAGAACTTTAAAGGTGACTCATTGATCGGGCAGTTGGGATCGGTTGCCGGTACTGGAACAGGCAATACATTAACCGCCGGGCGGCCCTGGTGATCGTATATTGTTTCCCCTACGATGGTGTTTTTATCCGAATTGACTTTTGTGACCGACTGCCGGTTTCTTAAGCCGCCATCAAAATAGCTGATGACTTCTTTTTTCTTTCCTTCTTCCGCAAAGGTAGCCGAATACTGCCAATTTTTGTTGGCTTCATGTTCCTGGGTATTGTAATATCGGTTTGCAACAGCACCTGCATTTCCATGATCAAGTTCATTCCAAATTCCAACAATATCCTGACTTGGGTTGCTTAAGTCCCTGCCAATTCCGCGAACCCGGTATAGCAGATACCCGTGTTCAAAAGTCAATGTAATGTTATAGCTTGTATCTCTGGTCGTAATTCTGGTACTGTTATTTTTAAAATCGTATTTTAATCCGCCAGGAGGTAAATATGACAATCCAAGCGGTAGATCGTAATCATTCACAAACGTCCATTCGAGGTGGTATTCTTCAGCGCCTGCCATAGGTGTCCAGAACAAAACTAATTCATCAAAAATGCCATCGCAGTTTAAATCGAGGGTCTTGCTTGCTGAAACAGGGCTTGCGATGGTGAGGGTAGAATTTATTGAAAAATCACCGTAACGCTCCACCATAATGTCTGCGTCAATAAATACATTAGCAGGCAGGGTAGTTATTGGAATTCCATTTTGAGTAATTGCATCAATGGTTATCCGAAATTTGTAAGCTCCATTAAAAGTGAATACAGATTTATCAATATAGGGGACGGTATTGCTGAATGGTTGATAGTTTATGGTTAAATCAGGGTAGGTAGTTGAAGAAGGCGTAGTCGTTGTATTACTTACAGCCCATTCTTCCAGTTTTATCCTTACTTTAATGTCTCCGGCAAGGGTAATAAAAGTCATATTTTGGTGATCAATCCCCAGGGTGATCTTATTCTTTACAGCCACGTCAACAAAAGGCCCCGTCCAGGATGGAGTCACCTGAACAATAGCCGTGGCTGTCGGCAATCCTATCGTAACCGGATTTGTGGGATTCGCAGTATGGATACGGGCATTAAATGGCAGTATTGCTGCCGGTAACAGATTGTAGCACAAGATAAATAAACTTATGCACGGTAATATTTTGAATGAATTCATCGTATGCATATACTTGAGGTTGTGTCGTTTAATGTGCTAATTCAGACTCAATCGTTGATCGCTCAGCGTAAAATCCTGGTACTTTTTTGTCGGAAACAATTTATTCCCTTTTTGGACAAAGTATTTTTTTTCATCAAACTCGTTTCCACTTGCACCAGGCTGCACCTTTTTATACGTGGAAAATGTGATGGACAGTCGGGGTTTCACTTTTTCAGAGTTTTCATCGTTGGGGTCTTTTGCTACTTTTTTGCTATAATACATCACCACTTCCTTCAGGGAACCGTCATTCGCCATTAGAAACTCATATCGCTCCAGCGGGTATCCTTCAGGGTAGGTTATGCGGTATCTTTTATCCAAATTGCTGTTCGTTTTTTGAATGCCGGCACAAGTTTTTAGAATGTATTTGTAATCCTCTATGGTATAGGTACTCCATATACTTTTGTTAACATTTGCAACCATCATGACTTTATTAACAGTATCTAATACAATCCTATAGTTTAAATTTTGCAGGGTATGGATGCCCAATAAAAAGCTATGATAATTTTCTTTTTCTTTTTTAAAATAACCGGTAGATTTTTCAAAAGGCACGGTTGTTGAATGGTTTTCATAAGATGCGTGGGTAACAGTCACAGTATAATTTGTGGTATTTTTAAACCAGTTACTCATCTGTTCAAACACCTTAGCCATGTTGTCTTTGCTTATGTCCTCCCATGCAGCGACCTGTCCCTGCAACAAAATTGCAAAAAGACAAAAGCAGAAACAGGTAGTATTTTTTTTGTTCATTGCCTTTTTGTTGAACTGTTTTTATTTTCCTTAATGGTCATGATTCCTTTTTCAGTTTCTTTTTTTACGCGCACCAATTTCCCTTCCTCGTCGTATTCATAAAGCGTTGCATAATTTCTTTCATCCAACTCGGCTACCAGCCTCAAGGTGACAGGGTCATACACATACGATTTCATACTTCCATCCTCCGGGAATATCCGGATGTCATCAAAAAAACAATCTCCGGAAGTGCATTTTAGCTGCAAATTGATATAGGTAGCGGAGCTGGGTATGTCAAAAATTGTTTCTATCCTTTGCCACCCATCTATGATGCTTCCTTCTGCGAAAAAAGGACCAACCGATGCGGAGCTAAATGGCCCTGCCGGGTTGCCCGTTGCCGGAAAATCAATATTGATTTGAGGATTTAAATAAGTTAAAACATTGGGATTGTAAATGGTGCCTTCTTTAACCCAGGCGCCCAGCACATATTTACCTGCTTCCGGGGCAAATGACCCAATACAATTGATACATGGCGGAACACACTCGGAAATGGTTATGGTTTTATAATAATTTGCTCCGGACATTCAGGGGGAGCCATAAATAATTAATTTAACCGTGTAAGTCCCTGCAACCGTGTAGATATGAACACCTGTTGAAGATTGGGCAGAGCCATCGCCGAAATTCCAAACAAAATTTGGATTTCCGGGGCACATTGAAGTGTTTACAAACGTAGCCGTATCATTTACACAAACTGCCTGGATTTCGAAATCCAATGGTTTACAGGGGCTGCAGCAATTCTTTATGAGGATGGGTTTAGTTATTTTATAAATTTTACAATAAATGGAAGGGAGCATGGTTAAGGTTACCATATAAGACCCCGGAGCGGTATAAGTGTGCGTACCACTATTAGACACAGCTGACCCATCTCCGAAATCCCATTGAAAAGTAAAGTTCCCGGGACAGGTAGTCGTTGTGTTATCAAAGGTTACGGGTTGCCCAAGGCACAGGTTAGGCGGAAAGAAAAAGTCTAAAGTTGTAGGCATTATGGCTTTGGCAGGAGACAACTCTGAAGTATTATTTCTGCTGTCTCTTGCGGTTGCTGTGATAAAAGGATATTCTATAAAGTCAAAACTTGCAGTCCAATTTCCGGCAGCATCAGCCACGACTGTTTTCATGTATTGATTTGCATTTTTTTTGCTATTTAACGGCCCCGTGCTACCAAATAATTCAATAACATCATTAGGCCCGCTGGTGCCTCTCGTGGTACAGCCCGTTGTTTCTATGACAGGAAAAGCCTTGTTGCTGTTTGCTCCGTATGGGTCTCTTAATTCAATGGCATCATATATGTTATTAAAAATAACATTGCCTGTATAGCGATTGCTGACATTTAAAGCAGCTTGTGCGCCCAGATTAGGCTTATTGTCAATTCCCTCGCTCCTCGTGTAAGCGATGGTATTCCCTTCCCCACAAAGTATTCCGCCAATGGTGTTTTCGGTACTTCCCCTTATTGAATTGTTTGATAAAAAGATTCCCTCTTCACTTTTTTTTGGGGAAGTTCGTCAAGTTTGCGTCAGTATTTATAAAATTACCTTTAACGATACAATTAGTAGAGGAGTGAAGTGTTATACAGGATTGTGTATTCTGGTTAATTACGTTATAATTAGCTTCACAGGAATTTGAAAAAGAAAAGACGACTGCAACATAAAAATTGCGAACACCGACCCCTAAAATCTTTGAGTTGGAAACGTTACTGAAGTTAAACCCTGTTGGATTGGTATTAGCCAGGATTAAAATACCATCAATGATGACCATTGGGGCTCCCACCTGGTATCCTGGCTGTGAAGTGCCATCAATTATGGTGGTTTTACGATTGCAGGCAATGCTGCATTTAAATTGATAACAGCAGGATTTGCTCCGGATAAGGGCAAATTAAATTTAATGGTGGTTGTTCCCCCTGTGTAAGCATTTGCCTGGTCAATGGCCCACCTCAACTCCCCGTTGGTGTAAGGTACGGTCGCATCGTCTCCCGCGCTTGTAACAACTAAGGTGATCTGGCCGAAAAGAGCAGTCCCCCCTGGCCAGTAAAGAGCAATGAAAATGATTAAAATTATTTTTACATACCTCATCGTTTCTTTTTTTAGAAGGTTCAACTACCTGTTGAATCCATAACAAAGGATGGAAATATTTTCTTGCACTTGTTTTTATCTGTTACGGTAATAATTATCTGGCAGCTCCCTGATGCCGGCCTTGTTATGCAGATCGAATTTCCTGTATTGTCAATGACAACATTAAGATCACTTCCGATAGTTGTCCAATCAAATGTGTATGGGGCCTTTCCGCCTGATATAGTAAAACAAATGACCCGGTTGCTTATAGAATTAGCAATCAATTGCAAGTCACACACATCCACGCTGTCGCAGGGCTCCAATTGTTTGGTCATGTTTACTGGTGTTCCACTGGTCACCCGGATACTATTTCTGCCGGTATGTGATTGCGTATCATCCACATTGCTGTTGTGATTTCTGAATTTAAAATGATTATCGGCACAAGGGCTGAAGTCGTAATCTTCAAAATTATCGAAGCCGACTTGTTTGTATTTTGAATTAGCAGCCACTGCAGTGGGGAATGTTTGATTGTAGCCATAGGTTGCTGCCGAATATCGCCTCAAGGCGTCTTTATTTTCCAGTTCAGCCCCGAACGGACTGAATTCTGTTACCTCCGAGGTGTAGGTCCAGTTTTGGCCATCAATTTCCCAATTTCCTGCATTTAATTTAAAGAAAGGGATATAGGATACAAACACCCCGTCTTTTCTGATATTCGTATTACTGTTGTAATTGCTTTGTGTTCTGCCTGCTAAATGCAGGTAACTCTTTTTGTTCTTGTACATTCCTTTTGTGCCAAGTATATAGGGATTTGTGGTGGCTGTAGCAGCAGTGCCGCCAAAACAGTCACAGAACGTTCGCCAGCTATTGGTGAATTCCATGGCCTGTGCCTGCAAAACATTATCGTAAATATTGGATTGGAAATGAGCCAGGGGGTTGGTCAAGGTTGTTATTGTTGCCATCGGCACTTCCTGCTGATTCCTTCGCCCCGAACGGATTACTTTCAAATCAAGCGTTACCGTAGAAATAGTTGTTCCATCCCTTTTAATGACTTTGATTGTAGATGGGGTTACTTCTGAAACCCACCCGATTGTGCCATCAGATAAAGCCAACTCATCCCCCTCTGCAAAATAAGCAGGAGCGTTGGGGATATTGGCTACACCCGAAGTAAATAATACTCCCATTTTAGTAAATCCAATATTGCGATATGCCGGGCCCATCCCGTCGTAGTACCAGTGTGCCGGATAGGATAAGGAATACACATTGTCATTAAAATTAGTCGTTGTTTGCGTCAGTAGTACGTTTCCGGTTTCTGCATCGTACGCTAAATTTCTGGTTGATACGACAGAACCCAGGTACTTCGCAACGGTTTCTTCTAATATGCCAAAGCGTTGAACCACTTTAGTGATTACAGCAGATCGGAATTGGGTTTTTTCTTTAGTGAAGGAAGGAATGATAATCGGAATGTAAACGGGATATGCCGCAATTAAAAATCCATCCACATTCCCATTCATTGAACCCGAAATGGTCGTCGTTTCGTGTTCGCGCATATCGGAAACAAAATCAAAGAAGACGCCGATGTCCGTATTGTTTCCGATGACGCCATTGTTGTAAATGACAGTTGCTTTATTGTCCAACCGGGAGGACCCATTCAGATAGGGCTTTGATTTGTAATGGTACTCAACCGATGTAATCGGCGTGGTTTGCGACTCCTGAAAAACCTCTTGTTTGGCAGGTTTACCGTGCATGTCGTTCAATTCAATGACATAACCCTGACTCGCGGTCATAAAATCTTTCACATCAATTTTCAATAAGGATCTGATGCTTAAAGGGCTCGTTTTTTCGCGTTTAGCGGTCAAGTTTGTGCGTTCCGTAATTGTTGGAAAATCTTTTGCGGTGTAAAACGTATGAACCACTTTCCCTGTCGCATGTCGGGTTACATTTGCACGTTGAAGATTTTTTACAGTTACCCGGCTATAGCCCACGCTGGGAGAAGGAAAAACGACTCGCCAAAAGGCTCTTCCATGTAATGTTCATCGTCGGGCGCCAGCCATTTCTC
Source organism: Saprospiraceae bacterium (assembly GCA_016715405.1). Taxonomy (GTDB): domain Bacteria; phylum Bacteroidota; class Bacteroidia; order Chitinophagales; family Saprospiraceae; genus JABWBR01. The sequence goes on along the minus strand of JADKAE010000024.1, from coordinate 18,111 downwards.
CTCACCAAAGGGCAGGGGTTGCTTCCAGGGTTTTCGTCGCCGCCTAATTGTGGCTCATAAGATGCTACACCTGAAGAGGTTATGCCATCTTCCAGGGTGTACTCGTATTCTTGTCCGTAGCTGAATGATTTGTCTGTATTGTTCGACATGTCCTTCCATTCGTCGCTGATACGGATCTGGCGAACCCGGCAGCCACCGCCCAGCTTTTTCATGTTGGGGTTGTTCAGGCGTATCCAGGATTTGCCAGTGATCATATTATGACCAACCTTATATTTATCCGAATATAATGCTTCGTTCGGACCTACTATCGCATCAGATATGTTATTAAAGAAATTGGACTTTACGATTGCTTTCAACAAGTCTTCTCCAAATGATCCGTCATCTCCAATGGCGTCATCCAACTCGGAAGAATTCCATACAACCCGGGACATGTTTAAACGCCCAAATTGAATTGCAGCCTTTGTTATTGGGTTGATCTTATCTACGCCGCTATCATTTGTTGTTGTGTTTAATAAAGTTATACATGCATACCGCCCTGAAACATCAACTTGACAATTGGCGAAATCTATCCTGCTTCTCGAAACATAGCCAGAGACATATTCACATCTTCCACCTTTAATATCCATTAAAAACCTAAAGTATAAATTATCTATGTTGCCTAAATATTGGTTTTTGAAAATATCATCTTTATCCGGCGCTGTCCCTGTTATTGGATCCTGAAGTTTAATAATTAGCCGCTTACCTGTTGCTGCATCATTTAGTTCTATTGGTGTTATTACAGAAGGTGCTACTACAGGAGGATTGTATGTAATCGTATTAAATTTAAATGGAGCGGTATTAGTCTGTACGTCAATGACTTTAAACATTTGCCCTGCCCGCTTATTCTGCACGTAAGCATAATCGTCCGACTCATAATCAACATTTATGATGCCGCCGGAGGGCAAATCAATTTCAGTCAAACTCCAGGCTTGGGTGTAAATATCGGCAGTGGTTTGGTCTTGTTCCACATAAGGATATTCAGCGGTGGGTATGTCCGTAGAAGTTGGGCTAAGCGAATTGGCCGTGTTTGGCTTATAATTGCCCCAGCGGTCATAGCCTTTGAGATTATACGGCGGGTTGTATCTTGCATCATAGGTATTGTTCGCCTTGTCATACCCGGCATAGAAAAATTTATAGGGACTAAGTCCTGCTTTATTAGAATCTTGATAAGTAAAGTATATTTTCTTTAAAGTTAGCTTGCCATTATTTGCTGGATTACCGTAATTGATATTATTTGGCACCTTAGGGCACAAAGAATAATCATATTCAAAATGCACTACCTTAATTGCAACAGCTGTTGCAGGGTTCTTCTTATAATCCCGTTTCACATAAAGACTTATCTTTTGCAAATACTTCATCGGGTTTGTATTTGCTCGCCCTCCATTTTTACCTATGACACCATACCCATCCTTTCTGTCTCCTAAAGTGAAGATAGCAATATAGTTTTTTGTTTCAATCGTATCTAAATACCACAATTCTTTTTCACCATAGATGTAATTGGCCTTATCATCCATTAAATCTGATTTAAGGCCTTCATTAAATGTCGCTTCATTACTACCTAAGGGAACGCGCCAATAATAATCTTCAATTTTTGTGCCGTATTTAAATTTTGTGTAGTTCCCGATGTCGCCGTCGCTTGGCCCTTTTGTGGCCGGGCTGTTATTTTCACTGTCAACATAATCAGGAGAGAGTATTGCAGTTAGCAAGTAAGAATGAGCATAAGCCGGCATAATGGTATTGGAATAATAATTGTCTAATCCCAACTTATTATCCATTGAGTTATCTCTGTCCGGAAAAGAATAGGTAACTAATCCAGTATTGGCGTCTGCAGAGGCACTTCTACCTGTTTTTTATTCCCTAAAGTATTTCCAATGGCAAAAGTGACTTCTTCCTGTTTTTTATTGTAAGCGGCCATACCATAAACATAACGGGCGCCATCTGTTCTTAAAGTGGTTATTTCTGCGATGTGATGGGCCTTGGCATTCGTCTGGGTGGTTCCTAGCAAATTCAAATCCGGCCTTTCTTCTACACCATAAGCGGCCAGTTCGCCCCGCGTAATCATCGACAAGGACTGGTTCCTGCGCTCTCTTTTTTTGCGGTAATTGTCCGATGGAATGGACCCACCTTCTGCATAATAGTGGTCGCCAACGGTATGGAATTCTGAAAGTTGATTGAGTAAAACACTTTTTGCCTTTGAACTTCCAACCTTTTTAAAAAACATGGAATCCGCATCTACCGATTTTTCGTTAGCCTCTTTGAAATAGTATTTTTCATACAGCGGGTCGCCCGTTGATGCCCGGTGGGATAAACGGGAAGCCGCCGGATTATCATTGCGCCACCGCCCTGTTTTGGAGTTTACATCGGTGACCGCCAAATCAAAGCCAAAGTGGGTGAGGTTTCCAATGCCTATTTCAAAGCCTGTTGAAATGCCGTCGCTTGTGGTATTCGTTTTGGCGTCAAAAACATGTCCTAAATCTCCTCTGAAAGGCCGGTAACTGCCCCCAACGCCCTGGCCGGATACGGAATAAATATCGTAGGTGAAATTGGTTACCGGCAATGCAGGCGTGTTGGGCGTAAACGAACCGTCTTTCTCCCTTTCCGACTGAAGCGCCTAACGAAGTTTCTGTTTTTGATTCCCCCGAAACTTTAGCGCTAAAACTCAATGAAGGATTCAAACTCAATCCGTCATCACTACTTGAAGTAATTCCCAAGCTTGCAGTTCCATTCGTTTTGCCGCCTGAATTTGAAAACCATAAGTCCTGTTAGGTTTCATGCTCAAATGTTTGACCACTTCATCCCCATTAAAGTCATCCGGAATGCCGCGCATGCCGCGATTAATAACCCCCGGATTGATGTTCCAGCCCAAGCCAACCCAGCTCGCTTCCTGGTCCATCGTTATGCCGGAATGGTAGGCAATATTGATGGGGTAACCATCAATATCCAGCAGCGGGATGTTGTAATTAAAATCCCCCGTAAATGGATCGACCATATCAGAGGTGCCAACCGGTTCAAAACTCTGGACTTCCGGTTGGCTTGGCCCGCCGGTTAGCGCAAATGCAGCGGTGGGAGCAACTACCTGAAACAGCATAATGAAGACCAAAAAGAGGGCAGTTTTTCTGCGCGCTTTCGACTTGAAGTTGATTTTAATGCGCTTACTCATTTTCATAATGTTTGTAACTTGGGTAGGTTTTTTAATTCCTTTTTGCTAAAAGTGAATTTCAATAATCCTGAATTAAATGTTCGGTCATACAGAAGCAAGGTTTTATCTCCTGACGTATTGTGCTTGCTGACAGGAAATCCCAATAAAATAACAGTTGCCGGAGATGCATCGTACGATCGCTCAAAATGGTATAATTCACATGCCAGTGTATCAGGCCCATCAATAAGCTGAATGTCATTTTGCATGCCAAATGCGAAATAATTTACCCGTTCCTGATACTGTTGCGTCGAAGTAAGTTCATGCTTGAGTAATTCTCTTCCGGACGCGTTTAAAGATATTTTGAGGTCATAATACTGCATGCCGTTTAACTCCGATACTTTTCTCCTGACAACACTATCTGCTATTTCATTTTTTTTCTCTTCTAAGCAAACGATGTATTCAAATGGCTTAAATTGCGCTGAAAATGTTAAATCAGCGATCGTTTTTTCTTTTCTAAAACCATTGCCTGGGTCTTGAATCCATTCCACATAGTCTTCTGCATCCAGAAGTTTTGCCTTGCCTGAAGGAACATAACCATTTTCAACTTCTGCAACGTTATCATCAGACAGGCCCTGGTTGCTATCCGAATTTGAACAGGCGCATAAAAAAAAGATAAAACAGAGTAAACTGATCAATTTTATAGCCTCCATTTTATTCAACTCCTTTATATTTCCGGTTAATAAATTCTATGACTTCTTTAGTGACATTTTTAGCATCCGCAGCATACATCAGCGATCCATTTCCATCGTTTCCAAACACATAAGTAAAATGATGTTTTTCTCCAAAATCCTTAATGTACTGATTTAACTGAGTCAGTATTTCCTGGTCGTATTGCTTGGTAAGCGCAGCGTTATCTTCTTCATAAGTTTGTTTTCGTTGAAGGAACTCCTCCCGCTTAATGGTAAATTGTTCAATTGTAGTTTTGTTTTTTTGCTGCTCGCGTTCAATGGTTCCTGCCAATAATTTTAATTCAAGTTCCAAACTATCTAATATTTTATCTCTTGCTAACTTTGTCCTATTGTATTTTTGCTCAATTTCCTTTTTCATATCAAAACCGTTGTACACCTCCTGAATGACAACAAACCCTGTCTTAGGCATTGAAAGATAGTGGTATGCGATCCAGCCAATTATCAAGGTCAATAAAAAGGTGAATTGTATAGTCGCTTTGTTTTCCACATAAAAAATTATTGCATGTAAATTTTATAGAATGATAGGTGTTCGTTTTGATGTCATAAACAAAAAAATATCACCCACCCCACGAATGTGGCATGTAAATAATTTCTCCCTTTATCCAACTATTAAAGAAGCAAAAACCACAGTTAAAAAAAAGCCGTATTCCAGGCGCTGTATCAAGATAAGCAACACAAGTAGAGCACGTCCGGAAAAAATCAATCAGGTCTGAGCGTAAAATCGTCTCAATCGAAAGGCTGAGACAATAATAAGGTGATTTTACAAATACAACAAATTTTTCATGCCTTATTTTTCAAGATCAAATATATTTTTAGACAAAGACCAAAACCGCCGAATTAAAATTTTAGTGCTTGCTATCAGTTATCTCATTTCCCATCCCTGCCCGCTGGCCACCATTGCCTTCTTCCTCTACTTTGAATAAGTCCCCAATAGCAGACTTGTGACAACCCGTTTAAAATTTATTATCCATCTTGATCATAAAAAAAAAGCTGCATAGCTAGCTACCCCCGGAAAACGGAAGCACCCATGCGGCTTTTGATCATTTTGATTTTTTGGAGGATCATGTATAGTATGGTTTCTTCCATAAATATACCTTCCACCACAACCCCATATTGGAAAAAATGCGATTCGGTATCATTTCAATGAAATTCGGTCAATAATCCGGACCGCCTCATCAACAGAGGCGATCTTTTTCAACCATTTCGCCCCCTCAGCGTTTCCTGATTTTATGAACAAACTCAACGGAAAAACAGCCCTCGTCACCGGGGGCAGCAAAGGCATCGGCTATGGAATTGCCGCCAACCTGCTGCAAGAAGGAATAAATGTGGCCGTCACCGGCCGTCATCAGAGACGCTTTGGACGCCCAGTCAGGAATTATCGGGCACGGGCACGGGCAAATCATCGGCATCGTCGCCGATACCCGCGATTTTGAGGCTATGAAAAAAAGCGGTAGCCCAAACCCTGGAGGCTTTTGGTCGCCTCGACATTCTCATCGCCAATGCAGGCGTGGGTCATTTGCACTCCATCACCGAAATGACCCCGGCGCTGGCATGAAACCATCGACACCAACCTTACCGGCGTGTTTACAGCCTGAAAGCTGCGCTCAACCCGCTCATTGAGGCACAAGGATATTTCATCAGCATCGCGAGTCTGGCGGGAACCAATGGTTTCGCATCTGCATCGGCATACAACGCCAGTAAATTCGGACTGGTAGGTTTTACCCAGGCGGTCATGCTCGACCTGCGGGATGCCGGTGTTAAGTGTTCCACCATCATGCCGGGTTCTGTCGCCACCCATTTCAACAACCACGAGCCGAATGCCGCCGACGCCTGGAAAATACAACCCGAAGACCTCGGGCAGATGGTGGTGGACCTGCTGCGCATGAACCCGCGGACCTTGCCCAGTAAAATTGAGGTGAGGCCCAGCCGGACGGCTAAGTAAATGAGGATGGGGATATTGGCCGGTGCTCTGCCGTGTGGACTTATTTATGGCCAGGTTGCCAGCATCAGAATTCACAGGATTTCAGGATTTTCTGGATTGGTATTACACCGTATGTGTTCATTCTGGAAATCCTGAAAATCCTGAAATCCTGATCATTGGTATTTAGGATTGAACAGCAGCTTATACTCCAGGCTTTTCGCCCCGAAATTGATGAGCAAACCTCTGGCAAAATCATAGGCGACTACATAATTTTTGGCTTGCGCCAAATGCACATCTTCGAGGCCTTTATTGGCTTTTATTTCTAACACCACTTGATTTTCAACTACAAAATCTGCCCGGCGGGTACCTACATTTATGTTGTCGTAATAAATCGTTCGGGGCGATTCGCGCAGGAATCTAATGCCGGCGCGCTCCAATTCAATAGCCAGACAGCGCTGGTAGATTAATTCCTGAAATCCCGGCCCCAGCGTATTGTGTACTTTCATGGCGCAGCCGATGATGGCGTAGGTGAGGGGGTCGTTGATCATGGCCAGGTATCAGAATTTTCAGAATTTGAGAATTTACAGAATTGTTGCTTCCCCAAAAATAAGAAATCTCCATTCTGAAAATCCTGAAATTCTGAGGATTCTGATGCTGATAAAAAAGGGGGCATAATTGTCTTAAATTTGGATGTTGGTTGCGACTGTCATTGGCTTGGTTTTTGTAAAATAATGGTTATCGTGTTAATATCTGGACAGGTACCGGTACATGTAGCCGCAGTCGTGCACCTGCCTACCGGGGCAAGAAAACACACAGCTGATAGTGTCAACTATAAATAAAATCCAGTGGGTAATTGATGGGATTTGGCGAGGAGTGCCCCGTTTTGCCCTGGAAAGACCTTACAAGGTTTCGAAAACCTTGTAAGGTCTGAACGGGGCCATGGGGGGGGTACGTGGGAAAACCTTGCAAGGACTGAGCTAAAAAAATCTCGGTTGTCCGTTACCAGTTTCAAACTGATAACAGACAACCGAGAACGGATAACTACCTCTTCACTACTTTCATCACCTTCACCAACCGTCCAGCTGATAGCATTTTCACAAAATACATCCCCGCCGGCAAATCGGCGATTTGTACTTCCATCTGCGAAGCGCCTTCAGGTACAGCGAAGGAGCGCAGCGCCTGCCCCAGCGGGCCGGCGATCTCTACCCGGCCTTCCGGCCAGGGCGCGCCCTGCCAGTCGAGGGTGAATTGGCCGGTGTTGGGGTTGGGATACAAGCGGATATTGCGCGCAGTTACATCAGGTTGTTCGGTGGATATTATGATTTCTGTACCGCTCAGGCAGATATTGTCAATGTCTATCACCGATTGCAGGGCCACGTCGTCGTCAAAAAATGGATTTTCGACGTGGACGGTCAGGTAGGGCAATACTTCGGCGCCCAGGTTGACAAAACTGCCGGCTGTGAGCCAGACGGGCATTTCAAGTTCCGGTATGGGGAGTCGCATGAGTTCGATGCAGTTGATCTCGTCGCAGGGAACGTTATCTTGTCTTTGTGCCGACAAGCGCACAACCAGTTCGGTACCTGGTAGCACCAAAGCGGGGTTGGGCCGCAGGGCGATGCTAAAGGACAGGCTGTCGTGAGCTATAAGGCTTAGCGAATCCTGGAAGAGTAGGTCGGCGAAGCCGCCGTTGCCGCGCAAGCGCACTAAGTTGGTGTCGAGTTTGCCGGCTTCAAGCGATATCTCGGGGTTGCCGGCCGAGTAGTCCCATTGCTCAAGCAAGCCTTCTTCGGCCAGACCGCCCGCTTCGGCGCCCTCGGTGAAGCCCCCGTTTTGTACCACGGATTCATCACAGGGATTGTCGCGGGATCCCAGGTCGCCGGGTGAATGGGCCAGGAGGCTGCAATCGACGTTCAGGGTCTGGCAACGCGTGGCCTGGCAAATATTGCCGAGGGGGTCGATTCGCTGCACGGTCATACAGACTATATACTGGCCGCTGTTGGGGAAGGTGTAGTTGACAAGTGCATTGCCGACGGTGCCGGCAATGGTTGTAGTGCTACCACCTGTTTGGGTAACTGTCCAGGTTACATTGTCGCCACTGCCGAGGTACCTGGGCGTTAGTTGGAACTTGCAGTTGGGCAGTTGCACCCATTGGAATCCGCCGTTGACGGCATTGCTGAAGCCCGGCTGTGTGCAGGTACAGGGCGGTGGGCATTGAGGCACGGTGAACTGGACAACACAGGTACAAGCTACCCCGCCGCATTGTCCATTCAGGGTGATGGTATACGTGCCGGGGATTTGCAACATGCCCAGCGTTAACGAAATGGAGAAATTGGCTGTATTTGATGCGCCGGAAGTCACAGGCCCGCCGTTGGGGCCGGTAACCGCCCAACTGAGTCCCGAAAACCCGCAGCCGCCTTTGCACTTGAGCCTTCCGCTGAATCGGATGGGGACAATTTCGCCCGGGCATCCCGGCAAGGCTACCGGCGCGAGGCCGCAACCCGAAACGGGTTTTAACCAGTTTGGAAAGGATAGGCCTGTTTTGCTGAATTGGAGGTTGACGAATTCGCACTGGCAATTCAACATACAGGGGTCGTTGTTGGCAAGCACAAGCGGCGTCCAGTTGGTATTAATCGTTGGCGGTCCGGGGGTTACGCTCACATTGCCCAGGGCCGGCATCTGGGCCGGTACGAGCGTAAAGTTTTGCGCGTTAACCGTCAATTCTCTGGTAAACGGACAATTATCGGGACTCAGGTCTAGTTCGTTGAGTGTTGCCCCGATGTCTTCGCTGCCGAAGCCGACAGAGTTGTTGACCCGGCTATCAGTGAAGAAGAACATTTTGCCACTATACCAGATCAGGTCGGCGGGCGTCCAGTTGTTTTCCGTATTGGGCGGCGTTGTAATCGTAGTAAGCTCGGCGTGTTTTTGCCAAAGCACACTCACATTATTGCCCAGGTCGCGCACCTTGATGATGGCATTGTGGTATTGGCCGCTCGTGGCGTCGCGTTGCCCGAGGGCAAAGATATCGCCGTTGGTCATCACCACCAGTTTGCGGATGTTGGTCATATTCGGGAATTGCCGGGCCCAAACCTGGGCGCCGTTGGCGTCTACTTTGGCCAGCACGGCGTCGCCGCCGCTGGTTTGGGCGCCGATGATCATACCGTTACCGATAGCAGCCGGCTCGATGTCGAGGAAGCTGAGACCGCTTTGGTATTGCCTGGAGGTGGCCAGTTGGAAGCCGGCATTGTCGGTATAGTAAACAACCGGCTGTTGAACGCCGAAGTTGTTGAGGTATGTTCCCGTAAGGGCATAACCGCCCTGGTAGTTGATCAAATCGGCGTTGAAAAAGTCGTTGGTGGGAAAACCGGCAAGATCACCGAGTTCGCTAAACCAATCTATAGTACCCTGATTGTCGATAGTAAAGAGCAATACGTCGTTGTAGGTACTTCCAGGCCCTGTGGCATTTAAGCTCCGGGCAATTCCACATACAACGTAAGGGAACGAGGGATTATCCGGATTATCGCTTCGAATAATACGGCTAAGCGATTCGCGGCCGCCAAATTCGTGTTCGTGCAGCCAGTCCAAGGCGCCGGTGTGGTCGATGCGAGCGATAAAGCTGCGATTGCCGTTGGCAAAATTGGGCGTATACCCCACCAACAAATAGCAACCTTCGTCAGTGCGGATGAAGTCGCTAATGACACCTTGCACAGGCAGTATAGTACGCCATTTGATGCTGCCGTCGGGACTGCGTCGGCTGAAGACCGGGTAGTTGATTGATATAGGTTGCGGCGGAGGGGTTGTAATATATTCCTGCCCTGCTGTAAAGATATCGCTGTCGTATACCTTCGACCGACCCGAGATGTTGCGGCGATTATTACCTTCGATCCAGACAAAAGCATTGGGGTTGCACACGGGCTGCAGGTCGCGGCCCCTATCTACCCAATCGGAAGTAGCGCCGTTGTAGTTGAAATTGGTCAACGTGCCGTCTAAACCGCTGGCTACGACGTTGTCGGCCAAGGTACTACTGGTCACAAACTGGTCTAGCGGGAAATGCACGAGCAGGTTGACGTTGTTGGGGTCGAGGCTACAAAACCTTTCATCGCAGAGCTGAGGGGCGGATAAAACGCCGTCCCACAACTTGAATTCATCGATGCGGCCTTGCCAGAAGCGGGGATTGGAGGCGCCGCCGGCCCAGTCGCCGATGTGGAAGTTTTGAGCCGTACCGTTGAAATTGCCGGCATTTAAGTTGACCATGCCGGTTACAGGGGCGCAGTCGAGGTAGATTGTTACAAAGTTGCCGTTTTTGACGGCTGCCACGTGGTGCCACTGCCCGTCGCGGATGTTAACGTTGGATTGTACAATGCCTGTTTGCAAGCTGAAGAAAGTGAGGAAATTGTCCTGGTCGCCTACCTCAAACCTGGGGCCGTTCCAGCCAAGACCGAACAAGCGGTAGAGGAAGTTGTCAGGTGGCGCCTGCTGGCGGTCATCCCTAAACCAGCATGCCACAGTGAAGTTGTTTTGCTGTGTAGGCGAAATCAAGGGGTTGGGCACGGTGACGTAATCGTTGATGCCGTCGAAAGCCAGACAATTATTCGTCACTTCGCACACGTCAACACAAGTTATTACTTGCACGGTAGTCGTTTTCGAAACGGGACAGGCGCCGCCCGTGTAGGTATACGTGAGGGTATGCGTACCTACACCCGCTGCGCCAGGATAAAAGCTGCAAGCAGGGCCGTTGCAGAAAACCCCAGGCCCTGAGAAGGTACCGCCCGAGGGAATGGCATTGAGGGCGATGGGGGTCGCATTCAGACAAATGGGTACAAGTGACGGCGGCGCGAAATTGACATTCGGCCCCAAGGCTACCTGGATGACGGCGCTTATCATTTGGACACAGCCGTTGGGGTCGGTGTAGGTGTAGGTGATCGTATGGGTTCCCACTCCTGCATTTGCCGGATTGAAGAAATTACCGTTGACGCCGGGCCCGGAAAAGGTACCTCCGGGAATGGAGACAGTCGTGCTTAGGTCTTCAATGGGCGCGTTGACGCAAAGCGGGGTGGGAGGAGCGAAAGTAAGTGGCGTGCCTGTCTGGATAAGTTTGACGTCATCAAGAAAAACATAAGCCTGGGTAACACCCGCAGGAAAATTCACAGGAGAATACGCAATTAAGAGATTGGAATGAGGCGTAGCGCTGTTAAAGGTGAACGTTTGACTGAAAAAATGCCAGGCATGGTCGTTCGGAACCGTCACATCCGGAAAAAATACCGGAAAAGTATTGACGGGGTAAGTCGGCAAATGCGCCAGCGGATAATTGACAGTCGAAGCAAACTGGAGCAGCGCCGGAATATTGCTGGAAGATCCGTTTATATTGTTGTGGGTTTTTGCCCAAAAGGAAAGGGTGTATTGTTGGCCATTGATCAGCGGAACCTGCAATTGCGTTTGTACGGCTTCTGCGGGAGATACCCGCTCCCCTAGTGATTTGAATAATCCTATGATTTTATCGTTGGGAGTGCCATTGTGCGAATCTATTGGCGGTATGCTGCCGTATGTGGAAACACCCAATTGTAAACCAGGTATATTGCAATTTCGGCTAAAAAGATCAGGAGAATAAGACAGCGAAGACCAGCAATCGATCATTGCACCGCCTACGGGAGAAAGCAACCCACAATTGGTGCCTTGTTCAAAACCGCCGTTGGATACCATATTGCAAATATCCGGCGCACACCCTGGGCTTTTTATCAAAATATAGATATAGGTAATATTCCCCTTAATGGCGCCGTTTGCAGGCACATAACGAAGCAGCTTGACGCCGGAAGTTGTAGCAGTGTAAGTAAAAGAAGAGCCGGTTATGCCGCTTAGCGAACCACCTCCAAATACAATCTGCACACACTCCATGGAAAGCGCCTGATGGTCGTTTGCCAGTGCATTGCTAATTGTAATCGGCGTGTTAATATTAGTCATGTAAGTATACGTGCCATTGGAGCCAATGCCGTCGTTAACGCCGGCAACGGTAATGGGATTGCAGGCGCTGACGTTGTAATTGTGCGAATAAGGCTGCCCTGGAGCGTATACGGAATTGATCTTATAACCTAAATCGCAAAGCACTTGTCTTTCTTCAGGTTTTAGGTAACGCTTCGTGAAGTTGGGGCCCCGGTCATTGGCATTGGACATCACATAGTATTGGTCGTTGGGTTGCGCAACAGGTACGCGGCATACGTCTTCGAGGTGACTCAGCGAACTGCCTGATTTAAAGCAATTTGGCGTAAATACTTTTTGGTTGACACTACCCGCAAATTTAATAGCCGTAGCGCAAATTGTATTGTTGAAGTTGCAACCGCCACCGCCTTGGCCCGGCTGCAATTCGCTGGTATTGACTTGCTGGTAATTAAATTGATAATCATACAACGAACAAGGCCCCGAATTGACGATAAGCGGAAAGGAAGAGCTGGAAGCATTGCGCAAATAGGAATCGTAGCGGGTGTAATATTTGGCAAATTGCGGGGCCAATCCCGATTGTCCGGTAAAATTGATCAAGGAAGCAAATCCAAGCGCATGAGTCGCCTCGTGCAGAGCTACCGAATATAAATCAAAAAAGGTAAAGCCGGGAGCAGCAGAAAGGGGAAGATCATGCCAAGTAATATTCGGATTGGAAAAATTGAAGGCCATAAACCCGTGATAGAAACCAGCCCCTGCTCCACCTATGTTAGCAAGTGGCGAAGTGACTCCGGTATAAGCGTCAACCCCTGAATTGATTGTTTTCCACACCTGCCCGTCAACTAAACCGCCTATGTTGGGCGCACCCGCCGGCATAACGTAATACGAGGTGGCCAACCCCAGATAACCACTTGTTGCCGGGGATGTTATGATTTGGGCTATGTCGCGAATCCAGATATTGACCTTTGTGGCCGGGTTAGCAGGCACGATAAATGCCGACAGGTCGGAAAATAACTGGCAAAGCACATCTCGCCGGTCTTGTTCGTCCTGTGTATTGCCTTCCATACCGCAACCCGGTTCAAAATAAAGGTTGAAATACCCCGAATTGACACACAGTAAGTTGCCGTTCATAGTTTCCGGAATCTGTATTTCACTCAGGCGGTAGGGATTGCCAAAGCGGTCGCGGACTCGGTCAAAATGGCCCTCCGGCGATAGATTTGCAGGCGGCTGCATGCTGTCGTATGGCATTTTTTCAACCGTTACGTTGAAAGTGCAGGAAGTAGTGTAACCGCTCGCATCGGTTGCCGTGCAAAACACAGGCGTGACGCTGTCCAGGTACGTAAGTCGGGACCTTCAAAAAAGGCGAGTAAGCAGTGAGCGTCACTACACTCGAATCGGTGCAATAAGAGTTCATATCAAGGCCGGTAACACCCAAAAGCGTCGTCTTGGCCCAGGCTGTTGGGATTGCCCTCCTCCCGTCCACGAAGGCGATTTTGTTGTTGGGCAACAGAGCAATGGCGCCGCCGACGTAGCCTGTTTCACCGTTTTCCAGGTATTTGGTCCATATTGGAATTGGCGAGCCGCCGTTGTCATTAATTTTATAACTACCGCCCGGTTCATCCCGGCAAAATTGCCCGTGCCGACTACGTAAATATCGCCGTTTGCAGGGTCTTCTACCACCTGTTCGATGGAATTCAGCCCACTTACCTGCCTGGTCCAGATGGGGAGGAGGTTGGCATCAAACCGCATAAGAGCCGGCAGCCCCGATGATTGGGAGTTGCCCACCGCGAGTATTTCGCCGTTGGCGGTATAGTGCAAGTCGGTAAATACAGATGGCGAAGGGTCTTGCACCGCAGTAATAAAATTGAGCAAAAGTCGAAGAGAATCCCCCGGACCGCCGTTGCTGCCGGCCATGAGTATGCCGTTGGGCGTCACTTCGAGCGCCTGGTAAAAGCCATGGGCGCCAGGGCCACCGTACATATCAGCCTTAGTCACTGTGCCGTTAATGTCTACATCCAGGAGTATGACATCATCTGATTACTGGGTATTAATCGCTTCTGCAGTATGAGTTGGTGAAGCTTCAGGCTATGCAGGCCTCAAACCCCCGCCCCAGTCATGGGTGTCCAGTTGGGTAAGGCCCCCAAACGGAGTAAATACGGCCAAAAATGCTTTTATTGGTATTGTTGGCAGGTAACGTGAAGCCTACCACAAATAGGTTGCCGTTTGGGTCCACGGCTGCATCAGTCAGCGCAGAAGGCGTGAGGAGTTTATATGACCAGATCAACTGCCCTGTGGAGGATATGCGGGATACGGTGGCGTGGCCGTCATCGCTTCCCAATACGTACATATCCTGGATGTAAGGAACCACTTTATTGAAATAATTATCCTGCCCATTACCGTATATACGCTGGAATTGGGCATCAGCGACAACTGCCGAGAGGGTAAGCGCCAGCGAAAGCTAATAGCCTGAGGAATAGGTGTGCGTTTTTCATTTTATTTGAATTTTAAGGTCTTCAATTTTTTACAATCTTCGCCACATTCAATTGCCCGCCCGCCGATTCAATTTTTATAAAATACATACCCGCCGGCAAATCAGCCAGATCGATCATTATCAACCCGGACTGGTCGGGTACGTCGATGGTGCTCAGTACCGCGCCAGTGGAGTTGATGAGTATTAACCTCGTATCGCGGGGTTCGGGGCCCAGCCATTCTACCGCTATATTGCCGGTGGCCGGATTGGGGTACAAACGAATGGGGGTTTCTTCTTTTGGTAGTAATTCTTCCACTGACACGATCCCGCATTCCGAGCGAGCGTTGAGCTGCCCGCTCTGGCAGGGCAACAGGTGGAATTGCGTAATCTTAATACAGCCATTGCAGTCCGATTCCAGAAAATAGATCCCGCCGGTTGTCACCGTTAGGGACGACATCGTTCCAATCGGCTGATCGGGAACCCAAACGCCGTTTGTCACATCGAATACGGCGTCGTACCAGGTGTAAGTGCAGATGACTGGACAAGGTTTATTGGGCGGTAATACCATAGCGGCCATCAAAGTGACCGGGCCGTTGTCGCAGGTCAAACAAGGACCCAAGATCACCGGCGCGGCGGAATTCAATGGCGATGGGCCAGGTGGTCGCCGTGTTAATGGAGAGGCAGCAGTCGTCTTTTACCACCGCGTAGTAATTGCCGGTGAGCGGCGTGCCGGTCCAGGTAAAAGTAGCTGCCAGGTAAGTTTGTCTGGGTAGTGCCAATCAAAAAGCCGTTTTGGTACCATTCTGCGGTATAGGTGCAAGTGCAGGACGTGCCGCAGCCCTGAATGGTCTGGGGCGTAAAATCAACGGACGAGATCTACATAAAGTTCTACGCGGGGATCGGGTACGGCGGTGAAATTGACGATGCTGACGGGGTCTTTTACCTCAATCTTGTATTCCACCCGCTCCAGGCGGACAAACGCCATTGCTTAACTTCTACGATGTACCAACCCGACTGGTATGGTTGTTGGTGTTGAAAGTGGGGTTCATGATTCCCGTATTGGGGATCGCGGCGGAGGTCCGCCCACGCAATCCCGAAGTACCAGCTCCACTTGGGCGGAGCGCCGGCGCATGTGGGCGTAAACTTGAGGGTGGCATCTTCGCCTGGGCAAAACGGCTGCGACTCCAGGAGAGGATCCATCGCCCGCAGTACCCACGGCGGCAGTCAGACAGCACAACCTGATACGCGCCTGGCAGTCGCCCTGCCCGCATTCGTCGGTGATGCGCACGGTGTAGAAGAAGTCTTCAAAACAATTCGCCGGGTTGGCCATCGATAGGGCCCGCGTGGGCTGGTAAGGGCCGGGCCCGCTGCGCACGTGCATGCCGTTGGGATCGTACCAGTCGATAGTGGGCGGACAGGCATTTGCCGGCGAATTCAAGTTGAGTGTAAGCAAACCCGGTATGATGGGCGTGCCCGTATAACAAGTGTCGATACCTGTAATATCACAAGTGCTGGGCGCGCACAAGGTCACCATGGCAATATTGGAAGTGAGCATCATACAAGGCCCAATCGTTGAGATGCGATGACGTATACGCACAGATCGGTTTGAGGTTTTGGGGTTCAAATGAAGGGGGTTTCCGAAATACGTTGGTGAAGTTATCCTGTGGTAAGGTGTACCGCCCCAGTGGTTGGGGCATATTCCGATATCGCCGGTTTTGGCAATACGTACCAGCTCACCTGCGAGATGTTGTTCAGCGGAAGACCAGTTGGTCACCTGTATCGGCACGTCGTAGCTTACGTCGTCTTTACGCACCACATGGTCGGCTACAGCTATCGTTTTGCAACATATAGTCGGTATGGATACGGGCGATATGCGGAAGCAGAACAGGTTGGTACCCGGACAAATACAACTGGTCTGTACGCTGAGGTTCAGGCTGAGCGGCACGATAGGCGTTGTAAACAAGGCTGTACCCGTGATGGTTATACTGCTCGCAGTGGAGTTGCAAGTATACGGCCCCAGCGTTACCCCTGTGCCGAAGCCGTCACGGTGCACGCGCAAGCCGTGGGAGCCAGCGGATTGCTGATGGTGACACTATAGTTGTATTCGTTGGGATTACTGCCGCAGGTTATCATGGTGGAATTTACCCTGCCCGCAGCAAGTGGCTGGGCACGGTGATGGTGTACGCTACTTCACAAACGTTGCCGAAGGGGTCGGTGATGATCACACAGGCAGTATAAACGCCTCCGCCACAAGGATAAGTGAAGGCTATCGGGTTGTTGGTTACCAGATCCGGCACACCGCCGTCACAAAGGAAATCCATTGATAAGAATACGTGCCGGGAACGGGGTTGGGAGCAACTCGCGTCAAAATTCACCTGGAAGCAGTTGCTCGTAGTCCACGTGAAATCACGGGACAAAGGCGGCTGAGCTGTACAAAATCGATAGCCCCTGACATCAATGGGTTGATAATCGGCGGCGAATTAAACGTCGAGTTAATAGGCTGGTCGCTTACCGTTATGTTGATCGGCGTAATAGGTATGGCCGTGGAGTCTTCAGGAAATCAAACACACAACTGGATGGAAATCCCAGGTCGAGATCATAATTACCTACGAGCATATCCCAGCTTCCGTACTGGGATGGATTCTGTACCCGCGCATCAGCGTAAAAGATCCGGTTGTGAGTGGGCGTTGCTGATATTACGCCGTTGCCATAAGTCGACTCTCCTTGCCAAGGTCTTCCAGGTATCTGGCCCAGTCAACCGACAGGTTAACTATGCCGGCAAGCGAAAAGTAGTTGATCTTGTGAACAACCTGGTAGTTTTGTCAGCGAAGGGCTATGTTTTTGCTTTCGCCAACTAACAAAACTTGCCAAATTGATCCTGCCATACATCTTTAAAATTAATAATATTACTAAAACGCAAACTGGAAAACCGCCTGATGCGGGAAGTAAAGGCGGGGTTCAGCGTAATGATGAAAGCCTGGTTATTGGCAAAATCTTCTCCCACGATCATCAAAAATCCGTTTTGCAGTTCGATGCCGTCATAGATGTCCAGGTTATTGGGATAGCGATAGGCGTTGCTCACCACGCCCGTTGTGCCGTTTACCCTCACCAGTGCGCCGTCGTTATTGGTTACATTGCCGGTAAGGATCCCGTCGCTTCCGTAAGCGAACAGGCCGCGGTGAAATTCGTCAAATCGGTAGGGTTGGAGTAGGCGTATTCTTTTGCCCAGTTGACTGTACCGTTGATATCCATATTGAACAAAACCACTACGTCTTGAAGAGGAGGGTGGAAGGGGGTTTTGTTTGTTATGTAAGGGAAGGCGGGCACAGCGGGGTTGGGATGTCCGTATAATTCTTGATTAAAATGCTCCCGCCCCGGTTGGTTATATCTGCGAAAAACACGGGCGTCCCGCCGCCGGTTATTTAAAAACAAAAGAATTATTATCCTGAGTGGATAAAAGGAAATTAAGTGTAACCCACCACCAACAGCTCATCGGTAGCAGCTTCGTAGTCGAAATCGGTGATGTGGGTCTGCAATTTCAGTATTTTTCCCAAATAATGGCGCCGGTATTAATGTCAAATTTGGTGAAGGTGGCAAACTCTGCACCGCCGATCCCTGGCTTATGCCCGGCCCCGTAAACGCCGTTGTTAAAAGCTTTTACTACCGTAGGCCAGTTTTCTTCGAGGCTACCGTATATTTTTCAAACTGGGCATGGAGTTGCGTTGACAATGCCAGTAGAAGGAAGATATATAACTTTTTCATTTTCTGAAATTTAGCTTTTTGAAAATGGGTACAATCTGCATCTAGTTGCAGGGCTTAATGAATAGCGTCCCAGTCGCAGCAACTGGGGTTGAGCGAATTGCAC
>JADKAE010000023.1 GCA_016715405.1 Saprospiraceae bacterium | reverse complement strand
GATCGCCAAAGAGACGGAGTCGTATTACCAACAGGATTTCGAAGCCTGGCAGAGCACCTACCTCAACTCGCCCAAATTTCGAAAATTCGGGTATTGGGACGGTTTTCCGGAAAAAGTAGTTGCCAACATCGGCTTCGAGTCGCTGAAAGCAGAGAAAAAAGCGCAGTTTGAAAAGGACGAAACGATCTGGAAAGGCTCTACCGAGGAGCGGCTCAACGAAAATTTCAGCATCTCGCCCGAGATGGCCTGGTATACGTTTGAGCAAATTTCTTACGAAAAAGATACCAAAAAATTCTTGGGCAAATCACTGGAAACCAGAATTATGGAGAAGGTGGATGGCCAGTGGAAGATTGCGTACCTGGGGTATCATTATTATCCGGATACGACACAGACGCAGTGATTTTTTTTTAACCGCAGAGTTACGCAGAGTTTCGCCGAGTAAAAAAAACTCTGCGAAACTCTTTTCAACTCCGTTTAACTCTGCGGTAAAAAAAATCATTTCACAGCTCCAGCAGCCCCTCCGGCAACTCCATCGTAAGCCGGCGCCCGGCGTGGTCAATCGCCTGGATAAAATGCTCATTGAGCGGGATCAACACCTCGCGGTCCTCATACATCACCGCTGCCAGGGCTTGCTGCGGCATATCAATAACTTCGTCGATAACACCGATGGGCCCTTTTTCGGTGTCGATAATGGTGTAGCCCTGCAGGGCGGCATAGGGTAGGGGAGTCTCGACTTCGGCTCCCTGGTCGGGGTGTACAATATCGGTACGTCGCATCAATAACTCGCTGCCGTTGAGCTGCTTGGCAGCCTCGGGCGTATTCACGCCTTCAAACTTCACAAGAATATTCCCCGCATCGCGGATAGATTCTACAAAATAAGGCGAGGGTTTGCCCAGGCGGTTGATAAACAACAAACGCGCCTTCAGTACATCGTCAATAAAGACCTCGCGCACCTGTAGCCGCATCTCTCCGTATACGCCGTGGACTTTCCGCACAAACCCGATGGGGATAAAATCTTCGTTTTGCATGCTTGTTTTGTTCGTGCGACAAATTTCCAAAAATTAAGCGAAAACAAGCTTCTTTTCCGACAAGTACTACCCGCAATTCCGGTTTTGTTTAGCTTTGGATGTGGGGTTGGAATCGATAAACACAAGATCATGAAATCGCTACTCATCAGCCTGCTGTTGCTGGTTCAAATCATGGCTGCGGCCCAGGACATGCCGACTAAGCGCCGTTGGACTGCCGGCATCGAACTCGACGTATTGCCTTACGCTACCGGCGGTTATTTCGGGGCCGTCTGGGCCGGATCTTCGCACCTGCGCGCCCGTGCCCTGGTTGCGCGCGTATACAAACCCGACTGGTCGATTAGCAAAGGATTTACGAATAACCGGGTCACCGCTTATGCGCTGGTGGCCGACTATTTTCTGCGCAAAGAGTGGACGGGCTGGTGGATTGGCGGCGGTATCGTGCAGTGGCGACAATCTATTCAAAGCGAAGAAAATCTCAGTTGCACTACGCACTTCAATAGAACGATGCTCAACGGCAGCCTGGGTTATAACTGGAAATTTTACCGCAATTTTTACCTGAGTCCCTGGGCCGGATTGCATTTTCGCATTTCCGGGTACGACGAAAATGATTTATCGGTTTGTGGAGTAGCTGTGTATCGCGTACCAGCAGTTTACCCCGAAGCTTCGCTTAAATTTGGATGGCATTTTTAGTCATGCTTGATTAGGACACCCAGTTTGTTCATCTCTAAATCTTATATTTTTATGACCTCGGCATATATAAACGAAAAGATTAATCAGATAAAGAATCTTCTTCAAGAAGGGGATATCAAGCAAGCGCTGGATATATTATGCGATTTTGCCTCCGAGTTTAGCCTTGAAGACAGAGAACGAGAAGCAATTGCCTTGTCGGCCAGGCATAGTCAGAATGAATCAGAAGCTATCAAAGGCACTAAAACAAAAGAAGACTCAGTTCTCGAGCGCAACAGGGTTGTGGACTTTGCGCAAGGCTTACTTTATAGTATTCAGCAAGAGGCCCAAATTAAAATAAAAGAAGTAGAGGCTTCAGCAAAAATACAGGCCCAAAAAGAGATAGACAGGGTATTATCTTCAGCTCGTATACTCGACGATTACCATTTGGCAGATATTATTAAACGCGCAGATGAATACAAACTCGAAGAACTGGATCTGTCAAATAAGGCTATCGAATTTCTACCGCGTGAAATATCGCATTTGCACGAGCTCAAAAAATTAAACCTGAGTCACAACCTGTTAAAAGAGTTACCTCCTTATATTAGCAAACTTACTGCGCTGGTCGAACTGGATTTATCGCATAACCAGCTTACTGAACTACCTTGTGAATTGAGTGAATTGTTGTCTCTTCAGGACTTGAAGATTGATCAAAATCCACTGGAATATCCTGCCCAATCAATTATTAATAAAGGCCTGGATTCAATTCTGGTTGAACTGGCCAGGAAATTTAGAACTAAAAAAAATGATCTGGATGTAATTTTTGAAGAATTGAAAATTGGACAAGCTGTTTCCGCTGTCATAGTAGATAAACCCGAATTTGGTTTATTTCTTTCCTACAAAGGCTTGGAAGGACTTTTGCATAAAAATAATATTTCGAAAAATAAATTGGCAGAGCTGGAAGATATGTTTATCGGAGATCAAGTGGAAGTATTGGTTTTTTATAAAACAGAAATAGACGGTAAGCGACGATTATCATTTGCGATGCCTGGCAATGACGAAGATGTTAATATGCGAACGACTGCCAAAAATTTGGCTGATAATATGATTAACCAGGCTATAAAAAATAATTCCCATATTCTGGATTTATCGAAAATAGGACTAGAATCGTTAAGCCGGTTAATCGGCAAATGTACAAATCTGGAGGTGCTTTATCTTAATAATAATAAGCTGACTAGCCTGCCTGGAGAAATTTGCAGATTGCCCAAGCTTAAACGGCTGTATTTGCAAAATAACCACCTGAGTAAATTACCCGAGGAAATGGGTATGCTGGAACAATTGGTTACACTACATCTGGCCAATAACAAGTTGGGCAAATTACCAGCTTCATTAGTTAACCTCGACTTACTTTCAGATATTATTATCAGTGGCAACCCATGTTCTATTAATATGCCGGTTAATGATGCGGAAAAAATAAAAATTGCGATAAAAGATAGTATACTAAATAGCGGGAAAAATGAAATTGAATATTCGAATTTCAAACCTGGAGAAGTGCTGCTGGGGCAAATTAAATTAATTTATAATTATGGGGTTTTTGTACGGATAGTGAAAGATGGCGATTATAAAGAAGGTTTATTGCATAAAAGCGCTGTGCTGATCAATGGCCGCGATTATTGGAAAACGCTACATAAATTTTTTGAAATCGGAGACAAGTTAGAAGTCCGTATTTTGGATTTGCAACCCGATCAAGACAGAGTGACTTTTGCGCTCCATGATAGTTTTCCTTCTTTTATTACCAATAAAGTATTTAATATAATCAATTCGGCAAAAAACAATCGCTATACCCGGCTTGATTTGTCAAATGCAGAGCTAACTGCTTTGCCAAAGGAAATTGGCGAATTAGATGCGCTGGTAGAACTGGATTTGAGTAATAATCCCATCCGGTCGCTGCCATCTGAAATGAATAAATTAAAAAGATTAAAAAAACTTTATATAGATAATATTCCTCCTGAGATTGCGTCTAAAGACGCCATTGATATTGTTAATTATTTTCTGAAAAATCAAGACAGGCCACAGGTCAAAAAAAATCTGAAAGAAGCAAAAATGCTTATCGTAGGGCAGGGTGGAGTTGGCAAGACTTCTTTAGTTAAACGGCTTGTGTATAATAATTATGACGATAATGAGTTAAAAACCGAAGGTATCGATATTCGAAAATGGGAGATAATGGTCAATAAGGAACCTATTTATCTCAATATATGGGATTTTGGCGGACAAGAGATCCTGCATTCTACCCATCAATTTTTTCTTACTCAACGCAGTATATACCTCCTGGTATGGGATGCCCGACAGGAAGATGAGCACGGGCGTATTGATTATTGGCTTAAACTGATCCAGAGTTTTGGGGGCGATTCACCCATCATTGTGGTTATGAACAAAATTGATACAGGATATAGAGAAATTAATAGACGCGGACTAACGGAAAAATATAAGAATATTATAGCTTTTGTTGATGTATCCTGTAAAACCGGAGAAGGACTTGTGAAACTCAATGAATTAATACAAAAAGAGGTCAGCCAACTCGAACACCTTAAAATCGACTGGTATCAAAGCTGGTTTAATATCAAAACACGTCTGGAGGAATTAAATCGCGATTATTGCGAATATGGGGAATATGAGAAAATGTGCGAACAAGAGCAATTGGATAAAGAAAATCAAAAACTATTAATCCGGTTTTTACACGATTTGGGAATTGTATTGAATTTTCAGGACGATCCCCGTTTGAAATATACAAATATATTATCGCCCCAGTGGGTTACTAATGCTGTGTATAAAATAATTAACCACCCCGAATTACGCGAAAATAAGGGCATCCTATCCCTGGAAGAAATTAGTTCGATTTTAGATAGAGTCAAATATCCCGTTGAAAAACATGCGCTTATTGTTGATTTAATGCATAAATTTGAATTGGCTTATTACCTCGATGAGGCACATAATCGCTTTTTAATCCCTGAATTACTTCCCGTAGAGCAACCTGCATTTATCTTCAACTTTGAAAAGTGCCTGAGTTTCAGATACCATTATAATTTTTTACCAGATAGTATTATGTCGCGCTTTATCGTGAGAATGCACCAGTATGTTTATCGCGAAAAAAACAAGTATGGTCAAATTCTGTGGAGGAGCGGTGTCATATTGAAAGAAAGGAAAACAAAGCGCTGATTATTTCCGATAAGATTGACAAACGCGTTTTTATTTTTATTGAAGGTCAGAAAAACACAAAGAAGAGAGTTTTTATCAAAAATACGCGGCCATTTCGATCACATCCACAGTACCATCAGCCGCATCGAAGCCAGGGAGATTATCCCACTATATCCGGATAAGGATATTTACGTCGATTACAATTACCTGCTGGCATTGGAGAACAAAGGCGTCGAAACTTATATTGCCCAGGATACCTACGAAGAATTTAATATCAAGGATTTATTGGAAGGCTATGCGTAACTTTGCCCCCGAAATCCGAATTCCGAATTCCGAAATATGACAAAAGCCACACTCGAAAAACTCCTGCGCGAACGCATCCTGGTACTCGACGGCGCCATGGGCACGATGATACAGCGTTATAAACTCGAAGAATCTGATTACCGGGGGCAGCGCTTTGCCGATTACCCTAGCGATATAAAAGGCAACAGCGACATCCTCTGTCTTACCCAGCCGGAAATTATCGGAGAAATCCACCGGGCTTACCTCGAAGCCGGCGCCGATATCATCGAGACTAATACGTTTAACGGCACTTCTATCTCGCAAGCCGATTACGGCATGGAGAACGTGATATACAAGATCAATTTTGCAGCCGCCCGCATTGCGCGGCGCGAGGTGGAGGCGTATATGCTTAAAGACCCCTCCAAACCCCGCTTTGTGGCCGGCGCACTGGGGCCTACCAACAAAACTTCCTCCCTGTCGCCCGATGTCAATAACCCGGGCTACCGGGCAGTGAGCTTCGACGAGATGAAAGATGCCTATTACGAACAAGCCCGCGGACTGGTAGACGGCGGTGTGGATATTCTCCTCGTAGAAACCATTTTCGATACCCTCAACGCCAAAGCCGCCATCTTTGCCATCGATCAGTTGCTCGATGAACGCGGCCTCGATATACCCCAGATGATCTCCGGCACGATCACCGACGCCAGCGGTCGCACGCTGTCGGGGCAGACGGTAGAAGCCTTCTGGATATCGATAAGCCATGCCCGCATGCTGAGCGTGGGGCTCAATTGCGCCCTGGGCGCCAAAGAAATGCGCCCCCACCTGGAGTCGCTCGCCGCTATCTCCGATTGTTTTGTCAGCGCTTATCCCAATGCCGGACTTCCCAACGAATTCGGCGCATACGACCAGGGCGCCGAGGAGATGAAGGCCTATATCCGCGATTTTGCCCTCAGCGGTTTCGTGAATATCATCGGCGGCTGCTGCGGCACTACGCCCGATCATATCCGGGCTATGGTGGAAGGCGTAAAAGGCGTGCCTCCGAGAGTTATCCCTGTCCAGCCTGCGTATACCATGCTGAGCGGCATGGAACCCCTTATTATTCGCCCTAATATGAATTTTGTGAACGTGGGCGAGCGCACCAACGTGACCGGTTCGAAGCAATTTGCCCGGCTCATCAAATCGGGCGACTACGCGGCCGCCCTTGTGGTAGCTCAGCACCAGGTAGAAGGCGGCGCGCAAATCATCGACGTCAATATGGACGAAGGTATGCTCGACTCAGAACAGGCCATGACCGACTTCCTGAACCTGGTGATGTCGGAACCCGATATCGCCAAGTTGCCCATCATGATCGATTCTTCGAAATTCAGGGTCATCGAAGCCGGCCTCAAATGCGTGCAGGGCAAAAGCGTGGTCAATTCTATCTCACTCAAAGAAGGCGAAGCCGAGTTTATCCGCCAGGCCAAACTGGTGCGGCGCTACGGCGCAGCGGTTATCGTGATGGCCTTCGACGAGCAGGGCCAGGCCGACACCGTGGACCGCAAGGTGGATATCTGCGTGAGGGCCTACCGCATTCTCACCGAAGAAGTGGGCTTCAAACCCCAGGATATCATCTTCGATCCCAATATTTTTGCAGTCGCTACAGGTATAGAAGAGCACAACAATTACGCTATTTATTACATAGAAGCCACGCGCCGCATCAAGCAGTTGTGCCCGGGCGCAAAAATTAGCGGCGGCGTCAGCAATATCTCGTTTTCTTACCGCGGCAACGACCGCGTGCGGGAGGCTATGCACTCCGCTTTTTTATACCACGCTATTCACGCGGGCATGGACATGGGCATCGTCAACGCCGGCATGATCGACGTATACGAAGAAATCCCCAAAGACCTGCTCGAAATCGTAGAAGACGTCTTGTTTAATCGCAGTCCCGATGCCACCGAACGCCTCACCGCCTACGCCGAAAAGGTGAAAGACGACGGAGGCCGCACGCTGCAAAAGACCTCGCCTGGCGCGATGCCCCGTGGCCCAACGCCTGGCCCATGCCCTCATCAAAGGCATCACCGATTATATAGATGAAGACGTAGAAGAGGCCCGGCAGCATTATTCCGCGCCGATTGAAGTGATCGAAGGACCTCTGATGGACGGCATGAACGTGGTGGGCGACCTGTTTGGCGAGGGTAAAATGTTTCTTCCCCAGGTGGTGAAAAGCGCCCGGGTAATGAAAAAAGCCGTGAATTACCTCACTCCTTACATCGAAGCCGCCAAGGCCGCCGGCGGCGGCTCGGCTAAAGGCCGCATACTGATGGCCACCGTAAAAGGCGACGTGCACGATATCGGAAAAAACATAGTGGGCGTGGTACTGGGCTGCAACAATTACGACATCATCGACATGGGCGTAATGACGCCTGCCGACCGCATCCTGGATGCAGCTATCGACCATCAGGTGGATGTCATCGGCTTGAGTGGCCTTATCACCCCATCGCTGGATGAGATGGTACACGTAGCCCGCGAAATGGAGCGACGCGGATTTAAAATCCCCCTGCTCATCGGCGGCGCCACAACCTCCAAAACACATACGGCCGTCAAGATAGAACCCCAGTACAGCGGCCCCGTGATACACGTGCTCGACGCCTCGCGAAGCGTGGCAGTGGTCAGTTCGCTGCTCAGCGCCGATACCCATTCGCGCAGCAATTTCATCCTGGATATAAAAACGGATTACGCGCGGATCAGAGAGCACCGCGCCCGCCGTCAAACGGAAAAATCCTTTTTGACACTGGAACAAGCCCGCGACAATCGCCTCCAGCTGGACTGGGCGCAATTCGAGCCGCCAAAACCGGCTCATCCGGGGGTTACCGCATTTGAAGATTACCCATTGGATGAGCTTGTTGATTACATCGATTGGACGCCGTTTTTCTCCTCCTGGCAGTTGGCCGGCAAATTTCCCGCCATTTTTGACGACGCTATCGTAGGTAAAGAAGCCAAAAAACTCTACGACGACGCCCGCAGTCTGCTACGACGCATCGTAAATGAAAAATGGTTGACAGCCCGCGCTGTTTTCGGCCTTTTCCCCGCCAACAGCGCCGGCGACGACATCGAAATATACGGCGACGACTCGCGTTCGGCTGTCAGGGCCACCTTACACCATTTAAGGCAACAGGTACAAAAAACCGCCGGTCAGCCCAATTATTGTCTGAGCGACTTTGTGGCGCCCAAAGACAGCGGGAAGGCGGATTATGTCGGCGCTTTTGCCGTCACCGCCGGCATCGGTATCGAAAAATGGGTCGAGCAGTTTGAAAGCGACCACGACGATTACCACGCCATCATGACGAAAGCCCTGGCCGACCGCCTGGCCGAAGCGATGGCCGAGCGTTTGCACGAGCGCGTTCGCCGCGAATTCTGGGCGTATGCGGACGACGAACACCTCGCCAACGAATCCCTCATCGACGAACAATACCAGGGCATTCGCCCGGCGCCGGGTTATCCGGCTTGTCCCGAACACACCGAAAAACGCACCTTGTGGAAATTACTCGACGTGGAAGCCCGCACAGGCATGATCCTCACGGAGAGTTTTGCCATGTATCCTGCGGCCTCGGTGAGCGGATGGTATCTGGCCCATCCAAAGGCTGCTTATTTTGGGTTGGGGCAAATCAGCAAAGACCAGGTAGCGGATTACGCCAAACGCAAAGGCATGAACCTGCCTACGGCCGAACGCTGGCTGGCGCCGGTACTCAACTACGACCCGGTAACGGAAGCATAAATGTATTTTAAGCACAAATAGCTATCTTTCGTATTCAATCCAACACCAACCAATTATGAAGCAAACAGTTTTGTTATTAGCAATCATATTACAAGCAGTTGCGCTTGGATTACAGGCCCAGGTTATGGGCAACTACGCCAACCAGCAGCAGACCTATCAAAACATCAACGTCAACGCCCAGTACCGGGGCGTACCCAAAGCTGCTACTATTTTAGACGGCAACGTGCTGGAGATCAGCATCAATTCGCTCTTCAACCAGCGGGCGGAAACTTATACGGCCATCTTTACGGTGGCGCAAACCGGAAAAACGGCAGAAGAAACCAACGAGCTATTGAATACCCGGCTAAACGGATTTGTGGAAACGCTGAAAAATATGGGGATTGCCCAATCCGATCTGTATATCGATATGGTCAATTTTTTACCCAAATACGAATACGACGTAAGCAAAAAGATATTCTCCAAAAGAACGTATACCGAAATACCCAAAGGTTTCGAACTTCAAAAAAATATCCACATCAGGTATACCAATCCGGCCTTGCTGGAGCAAATCGTTACTGCCGCTGCAAAGCAGGAAATTTACGATATCGTAAAAGTGGATTATTTCATCAAAGACCAGCAGGCCGTATACACTCAATTGCGCAAACTCACTTTTGAATACCTCAAGACGATAGAAACGCAATACCGCTCGATCGGTGTGCGATTAGATTCGGCCTATCTCATCACTGCCGAAAACGCCTGGGTAGCCTATCCGATCAATCGCTATGAGACTTATCAGGCTTATACCTCTCAGGGCCTGGATGCCTTCGAAAAGAACAACTCCGTCATCCAGTCGGCCGACAAACCGATACTCCGTTTTTACAATGCTGTGCCGGCCAACGACTACGATATTGTAGTCAATCCCGAAATCCTGGAGCCCGCTATTCAGTTTTCATACAACCTCGTGGCGCGCTTTACGCTACCCGAGCGTCTGCCGGCTATAAAGACCCAGGTGAAGAAAGAATTTATCTGGCTGACGCCCAGCGGAGAAGCTAAGACGATCAAGGTAGAATAGGGAGAAAAAAACCCCCCGCCCCCCCCCCCGGGCCCCCCCCGGCGCCCCCCCGGGGGCCCCCCGCCGCACCTTGTCATAAAAATGTAAAAATGTATCTGGCCAAATGATTGGAATACCCACATAATCAACGCGATAGTAAAACTATTGCGGTTTGGGGTATAGAAATGGTTGCAAATTACAGGCAGCGCTTTTATTTTTGCCATCGTTTTTGATCAGGTTATAGTTGTGTAAAAGGGTAGTAAAGGCAATGACAACGGCTATTGGGCATTTAAAAAAAATGCTGTATCATTGTGAGTAAACTGACAGGCGAACAAATGTTTGTTTGAGTATAAACAACTGAATTCCAGGTTAAAGTAGAGTGAGTGAGTCAAATTTGCGCCAATGGTAATCTCCACCCAAAGGCCTGAGCGCATAGACGGATACCCCTGACCATTCTCAATATTGATTTCATAATCCCTTGAACAGTAATTGTAGTACTGCCAAACAGTGGCGGTAGGTATTCCTTTGATATACCCTGGCAAACGTAAACTACGGATTTGCTGTGACGTATATATTCGGCAGACATCGAAAGGTGCTGCCACATTCCAAATTAGTTAACCAAATTATGGATTAATTATGAAAAAACTCTTATTCAGTTTTGCGCTGATCCTGTGTTGTGCCACCATCACCTTGGCGCAGCGCACGATTACCGGCACAGTTGCCGACCAGGACGGACAGCCGCTGATCGGCGCCAGCATCCTGGTGAAAGGCACGACCTCCGGCACGGTCACCGATGTAGACGGCAAGTATTCCGTCAACGTTCCGACTGATGCCAATACGCTGGTGGTTAGCTACACCGGTTTTACTACGCAAGAGGTGGCCATAGGCGCCTCCAACGTCATCGACATTAAGCTGGCTTCCGGCATAGGGCTCGATGAAGTAGTGGTAGTAGGTTATGGCGCTCAGGCCAAGCGAGATGTGACGGGGTCCATTTCAAAGGTAAAGGGCGAAAGTATCGCTAACCTGGCTACCCCCAGCTTTGCTCAGCAGTTGGCAGGTCGCGCCGCCGGCGTGCAGGTGCAGAACACCTCGGGTATCCTGGGGTCTGCGCCGCAAATCCGGGTGCGTGGCGTCAACTCGATTTCTTCGGGTACGCAACCGTTGATCGTAATCGACGGTGTACCGGCTATCAGCGGCAACGTGGGCGGTTTTACCCCCGCTAACGCACTGGCCGACATCAACCCGAACGACATCGAATCATTTGAAGTACTGAAAGACGGTGCTGCTTCGGCCGTTTACGGCTCGCGCGCAGCCAACGGCGTTATCCTGATCACTACCAAACGCGGTAAGTCGGGTAAAGCTAAGTTCAACTACGACGCATTTTATGGCACGGCTAAGGCTGTCGAACTGTTTGACCTGCTGGAAGCCGAGGATTTCGTTACGATCAATAACGAAAAATACACCAATGCCGGCTCTAACCCGGTAGCCAACCTGCAAACCCGTCCTGACGGCAGCATCGTTAACACCGACTGGCAGGATGAAGTATTCCGCAGCGGCGCGCAGCAAAGCCACGCTTTCTCTGTGACCGGCGGTAACGACAAACTGACGTACTTCCTGTCTTTGGGCTTTACCGACCAGCAGGGTATTGCGGTTTCCAACGACCTGCGCCGTTATTCTTTCCGCGCCAATTTGGAGCAGAAAATCAACAATTGGATGAAAGTAGGCTTCAACAGCGGCGTTTCCCGCCAGCGCAACAGAGGCCCGCTGACCGGTTCAAACAACCTCTCAGGCAATACGTTTGCAGTAATGCGTATGTTGCCCAACGTAGAGGTGTACGATCCCAACGATCCCACCGGTTACAACATTGACGACGCCAACCCGCGTGCACTGGGCCGCGGCGCCAACAATGACGTAATTGCCAACGGTATTCCCAACCAGCGTTTTGTACTTGACAACGACCGCCGTGTGTCCAACTCATGGCGTTTGCTGGGCAACACCTACCTCGAATTCAACCTGTTTGAAGGCATGACCTTCCGCACGCAGATAGGTATCGACGGTAGCTATGTGGACGACTATGTATTCAACGATCCGCGCCACGGCGACGGCTTCTCTGCCAACGGCGCTATTTCGCAGGCTTTCAGCCCATTCCTCCGCTGGAACTGGCAGAACATCCTGAACTACAACAAGACGATCGGCGACAACCACAACATCGGCATCACCTTGGTACAAGAAAGCCAGAAAGAACGTTCGCAGTTCTTCCAGGCATCTGTTACTAACCTGGCCGACCGCTTCTATCAGGAGAATATCATCACCGGCACATTCGTAACGCCTACTGCATTTGGCGACCTCGAAGAAAACGGCTTGTCTTCTTACCTGGGCCGTATCAACTACAACTTTGCCAACAAATACTACCTGAGCGCCCTGATTCGCCGCGATGCTTTGTCTTCGCTGCCTGAAGACGGCCGTGTGGGTTATTTCCCCGGCTTCTCGTTTGCTTATCGCATTTCTGAAGAAGGTTTCTGGGAAGGTTTGCGCGACGTGGTTTCCGACCTGCGTATCCGCGGTTCTTATGCCGAAACGGGTAACACCAGCATTGGCAACTACCCATACATCGGTTCTTACGGTTCAGCTTTGTACGGTACGCAAAACGGTATCGCCTACAACAACTTCGGCAACGACCAGCTGAAATGGGAATCTCAGAAGAAAACCGACGTAGGTTTGGACATCGGCTTGTTAAACAACCGCTTTAACATCTCATTAGCTTATTGGATCCAGGACAACGACGACATCATCCTGCAGGCGCCGACGGCTCCGTCGCTCGGTATCCCCGGCAACGTGATCAACAAGAACATCGGTCGCGTAAAAGGCCAGGGTATAGAAGTAACCGTAGATGCCGAACTGTTGCGCTTGGGCGACTTCCGCTGGAACAGCTCCATCAACTTCTCGACGCAGAATAACGAAGTGCTCGAACTCGTTAACAATCAGGACATCATCACCGCTTACAACATCCTCCGCGTAGGCGAGCCTATCCGTGCGATCTATGGCTTTGATTATGTAGGTGTCAACTCGGCCAACGGCAACCCGATCTATCAGAAAGCCGATGGTACGCTGATCCAGGCTAATATCGCGACGCAAACTTACGTAGGTTACGACCCGGCTAACCCTGCTGAATTGGGCGCTGCCAGCTCGCTTTCTGCTGCTAACGACCGTCGCGTATTGGGTTCGGCTCTGCCTACCTGGTTTGGCGGCTTTGACAACAACTTCACCTTCAAAGGTTTTGACTTCAACATTTTCTTCCGCTTCTCGGGAGGTAATGTGATCATGAACCGTACGAGAATTGACTTGTTGAACATGACCTTTAGCAACAACAGCACCGAACTCATGGGTCGCTGGGTAAGCGCCGACAATCCCGGCGACGGCCAAACGCCCCGCGTATGGCTCAACCGCGATAACTTCATCAACCAGCCCGACTTCGCTTCTACGCGTTGGGTAGAAAAAGGCGACTTCGTGAAACTGGCGAATATTTCGCTCGGCTACTCTTTGCCTAAGACACTGTTGAACAAAGCCAGCATCGAAAGCCTGCGCATTTTTGTACAAGCTCAGAACCTGCTGACCTTCTCAGGTTACTCTGGTCTTGATCCCGAAACCTCTACCAGCTTCAGCACGAATGCAGGTTTTGGCGAGGACTTCAACGGCAACCCGCAGCAACGCGTGATTTCTGCCGGTATTAATCTTGGTTTCTAATTTAAAATTTCAGAAACATGAAAAGTAATTTCATTCATAAAGCATTAATCCTCCCTGTACTGGTTGCCGGGATGGTGCTGGCTACTTCCTGCGAAAAAGAGGTCACGGAGCTGGATCCTTTTGATCGCTTGTCGGAAGCAGCAGCTTTTTCTACTCCTGAGCGTTGTGCTTTGGCCGTGATTGGCGTATATGACGCTGCGCAAAGCGGCTTTTACCTTGGAGGCCAGGTACGTGGTTATCCTTTTGGCGCCGCCAGCATTGAGCAAGGCGATATGCGCGGCGAAGATATGCTCAACGTAGCCGCTTTCTTTGCCTTTACATACGACGGCACTTATAATGCTACTACGCCCAACAACGGCTTCATGTGGCAGACCCTGTACGCCATGATCAACAAAGCCAATATTGTGATCGAAGGCGTTCAAAATGCCGTTAGTGAGGGTATTATTACCGATGCAGTCGGCGTGGCTTACGAAGGCGAACTTCGCTTTTTGCGCGCATTGGCTCACCACGAATTGCTGATCCACTTTGCCCGTCCGTATGCACATACGGCCGACGCTTCTCACCTGGGTGTACCTTATCGCCGCATAGCTGTTAACACGGCAGCCCGCCAGGAAGAAGCCGCTGCTCAAGGCCGCAACTCGGTGAAAGAATGCTACGATTTCCTGATCGAAGATTTGAACTTCGCTGAGACCAACCTGCCGGAAACCCGCACGGGAGCCCTCAAAATCACCCGTGCTACCAAAGGTGCTGCTATTGCCCTGAAGACCAGGGTTTATCAGCACAAAGGCGACTTTGCCAATGTAATTACAGAAGCACAGAAACTGACTGGCGGCCTTGGTGGTTATGCACTCACGGCTACACCGGAAGAACCGTTTGCCAATAATACTAGCAATACCGAATCGATCTTTTCGATTGAAAATGCTGCAACCGACAACCCGGGTGTAAACGGCGCCCTGCCGGTTATGCTGAGTGTAGCCCCTGGCCGTGCGCTGGTGGCTATCAGCCCGATCATGTACAATGCGCCCTGGTGGCTGGAATCCGACCTGCGTCGCACTCAGTTGACGAAATCGGCTGCAAACGGCTATTTCTCGCACAAGTATCGCAAGATCGCTACCCAGGATGACGCCGCCCCTGTCATTCGCTACGCAGAAGTAGTGCTGAACCTGGCAGAAGCTCAGGCTCGCCAAGGCAATACCGGCGATGCGCTTACGCTGCTCAACTCGGTACGCAACCGCGCGGTAACCGATCCGACACTCCAGTTTGAAGCCGGCGACTTCGCCGATGCCGATGCACTGGTACGCGCTATCCTGCGCGAGCGTCGCATCGAATTTCTGGCAGAAGGCCGCCGCTTCGCCGATATCCACCGCCTGGCAAACGATTCCAAATATAGCACAGGTGGCGTACCCGCTAAAGTGGCTTTCGGCAATACGACGATCGCCAGCTGGGGCTACGGTGTTAACTACGATGCCAACGAAGTATATATCGGCACGCTGAATGCCTCTACGGCAATTCCGTACGACAATTTCAAATTCGTATGGCCTATCCCGCAGGAAGAGCTGAATACCAACCCCGTGTTGGCCGCTCAGCAGAATCCGGGCTGGTAATAGTTGATTGAGGATTTGAGGGAGTGAGGATTGATTGAATGTAGATACTCTTATCAACACCTCCTCATTTCCTCACTCTCCCTTTCTCAATTTAAATAAAAAAAGCCCTAAAAAATTTTGTAAAAGTGAGATAGAACACCTTATATTTGCATCGCTCTAGTGAAAACGATCACTGATAAGCAAATGCGGATGTAGCTCAGTTGGTAGAGCGTCCCGACACAAGTGCCGGGACCAAGGTTGAGGTCGCGAGTTCGAATCTCGTTTTCTGCGACCTCGCAGCCAGCAAAAAATAAAATGCGGATGTAGCTCAGTTGGTAGAGCGCAACCTTGCCAAGGTTGAGGTCGCGAGTTCGAATCTCGTCATCCGCTCCAGAAAAAAAGCGCCCCATGGCGCTTTTTTTATTTATATTTGTTCAGGTTTGCTAAAAGGGCAAACTTATATGTCTACAAGCCCGGGTGGTGGAAAGGTAGACACGCAGGACTTAAAATCCTGTGGCCATCGCGGTCGTGCGGGTTCAAGTCCCGCTCCGGGCACATCTGCAACGGGCGCCTCGCCGGTCGATCAATTCGGCTGATGAGGCGCCCGTTTTTTATTTGTGCTTACAGCTGCATACAGCCGCAAATCAGGATGTTTAGCTGTGCCATTGGGAAAAGATCAACGCCAACGCCGGAAATGCCGGAGCAGGTCCGAAAAACAGCACAGCAGCCATACCATGCACTTCGCGCCCATCGGCGCCCGGACATTCATCCTTGGGGTAGCAAATACCCCAGCTTTGTGATGCGTTCATGACGTTGATTGAATGGTTGGAAAATATTTATGCTTTTGCACATGTCCTACTTTAATATACCAGTAAGGCTTCTCGTTACATTACATGCATATGTTTTTTGTAAATGTTTAGAAGGGTTTAGCGTTAGGGTTTAGCGATAGGGTTTAGCTGAATGTTTAGAAAACTAAACCCTAACGCTAAACTGCGCATGCACTAAACGGTGAGCGGTAAACGCTCACCCTACTGCAAAAAAGATAGAAAACACAGACGCAAACAGTCCAATAAATACATAACTAAGGAGCAATGCGATAATGGTCAGCACAACCGCGCGCAACCAGCCCAACCCGAACCAGGATTTATAAAACCAGGCGCTGAGCAGGAGCGTAGCGAAGAAACTGATCACTCCTCCTATCGAAATCCAGTCGGGGATGCGATATAAATTGACGGTTACGAGAGAAAGCAGCGATAGTTGGCCGTACAAGTACGAATTGGCCACCATATGCTCGGCGTAGTTGAATTTATATCGCTTGAAAATAAAATAAGAACCGAGGCTCATAATCGGTATCAGGGCTACGTAAACCAGCGACATATATTTTACCATTACTTCGTAGGTCTTCTTTTGCATTTCCACCGCTTCCGGCGTTAATGCGACGCCGGTGAATTGGCTGGATTGCATTAGTATTTTTTCCATATCGATCGTAGCGGCCATCAGCACCGCAAAACCTGATAGTACCAGCAAATAGCGCAGGGGGTGGTAATAGCGCCGGGTTGCGCCTTCAAGATATTCGCGAATAACTTGTCCGGGGCGAGTAAAAAGTGCGATAAGGGTATACGTAAATCCCTGTTCAAGATTGGTAATGATGTGAAATAAAGAGGCCGTAAGTGATTTTACGGTAATGTGCCCCGTTAGGGTTTTTTGCCCGCAATTATGGCAGTAGAGGCCTTCCAGTGGAGTTTGACAGGTTTTGCAGTGCATGGTCTTTGTGTTTAGCAGTCAGCAATCAGCCGTCAGCACTTAGCGGTCAATTTAGAGAAACTGACTACCGACTGCTGATGGCTGACTGCTAACTGCTAACTGCTATCTTACATCATCCCGTTCATACCGCCGCCACCGGGCATCGGCATGGGTTCTTTTTCTTTTTTGTCGTTAATCACACATTCGGTAGTGAGCACCATGCCGGAGATAGAAGCGGCATTTTCGAGCGCGGTGCGGGTCACCTTGGTGGGGTCGATCACGCCGGCCTTCTTCAGGTCTTCGAATTTATCGGTGCGGGCGTTATAGCCTACGCTACCTTTGGCGTTGAGCACCTTTTGCAGTACCACGGAGCCTTCCACGCCGGCATTTTCGGCGATAGTGCGCAGCGGAGCTTCGAGTGATTTGCGGACGATCTGCATGCCCACTGTTTCGTCTTCGTTGGCGCCTTTCAGATTCTTGATGGCGTTGATAGCGCGAACCAGGGCTACGCCGCCGCCGGCCACGATACCTTCTTCCACAGCAGCGCGGGTAGCGTGCAGGGCGTCGTCTACGCGGTCTTTCTTCTCTTTCATTTCCACTTCGGTAGGAGCGCCCACATAGAGTACTGCCACGCCGCCGGCCAGTTTGGCGAGGCGTTCCTGCAGTTTTTCGCGGTCATAGTCGGAAGTCGTAGCGCCGATCTGTTGTTTGATCTGGGCGATACGGGCTTTGATCTGGTCGTCTTTGCCGCGGCCGTTGATGACCGTCGTATTATCTTTGTCGATAATGACTTTTTCAGCCTGGCCGAGGTGTTCGATGCCGGTATTGTCGAGTTTATAGCCTTTCTCTTCGCTGATCACCGTACCGCCGGTAAGAATGGCGATATCTTCGAGCATAGCCTTGCGGCGGTCGCCGAAGCCGGGGGCTTTAACGGCCACCACTTTGAGGCCGGCGCGCAGGCGGTTGACCACTAATACACCGAGTGCCTGGCTTTCGATATCTTCTGCGATGATGAGCAGGGGGCGGCCGGTCTGGATCGTTTTCTCCAGGATGGGCACGATTTCCTGCATATTGCTGATCTTCTTGTCGTGGATGAGGATGAGCGGATTTTCGTATTCCGTCGTCATGTCATCGGGGTTGGTCACGAAGTAGGGCGACAGGTAGCCGCGGTCGAACTGCATACCCACTACTTCTTCTACATAAGTATCTGTGCCTTTGGCTTCTTCTACCGTGATGACGCCGTCTTTGGTGACGCGTTTCATCGCGTCGGCGATCAATTTGCCGATTTCTTCGTCGTTATTGGCAGAAACGGCGGCTACCTGGCGGATTTTTTCGAAATCGTCGCCAATTTTTTCCGACTGCTCTTTCAGGTCCTTAATGACGATTTTAACGGCCTTGTCGATGCCTCGTTTGAGGTCCATCGGGTTGGCGCCGGCCGTCACGTTTTTGAGGCCTGCGCTAATCATGGCCTGTGCCAGTACCGTGGCGGTAGTGGTGCCATCACCTGCTACATCGGCGGTTTTGGAAGCGACTTCTTTGAGCATCTGTGCGCCCATGTTTTCTACCTGGTCTTCCAGTTCTACTTCTTTAGCAACCGTTACGCCGTCTTTGGTGATTTGCGGAGCGCCGAAGCTTTTCTGGATAACCACGTTGCGGCCTTTGGGGCCGAGGGTGACTTTCACGGCGTTGGCCAGTGCGTCTACGCCCAAACGGAGTTTTTCTCTTGCGTCTCTATTAAAGCTAATTTCCTTTGCCATTGCAATTGAATTTTTTTGATAAGGAAAAAATGGACTGCGGTGAGCGAATGCCTGGAGTTAGAGTACCACCAGGATATCGTCTTCACGCATAATGAGGTAGTCCTCCCCGTTGTAGTGGAGTTCCTGTCCGGAATATTTGCCATACAACACAATATCGCCAACCTGAACGGTCATCAGGTTGCCGTCTTTGCCGGGGCCTACGGCAATTACTTCGCCGCGTTGCGGCTTTTCTTTAGCCGTATCGGGAATAATAATGCCGCCCTTGGTTTTTTCTTCTGCGGGGGCGGGTTTAACGACTACTCTGTCATTGATGGGCTTCATAAAGCTAAACTTTTGTATGATGGTATTTAACAAATACAAGAATTGAACAACCATAGTTATCACAACTCGTGCCAATCGGGTTAAAATGACAATATTGCAGGTGTGTTGACCATTGGTGGCAGGTTTGCCAAATTTTCATCTGACAAGGCAAGACAAAATGTCAATTAATAAAAAAGTCACCCCAAATCATCGGGATGACTTTTCTTGTTTCAGTGAGAAACGGTATGGCGCTTCCTACTATTGCGAGAGCAATTGCTCTGCGGCACTGTTGCTACTGTCGACGATCAGGTGGCTACGATGCACAACACAAACAGCGCGATAGCCAGGTACCAGGTCAATTTTTCGATAAAATCGGCCTGGCGGGCTGCGCCAAACATTTGGTTGGCTTGTGCGCCTCCAAAGGAAGAATCTACTCCGCCGCCCTTAGGGTTTTGGATCAGGATTGTCAGCATCAGCATCACGCAAACCAGGGCGATCAGAATAATGATAAACGTCAGCATTGCTATATTTTTTTCAGTTGTTCAATTTTGGCCGCAAAGTACGTACTTTTTTCCGGAAATATCAATATTAGTCGCTCATACATTTTGACAGCCCTTTCGGAGGCCCCTTGCCTGGCCAGTAAATCGGCCAGTGTTTCTGAGGCCAGGCCTTCGTTGTCGGCTACGCTTTTATGCACGATTGCTTTTATCGGGTCTTCTTTCGCGCGGGTTTTTGCGGGTTTTTCAATAGGTGTGGACGGCTCTGGTCCTGCCGGTTTTGCAACAGGTATTGGGCGTTGCAGCGAGGGTTGTTGCAAACGCCGCCAGCTTTCAAAACTGTTTTTGGATAGGGGTGCGCTCACCGGCGCCTCCTGTTTGATGGCGGGTTCGGGTTCGGTTATGGGCTGCGGCTTTTCCTTCACGGCGTGCCATATGGCGGAGGCGGCCGGTATTCCGCTTGCGGCGATGGCGGCGATGGCAGCCAGGTAACTGCGGTCGGGAGGGGAAGGTATTGGAGCCGGCGTGTCCACTTGGGGGGCGGCAGGTGAAGCGATTATTGGCACTGACAGGGGCTCTTCCTCTTCCTCTTCTTCTTCTATTTCCTCAGCAGGTGGTGTAACCGGTAGCGACCATTCCATTTGCATGCGGGGCTCTTCGGCAGGTTGGGGTTCTTTTACTAATAGCGGCAGGGTGTGAAGGTCTTTTAATACTAATACCTCGCCTTCGTGGGAGAGCCAGGAGTTGTCGGGAACCTCACTTGTCTCGTAAGCTTTTAATTTATTAAACAATAAGGTCCGGTCGGGCATATATGCCGATGCTTTTTCCAGATTATCGCCGGTTTCGGCATGGCGATCCATCAGACTTTTTTCCAGCAGTAGCAGGTGTAAGTTCTGCGCATAAGGATATTGCATGGCCAGGGTTTTTAGTTCCTGGTATGATATCTGATATAAGCGCGACGGTTCTTTGATGAAATCTGCCAGCGTTTCTGCGTTCATAGTTATTTAGCAGTTAGCAGTCAGCGGTTAGCAGTCAGCAGTCAGCAACTAAGACCTGACTGCTAAGACCTGACCGCTGATAGCTAACAAAGATACAAATTTTAACAGTGCGGGGGCGCTGACTCTCAATAAAATGCGCATTACATCCGTTATTAGGCTCAAATACGTTTGCTATAATCCATATTTCCTTTGAGCAATCGCGGTAACTGCCATATTTACATTGCCCCGACACACTTTTTCAACCGCTACATTCCATAAACCACAAAAAAGAATTATATTACCTGATATAAACTCAACACACCCTATTATGAGAAATAAGGCACTCTTCCTGAGCTGGTTTGTCCTGTTTACGCCGCTATGGCTATTCGGGCAGGATTGTGGCGCTTGGATAGCGGAAAACAAAGTAGTGGGAGGCACCCATATCCTGAGAAGCCAACCCGTGACGCTCGTGGTGCGGGGCAATTATTCCTACAGTATTGAAATTATGAGCGACGACAGGGGGATAATTGCCAAGATGTATTCCAAAGCCGGCGTCGAATTCAACCAGGAGGATGAACTTATCGTATTAGACATGGGCCAAAACCGGCGCAGTTTCCGCTTTATCGGTATGGGTGAGATGACCCAGGATAAAGGCACGCCGGTGCATCAAAATATTCTTCAGCTCGATTTGCCTGCCGTACAATGGTTCAGTTCGTCTGATATTGCGACTTTGTACATCAAAAACAATATCAATAACGAGATGCGAAAGTTTACGGATAATCCCAACCGTCAACTCGAATTGCGGCATGCAGCTACCTGCTTTATGCAAATGATCGATAAATCAAAAGTGGTAGAGGTCGATATCACCGAGGTGGCCAAACCTACCGCCGATGGCAAGGAAAAACCAATCAGCGCCACCAAAACAAATGTCAAAAAGCCGGTGGATATGAGCTCGCTCAGCGATGATGAGCTGAATGCTATGCGCAAAGAACTCAAAGACACCAAAGACAAATTGCGGGCGGAAATTGAAGAAGAAAAAGTAAAAGCCGGGCAGATCAAGCAGCAATTGCAGCAGGAAGTAGCCCTCGCGCGCGAAAACGCCGCCCAACAGAAAAAGCTATACGCTGACGAGGTGCTGGAAGCCCGAAAAAAATCACAGGAAGAGATCGAACAATCGAAAAAGCAGATAGCGGCACAGGTGATGGAGGCCAGGCAAAAAGCGGATACGGAAATCGAACATTTTCAGATGAACGTAGTGGAAGCTAAGCAAAAAGCCGCCGAGGAAGTGCAAAAAGCCCAGGTGCAATCCGCCCAGGAAATCGCCGCTGCCCGCGAGAAGGCAGCTCAGGAATTAAAGGCGGCAAAAGAAAAACTCGAGCTGGCTAAGATGCAATATGCGGATGAAGTATCCTCCGCACGCGATAATTCAACTTCCGAAATCAAACGCATCCGGGAAGAGACTGCTGCCCTGATCCAGGAAGCGCGCACTAAAGCACAAGGCGAACGCGAAAAGACGGTAGAGGATGTGGTGACCAGCAAAAAACTGCCGCAGAGCAAATCCTGCAAGTCCAGG
The DNA here is from genome assembly GCA_016715405.1 of Saprospiraceae bacterium. GTDB lineage: Bacteria > Bacteroidota > Bacteroidia > Chitinophagales > Saprospiraceae > JABWBR01. The sequence goes on along the minus strand of JADKAE010000023.1, from coordinate 76,679 downwards.
AAAATGCAGCTAACGAAGTGGCGCGAATAAGAGAAAACGCTGCCCTGGAAAAAGAAAAACTCGCGCTTGAAGTGGCCGAATCTCGCCGCAAAGCCGCCGAAGAAAAGACGCTGGCCCAGGAAACCAGCGCTTCTGAGGTAGCCGCTGCCAGAGAAAATGCCGCCAGAGAAAAGGAAGCTTCCGCAAAAGAGGTGGCCGCTGCCCGCCAAAAAGCTGCGGAAGAGATTAATACCGTGCGCCAGCAGGTAGCAGCTGAGCAGAATAAGGCCCAACAGGAGGTAACTCAAACCCGCAAGTTGTCGGCAGAGGAGGTAGCCGCCGCTAAAACCCAGGCCGAAAAAGAAAAACTGGCCGCCGCCCAGGAGGTGGTTACGGCTAAAGAAAAAGCAGCACTATCGATTCAGGAAATCAACAAGCAGGAGGCCGCCCAGGTGGCCGATGCCCGAGCTCGTGCTGATGCAGAAAAACAAAAAATAGCACAGGAAGTGTTGGCAGCTAAAGAAAAAGCCGCCCTGGAGATTACCCGCGTACAGGAACAGGTGGCCAAATCATTGGCAGAAGCGCAAGCCAAAGAAGAATCTATCAAACAACTGTCCGCCCAGGAAGTGCTCGCCGCCCGCGAACGCGCACAGGCCGAGGTGCAAAAAGCCCGCGAAGCCGCCGCCGCCCAGGTGGAAGCAGCCAATTCAGCCGCTAATAACGCAAAAGAACAATACGCCGGTGAAGTGATGAATTCTCAAAAAACAGCACAGGATCGAATCCAGCAAATCCAGCAGGAAGCGGCTAAGGCGATTGAAGAAGCAAAGGCCAAGGAAAAAGAACTCAAAACGATGTCGGCAGAAGAAGTCATCGCCGCCCGCGAACGCGCCGAAAAAGAAGTGATTACCGCCCGCGAAAACGCTATCCGCGAAATCGCAAAAGCAAAAGAACAAGAGGCGCTGGTTAAACAAGAATCAGCCAACCAAGTGGCTGAAGCCAAACGACTGTCTGCCGAAGCGGTCTCCCGCATCCATCGCGAAGAAGCCGAAGCCGTGAAACAGGCACGCGAAAAAAGTGCCTTGGAAAGACAACAGACAGCCGACGAATTGTCGCTGGCCAAAGAACGCGCCGCCCAGGAAATTGCAGCCGTTAGCCAGCAGGTAGCCAATGAAATCAAAGCCGCCCGCGAAACCGCCGCCCGAGAAAAGGAATCCCAGGCGCTGGAAGTACTCAGGGTACGCGAAGAATCGGCAGCCTCAGTGTCTAAAGCCCGCGAGACCGCCGCACAAGAGGTGGCTACCGCCCAGCGACAAGCAGCCGAAGCGATCAACCTGGCTCGCGTGGAAACGGAAAATAAAAAAGCGGCTTTTGGCAAGGAGGTGTTTGAAGCCGAACAACAAGCCCGCCAACATATCGCCGAAACCCGCAATAAATCGCAAGTGGAAGTTGACAATATGCTGAAGGAAAACGCGGCAAAAAAAGCGCAATTTGCCAGTGAAATGGAAACCGCCCGCTTGCAATCCCAAAATGAAATTAATGCGGCAAAAAAGGAAGCTTCCGAAACGGTGTATAATGCCAAACAACAGGCTGCGCAACAAGTTACCAAGGTGAAAGAAGAAACTGCCGCACAGATCTCTGCAGAAAAACAAAAGGCCGATGCCACTAAGAAGACCTACGCCGATGAGGTGGTCGCCGCCCGCAAGGAAGCCGATCTGAAAATCCAGGAGGAGAAACGCCGCACCGACGCTGCCGCCCAGGAGTCTTCAAAAAGCTGACCGAACTACAGACCCAAATCAAACAAGCAGAAGAAGCCCTGCGCAAACTGCAGGCCGATATCGAAAAAAAGAAAACGGAAGCCAATAAGCAATAATGGACCTCGGCCCGGTTATCCCACGGGGCCGTCATCTACAACCACCTCGATTTCCTCTTGCACTTCCACAGGCAATTTGGAAAAGAGGTCGTATCCCGTAGCGGCCTCTATGTCGTCTACCGATACCCTGTAATTGCCCCAGGGTTGCCCGGAAGCGCTGTTTTTGTTTTCGGTCAATACAGTGATGATACGCGTTTCTTCGTCTACCCGCTCCAGGTCATTGGCGCCCGTAGGTAGTACAAGGATAGATTTCCAAATGTATCGGGGTACGGTTATTTTGCCGCCCGCCAGTTTTTCGCGATAGCCGCTGTCGCCCACACCGCCAACTCCGTAGCTTCCCATGACGATATAGAGCTCGTGGCCCTGATTTACCAGATCGCGGCAGTATTGTTCCAGTTCATTCCACATTTCGCCGTTGTGCTTGGGCGATTGCGGAATCATATTGGTCATGAAAAAGGTATTAGAATTGTCATTTATCGAGCGGGTGCGATCGGCAGAGGGGCAGTTGTGACCCCGGGCAAATCCGTTGTTGCTGTAGTCGTAGTCGTCTTCGTCCACCCTGTACCAGCCGGCCGGCAGCGATTCATTGGCCCTAAAGTCGTTGCGGCGAGTGACGTCGCCCAGCCACTCTTCGTTGAGATACCAGCTCACCCAGTTGGCAGTACCCCGCTGACGGCTGTAGGAGAGGGCGTATTGCGGGATTTCCATAAGGTAATTGTCTTCGTAGGAAGCATCGGTTTCTGCATCGCTGGGGTTGCCCATGGCCAGGTTGAGGGTAGTCAGGTCTTCTACCGGAGTGATCATGTCGTCGGGGTCGTCCGTACAGGCCGACAGTGACAGCGAGATTACAAAAGCGTAAAGCAGGTATTTTTTAATCATGATGTAAGTAGATATTGGGTGATGTTAAGTAACTGTTTAGGAGGGTTTAGCGATTGGGTTTAGCGTTAGGGTTTAGCTGTATGTTTAGTTAACTAAACCCTAATGCTAAACTGCGCATGCACTAAACCCTACTAAACAGTTACGATTTTAATTCATTAACCAGTATTTTAAAGCCAGCGCCAGCCCGATGCCGAGATAGTTGCCCGCGGCATAACCCAGCAGCCCCAGCGCGACGCCCGTAAATATCAGCCTTTTATTGCCAATTACGGTAGCGACTTGTCCAATAAATGCAGGACCGTATATTCCCGCAGTGGATGCGATAAGCATAGTATCTCTGTCAATCCGAAACAACCAGGCCAATATCCAGTTCACAACGATAGTTAGCGACAGGGCGACAGCGGTAAAAACAACCACATCGAAACCGTTGGAAAGCAAAGATTTAAAGTCGGCCTGCAAGCCGAGTGCTACACAAAACAAGAGCAGGAATAACTCGCCGAGTTCAAAGCCGCCCGGCCAGTTTCTAACCGAAGGGATCAACGAAGCAGCCACGCTAAGGGTGGTAATGCTTAATATAATAAAAACGGAATGTGATAAATTGCCAAACAGTAAATAAGCTAAGCCCAGGCTGACCGCATTGATGCCCAGGGACAAGGCAAAGGCTTTGCCTGCCCCCAAGCTAAAGGCAGACTGAAGGGTAGGGGCCTCGTCAATAGTTTCTTTTTCTCCCTGGTAGGCAGGCAAAAACCGGGCAGTCAGCCGGGGAATAACCGACAGCAGTAGCAATAGATATATGCCTCCGCAAAAAATATCGGCGGCATTGACCAGAATCAGTAATTCATTGTCGGCGCCCAGAGCCAGTCCGATAGCCTGCATATTAGGCGTGCCACCGGTATACATGCCCACCAGCATGCCCGATACCATCCAGCCGTTGTCGAGCGTATGGTAAAAAAAGAAACCGGTAATGGCCATACTGATCAACCCCGCCAGGGCGACGAGGGCGAAAGCCAGCAGTGATTTGCCCGCGCTTTGGCGCATGGCCAGCAATTGGGTGCCAAACAGCAATAAGGGCAGCGCCAGTGCCACCGATAGCTCAGAAGCATGCTGGGATATATCGTTTCGAAGAGGAAATAACTGCCCGTTGCCCAATACAATGCCAATGACGTAACAAAGTACTACGGGGCTTAACCACGCCGGAAGCCAATGCCTGCGGGACATGGCTACGGCTACAAGCGGTGTCGCCAAAATGATCGCTATTTGAATCGCTATCCACATAATACAACTTCTAGTAGTTCAAATCGCCCCCTCGCCAAGTCCCCCTTCTCTCCCTCTCTCCCTCACCCTCACCTGCCCATTCTCATAATCTATCAGCAGGGTTGTAGCCGCAGTGTCGGGATATTCCAGCAGCCATCGGGCCAGTGGGTTGACCACAATTTGTTCTATTGCGCGTTGCAGGGGGCGCGCGCCGTAGCGAGCGTCGAAACCGATCTGCACCAGGTGGGCCACGAGGGGCTCCGAAAACTGCAAAGTGAGGCCTCTTTTTGAGAATCCTTCCCGCAAAGGCAATTCCTCCAATTCTTTGCGGGCAATAAGGCCGATTTCCGCTTCCGCCAGGGGCTGGAAATACAGGATATGGTCGATTCGGTTGACAAATTCGGGGCGGAAGAAATCTTCGATAGCGGAGAGGTATTTGCTCGTGTCCAGCGGGTCTTTCTGAAAGGCAATAGTGGGGCGCTCAGCGGCGCCCAGGTTGGAGGTCATGATGATGATCGTATTGCGGAAATTGACGCTTCTGCCGTAAAAATCGGTGAGCATGCCCTCGTCGAGCAGGTTGAGCAGGATATCAAAAATGAGCGGATGCGCTTTTTCGACTTCATCGAGGAGGAGCACGGAAAAAGGCCGCTCGCGTATTTCTTTGACCAGCTGGCCGGCTCGTGTGCCGTCGCCCAGCAATCGCTGGATTTGGTAGGGCGATTGAAATTCGCTCATATCGATGCGGATCAGCGGGGAGCGGCGCTGGCCTGCACCAAAAAAGTAATCGGCCATCGCTTTGGCGCTGGCGGTTTTGCCTACTCCGGTAGGGCCTGCAAAAAGCAGCGTCGCTATAGGTTTATGGGGGTTATTAAGACCCGCTTTAAAGATTTTTACCAGGTTACAAAGTTGTTCTGTTACAGCCGGTTGTCCAATGATTCGGGAATTGAAAAACGCCCGCAGTGCCTCCTGGTCGAGGTGGAGGTCGTCGCGTAGGAATAACTCTGGCATGCCCGACTGGTTGACAAACTGCGCGATTACGTCGCGGGGTTTGATATGGCTTCGTTTGGCTGCAATAGCATCGCTTACGCACTGCCCCAGAAAGGTAATTGCTTTACCCGGAAACCGCTCGTGGGGAAAAAAGCGATTGAGGAGTTGAAAAGCGGTGTCGATAGCGCGTGGCTCGAGCTGTATTTTGCGGCTGGTGTGTATGTAATCCGCTAATTGCTGCAGTACTTTGCGCACTTCCGGGATGGGCAATTCGGGTACGTGGACGGCGTGGAAACACAAGGCAAAAGCGGGCAACTTGCGGCGAAGACGGTCCCATTCCTGTGGAGTAGCTTCGCCGATGAGTCGCAAGCGCTGCTGTTGCAGGAAAGGGGTGAGAAATGCAGCCACACTCACTTCGGGGCTCTCTCCGCCAATATGTTGCAAGCGGGGCAGGTCATCGATCCACAACACGCCGTTATGCGCCTGTAATTCTTCCACCAGACTTTCGCAGGTTTCTTCCCATTCTCCCAGGTATTTCGAGCCGGCGGTAATGCGCTCGGCGGTCATGCGCCAGCAGCCCGTGGTTTTGTTTTGCTGCCGCCATTTTTTTACCGCCTGGCGCAGCACGGCGCTTTTTCCTACGCCGGGCGCTCCAATGATCACCACGTTGGAGCGGGCATTGGTCAATTTGTCAAAAACCTCTTCTACTTTGTCTTCGAGTTGCCAGGCCGCTTCAGGGGCGATACTCAGGGCTTTTTCTTCGCTGTTTTGGGGCCGGGTAGGGTTCTGCCAGCCGGTTTAATACGTTGAGCGGGCGGTTATGGGTGAAATTTCCCCAGCTAACACTGCGGTTGTAATTGACTTTGAGGGTGATGATATCCAGTGTGGGTTTGGGGTACGACATCATGGAGAAAACCTGCTCGGGCTGCGCCTGATCGAAATAAGAGGTACAAAAGTGCTGCACCAGGGGCGCCAGCTGACCGGCTTCGTAATAATAAAACAGTCCCTCGAGCAAAGGCAGGTGGCACAAAAAGTGCCCTTCAGCTGTCGGGCCGTATACTACCGGGATAGAGAGGTGTAGCTTTTCACCCGACGGATACAAGCCCGATTGGTCGCGGTAAGTAGGCCGAATATTTACACCGGTCATCAGCAGCTTGGGCTCCAGGATGTCGGCAAAAGGATAGTCGTTGTGTTTTTTGTATTCCCGCTGCAGGTAATCAGTAAGTGTGGCTTTAAGCGCGGTCAGATTGCTCTCCAATGCCTGGAAGGGGGTGCCCACCAGCATACCCAGCAGGAGGTCTTCCTGGAGTTGAAAATACAGCAATGGATAGCGCAGTTTTTCCATAAAAATGATTTTGCCTAAACCACAGTGGTAGTCTCAGACTCTGCGTCTAATGGGAGATGCATGTTTACTAAACTTCGAAAGTTTAGTAAACATAGTGGTTAAAAATACTATGTCACTATTCAACATACAACACTAACCCCTTCAAATACGCCCCTTCCGGGTGAAAGCAGTTGACCGGATGGTCGGGCGGTTGCGACAACCGGTGCATGACCCGCGCCTGCCTGCCCGATTCCAGTGCGGCGGCTACGATTGTATTATAAAAAAGTGGCTCGTCGACTACCTGCGAACAGGAAAACGTAAAGAGTATGCCGCCGGGTTTAATTTTCTGCATGGCCAGCGCATTGAGGCGTTTGTAGCCCTGCACTGCATTGTGCCTTTTATCGAAGTGTTTGGCAAATGCCGGCGGGTCCACTATCATCAGGTCGTATTCGCCGGGGGCATTTTTCAGAAAAGGCAACACGTCGGAGGCATAAGCACGATGGCGTTCCTGCTGCGTAACATTAAGCGCCACGTTTTGCTCGACAAGTTCGATCGCTTTTTTCGACACATCGACAGAATCTACGTGTACCGCTCCCGCCTGCAGAGCGTATATCGAAAAGCCGCCCGAATAGCAAAACGCGTTGAGCACGGTTTTGCCCTTGGCGTATTTGGCACATAAGCTGCGATTGTCGCGCTGGTCGAGAAAAAAACCGGTTTTTTGTCCGCCTTCCCAATCCACGAGAAAAGAATGGTCGTTTTCCAGGGCAACGCGTTGGGTAGACATGCCGTGCAGATAAGCGTTGTTCACTGTGGCTGCGTAGCGATCGGGCAGGGTTTCGGCGCTTTTGTCGTAGACGGCTTCCAAATGGCCGCCGTACAACTCCAGCAGGGCCTGGGTGATGAGCATCCTGGCTTTGTGCATGCCTATAGAATGGCATTGTATCACTGCCGTGCGGTTGTAAATATCGATAATCAGGCCGGGCAAGCCGTCGCCTTCGGCATGTACGAGGCGGTAGCAATTCGTATGTGTAGAATTATGAAAGCCCAATTGCTGCCGGTAGTGAAATGCGCGGCGAAGTTTGTGGGTCCAAAAAGCGGCATCGGTGGAAGTGGGTTCGTAGGCAAGCAGTCGCACCGTAATACTGCCAGCCTGGTAATGCCCCAGCGCCAGAAATTGCCCTTTGTGATCGAGCACCTGTACCTCGTCGCCATCGGCAGGATCGCCTTCGATGCGTTGAATAGCGCCCGAAAAAACCCAGGGGTGAAAGCGTTGTATGGCGGCTTCTTTGTGCGGTTTTAACCAAATTTTATTCATACCGATAAATAGGGGTAGTGGATGTGGGAAAACATCCTAAAAATACAAACCTAATGATTTTTTTATCCACCAAATAAATATTACAACCATGAAGTTCACCCGGCTAAATTTAATCGCAATCGCACTTTTGACGGTAACCGCACTGCAAGCGCAACGCGATGAATCTCTTTTGGGTCCCCGCCACACGGCGCTTACCGGCATTTGGGGGCGCCAACCACAATTACAGCGCTTTTGAAGAGGATTGGTCGTATCTGAGCGGCGGGCATTTTGCCCTTGAGTTCGGCAATACCTTCTTGCTGGGTTGGTCGGGCGCCCAAACGCGCGACGAAGTGGCAGTGAAGGGCAGCTCGTCTTCTTTTAATCTGAAATACAACGGCTTTATGTTGGGGTATGTGCCCAAGTCGCACAAGGTCGTTCATCCGCGGTTTACCCTGCTCACCGGCCGCGGCAAGCTTAATGTGGACGAAATCGGCGACGACCGCGTTTTTGTATTGCAGCCTTCGGCGGGAATAGAAGTAAACGTATTTCAATGGTTCCGCGTGGGCCTCGAAGGCGGCTACCGTTTAGTGGACGGTGTCAATAAGAGCCCCTTGAGTAGAGGAGACGTATCCAGCCCCTTTGCCCAGTTGGATTTGCGGTTTGGGTTTTCGTGGGGAGGTGATTGATGTGCTGATTTGCTGATGTGCTGATTTGCTGATTTGCTGATTTGCTGATAGTTTATGGGTTTATAAGTTTATTGGTTTATAAACTATCAGCACATCAGCGAGTCAGCAAGTCAGAATAACTGACTGCTGACTTGCTGATTGCTGACTGTTAATTTATTGTTTAACAATTTTAGCTCTGGCCACAATTACAGATTCATAGTGTAAGGAAAGGTAATAAATGCCGGATGGGAGTTTTTCCATTTCCATCATCGCTTCTTTAGTTCCGGTAAGCAACTTCCTGGGAAGGACTTCATTGCCTAGCGCATTCATTGCACGGATCTCAAATGGGCCGGTCAGCTCCTTGGAGAAGATCTCTATCTTGAGATCTCCATCGGTTGGATTGGGAGATAAAGTCCAATCTAGATTGGGACTCCACACTTCATTCGTGGCAACAATAATGCATTGAATAAGCGTAATATCGGCCTGTTTCGAGCAGGGGCCGCAGGTGGCTTCAATTGTATAGGTGCCTGCTTTATCTACAATCACTGTCGCACCATTAGCTGAGCCCACAATATTCCCATCGGGGGTGGTCCATTGGTAGGTGCAACCCGAAGGCTGTTGATTGAGAAAAACGACTTCCAATTGACTTTGGCCCGGACCGCAAAGAAAACAGGGACCTGCCACGAGGACATCCCAGGGCTTTGGCACATTTACCACAACTGATTTTACTACTTGCCCGTCGCAGCAATTGTCTTTGATGATCACGTAGTAATTACCGGGCATTTTATCAGGCACATCTGCATGGGTATAAATGGCTGGTGAGGAATTATATGTGGCGGAATGCAGGAGAGTTGTGTCTTTGTACCATTCCACGGTGTAGTCGCAAGTGCAGAATCCGCCGGCAGTACAGGGGGCGAAATGCACCGTCATGTCAACTTCGTCGGTGGAACAAATAGGAGAGAATTGTGCGGTAAGAGGCGATGGTTAAAGGTGTTTACATCAATCATTAAATCCACCACGTCGACCGGGCAGCCGCCACCAACTTGCTTTTGAATTCCATACCAAGTATCAGCATACAATTTATTTGTGTTGTACAAGGGGTTCATATTGCCAGCATCAGACAGGAGGGAATAGGTTGTTCCATTAGTGCTTATCCACCACTCCCACATAGGCGTATCGCCTGCGCACTCGGGCATATAGCGTAGGGTGGCGTCCTCACCGGGGCAAAATGGCATAGCCTCGACGGGGTCCATTACCAGTGTGCCCACCGGCGCGTTGTTGTTGAACAGGCGGAAAGTAGTAGAGCAGGAACTGGTACCGCAGGGGCCGGAGATTTGAGCTGTAAAAACATGGTCAACGTAACAATCTGCGGATGAACCTGAAAAGGCGAGGGCCGGCGGCTGGTAGGTCAGCCCCGTGGCGCCGGAAATAGGCCCGTTGGCATTGTACCACTGCACGGTGTAAGTACATGATGTAGTGGACGAATTAATATTTAACGTTAAGGGGCCGGGAACGATGGGGGAGCCGGTATAACAATATTCCTGCCCACCGCTGATTGAACACTCCACGGGCTCGCATAACGCCACGGTTATCACATTGGTAGTGAGTATTGTGCATGGGGCTGCGTTGCTGCTTCTAATGATTTCGGCATATACGCATACATTTCCTGAGAAGTGCTGGGTGTAAAGTTCCAGCGCATCGCAAAATGAGGTCGGATCATTGGTCACCAGGAAGGGATCACCCCAACTGCCAGGTGGACAGGGGGCCGGGGCTACGTACCAGTTGACCTGGATAATATCGCTGAGACTACTGCAGCCTATCAGGGGTATTTGTATGGTGGCTCCATTGCACGCCTGCACTTCGCCCAGGCTGATCGTTTCCACAACCCACGCAGGGGGTATTGCAAGAAAATGGCAGATTGTTAACGCTGGTCGCAGGAACGAAAGCGGGCTCAGGGACGGTAGTGACCATATTTTCGAAAGAGAAGTAATTTGAATTAAATGAAACCGGACTTTGCGGATAAGCAACCATACAAGCGTCATTGAGGTCTAAGCCCAGAGAAGTAACGGTCATACCAAAAACTCCGAATGATGAATTTGGGCTGCCCTTTATGCCATCCGCATAAAAGACGGCATCAAGTGCCGGTGTCACCTCGAAGTGCCCCAATGGAAGCGGTGTGCCTCCCTCATCAAAGTAGGCTGAAATATCATGTTGTAAGGCTGTTCCAGTGTTAACGATCCGGTTGATGACATTGAAATCGGAGCCGTCTTTCAGTGGGCCAACAGTGTAAATACGCCCGCTGGCATCTAGTCCGATTTCCCTAAATTCTTTGATATCCGGATAGCTTAATCCGTACAAGGGGTTGTAAAAATTGTTAAGTACGATTAAAACAGCTTCGTTGGTAGCAGTATTAGTCCCAGCCACGACGATCTGCCCGTTGGGTAGTTCCAGTCCTTCATACAACTCAAAGTCAGAAGAAATAAATTCTTTTCCGAATCCGAGAATTGGTATTGGATTGGCTAAACCTACCGTCATCAGAACACCGTCGTGATCCAGTACATCATTACCGGTCATTATTAAATTTTGACCGAATTGAAAAAACCTTTAGTGATCTCGTATTCATTATTAAAAAAGGTGTCATACCGTCGCGTCCAATTAACGCCAAGGTTGGCGTTGATGTTAAAAAATCATCGGTATATCCCATTACGAAGGCGGCGGCGGAAAATTAGGCCGGCGTCGGGATTGCGACTGCCCAATACATAAAATGGAAAGCTGGGATTGGGAGGGTTGGTATGCCTCAGGATATGGGTAAACTCCTCTTTGCCAACCTGGTCGTAAATTTTCGAAGCCACCATATTCCCCTGGTCGTCAAATTTGACCAGGATAGTTTTGTTGTTGACCGCCGTTCCATTAGCGTTTTGAATGGGATCGGTGCGGCCCACGCAAATAAATGCATCTTCCTTGGGGATGTAGGCGAAATCGCTGAAAACGGAAGGCATTCCCATCTCTTTTTGCCACATCAGGCTTCCATCTGTGATGCTGTATTTAGAAAAAGTTGCGTACTTAGTCCCATTCAGTATTTCCTTGAACCCCGCCACATACACCCCGTCGTTGAAAGCGTGAATGCTATTCACCAGCTTTGAGTGGGCCGAGTTATCGCCGCAAAGCGATGTCCATTCTCCGGGAATACCGCAGGCAAGGTTTTTTGTAAATGAATAATCATAGGGTGTAGCCGCAGGTATCGCACTATTGATAAAGCTCACCCGGAAAAATGCGTCTAAAGGAGGCTGGGGGCCGTTGGCCAGACAGATGGTGCCCAGCAAAACAGGTGCGCCCAAAGTGGGTGGACTGACAAGCGGCACCGACGAATTGACGGTGACGAAGTTGTTAGCTGCATTGACACTGGCGGTCAGGGTGGCATTGGCCATACTTACACTCACTACTTCTGAACTCTGGGCGGGTATCCAGTTGGTGTTGATTGTAATCCTGTTGAACCCCATTGCAAGGCAGGGGATGGCGCCACCAGCGTCTTCCAGCGTGTAATGCATCTGGTAGCAACAATCCGTGGTCTCTGTGAATGTCATCTCGCCAATGCATTGGGCGCTTATTTTGCAGGTAAAAAGAGTAAGGCAACAAATAGATATAACTTTTTCATCGCTTTCGATTTTTTTGGATCAGAAATTACAAGGGATAATGGTGATTTCATCGGAGGCACTGCAGCCGGATCCCGGATCAAAAATGCTGAGGTGGTATGTCGTACCTGCCACTGGAGGAGTATCTGTTAGGGTATCCCCCGTAAAAGTTTGTGCATTGCCGTTTCCATCCATCCATGTCCATGTATAGATGAAACCAGCGTTGTTCGCACAGGATAACGAAGGCTCTGCAAAATTTGAATCGGAAGCTGTAATGGTGATAGGATCCCCCAACTTGGCACATTCGTTTGGCGCCAGGGGGCAGGAAATAATCGGGATAATTTCGCATACCTCCACACAAAATTTGGGTGTTTCCGCTACCTGACAGCCGTTGGTGATCTCCACCCAATAGCAACCTGCCTCTGTGGCGGTGTAACTGGTTCCCGTGCCTACTACTTTTCCATTCCACAACCAGGTATATTGCAAATTGGAGCTGGAACCACTAAGGGTTAAAGTAGAAAAATCGCCTTTACATATCTGATTGTCGCCTAATATATTTACCGGTAGCGGTACGGTGAGTAACCTGATTTCGATGACGTTGCTGTTGCATGGCACACAACCCGAGGGCGAAGAAATCGGCTGGCATTCGATACGGTAGTAGATGGATGTAGCTCCTATAGGCCAATAATACGAGGGCAGAATATTGGTATTTTGGACGTTGTTAGAAATACCAAGGGGATTCCAGGTTAGTTGGTCAAAAGAATATTGCCAGTTTTTATGGCAATCCATAAACGGCATGTCGACGCCCACGGCAGCATCGTCGCCAGGGCAGATATAATAAAGGTCTGGATCAGTCTGATCGGGGATGAGGTTGGCCGGAACGGACATGCCGGTTATCGTACCGCATACCGGTTGTTTATCAACGGTTATACAAGCAGAAGCAGAAACCGATTTAACAGCGCAATTGGTGACTACCACACTAAAACAAACTTGAGGCGGCGAGGCGCTATTTACCTGATAATTGAAAGCTGATTGGTTGGAAATCGTCGTCCCGTCCGGCAAACTCCACAGGATATTAACCTCGCCTGCAGGGGTAGCTACAAACGGGTCGGGAGAATTCAAAGAAACGGCAATTTGGGCATTATCACCTTCGCAAAGAGCTGTATTGGGTGTTAAAGTGATAGACACAGGCGAAAGGGGGCAACATATCCAGCAAATATTCATTGGAAGTGTATATACAGCCTGCCGGAGTGGTTGTTGTAGCGCGGTAATAGCGTTCGACAGAACCGGTAGGACTAGTGAGGCAGTCAATGGTGATCTCGCCGGCGGCTACCGGAAAGCAAATCCCGGAAAAAGTGCTGGTAGGCAATGGGTCCAACCAGCACCATCGTTATATTCCCATACGACATCGTAGCAGGTGGCGTTGGTAGTCGGAATATTTTCCCCAAGGGCAAGGCAGAAATGGACGGGGTCACCACTGCATATTTCTTGTAAGTCGATGGTACGGGTGGCATAGTCTTTAATGATAACTTCGGCTTGATTGCAGCCTGAGCAAACAAAATTGCTGGTAGTTCCCGGCATCAGAGAAAAATTGATTAAAGCGCCGTGATTGGCATTGCCGGTGAGGTCGTTAACCATGGAGATGGCCGTATTATTGCCGGCGGGTATGCCGTCTTCCATTTGCCAATATGCTTCCAGATCGGGCTCAGTTCCCGTCAGCCGCAAAGTACGGTTCGCATCGATCTCCGCTTGAGTCCGCGCGACGTTCCATAAGCGAACTTCGTCGATTGTTCCCTTCCAGTTTTCATTAGGCGTCAGGCCTCCGCCCCATTGCCCGGCACGGAAGGTGGATAGCGGACTGAAATTGCCCGGTATGCTTACAGTATGAACCGAGACGCCATCCAGGTAAATCACTAGGTTGGTTCCCGTATACACCATTGCAAGATGGTGGCAACTGCCATCGCGGATGTTGGCGCCAAAAGATATGGGGCCCTGGGATGATGCACTCGAAGCCCAATAAATACTGGGGTTTCCCCCGCATTCCCCCACCTCTATGCGCCTGCCTGTGCCGATGAAGGAGAATAGTCTTTTGAAATTACCCGAACAGCTAGTGCTGCCGCTCGTCGCAGTTGAAAGAAATCTGGCTTCCACAGTGAAGCCTGAGTTTCCTGTAATAGGGCTTGGCGCCAATTGGACTACGTCGTTTACCCCGTCGAAGTCCAGCGCAGTATCATCGCATTGGGCCGGTAGAAACAGGGGCATCATAAAAAAAAAGAAATAACTGAAGGGTCAAAATCCGATGCTTCATGATATTGATTTTGGATGTGGAGAAAATGTTTGGGATATGAGATGTCCACGGGATTTAATCTCCAATCCCACGCATACGAAGATTGTTACCTGTCTTTTATAAATAAATTTGCTGATTTGCTGATTTGCTAATAATATGATTATCAGCCCATCAGCACATTAACCAATCAGCACATCAGCAAATTATTCCCTATCTTATCCCCAAAAAAAAACTATGCGACTCCTTCCCATCCTTGTGATATGCGCCACTAGCGCTTTGCTTTTAAGCAGTTGCGTCTCCTCCCGCAAATACGACGAAATGGAATCCTGGAAAAATCGCCTGCAACGCGATTACGACCAAACCAGCGGCCAGGCCAAAGCGCTGACCAGCGAAAACACTATCCTCAGAAAGTCGCTCGACGAGTCGGAGCGCGAACGCAAGAACAACCAGAGCGATCTGGCGATTTCCAAGAGCGCTACGAGCAACTCGACGCCACTAACCGCGACCTGCTGATGCGCTACGACCGCATGCTGGCCCAAAACCGCGAATTGCTCGAGTCTTCTTCCGGCGAAATCAAAGAATTGACCGCCAAGCTGAGTGCTAAGGAACTGGAATTGGAAAAGCGCGAACAGGCGCTCAAACAAGCCGAAGCCGACGCAAAAGCCAAGGAAGGCCGGACTAATCAACTGGAATCCAGCCTGAGCGACCGCGAGAAACGTGTGAAGGAACTGGAAAGCGCCCTGCTGGATAAGGAAGCCAAACTCAATGATATTCGCGACAAGGTGAACCAGGCCCTGCGCGGCTTTTCCGCCGCCGACCTGAGCGTGCGCGAGCAGGATGGCAAGATTTATGTGTCGCTTAGCCAAAACCTGTTGTTCCGCTCCGGCAGCCGCACGATTAATGCCGAAGGCAAAAATGCCATCGCCAAACTAGCCCAGGTGCTGAGCGCCAACGCCGATATCGCGGTGATGGTGGAGGGCCATACCGACTCCGACGGCGAGTCGGATCTCAACTGGGACCTCAGCGTGATGCGCGCTACTTCGGTGGTCAGGGAACTCACTACCAGCGGCCTCGATCCCAAGCGGATTATCGCCTCGGGTAGGGGAGAGTTTTACCCCGTCGCTACCAATGAAACCGCCAACGGCAAGGCCCAGAATCGCCGCACGGAGATTATCCTGACACCGAATTTGCAGGCGCTGTTTGAAATTATTGGCAATTGAACCTTAGTTTAGATTGATTCCCAAGGCAAGGCCTATCCACGGTGCACGGTGGTAGAGCCAGTATTGACTATTGTTGTCTAACAGGAAATCCCAGCCGATGGTCAGACCAAAGCCGAAGCTGTCTAAACCCGTAAACGCACCCAGTCCGGTACTGCATATTATGCCTTCGTAGTCTTGATCGAGCCGGCCACCGGTTACAGTGTAGTTGATCGCTGTGGAGCCAATGCCTGCAAAACCGCCAAAATCGAAGCCCGTATTCCGAAAATGCCGCCTGTACACGCCAAGCGGAGTTTTGTCGTAACGGATTCGATACCAATCGGTGCGATACCCCAAATAAATTGCGCCATTGAGGTTAGTGTGTAACTGTGGGGGAATATCGCGTCGAGATGGACGATATTTGAAAGCGATTGTGATAAAATCAAAATCCAGGCCGCTTTTGATAACCTGAAAGCTGGATGGAGCTATGTCGTAACTCACCTCAGGAAAAACATGTGGGCGATACCGGGTTGTATCCGCAATTTTTCGGCCCGCTTCAACCGCATATACCTGTATAGTGTCTTCTACCATCAACAGATATACTTTCTCTCTGTTGCTCATGTAATAATACCCCTCTCCAAATTCGTGCTGGAGGGATTCTTTTGGCGGCTACAGCCAATTGCAAAGACGGCCAGGAAAAAGATGTACGGGCTTGTTTTCACGGCTGGCATTTCTCATGATTTGCCATAAGTTGCCATTTTAACCTCCAAAAACCAATGATATGCGCTTTGCTGTTTGTTGATTTATATCACAATCCAGGCTGCTGACTGCATTCCAGGAAAATTCGCGTTTTGCAGGAATGACATATAGCCGGGTCCAGCTTTTGGAAAATATCGGCTATGGCTTCTTCTTTGGAAGTATAAAAATGGCCCTCGCCAATTGTGGCTTTGAAGCCGCCTTTGATCAGTATATCCTGGGCGTTGAGCTTTAATCCCGAAAAATAAAGCCCGCCGCCTTTTTCGTTCCAGTATTTGAATTCTTGCACCAGCCATTCCGAGCCGGGTACGTCGATGAAGTTGATGCCCGTGGCCACGACTAATAGGTGTTTGAAATCGTCTTCTTCTTCTAATTGCCTGATCTCGGCGGCAATATGGTGAATGGAGCCGAAAAAGATGGAGCCGTCGATGCGCACTACTTTTAACTGCGGACATTCCAGCAGTTGCTTGCGAACTACGTAGGTAAATGTCCGGTTGGGTTCTGCCGGGTCGGGCGCCATCACTGCTACGTTGGGCTGGGAGGTGCGCTGCAGGTAAAAAACGAGCGAGAAAAATACGCCGATGTAGACGGCATATTCCAAATCGAGAAATAAGGTGGAAAAAAAGGTGATGAGCAAAACCGTGCCCTGACGCTTGCTGGCTTTGAGCACAGTACGCGAAAACCGGAAGTCGATCAGGCTATAGCCGACCAGCACAATCACTGCGGCCATGGCGGGCATGGGAAGGTAGGCGATGAGTGGCGCAATCAGCAACACGATGACCATAAGGAGCAAGGAGGCGAAAATGACGGCCAGCGGCGTTTTGGCGCCCGACTCGTAATTCAACCCCGATCGGGTGAAGGAACCTGCGCCGGCATAAGAGGAAAAAAAACTGCCCACGATATTCGACAAACCCTGTCCGATGAATTCCTGGTTGGGGTCAATTTGCTGGTTGGATTTGATGGCTATCGAACGGGCAATGCCGATGGACTGGATCAAACCCAATATCGCTACGGCAAATGCTTTGGGCGCCAACAAGGCCAGGTTGGCAAACTGAAAGTCGGGTAGGGAAGGAGGCGGCAAACTGCCCTTCACAGGGCCTATCAGTTGAATGACGCCGCCTTTGGCAATCAATATTTGCGCCAGAATGCTTCCCGCTACCAGGGCGATGATCATATTTGGCCACCGGGGCAACCATTTTTTTATAATTATGGCGACAGCTAATGTGAATAACCCCGTGCCTAAAGCATATAGGTTGGTTGAAGCCAGATGCCCCGATAAATCAGCCAGCGAATGCAAAAAGGAATCGGCTTTGGGCAAGGCAATGCCAAGCAGATTTTTCAGCTGGCTTTCTATGATGAGTATGGCGGCGCCGGCTGTAAACCCGGTGAGCACTACCTGCGATACAAAGTTGGCCAAGGTGCCCATGCGCCCGATACCCAGCGCAAGTTGGAAGATACCGCTATCATGGCAAAGGTCAGACCCTGCGGCAATACGATGATAGCTCCTGTAATTCCGGCCGCCAGGTCGGATTTCAAGCTGCGCTTGTTGATCTCTTTCCGCCAACGGAGAAAGGGAAAGAGTATGGGGAGGAGGCCGGTTATGGACTTGGTTGGCATCTGTTTGTATGCGAGTGTGCGAGTGTGCGAGTGTGCGACTATACGACTGTACGACTGTACGACCACTTCGGTTCTTATAGTCGTACAGTCGTATAGTCCTAAAGTCTTATAGTCATTCCTTGACCTTGATCTTGTCCGGGAATAACTTCTTGAATTTCTGCACCTTGGGCGTAATTACAATCGTGCAGTAAGGATTTCGGTCGCCCACGAGGTTGTAGTAGTCCTGGTGGTAGTCCTCTGCCGGATAATACGCATCGAAAGGCACTACTTCGGTCACGATGGATTTTTCCCAGATTTCGGCGGCAGTTTCGCGTATCGATTTTTCGGCTTCGGCTTTTTGTTTTTCATTATGATAAAAAATAGCCGAGCGGTATTGCGGACCCACGTCGTTGCCCTGGCGGTTGAGGGTGGTGGGGTCGTGTACGTTCCAAAAGACCTCCAAAATTTCTGAAAAAGAAATTACCTGCGGGTTGAATCTGATCTGTACGACTTCGGCATGTTTGGTAGTACCCGAACCAACCATTTTGTAGTTGGCGGTTTCAGCGGTGCCGCCGGAATAACCTGATTCTGCCGAATATACGCCTTGTAGATCCTGGAAAACGGCTTCGATACACCAGAAGCAGCCTCCGGCAAGCGTGGCGGTTTCGATTTGGTCGGCGGGGATGCTGTCAAGTGTAGTTTGATCTGGCGATTGGCCTTTGTCTGTCATGGTGTTCGCGTTTTTGTAAGTACAGGATAAAAGGGGTAACCCCACTAATAAAATTTTGAAAACATTCCATTTGAGCATAAGTCGGTATTTTTATTACAAATATGAACGCAATACGCTTTAGTAAAAGGTATAACAGCCGACGTTTGAACTTGTTGATTGGAGTTATTTACCGCAGAGTTAAAGGAGTTAAGCGCCGAGTTTCGCTGAGTGTTGTTTTGACTCTGCGAAACTCCGCGAAAAACTCCTTTAACTCTGCGGTTAAAAAAAAACAACATTAACCTTCCATCACCGATTGCTGAAAGATCAGGGGCAATTTGGGCATGTCAGGCGACAGCAGTGATAAAAACAGTTGCAGCGCCTTGCGTTTATCGTCGTCAAGTTGATAACTAATATTTTGGGTGTAATACTCCTGCAAATCAAATTGCGGATGCGGGCGCGGAATGAGATAGATCAATTCCGGGATAGCCGAAATACCCAGGTGCAGGGCTTCATTGAATTCGGCGATAAAATCTTCGGGCAGGGTTTTGTTGCTCACCCAGGCAGCAAATACGAAGGGCAAGCCGGTGTAGGCCATCCAGGCGGCGCCCAGGTCATACACGTATGGGTATTGGAGGTCGAGTCCGATGGTGCGGTCGCCGATGACCAGCGCGCCGGTTTTTCCTTGTATTTGTTGTTCAAAGCCGGGGCTAGCGGGAAGGAGCTGTGGGCTGAGTTTCCAGTATTTTTCCAGCAGTATTTTGACTAATTCAACGGAGGTGCGCGAGTGGTAGTCGAGGTAGATAGCCTCCAGTTGCTCCAGGGGTTGTTCGGCGTAGATGCACACGGTTTTGACGGCCCCTACCGTGCCGATGCAGTAATCGGATACCAGCCGGGGGCTCGATAATTCAGGGATAATCGCTACGGGCACCAGCCCCAGGTCGGCTTCGCCGCGTTCGAGTTTTTGGGCGCACACCGAAGGAATATCGAGTTGGAGGTCGATTTTTTCGCTCACCCGGCTTTTGAACAGGCCGTAGAGCAGCGGTTTTGTATTGAGATAACTCACCGCGGTGACTTTGAATTTTTCTTTTGCCATTGGCTTATCTGGTTAGAAAACGTTCTTCTTTCAGCAACTGCAAATGCCTGGTATCATTTTCCAGTTCAAAATGAAAATGTGTGCCATCGTATTGAGCTACCCACAGTCCGGTGTTGTCGTGCTTCAGGTTGTTCATCTCGCTCAGCGGATGCCCTTTGAGCAGACATACCATGGCGCACATGGCGCGACCGTGCGAGCACACCAAAATGTGTTTCTCGGTGCGCTGCTTCAACTGATCGATAAACCGGCCGATGCGCTCACCAAGTTGGGCTGCGCTTTCGGCGCCTTCGAGGCAAGCGTCGTAGTTGCCGGCATTCCAATGCGTTTTGACGCGCTTGTAGGCTTCGTGCATGCTCGGACTGCTGGGCCTTCCCTCATAAATCCCCCAGTTCATTTCGTTGAGTTCTTCCCATTGCTCCCAGGGCCTGCCCTGCTCAATGAATGGCAAGGCCGTCTGGTGGGTGCGCCGCAATTTGGAGGTCAATACGATTTCGAAGGGCACGTGTTTGTAGCATTCGAAAAGCGCCGCTGCCTGCAACTTACCGTATTCGTTGAGGTGCGCATCTACGCCGCTGCCCTGCACTACGCCAAGTCGGTTGTACTCTGTTTCGCCGTGTCTTACGATGTATTGGTTTTGTGCATTTAGAAATTACTTTGTTTTGGGGTTTATGAAGGTTTAGAGGGTGTATAGGGTTTATATCTAACTTTCATCAACCCTCATCAACTTCATCAACCCTCATCAAGAATTCGAAACCACAGGCAAATCAAAATACCCGCGGAAAGCCGTATCCTCCTCAAAAACCTCGTCGGTATAATCCTTGATCACCTTGTAGAGCGTATCGCGCTCGATGGGTTGGCGGCCTACGCGGCGGATCATGTTGACTAATTCCTGGGTGCTCAGCGCGGGGTTTTGCTCTTCGGAGCCGGCCATCGAGTATATTTTAGTGGTATCGTCGATGGTGCCGTCGATGTCGTCTACGCCGAAAGAAAGCGACAGTTGGGCTATTTGGCGGCCTATCATGGGCCAGTATGCCTTGATATGGTCGAAATTGTCGAGATAAATGCGGCTGATGGCGTAGTTGCGCAAGTCTTCGATGACGCTGGTTTCGGGGATATGCGACATCTCGTTGTCCTGGTTGCGGAATTTGAGCGGGATGAATGTCTGGAAGCCCCCGGTTTTGTCCTGTAGCTGGCGCAATTGCTCCATGTGGTGAATGCGGTGTTCGTATTTTTCGATATGGCCGTAGAGCATAGTGGCATTGGAGCGTTTGCCGAGTTCGTGCCAGATCTCGTGGATGCGAAGCCATTGCTCGCCGGTGCATTTGTCGCCGGCGATCTGCTCTCTAATCTCGGGGTGGAATATCTCAGCGCCGCCGCCGCGCAGCGAGTCTACACCCGATTCTGCAATACGCCGCATGCCTTCTTCGTAGCTCACTTTGGCTTTTTGAAGATGTAGTGGTATTCTACCGGCGTGAGCGCCTTGACGTGCAGTTCGGGGCGGTGGGCTTTGATGCGGCGGAACAGCTCGGTATAAAAGTCGAGGTCGTATTGCGGTAATACACCGCCTACGATATGCGCCTCGGTGACGGGCTGCCCGTCGTATTTGCGCACAATGTCGAGCATGTCGTCCATGGTGTATTCCCAGCCATCCTCGCGTTGTTTGATGAGGCGCGAATACGAGCAGAATTTGCAGGTATAAATGCACACATTGGTGGGCTCTATGTGGAAGTTCCGGTTGAAATAGGTGCTGTTGCCGTGGCGCTTTTCGCGGATATAGTTGGCCAGGGCCCCGAGGTAGCCCAACTCTCCTTTTTCAAATAAAATAAGACCCTCATTTTCGGTTATTCGCTCGCCGTTAAATACCTTGTGGGCAATAAGGCGCAGGCTCTCGTCGAGTTGCGGATCGCTCAGAACCGCTGTAATTGATCTCGCAATTTGCATGTAATGCGTTTTTATATTGAATGTATAACAAACTTGTCTGTTCTCTGTTCTCTGTTCTCTGTTCTCTGTTCTCTGTTCTCTGTTCCTAAGTAACGGCAAAGGAACGGAAACGCCCCCCCCGCCCGACAGAGAACCGCCCATGCTCTCCATCCTCCTCCCCATCTATGCTTTTGACGTGCGGCCCCTGGTGGGGGAACTGCATCGCCAGTGCGAGGTGGTGGGGTTGGCGTATGAAATCGTTTGTTTCGACGACGGCTCACCCGAGTCTTTCCGGGTGCTCAACCGTGAAATTGGCGGATTCTCTCATGTCATCTACCGCGAAATGCCTGAAAACCTGGGCCGCTCCGGTATCCGCAACCGGCTGGCCGAGGCGGCGCAGTACGATTATCTGATTTTTATGGACTGCGATTCGGGCGTGGGGCACAGCGACTACATCCGGCGTTATGCCGTGGCTTTGCGCCCCGACACTTTGCTCTACGGCGGCCGCGTATACGCTGAAATACCACCTGCTGACCCCGGTCTCTACCTGCACTGGTTGTACGGCAGCAAGAGGGAGCAAATACCCGTCGGCATCCGGCAGCGCATGCCTTATCATGCTTTCATGACCAATAATTTTCTCATCCCCCGCGATATTTTTTTACAAATTCGCTTCGACGAGCGCCTGCGCCAATACGGCCACGAAGATACGCTCTTTGGATGGCAACTGGAAAAAAGGGGCATACCTATTCTCCACCTCGATAATCCGCTGGAACACCTCGGACTGGAGCCCGCCCCGGTTTTTCTCGATAAGTCGGCCCGCGCCATAGAAAACCTGGCCTTCCTGCTGCAAGCCGGAGAACCTGTAGAGACGAAATTGACTAAAGTGTATAATTGGCTGGAAAAGAAAGGATTGGCAGGGATGGTCGCCCGCCTGGGCGCACCGCTGTTGCCCCTGTTGCGCCGGCAATTGCTGAGCCGAAGGCCCTCGCTGCGCCTATTCGATATGATGAAATTGCTGATGCTATGCCAGGGAATGAGGGGGAGAGAGTGAGAGTGTGGGAGTGTGAGATTAGAATTATCAAAGATCTCACCCTCCCACACTCACACCCTCCCACACTCCTACACGGCTGCCGCGGGCAGAACTTCCTGCATCAACTCCTGCAACTTGGCCCATACGTGCTCGGGCGCCTTGGCTTTCTGAATAGCCAGCATTCGCTCGCGTTCGCGGGCATTGAGGGCGGGAAGGAAATAGCGCATCCACTTGAGTAGTAGGGAAGGGTCGAGATGCTGCATAATCTGACCCTGCTTTTGTTGTAATTCCTCATCCGTATAATGCTGCCATATCAGCACCTGCGAGCCGCGTTCTTCCTCGATCATGTGTTGGAGGTGGGCGCTGTGTACCAGGCTCAGATTTTGATAAAACACATGGCCTAAAGCTATGGCATCAGCGGGGGATGTGCCGGGTCGAAGTATTTCGTCCAGCAGGACCAGCAGTTCCTCTTGTTGGGCGTGGATAATGTCGTGCTCTTCTTTGTCATGGATAGTGCCGGCCGGTACCTTGCCTTCCAGCAAGGGCAGGATATGCTCGTTTTCGATGTGAGCGTGTTCGTTCAGCATGTCGATGATAGTCTGGGTGGCGGTTTTCAGCTGCAAGACTTCTTCTTTGTTGCTGAAGTCGGTAGAGCCGGCCTGCAAGGATAAATGCGATAGGGCATTGCGAATGGCTTTGTGTACCATTTCAATCAAAGAAAAACGGGCGGGTGCGAGATTCATGGTGAATGAGTTTTTATATACAAATTGCAAGGGTTGTACAAGAGATGCCGTAGTTATGGACGGAATGTACTGTTAAGCAGACGAGGGCGCAGGATTTTTCGACATTGATATTTATCATTGACAATCAAATGATTTGTTGGCTACTTTAAAATAAAAAAAACCATGAACTGGCTGGATAAAGCAAAGCTAATCCGCCACATTTTGCGCTGGCGGTTCACTTGGTCGAAACATTCGCTGGATTACAGGCCACAAAATGCCGATGCCGGAAAGTTTATTTCTGCCCGAAAGGCAGCCCAGCTAATCAATGATCAATCCTGCGTCTTTTCATGCGGAATCGCCGGCAACGCCCGCTGTTCTATTTTTCTATGCTATCAGGGACCGGTTCAAAAAACTGGGCATCCCAATGACCTGACCTGGATAAATTGCGGCGCCCAGGGATCGCGGGGCAAAGTACCGGGCACGGTGGAAGAACTCGGATTGCCCGGCTTGATGAAGGCTTATATTACAGCCCACATTGAAACAACCAAAGCGCAACTGAAGCTGGGACAGGAAGGGAAATTGGCTTTGTATACGCTTCCCCAAGGTGTTATTTCTTTATTATTAAAAGAACAGGGCGAGGGCAAACGGTTTTTTACCTCGAGAGTAGGGGTGGGGACATTCCTCGATCCGAAGGTCGGCACGGGCGCAGCCCTCAACGAAAGCGCAACGGACGATCTCATTTTTCCGGTGGAGGATGACCTGGTTTATACCATGCCTCAACCCGATATCGCACTTTTTAGCGCGCCTTATGCAGATGCGGAAGGGAATATTTATTACAAACACGCGTCTACCATCACTGAAAATGAGCAAGCTATCCGGTCCGTAAGGACTCATTCGGGAATTGTAATGGCGGCCGTTTCAAAAATCATTCCCAAAGAACCGGAAAACATTAGCGTGCCCGCCCACCTGGTGGATTATATCGTGGTGAATCCCTACAACGAACAAACGGTAAGCGTTCCCCAAAAGCGATACTGGACATTATTTACCCCGGAATGTACCATGGATTTTAAAACCGGCGTTGAACAACTCAAATTCATCAATACGTTTTTAAAAATCACACCGGTTCGCACCTGCGTGGGCAACATGATGGGCCGACTGGCTGCCAGTATTTTTGTGCAGGTGGTGCCCAAAGGCGGTTTAATCAATATTGGAGTGGGCTTTCCGGAAGAAGTCGCCCGTCTGATCGTGGAAAACGATCTGGAGAAAAATTACGTGTTCACTACTGAGGCCGGTTCGTATGGCGGACTACCCTCGCCTGGCATCTTTTTGGCGCAGCCATTCATCCCGATCACCTGGAACCTTCCTCCGATATGTTCGAACGCTACCACGAGCATCTGGATATGGCCGTGTTGGGATTTTTGGAGGTGGATAGCCAGGGCAACGTCAATGTGTCCAAAAGAGGCCCAAATATCACGGATTATGTGGGCCCGGGTGGTTTTCCCGATATCGTATACGGGGCAAAAATATTATTTTCGTAGGTAATCTGATGTTTGACGCCAAATGTGAGATCCAACACGATCAGGTGAAGATTGTCAGAGCCGGCCAACCCAAATTAGTTAGAAAGGTGCGGGAGATTACTTTTAACGGCAAGGAAGCCTTAAAACAAGGTAAAAGAGTGTTTTACGTGACCGATGTAGGTTACTTCGAACTTACTCCGGATGGTCTCCAACTGATGGCCCGTTTCCCCGGCATCCAAATCGAGAAAGATATCCTGGCGCATGTCGAGGCCGGGATTATTGTTCCACCTGACGAAGATGTACCGGTTATCATCCCCTCTATCGTAAGCGGAGAAAACTACGACCCCCGGATAGCCCCGATACACCGGGAAATGGCAATGGCTTGACTTTGCGACTTTACGACTATACGACTTTACGACTTTACGAACTTGTACGTACAGTCCTACAGTCTAATGCCGTCAATTTAACAGGTTATTTAACCCAGCAGGAGTAAACGGGGCGCTCCCCCCCTCCGCGGGGGGTCACCAAGTCCTACAGTCGTAAAGTCGTAAAGTCGTATAGTCCTACCGTCCTACCCGCCGTCCGACTGCGCCGGCGCTGATCCCGTAGGCGTTATCGCCGGCATAGCTTCCACCGATTTAATTGTGGGAAACGCCAGCGTTCCGCGTACCGGTCGTATCGAATGCGTGCCCGCTCTTTGGCTGAGCAGGTGTACATCCATCGACAAATTGTAGGTAGTCATATTGTGGTCGTCGATTTGGTCGAGGGGGTAGGTATCCACGGTTTCGAGGGTGAGGTGGAAATGGCGGCGGTTGGGGTCGGGTTGTATTTTTGCCAGCCGCACATTCAGCGTTTTGTCGCTGCGGCGCACCACCAGGTTGTCGATGTAGGGCAACGCATTAAAATCGATGGGGTTTTCGCTGTCTTCGACTTCAATATCACAAGTCCACTGAAACGCAAATTTCCGGTCTTCTTTTTTAGTAAGGTCAAATTCGCCGCTCGCCAGCGAAGCGATGGGGTGGGCACTGGTTTGTATTTCTTCGTTGATAATCAAGCGGATATATTCACCGCCCACGGGTACGCGGCTGCGTATCACGTACGAGGCCAGCAGCTTGCCGGGGCGCTCGGTGAGAGGGCCGGAGAAGTTTGAAGACAGCGGTTTGCCGCTCACCGTAAACCGGCAACCGAAGCTTCCGTCTGCGTCGTTGCGGTAGGGCTCGGCGATAAGGCTGGGCCGGCCATCGTATACCCCGTTGGCGACCTGCTCGATCTCCCAGAAACCCGAAGTCATAAAGTCGGGGATGCCCGCTACCGTGAGAAAATGCTTGTATTCGAGTCCTTCGGTCATCAGCGGGTAGTCGCGCGACTTTTCGCAGATGGGTTTTAATTGGGCAAAATAGGCGCTGATGGCTGCCGGAGAGGGTAGGGGTGCAAATAGTTTTTCTTTGGCGTAAGCCCCCTCAAAATCGGCGAAGACGATCGTCTGCCAGTCGGTACCCGAAAATACACTCGACGTGGTTTTGCCAATGCCGAAACTCGTTTTCAGCCGGGCGGGCAGCAGTCCGTTGAGGTTGATGCCCAGTTCGGCGTCGATTTTGAAGTTGTCCTGCGCCTGCGACACGTGTTTGATCATCACGCCTTCGAATTCGCGCAGGTAATAGGCGTTGTTGACGTATGCCGGGTTGTCGATATAGAATTTCCAGAGCTGCATCAGGGCTTCGGTGGTTTGGGCGTTGCCTGCGTCAAGGATTGGTTTGAGCGGCGACAGGAAAGCCCCCGAAAGCGCCACCACGTTGGATTCGCGGCGTTCGTCGGTCTCCAGGGCTTTTTTGAAAGCCACGTAGGGTGGTTCGATGCCGGCGTCGAGCGCAGCTTTCAGGTAGCCATGCAGTTTTTGGTCAGGATAAAAGCGTCGAAGTTTTCGTCGGGGTTCACCACAAACTGGCCGGGCACGCTGTTGATGCGTAGTATTTTCGAAGGGGAATAGGCAATCTGGTCGAAAGAAAGACCGCGTTCTTTGTCCTGGAAGACGTAGTACAGCAATCCGCCGCCCCTGATATCGGCGATCTCCACGCGTGTGCGCAGGTGGCGTTTGCCCAGGAAGCGGTTGATATCGGCGGGCACATAGTCGCGCTTGTTGTTGCTCAACCCAAAGCCGCAATATTCCGAATGGCGCTTAAAAGTTTGCTGCAGCGCATAGCCCAGCGTGGTGCGCCCGTGTATGCGTTCCGGCGGCCAATTTTCTTCGCGTTGTTTTTCGAGTTTGCGGGCGATTTTGTCGCTGTCCTGCGCCTGTGCGGTGGCAGCCAATCCTATCCCCAGCGCGATTAAGAGGTAGTATTTAAACATGGGATAACTTGTGTTGTGTTTGGCGTAATTTTTTGATGTAGAAACAACGTCAGATGGGCTTGGTTTATTGATTGGGAGGGCAGGGATTTATGCAACGGCGGTTGTGGATAGACAGAGCTTGAGGTGGAGTGGGACACGTCCCTAAGTAGTATACCGCAAGCTGTCAAACCATGCACACGCCCACAATATGATATTGACAAAATGTCGAAAGCAATGGTTTATGGTATCCTTCGTCGATACAAAGGCTGAAAACGCCATTGCTCAGTCAGGCTCAGTCGTAAAGTTTTGGCTTTATAGCGAAAAATCCTGACCTATTGGGATTGTGGAAAATAGAATTTGCCTCAACGCTACCGATGAAAGCGTTTTGCAATTGCGAGAAACCGAAAAACACGTCCCAAAACCCGATGAAGTGCTGAAAAGTCTACGCCTCCACGGTTAATTATGGCGACATAGCCAGAAACTTTGCCAATATTCCATCTCCGAATTTAATATGCCCGTTTTTGATGTTTTCGCTAGTTTTCTTTCGGGTGGAGAAAGCCGCGAATTAATGTGCTGGGTAGCGAATTTGCAGGAGAAATTGAAGCAATCGGCGCTGATGTCTCGAAGTTTAAACCAGGCGACCAGGTGTTTGGATATATGGGGATGAATATGGGCGCTAATGCGGAATTTATTTGCATGAAGGAAAGCGGCATGATAGGACTTAAGCCAAGCAATTTTTCTTATTACGAATCGGCAGCGTGCTGCCCGGCGGAATACCGCGTTGGGAATTTTGAAAAAAGTACAAATTACTCCCGGCCAAAAAGTGCTGGTAAATGGCGCTTCGGGAGGGATCGGCTCTATGGCATTACAATTGGCAAAGCATTATGGCGCGGAAGTTACCGGCGTGTGCAGCACGGCAAGAATGGACTGCAAAGATTGGGCGCCGATGTCGTGCTTGACTATACAAAAGGCGTTGTAAGCCAGAGTACGAAGCAATACGACCTGATTGTCGATGTGTTGGGTAGATTGAAATGGGCAGATGCTAAAAAATTATTGACAGAAAATGGGGTGTTGCTACTGGGCAGTTTTAAGACGGGTAAATTATTGCTCATGTTATGGACAAAGCTTTTCAGCAAACAAAAAGTCATCTGCGCTTTTTCTGAGGAGAAACAGGATTATCTAAAAATAATTAAAGACCTTGCTGAAAAAAAGGCCCTGAAAGTAATTATCGACAGCACTTTTACAATGGAAAAAGCAGCCGATGCACATGCGCATTATGAGCGTAAAGCTAACAATGGCCATGTTATTTTGACAATAAACTGAATTGGCTTTTTACCAGACTGGCACGAAACATTTTTTTTAAATTTTAACAAATGATAGAGACTGAGCGACTTATTTTAAAACCACTGACTTATGAGCAGTTAATAAAATATATTAAATGCGACAATTCATTGGAAATGGAACTTAACCTGAATGAAACTTCAAGGACAATTTCCCCTGAGCTAAAAGAAGCGCTTGAACTGACAATACTTCCAAATGTAGCGGACAAAACTAAAAATTATTTGTATTCAACGCTTTGGACGGCAATTTTGAAAACTGAAAACAAAATGATAGGCGATTTATGTATTGTTGGCGAACCAAACGAAAACGAAGAAATAGAGATAGGCTATGGAACTTATGACGAATTTCAAGGAAAGGGATTTATGACCGAAATAGTTGGCGGAATTATTGAGTGGGCTAAAACGCAACCATTAGTAAAGTCAATTATTGCTTCGACAAATAAAACAAATATCGCGTCTTTCAGAGTCCTTCAAAAAAATCATTTCATTAAAACTGGTGAGACAGAAACATTATTTATTTGGACATTAGACCTCTCATAGCCAATTTCGAGGGCAATTCCTGCGCCTGACTTGACGGCCACGGTATACAATAAACAAATTACAGAATCGTTTGTATAAAAAAACGGCGAAACTATTTAGGTTAACAGCCTAACCTGTAAATTGCCAACCCAAATCCCTAATCCCTAAAGGGGAACCCTTCTGGTAAACGGGGTTTTCTTGATAGCGGAAAGATCCTCCTTTAGGGGCCGGGTCAATAGTAAAGGCCTTTGCGCTTATTTTGGCGTTAAGTTATCCCTGCTAAATAATTACAAAACGGCAATCAATGAAAAAATATATTACAATTACATTGACTATCTGCTCAGGCGCTATTCTGTTTGTTTTTATTTCTGCTTTTTTGGTACGCGATCTAAAGCCGGACTTTTCATTAAAGGAACTGGATCAATTCCAGGAAATTGTAATTGATGATATTCAAACCGAAAACAAGGCTGTAGGGAATTTCAAGACTGCTGTTACCTTTAATCAGTCCAACTCAAATATCGCCCATAAAGCGTTTTATGGACAAGAGATTACGGTGAATGGCAATCCCAATATAGACCGAATTTTAATTGGGATTACAAATAATTTGATTTCCAGGGTTGAGATTTGGAATAATGACCTTCTGGTTGAAACCAAAGAACTTGGGTTTGTGGGGAAAATGACTTGGGGAGAAAATCAGGAGATGACAGTGGACTTTTATGACCAAACGAACGCTAAATACAAAGGAGAAAGTAAAATTTCTATGAGATTTTATAGCGGCTCAGGCTTTTTGGGCGACATTGGAACGATTGGCCTTAACTTGACAAAATATGGCGATGTAAGCGGGGAAAAGAAATTGAAGGTCTTCACTAAACCCCGCCTGCTTTTAGTAATTTGAGAGTATGGAAAACCTTCGCATCGTTTGTGACAAGATCAAAAACTTGTAGATTGCTTTAAGTTGCAATCGAAAAAAACTAATGAAAAAATATCTTGTGCCTAATCCTTTTATGTGGCTTCACTATAAAATCATTCGGACAATTCCCGTTCATGTGGATAGCCTTTATACTTTTATAAAATATAATTCAATCCTGAGAAATACAGTTGATTGGAAACTTGTTGATGAACAATTTACAATTAAATTAAAAAATGCGCAATCACTTAAAGATACGATGCAATGTTTTGTTAGCGTATTGGAAAGTTTACATGACGTTCATTCTCAAATATATCTGAATAATCAATATTTCGGACATTACCCTGCTTTTGACGACTCAACCCTGATGAAAATAAAGCCGATTAATGATACGGCAATTTTATTAACCAATAAAATTAAAACAGCGCTTCTTCTTGATAAGGTTGCATATGTGCGAGTTCCATCTTGTCAAGTATATAACAATCAGGAAATCAATGCATTTGCCCAAAGCCTGTATGACAGTATTCATGCGTTTTCTTCTCAGAAAGTCACGGGTTTTATTATTGACTTGCGACTTAACGGCGGCGGAAATATTTATCCTATGCTTTCGGGATTAAGCTCAATCTTGGGAGATAAACTTATCGCATATGAGACAGATATTGACGATAATATTGTCCGGCAATGGGAGCTTAAAAATGGAAATTTTAATATTGGCGGTTATCAAGCCACCCAAATATCAATTCATTCAGAAATCGATTTTCAAAAAAAGCCTGTAGTCGTCTTAATTGGCCCCGTAACAAAAAGTTCGGGTAGTATGGCGGCAATTGCTTTTAAAGGCAGACAACATACCTTTTTTATTGGCGAGCCGACAGCCGATGGTTATACGACATCTAATGGTTATTTTCAGTTTGCCCCCAATTTATTGCTAAATTTTGCAACCAACTTTGTAGCCGACAGAAATAAGATCATATACAAATCAAGTGTAAACCCAGATATGGTTATCAATAGTGGCTACAACTTTGAAAACCTATTGGATGATAAAAAAATTCAGGCGGCAATACAATGGTTGTCTGAGCATAACCGGCGTTAATTCGGCAGTCGGCAGTCGGCGGTCGGATGTACAGTCCCAAAGTCCCAAAGTCGCCCCCTCGCCAAGTCGCCCCCTCGCCCCCTCGCCAAGTCGCCCCCTCCAGCCTAGCGATTATACAACGCCTTCCCCGCCTTCTCATACTTATCCCCGGCCTTCCAGAACAGGCTGTCCCTCGTATTTGCCAGATGGCGTGCCGTGAGCGCAAAAGCCTGGCAGAAGCGCTGCAGGTAATCGAAATTGACCGATTCGGGGTTGTCGGCGGTTTGGTGGTAGTATTTGCCGATTTCCTCGTCAAAGCCGGTGGCGCCGGGGCTGAAACAGAGGGCCGGGATACCCTTGCGGGCAAACGATACATTGTCGGAGCGGTCAAACAGGTTTTGTTCGGGGGCGGGATTGGGAAAAACGCCGAGCCCGAAGGATTGGGTGGCCTGTTCCACTGCTGCGTCGGCGCCGGTGCGGCCGTGGCCTACGATGGCGACTACGGTGGTGTCGTTGTAACCCGCGCCGTCGGTATTGAGGTTGAAGACGGTTTTGTCGAGTGGCAGGAGCGGGTTTTCGGCGTAGTATTGGCTGCCGAGCAGGCCTACTTCTTCGGCATTGACGGCCAGTATGATGACCGAGCGAGCGGGCGGTTGCAGGGCCAGACTTTTGGCGGCGGCCAACAACGCCACGGTACCCATACCGTTGTCGCGGGCGCCGTTGTAGATGGTGTCGGCTGATGCCTCGGGGCCCACGCCGGTGCCCACATGGTCGAAATGCGCGCTGAGCAGGATGTATTCTTCTTTCAACTGCGGATCGGCGCCGGGCAAAACGCCGGCTACGTTGCGCACTTGCAGGGCCTTGCGGCGCAATCCGCTGCTGCTGATCTTTACCTTGGTCTTTTTGTTGTTTTGGATGCTTTCGATGAGCGTTTTATCGGGCTCTTTGAGCCAGCCGTAGGTAATTTGGGAAGATGCCTCTTTGCTTGCGATCTGCAGACTTTCCTGTCCGAAATAGCGGCTAAACATACCCCAGGGGAAAGACATGCGGTACAGCTCGATAAGGGCTACGGCGCCGCGGGCTTCGGCCAGCCTGGGTTTGGTTTTCATGGCCCGGAAGATGATGCCTGGTTCGCTGCCTTCGGGCGTGCCGGGTAGTACGAACACGATTTTGCCTTTTACGTCGAGTCCTTTGTAATCGTCGTGGCCGGCGGCTTCATCCACCCAGCCTTGTCCGGCAAAGACGGCCTGGGTTTCTACATCGACGGCCCCGCCGCCCAGTATCAGAAAGTTTTTGCCGGGCTCTAACGCGGTTTTTCCGATTTGGAGAAAAGAGCTGACAGGAGGTTGAATTTTTTCTAAAGGTACGGGCTGGAAATAACCCTCGGCGCCGGGTAAGGACTGGTAGCCGTAGGCGGCCAGTTGCGCGGCGATGTAGGCGGCGGCAATATCGTTGCCCGGTTCGCCGGTGCGGCGGCCTTTCAGGTCATCGCTGGCCAGAAAGCGCAGGTGGGCCTCCATCTCGGCTTTGCTGAGCGTTTGTTCGGGCTGCGTTTGGTTTTGGGCATAGGAAAAAAGCGTCCCAAGCAGGAACGTGAATAACAGCGGGTACTTTTTCATGAATGGGTGTGATTTTTTTTTGGATTGGGCGGCACCGGGTCATAACCCCACGGCCCCCACGGGTGACATTTGAATATGCGCTTCAAGCCCAGCCAAACGCCCCTGAATACGCCCCACTCTTCGATGGCCTGCACCATATAGTGCGAACAGGTAGGCTGAAACCGACACTTGGGCCCCAATAACGGCGAGATGCTGTATTGGTAAAAGCGAATGGGCAGGATGAAGAGCCACTTGAAGATGTTGGACATGGCTTTGTTTTGAGGGGGGGAGGGCGAGAGGGTGAGAGGGTGAGATCATATACTTTCTCACACTCCCACACTCCCACTCTCCCACACTCCCATCTCTGTTAATACCGGTAATACTCCGGCTTAAACGGACCGTCTTTCTTCACGCCGATATAATTGGCCTGCTTGTCATTCAACTCTTCGAGCTGAACGCCGATTTTGGCCAGGTGGAGGCGCGCTACCTGCTCATCGAGGTGTTTGGGCAGCGTATAGACCTTATTTTCGTAATTGTCGGCATTAGTCCACAGTTCGATCTGTGCAATGACCTGGTTGGTAAACGAGTTCGACATCACAAACGAGGGGTGGCCGGTGGCGCAGCCCAGGTTTACCAGGCGGCCTTCTGCCAGCAGGATCAAGTCTTTGCCGTTAACGGTGTATTTGTCTACCTGCGGTTTGATATTTACCAGCGAATGGCCGTAGTTGTCGTTCAACCAGGCTACGTCGATTTCGTTGTCGAAGTGGCCGATATTGCACACGATGGCTTTGTCTTTCATCAGCAGGAAGTGCTCGCCCGTCACGATATCGCAGTTGCCGGTGGCAGTCACAATGATATCGGCTCTGGGGATGGCATTGCTCATCTTGGTCACTTCGTAGCCGTCCATGGCGGCCTGGAGGGCGCAGATGGGGTCGATTTCGGTGACCAATACGCGGCAGCCGGCGCCGCGCAGCGAGGCGGCAGAGCCTTTGCCTACGTCACCGTAACCTGCTACGACGGCTACTTTTCCGGCCATCATGATGTCGGTGGCGCGACGGATGGCGTCCACCAGCGATTCTTTGCAGCCGTATTTGTTGTCGAATTTCGATTTAGTCACCGAGTCGTTCACGTTGATGGCGGGCATGGGTAGGGTGCCTTTTTCTACGCGCTCATAGAGGCGGTGTACGCCTGTGGTGGTTTCTTCGCTGAGGCCGCGGATATCGTTGATGAGTTCGGGGTGTTTGTCCAATACGATATTGGTAAGGTCGCCGCCGTCGTCGAGGATCATGTTGAGCGGTTGGCCGCCTTCAAAAGCGTACAGCGTTTGCTCGATACACCACCAGAATTCTTCTTCGTTCAAACCTTTCCACGCGTAAACGGGGATGCCTTTGGCGGCAATAGCGGCAGCGGCATGGTCTTGCGTAGAGAAGATATTGCACGACGACCAGCTCACTTCAGCGCCGAGTTCGAGCAATGTCTCGATCAATACGGCGGTCTGGATGGTCATGTGCAGGCAACCGGCGATACGCGCGCCGCGCAGGGGCTTAGAGGCGCCGTATTGCTCGCGCAGAGCCATGAGACCCGGCATTTCGGCTTCGGCCAGCTCGATTTCCTTGCGGCCCCATTCTGCCAGGGTGATATCTTTTACTTTGTACTTTACTGTTGTTTCTACAGTCTGCATTGAGAAGTCTTTTACAGTTTTAAAATTCGAGGTGCAAAGTTAGCTATTTCAACAGGGTAAGTCAATCTTTGATCACTGGATTGGTCGTTTTTTTGTAATAATTTAAATAAAACAAACAAAACTCGTTTAAACGAATAAATTTTTTTTGTTCTTTTTTTGTATTACGATAGTTTTACTATCTTCGCGGAAATGCCTTTGTATTAACGTAATTGTTTAGTAGGGTTTAGTGCGTTCGCAGTTTAGCGATTGGGTTTAGTGCGTTCGCAGTTTAGCGATTGGGTTTAGCTGTATGTGTATATAGAAAACCAAACCCTAACGCTAAACCTAACGCTAAACCCAATCGCTAAACCCTAACGCTAAACCCAATCGCTAAACAATTACAAAAAAAAACAGTAAAATGAGCGCAACAGGAACACCCGCCCAAAAAGACGTTGTTTTTGTCGTTTTGCAATTTGTACTTTTTTTCGTGTATATTATTAGGATACCTGCTATAGATATCGAGGTGACTGATGTGTTGAGAACGATTGGATTGTACGTTTCTATTTTCGCAAGTGTACTCACCTTACTGGCATTTTTAGCTATTAATACCAACCTTTCGCCATTCCCAACTCCTATATCGAGCGGTAAGTTGGTCAGATCGGGCGTATACAAATACGTTCGCCACCCCATATACTCGGGCATCTTGTGGGCTTCGCTGGGTTTTGCCCTTTACTCGGAAAATACGTTCCGGTTTATCGTATTTCTAAGCCTGCTCGTGTTGTTTATTTTGAAGGCGCGTTACGAGGAAAGTTTGTTGCAGGAGAGGTATCCGGATTACGCCGAATACCAGAAGACCAGCGGCATGTTTTTGCCTTGGATTTGACTATCTTTTTATGCCTTTTCCGCTCTCTATCCAGTTTTCACCTTCCGCTTTCCAATAAAAATAACCGCTGGGAAAAGCGGCAGGCAGTTCTACTATCTGGCTGCTTGCCCCCTTCGGCCAATCTACCGAATACCGCAAACGCCCCAGCAAATCGTAAAAATGTATGCGGCGGGGTATTTTATTATTATTAAAAACAAACCTCATGCGGCCATCGCTGGGATTGGGAAACACTTCAAAAACGACATTCCGGGGCTGATCCACATCGATAAGTACGACAACTAACGGCGAGGCCTCCGACCTGCATCCAATGCTGTCTGTCAGTATTACGCTGTAGGAACCTTCTCCCAACAGGGGCAATACCGGCCCGTTCACTTCCTGTATGGGTTGCTCATTGTAATACCAGTCGTAAGAGGCAGCATCAGCGGGCAAAACGTACAGGCTATCGCCCAAAAGTGTTATTTCGGGTTGGGGAGGCAACACAACGGTTAGGGTTAGCGTGTCTCCAAAGAAGGTGAAACATCCGCTTTGTATGTTTTGAGCCGATACGGTGTATTGCGCATCGGCAGCTAATGAACCCACAGATATCCATAACGAGCCGCCCGTGCCGGAAATCGTATCGACAAACACCGCCCCCGGCTGTTGGTAAACAGTATAAAGTACATCGGGCTGACTGTCTTCTAATATGATGAATGCATCGTCATCCAGGCACAGGGTATCCTGCTGCGGAAATACCGGCATGGTAATATCTGGATAAGGTGTGATTACTATCTGCCGGGTGTAGGTATTGCTCAAATCGCTATTTGTGCCCGTAAGCCCAATTTCATATACGCCGGGCGTATCAAAATGCCAGACGAGGCTGTCGCCGGCGCCGGCAATGAGGCTGTCATTAACTGTCCATTGGTAGGTATTGCCGCTATAACCTTTGTGTCTGAAAACAACGGTATCACCCAGACAACCGGTGGTTTGATATTCAAAATCTACGTAGGGCAGGGTAGGGCCCCCTGCGTTTTCTGTTTTTAATAAAATTCCGTTTTCACTGAGGGCATAGCCGGTTTGATTATTTAAAAAAAATAAAGCCCATACGGGATAGCCTTGCGAGGAAGGCTGCCATTCCCATACCTCGTCTGCGATGCGTTTGTACACGCCGTTGGCGCCGCCCAGGCTTGCGTCTTCTACGCTAAACCAGCGCAGCGTCAAACACGACGTTTGGGCTGAATCGGGAAATTCGAAAACCGGCGCCCAGGGCGTCACTGCATTTGGCGGGGTCGCCCTGAATAGCTGATGACCTCCGGCGGCGAATCCTTTTGAGAATCCTGCGACTGCGCCGGTCATAGGCCCGTCGATTACTTTCGCCCAGTTGGCGCCTACATCAGAAGAATAATAGAGCCCCTGGCTGGTAGCCGTCAATCCCCCCGGCGAGGCGCCGCTAAACCATACTGAGTGGATATCACCCAAAGGCGGCGTGGTGGCTTCAGTCCAGTTGGGGTTAAAAGGGTGTTTGATGACAAACCGGCCTCCGTCGCCGCCCATAAATATGGTGTTGTTAATGATCACGAGGTCGTTCCAGGATGCCGGCGGGTTGGCCACCGGCTGAAAGATTTGCCACGACAACCCCAGATCGCTGGTTTCAAAACATACGCCTTGCTGCAGTAGCGTATCCTGCCCAACGGCGTATCCTTTGTTGCATATGGATGGACAGAAATAAACGGCGCGAAAACGGGTTCGGTCATAAATCGCTTGTTCGGCTGAGCCGTCCTGGAAGCTTGCGGGCAACCAATTCATTCCGGCGTCGGTGCTGCGGTATATGCTGCGGTCGCCCACGATAAACCCGGTTTGGGCATTGGTAAAATACAGGTCGGCCATACTCCCGGGAATGCCGGTTTGGATAGGGGTCCATTGGGCGTAAACCGCTGCCGGCATTGCGCCAAACCACAATAGTTGGGCAATCCACATCCTGAAATGTAGCATAGCATATTGTTTATTGCCCGTGGGTGGCCACGGGGCGGGGATCAAAAACAATTCCCGTTGGCGTCCGTCGATATAGCGTACCGTATTGCCGTCGAAAACGGCATTTTCCTCCAGCATAATGCGGATATCTTTGTTCCACTCCGGTACAAAGATGGTGTGGTTGAGCTCTATAGCATAGCAGGTATTGGGATAAAGCGGGTAATCGCCGTTGTTGGGCACGCCGCCCTGTTGGTCCCACAAGCCGATGGTAGGCCCTGCGCCGTGGCCGTGGTAGCCGATGGGGTGGGTGTAGATACTGGGCCGCAAGCCTTTTGCTTTGGCTTTTGCCAATGTGGAGGCCAGTATTTCGTTGCCGGTACGGCCGGTAGCAAATTCGCCGGTGAGGATATCCATAAGCTGGAGCCCTTT
Organism: Saprospiraceae bacterium; assembly: GCA_016715405.1. Classification (GTDB taxonomy): domain Bacteria; phylum Bacteroidota; class Bacteroidia; order Chitinophagales; family Saprospiraceae; genus JABWBR01. The sequence goes on along the minus strand of JADKAE010000023.1, from coordinate 39,292 downwards.
GTTGTAGGCGGCTTCGATATAAGCGGGCGGCGCTGTCTCGCCGGCTTGCAGCACATAGGCGTTTTCCTGGGTGTCGGTGTGGAGCCCCAGGTAGCTAACCCCGAAATCTACGTGAATGAGATCGCCCGGCATAATGACTTCCGGATCGGGGCGATTGGCGAAGTTGCGCTTTTCGCCGGTCGCGGCGGGGTCTTTGCGCTGTACATCCACCGTAGGATGAAACCAGGCGCCGAGGCCGAGTTGTTCGATGCGGTGGCGATACCACCACACCACATCTTCAGTGGTAGTGATGCCGGGTTGTATGACCTGTTCGGAGAATCCTTCGGCGATGATGGTGTGCGCAATACGGCAGATTTGCTCGTAGACTACCAGCTCTGCCGCTGTGCGGGTTTCGAGCCAGCCTACCGCCAGGGCTTCGGCCGATACGATGCGGGAGTGGAATTTTTCGGGCAGTACTTCGCGCCGTTGCTCATAGTGAAAGGATGAAAGCCCGTCGGCATGCCCCCAGTGCGCTGAGCGGTTGCCGCCGAGCCGTTTCGCGCTTCGGGTCGCAATAATTTCGCGCAGGCGCTGCCGCTGGTCAGGCTGCCGCTCGGGGTCCCAGGCGTTGCGGAATACCTCGCCGATGTTGTAGCGGGCACAGGCCAGCGTTTCGAGGGTATCGCCGGTGTCGTAGATGACTAGCATGGTAGTGCGGCGCGCAGAGAGCCAAGTAGCCGGCAGCATGGTTTTGAGCACAGGGTCTTCGTTGTATTCCCTGCCGATCAATAGCCACATATCTATGCCGCTGCGACGCATAAGCTCGGGCAGCACGGTTGCAACCCTGTTCTTGAGCCATTCATCCTGCACTTTTGCCTGCTCCTGTGGCGACAGGATGACCGGCATTTGCGCCCAAGAACCTGATCCAGACAGAAAAAGGAATAGAGCGACCAGGGTTATATTTTTTACTGCTGTCATAAGTGTCATCAAGATAAAATTATTGGAAGTATAAGTGCAGGTTATATGATTTCATTAACAGAAGACCACTTCACCTGCCGGTAGGATCGTAGCAGCGCCCAGCTGCCAAATCCGACGACAACCGCCACGGGCAGGGTAATCCATATTTTACCCGCGATGAAATAGTGCAACATACCTATTACGCCTATCAACAGCATACTTAATATAGCTATGAATACATTGGAACCCTTGCGCTGGTTGGCCCAGCTACTGGAAAAGGGGAGGAGTCGTTTGGAACTCATCAGCTGGCCCAGCAGCGTGAGGAAAACCGTATTGGCATACCCCAACAGTAAATCGGGGGCAATGCCGAGGCCCCAGATAAACATCATCCCAATGCCGATAACCAGGAAAAATGGGGTGTAATAACCCGTGAGAATGGCCAGGAAAGTGCCCGAGAATAAAGGCCCGGGGTGTTTGAGCGGACTTGCGTGGAAAATCCAGGCGGCTTTGTGTTTATTGGTGTACACGCTATTGTAAAGCATAGTTGTCAGCGTCATCCAACACAGATAGATCAGCAGCACGTGCCATTTTCCCGCCGACATTTCGGCCCAGCGGTCTTGTAAGCTGCCACTTCCTTGCAACGAGTAATAGAAAAATAACACAACGGCAAAGGCCATCGAAGGATACGATTTGAGTTTGTAATCGCGACTTCTCGTGGCCATGGCCCAAGCCCATTCAAAGGCGGCATGTTCCGCCGGCGTGCGGGTTACGAGTCCGGCGAGCATAGCGCGGTAATTTTTATGGGCTGCAAAAACGGCCTTGTTTTCTTTTTCAGGTTCGCTGCTGCTGCCTTCTGCCAGCGCCATCAGCTTGCGGTTGAAATGTTTGGCCAGTACTTCTGATATCAGAAAATGGCCACCAGGGGCGTGACAAAAGCCAGGGCGCCCAGCATCAACACGTTGGCGTTCCATTGGCCTTGGCCGATGATAGGCCATAGAGAGGCTACCCAGGTGGAAGGCAAAAAATAGGAGGCCGGTATATCAAGTACGTTAACTTCCCGAAGTGTGCTAAAATCGAGCAATTGCGGCAGCAAATAATAAGAACTGAGTACAATAACCGAAAAAGCAATCTGAAACCAACTTATTATCTCACGGAAGCGCTTGGGGCTGGTAATGCGTAGAATGAATAAATAGGTGAGGTTGACAAAAAAGATAACGATGATCTCGCTGAGAAAAACCTGTAAGATGAATACAAGCCCGCCCAACGGCCACCAGGCGATGCTGGTAAAAATCAGGGCCGGAATGACATATGCCAGCGTGATTTTAAACAGATATATGCCGATATGCAACAGCCGGGCTATGGCCACAGTTCGATCGCTTACCGGACGGGGAAGAATGATCAGGTTGTCCCGCACGTCGATGAGCACATCGGTGAAATCGGAGATGAGCGTCATAGCCAGCATGAACATCCACACGGTGAAGTATACAGTTAGGGCAGTGGCGGGTTGTTTGAAGGCGTCAAACAAGGTGAGCATAAACAAGCCGATGAAGAAAAAAACGGCCATGCCCAGCAGGTCCTGGCGCTTCGGCTCAGCGGTTTGCCGGTTTTGGCCGAATACGGAAACCCTGCGCCCATCCATGAGCAGCCTGGCCTCGAGTATAGCCATCATCTGCCCGGTATCTACACCCACGCCGCGCCAAAGCGGGGCGAATAACGCGACTATTTTCAAAAGCACTTTGTTCATGGGCTACGAATTGGGTTTGAAAGCGCTCAGGAAATCGTCGGCCATACGGTCAAAATCTTGTCCGCCGGTAAGCTGTGAAAAGATATGCTCCAGGCTTTCCCCTTCCTGGCTGCGCAGCGTTTCTATCGGCCCGTCGGCGATAATGGTGCCATTGGCTATTAAGATGATGCGATGCGAGATTTTTTCTACCACATCCATCATGTGTGAGCAATAGAATATGGTTTTTCCCTCGGCTGCCAGCTTGGAGATGATTTCTTTTACCAAAATGACGGCATTGGCGTCGAGACCCGACAGCGGCTCGTCCAGAAAGATGATTTGCGGATTGTGCAATAAGCCGGAGATGAGCAGTACTTTTTGTCGCATGCCTTTTGAAAAAGTATCCATGCGTTGGTGCAAATTGTCGCCCAGGCCGAAGTATTGCAACATCTGCGTGGCGCGCTCGGTGATCACGTCGTCGGCAAGATGGTGGAGCCGCCCGGCGAGCAGCAAAATTCCATGGGCGTCAAAACGTCGTATAATTCGGCGTTTTCGGGCACATAACCCATTATTTTTTTGACTTCAATATTGTCCTTTTTTAGGTCGAAACCTGCCACCTCTACCTGGCCTTCGTACGACCCATCAAGCCCGGCAAGTATGCGCACGGTGGTAGATTTGCCGGCGCCGTTGGGGCCGATATAGCCGATAATCTGGCCGCTGTATACGTCGAGGTCGATGCCGTGTAGTACTTCGTTTTTATCATATCGCTTGCGCAAATCCCGTATCCGGATGACTGAGTGACCATGTGGTTGCATTATATTCATTTTTTGACAAAGCCAAAAATAAGACAAGCTTTAGTCCCGAAGCCGGATATCTGCGGGTTATTTTTTTTAAATAGATTATATTTTGATGTTTTGTAAATAGTAGCAATTATTGTTTTCTATTTTTGTGGACTAACAAATTTATTAGGAAACGACAAGACTATCTGCCAACAAAACTCAGAATCCATGCGTAAAATTCTACTCACCTTAGGCCTATGGTGTAGCCTGTTAGGTATTTCCCAAGCCCAATTGCCCAACGGCAGTTTGCCACCCAACTTCACGGCAACCGATATCAATGGCCAAACACATACGTTGTACGACTATCTCAACCAGGGCAAAGTCGTATTTCTGGATATTTTTGCCACCTGGTGCGGGCCTTGCTGGAATTACCACCAAACGCATGCCCTGGCAGATTTGTATGAAGCCTATGGCCCCAACGGTACTAACCAGATTATGGTTTTTGCTATTGAAGCCGATGCAAACACGCCTGTCAGCGCAATATATGGTATCGGCCCCAATACCCAGGGCAACTGGACGACGGGCGTACCTTATCCTATTATCGATAATGCCTCTATCGGCGCGCTTTATCAGATTTCATTTTATCCTACTATCTACGGTATTTGTCCTACCCGAATCGTTTCCCAGGTGGGACAACAAAATACGGCGGGCTTATACGCTTTTGCCCAAAATTGCCCGCCCTTGTTGCCGCTGCAGGCCGCTATACAAAATGTGTCACACGTAACCTGTTTTGGTAATACTAACGGAAGTATTTCGCTCTCTTCTTCTGGCGGTGCAAATCCTATTTCGTACCACTGGAGTACCGGCGCCAATACTACCCAACCCCTGCTCAACAACCTGGCAAAAGGCAACTATTACTGCACGGTTACTTCCGGCAATAATAATACCGTTGTAGTAGGCCCTATTAGTGTACAAGGGCCAAACTCGGCATTGAATTTGTCATTGGTCACCTCGGTACCTGCCAATTGTAGCGGACAAAACGGTAGTCTTACCGTTAACTCAACAGGAGGAGGAGCCCCCTATAATTATACCTGGAGCAACGGTATGAATATCCCCACGATTTCCCAACTCACACCGGGCAATTATTCGGTGACCGTGCAGGATTTTTATGGCTGTACCAAAACCGGCTCTTATAGCGTAGCCCCTGCCCAAATACCGGTGGCCAACGCAGGTACACAAAAAACGATTACCTGCGCGCAGTCCGTAGTGACCCTCAACGGTACTTCTTCTTCCACAGGCGCTCAATACGTATATGCCTGGGATACCAGCGACGGACATATTGTGTCGGGAGGAAATTCCCTGATTCCACAAGTGGACGAGCCCGGCACGTATACCCTTACGGTGCTCAATACGGTGAGCAACTGCTCTTCTACCTCCACGGTAGTGGTAGGGCAGAATACTACCGCGCCTAATATAAACGTAGCCGTCCCGGCCGGCATTAATTGCAATCAATCTACGGTGACGCTTAACGGCAGCGGCCCTGCCGGGGCGGGATTTGTGAAAACTTGGACTACCCAGGACGGCCATTTTGTGTCGGGCCAGAATACCTATACGCCCATTGTCAACCAGGGGGGCACGTATACACTGACGGTAACCAGTCAGTCCAACGGCTGTGTAAGTACCCAATCGGTGACGGTAGACGAAAATACCGACTTGCCGGAGGCTGCGGCTGCCGGCGCTACGCTTACTTGCGCCCAGCCAGTGGGCCAGTTGTCGGGCAGCATTGATACTCCCGGCGCTACTGGTCTTTGGACCGGCCCCGAGAGTTTTTCTTCGGGCTTGATGAACCCCGAAGTAGAGGACGAAGGCACTTATACCTTTACGGTGACGGGCGCCAACGGCTGTGTCAATGCACTTCAAGTGCAAGTAGTGGACAACATCGCTCCACCCGATATAGCCATCGCAGCGGGTACGATTTCCTGTGAAGTGGCAAGCGTAACTCTCAGCGCTACTTCTGACACGCCCGATGTTACCTTTTTGTGGACCAATGCCGACGGTGAAACCCTCGAAGGTTATCAACCCGAAGTGAGCGAAGCGGGGGTGTATACCCTCCTCGCAACAGCGCCCAATGGCTGCACAACTACGGCCAATGCCGAAGTAGAAGAAGATACGGCCTCTCCAACCGCGGATGCCGGCGCGGATCAATTACTCAATTGTAATGCCCAGGCAGTGGTGCTCAATGGCGGGACCTCCAGCACAGGTAATGGATTCGTATATTCCTGGACGACAAGCGATGGCAATATCCTCTCCGATGCCACTACGCCATCTCCTACGGTCGACGAACCAGGAACCTATGAACTCGTGGTAACGAATACCAGCAACGGTTGTGCGGCTACCGACCAGGTGTGGGTAGATCAAAACAGCGATATTGCAGTAGCCTTAAATGACCAGTCCAACGTGTCTTGTTTCGACCAGACCGATGGCAGTGCTGCCGTGATCGCCAGTGGCGGTTCGGGCGAGTATACCTACGAATGGTCAAACGGAGCGACGGGGCCTACTGCAACCGATCTGAGTGCTGGGATTTACGAGGTGCAGGTAACCGACGTAGAAGGATGCATTGCAGACCTGACCGTAATTATCGAATCGCCGGCGTTGCTGGAAGCGCAGGTTTCCGCTTCCGGCCAGTCCGCTTTTGATGAAGCCGACGGTACGGCCAATTGTACACCCCTGGGAGGAACCGCTCCTTATTCATTCCTATGGAACAACGGCGCTACTACGGCCACCATAACGGGATTGACTCCCGGAAATTATTCAGTTGAAATTACCGACGCCAATGGCTGCACGGCCACACAGGCGGTTACCGTAAGTAGCTTTGATTGCACGGTAGCTGCCAGTATATCGGGGCAACAAATAGATTGCTTCGGCGCCAACAACGGATCGGCAGCCGTTGCAGTAGAAGGAGGCACAGAACCCTATGAATTTGCATGGTCCAATAATGCCACCGGCCCTCAGATCGAAGGATTGACGCCAGGCAATTACCAGGTTTCTATTACCGACGATAACCATTGCCCTCTGGTCCTTGGTATTACCATCTCCCAGCCTGCTACACTGCAGCCCAACTTGTCGGTAGAACAGGAAACGTCTTTTGGCGCCAATGACGGCAGCGTTGCGGTGAATCCCAGCGGGGGAACGGGTGATTATTCTTATTTGTGGAATAATGGAGAAACCGGTAGCAGCCTGAACGGACTCGCGCCGGGTACATATAGCGTCGAGATAACTGATGCCAATGGCTGTAGCGTAACTTCAGAGGTGGAAGTGGAAGCTTTCAATTGCATACTGAATATCGATGCGCAGGTCATTCCGGTAAGTTGTGCCGGCGCTGCCGATGGACAAATACTGGTATCACCGGCAGCCGGGTATGCGCCCTACGCCTATCAGTGGTCAAATGGCAGTATTTCGCCAGTGATAGATAACCTGTCACCGGGCGAATATTCCCTGGCTATTACGGATGATCGCAATTGCCCGTTGCACCTGAGCTTTGAGGTACAGGAGCCTGAGGTATTGCATATTGACAATTCGATAATTGCCCAACCTAACTGCACAGACTCTTTTGACGGCATCATTGAAGCACAGGTGAGTGGAGGAACAGCCCCATACGATTACTTGTGGTCGAACGGCCAATCCACGTCGCTGGCCGTCTATCTGACCCCCGGTTCCTACTCGGTATCTGTTACAGATGCAAATGGCTGTCAGACCACAAGCCAAATTGCGCTGGATTTCCTCGATAATTTACCGCCGCAAGTATTGGTAAACGATATAACAATTGCGTTGAATGCCAATGGCGTAGCCGGTTTGAATGTGGCTCAGATTGACAACGGTAGCTTTGACAACTGCGGCATAGCCTCCAGGCAGCTCGATGTGTCGGAATTTGATTGCAATAGCATAGGCCAACGGTTGGTAACCCTCATCGTGGTTGACGAAAGTGGGAATTCAGCCTCTGCCGTCGCCACAGTCACCGTGGTTGATAACCTGTCGCCACAACTCATCTGCCCCGACAACCTGGTTACGGCTTGCGACGGCGTAGCGCTCTACGATTTGCCTTTTGTTAGCGATAACTGCGAAGCTACTATGTTGTTGACCAATGGCTTGCCCAGTGGTTTTACTTTCCCATCGGGAGAAACCAGTGTGTCCTATACAGCTACCGATGCAGCCGGCAACACGACTAATTGCGCGTTTTCGGTAACCGTTCCGGAAGTATTCACCATGGAAGCCGCCGTCAATGAGGTATCTTGTTTTAGCGGGTCCGACGGACAGGTCACCCTGGCTGTTACTGGCGGCGAACCACCCTACAACGTACAATGGAGCAACGGAGCCACTGGATTGAGCCTCGGCAACCTGCCTGCCGGCACTTATACCGCTTCCGTTACCGACGCCGCCGGCTGTGTAAGTACGCAAAGCATCGAAGTAACGCAACCCGCTGAGTTGGTAATTTCAGGACAACAAACTACCGCTGAATCGAATAACGGCGCCAATGGAAGCATTGATATTACGGTAAATGGCGGAACGGCCCCCTACACCTATCGCTGGAGGCAAAATGGAGAAGTAGTGTCTGAAGTGGAAGACCCCACGCAACTGCAAGCCGGCGCTTATGAAGTATTGGTAACGGACGCCAACGGTTGTACCTTCCTGATGACAAATATCGTTGTCGACCAGGTAACAGGCATCACGGATATAACACTGGAGAATCTGCTACGGTTAATGCCCAACCCAGCGAGCGACTACAGCGTGCTGTACTGTCCGGGCGGCTTACCCATTGAAGTTGATATAGATATACTGGATGCTGCAGGCAGGGTCATACAGCGTTTGGGCTATTTCGAACCGGGCGCCACACACATTCCCATCGACTTGAACGATTATGTGTCAGGGATATACCTTATCCGCATTCGAAGCAGTGAAGGGTTGGTGGTGAAGCAATTAGCTGTTGGGAAGTAGCGATTAGGGCTTAGGGCTCAGGGCTTAGCGGTTAGGGCAAAATCGCTAAGCCCTGAGCCCTGAGCCCTAACAGCTATTCAATCCGCGGCTTAAACACCGTAAACACCCGGGAGATATTAAATCCGAAATGGATACCTCCGTCGGTCCAGTCGCCGGTATTTTCGGCAATAAAGGCGCGTTCCATCATGCCGGTTGCGTTGGTGAAGTGCAGTTGAAACACGTGGCCGCCCGTTTCTATGTCAAAACCGATAGAGAGCGCGTTTGTAAACTGGGGCGCCAGTTGATCGGGTAAAACATAGATATATTCTGCGTTGAGAGCAATGCGCTTGGAGAGCTTAATACGTCCGGCAATGCCTAGCGCCAGCACGTCGTTTTTCTCGGCTTTAGTAGCCACCAGGTTGCGATGAACCAGGGTAGGGGAGAGCTGCAACGTAAAAGCGTCGCTGAATTTTCTGCCCAGCATCAGTTGAAAAGTATAATACAGCCGGGAGGAGAAATAATTATCGCGATCGGGATTTTGCCATTTCAGCGTTTGCACGGCTGCACTGGCCATCAGCGCTGCGGTGATGGGCATATTGCGTTTGCCTGTACTTTGCCGCAGGAATTTATACTTGACATACCCGTCGTATGTTTTTTCGTAAGTGCTCCGACCATAACCCACCATGAGTCGGTTGGTAATGCCGAAATCGCCGCCAAGGCGAATAGTGGCCTGGTCTAATCCGAAAATATCGTAAGCGCCCTGGTTTAATGTACCAAAGCGGTGCGATATCTTGAAATCGAAGACGCCTGCAGCCGTATTTTCCAGCGAGTGCAGGTTGATCACGCGGTTGGTCTTAAAGCTGGCCGTGGCGTAATTGGTGGTTTCCTCGTCGCCCAGTAGCGACAACAAGTCGTCTTGCGCCCGGATAGCCGGGCTTACCAGACTGAACAAGGTGAGTAGTAATAGGGTACAGAGTTTCATGATAGATATGGGTTTATGTGCTGATTTGATGATGTGCTAATTTGCTGATGTGCTGATAATTAAAAAAATCAGCAAATCAGCAAATTAGCACATCAGCAAATTAATTACTGTTTCAATTCCTCAAACTTAATATCCACCGCAATTTTAACCGTTTTGGCGATATTTTCGCGGACAACGGAGGGGATAGTAATATTGTAATCTGCCACAGCTACATCAAAAGTGGATTTAGCGTTGATTTTACCGCCTGCCACCACAAACTTGCCGGTAGTTTCCACATCTTTGGTAACGCCGTGAATGGTGAGTTGTCCTTTCACCGTCGCGTTGTATTCGCCGTCTTTTTTCAGGTTGATGTCTTTTATGTTGGTCACCTTACCTTTGAAAGAAGACTTGGGAAATTTACTGCTTTCCATGTAGTTTTCGTTGAAGTGCTCCTGCATCAGCGCTTTTTCAAATTGAAAAGCTTTGATCAGCACGGCAAATTCAAGGTTGCCATTGGAAGCATCCAACACGCTCGTCGCTTTCGAGTTGTGTGCTTCTATTTTTTCCATTGGCGTATCGGAGAAAAACGAGATTTTACCATCGCGGGTAAAGTATTTCTGGCCCGACATAGAAACTACAAAGAAGAGGCTCATCAGGCTCAGCAAAATGCCTTTTTTCATAATAAATCTTGGTTTGAAAGTGGATAAATGGAATATGTTACGAGATTATTGAACTTCTACACAGCGCACCAGCACTACATCCAGCAACACGCCGGTGCACATGCCTTTGAATGTCACCTGTTCGCCCTCCTTGAAATCGGTGCGGGAAGGGGTGCTCAAATCATCGAGCTGGCAAACCACGCCTGACATTTCGTCGCCGCTATCCAGTGTGACGCTGATTTTTCCGTCTTCCTCAGTGACATGTTTTACCTTACCGCTCACCTGTACTACCTTATCGAGGTATTGCGCATTGGCGGCTTGCTCGTCGGCTTGGAAAGCGGCGAATAACGCTGTTGCCTCGAGGGTGATATCTGCGTCAGCTGCTTCCATGTCCTTGTGGGGCTTATTGTACATAAAATAAGCGGTAATGGCGCCTATTGCGCCGAGTACGAGGACTCCGATCAGGATTGTTTTTTTCATAATGCAGTTTTTTTAGTTATCCAGCGCCCCATCCGTTATCCATGCTTCGATTTGGGCAATGGAGCAATCGGCCAATTGGGGTTGTCCTTGCGGCATGGGCTGAAAACCTTGTTGGTGTTTGATAGCGCCCAGCAATTTGCCGCTGTTGACGTAAGTTTTCAGGTTGTTGTATCCTTCCAGCGTGACATTGCCCAAATTGGCTGCCTGGCTATGGCATACGTAACAGTTGTTTTGTAAAATGGGCACGATATGGGTGCTATAACTTCTGGTTGCGGTATCGCAGGTAATATTAGGATACAATTCTTCTTCTACATCGTAATAGCAACCCGTTTGTATGGCCACTAATGCCATGGCTAGCAGTAAAGGGATTTTTTTCATTGTGAAATGGTGTTTTTTTCAGTAATACTCGTCTAACGAAGAAAACGGGCGGATAGTTGCCTAATTGTTGGGCGATCCGGCGTCAATCCACGCTTTAACTTTGTCAATCGTGCACTGAGGAAGCCTTGCGCCGTTAAACGGCATAGCTACATAACCGGGCTGGTGCGACATAGCGCCGTATAGTTTGCCATTTGTAGCTATAGCTTTTATTCCGTTATAATCGGTAAGCGATATACCTCCCGAAGGTGCGGCGCCGCTGTGACAACCGCGGCAACTATTGTCGATAACAGGTTTTACGGTAGCTGAAAAAGAGATATTGTCGGTGTTGCAATTGCCTGCATCAGGATCGCAAGTCAGGTTCTGGGCGCCTTGCAAAATCCACTTGGCAATCAGGTTGATCTGGTCGGAATTTAGTGGGTTATCGGGCGGCGGCGGCATGCGTTTGTCCGGATCCGTTTCCGTCATTTTTTCATAAATTTCGCTGTCGCCGAGGTTATAAGGAGTGACTTCTCCGGTTGTCATTACTTTTTCATAAGAAGTCAGCACGATGCCTTCTTCGTGGGTAGCCTCGTCGTGGCACCCGCTTTTTGCGCAGTTGGAGCGCAGCAGGGGAAGTATTTGCAATTCGAAATACACCTTTTCGGGGTCACATGGCGTACCCATATTGGTGGTGTCGTCGGGCACATCCGTTGTATCGTCGATGATAATGTCGTCGTCGACCGGTATGATCGGACTGTGTTTGCAGGATGTCGAGCTCAGGACGATGCCGCTTGAAAACAAAAGTAGTGCTATCCCGGTTCTGTATGTCATGGCGTTTCAAATATTATGCCTCAAAGTTATTCGCATACATCCGTGTAGGAAAATTTTACTTGCCGAACGGGAAAAAATCGGTACTGAACGGGGGTCTGCTTTTATTTTGTATCTTTCTAACTAATTATCAGCATCATGGATACATCACCCACTTCTACTTCGCTGCTGTACCGCGCGATTGATCCCGTAAGGCAAGTCCTGCTGGTTTTTTCAGCCGTGGTGGTATTTAATCTGGTGGCCGCGTTTGTCAGGGCTACCGGCATTATGGATGTATAACGAATTACGAATGAACAATTACGAATTACGAATGTTTTTTAATTGAAAATTATTTAATTTATTAGTAATTGATTATTAATTCGTAATTCGTAATTCGTAATTCGTAATTCGTAATTCGTAATTCGTAATTTAAGATTTATTTGTGTGGCTATCGCCATGTTTTCGCTGATCTCTTGTCAGCGCGCCCAGCAACCAGCCGTTAATACAGCGTCAGGGCCAATAGTGCTGCCCGGGGGCGACACCCTACAGCGGGTAGTCAAAACCAAAGAAGAGTGGAAAGCAATGCTATCCCCCCAGTCGTATTTTGTATTGCGCGAAGCCGGCACCGAACGGGCTTTTACTGGCGCTTATTGGGACAACCACGAAAAAGGCGTTTATGTATGTGCCGGTTGTGGCCTGCCGCTCTTCGATGCTGCACACAAATTTGACTCAGGCACCGGCTGGCCGAGCTATTATCAACCCGTCCGCCAGGAATATGTGAGCGGCCACGACGACGGCAGCCTCGGCATGGATCGCACGGAAGTGCGCTGCGCCCGCTGCGACGGCCACCTCGGCCACGTTTTTCCCGACGGCCCACCGCCTACCGGCCTGCGCTACTGCATCAACTCGGTGTCGCTGAAATTTGAAAAAGCAAAAGAATAGGCGCTATTTCGCCTTGTCTACCTGCTCCAGCAACCAACTCCGATTGGCCAGGGTTGTCGTGGCGCGTATCTTTTCTGCGAGGGCAGGGGCTCTGTCGGCGCCGTATCTGTGCAATTCTCCGAGCAGTGCGACAAAATGGAGATAGGGCGCTTTTACGGCTTTTGACACCAGCTTGTTGCGGTGCAGGAAGGCCTTAAACGACGTTAGCAAAGCCAGCAGCGCTTCCGTTTCGCTGTTTTCATAGTAGATCTTGAGCAACATGGCCTTGGCGCCTATGCTGTAGTGAATATCTGAAAAAGCTACTTTGAACAGGTGCTCCATGGCCTGTCGATATTCGCCCTTGTGGTAGTGCAGGTCGGCCAGGTTAAAGTGGTACGCATCGTCGCGACTATCTTCGGGCAGCCGCCGGCTGTACGTTTGCACAAAAACCTCTACCCAATCGTAGCGGCGCAGACTGAGCCCGAGTACGACCATGTTTTTGAACGTCCAGGGCGATAACTTGCCGTCTTCGAGCAGATAACCGTCTTCCAGCCCCTGCTGATACAGGGATACCAATATTTCTGCAAAACGCTGTTCGCCCAGGCGTATCTGGTGAATACAAAAGTTGATAGCGTAGTAGTACAAGTCGCGCATTTCAGCAGGAGAAAAGGCGGCCGCCTTTGCCTGCATAAGATTGATGAAATTTTCAAAATGGGTGGGTTGTCCCGTTTCGGTAAGCGCCAGTAGCAATTGGCGATAGAGGGCGATAGGCGGGGTGTCGTCCCAGGTGGATTGACCGGCATAAAGACTTACCTCGTCCAGCATGGTGAGTTGATACGGCTCTGGAATGCTGCGCTGGCGATCTGTCATCGCGCAAAGAAAATTGAGTTTGCGCGACAGAAAAAAGCGGTCGAAACTATCGGCTGCCTGTTGCAGGTGCGGATCAAACCGCCTCACATTTTGCGACAGGAAAAATTGTTCTTCCATCTCAGCCAATAAATACGATTGATAATAATACGGCGTATTGCGCAAGGGGGAAACGTGAAGTTTTTCCGACGCTTTTTGCCAGGCCTGGCGGTAGGATTTTTCAAGCCGGCGTTCCACGCAAGCCGACAGGAGGTAATAGTCGGGTACTATGCCGTCCTGCTCAAAATGCTGAAGGCCGATAAACGTTTCTGCCAGTTTGAGCAAGCCGCTTATGAGGTAGTGAAATTGCTTGGTGTCATAGCTCTCCCCGGGAAAAGCCGCTTCGAAAATGCGCTCCCGGCTCAACTTTCGCTCGCGAAAATCGCGGGCACTTTCTCGTTTGAGATATTCGCATAAACGCAAGAGCTCTTCCTGTTTGTTGAAATAAGGAGAAGCCGCCATATCGCGAAACATTCGCCATTCCGCTACCGATAAGGTGCGCAGCAGCGCCATTAATTTGCTGTTTTTCATGTGACAGGTTGCGGTGTTTTGTCATGTACTACACAATATACTCCTTCTGCATGATAATTTGCAAAGTAAATTGATCGTGTTTTTTTGAGAAATATTCATTTAAAAATAAAATTAAATAATTGATAAATAATGATTTATAAAACATAGTTCAATATTTTTTTATTAAAAAATTTCGATAAAAGTAAAAAAAAGTAGTTGAATGCCCACCACATGCTACCTACCTTTGTAGAGATGAATAATACGACTATGAAGCGCATGAACAAATGGTGGATAGTATGCTGGATGACCGTATGTACGCTGATACCAGCTGCACAGGCCCAGCTATATCCCGGCGACGCCAATCACAATGGCCGGGTAGACCACTACGACTTGTTGTATATCGGCTACGCTTATGGCGCCATCGGCCCGGTGCGCCCCGAAAGTGAAATCATTTTTGTGGAGCAGTTTTTGCCTTTGCTGTGGGAAAGAGATTTTCCGGGCGGGGGCAATTTCGGTTTTGCCGATGCCAACGGCAACGGTCTGGTGGAATGGGGCGATTTTTTATCCGTTTATACCAATTACGGAAATACGACCGACACGGTTACCGAATTAGTCATTCCTGAGGGCGTAGCGGGCGTCGACCAGCCCCTTACGCTTCAAACCACAGGCCTCGCCATGCAGGTTAGCGAAGGTTATGAGCTCGATATACCGCTGGTTTTGGGCACGGAAGCGCAGCCGGTGCAGGATTTTAACGGCCTGGCATTTACGCTCGTCTACAACGATAATTATATCAGCTCTTTTTCACTCGATTTTTCGGAGAGCTGGCCCAATACCGATAGCGCACTGTTTTATTTTCAGCATGCCATTCCGGGCGCCGAAAACGGCCTCGATGCTGCGCTGACCCGTTTTGGGCCCGATGGCATAAGCGGTTATGGCGAGATTGCCAAACTACACATCGTCATCGAAGACGACCTGATCCACCTGTTGCCCGCCGACAGGGACAGCACCGAGGTAGTCGTAGAACTCAGAGATATTATGCTGGTTAACAGCAACTTCGAAATGATACCGGTAGCAGGCGGCCAAATGACCCTCATGGTATATCGCCCTGAAGTGATTATTGCTGTTCCCGAAGTTGCTGACGAAATCCCTTTTCAGCTGTATCCAAACCCGGCAACTCATAGTGTGCAGTTGACTTGCGAATTGGAATTGGACAAAGTGGAGATATTTACAGCACAAGGGCAATTGTGGAAACACCTGGCCTGGGAAGGAGGAAAAACGCAGGATTTGCAGGTCGAAGATTGGCCGGCCGGCTGCTATTGGGTTTGCGCATATACTTCAGAAGGGGTCGGCAGGCAGAAATTGTTGGTTACTGATTAGGACTGTACGACTGTGGGACTTTACGACTGTACGACTGTAGGACTGTAGGACTCGTACGACGTTAAGATTGTAAAAAATAATGGTGCGGAAAGTTCCCCTGTTCGCAAAGTCGCAAAGTCGTATAGTCGTATAGTCTCAAAATATGGTTTAACATTTTCAAAATTAAAAAAAAGTATGAAATCAAAACTCATGACGCTGCTATTATCGCTTTGCGCGATGGGCATGGTGAGTGCACAAGGCATCACTGTAAGCGGCGAAGTACTATTTGGGACGGATAGCGGCCCGGCTTCATTTTACCCCGTAAACATCCAATGGGGTAATCCGGCAGGGGGCGGTTCTCTCGAGGTTATTACCGATGCCGGCGGGCATTATAGCGCTGTGGTTGATGCAAATCCTATGGGTTCATCGATTTCAGTTATTGTGTTTGATTTTTGTGTCGGCGTCACTTCGGCCGTGTCGCTTCCCAATCCGGACGGCTCCTATACCGCCGATTTTCACGTATGCCAGGATGTGAACCCACCGCCGCCGCCAGATAGCTGCGCGGCATTTTTTTACCACGAACAAACCGGCGTTAACCCGTATACGGTTGCTTTTTACGACCTCTCTTCCATTTTCGATAGCACAGGTATAGTGAATTGGTTTTGGAATTTCGGCGATGGTACTGCCGGAATCGGTCCGAATCCTGTTCATGATTATGCCTTGGCGGGAGATTATATCGTTACACTCACGATCACATCGGCCAATTGCAATAGTACGTTTACCAGCCTGGTGACGATTATTGATGATATATGGGAGTGCCCTTGCCCGCCCGTGTACGATCCTGTGTGTGCAGTGATGCCCGACGGTAATATAATTGAGTTTCCCAATGCTTGTGAAGCCATGTTGTGTGCCGGTATCGACTCTTCCCAATTTGTACCATGTAATAACCAGCCGTTTTGCTGGGCCAACATATATTATACAGCAGGCGGCATGAACCCCGCTGGTGGCAACGGCCTTGATTTCTCCTTTTACGATGGATCGATAGCCTTCAACCCCATTACGGAATGGCAATGGACCTTTGGCGACGGAAGCGCCGGCAGCGGCCCCAACCCCGAACATACCTATGCTCAACCTGGATTGTACCTGGTCACGCTCACCATTACCACCGAAGGCGGTTGTACCTCCAGCGCTACGCTTTGGGTATTGGCCGGTGATCCGTGTCTTTGTCCGACTGTATACGAACCCGTTTGTGTGAATTTGCCCGACGGCTCGGTGTACTCTTTCAGCAATACCTGCGAGGCGCAGTGTTATGGCTATGAAGGCGACGAATTAGTCGTATGCGACAGCATCGGCGGGTGTATTTGTCCCGAATATTATTCACCGGTATGCGTAGAGGAAATCGACAGTACCAGCGGCGATGTGATTATCCGGCAATTTGACAATCCCTGTTTTGCTGCATGTGAAGGCTTCGGCCCGGCAGATTTTGTGCTGTGCGATAGTACGGTAATCGATTCGTGTAATTGCTTCCTGATTTACGATCCGGTATGTGTAATCAGCCCGGATGGTAGCGTATTGACTTTCACCAATGCGTGTTTTGCCCAGTGCAGCGGCTTTGGCCCCGGCGATTATACTTCCTGCGACCCCTCTTTTGACAATTGTTATGCTTCTTTTTATATGGAGCAAAACCCCGTTAATCCGCTCGCAGTCAACTTTATAGACCAGTCGTACAGCGCAACGGGCAGCGATATCCTGGCCTGGGCCTGGGATTTTGGCGATGGCGGGTTGAGCAACGAACAAAATCCGGCGCATACGTATGCACAGGATGGTATTTATCCCGTTACCCTGCACATTATCACTGCGGATAGTTGCGAAAGCACCGTCACCCAGCACTTGTGCATCGGCGATGGCGGATACTACGAAGGACCTGCTTGCCAGGCTATATTTTACTTTGTGCCTGATTCTTCGGGCAGTGCTATGACCTATTATTTTGTAGATTATTCATATGGTGATATCAGCAGTTGGCAGTGGAGTTTTGGCGACGGTACTGCCAGCAATGAGCAATACCCGGTGCATTCCTATTCACAACCCGGCGTTTATGTGGTTACGCTGACTGTAAGTGGAGGCGATTGCTCCAGTACCATGTCGATGATCATAGTAGTTGGAGAAAATATTCTGTATAATGCCGATTGCAATGCCTTGTTCGTGCCTTTCCTCGAAACCGACTCATTGGGCGCTTTCTTCCTCAACCTGTCATCGGCTGATGCAGTAAGTTATTTGTGGGATTTTGGCGACGGCCAGACCAGTACCGAATATTTTGCCTGGCACCAGTACGCTCAACCCGGTGTGTACGAGGTGAGTCTTACCATTACAACCGCTAGCGGCTGCGTGAACACCTACAGCGCTACGCTCGATTTTGGCGCCAATCGCTTCATCGGTATTCCGTCTTATGCCTTAGCGAATAGCACGAAGGAGGAATCTATCGACGCAAATTCGCTGCTGATATTCCCTAACCCCACCTCCGACGCAGCTACGCTGTCATTTGAATCCACTACGGCAGAGGTATTTACGGTTTCGGTGCTCACCGCCGATGGCCGCGTTTTGCGCAATGCTGCGATCAATGGTACGGTGGGCCAACAACAGCATGCCCTCGATCTGGCCGGCTTGCCCGCAGGTTTGTACCTGATCCGCCTCCAAACCGCCCAGCAGGTTTTGACGCAAAGGATAGTGAAGAATTGAGTGTGAGAGTGTGAGAGGGTGGGAGAGTGAGAGGGTGGGCAAAATGCCCCAAATGCCCCACTTTGTCCCTTGCGGGAAATAAAATCACTTCGTATTTTTGTCTTATTCGAATGTGATTGGTGTCATTCTAAATTCAACAGTTTTTCCAATTAAAGATATGAACGGTAGAGACGCAAAATTCTGCGTCTCTACCTTCAATAGGCATTCGTTTGCCCATTAGACAGGAACGCTTGTGTCGCCGGTTTCGACTCCGCTCAACGACCGCATGGATCGTAAAGTCGTAAAGTCGTACAGTCGTAAAGTCGTAAAGTCGTAAAGTCCCAAAGTCCCAAAGTCCCAAAGTCCCAAAGTCCCAAAGTCCCAAAGTCCCAAAGTCCCAAAGTCCCAAAGTCCCAAAAGGTGGTTGCCGAAAAACCAGAACAGAGTAGGCGTAACTTCAAATCAATTACAGATGAAAACAATTTTTTTAACCTGGCTCGTTGCATTGATCACCCACAATTATGGCTGGCAGATTCCCATTGGGGGATATCTCGGCGGGCCGCCGCAGTCCGGGCAGGCCAAAACCTCGAAAGGGGAGTTGATCCAGGCGGGCAGTGATGTATTGTTGTTGCTTCAAGAGGGAACGAAGATCACCGAATTTTACGTATTGCAGGACGTTTCAAAGCCTCTCAGTGGTTTTGACAACCAGTATTTTGACATAACGCCTGGCGGAGATAAGTTGAGCATCGGCTTAGCAGACGGAGTGAATATTTGTATTAAAAACGCGGGCGTTTCGAGTAAAGAACGGGTCTATTCCCAAACGTATGAAGGTGGCGGACTGGCGCATTTTCAGTTTACTACAGATGTGGAGTACAAGCACTTCGTAGCCTTACTGCAGGAGTACAAAAACTACCAGCAGGTGCTTGGCCAGATTGATTATGAATTGCTGGTTGGCCCAGGCAATGGCGGCTCCGGCAGTCAATCCAATTCCGGTCCTCGCCTTGCTATCAACTGCGAAGGGTGTTCAGGTGGAGGTTACGGCGCAGCGGGGTGCAGCGTTTCTACGAGCTCTTATAGTTGTTCGGTACAATGCCCCCCTAATTCATGGGCATGTTGTACCGTAGTAGGAGGATGCCGCTGCTGCAAATAGAAAAAGCAAGGTTTTCATATTGATGGCCAGGGTCGGGAGCTAAAGTGCTTCCGAACCCTGTGTTTACAAATGGCGCTCTGCGTGGTAAGAAGATCTGACCAGTGGGCCGCTTTCTACAATCTGAAAGCCTTTGGCAAGTCCTACTTCGTGATAATGGGCAAAGGTATCGGGGTGCACGTATTCTACAATGTCGAGGTGCATCTTCGTGGGTTGCAGGTATTGGCCAATGGTCAGCACGTCGCAGCCATGGCTTACGAGGTCGTCCATGGTTTGATATACTTCTTCTGCGGTTTCACCCAATCCCACCATGATACCCGATTTGGTGCGTTTGCCGAAATCTTTGGTGCGCTGTATTTGTTCCAGGCTGCGTTCGTACTTGGCCTGGGGGCGCACTTTGCGATAAAGGCGCGCCACGGTTTCCATATTATGCGATACCACTTCCTGACCGGCACTGATCATTCGTTCGAGTGCCCACCAGGTGGCTTTGACGTCGGGAATGAGTGTTTCAATGGTTGTTTCAGGCGAAAGCACTTTCACAGCCTGCACGGTTTGGAACCATATCTCGGCGCCCCGGTCGTTGAGTTCGTCGCGGTTGACAGAAGTAATAACAGCGTGTTTTACGCCCATGAGTTTGATGGCTTCCGCTACGCGACGGGGTTCGTCTTCGTCGTATTCGGAGGGGCGTCCTGTTTTTACGGCGCAGAAAGAGCAGGAGCGCGTACAGGTATTGCCGAGAATCATAAAAGTAGCCGTGCCTTCACCCCAGCACTCGCCCATGTTGGGGCAATTTCCACTTTGGCAAATGGTATGTAATTGGTATTCGTCTACCAGGCTGCGGACTTTTTTATAGCTTTCACCGATTGGCAGCTTAACACGCAGCCATTCAGGCCGGCGTGCACGAGAGGTATTGGATTCCGTAATCGGCAGTTCAATCATCGCTCAAAATATAATGTTGCGGGGATTCGCGCTGTGACTACCAGCGTTTGCCCAACTGCAGGTTCAAGTACAGGTTTACAAAAATAGGACTGTTGTTTACGTTTGGCACTTGGGGCGATTCAACCATAATGGGTACGTCGCGAAAATAAAAATCGACCATAACCCCTGCTTCGATGGCTTTTACAAATTCGTCGAAGGCCCCCAGTCGAAGTGTACAGCCATTTTGGCATGACCCCCTGGCAATACTTTGACCTCGCCCAGGCCTTTGCTAAAACCCGAGGCGCCAAAGATACGCGTGATATCCAGAAAAAGATCTTCGTTTGCTGCGCTGTATTTTTCGCTCCGGATAAAGTAGTCATTGCCGCCGGGCTCTGAAGTGCGCACCAATTCGAGATAATAGGGCTTCAGTATGCCAAGGGAAGGCCCTGCTTCATAACTGAGCCCCACCGCCAATCCCTTGCGCTTGGCTTTTTCCGAAAAATACCGTTTTTGCCCCCACCCGCCGCGCAATACCATGAAATTGTTTTGTTTGCCAAAAATAAAAGCCCTGGATACGCGGTTGGAAGAAGGCGCCGGAAAATCGAAACTCTGACGGTATTCCCTGGTGTGTTTGAGTTCACCCAGCTCAAAATTATAGTAGTTCGTGCGGTAATATGTCTTGAGCGTGCCGATATTGACCCCCAAAGCATAACCGTTGGTCTGAAGGAATTTCAGATCAAACGTCAATTCTTTCTTATATACAATACCTTTGGCATCGTAAAAATAAGTGGAGCCGGGCTGTTGTTGGGCCAGCGCAGCTGTGGTGCAACCTAATGCAAGCAAATAGAGGGCAATTTTCTTCATAGGAACGCAAAAACTTATTTAATAATACAGGATTTTCCGCCATTTGTTCAATTCCGGCTTGTATTGCGCTCCTCATCATGGTCAAGGTGTACGCGAATAGGGGAGATAGCCGAAACTAGACTTATTCAAAGATACAATATTTGCATGGGGTAGAAAAGTTGTTTCATTTTTATATTTTTTGCGCATTCATTCCGTTTTCACTATAACAATAGGCCTGTATGAAGCAGGATGACTCTACACTGGTGTTGTACGCACCCCATAAAAGTGAGCGTTTGTCGTATACCGCTCATATTTTTTTTGAGCTACTGGTCGGCATCAAGTGCGAGATCACAACCAATTTCGATGATTTTTTGATCCGGCAGGGACCCAAAATCAATTATTCCAACGACACGATCGCTACTCATGTTTTGCACATACCCGATTCCGGATTGCTATGGGAATCTGGCATTCGCCCTGTTGAGTTGCGGGCTACCGTAGTTGACGACTTGCCCGCTTTGTTTCCTGCTACTGGACAGGATTGCACTTGGCCGTTCGATCTGATGGCTATGACTTTTTTCCTGGTTACCCGCTACGAAGAATATCTTCCATTCCAACCCGACAACCACGGCCGATTCTCCGCTTCGCAAAGCGCCGCTTTTCGATTCGGCTTTTTGGAAAGACCCCTGCTGCACGAATGGGCAGCCGTGGTGAGAGAGCGATTGACAAAAGATCATATTAATTTATTTTTTACTCCGCCAAAATTTTCCTGCCAGTTAACTTATGATGTTGACCTGGCATGGGCTTTTAAACACAAGGGCTTAATCCGCCAGATAGGAGGGGGCTTTACCGACATTTGGCATGGCCGCTATGACTGGGTAGCGGCGCGCCTGCGCACCGTGTTGGGAAAACAACCCGATCCCTTTTTTACGTTTGATTACCTCGACCAATGTCATAAGGAGGGAGGCGATTTACCTGTGTTTTTCTTTTTACTGGGCGACAGAGGGCCCTTCGACCGCAATATTCCTGCTCATAGTCCCGCACTCCGCCAATTGATCAACAGAATATCGGCAAAGTATCCCCTGGGAATTCACCCTTCTTACCGCAGCAGCCGGGATGCCGGGCGTTTACAGCTTGAAATTGACAGGTTAGAGGTTATGAGTAGCCGGCCTGTGGTGCGCAGCCGGCAGCATTACCTGCTCCTGCGCTTCCCGGATACTTATCAGATGTTGTTGGCCCATGGCATACAAGCTGATTATACATTGGGGTATGCCGATGCGTTGGGTTTCCGTGCGAGCATAGCCGTGCCTTTTACCTGGTACGACCTGAGCAGGGAAGTATGGACGCAGTTGGTACTTCATCCCTTTCAAGTGATGGATGTAAGCCTAAAAGATTACATGGGCTTGTCACCCGATTCGGCAATCGAACGTATAGCGGATCTGCAATCTGTGCTGCGCCATTGCGGCGGAACGCTTACCACGATATGGCACAATAGTTCCTTTTCCGCCTTACACGGATGGGAAGGATGGGCCGCCGTGCATCAAATGGCACTCGGCGGCCAATCTTCCGGCTGATTTCCTTTCAGAATAGCGCCGGCTTGTTATCTTTGGGGCAAAGAGTGGCCCATGATTTTTAATCTCAGTGAGAAGGACAGTATTGGCAACCGGTTTGTAGCCGAATTGCGCGATGTCAATGTTCAAAAAGACCGCATGCGTTTTCGCCGCAACCTCGAACGGCTAGGCGAGATATTGGCATACGAAATCAGCAAAACGCTTTCGTACAAAGAAATAGAAGTGGAAACGCCACTCGGTATCGCTCGCACGAAGGCGCCCGCTGATCCAGTCGTGTTGGCTACCATTCTGCGGGCCGGACTTCCATTGCACCAGGGCATGCTCAATTATTTTGACGATGCCGGCAACGCCTTTGTGTCTGCTTATCGCAAACACCACAAAGACGGCTCGTTTGAAATCAACCTCGAGTATGTATCATGCCCTACACTCGACGATTGCGTACTCATTCTTATCGACCCCATGCTGGCCACCGGCGCCTCTATGGGTATGGCCGCAAAGGAGTTGTTCAATTACGGCAAACCGAAAAAGCTGCATTTTGTTACCGCTATAGCCTCTACCTACGGCCTGGAACACATCCGCCGTTTATTCCCCAGGCACACGTATGGATGGGCGCCCTCGATGAAGAACTTACCGCAAAATCTTATATCGTGCCAGGCCTCGGCGACGCCGGCGACCTGAGTTATGGAGCGAAGATACAGGAGTGACGTCGCAGACTGTCACCTCAATACGACCAGAGGTCATGCTCAAAATTAAACAACGACTGTTTCAATAGGTCAGCTTCCGTGAGCATATCCTGGTCGTTCAAGTAGTCCCTCAGGCGCCGGCCGTGGATATTGGTCTCTTTCATGATGTAGCTGTCAAAATACCGCATCTCGAAAAGGTCTTCCCAGGTCATCAATCCGGAGGGCTGATGTGCCGTTGGCGCCTTGTGATGCGCCAGCCATTCGCGGCAATCGGGATAATACACCCAGAACAGCGGACTTTCATAGCGAATATCGCCGTATTCATCTTTCGAGATAAACAGAGGCGCAATACCCAGTATTCTTACCTGCATCGTGGAATGCTGCTTGTCGAAATACCACATTTCTTTGATCCGGTACCGCAAGACGTCTTCGGGGTTGTAATCCAGTCTGACAACCTGATAGTATGCTATGCCGGTTTCCGGATCGTTGACCAGTATCGTATCCACTTGGTAAAGCTTTTTATATAATTCGGCGGTGTCCATTGGAGTGCTGAAATCATCAGCTTCCATACTGTACGGCGTGATAGCGCCTGCGCGGATTCCGTTCTCCAGCAATTTTACCAGGGGTAAGGGCTCATACGAAAAAGAAAATTTTTGGTTTGCCGGCTGTCGATCACCCGCCAAACCCGTTTTTCCCACACAATGTCGGCCTCCCGGATGGAGGCATAACTCAGCGGTTGTTTTTCGGTAATGATGGTGCGGCGAACAACGTCGTCGATTGGCTGGGCCGTTGCGCAAAATGGGCTTCCTATTGCCCATAGGCATGCGCAGTACAGGCCCCGTTGGAGCAAGTTTTTCATGAGTGACAGATTTTTCCGTGAAATAAAAATCCTGTTATTTGCGCAAATGGACAGGTGTAAAGCGAATATGAAGGGATAACGATGCGATTGTGTAAAAGCCACACATCGCGCAATAATTTAACGCTTTTTTGTATGGAGCAACATAAAATACAAATCAGAAATGCCTTTGGCCATATTATCCCAGGAGAAGCGCTGTTTTCCTTTTTGCACTCCCAGCGTGAGTTGTGGGCCGCGCTGATGCTGGTAGAAATCGAAGATGGAGTCGGCAATGGCCATAGCTGTGGTATCTACTACATACCCGGCTTCACCGTGCGGCACGATTTCGGGTAATCCGCCCACACGGGTTACTACCATGGGTTTGTCGAAATGATAAGCCAACTGGGATATACCGCTTTGGGTGGCCGATTTGTAGGGCTGTACCACGAGGTCGGCCGCGCCGAAATAATACCTGACAGTCTCGTGGGGTATGAAATCGGTGTGCATAACCAGCTTATCGCGGATGCCAAGCCGGTCAATTTGTTGTTGATAAGCTTCTTCGTTGCCGTAAAACTCGCCGGCTACTATTAGTTTGAGGTTAAAAGCCGCCAGGCGTGGGTCGGCCATGGCTTCGAGCAAGAGGTCGAGCCCCTTGTAATCGCGTATAAAGCCAAAAAACAACAGATAATGCGGCTGTGCATCGAGTTGGAGGTGTTGGAGAGCCTCCGTTCGCGCCACTTTGTCGCCGTAATTGTCGTAAAGCGGGTGGGGGATATACCTGGTAGGTTTCTGTGGCGCAAAATAAGCGATATCGCTTGCCACGGTTTGCGACATCGCGATAAAGGCATCGACGGCCCCGCAGAAATAACGCGTAAAAAGTGTGTCGCCCGGGCGTTTTTCGTGGGGTATGATGTTGTCGGCCAACGCAATCGTGCGGGTATGGCCATTGCGGCGCACCAATCGCAGGATAGTGCCCAGGCAAGGCCCCATCAGGGGCAACCAATAGCGAGCAATGACGAGATCGGGTTTTTCACGGGCAAGGAGTCTGCCTACCTGCCACCAGTTCAACGGATTGACGGCATTGATCAGTGTGCGGATTTGTACCCCCCGGGGCGCCGGGTCGGTTGTATATTGTGTTTTGCCCGGAAAGAGAAAGCCGGGGTATTGAAGACTGTAAGAGATGACGGTAACCTGGTACCCCTGCCTGCTAAGTTCTTGCGCCAAACGCTCACTGGAGGAAGCAATTCCCCCGCGTAACGGATGCGCGGGGAAAGCAGGTATATTCGTTTCAGTCTTGTCATATGAGTCCCCGCGCTTAAAATCGGCCACCACGGTATGAAAGATTCGGTTGGCCAACGCATTGGAAATCAGGTAGTACGCGCTGATCATTACGATAAGCGTGATAGGGATCACGATGATGAATGAGAGCGCTATCACTACAAGTAAGATGATATACGCGATGCGCAACGGCCATCCGTTATTGAGCCGCCATTGTACCAGGCTGCGCACCCGCCTGTTGAACTGCTTTTCCGATTTGCTTATTGAAGGGTGGTCGGAGGGGAAGATCAGGCTTTTCAACATGGTTAGCAACACCTTCCGGATGCGCGACTGGATGGGGGCCCGCAGGGTGCGCAATTCTTTGTAGGTTATTTTTTCAAAAACGGGATCAGGCTGGGTGCCATTTTCTTCTTCTTTGTGCGAATTGGCCTTTATTATATGCAGATCGGGGATTATGGGCAGGTAATCCACCCCGTCTTTGGTGTATACAAAGCGTTGGTACATGGCACTGTTTGGAGTCCAACCCTCAAAAATGGGGCATTCCACGCTGACGATCTGGTTGTCGACCATGACGAAAGCGTCTTTAGTGCTGATAGTGAAGTGCTTGCGCAAAAAACTCTGGCAATTTTTTCTGCCTAAAAAGAAATCGTGCTCCCGGAATTTTTTGCTAAAAAAGCCGCCAAAACCACCCAAAGCGCCACAGGCGATGGCGTATTTTTCTTTTACTTCTTTTTCTACTCCATCCTCCACAACTTTCCTGCGCCGCACAGGGAAGATCATGGCCCGGGTATGCTCCTTAGTAAAACCTTTTGACAATTCGCTTTCCTTGAGCATGGCCTGGCGGCGAAGTGCGCCTATAAGTTGAGTACCGATATCGAGCACAGAATTTAGTTCGGTTTTCAGCGCTTCATCTGTGTTTTCCTCAAAACTGGGAAAAGGGTCGATCATTAAAATGGCGTAATTTTTAAAAGGAAAATAGTCAACACCCCGGTCTACTGCTACTTCCTCACCAGCCAAGTCTGCTTCATTGCGTTCTTCCAACACGCGCAACACTTCGCCAAAGGGCTCGTTGTTGATCGTGCCGCCGTCAACTGCAGTGAAGTCGAAGTTGTCGGGTATGATGTCCCAGTTGATATTGATGTCTTTGCCAAACATGCGCTGCAGGTGCGCTTTGATATAGCTGCGCGGCGTGCTCATATAGCGGGAACGCAGGCCTATCGGGAAAGCTCCGGTAGCTTTGGCGCATTCCATCAATTGTGTGCGGGATACCTCTGATTCCGGATCGAGTTTAAACAGGTGGTCGGCATGGGTCTCAGGGTTGATCGTAAAGTGGGCAATACCTTTGTGGAGGTACATTTTGAAAGCGGGCACCGGATCAGTCTCCTGGTTAAATTCGTCGCTATCAGCTGAGCCAAAATTTATTTCGATAGGTACGCCCCGCAGGGTACAGATCGTCAGGATGACCTCCAGGTCTTTGGAAATATAGCTGGGCCAGGAGGGGTCTCCAGGTTTTTTATTGACCTGAATGGATTTTGCCTTGTCGGCTATGGCATCGATGGGATTGGAATTGAGCAGGGAGGGGATGCTGTTTTTGATGATGTCGTCGTTGAGCAGCATCTGACTAAAAGTAACCTGGTCGGTTCTCTTGCCGCCGCCGTCATTGAGGTTTACCCAACTGTCGTATAATTTGTTCCCTGAATTATGCTGGGGAGGTGTGTGCACGGGGTTTACGCCTTCGAACATCGCCAGGGAGGTAATTGCTGCTGTCATACCGCCTGCGGAGGCGCCTCCAAGCACTTCGATAACTACATCGTGCATGGGAACCGAGTGGTCGTAGTCTTTGTGACCGGCCCCAAGTTCTTTGTTTTTCTTTTTTGCCTGCTCCCAGCGTTCAAGGGATTCCAGCAAATAGTCCATTACACCAGCGGTATAGGCGCCGGCCGAAACGGCGCCGGCCATGGCAATGCCTATGCGGAATTTGTTATTATTCATGGCAATATGGGTTATGTGTAAAAAAAAGTAACGTTTAGTAGGGTTTAGTGCATGCGCAGTTTAGCGTTAGGGTTTAGTGCATTCGCAGTTTAGCGATTGGGTTTAGTGCATTCGCAGTTTAGCGTTAGGGTTTAGTTTTCTAAACATTCAGCTAAACCCAATCGCTAAACCCAATCGCTAAACCCAATCGCTAAACCCAATCGCTAAACCCAATCGCTAAACCCAATCGCTAAACCCAATCGCTAAACCCTTCTAAACAGTTCCAAAAATATGTTATTTCCCGAAGGCAGGGGTATGCGGATTGAGTTGCAGGCGAATGCTCAGCCCGGGTAAGGGGGGCGCCGCTGAGCTGGTGGATAGCCGGCGCCGGCTGGATGCGCATGCTTAGGTCGTCACCGATGTCAAAATTTCGCAAATGTGCATCGGTAAATGCTTCGATGCCTTGCAGGGCGTATACCAGTACGATACCTACATATGACAACTGCGTGTTTTTATCGTACTTGTCGCGCAATATACGAAGTGTGCGTGCATTATCCAGCGTAGTGCCCGTCCATTCGTGGTCGAGACCGTCTAATTTTAGCGCCAGGGCTGTTTTTAGGCGCCTGTACCGTCCCTGATTGTAGTCGATGCTGTAGACTATGCCGGCAAAAGCGCCGTATACCAGCGGCAGTTTCCACCAGCGTTTGTTGTAGATCTGTCCGCCACCGGGGGCAATAGACCAAAGCAGTGCCTTCCTGGGCACGGGCCATTTGGCTGCCAGCGAGGTGTCTTTGGCGGGAGGCAGGGTGTCCACAGGGGGGGCTTCCTGGGCCCGGCAAAGGACAGGGAGAAGCAGGAGCGTCAGGAAGACTATGCGACTATGCGACTGTGCGACTGTACGACCTATTTGTATCGTATAGTCGTATAGTCGTATAGTCGTACAGTCGTATAGTCGCATCCTCACTGCTCGATACATTTGAAAAATTCGTTCAGTTCATCATGCGAATTAAAGGGGATCACGATCTGACCTTTGCCGGTAGTTGAATCTTCGAGGCTCATCAGAATTTTTCCGGAACCGAAAAAAGCCCTGAAATCGCGCAGCATACGCTGGTGGTCTTCCGATAGATTGCCTTTGGGCGATATAGCGGCAGGTGTTGTTTTGCGGGGTTTGGTATAGTCGCGCGCCAGTTTTTCGGTATCGCGCACGGAAAGGTCTTTTTTAAGCACCTCGTCGAGAGCCTGCTTTTGGAGGAGTTTGTCATCGATGCCCGCCAGTGCACGGGCGTGACCCATAGAGATGCGGTCTTGCTTGACGGCTTCCAGCACTTCGATATGCAGGTCGAGCAGGCGCAGGTAGTTGGTCACCGTGCTGCGTTTTTTGCCTACGCGTTCGGCGAGTTGTTCATCCGTGAGACTGCATTCTTCCTTCAGGCGGTGGTAGGTAATGGCAATTTCCACCGCGTTGAGGTTTTCGCGCTGGATATTTTCGATAAGCGCCATTTCGAGCATAGCCTGGTCGTTGGCAATGCGGATGTAGGCGGGGATTTCGGTGAGCCCGGCAATTTTCGAGGCGCGCCAGCGGCGCTCGCCCGAGATGAGTTGAAATTCGTGGTTGCTGAGGCGCCTGACGGTAATGGGCTGGATCAATCCATGGACTTTGATCGATTCGGCGAGTTCCTGGAGGGCTTCTTCGCTGAAATCCTTGCGCGGCTGGTCGGGGTTGGCTTCTACTTGTCCGATGGGGACCGTAGCGAAAACGCTCGAAAATTCGCGCACGACCTTCTCCGGATTATCCTGGATTTCCTGGTCTATTTTCGGAGAAAACAGTGCGTCGATACCCGAGCCCAGTTCTCTTTTGCCCACTTTAACTAATTGTTTTGCCATGTGCGTGCTTTTAATCTACTTCGCCGGCTACCAGGTGGTAGGCCTGGGTGGGGTCGTTATTTTTGGTTAAAAATTCAACTGCCAAATTGAGAAAGTTGACGCTGCCCTTGCTGCCTGCATTGATGAGTACGATGGGCATGTGCATATTGGGCGCTTCGCTGATGCGCGAATTGCGGTGGATGACGGTATCGAATACCTGGTCTTTGAAGATCTCGCGCACCTTGCTGACTACCACATTGGCCAGGCGAAGGCGGGGATCGTACATCGACAACAGAATACCTTCGATTTGTAGATTCGGGTTGAGTTGCCGCTGCACCAGGCGGATGGTATCCTGCAATTTGGATAGTCCTTCGAGTGCAAAAAACTCGCACTGAACGGGCACCAGTACGGCGTCTGAAGCAGTAAGCGCGTTGACGGTGATCAGGCCCAGCGAGGGCAGGCAATCGATAAAAACATAGTCGTAGTCGCCTTTTACTTTGTCCACAATTTCTTTGATGACGTATTCCCGGCGCGGGCGGTTTACCAGCTCCAACTCGGCGCCTAAATGCTTTGATGAACAAATGATTAAGAGCGTCTATAACGCTATACTTTCCCCAATGGTTAGCAAAAGTAGCGCTTTTCCGCTATCCTGAAAAGCCTTTTTTGCCGCATCGTGATCTATTTTAATATATCCAAAGGTATCGTAGTGACAGCCAATCGCTTTATGGCAGCCGATGAAGTCGCAGGCAATAACGGCATCGGCGTAGTGCATGGTAAAATTGCTGCCTATGGGCAAAATAGCCGCCGTGAGGGGCGGGCAGGTGAGGGGCAGCAGTTTCATATCCATCGTCAGCGCCGTATCGCCGGCAAAATACAGGCAGCCTTCTTCGTTCCAGATGACAAAGCCGCCGGGATTTCCGCCGTAAGTGCCATCGGGCAATACGCTGGAGTGGACGGCATTCACGTATTTGACCGTACCGAAATCAAACTGCCAGGTACCGCCGTGGTTCATGGGGTGGCCTTTGAGTCCTTTGGCCTCGTACCAGCTCACACTTTCGAAGTTGGATACGATAGTAGCATGATTGCGTTTGCCGATCTCTTCGGCGTCGGCCACGTGGTCGCCGTGGCCATGCGACAGCAGGATGTAGTCGGCCTGGATACTTTTGATGTCTATATGCCGGGCTAGTTCATTGCCTCGTATAAAAGGATCGAAAAGGATGTGTTTACCTTTGGTACTCAAGCCGAAACAAGAATGCCCGTAATAAGTGAGTTGCATATCAATGTGAATTTTATTTGGGTAAGGTAAATACTTTTGCCCATATGGCTATGAACCAAATTAGCCTAAATGATATTACTTTAGCGCGCAATACTAACAAAACAAATGATCACAATCATATCAGGCACTAACAGAAAGGGCAGCGAGTGCCTGCAATTTGCCAAAAAATACGCGGAAATATGCCGCACGTTGACTAACGAAGAAGTAAAAGTACTTTCGTTGGAGGATGCGGCCCACGACTGGTTTCATCCCGATATGTACGAAGCGTCGCAGATGTCGCCCAGCCTGATAGCCCTGCAAGACGAGTACATGATCCCGGCTGACCGATTCATCTACCTTATTCCCGAATACAACGGCGGTTTTCCCGGCGTGCTCGTTGTTTATCGATGCCTGCTCGGTAAGGCAATACGATGCTACTTTTAAAGGCAAAAAGGCCGCTTTGGTAGGAATTGCTACCGGTCGCGCCGGCAACCTTCGCGGTATCGACCAGCTCACCGGCGTACTCAACCACGTGGGGACGATAGTTTTACCTAATAAGCTGCCCATTTCGCGCATTTATTCGATCATGAACAAACAAGGAGAAATCGTCGATATTCCCACGCTGAAGGTGATGCAAAAACAGGTGGAGGAGTTGTTGGCGTTGTGAATTGGAGATTGGAAGTTGGCGGTTAAATGTAGGCTGTTTGTGCTCGATACACTTACCTCCAATTGCCAACTTGTGGTATTCAATCACTTGTGCGCAACCACCAACTGTTCTGCTCTCACCAATCTCCCCGCTCTTAGCCATTGCAAGGTGTAAATGCCAGGTGGTAACCCAGTCAAGGGTAACACATAAGTCGTATTACCCAACGGCGCTTCAAAATTGAGCACAAGGTGCCCCTGCATATCTACTATGCGCAACTGCCCTTCGGCGCCGGCCTCTCCGAGGTGCACGCTGAGCCAGTCAGATGCCGGGTTGGGGTACAGGAGCATGGCGGGAAGCTCTTGGGAAGCAGCCTCCTCCACTGGAACCAAGCCGCAGCCCGGCACAAGACAGCCTTGAGCATCCAGCTTGAGCAACCAGCCCTGCTGGGGAAAAGAGTCGGCGTAGTTGTTAACTGACTGTCCGCAAAGGATAAACCCACCGTCGGGCGTTTCTTTGATGTCGTACAATTCGTGAAAAGGGAAATCGGTGCCGATGGGAAAGGCGTAATGGCGATCCCAGATACTATCGCCCTGAGGGGATACTTTGCTTACGCGGCCCCAATAAATGCCGTTGGTAGGCGAAGTGCCTATAGTAGCAAGCCCAGCCGCCACGTAGCCGCTGCCATCATTACATGCGATAAGTTTATTAAAATCGGTATCGCTTGAATAAAAAGGACTATGTAACTCCCAGCCCCAGTCGAACTGCCTGTCTGCGTCTAATTTAAAAATGTAGTTGTGCCATCTTAGGGCGTGATAGGTAGGATGTGTGGGGTCTTCCCAACCCTTGGAAGTTGCCACTACGATACTTCCATCGTGTTCCTGATACAAACCTTTAGCTTTGCCCAGCAATGAATCGAGCGGAGAGAGGTACTGCCAAAGCATTTGGCCTAAAGTATCGATTTCAAATAACCAGGTTTGACTGATATAATTTTGGAATACAATTCCGGAGTTCGTTTTTCGGCCTCCAACTAAGTAATTATTGTTTATAGAAGTTATGATGCTCCCAGCCCAATCGTATAAATTTCCACCCAAGCTGTAATTCCACGAAATAGCTCCGCTTTTATCCATACAGACCAGAGAAATATTAGCCCTAAGACCAATAGATTCAATATCACTGGCTACCACAAATTTATCTGCTGTAATAGCCATACCTTGAGGAGAAATAAATGTTTTTGCAGGATAATAATAATTAAAAAAGGGAAATACATCCAGTGTGTCCCCATCTTGATTATAGTGTATAAGAATACCCCTCATATCAGGCATGAATGCATAGCCCGATACCCAAAGGCCGTCCTGCGTTTCCAGAAGGGTTGGCCGCCAGGTAGCATAAGTATTTGTTGTTGAAGTTAGTGTTTTCACCAAGGTCGGATTTCCATCCAGATCGAATTTGGCAAATAAAGCGCCTGTGCGGTAGGGCGGCACCGTGTCGGCAATTATACCGGTAACAAAATAACAGCTATCAGTAGCAATGACGCTGGAGAAAGTAGCTGCCGGAAAACCTAATCTCGTTCGAATATTAAAAGTAGGTTGGGCCCACAGTGATGTTATGGACGAAAAAATTAGTGTAAAGACGATCAGCCCTTTCATTGGAATGAAGGTTAAAAAGCCGCTTCCGCAACTGCGGGAAGCGGCTTTTTAGTTATTTAATGATTACCAGTTTTTGAATGCGCGCCGGAAAGTCGTCAACCAATAACCTGACAGTGTACATACCCGGGAGCAATCGGGAGTCGGCAAGTTGGATCTCTCCTTTGAAATCAGATACGGGCAACAATATGATGGTTTTACCCTCTATGTCCGTAATGTCAATTGCGGCACGGGTTGTTTCCAAGTCAAGCGTATACTTTATCGTGACTTGACCGGAAGCTGGATTAGGCAATATGACAAGGTTGTTGGAAGTGACTTTGGGCACGGGGGCTGGTAGTGCAATACCTGCATCCGAACGGCTCAAAGGAGCATTGCCGCCCGCAGGTAAAACAACAGGCGGATACCATTGGATGCCGTTGGAGTAATTGTGCATAGCTTTTGCCTGTATGATGTAACAGTATCTATCGCGTAACTAACCACCTGGAACCGCCTCCCGCCGTGACAACTCCTCCAATACTTTCTCGTACAGGGGTTGCAATTCGCCCACATCATCTCGCAATTGCTTCATCAGCCGGTCGTAATCAGCTTGGGTGATATCGTATTGCGCAAAAATCTGGTCGTAATATACGCGGATCATACTGTCTTTGACCGCCGGCGGCAGGTGTTGCACGGCTGCTTCGGCCATGTGTAGGTCGGCGAGTAAAAGTACGCGCTGGTCCTCGCTTAATGCTACCGGCTCTTCTTTTTTGGCACAAGAGACAAGCACGACAACGCATATCGATGCGAGCACGACTAACTGCTTCATTCCTGCAAATGTTGTTTGGGAAAATAAAAGCCGATGAGCCGGCCGGTCGACTGGTTAAATTCTTTCCAGTGTGCTACCTCAGCCTGAACCCCCACGATTCCGCAAGTGGGCACATTGGGGATATACGCTTCTGCAAACATATTAGCCACGCTGGTCAGGGTAGGGTTGTGGCCAAAGAGCAAGACCGTATCATACTTGTCATCTAATTGGTGCACTATACGCACAATATCCTGTGGCATAGCCTCATAGATGTTGTCATCTACCACAATACTGGAAGCCGGAATGCCAAAAGCGGCTGCAAAAAAAGAAGCCGTGGTAAAGGCCCGGTTGGCCGGGCTTGACACCAGCCGGTCGGGGTGAATGCCCATTCCTTGTAGCAAAACGGCCATTTGCGGGGCATCGCGCAAACCCCGGCTGCTCAGCGACCTGTCTATATCCTGGAGCCCGGGATCATCCCAGCTCGATTTGGCATGGCGAATAAGGAATAACTTTTTCATAATGATGCAAGATAATACGTCTACACGACAGCCGGTTAAAAAAACAATCACAGCCGTAAATCATGTGGCGCAAATAACGAACTTTGCGGATGATTGAAAAATGATGCTATGTACTACAAAGACAAAGTTGTTTGGATAACCGGGGCTTCATCCGGCATTGGAGAACATCTCACTTACGCTTTGGCCGAGCAGGGCGCCAAAATTGCCATCTCGAGCCGCAACGAAAAAGAGCTGCAACGCGTCAGGCAAAATTGCCATGGCAAGACGGACATCCTGGTGGCGCCGCTCGATGTAGCTGAGTTCGACAGCGTACCCGGTGTGGTGCAACAAATTCTCGACCACTTCGGCCGAATAGACATCCTGATCAACAATGCGGGTGTGTCTCAACGTGCACCCATCAAAGATACCGCATTGGAAGTAGATCGAAAAATCATGGACATTAATTATTTCGGCGCCCTGGCCGTCACCAAAGCGGTGTTGCCTTTTATGTGGCAACAAGGCGCCGGGCATATCGTAGTGATGAGCAGTGTGATGGGCAAAATCGGCGTGCCGCACCGCTCTGCCTATGCCGCATCCAAGCATGCTTTACATGGTTTTTTTGATACGTTAAGGGCGGAAGTGGCCCCCGATAATATTAAAGTAACGATCATTTGCCCCGGCTACGTGCGTACCAACGTTACTATAAATGCACTGAAAGGCGACGGCTCGGCCAACCAAGTGATGGCCGAAGCTACTCGCAAAGGACTCGACCCCGCCGTTTTTGCCCAAAAAGCGCTCGACGCTATCGCCGGCCAAAAAAGAGAGGTTTTTATAGGAGGCAAAGAAATTTTTGCACCCACCCTGAAACGCCTTTTCCCCGGCTTGTTTTATTCTTTGATTGAAAAAATTAAAACCACCTAAATGCGCATTAAAGAACTAACCCTTCTTGTGTTTTTGCCTTGTTTGGCTGCTTGGTTACTGGTTCTCTATCAGCCCAAACCCAAAGGGATTCGATGGTGGCGATCACCACCACGGACGGCAATGAATTTATCGGCTTGCTAGTCGATTCGGATAGTTCGCGAATAGTACTTTCTACTGAAAAATTCGGCCCCCTGACTATCCGTCAAACCGACATCCTGAGTATTGTTTATATCAACAGAGGAGGCCTTGGCAATCGATATTTCAATACCTGGGCGGATAACCCGTATGCCTGGCGATATTTTGCAGGGGTATCCGGATATGGCATTCCACAAGGCCAATTTGTATATTACAATACAATGGCGTTTGTCAACCAAATTGGCTATGGCGTGAGCAATAATTTATCAATCACCTTAGGAACTGTCCCGACTTTTCTCTTTTTCGGCGCCGATGTGGTGCCTCTTTGGGTACACGCTAAACTAAGTATACCCATTAGCGAAAATAAGTGGAATGCAGGCGCCGGGGTGTTGTACATTCTGCCGGTAGGCGACGAGGAAGAATCAGCAGGTTTTATTTACGGTGTGAGCACCCATGGTACAAAAGATAAACATATTTCTTTTATATTGGGCAATGGTTTTGACCGTGGCGGTTTGTGGGACAACCTCACCGTCGGCATCAGCGGTACCTACCGCACCGGTCGGCGACACTACCTGCTTACCGAAAGCTATTGGCTGGGAGTGCCCAACGAACGCGTTTTTATTTTGGGCATTGGCGGCCGCTATACCGCCCGCCGCCTGGCCATCGAATACGGTATTGCACACCCCGTTTATAACGATTTTAACGACAGCATCAATACAACCCCCATCGGTATTCCTCACGCTAGTTTAATCGTACCTTTGGGTGGAAGGAAGGATTAACAAAATGTTTCCCTATGAAAAAGCAACTACTTATCCTGCTTGTGACCGCCGGATTGGCGGTTACAGCTATGGCTCAACCACAAACAACTTGGGAGGGCAATATCTCCTCAAATTGGAATCATAGCCCAAATTGGAGTATGGGAGTGCCGAATGACACGCGTACAGCGCGCTTTGTAGCCGGCAGACCGAATTATCCCGTCCTTGATCAAAATGTAGAAGTAGCAGTTTTAATTGTCGATGGCGGGAATATCAATCTCGGCGGATACACTTTGCAAGTAAACGGAAATGTCACCATCGCCGGCGCAAACCCCAACGTTGTCAATATTAGCAATGGCGTCTTAACTGCCAGCAATTTTGTGCTAGTAGAAGATGTTACGTTCAACAATATTGAACTTCGCAAAACCGGCGCCAATAACACCGCTTTTTACAACGACGTAGTGTTTAACGGTACTACTGTCATTAATACGACCTCCACCGCCGGTTTCGGCAGCATTTTTATACTGGGCAGCACCGACGGTTATGATATTACATTTAATGACGACGTTTATTTCCGAAACAATGGCGCCAATACAGTCATTCAAATAGGCGCCGACACCGGTTCTATTGCATTAAACGGCGACGTCTACATGCAAAATACGCAACCCGGCTCTTATATCCGGTTTGGCGACTATGGAACTATAACAGTTGCTGCCAATAAGGCATTCAAGATCGAAAGCGATAATTATAATACCGGAACACTCTATTTTAACAACGTAACCCAAAACGGCAGCGCTCCCAACGATACGCTATTTATGAACTCGCTTGATATTCGCAATAGCACTTTTGGCGGCGTTTTACTGCTGATCTGAATACCAGTTTGATTTTGTGGACTCCTCAACTTTTCTGAGCGAATGCACCCTGATCGCCCCCAGCCTGGCAAACATTCGGAATAGCCTCTTCCAGGATGCGGCTTTGTTTAACAAAACCGGATCGGGCGCCAATACCTGGGGAGGAGGCAATACGTTTAACAGTCTTTGCGAAATCAATAAATCGGGCAGCGGCTCTATTTCTACGGCTTCTGTAAAAGGCGATACGTTTAATCTGGATGTCAAACTCAAATCGGCCGGTACGGGTGATCTTCGCATCGGTTCGGATTATGGGGAAACCAGTGTTTTTAAAAAGAACATCGACTTCACCAATTCGGCCAAACCGGTCATATTCGGTCCGGGCTCCATTTTGCTCAATGGAACTGCTGAGCAATCCCTAATCGGCGCTGATTCCCTGACCCATCATTTTGACTACCTGGAAGTGGACAACCCCGCCGGCGTTGTACTTCAGATGCCTATCGACATCGGCGCCCTGCTTAAATTTACGGATGGCATTGTACAATCAAGTGATACCACCGCGGTGACATTTACAGCGTCAGGGTTTGCTTTCGGCGCCTCTGATACTTCACACATCGACGGGTTGGTGCGTAAACTCGACCTGGGCTTCGGTATGACTTTTACTTTTCCGGTCGGCGATTCGAGTTATTATGCGCCCATCGCGGTCAGAGGGGCTTCCGGAACGCCCGATTTTGAGGCGCTGTACCAATACTTCGACCCCGATAGCGCCATGTATGACGCAACCCTGGTAGAGGCGCCCATCAACCACATTAGCCGCAAGGAACACTGGCTGCTCAACCTGCTCAGCAGCGGCAGCGCGTATGTTAAACTGAGCTGGGATACGCGCAGCTTCGGCGTGGACACTCCCGCCGACCTCGTGGTGGCCCGCTGGGATGGCTCGAAGTGGGTGAGCGAAGGCGCCGGCACGCTCGCCGGCGATGCATCTGCGGGTACGATTGAATCAGCGGCGCCGGTAACCAATTTCAGTCCCTTTACCTTGGCTTCTATCAGCGCATTCAATCCATTGCCCATCGAACTGCTTTATTTTAAAGCTAGTCCGGTTGAACAAACAATTGAATTGGAGTGGGCAACGGCCACAGAGCATAACAATGCCTATTTCACCATAGAGCGGAGTGCCGACGGGAGGACATTTGAGGACATAACCACCTTGCCCGGCGCCGGCAATAGCCAGCAAATGATAGTCTACCGCAGCACAGATGAGCAGCCGCTCGAAGGGCTCAGCTATTACCGCCTGCGCCAAACCGATTTCGACGGGGCGTCTACTTTTTCTGACATAGTGAGCATACGGCGCAACGCAGATCTGGGGGATATCACTGTGTCTCCCGTGCCTTCACCCGATAGGCGTTTTACGCTGCGTTGGCCCGCCCATTATGATGTACGCCGGGTAATACTAATCGATGCCACCGGCAGGGCCTGGCCATTACAGCCACTCATTGACGCTTCACAAACCACCCTCGACCTGACTCACTTGCCGGCAGGGGTTTATTTTGCTTCATTGCAATCGCCCCAACAGCAAAGGTGGGTGAAAATCATACTGAATTAATGTGCTAATTTGCTGATGTGCTGATTTGCTAATATTTAATTTATCATCAGCACATCAGCACATTAGCACATCAACCATGTTTCAATTCGTAAAAAACATGTACTTTTACAGCATACAACGACGTTGTTATCCGTATAGAGACCCATTCAAATACATCTTCCCGGTTACATTTATTCCACTACACAACCTATCGAGAAAACTACAAAATCATCGCCATTTTGCTAAATTGACGATGTAAAAATCTGTAAATCAATGTATTGATAATATTGATTTAGTGCAACTGCATGCATTTAAATCTAAAATCCATTTACCGATGAATAAAATTCTCACCTTTTGTCTGCTTCTATTTTCATTTTGCAGCAATAAGCCAAAACAGAACATGGGTTGGCGGTTCAGGCCTGAATATTGCTTCCAATTGGTCGCCTGCCAGTGTGCCCACTGCAAAACCAGTGTTCATTGTAGGGGCTACTTCCATACCACAGTTAACGGGTGACGTGAGTGTGTACAGCTTGTCAATAACAGGCGGCGGCTCGCTTGATCTGAATTCGTTTACGTTAACGGCGGTAGATATGGCCACCATCACCACTGCCGGCGCTATTATGCCAAGATCCAGCGCTGTTAACGGCAAAATTATGGCCGATCGTTTCACCATCAGCAATGCCAATTTTACCGACATTGAATTGGAAAAAAGCGGGGCAACTACAAGTAATTCAACTATCAACAACGCGGTTACTTTTAGCGGCAATACCATTATCACTAACAACAATACAGCGGGCCCCCCTGCTGCAGTCATCAATATTGGCGGAACATTGGCGAGTGTAGTAGTATTTGACGGGCCTGCCACGTTTAACCGAAATAACGCCAATATTAACCTGGCTGCCAATGGAATGGTGACTTTTAACGACAAAGCCACTTTTAACGTATTGGGGCAACGGAGAGTATAATATGGCTAACCTGGGTACCCTGGTATTTAATGACACGATATATTTAAATAGCGCGGTAGGCAGCAATATCAATATCG
>JADKAE010000022.1:52500-97316 GCA_016715405.1 Saprospiraceae bacterium | reverse complement strand
TATTCAGGAAATGTTCCGCTTTCAAAGCTTCACATGTACGGAGTTATCGGCTTGGCAGTGGTAGTGGGCGCCATTTCGGTTTAAGTATCAAAAATTTAACCTAAAACCGCAGTGAACCGGTGGCATTTAGCGACAAAAAATTCCACTGGGGCAATGTATGGGGAGCGGTATTGTTCGGCATCGGCTGGGCTATAACCGGCGCTTGTCCTGGCCCGCTATTCGCGCAAATCGGCAGCGGATTTACGGTAGTGATCGTTACCCTGCTTAGCGCGGTTGCCGGCACCTGGGTGTACGGAAAATTTCGCAGCAAAATTCCTCATTGATATCTTTGGTGCAAACTTTGCCCCTTGTCCGTTATGAGGGCTGTCGGTTATCGGTTATCGGTTATCAGTTTATTTTTAAAACTCACAACCGATAACCGATAACCGATAACTTTTCCCTTCCAAATAACCAGCCAAATTGTGGAGTTAGCGTTTGTTCACCAATGAACTTACATGAAACCTACACTAGAGAGGATAGACCCTGTATTTGGCAATTCGTTTACCATCAGGAAGCATACAGAAATATGCGCGGAGGAAAAGCCGAACTGGCATTTCCACCCCGAGTACGAAATTGTATATATTTCAAATGGGACAGGTAAACGCCATATCTGCACCCACATTTCCGAATTTCAAGACGGCGACCTGATCTTTTTGGGTCTCTAACTTCAAGACTTAATTCCAAGGCTTTACCTTGGCTGCTCGAAGAGCATGTAGAAATAGTGGTGCAAATGAAAGAAGACTTTCTGGGCCACGATTTTCTGCGCCGCCCCGAATTGCACGCCATCCAACAACTTTTCGAACGATCGAAGCAGGGGCTTACCTTCACGGGCATACCAAATGGGAGGTAGGACAGCGCCTTGTCAGGCTGGTCGAACTTTCTCCCTTCGAACGCCTGATCGAATTGCTCGGTATTTTAAACCAACTTGCCGGCTCTCAGGAATACAAACTGCTCAACGTGGACGGTTTTGCGCTCGAAGTGAATATGCAGGACCAGGAACGCATGCGCGCCGTGTACGATTTTGTAGAGCAAAATTATCAACAGGGTATTATGCTCGATGACGTGGCTTCAACTGTGAATATGACAACCCCGGCGTTTTGTCGTTATTTTAAAAAAATGACCACCAAAACATTTACCCGTTTTGTGAATGAATTTCGCATTGCCCACGCTTCTCGCCTTCTTGCCGATGACCACTATACGATAGCAGCGGTGAGCTTTGAATGCGGATTCAATAATTTATCAAATTTCAATAAGCAGTTTCGCGAGGTTACCGGCGTCAGCCCCAGCGAATACCGCAAAAATCACAAACGGCTGCTCTCCTGACTTTTTCCGCAAAATTCTTTACTTTTGCGCTTTCATTTTCAGAAACTAAAACAACTCTGCTATTATGCGCACCTGGATGTTTATTGTACTCGTAGCAATTGCGGCAGCTTCCTGTTCGAAAAAAAGCGATTATAAGGAAATCATAACCGCTCATCCCTGGCAATACGACGAGGCGTCTATCCGCGACTCTATGCGTAATAAGCCCCTCGGCGAAATGGAAAAGAGTTTGATGGATGCTACTATGGCCCGTTTGAAAGGCGGTTCGCTGGAGTTTAAGCCGGACGGTAAACTGGTCATTAAGCTTAGCGACGGCAGCGAAACGGTTGGCGGCTGGAAAATCAGCGGCGATGGCAAAGAACTTTTTATGGCTACTACCCAAATGCAATCCGATGGTAACCTCATCCTCGAGTTTACTTCCGAAAGGATTATTCTTGCCTCTACCAAGCAAAGGGGCATGGTTTTTCCCAAAATACTGATACCCTACGACCCCAACACAAAACAAACAACACCTCCTCAACAGCCACCTGCTCCCGCTGCGCAGGATACGGTGAAGTAGGTTAATTTGC
Source organism: Saprospiraceae bacterium (assembly GCA_016715405.1). GTDB lineage: Bacteria > Bacteroidota > Bacteroidia > Chitinophagales > Saprospiraceae > JABWBR01. Next base: position 95,388 of record JADKAE010000022.1, on the reverse strand, counting down.
TGATTTGCTGATTTGCTGATTTGCTGATAATATGTTAATAGTAATAAATATTAGCAAATCAGCAAATCAGCACATCAACCCATTAACCCATCAGCACATCAATTTTTACCAAATCATCACACTATTTTTACATCTACTTCACACGTGCTTGCCAACTTGCGACAAGTTTCGGAACTCACCGCAATAAAGCATGAAAAGGGAAGTAGACATAGTCGTTATTTCAGACGTTCACCTGGGCACTTACGGCTGCCATGCCAAAGAATTGCTCAACTACCTCAATAGCATCAAGCCGGAAACGCTGGTCCTCAATGGCGATTTCATTGAACGTGGCAATTCCGGAAGCGTTATTTCCCAAGGATCATTTGAAAGTGATTCACCGCATATTGCGCTTATCGGCAAAGGGCACCAAAGTATACTACATCACCGGCAACCACGATGATATGCTACGGCGCTATTCGGATTTTAGTACGGGCAATATCCATCTGCGCGATAAGTTGTTACTCCAACTCAAGGGCAAAAAGTATTGGATTTTTCACGGTGACATCTTTGATGTCTTTATCAAATACTCTCCGCTGATTGCCAAGTTCGGCAGTAAAGGCTACGATTGGCTCATTCTGATAAACCGCTGGATCAACGCGGTTCGCCTGGCCTTCGGCATGTCGCGGTTATCGCTGGCCAAAAAAATTAAATATGGGGTCAAAGAGGCCGTCAAGTTTATCAGCGATTTTGAAGATACCGCTATCCGCCTGGCCGCCGAACAAGAATACGATTTTGTGATTTGTGGACATATCCACCGCCCGCAAATCCGAAAAGTAGAAGTGAACGGCCATACGGTAACCTACCTCAATTCGGGCGATTGGGTGGAAAATCTTACCGCGCTGGAATACAATTGGGGCAAATGGACGCTGTACCACTACGATGAAAGCGAATTTCAACTGGTAAATGCAAAAAACTCCGGGTAAAAGAACAACTGTCTAAAGAAGAAGCCAGGGAAGAACCGGTTTTGTCGACTGTGGAATTGTTCAAACATATCGTTACAGCTCCCCGCTTACCCAATAACACGGGAAAGCTTTGAGGAAAGCATGGTTTTCCGCCAGGCCAAAAAACCGGAAATGCATAGCAATAGGTATACCACATACAATCCCGACGTAAAATAGAGCCCCTTGAGCAGATATATAGGTATGGCCACCAGGTCGACAATGATCCAGATAATCCAGTTGTCTATTTTCTTTTGTGTGAGCAAATATTGCGCCAGCAGGCTGGATACGGTAATGAAAGCGTCGAAATAAGCAAAATCTGCGTTGGTATACGTTCTCATCACATACCCCCAGCCTAAGGCGCCAAGTATGATCGTTCCCGCCAATAAGGCTAATAGGTTAGCCGACAACCTGCCTATCACTACTTCTTCCTTTTCTTCTTCCCTTCTCGCCCAGTTGTACCAGCCAAAACAGTTCAGCACAATGTAAAAAACGTGCAGGATGGCATCCGAATACAGCTTGGATGCGTAAAAAAATGTACACATATAGGGTTACGGTGAGTATCCCAAACGGCCACGCTATAATCTTTTCACGGGTCAGCAGGAATACGTGAATCAATCCACTCGCGGTGGCGACGATTTCCAGCACAGTCATCAGGTTAATTTCCATGGCAATTATTCCTGGCGCCATTGTGCAATTGGCAGGCGCCGGTTGCTTAAAGGGATAAATGTAATTATTTTAAAATGAAATATAATTTTGTGTTTTTGTGTGTTGTCACTCTTGTTAGCGTATCTGTAGGCTAAATACTATAAAAAAATTCGATAAATAAGTGCAAAATGTATAATTATACTATATTTGATCAATAGATGTTTATACATCGTTTTTTAACAAAACATTTACCAACTAAAACAACAGTACATGAACGCTCTTCACAGTCTGGGTAAGTACCTGTTTGCTCTCCCTTTTGCCGTTTTTGGCGTTTTGCATTTGATGAATGCCAATGCGATGGCCGGCCTTGCTTATGGCCAGGTGTGGCTGGTTTACCTCACCGGCGCTTGTCTTATCGCTGCTGCTGCAAGTATGCTTTTGGGCAAATACGACAAGCTGGCTTCTACATTGCTTGGCATTATGATGCTGGTATTTGTATTTGCCATTCACCTCAAACCCGCAATGGCAGGTGATATGGGGCAATTGCTCAAAGACACTATGCTGGCCGGCGGCGCCTGGATGTATGCCAAATACGTAGCCACCGATAATTCGGTTATCGGATAATTGTAATAAGACTATGTGACTATGCGACCTCTGCGCTTGAAGTCGCATAGTCGTATAGTCGCACAGTCTCAAAGTCTCTCCGCAAAGTCCTTCGCAAAATAAGTGAGAATCACATCCGCGCCTGCCCTCCTGATGCTCAGCAGGGTTTCCGGCATGGCCTTTTCGTAGTCGAGCCAGCCGTTGCGGCAGGCAGCCAATAACATCGCACATTCACCGCTTACATGGTAAGCCGCAACCGGCAACGAGGTATGCTGTTTGATGCCGGCAATCACATCGAGATAGTGGAGCGCGGGTTTTACCATCAGCATATCGGCGCCCTCCAGGGTGTCTAACTCTGCCTCAATGAGCGCTTCGCGCCGGTTGGCAGGGTTCATCTGGTAAGTTTTTTTGTCTTTGGGAATGCCTGCCTCGTCGCGCGGCGCCGAGTCGAGTGCGTCGCGGAAGGGACCGTAAAAAGCGCTGGCGTATTTGGCGGTATAGGAAAGTATTCCGGTGTAATGGTATCCGGCGGCATCCAGGGCCCGGCGCATCGCCTCCACCCTGCCGTCCATCATATCCGAAGGGCCCAGCATATCGAAGCCGGCTTCAGCCTGGGCAACGCCCATGCGCGCCAGGATAGGTAAGGTGGCTTCGTTGTCGATTTGCCCGTGCTGCACAAGGCCGTCGTGGCCATCCACGCTGTATGGATCCATCGCTACGTCGCTGATGAGGCAGCACTCCGGAAAGCGCTGTTTGATGGCGCGGGCAGCCTGCAGGTAGAAGTTGCCGGGGTCGTAGCTGTACGTGGCGGTTTTGTCTTTGTGCACTTCCGGGACGGCGGGAAACATTATGAAACTGCGCAACCCCAGATTCATGCAGCTTTCTATTTCCTGCAAGAGATGGTCGAGCGACAAGCGAAACGTGCCAGGCAAAGATGCTACTTCCAATCTGACACCGGCGCCTGGCATCAAAAACAGCGGTTGTACCAGGTGGTCTACGCTGAGGTGCGTTTCTTGTTTAAAACGCCCAATAGCAAAGTGATTGAACCCTGGGGCGATGGATTCAAAACGTACCTGGCACTGGTGTATCATGTTCGCTACGACAGCAGCTATACCCGCCTCGAAGCCATGAACTATCCCTATGGCGAACACGTCATCCCCGGCGATGCACAACCCGCCATCTCCAATACGCTCAAAGCCATCAGCAAACGCATTCCGGAGCTGGCCGACTACGGCATCGCAGGACTTCACTTCTCTCTGCTTTTTTCGCTGGCCTGGTGTGTGATATTCTTGTATGTGCTCTTTCGGCGATTGGGGCTTCCCGCCTGGTATAGCATCCCCATTTCGCTGGCGATAACCTTCTTGTCGCCTCCTTCTGAGCGGCTTATTTCGCATTACGGCCTGGCGCATCCCGCAGCGCTGACAGCCTTGTTGTACGGTTTGCTCAAATGGGAAGAGCGACACCACTGGTCGACTAGCTTGGGCATTGCCCTGCTAATCTGGTTTTTTTCGCTCATTCACTTTTACTTTTTTGCCATACTTTCTTTTACCGTGGCCGGCTATTTTGCCTTCAGCTGGCTGATACAGCGCCGTTGGGCGCTTCTGCCGCGGTATGCCATGCATTTTGCCGTGCAGGTGCTGCTGCCATTTGTTTTTTTCTGGTGGTGGATGATGGCCGGCGACCCCGTCACCGACCGCACTTCCTCACCATGGGGTTTTTTGAACTATAATACCCGCCCCGAAGGCGTGTTCACTTCACTGACTCAACCCCATTTCCGCTGGATTCACGAGCATATCATTGCGATCAAACAGGTAGACTACGAAGGCAAATCCTACATCGGCATCGTAGCATTAGTGGGCTTTCTGATCTTAATAGGCCAGGTTGCAGTCAGGTTATTCGCCCCCTCCCCTCGCCCCCTCTCCCCCCCCCCCTCCTTCCCGTGCAAATAGAGGGCCGCCGTTCGGTATACCTCAATGCCCTGTTTTTTACCGGATTGGCTTTGTTTATCTTTGCTACCGGTTTCCCTTTTGCAATCAAAGGTTTGGAATTCCTGCTCGACTATACCGGCCCTCTCAAGCAGTTCCGCTCAATAGGCCGCTTTGCCTGGGTGTTTTATTTTTCCAGCAATATTATCGCGTTTGTACTGTTGTATAGATGGATGTCGCGTGGCGCCGACTGGCGTAAAGGACTTGTGATCGCAGCCGTGTTGGTATTGAGTGTGGAGGCCTGGTTTTTTACGCGCAGTTTTGATTGCCGGCTCGACGATATTGAAGAGCTTAATCCCGGTCACCGCTATACTGACCTCAAGATCAATTACAGCGAATACCAGGCTATTTTGCCGGTTCCCTATTACAATATCGGCTCCGACAATTTTTGGTGGGCGCTCAGCGGCTTTATCGGTCAAAAGACGCAAACGCTGGCGATGCAGACAGGGCTGCCCTCTACCGGCGCCATGCTTACGCGCACGTCGTTGTCGCAAACAATCAAGCAACTACAACTGGTCATGGAGCCCTATCGCTTGCCGCTTATCCTGGATGATTTTCCCAATACAAAGCCCCTGCTGCTGGCCTGGGATGAAGAACGGGTCGCAGAAGGCCCGTTTGATTACCGTCACTTGCTGGAAGATGCCCAGTTGATATACGAGAATCCTCCTTTGCGGCTATATCGCTTGCCTTTGCAATTGTTTTCCAAACGCGTCGAAGTGCGCAGGGCAGCAGTTACGCAGGTTTTGGCTGCCGATTCGTTATTGTACCGCACCAGCTCCGGCCTGCTGGCATCTGCCCCCGACAGCGGCTTTGTGTACCAATCGTTTGACGACCAACGCGCTTCCCAAGTATATATGGGTCAGGGCGCCTGGGAAGCCTCCGCAGCCGACGGCGTAACTTTGTTTGAAGATACCCTCCCCACACAGCAGTCGAATCAATATGTGTTTTCGGTGTGGATGCACCTGCAGGCCGATCTGCACCCTCGCACCGATATAGCGATTGTGGAATACGATGAAAAAACAGGCCAGGAAGTACATCGCCGCGATGCACAAGTCCGCGAATGGGTGCAAACTTTCGACAACAATGGCTGGGGACTTTTGGAGTGGACTTTCAACCTCAGCGCCCCCGGCAATCGCATTGCCATTTATCTTAAAAATAAAGCGCTGAAAAAACAAAACCTCCACCTCGACGAATTGCTTATTCGCCCCGCCGGGCTTAATTTGTATAAAAGGGCAGATAAATGGGTGTTTTATAATAACCGATGGTATTGAATGATGTTGGATTTTTGATGTTGGATGTTTGATTCTATACAAACCAAGCTAAATATTCTACGTTTTTTTGCTGCCCATCTGCGTCTGTGGGAATATGGGCCTGTAGGGTGAGGCCATACTTTTGGGCGCAATCGCGTACTTTGTCAAGCGCCTGCCTGCGCAGCGCCTCGTCTTTGACTATTCCTTTTTTCAGCCTGACCCTTTCATCCAATTCAAACTGGGGTTTGACGAGTGCGATCAACTGCGCACCCGGGGCCATCAAAGCCGGCAAACAGGGTATGATATGGCACAGACTGATGAATGACACATCAATCACCACCCAATCCACAGGCCCGTAGGGTAGGGTAGAGGGGGGCATCTCCCGGATGTCGGTTTTTTCAAGCGACAATACTTGCGGGTGGGTGCTTAGTGAAGGATCGAGTTGCCCGGCGCCCACATCTACTGCCGTGACGTGCCTCGCTCCGAATTGAAGCGCGCAGTCGGTAAAACCACCTGTCGAAGCGCCTACATCGAGCACGGTCTTACCGGTAAAATCGACCTGAAAGGTTTGAATAGCCTTTTCCAGTTTGAGTCCGCCGCGCCCTACATATCGCAAGGGCGGCGCAGCCATCGTCACTTCGTCAGCAGCCGTTACCTGTTGCGACGCTTTGCCCGCCGGCTTGCCATTCACGGCAACCAGCCCCTGTGCGATAGCCAGCCGCGCTTTTTCACGCGAGCCGACTATCCCGGATACCACGAGGTAAGCATCTAGGCGCTGCGACATAATGGATTATTCGCTTTTTTTTACGCGCATAAAGGTAAAAAAAAAGGAGCCAGGTGCTACGACCTGACTCCTAAACAGTACTATCGACTATTCTTTCTGCAATTACAAATTATCTGGCAGAATAACCTTGTTGATCACGTGAATGACCCCGTTGGTGGCCTGCACATCAGTAAGGACTACGGTGGCCGTTTCACCCTTGGCATCGGTGATCGTTACGTTGCTGCCGCTGATGTTGATGGTAAAAGTCTCTCCATTAACCGTAGTAACCACCTGGCCATTGGTCAGCGCTGACGAACGCACATTGCCGGCCACAACGTGGTAGGTCAATACTTTCGACAACTGCTCGGCAGTAAGGCCCGCAGTTACACCGGCAATAGCCTCGAATGCGCTGTTGAGCGGCGCGAATACCGTAAACGGACCTGTGCCCGACAGTACCGTCGTCAGATTGCCGGAAGCAGATCCCAAAGCGCCTACCAACTGTGTGAAGTTGGAATTGGCGGCAGCATGGCCTACTACGTCGAGCGGTAGCAGCACTTTGTCAATTACGTGAATGACGCCATTTTTGCCCACAATGTCAGCAGTCGTTACTGTGGCATTGCCGTTGATTTTTACCTGGCTACCCGTTTTTTCGATGAGTATGGCAAGTTGCGAATTACCCGGCCCCGTCTGAGCCGCAGTGGTGGCATAAGTCTGTCCCGTAGCTATATCTCCGGCTTTTACCTGGGCGCCTAGAACATGGTACAAGAGGATTTCCTCCAGTTGGTCGTCAGTCAGGGTGGTCAAATCTACTCCCAACGCCTGAAACGCAGCGTTCGTAGGAGCAAAAACGGTGAACGGACCTGTTCCGTTCAGTACGTCGTCGAGGTTGACGCGCTGCAGGGCGCCTACCAGCGTGCTAAATTGTGGATCGTCACTGGCAATTTCGGTCAGGGTTTGTTCCGCAAGAGTTGGCTCGTCTTCATCGTCGCATGCAGAAAAAGCCAATACAGCTACAGCAAGAAAGAGCGCGTTGATAAACCATTTTGTCTTCGGACATATTAAGTCAGTTTTTGGTAGTGATAAAAATGTACCATCTACAACAGACTCGCTACTGCCTTGTTCCGGTGAATATTTCCATTTGATTATAATTGTCACAAACGATTGTTTGCATCCGTTTTCACAAACAAAAAATAAAGAATGCTGTTAGTTACCCCTTTTTATATAGAGGCAAGCCCTTCCTTTAATCCCAATAAGTCGGGGTGTTTTGAACCCGTCCGACTCGCTTTTTCAAAGTGATTACGCGCCTTTTCGGTTTGACCCATTTGTTGGTAAATAGATGACAATAAGCGGTTTACGTCGATATTATTGGGGCGAAGCTCGTATTCTTTCATGGCATAGGTAAGGGCTTTTTCATAGTCTGCGGTCAGGTCGCGGTGTAATGCTGCGTATTCGAGGTTCATATTGTGGCCGTGCGCTACGTCGTCGGCCAACATTTCCCAGATGGCTTTCATGGTGCGATCAAAATCGGCGTTCCTTCCGGTTTTTTGATAAAGCGCAGCGAGTTGTTCGTAAAATCCTACCTCGGGAATGACGTCGCAAGCTTTTTCAAGAGGTTTTCGGCTTCCTCATAGTTTCCTTTTTGAAAGGCCAGTTGGGCTTGTCCGGCTATGGCGAACGGATAATCGGGGCGTTCCGACAAGATGAGTTGGTATTGCATTTCTGCCTGTTCAATTTTGCCATAGTGCTCATGGAGTTGCGCCAGGGTAAGCCGCGCCCAACAGCTATGCTCCTGACCCGGAAATCCGGCTTCTACCGCCATTTCCATGGCTTCGATGGCCGACTGGGGTTGGCCGTAGATTTCACGTAAATAAGATACGCGCGAATAGGAGCGCAAATCAGGGCGAATGGATACCATCTTGTCGGCCATTTCTACTGCTTTTTCGTATTGCCCGAGTTCTACATGGGCATCTACCAATACGCCGTATATACCGGCATTGTATGGATTGAGGGCCAGCGCTTGCTGCCCGGTTTCCAATGCATGCTGAAAATCGTGAAGCGATAACTGGATGCCTGCTTTTGTGTATAATGTCCTGAATTTGAGGTCTTTTTCTTTTTCAGTAAGCGACTTGGACAGGATGCGGTCTGCCATTTGCGTGGCCGCAGGGTAGTAGTGCCCGTGTTCGCCGGTAATCCGCGCTTCGTTGATGAACAACTCCGCTAACTTGAGCAAAGGCTCCAATGCTTCCGGTTTTTGCATGAGTTGTTGCCGGTATTGGCCGTAGAGACTCTGTACAGTTTCCCATTCTTTCCCGTGCTGTAAGGCCTTGTTGCGATCGAGCAATTTGGGTATGTCAGGCAAACGCAAGCTATGGGAATCGCCGCGCTCTTTTTGTCCGCAATTGGTTAATACGAACAATAGGCCAAAACGGAAGATATAGGGAATTAAGCTACGCATGATGGAATTTTTTTGTGGGAATTTTTGAAATATTGCCGGTTCTCTGTTTCAGTTTTTATGTTACGGCTAGAAGCGCAAAACCGACAACAGAGAACCGACAACCAATTTTATCTCTTTATCATCTTCTGCACCTGTACTACTTCACCCTTACTATTTACAGCCTTGGCAAAGTATGTTCCCGCCGGCAAATGCCCGGCATTCCAATATACTTCCTGAAGGCCCGCTTCCTGCACTCCATTGACCAGGTTGGCCAGGAGTTTGCCGCTGATATCGTAGACATCGATGCGAATTTGCTCCGGCTGATCGAGTTGGTAGCGAACCGTAGTGCTCTGCGCAAATGGGTTGGGATAGCTATCCATCATCAGGATTTTGCCGGTAGCGGTATTTGCCAGCCCCAGTTGGCTATACTGACCAATATTGTTGCCACTCAGGTTATCTGCCACAACACCGCCGCAAGCCCCGTCACCGCTCCATGGCATGGCCACAAACGGGAAGGTAGGCCGGAAAGGCTTGTCATTTTGCTCTACGCCCGTAGTATAGGTGAGTACGTCGAGCAAATCCTGCGTGACAGGGTTGGCGCCGCCGGCTGTGTAGTCGTCGTACCACAAGCCCACCGCTGCCAATACGACGCCGGCCACTGCCTGTAGTTCGATGCGGGTGACGTCGTCTTCCAAACGCCGGCCATTGGGGAAGCCGTCCATGTTCGGAATGAATTGGATGTTGGTGTTGTTATTGTATTCCGGGTCGGTCAATCCCAATACTGCCGCTTGTACCAATCCCAGGGAGCTGAATTTGGGGTGGTTGCGGGGCGTCACCGGTACGGCCATGTTGAGCCGCAACATGTCGCCGCCATTGGGCAGGAAGTTGTTTACGAATGGCTTACCCGCTGCCAATGGATTGCCGTTTTTTCCCGTCGCTAATTGATAGGGCGGAAAATTGGGCACGCCGGTATGGAAAATGGGCCATAGGTCGACCGACCGGGGTTTGCCGGGCGCCGGCAATAACAAATTGCCGAAGATGGCGTCGTCAAGCGCCGTGCCGGCTACCGCCGCACTGCCTTTTAATGGGTATAATCCATCGTGGCCGTTGCCAAAATCAAAGGCCTGCAGCGAGTTGCGCTGGATGCGCAGCGGCGCAAAACCGGGCACCGCACCGCCAAACAAGGCATCGTCCATGTACAACGCCAATTCCGGATTGTAGAAGTACTCGTCAAGCACGGTGTCGGTCAATTCGTCATAAGGCGTGATGGCGTTCCAATAGTCTTTCATGCCGATGGGTATTACCGCTTCGTTGGTGAGCGGCATGCCCAGTCGGGATACTTGTACCCAGCTTCCGCTATGCGTTTCGTCGCCGGGAGTCAGGGTGCGAATTTGCCGGCGACTTGCCGACGCCCATACGCCGATTACCCAGTTGCCGTCGAGTATGCCGGTCTTGCTCGTAACGCCTTTTTTGAGCAAATAAGCGATGGGGATTTCCATGACGATGGCACTGGTGTTCATGCAGGCCAACCCGTCTGCCGGGGTGCCACTCTGACGAGGCGCATCGCCCAGGTCAAAGATACCGCCGAGATCTACGAAAAACGGATCGTCAACCGGGCCGCAAAAGACTTTTTCGCCCGTAAAGGAGTTGCGAATCGATTTGTTGACCAACTTGTCGTAGGTGGTATTCAAACCTACCGGCGAGTTGATTGACCTCGCACCTATGAAGTTGGGCGGTACCGGACCGTCTTTCATGATGGTCAGGAAATTTTGCCCCCCGTTGATGCTTTTCTCCAGGGTATACAACATTTTCAGGTTTTGCTTGCCCAGGCGAATGTTGAAGAATGTGCTGGGATCTTCATTGATCTGCCGGAAGGTGAAGCGATATATGATCTCGTCGCCCGGCTTGGTCGCATCGTTGTCAACATGGATCTCATAGCGGATGTTTTCGCCAAACCCGTAGTAGTTGGGCCCGCCGTGCGGCAGTTGCAGCGGCACGTAGGTGGCTACGATGATGATGTTGCTCTGGTTTTGCGGACTGCGGAATGCGTATAAGTCTACGTTGTCAGCCAATGGATCATCAGCGATCAGCGGCGCCTCGCGATGGCTCGAAGCCGCGATAAACCCAGGCAAACCTGCGATCAACAGCACCGTAAATACCAGGGTTGTTATTCGGTTAAAAAGTATTTTTTTCATTGTTGTTGTTTTTTATTGTCCCACTTCTGTCCCGCTCCATGGCGTAGCTACATAAGGAAAATTGCTTTTGAATGCTTTGTCGTTTTTCTCTACACCGGTAGTGTAAGTAAGTACGTCGAGTAAGTCGGTAGTCACCGGATTGGCGCCGCCCGCGGTGTAATCGTCATACAACAAGCCGACTGCTGCCAGCACGGCGCCGCCTACAGCCTGCAATTCGATGCGCGTCACGTCGTCTTCCAAACGGCGCCCATTGGGAAATCCATCCATGTTGGGAATGAATTGCAGTTCTGTGCTGCCGTTGTATGCCGGATCGGTCAGACCCAGGACGGCCGCCTGGATCAAGCCCAGTGCGCTAAAGTTGGGGTCGTCGCGCTGGGTAACGGGTACGGCCATGTTGAGTCGCAACATGTCGCCGCCGTTGGGTAGGAAGTTGTGCACAAAGGGTTTGCCTACCGCCAGCGGATTGCCGTTTTTACCCGTGGCTAACTGATAGGGTGGGAAGTTGGGCACGCCCGTGTGGAAGGCAGGCCAAAGGTCTACTGATCGTGGCTTGCCAGGACCAGGCAGCAGCAAGGTACCGAAGATGGCATCGTCAAGCGCCGTGCCGGCCAGTGCCGCGTTGCCTTTGAGTACGTACAACCCATCATTCCCGTTGCCGAAGTCGAATGCCTGCAGGGAATTGCGCTGGATGCGCAGCGGAGCAAACGCAGGTACGGCGCCGCCAAACAGGGCGTCGTCCATGTATAAGCCCAGCTCGGGGTTGTAAAAAAAGCCGTCCAGTGCCGTGTCGGTCAATTCGTCATAAGGCGTGATGGAGTTCCAGTAGTCTTTCATCCCAATCGGTATAACAGCTTCGTTGGTGAGGGGCATGCCCAGTCGCGATACCTGCACCCAGCCGCCTTCTTCATCAGGCGAACTACCGTCGGTATTCAGGGTACGCATGGCTCTCCTGCTTGTTGATGCCCAAATGCCGATTACGTAGTTGGGGTCCAAAATGCTGGTGGGCTGTGCCGGTGCGCCTGCCTTCAATAAAGTGCTAATTGGCACCTGAATGGCAATGCTATGCACGTTGTATTGCCCTAATCCGTCTCTCGGCGAATCTCCGCCCTGACGGGGCAGGTTGCCCAGGTCAAATACGCCGCCCAGGTCAACAAAAAAAGGATCGTCGGCAGGCCCGCAGTAGACGAGCTCTCCTGTCGGACTGGTAGTAATGGCATCTGCCAGCAGTTGTTCGTAGGTAGTGCCTAGTCCCACCGCGCTTTCAATAGACCGCGGACCAATGTAAGGTGGAGGTACGATGCCTCCGGTCAAAATGACTTGAAAGCTCGCCCCTCCATCTACACTGCGTTCCATAGTGTAAGTAGTTTTCAGGTTCTGCTGTCCCAGCCTGATGTTGAAAAAGGTGGTGGGGTCCTGGTTTACCCGCGTAAAGGTAAACCGGTAGATAATTTCGTCGCCCGGCATCGCTGCGTTGTTGTCGATGTGGATCTCATAGCGGATGTTTTCCCCGAATGTATTGTAATTGGGGCCGCCATAAGGCAATTCTGCAGGGATGAAATTGGCGATGATCGTAATGGTGTTGGGATTGTCGGGACTCCTGAATGCATACAGGTCGGTGTTGTCAGCCAAGGGGTCGTTGGCTATCAACGGCGCCTCGCGATGACTCGAAGCCCAAACACATTGCCCGGCTGTAGCGAGCAATACCCATACCACAGCCATTACCCTCACGGGTTTGAAGTGTGTAAACATGTCAATTGGATTTAATGAATAAAGAACATGAATTTCTCAGGCCAAAAGCGTGTTAATTCGCTTTATGCTGTTTTAATTTAAACAAAATCAAATACTTATGTAAAAAAGCGCGCTTGCTAATTAAAATTTCCATGTGCCGTACACCCGCAAACCAAATGGCATTCCGGGCGTATAGTGTATCTCTGTGACGTCTTGTACTTCCCCCCGCAATCGCGAAGTGGTTTCAAATTGAGCCTCTTTCCAGGCTGCATTCAACAGGTTTTGAGCTTGAAATCCCAGGTCGAACTGCTTAAAACGGTATTGTACGATGCCGTCGAGCAGAAAATAACCGTCTGCAGTAAGACTGTTGTTTTCATTGGCGGAGCGGTCGCCCAGGTATCGGAAACGCAAACCCGCGCCAAAACCATTGTTTAAGTCAATTCGCAATCCGCCTGATGCAGTAAGACGAGGCGCCAGGGGGATGTATTCTTTTCGCCACCCCCAACCAAACCTCGCGCATAAGCGTAGTTGATGTCTGCATCTGCAAATAGCCATTTAGTTGCCTGATACCTTACAGAGCCGTCTACCCCCCAGCGACGCGTTTTTCCTCCCGGCTCTACGATGCCTTCATCACCCACATACACAAATTCCTGGTCGAGATCGAGCCGCCACAGGGCGAGCTTGCACGAAAGTGCGCGCAAATGGCTTGCCCACTACGCCGGCTTCCAGCCCATAAGCTCTCGGTAGTATTTGCCGGCCAAGCTGGGCTACAACTACCCGCGTATCGTTGGAATGAAAACCCAAGCCCGATTGCACAAATGCTTGCCAACGGGTGTTGATCTGGTATTGCAGGCTCAATTTCGGACTAGCCAGGCGCTTAGTTACCGTTTGAGGCCGATAGTCGTCCGTGGTTTTGTCTTCGTAGTCGAATACAAACTGGTCTATCCGCACACCGGCAGTTGCGCTGAGTTGGGGTGTAAACCACAACACGCCACTGTAGTACAAAGCCGCATTGATTTCATTGATATCTCCCCAGGCAACCGTCTCCAGGGTAGTACTCCGGTTTTGGGTATAGGCGAGTGATATATCGTCTACCAAATCGGCGCGCAACTGCAAACCTAGTTCCGAGTCGAATCGCATTTTTCCCAATTCGCTGCTGTGGTGTACTTTGCCGTCGTAACCCAAAATGGAACGCCCTTCTTTTTGCCTGATCTGGTCGCCGCGAATGGAATCGCGTGAGAAGAATGTAAAATTGGAATACAACTCAAACCGGTAATCAGAATAATACAATTGATGGCGAGTATAAGTGCGCGAGCTGATGTTGTGGAAATAGCTCAGGCTGAAGTTCGTTCGGCTTGTATGACCCCCTTCGGTGGGGTCGATGGCGCCAAAACGCCCTATCTGCCCGCTTTCTACGGCGCGCTCGGGTATCTGCCCCGAAGCATCCCACGAACTGCTGAAGGTGGAAAAAGAGGCGATGAGGCTTTTGCGCTCACCCACCAGCAGGTTGTATTTAGCCAATACATTGATGCGGTTGAACCGCTGCGGAGCGTCAAAATAGCCGTTTGCGTAGTTTACCTCGGCGCCGGCATAAGCGCGTTGAAGGGTTTGTTGGTCTTCGCGGCGCAATAAGTCCAACCCGGTCACCAGGCGGTAGTGGTCAAAACTGCCTGATTCTAATTTGACGAAGCTACCGTCGAGCGCGTTGGCCGTTTCGAGATGTGCAGAACCCGCCGTAGAGAAGTTGCCCAGGTCGGCAGAATACGGCCCTTTGCGAAAATCGATGCGCTGTACGAATTCCGGGATGATGAAGTGCATGTCGGCATAACCCTGCCCATGCGCGTGCGACACCATATTCACGGGCAATCCATCCGCTTCGATGTGGATATCGGTGCCGTGGTCAATATCGAAGCCGCGAAGAAAGATTTGTTCGGCTTTGCCGCCACCCGCGTGCTGAGCCAATACTATGCCGGGTACTATTCGCAGCATTTCCTGGGCATTGGCCAAGGGCCGGGTGCGAATATCCAGCGCACTGATGGCTTGTAAGTTGCGGAATGGATCGGATTGGACCTCTATTTCAGGTAGGTTGATGTTCTCAGACTCTAAATATATTTTAATGCTATTGGTCTCGCCATCCTGTACAAGGATATCATCGATGGTTTGTGTGCGAAACCCTATATAAGACACGCTGATCCGGTAGGTCCCCTTTGGGAGATCGCGAAAAGAAAAATACCCCAGTTCATTGGTGAAGGATACTTGTTGGGCCCCCTCTAATCGAATGCTCGCCCCAGCCAACAACTCGCGCGAATCGGCATGATAAACCAGGCCCTCTATGCTTCCGTTGTGAGTGATGCCTGCAAAGGCAGAAGGAAAAACCAAAATAAGCCAAAAAAGAACAACAGTATATTTCTTCGTAGTGCATCTTTCCATGATATGGTTTCTTTGATTACACTACAAAAATACACTGGCGTCCTGCTCATTATCTAGCTCAAATTATGGTCAGCCCTTGCTCAATATTATTTATTAATAAAATAAACCGACAGAAACCCATAACGGACAACCGAGAACCGAGAACGGAGAACCCACAACCTACAACGACTTCAAATCAATTTCTCTCACCGATTCGTAGTGAAATCCCTTGTCTTCCTGGGCTTCATCCTGCCAGCCTTTCATCACGCGAATGATATCGCCTTCGCGCAGGGCGTAGAAGTAGTCGCCGGCGCCGGCCCACCATCCACCGCAGGCGGCAATGGCAGTCTCCGGGATTTCGTATTGGCCGTAACTATCCGGCGTAATCACGTCGCAAGCCTGGATATCAGCTATTTTTATGCGTTGCTGGTTAATTTGGATGAATACCTGGCTGTTGGGGTTCTCGTTTTCATCCATCAGCGTATGGCAAATAAAGGTAACGAGCGATACCTCCGGCGCAGCATTGAGGCCTCTTGAGGTGACGTCCTGCGAAGTGTCCTGTTGCTCGCCGGCTTCCTGGTTGGATGAGCCCGAAGGCTGGCATTGCCAGATTGCCAATAACAAAAAGAGGAATGCGTATCTCATGATATTTATTTTTTTAATCCAATTTCCCGCAGGCGCTCGTCGAGGTATGCACCGGCAGTAATAGGTTCGTAAGCCAGGGGATGTTGATCGTCAATGCAGCCCGGGAGGCAACTCAGATCCATCTCGCTGCGCGGATGCAGGAAAAAAGGAATCGATAAGCGCGGCTGGTGCCACTCTTCACGCGGCGGATTCACTACCCGGTGAGTAGTCGATTTGAGGTAGTTGTTGGTAAGCCGCTGCAGCATGTCGCCTACGTTGATCACAATTTCGTCTTCTTCCGGTACGATATCCAACCACTTGCCTTCCTTGTTGAGCAACTGCAAACCACCGGCAGAAGCGCCTACGAGCAAGGTGATAAGGTTGATATCTTCGTGTTGCTCGGCGCGAATGGCCGACTCGGGCTCGGCGGTTATCGGCGGATAGTGTATGGCGCGCAAAATGCTATTGCCGTTATGGATTTTTTCGTCAAAATATTGCTCGTTGAGGTCCAGGTGGATGGCAATGGCCCTCAGCAAATGGCCGCCCGCTTTTTCAAAGGCTTTGTACAACTCCATGCCCAGCCTGGCAAAATCAGGCATCTCTTCCACCCTGACATTGGCAGGATATTGCTCGCTGCTGCCGACCCCGCCACTGACTTCCTGTCCAATCTGGAAAAATTCTTTCAGGTCGGCTACCTTAGATTGCTTGGCGTGCTCTTTGCCAAACGAGGTATAACCACGTTGCCCCGCCAATCCAGGTATTCCGTATTTGCGCTTGATGTCAACGGGCAAGGCAAAAAGGCCTTGGATGCCGCATAAAAATCATCGACCAATTGCTTGGATATGCCGTGATGCACTACCCCCACAAAGCCGATTTCGTGAAATGCCTTGCCCAGTGCCTCCACAAATGCCTTCCGCTGCGCAGGGTCGCCCTGCACAAAAGTCGAAAGATCTACCAATGGTATTGCTCGTTGTACTGTCATATTGGTTGATTATTTCAATATTTCAGATTCTCCCCCTCGCCAAGTCTCCCCCTCGCCAAGTCTCCCCCTCGCCTCACTGTCCTCCCTTCATCACCTGGCTAAAGATATTCCTATAAAAATCAACGCCTTGCTGGGTCAACTTATTGGCGTAAACTTTTTTTCCATTTTTATAAAAAACATAACAAACGCATTGATCATCGAGATAAAGATCGGCGTCGAGTACGTTTTTACCTTCTACCTGGAAGAATACGTGCCCTATCGGCTTACATGCAGTAGTAAGTAACGGGGTCTCTTCAGCAATATGACCGATCGTAGACTGGATAGCCAGTTTTTCGCTCTGGTTCATTGAGAAGTTAAATTCGTAAAAGATAAAATCAATGTAATCGCAGGTATTCCACAATTCCTGTATCTCTGTCATAGGGATGCTCGGATATTGCTCGGTGGGCGTAGCCGGTGCGGCAGGCGCCGCCGGCGCTGCCGGTGCAGTGGGTTGGTCCGGCGCCTTGGGCGCTTGCTGACAAGCCGCAGCCGTCAGTAGGATAAATGCGATGAAATAAAGTAAGCGAATCATAAATAGGTGTTATTAAAAGGAATAAATACCCCTGATACCAATCGAGCGGCCAAAGAAAGGGGCGTCTTCTTTATCGGCCTGTAAGTTGTTCAAATAACGACTCCAGCGGACATCCAGTCCCCATTTTTCAGTAAAGTTAAAGGTTACTCCCAATACTATGGAGAAGATATCCGGATTTAGTTCCTGAAAGTCAGTGATATCAGCGCCGCTATAATCAATGATTTTATAGTTGATGAGCCTCGCATAAGAGAAACCGGCGCCAAGCCTGAATTTCCAGTCGCTGAAATGTATGAGCACGGGCACTTCTACAAAATTTAGCCGAATGCGCTCGTAGTTGGATAACGGGTCATCGGTGCGCACACGTTGACTGCCCTGCTGAGAATACAACATCTCTACGCCCAGTTGCCAGCGTTTACCCATCAAGGCGGCTACCCGCCCCCCGGCATGAATACCCGGTTGGTTGAACCCTCCCAGCTTGTCGCCGTCGATCTGCGATATGTTGAAACCGCCGATGATTCCGGCCTTGAATCGCTGCGCCGTCAACTTTTCAGTTGCACCCCATGATAAAAATAGCACTGCAAACAACACCCATTTAGCCATGTCCTTGTATTTTTGTTTCACAAAATTAATTTTCGATGTTTAAATACACGAAACACAATCTGAAAAAACTGGAATCGCTTTTCGAAGAACTGCAATATACCGTTCGTTATGAAAAAGGAAATTTTCAGTCGGGCTATTGTATCCTGGAGAACAAAAAAGTGGTGGTTATCAATAAATTTTATGAAACAGAAGGCCGCATCAATTGCCTGCTGGAGATATTGGGCACTATCGCTTTTACTCCCGACAAGCTGAGCGAAGTCTCTCAGAAGCTTATAAAGCAAATTGATAACCCCAATACAACCGACGAAGAGGAGATTGAATCAACAACCGTACACCCATCTTAAAATTTACCGGCCATCGAAGTTCAGGTCACTTTTTTAGGCACAGGCACTTCCCAAGGGGTACCCGTAATCGGTTGCCAATGCGAGGTTTGTAGTTCGCCCGACCCCCGCGATAATCGCCTGCGTACGTCGGCCATGGTGCGCGTCGGCCCCGCTACGCTGGTCATTGACTGCGGCCCCGATTTTCGCCAGCAAATGCTGCGCGAAGGGGTCTCTTCACTCGATGCCATCCTTATTACCCACGAACACAACGATCACGTGATCGGCCTCGACGATGTGCGACCATTTAATTTTTTGCAACGACGCGATATGCCCGTCTTCGCTACCCCGAGGGTGGCCCTCGAATTGCGTCAGCGCTTCGCCTACGCCTTTTCTCACGAGCCCTATCCCGGCGCGCCGATGATTAATCTCGAACCCATTGCCAACAACGAACCTTTCTTCGCTGCCGGAATCCCCATCATGCCTGTCGAAGTAATGCACGGCTCGCTCCCCGTACTGGGCTTTCGTATAGGCGATTTTACGTATCTCACCGATGTCCGCGCTATGTCTGAAGAAGAGATCGACAAGACCAAAGGCTGACACACACTCATCCTCAACGCCCTTCATCACGAACCGCACTATACCCACCTCAACCTGCAACAAGCCCTCGAATTAATCGAGATCATTAACCCCCAACGCACATTCCTCACGCATATGAGTCATCGCATGGGCCGACATGCCGCTATGTCGGAGCTTTTACCCCCTAATGTGTTCCTGGGGTACGACGGACTTACCTTCCTCGTGCCCTGATTATTGATTTTGTACCGGTAATATCCTATTTTTGAGGTATGCCTGCAAATGCAACTCCTCCTCAACCTACGCGCTACGATCCGAATAACGATGAAAAGCGCCATGCAATGGGCCGCCCCCCACGTGGCATATTGCGATGGGGTATGTGGGCCGTCGCCGGTTTTGTGGCTTTGCTGCTGGCCCTTGCCGCCGGTCTCAAGTATCCCGATGTGCTGACCGCCGAAGTGGAGATTGTGCTCGGTAGCCCTCCTATACGTATCGCCGCAAAGGCGAATGCATCAATCGGCCTGCTGGTAGCCGACAGCGCCCCGGTCGATTCAGGGCAGTTGCTGGCCATCACCGCTCAATCTGCCGCGCTATCCGACGTGCAGACGCTCGAAAGCTGGCTCGAGTCAGCCGAAGCCGCCACCATACAACACGCCTTGCCGCCCTCCGGACTGTCGCTGGGCAGCCTGCAACCGGCTTATTCGAATGCCGTTTTTCAGTTTGAGCGCTGGCGCAAACTCATGCGTTATGATGATACCGCCTTGCGTCTGCAATCGCAACAAAGGCAGTGGCGACACGCTCAACAACTCGATTCGGTTGCACTGCGCCAAATCCGGCTGCTCGATACTACAATAGCCATGGCCGACCGTAGCTACCGCGAATATGCCACGCTGGCGCAATCGGGCGCTGCCAGCGCCCTCGAAGTGGAAAATGCCCTGCTCGTTTTGTTGCAACATAAAAAAGAACGCGAACAGCAAAATGCCTTGCGCCTAAGCTACTTGCAGGAATCGGAAAGATTGCGTTTTGATTTGTCTACTCTACAAATGGTTTTCCAACGCCGCAATGAAGAAGAATTTGCCGCGCTGCAGGCCGCGCTCGGCGCCCTGCGCGGCGCCATCTCCCAATGGAAAGAAGATTGGTGTTATTTCGCCCCCGCCGACGGTCGCATTCTGCTCACCGGACTGCGAAACAACTGGCAATATATGGAGCAGGGACAAGAACTGTTTGCTATCGTACCTGTAAAGTCTCAGACTGACATTACTACCGCCACCGGCCTGCTACCCGCCGAAGGCGCCGGGATGCTCTCCATCGGTGCGGAAGCTAATATCCGGCTATACGATTACCCTTATGCCAAATATGGCGAAATACCTGCTAAGCTTAGTGCGATCACTCCGATAAGTAGCCCTGATAATCACTACTACTTTTCGCTGACGCTCCCTCGTGAATTAACCACCACAGCTAATTTTAAAGTGCCGCTGAAATACGGTATGCGCGGCAACGCGCGCCTCATCACCCAGCGCCGCTCGCTCCTCAGCCGCCTCCGGTCTGACGGCTTGCAGCCGCATCGGTCAGACGGCTTGCAGCCGCATCGGTCAGACGGCTTGCAGCCGTCTGACCGATAAAAAAGCCGGCTCGCGCTTTCGCGCGGCCGGCTAACGTGTCTTAGGTGTTTTGGCCGGGATTAGTGACCGGCTGGACGGTATACAATACCCGATTTCTCGTTTTTCTGAGATCCGTTAGTGGTATTGCTTATCTCGTCGTTGATCGTAGAGTTATTTTGTTCAAAACGGCAGGCCAGGATGATAGCATCACATACGCCGCTGCCGTCGCGATAGTTGTAAATTGCGCTTCCGCGGATGATCGAAGCATTTTCGATGAACACCGATTCTGCGATCACCGGCTTAGCTTCACCATCAACGCCTTTGTTAAGAATGCTGGCGCCGTAGGTAGCCGCATTGGCTTCGAAGTGGCACTTCGTAATTTCGGGGCTGCAAATGCCGTAGCTGCCATTGTTGTAGATGGCGCCGCCGTCAAAATCTGCCGAGTTAGATACAAAGCGGCAGCTCATTATTTTGGGGCTGCACTGGCCATTGATGGCGAAATTGTAAAGACCTGCACCTTCGCGTGCCGTATTGTTGATGAAAATACAGTTTCTGATCACTGGAGAAGAAACAGCACCTTCGCCGTTATTGTACCAACCTGCGCCGCTTGACTTGATATCGACGTTGTCGCCGTATCCGTTTGCCATGCCGTCGCTGATTACAAATCCATCTACTATTGTGCGTGCGCTTACGTTGTGTGTATATACTACGGTGTAAGAATTGTCGTCTTTTGAATTCGGAGAGCCAATCTCTCCAGAAAGTACGGTGCGATTGCTATAAAAATCGCGCAGAGAAAGTGAAGTTTCAAAACCCTCAAAGCCGCCGTACAATTCTACTCCGTCGATGATCTGGAAAGAGGCGCTACGGTCGTTCTGTTTGGTGGGCGTGTATTTGCCGGCAGCAACCCATATCTGGTCGCCACTTTTAGCGGCACGCAACGCCGACTGGAGGTCGCCGTATGCATTTTCCCAAGAAGTACCGGTGCCTTCAGCGCCAGATTTTACGTAGATCACTCTCGCAGATAGCTGAAAGAACATCGTCACGCATGCAGTTAGTAGTAGAATTCTTTTCACGTTACCGTAGTTTTGAAGTTGGACTAAAGCTGTTGGATTTACCTGAACTTTTCCTTGATCGGTAAGTGAAGAGCAAAAAAATGGAGACTCGACACCTATGATCAGGTGTCAAACGAAAGGATAAAAATGAGGATAAAAAACGGGATCATAAATCAATAAAGCAATGCTCTATTGATGCCTTAACGCTTTCTTTTGGAATATTGAGGATTAAAATTGGGATAAAACAAAGTAGTTGAATTGGGATAAATCAACTACTTTCGAATGCAAGTTTAAGCAACTTGGTCAGTATGTCCAAATGTTTTTCGAATTATTACATGGCTTTTAGTACGTATTTTGATATAAATTTACGGAAAGGTGTGTTTTTATGAGAAAACGGTATATTTTGAGGGTAAATAACATATAATAATTTTACGCCTATCTACCCATTTTCAAATCACTGACCGGTCTGACCAATTCACTGACCGGTCTGTCGACTTCAAGTCGACAGACCGGTAGAAAATCAGACCAGTAGAAAGTACCCGGATAACGCAACATTCAATACTATACGCCGTACAAAATAGATCGTTGTGTGGTAAACAGACGCAATTATTATTTGCCTGTTGAAGAATTTAACTATTTTGGGAAATGAAAAATACAACCATGAACATGCACACCTTACTTAAGCTGTTCTCTGGTATATCGATCGTACAACAAACACTTGAGATGCACACTAAGACCATTTACCTCAGCCTGCTGGGCATCTGCATGCATTTTGCATTGCAAGCCCAGGATTTCCATTATTCCCAATTCTATCATGCACCGCTAAATCTGAATCCTGCCCTGACAGGCATTTTTCGGGGAGATGTGCGAGTGGCGGGTATTTACCGCAGCCAGTGGTCGTCTGTGCCGGTAGATTATATGACTTTTTCCCTTTCGGCAGATAAACAATTCGTACGCCGCACCGCTAAAACGGGTTTTTTCTCGGGCGGCCTGGCCTTTAACTACGATCACGCCGGCTATTCCAAGCTATATCTTATCAATGTGGGACTGAGCGGGTCGTATACTAAACGTTTTACCCAAACTTTTTTTGGCACGGTTGGCGCCCAGGTGGGCGTAGGCCAACGAGCCTTTAAAGCGGGCGACCTCACATTTGACCGCCAGTTTGACGATACCAGGGGTACCTATGATCCCAACCTTTCCAATGGCGAAGATTTTTCAAACACTAGTAATATATACGTCGACTTTTCAGCAGGCCTTAACTTGCGCTTGCAAAGCCTGCGAGACGACGCACTCGTAGACAGGCTGGAAAAACGCTCGAAATTGGACGTGGGCCTCGGCTTTTTTCACCTTAATAAGCCCGATCAGAGCTTTCTGGAAGGAGACAAAGCCCCCCTGTCGATGCGCCTGAGCCCCTATCTGCTTGGTGTCGTACAGTTAGGCAAATCCGACTTCGACCTGGTAGCCAACGCCACCGCTCAGTTCCAAAATCCCTATCGCGAATACCTCGGTATGTTGGGCATTCGCTATCACCTCAGCCGTGATCTGGGCAACCAGGTAGCCCTTCAACTGGGTGGCGCCTATCGCTTTAACGACGATTTCGGCGATGCATTTGTGCCCGGCATTGAATTATCATACAATGCCTGGGAAGCCGCTTTTACCTATGATATCAATGTATCTGATTTCAACGTGGCAACCCGCCAGCGAGGCGGCCCCGAAGTTTCCGTAAGGTGGTACCTGCGCAAGGTAAGAGCGCTGCCATACCGCTACATTTGTCCGTTGATTTAATTTTTTAATGCAGGCAGTCTATACATGCCGGTTATCTCCCCCCATCGATTAACTGATTAAGGCCGATACGCTATGAATAAGAAGTTGTTTGTCCTTGCTTTACTTTTGTCGTGGTGGTGCCACAGTACAATGGCGCAACCCCTTGACGCATGGATAAAAGCAGGTAATAAAACCTATGACCAAAAGGACTTTTACTCCGCTTTTACTTATTTTGGAATTGCTGTCGAGTATGACAGCGCCAGATATGACCTTTGGTATAAATATGCGGAATCGGCCCGGCAGGCCGGGCAGCTGAAAAAGGCAGACTACGGCTACAACCGTGTTTTGAATAGCCCCAATAGCCAGGAATACCCGCTGTCCACTTTCTGGCTGGCCGAAGTGCGACAACGCCTGGGCCTTTTCCAATCAGCAGCCGACCTATACCGAAAGTTTCTGCTCGAACAACCCAACGCCGAGACTCGCTATCGGGATGCCGCCACTAAAGGCGCCGATGATTGCGTATGGGCAAATATGCTTACGGCTTCCGACCGCGTAACGGTATCACACTATAATAGTAAGATCAATTCCCGGTATTCCGAATTCGGCCTGGCCACCAAAGGCGATACGTTGTATTACTCCTCTCTTCAATTTATCGACCCGAAAGACACGCTGAATCCACCAAGGCCTTATGCCAAAATACTGGAACTGCCCGACAGCAATGCCAAGCCGGCGCCCCTGCCGGAAACGATAAACCTGCCGCGCCGCCACGTATCACATACCGCCTTTAATCGCAATTATACCAGGGTGTATTATACGATTTGTGATTATATAAATGGCGGCGATATCCGTTGCAACCTCTATTCAAGCAACGTAGCCCCCGACGGCAAATGGAGCGCCCCCCAGAAACTGGTGATTAATGCCAACGGCGGCGCCACAAATACCCAGCCACATGTAGCCTACGACCCGATCAACGACCAGGAATGGCTCTATTTTGTGTCAGACCGGACCGACTACGGCAGCAAAGGCCTGCTGGATATTTGGCGCAGCGCCATCAACCCCGATGGCAGCCTGACTACTCCCGAAAACCTCGCGGGTATTAATACGCCAGGCAATGATGCTACCCCGTTTTTCCATGCCACTACGCTTACCCTGTATTTTAGCTCCGACGGCTACCATACTTTGGGCGGATATGACGTGTGCCGCAGCCGCCAAACAACAGATGGCTGGGCTACCCCCGAAAATATGGGCATTCCGGTTAATACCAGTTATAACGACCTCTATTTTATGCTTGACGCAGATGGCGCCAAAGGTTATCTGTCGTCTAACCGCCCCGATACCAGCTCCGTTTATTGGGATGATACCCGGGAGTTTTGTTGCAACGATATCTTTCAACTCACATTTGACAATGTGGTCAATTTGAGGATCACTTCGTTTACTTGCCTTGATTCTGCAGCACTATCGTGTGTTACTTTGGAATTGTCGGAAATTACCCCGCAAGGCCCCCGGTTGGTTAGCAAAATAACCAACCCCAGTAGCAATAATTTTTCTTTCTCGCTAATTGCCGGAAAACAATACGAGTATAAAGCTACTAAACCGGATTATACCTCCGATAGTGGTACAGTTGATTTAAATAGCCCTGAATACCAGGGACTTACTACCATCGAAAAACAAGTTTATCTCTGCCCTGGCATAGAACTGGTTGTAACTACTTTCCGCTCACTCGACTCTGTCGCACTCAACAGCGCCACGGTGGAACTTTACGAGGTAACCCCTGCGGGTGAACAATTAGTCGCTTCTTCGTCTAATCCCAATGGCAACGATTTTGTGTTTAGAGCACAGCGCAATAAACAATACGTAATCAAAGCTCGCAGAGATAGTTATGCATCAGTAACGGAATCCATTGACCTCGCTCAACCTCAATATGCCAATGTAACCCGCGTGGAGAAAAGGGTCTATCTAGGGCAACTACTCGAAGTGCTTACTTTCGACTGCGACGACCGCTCTAAATTAAACGGGGTAAGCATAAGCCTGTCGGAATTGGGTGTAGGCCAACCCCGTTTGATAGATAGCCTGACTAATTATTCGAGCAACCAATTCCTGTTTATTGTCGACCTGGCTAAAACCTATCTGATCACTGCCGAAAAATTGGGCTACATTGGCCGGGTAGATACCGTGCGCTTTGCCGCCGAACAACTCGCCAATTCTGAGGGCAAGATGACGATCGAACTCTGTCTGAGACGTATTAACTTTGAAGATTTTTTGCCGCTCACACTCTATTTTGATAACGCAATTCCCGACCCCAAATCTTACCAGCCTACCACCACAAAAGATTACCTCCCCCTTAATAAAGCCTATTACGACCGAAGAGAAGAATTTATTCGCCAGAATACAGAAGGACTTACTGGTGAAGATCTTTTCCGGACCAATCGCCGTTTCAGTGACTTTTTCAACAGGGAAGTGAGAGGCGGCCGTGAAGACCTGGAATCATTTACCGATAAACTCTATCTTTTCTTGCAAAATAAGAACGCTATTACGATTACCATCAAAGGTTATTGTAGCCCTCGAGGCCCTGCACAGTATAACAAACTGCTCAGCTCCCGCCGTACAGATAGCGTGCGCAACCATTTTGAACGCTACAAAAACGGCGTCCTGATGCCCTATATCCGCTCCGGTAAACTTCGGATCCAAGAAGTAGCACTGGGCGAATCAAAAGCACCGAAAGGAATTGACGCCAGCGACCCTAAAAGTTCTATTTATGGCATTCTGGCCACCCTGGAACGCCGCGTAGAAATCATAGAAGTTAAATGAAACAGGTAACAAATAAACAGCTCATGACCGCTTCAAACGGGAACAACGCCATGAAGAAATTTTTACTACCTATATGCCTGTGTTTGCTGGCCTGGCCCGCAGCAGTTCACGCCACCCACATTATTGGTGGTGAATTGGGGTATAAATGCCTGGGAAATAATAAATATGAGGTTACACTTAGCGTATACCGCGACTGTTTCTACGGCGACCCACTGGCATTTTTCGACGATCCGGCTTACGTAGCAGTATATGATCAGTTCGGCCTTTTGGTCCAATCCCTCTCTATCCCCTATATAGAGGACGATACCATTACATCGAACCTGAAAGACCCCTGTCTGGTGATTCTGGAGCAAGTATGCGTACACACTACTACCTATCGCGATACGGTGACGCTGCCATTCCGACCAGGGGGGTATCATCTCAGCTATCAACGCTGCTGCCGCAACCAGACGATTAATAATATTGTCGACCCATTGGCTACGGGCGCCACTTTCGATATCCGCCTGACTGAATCAGCTATGCTCAATTGTAACAGCAGCCCCCAATTTCAACAATGGCCGCCTATTTATATATGTACCAACAGACCCCTGGTTTTTGACCACTCCGCGGTCGATTTAGACGGAGACTCCCTGGTCTACAAACTTTGTACGCCCTTTGAAGGAGGCACGCTTAATAACGCACAACCCCAACCCGCTGATCCACCCCCCTACGATACAATTACCTGGCTGGCGCCCAATTATTCCTTGCAGGATATGCTCGGCTTTGGCACGCCCCTCACAATCAACGCCTCCACAGGCCTCATGACTGCCGTGCCCGGTATCACCGGCCAATTTGTAGTGGGCGTCTGTGTGGAAGAATACGACGCCGAAGTATAATGTGAACCCCTGCGGCGATATTACTTCGGTGTTTTTTAGTCCGGAAGCCCAGTGCGACAACCTGACGGTGACTCTTGAAAACCAAAGCACGAACGCTACAGGCTATCAATGGTATTTCGATTATCCCAACCTAACCCCAGCTTCTACCACTCTCGACCCTACCGTGGTATTTACGTATCCGGATACCGGCTTATATACGGTTGCTCTTATTGCAGAACCCAACAGCCAGTGCGCAGACACTCTGATCAGACAGATCTTTCTGCAAAATAATTCACTCAGCGCCGATTTCCAGGCCAGCGTGTTTGATTGCGAAAACCAGTCTTTGGTCCAAATCACTGACCTGTCGGTCGACCCGGTTTCTCCCGTGGTATCCTGGAACTGGACGCTGGTTTACGGCAATACTACGCTTACCTCTACACAGCAAAACCCCCTGTTTAACGTGCCGCTTAATGTGACCGGCACTATTACGCTTACAGCTACCAGTCAGAATGGATGCGTGGGCACCATCTCCAAACCCTTTGAAAGCGGCTTGGATAACCCAGGCGCGCTAATCCGGGATACGCTTTATGCCTGTATCGGCGAAACAATCGGGCTTAACCCCGATACGCCTGCCGATATCGGATTTGGCTATCAATGGTCGCCGGTTACCGGTCTCAGCAATCCCCTGGCTGTTAATCCGACGCTCACAGTGGCACAACGCGCTGTGTACAACGTGACGATTACCGCCCCCGGCAATGTCTGCCAGATCGTGAAAACTGTCACGGTGATTGCTATAGA
The DNA here is from genome assembly GCA_016715405.1 of Saprospiraceae bacterium. GTDB lineage: Bacteria > Bacteroidota > Bacteroidia > Chitinophagales > Saprospiraceae > JABWBR01. Next base: position 67,846 of record JADKAE010000022.1, on the reverse strand, counting down.
TATGCCGCTGCTGACCTTTGATTTTTCACCCGGTTGCGACGGATTAACCGCCAATTTTGACAATAATAGCCAACACAACGGCTCTTATGTGTGGGATTTTGGCGACCCCAATACTACGGCAGATACTTCTTTACTGGCTAACCCCAGCTATACGTATCCCGATACAGGCACTTACGTGATAACCCTGATGACGGCGCCCGGCGATTTCTGCCGCGATACGATTACCCAATCCATTACTATTCTGGAAGCATTGCTCAATGCCGACTTCGAGATAACCTACGATGCTTGTAGCTCCGATTCGGTGGTGGTGCAATTTTCCGACCAATCTATCAATAACCTGAATAATACGACAGGCTGGTTGTGGGAGTTGAGCAACGGGCAGTCTTCGACCTTGCAAAATCCGGTGTTTGTTTTTTATGAAAATACGAACATCGAGGTTACCCTCACGATTACTACCGCGTTGAATTGTACCAATTCGATGACCGGTACGGTTGATATTTTATTAATTAATAATGAAAATCAATTCCCGGATACGCTCGTAGCTTGTCCAGGCGATACAACCCAACTCCCCGCCGGTGGCGATCCGCTGCTGACCTATCAATGGTCGCCGGCTACGGGCATCAGCGATCCTGCTTCTGCCAATCCGGTGTTCTTCCCCACGGAAACGACGCTGTATACTGTGCTGATCAGCGCTATCGGATCAGATACCTGCCAATTTACAGAGACGATGCTGGTCATTGTGCCGCCCGCTATCAACCTGCAGGTCAATACCAATGTGGTGACTACCTGCGATCCGCAAGTTTCGCTAAGCGCCACCATTGAAGCCCCCGCAGATATTGTGTGGCTGAATGCGCTAGGCGATACGGTGGCTACCGGCGCCAACTTTGTCGCCGTGGTCTCCGGCTCACAAGTGTATACGGTCATCGCCACCGACGCGCTGGGCTGCTCTGATACCGAAACGATTTCGGTCAGTGGAGGGCCCGTGGATGTGTCCGTGGAAGACCTCGTAGCTGTGTGCCTCGGCGAAGAAGTACAAGTGGAGGTGGTCAACAACGACCCCAATGACGTGCTTACTTACAACTGGACTCCCGTAGGCGCTTTTGTGCCGGGTACTGCCAACCAGGCATCGCCCGATGTGATTGAAACAGTAGGGGAACAAACCCTTTTTGTCGAAGTAACCAACCAATTCGGTTGCGTCTATTTCGACTCGGTTAGGGTGGCCGTTATCGATACGGCTATGGCCCTCAGTTTTACTTACGAAATTCAATGCAACGGCGCAACGGTTAATTTTACCAATACCAGCACTAACGCCTTTGCCTATGTATGGCACTTCGGCGATAATACGACCAGCACCGATGTTAATCCGGTGCATACTTACGCCGCAGCGGGATCATACACGGTGTTGCTCACTATCGCTTACGATGTGAACTGCTCCGATTTGGATTCGGTTTACCAAACTATCATTATCGAAGAACCTGAATTGGTAGCAGCTTTTGATTTTGATATTATTGAATGTTACCCGGATAGTGCCGTGGTGGCGTTTTTCGACGTATCTACCAATACTTTTAATAATACGATCGGCTGGTTGTGGACGTTCAGCAACGGGCAGACTTCTACCGAACAAAACCCGGTGATTACTGTGACGGAAAGCGGCGACCTCATCGTTACGCTCACGATTACTTCCGCTAACGATTGTACGGCCTCGATAACCGATACGGTCAATATTCAACTGACCCAAATATCGCTGGCCGATACCATAGTCGTATGTGCCGGCGAAGGCGCGCCGCTGAATCCCAATGGCAACCCGGATTACCAGTATTTCTGGTCGCCCGCCGACGGACTGAGCGACCCCAATAGCCCTAACCCGATTGCTTCACCGGCTCAAACCACTACGTATAGCGTGACAGTGCTGGGATTTGGCTCCGATACCTGCTCGGTTACAGGGCAGATCACGGTTTTTGTCCCGGCAGATATCAATGTAAACGCAGGCCCCGATATCAATACCTGCGGCGAAGACGCCACACTCACCGTTACCGCCGATGTGCCCGCCCAATACGAATGGGTTACGCTTGATGGCGCGCTGGTGGGCAACGGCCCCAGTATAACGGTCAACCCGTTCCGCGACGAAACTTACATCGTTATCGCTACCGATCAATACGGCTGTTCCGATGCAGATACGGTTACGGTCAATGACCAGGGTGTGGATATTACGTTTTCACCTCCGGGCGATACCGTCGGCGTTTGCCAAAATGTGGAAACAACTATTTTCGTGAATAACCTGGATAGCCTGGACGTCCTTACGTACCAGTGGTCGCCCGCAGATATCATCGTGGGGTCAACTACCGGTTCGAGCGTAACAGTCGTGGTTGACCAGGGCCCCGTTGTGCTCACGGCTATTGTTACCAACCAAAATAACTGCGTAGATACGGTGTCCGTTACGCTCGATGTGATAACGTTTACTATTTTACTGGAGGATACGCTACAAGCCTGTCTTGGAGAGCCCCTACCACTGAATCCCAATGGTATACCCTTGTACGAATACCTGTGGTCGCCAGGCACGGGATTGTCCGATTCTACTGCCGTCAATCCATTTTTCATCGGCGATGTAAGCACCACATACAGTGTTTCGATTTCTGGCAACGTGAGCGGTTCGCTTTGCGAAACGATCCGCGAAGTGACGGTACTGGTAAATGATCCGATCAACCTCACCGTGTCGCCACAGGATACCAGCGTTTGCTCGCTCGATCCGGTTACGCTTACTGCAGGCAGTACGGTGTCGAATATTGAATTTGAATGGTTTGATAACCAAAATAATAGCATCGGTACCGGCTCCACCATCGAGGTTACGCCTGTAGAGGGCGCCAATTCGTATTATGTGGTGGCTACCGATGGGGTAGGGTGTAGCGATACCGCGAGTGTGAGCATAACGGCTACCGATTTCCAACCCGGCCTGGATTCGCCGGTGACGGCCTGCGGTAATACGCCGACGCCCTTGAACCCCAACGGCAATCCGGATTACGTATACACCTGGGATCCGCAAACAGGCCTCGACCTGACCAATCCCTGGAACCCGATTGCCGTCCTGACGCAATCGACGACTTACAATGTTACCGTCACCGATCCGGAGAGCGGCTGCACATTGAGTACCGAAGTAGAAGTACAGGTGCCCGATTTGATCAACCTGCAAACCGACGGCGATACTTCGCTTTGCGAAATAGTGCCTGTTACGCTTACGGCGACTACTTCCGTGGTGACGACTGTGGAATGGTTTAATAATCCATCCCTCACCCCGCCGACGATATTTACAGGCAACGTTTTCACTACCACCCCCACGGAAGGCGTGACTACCTATTATGTGCTCGCCACGGAAACGGCTACCGGTTGCACCGATACCAACACCATTGTAGTGAGCGTAACGGTATTGACCGACGGCATTCCCAGTCCTGAAGTCACAGCCTGCAACGGCGAACCCACGCCATTGAACCCCAATGGCAATCCCAACTATGTATACACCTGGGATCCCGTGACCGGCCTCGACCTCACCAATCCCTGGAATCCGATAGCTACGCTTGATGCCTCGGCCACGTATTCCGTCACCATTACCGAGCCGGTAGCCGGTTGCGAGCTGGTTCGGACGGTGCAGGTCAACGTGCCACCCGCCATCAATATCGATGCGGAAGCGGATACCACGCTTTGCGAAGCAGCCACAATAACCCTCACGGCTACCACCGAAGCCCAGGGAACCACGATCACCTGGTACGCCGACCCCACACTGACGGTAGGCATCGGCCAGGGCAACGAGCTGATTGTGACGCCGCAGGGCGCAAATACGTATTACGCCGTAGGCATGGATGCCTTTGGCTGCACCGATATCGACAGCGTACAGGTGTTGGCCTTCCCGATCAATGCCACGATTACGCCGGATATCATCTTCTGCGTGCCGACAGAGGCCACGGAGTTGGTCGTAACCAATCTGGACCCGGCCCAGACGCTCACCTACGAGTGGACGCCTTCTACGGCCATCCTGACGCCGCTCGACGGCCCTGCCGTAACCGTTGACCCCAACGACGGCAACGACTTTAGCGTGGAAGTTACCAACCAATACGGCTGCTCGGCTACTGTGTCGACTACTGTTATAGTAATTGATATCAGCGGAAGCCTGACTGCCGTAGCAGCAGAAGACTCTATCCTGCTCGGCAATTCTACCACGATTACCGTGACGGGTTGCCCCAATTGCGAGTTGGTATGGCAAGTACCTTCCGGCACCCTCGATCCGCCCGGTGGCGATTTTGTAACCGTGACGCCCGACGAACCCGGCGACAACTGGTACGTAGTGACGGCCACCGAATCGATCTGTACGGCCACCGATTCCGTGCTGGTATTTGTAATCAACGCCATTTGCGACGAAAACCACCTCTTCCTGCCCAACGCCTTCACGCCCAACGGCGACGGCGACAACGACATCCTGCGCCTGCGCAGCAATTTCCTTGATCAGTTAGAGGTAATGGAATTGATGATCTACAGCCGCTGGGGCGAAGAGATGTTCAGAACCAATAACCCGTTTGAAGGTTGGGACGGTACGTACAAAGGAGAACGCCTCCCACCCGACGTGTTCGGCTTCTACCTGCGAGTGATCTGCCCGGATGGGGAAGAATTTGTAAAGAAGGGAAATATTACTTTGATTAGGTAATTGATATTCAGCAATATATATAATACGAGTCGCCCAGAATGAGAGATTCTGGGCGACTTTTTTTTGCAATTGACGTTAGTATTAACTTATCCACAATTACTGCCGCTCATACTTACAACAGCCGTGCAGGTTGTCGTAAACTTCGTCTTTGGCGCGTACTAAATCCGTATCGTGGCCCACAGCCGCAATAGCCTCGTGGATGGTGATAAGCTTGGTTTTCTTCGTATTGTATTCCACTTCTATTTGCTGCTTTTCGGCATCCCAGGTAGCTTTTTTGACGCCTTTTACGCCCATGGCGGCCTTTTCGATGCGCGTTTTGCACATGCCGCAATTGCCGTGTACGGTGAATGTCGCTGTTTCTTCGCCATTTGCTCCTTTATAGCTAACCGTCATGGCATTGTTCATGCGGTCGGCTTGTCCTGAAGCCCTTTAAATATTGATATCGGCAAGCGTATAACCGGCTTTGCTAACGCGGTCGGCAACTTCCTGTGTGCTTAGTTGCAGCGACGCGGGTACGGTGAATGTCATGGCGCCGGTCTCCAGCGTGATGACAAAGTTTTTCATACCCTCGATGTCTTTGAATTTCTTTTCAAGTCCATTGGCGCAAAAGGGGCAACCCAACCCTTCTACTTTGGCCGTTACTTTGTCAGTTTGCGCTAGCGCAAATAAGGGAAGCGTGATGGCGATTATCAAAAGCATATTTTTCATGTGAAAATCAAATTTAGATGGTTATAAAATAAATCTGGCGCCGGTCAGCACCGAGAAATTGCGTTGTAAACCAATAGGTAAATCCTGTTTCAGCGGCCATTGTGCCGACAAATCGAATGTCCAGCGGTTCCAGGCGTATTGAAGTCCCTGTGCGTAAAATACGGCAAAGTGGTCGTACCGGCTGATGGTGATGCCCTCGTATTCAAAATAGAGGGTGACCTGTTTTACCGGGTACACCGGTTTGAGCAAGGGCAGTCCGAATCCAAGCTTGTAAGTCAGCATTTTGTGCATGTGGCTCTCCTGTTCGGCGCTGAGCATATAGCCCACCTCGCCCTGGATGCCGTATTTGATGCTTTCAATGCCTCCCACTACACCCAGCGTGGTTTGCCATTGCCGCATGCCTGTTTCGGGCGAAATGGTCTCCTGGCCGGTAGGAAGGGTCTGTTTCGCCTTTGCCGCTACGCGAAAGGTTTTTCCAATGCCGTCAACACGGATGAATTGGTATTTGACGCCCAGTGTAGCGTCGCCGATGCCGTTTTTATCAACCAACTCATTGGCAAAAACCAGTGGCAGCGCGGCGCTTAGCTCCAGGTTGTTGCGCAGGTTGTAGTCAAACATAAGCGGTACGGTACGCGACGAGAAGTAGTCGTTTTGGCGGTACAGGAAATAGGTGCGGATCGTGCCTTTCTTTTCTCCCAACATGATCGGTTTATCGGTCAGTATGGGCGGACCCTGCGAAAAAGCACAAGTGACGCTGAATAAGGCCGCCAGAAACGGCAAACCCACTTTAAGCTGTTTTATCATAAAAAAACCTTGGTGTGTGAATAAACACATTATACCACAGCCCGATGCAAATGCCCCTCGGGACAGGAGTGCATAAGTGCCTAACACCTAAAGGTTTGAATGAGTACGGGAATGTCTCTTGTCAGGGGAGGCGGCCGGTAACAGGCCGCGCTTTTGATGGATGGCAATTCAAGCAGCTCAGTGTTGAATGTTATAACCGGAATAGCTGCAACAAACAGCTTAAGCTTGGCCGTGGCTTTGCCCTCCTTAACGTTGACCTGGTCGGTATGCTGTTTGAGGTAAGTCGATTGGTCGCTGCAACAGTTGCCCTTGGTAAAGGCGGTAACCGGCTTATGGTCGGCTTTGCAATGATGGCTGCATTTTTTAGGGGCGCTTTCGGCAGCTGCGGCATGGCAGTTCCTGGCCGCCACAAAAAGCGCCACCGATTGGAGCTCGTTTCGGCAGAAGTGTTTATTGACGACGATGCCATTGGCATTCAGCCAGATCAATAATGCCAAAAAAATATGCCCAGTTTTGAGCCACATATTTGCGTAATTGACACAAAATTAACCCAATGCCCGCATTTGAAATCAAAAATGCTGGGAATTAAGATTTATTTATGATTGTGTCGGTTGTGACTTATGGGTTATCGGTTCAAGATGCTGATTATAAACAACTTGCGATAAATAGTCATAAAGTCGTACAGTCGTACAGTCGTACAGTCGTACAGTCGCAAAGTCGTACAGTCGCTTAAATCGTTATCCTCCACACCTCATACGCTTCGCGCTCCAGTCGGTCGCGGTGATCGGGGTGAGCGATTGAAATGAGCTGCTTGGCGCGCTGGCGCAGGTTTTTGCCGTGTAAATGTGCAATGCCGTATTCCGTCACAATGTAGTGGACGTGTGCGCGGGTAGTCACCACACCGGCGCCTGCATTAAGCAGCGTAGTGATGCGGCTTACGCCCGAGTTGGTAGAAGAGGGGAGCGCAATAATGGGCTTGCCCCTGTCGGAAAGCGAAGCGCCGCGGATAAAGTCCATCTGTCCGCCAACGCCCGAGTAGATTTTCGTACCGATAGAGTCGGCGCAGACCTGGCCGGTAATATCGATTTCGATGGCGCTGTTGATGGCCGTCACTTTAGGGTTTTGGCGAATAACCGCGGTATCGTTCACATAAGCGATATCCAGCACGCGTACCAGCGGATTGTCGTGTACGAAGTCGTACAATTTTTTCGTACCCAGCATAAAGCCCGTCACGATATGGTGGCGGTGTTTTTCCTTGTGTTCGTTGGTAATTACGCCGCGCTCGATAAGGTCGAGGATGCCATCCGAAAACATTTCGGTATGGATGCCGAGGCCTTTGTGGTTGGTCATGGCCAGCAAAGCGGCATTGGGAATAGAGCCGATGCCCATTTGCAGCGTGGCGCCGTCGTCTACCAATTCCGCCACAAAACGCCCGATGCGCATTTCGATATCCGTGGGGGCCACTTCTGGGAGTGTGGGCAGCGGGTAATCCACTTCTACCACTTTGTGAAACTTGCTGATATGGATCACGCCGTCGCCATGCGTTCGCGGCATATTGGGGTTGAGCTCGGCAATCAATTTGCGGGCGGTCTGGGCGGCAGCCAATGAAGCGTCTACCGAAATACCCAGCGTGCAATACCCGTTTTTGTCGGGAGGTGAAACCTGCAACATGGCCGCGTCTAAGGGCAAAGTCCGCCTTCTGAAAAGATTGGGTACTTCGCTCAAAAACACGGGAATATAATCGGCAATACCTTCTTGTACGGCTTTGCGAATATTACCTCCTACAAACAAGTTATTTACGCGAAAGCTTTTCCGGTTTTCGGGCAGGGTAAAAGGGGCCTCTGCTTCCGTGTGCAAATGCACCAGTTCTACGTCGCGCAACTCGCTGGCCCTGCCGGCCAGTGCATTGATCAATCTGCGCGGCGCAGCGCCTGCGGTATGTATAAAAACCCTTTCGCCTGAAGCGATAATCGATACGGCTTCTTCGGGCGTAACAGCCTGATAATTGTTATTCATGAGCGTCGTTTTGAGATAAAAAAATCCTTTGTATGTACTTGACTTACAAAGGATTGGAATTGCGGAGATGGAGGGATTCGAACCCCCGGTACCCGCGAAGGTACACTTGATTTCGAGTCAAGCCCGATCAACCGCTCTGGCACATCTCCAGTCAATTGCTATCTGGCATATTCAGTTCAAAAACGTCGCAAAGATAGGCATTGCATACCGGATGCGCAAGATAAACAAGCGGATAAAAACCGGTTTTTAATTATTAACGCAATGTTAACGGAAAATACCGGCAAAGTTATGCTTGAAAATATCAGAAAAAGTAGTACATTTGGGCACCAACTATGAACGACACCATCACGAAAGCCTGGCAATCTACCTTCCAACACGACAAACATCCACTCCTTCAGCCAGGCTTTCTTTTTATCTGCCAGTTCATGAAATATATCAATTCTAAGGTTTGTATCGTCGGCGCAGGCCCCGGCGGCGTGGCCGCTGCACTCAAACTCAGCTATGACGGTATACCGAGTGTGATACTCGACAAATCGGTGTTTCCGCGCGACAAGGTTTGCGGCGATGCCATCAGCGGCAAAGTGACTACGCTGCTCAACCGGCTCGACCCCGCTATCCTCGAGCGATTCCAGGCTACCGGCGCCCAAATCGACGTGTGGGGCATTCGCTTTGTAGCGCCCAACGGCAAACCGCTCGACATTCCCTTTCACCCCAACTATATCCGCAACGAACGCGCCGCGCCGGGTTATGTGGCCAAACGATGGGATTTCGACCAGTTTCTCATTGAAGAGGTAAAGCGCAGGCCCAATATCGAATTGCTCGAAGGCGTGGCCGCTGCACACTATGAACAAATACCCCAAGGCTGGCGCATCACGGATGCAGCACGCCATATTATTATAGAAACCGACTTGCTCATCGTGGCCGACGGCGCCCATTCGTCGTTCAGCAGAAAACACGCCGGATTGGTTAAGGATGACAGCCACTACGCCGCCGCAATCAGGGCTTATTATACTAATGTGTCGGGTTTTTCAGCCGATAATTTTATCGAACTCCATTTTTTAAAACCCCTGTTGCCGGGATATTTCTGGGTGTTTCCGCTGCCTGGCGGCAATGCCAACGTAGGCCTGGGCATCCGCAGCGACGTGGTGAAACGCCGCCGGATCAACCTCTCCAAAACACTCGATGAACTGCTGGCCAATTATCCCACTTTGCGCGAACGCTTTCAGCACGCAAGTAGGGTAGGAGAGGCCAAAGGATACGGCCTGCCGCTGGGGTCTAAATCCAGGTCCATTTCCGGCCGGCACTATATGCTGGTGGGCGACGCCGCTTCGCTGGTGGACCCTCTCACCGGCGAGGGCATCGGCAATGCCTTTTACAGCGGTTTTATCGCCGCCGACCAGGCCAAAGCCTGCCTCGAAACCGGGGACTTCAGCCCCGAATTCCTAAAAGCCTACGATCAGCGCGTGGCCCGCGTGCTTGGCTCCGAAATGAAACTCAGCTACCGCCTCCAACGCATCATGACCAAAGCGCCGCTGGTGAATATCGTAGCCAACATCATCACCGGCAACCCCGCATTCGCTACGTATTGTCGGCGATGTACAACGATTTCAGCCTGCGCGAACAACTCGCCAAACCCTTGTTTTGGTGGAACATGTGGCGAGGCAAAAAAATTGACACAGAACAATAAGATTTTCAAATATTTCTTACCTTTGCAGCCGTTTTGTTCATTTTTTAACCAATATGTCTGATTAATGAAACAACTAGAGGTAACGTTCATCGTCGATCCCGTGCTGTCTGGCGATGAAATCCAAGCGACAGCTCAGACATACGTCGATCTGCTTAAGAACAACGGCTGCACCATTGTGCACGTAGATGACATGGGCCTGCGCACGCTGGCTTTCCCCATCCACAAGCGCAATTCCGGCGTCTATTTCTGCATTGAATTCCAGACGCCTACCGGCAGCATTATCGACAACATGGAGCTGGCGCTGCGCCGCGATGAGCGCATTATGAGATTCCTTACAGTGAAACTCGACAAGTACGGTATTAAGTACAACGAAGACAAACGCAACGGTCTTATCGGCAAGAAAAGCAGAAGACAGGACAAAAAAGAAGTCGCACCTGTTGTGGCTGCCCCTGTCGCCCCTGTGGCTCCTGTTACTCCTGTCGTAGAAGCCCCGGTTGTGAAGGCGCCATTGGCCGAAGAAGAGGAATAATCTTCGCGTCTTTTCCATTGTTCACTTTTAAAGTAGATCTTTATGGCTACGTCAAAAGACGATATTAAATTTCTAAGCAATCCTAAGATCGGCCAAAAGCGCAAGAAGTATTGCCGTTTTCGCCGTTTCGGTATCAAATATATCGACTTCAAGGATCCCAGCTTTTTGATCCAGTTTGTAAACGAGCAGGGCAAGATTTTGCCGCGTCGTATTACGGGCAACTCACTGAAATACCAGCGCAAAGTTACGGTAGCTATCAAACGCGCCCGTCACCTGGCCCTGATGCCCTATGTAACCGACTTGTTGAAGTAATTGGCTGCTTAAGGCTTTTTGTAAAAAAATTAAACGCAGACCATCATGGATATTATTCTTTTGCAAGATATAGATAAGGTAGGCGACAAGCACACGATCGTTACTGTTCGCAACGGTTACGGCCGCAACTACCTCATCCCGCAAGGCCTGGCTATTGTAGCCAATGCAACTAACCGCAATATGCTGGAAGATCTCAAGCGCCGCGAAGCTACTGTTGAGTCGAGGCGTTTGTCAGAGTACCAGGCTATTGCCGATAAACTGCAGGGCGCCGTTCTCAAAATTGGCGCTAAAGTAGGTACCAGCGGTAAGATCTTCGGCAGCGTAACCAACGTACAGTTGGCCAACGCCCTGAAAGAGCAATACGAAGTGGAAATCGAAAGAAGAAAGATTTCTATTCCGGAAGAAGTGAAAATGCTCGGCGCTTACAAAGCTATCCTCGCACTTCACAAAGAAGTACACGTAGAGATAGACTTCGAAGTAATCGCAGAATAATTTTGTACGACTTTGCGACTTTGCGACTTTGCGACTTTGCGACTTTGCGAATATATCAGTACATTCGTAAAGTCGTAAAGTCCTACAGTCGTGAAGTCCCAAACTCCCGCCTCAAAACCGGCACAAATGCCCGTTTTCATTCAGCCATTTCTCCTGTAGCTTATATTCCGGCATAGCCGTTTCCACTAGTTTCCAAAACCGCGGCGAGTGATTCAACTCGATCCTGTGGGCCAATTCGTGGACGATAACATAGTCGATCACTTCGTCGGGCGCAAACAGCAATCGCGTCGACAGGTTGATATTGCCCTTCGCCGAGCAACTGCCCCAATTGGAATGGTTGTATTTGAGCCTGACGCCTTGTATGCTTACCCTAAAATGCTGTTCATTGAGGGCCAATACCCGCCGGGTAATATCCGACTGAAAATCTCCCGCGATCAGCCGGCTTAGCAAATGTTCGATAGCTTTCTGCCGGTCTGTCTGACTGGCAAACGAACTCAGCCGCAAATGCAGGATGCCGTCTTTTAAACGCCCCCTATGCGAAGCGCCTTCGGTTTCCTCCAGCCGGAGTTGGTACATTCGCCGCCCCACCCAAAAGATATCCTCGTTGCGGTATGTTTTAATGGCAAACTGGTCGAGCAGACCCGGCTTTTGTTGCAACTGGCGCGTGATCCAGCCTGTAAACCGCTCCCATTGGGCCGCCTGCTCCGCTTCGGTAAGTATGGCAGGCAGGCGTAGCGTGACGGCCCGCTTACCCACCGCAAAGCGAATGCTGTGCCTGCGCTCCCGCACAATGGTTACCGGTATGCATTGCCCGCCTATTTCCAGCTCGCGTTGTGAAATCTGGTTTTTCATCGCCACAAAAATAAGAAATCCGGGAATTTTCTACCTTTACAGTATGATAACTCAACCTGATATTTCAGTTGTCATTCCCGTATATAACGAGGAAAAAAACCTGCTCCTTTTATATGAGCGCCTGGTTAACACGCTGCAAGGGCTGGCGGTTTCCTTCGAACTCCTTTTTGTCAATGACGGCAGCCAGGACGGTAGCGCCGCTATCCTTCAACAATTCGCCAAATCGGATGCCAGGGTAAAGTTTATCGACTTTAGCCGCAATTTTGCCACCAGATCGCCGTATCGGCTGGTATCGACCATGCGCAAGGCGGCGCCATAGCCATTATTGACGCCGACCTCCAGGATCCCCCGAACTCATCGCCGATCTATATCGCAAAATGCAAGAGGGATTCGAAGTGGTGTATGCCCGCAGAAATGCCCGCAAAGGCGAAACCTGGTTTAAAAAATGGACGGCTAAAATGTTTTACCGGCTGTTGAGCCGCATTACTACGATCAATATCCCTATCGATACCGGCGATTTCCGGATTATCCACCGCAAAGTAGCCGACGTACTCAAAAATATGCCGGAAAGGCACAAATATATCCGGGGCCAGATTGCCTGGATCGGGTTTAACCAGACGTATGTGATGTACGACCGCAACGAACGCCACGCCGGCAAAACCGGATATACCCTGGGTAAAATGGCTCGTTTCGCACTTGACGGCATCACCGCTTTTTCCGACTTCCCGCTCAAAATCGTGTCGTATTTCGGGCTATTGGTTTCTGTGTTTGCTTTTTTAATGACGCTATATGCCTTCTACGGCCGCCATATCCTTAAAGATTACGTACAAGGCTGGACCTCATTGATTATCAGTGTATTGTTTATTGGGGGCATCCAAATGATCGGCATAGGCATCATCGGCGAATACCTCAGCCGGATGAATGCCGATACCCGTCGCCGGCCGCTGTATATCGTCCGTGATTCCAATATCGTGCCCCCTTCACCTCCCGATGAATCTCGACCTATATGAAATACCTGCCCCATATTGTCTTTGGCGTGTGTTTTGCCGCATTGATCTTCTTGTACGGTTATCCCGGCATACTACAGTACGGACCTATCTCGGTGCATAGCTGGCGGCAGGCCGATGGCGCCTCGCTATCCCTGAGTTAGTACAACAACGGTATGCACTTTTTTGAGCCCGGCGTGCACAACCTCGTAGCCGGAAATGGCAAGACCGTGGCAGAATTTCCTATCATATATTATATAGGCGCTATTTTTTATGCTTTGTTCGGCGACCATCACGTATGGCTTCGCTTGCTGAATTCCTTGCTCTTTTTTGCAGGATTGTATGCCTTGTATCGGGTATTACACGGAGTTTTGGGCGATCTGTGGGGGCATTGGCCGTAGCCCTGGGTATGATGAGCTCCTTTTTACTCGCTTTTTACGGATTTAATTACCTACCCAATACAGCAGGGCTGGGACTAACCTGGCTCGGCGCCTGGAGTTACTATCGCTATTACCAAACCGGTCGCTTGTCCTGGTTCTATGGCATGGGAGGCATCGTATTGATAGCCGGGCTAATTAAGGTAAGCGTGTTGTCTCCATTTCTGGCATTGATAGGCGCCGGGGTGTGCTGTCAGCTATGGCCGGCTGCCCGGTCGCGTTACCGGCGGTGGTTTCCTCCGTTTTGGCATATGGCGATTGTGTCGGCGGTGATTTTAGGAACAGTTGCCGCCTGGTATTTGTGGGCAAGCCACTACAACCGCGTAAACGGCTCGGGCTTATTCCTGACGGGAATCAGCGAATCGTTTTTCTCGCTCCCGAAGGCCGGGGTGGATAATATTGTAAAAGAGATCGCAAGAGAATACCACAAACTGTACTTCTCTACCGAATTGATCTACCTTCTGGTTGCGCTTATGGTGTTAATTTTGCTAATGCCCCGGCGTGTGCCGCTCCCGGTTTACCTCACCTTTTTGTTCACACTATTGGGATCAACCGCTTTTATCTTGTTGTTTTTCGGACAAATTCTGATTCACCACTATTATATCATCGATATCTTGTTTCTACCGGCCCTTACGCTGGGTATTGCGCTTTGGCTGGCGAAGCAATATTTACCGCGATGGTACGGCCGGTTTTTGCCTCAATTGATCGTACTGGGATTTGCCGGTTGGGGGATATATCAGACTCAGGCGCGCATGCATTATTATTACAGCGCCGCATCGCCCGATTATACGGCTGTAAACCCAAGTTTACTGAAGCAGGACGAGTTGCATCAATTTCTGAATGAACGCGATATTCGCTTTAACAACTCGCTGGTAGTCTGCGTGCCCGACTATTCTCCCAATACAAATTTGTACTACCTCAATCTCAAGGGATGGACAGTGACTCCCGCTCGCGAGTGGACCACGCAAAATATGGATGATTTCCGTAAATGGGGGGCTTCGCATATCATCGTCACCGATTCCACCTGGCTAAAACACCCCTTTTTGGAGGGGGCAAAAGAAACCCCGCTCGGCGTTTTTGACAACTCGATTTATGTATATAAAGTGAACAGTGAACAGTGAACTGTGAACAGATCAAAGAGCAGTTCACAGTTCACTGTTCACTGTTCACGCTTGGCAAACTCCCGCATCACATCCACCAATGCCTGTACGCCTTCGAGCGGCATAGCATTGTAAATTGAAGCGCGGAAGCCGCCTACAGAGCGGTGTCCTTTCAGGTCGACGCATCCGGCTGCTTTGCAGGCATCGAGGAAGGGTTGCTCCCACTCGGGTTTTGCCGCCAGGAAAGTCACGTTCATCAGCGAGCGGTCTTCTTTGCGGGTAGTGCCTATAAAACAGGGATTGGCGTCGATTTCGTCGTACAGCAATTGTGCTTTGCGCTGGTTGAGTTGCTCCATTTGGCGCATTCCGCCGTTGGCCTTAATCCAGCGCATTGTAAGCATAGCTATATATACGGCGTATACGGGGGGGGTATTATACATAGAGCCATTTTCAATGTGCAACCTGTAGTCGAGCATAGCGGGTAAGTGGCGGTGTACCGTGCCCAGCAAATCCTTTTTGACCACCACCAGCGTTACACCTGCGGCGCCCATATTTTTTTGCGCGCCGGCATAGATCAGTCCGAAGCGGCTGATATCGACTGGGCGGCTAAAAATATCCGACGACATATCGCAAACGATAGGTACCTGCGTATCGGGCCACCAGTGGTACTGCGTGCCGTAAATCGTATTATTGCTGGTGAGGTGCAGGTATTTGGCGTAGCTGGGGACATCGA